>BAXE01000021.1 GCA_001310415.1 Enterovibrio sp. JCM 19048 | reverse complement strand
AGTGGCTGTTTCCGCAGAGGATGCCGCTCTCCGTGTCGGTGAAGCGGCATTATAGGGAGGTTCAAAATCTTGGCAAGGGCTTTTTTGATGTTTTCTATTAAAAACGGTGCGTTCGTTCACTTTTCGCTCAAAGCACTATTAAAGTGAACGAAACTTGCTCGCAAACGCCTTTACTCTGTCCCAATTGGTGTATTCCACTTCCTTCGTAGCGTCAGTTTCACCGCCAGTGATTTTCATAATGAACTGGATCATAACCCTGTCGAAGAAGCGGTAACGGGGATAATAGAGCGCACCTGCAAATACATCGAGCAACTGAGACTGCCAAGGAGAAAGGTCAGGAACTTCTTCACATAGACACTCCCCTCTGGCGTATCTTTACCTGGCTTTCTCGCCGTAAGGTTCACGCAGAAAAATGCGGCTTTCTGTTCATTAAGCTCAGCAAGGTTGGTTTCAATAAATTGGTACAGCTTCTTATTAAGATGACCATAGCGGATAGATGCCCCAATCAGCACCTTATCGTAGCTACTCCAATCAATAGCCGGCATGTCATGGAGATCCACCAGCGAACACTGGTATTCATCCGCCAGCTCGCTTTCGATAGCACGGAGGATTTTGACTGTCTGCCCTTCACGGCTGGAATGAAGTAAAAGCGCTTTTTCATCATTATTCCTTTTTAAGCGATCAGCTGCGCCAGAAGGTCGGCGTGAACAAAACCAGCAAAGTAAATATTTCCAAACGCCCAAACAGCATGGAAACGATTAACACCCATTTCGCGCTGCTGTTTACATCACCAAAGTGAACAGCAACCTCCCCGAGACCCGGGCCTAAGTTATTCAGAGTCGCTGCAACGGCCGAGAATGCCGTCAGCTCATCAATGCCTGTGGCGATCAACGCCAGCATACAAAGCACAAAAACCAGAGCGTATGCCGAGAAGAAGCCCCAAACCGCATCCACACCTGTTGCGGCAGTGCCTTGTTGCCCACCTTAATGGTGTACACCGCTCTTGGGTGAACAAGACGTTTCAATTCACGTGAGCCTTGTAGGGAAAGCAACAAGATTCGGATAACCTTCATGCCACCGCCGGTTGAACCCGCACATCCCCCTATAAAAGAGGAGAAAAGCAAGAGCACCGGCAAGAACAAGGGCCACTCTGAAAAACCTGTCGTGGTATAGCCGGCAGTAGTGGATATAGAAACGGTCTGGAAGATCGCTTGGTTAAAGGCTTCAAACTTGGTGTCGTAGACATCATGGTTCAGCAGCATGCCAAAGACGATAGCCAGCAAAATCACCTGAATCAGGATAAAAGAACGAAACTCCGGATCTTTGAAGTAGAAGCCAGGATGCAGCTTACCACTGGCAAACGCCGCAAAGTGCAGTGAAAAGTTACACGCAGAGATAAAGAGGAACAGGACGGTAATAAAGTTAATCGCCGGGCTGTTGAAATAGCCAATGCTCGCATCGTGGGTAGAAAATCCGCCGATAGCGACTGTCGAGAAGCTGTGGCTTATTGCATCAAACATCGACATGCCCGCCACCCAATAGGCAGAGGCACAGGCGATGGTTAAAGCCAGGTAGATGTACCAAAGCGCCTTAGCGGTTTCTGCGATCCTTGGCGTCATCTTGCTGTCTTTCACCGGTCCAGGAATTTCGGCGCGGTAAAGCTGCATACCACCGATACCGAGCACCGGCAAAATGGCGACTGCCAAAACAATGATCCCCATGCCACCGAACCATTGCAGTAGCTGTCGGTAGAAGAGCACCGCTTTGGGCAGGTTATCCAAACCAACAATGACGGTTGCACCCGTGGTTGTCAGGCCGGAGAAGGATTCAAAAAAGGCATCAGTCACTGACATGTTGGGCTGTTCGGAGAGCATAAAGGGCACCGAACCTGCGCTTCCGATTACCGTCCAAAACAGGACAACAATCAAAAAACCATCGCGCGCTTTAAGCTCGTGCCGGTAACTGCGGTTTGGAAACCACAGCATTGCACCGCCAGACAGGAGAAGGAAGAAAGTGAGAACAAAAGGAAAACCTTCACCGTCACGATAGATAAATGCCACCAATGCTGGTGCCAGCATGGTGATACTGAAGAGGGCAAGAAGTAGCCCCACAATCCGAATAATTGAGCGAAATTGCATAGCCTGAGACGGCTCATCCTTATATTCAGGGTTGAGCCTGAATTTAGTTGTTATTTAGCCCGGCCACGCTGACCTGACCACGGGAACGATTAACGATTTCCGCAGCGATCTGTTCGGCACTCCGTGCATCCACTTCCACTGTCATCACCACATTATGGCTGAATTCAGTATTAACCTGAACCGCGTTGTGGGAAGCCAGTATCGATTCAATCAAGGCAATGTGAGGTATTCACAGCTTAGTGTGAACTGCACCGTAATTGCCTTTTCTTTCGTTGTCAGTTGCAGTAGCGCCTGTTGCACACCGCCGCCATACGCTTTGACCAGGCCACCGGTACCCAGACGGATACCGCCGTAGTAGCGGGTCACCACTGCCGTGATCTCTCCAACCCCGCTGCCCGTCAGCTGTGCGAGGATAGGTTTCCCCGCCGTGCCAGACGGTTCACCGTCATCGCTGAACCCCCAGCTCATAGAATCATCAGGACGCCCTGCAACGAATGCCCAACAATTATGGCGTGCATCTGCATGCTTGGCTTTTATCTCCGCAACAAACGCTTTGGCACTGTCGATACCCGGCGTATGCGCAAGATAGGTAATAAAGCGGCTCTTTTTGATCTCCTCTTCCGTTACCACGGGAGAGAGCGGGATCAGATAAGGCGCGTTGTTCATGCAAACCACCAATAATTGAAAGGCGCGGGATTTTAGCACAGCTCACTTCCCTGCCAATCACTCCCTTTTTCACCGTCATAGTGAAACCCTAAACACCAATAATTTTACCGCAACACCAAATTCAAACAAGCGTTTAACATTTTGGTTGCATTTTAGCCCGACGCGGCTCAGACTAACTATTGCTGGTCTTACCACGCCCCCTACCACTAGGTAAACCTAACCAGACAAAGATCTGGCAATACGGAGATAGAACATGATTTACCAAGGTGACACCCTGTCCGTGCGCTATCTGGATGATGGCCTCGCGGAACTAAATCTCGATGCACCCGGCTCTGTGAATAAATTCGACCTTGCCACGCTGGAAAGCCTCAATCAGGCACTCAATGCGCTGGCACAGAAATCTGATGTTAAAGCCCTGCTGCTGACTTCTGCCAAATCCGCATTTGTGGTGGGCGCAGACATTACCGAATTTCTGGGGCTGTTTGCTAAGCCCGAAGAAGAGCTGTCGCAATGGGTTACCCATGCCAACGACATCTTTAACAAGCTCGAAGATTTGCCGTTTCCGACGATTTCGGTCGTCACCGGTTACGCCTTGGGTGGTGGTTGCGAGTGTATCCTCGCTACCGATTTCCGTATTGCTGATACCACAGCACGCATTGGCCTGCCAGAAACCAAACTCGGCATCATGCCAGGTTTTGGCGGTACCGTTCGTATGCCGCGCCTTGTAGGTGCAGATACTGCGATGGAGCTCATCACCGCAGGCAAGGAAAGCAAAGCTGACGCTGCATTGAAGATTGGCCTTGTGGATGCGGTCACGGCACCAGACGATCTTCGCGATGCCGCTATTGCCCTTGCCAAGCAGCTATTGAAGGCAAGCTGGACTGGCAATCACGCCGCGCCCAGAAAAAAGCGCCACTGCAACTGAACAAGATGGAAGCAACCATGAGCTTCACCATGGCCAAAGGCATGGTGGCACAGGTAGCTGGCCCTCACTACCCTGCACCAATGACGGCAGTGGTATCCATTGAAGAAGCAGCACGCCAGGATCGCAACGGCGCACTGCAGGTCGAGAACAAACACTTTGTGAAGCTGGCGAAAAACCAGGTCACCCAGCGCTGGTTGGGATCTTCCTAAACGACCAGTACCTCAAATCCAAAGCCAAGCAAGCCGCGAAAGAAGGCAAAGCCACGGAGCGCGCCGCAGTATTGGGCGCAGGCATCATGGGCGGCGGTATTGCGTACCAGTCAGCCAGCAAAGGCGTACCGGTTCTGATGAAAGACATCAGCCAGGCGTCGCTCGAAACCGGCATGAAAGAAGCGTCCAAGCTGTTGAACAAACAGCTGGAACGTGGCCGCATCAACGGTATGCAAATGGCGGATGTGCTGGCATCCATTACCCCGAGCCTGCACTACGCCGGTATTGAACACGCCGATGTCGTCGTAGAAGCCGTGGTAGAAAATCCGAAAATCAAAGCAGCGGTGCTGAGTGAAGTGGAAGGCATGCTGCCTGACGATGCCGTACTGACCTCCAACACCTCGACGATTCCTATCGATTTGCTGGCGCAGTCACTCAAGCGTCCGCAAAACTTCTGCGGCATGCACTTCTTTAACCCGGTTCACCGCATGCCACTGGTAGAAGTTATCCGCGGCAAGGACACTTCGGAAGAAACCGTCGCCCGCGTGGTGGCCTATGCTGCCAAGATGGGCAAGAGCCCGGTCGTGGTCAACGACTGCCCGGGATTCTTCGTTAACCGCGTGCTGTTCCCGTATTTTGGCGGCTTCAGCATGCTGCTGCGTGACGGCGCTGACTTCACCAAAATCGACAAAGTGATGGAGAAGAAATTCGGCTGGCCAATGGGCCCTGCGTACCTTCTCGATGTGGTGGGTATCGACACCGCACATCACGCGCAAGCTGTGATGGCGGAAGGTTTCCCTGAGCGCATGGCGAAAAACTACCGCGACGCCGTGGACGTGATGTTTGAAAACAGTCGCTACGGCCAGAAAAACAGTGTCGGCTTCTACAAATACTCAGTCGATCGCAAAGGCAAACCGAAAAAGAGGTGGATGCCGATGTAGCGAGCTTGCTGGCTCCTGTGCTGGGTGCGGCAACCGAATACAGCGACGAAGCGATCATCAACCGCATGATGGTACCGATGATCAACGAAGTGGTGCGTTGTCTGGAAGAAGGCATCATCGCTACCCCTCAGGAAGCAGACATGGCGCTGGTTTACGGCCTTGGCTTCCCTCCATTCCGCGGCGGTGTGTTCCGCTATCTGGATACCATTGGACTGGCGAACTATGTCGCGATGGCAGATGAACTGGCCAACCTTGGCTCTGCCTATGAAGTACCGCAAGGTCTTCGCGAGAAAGCCGCCAAAGGCGAAGGGTATTTTGATGCCCAGCGACAGTCTGCCTAACCACAAGGATTTGAGAGGGAATATAAAATGAAAAACGTCGTGATTGTCGATTGCATCCGAACCCCGATGGGCCGCTCGAAAGGCGGCGCCTACCGCCATACCCGCGCAGAAGATCTGTCCGCGCACCTGATGCGTCGCTGCTGGTGCGTAACCCGCAGCTCGACCCAAACGAAATTGAAGACATTTACTGGGGCTGTGTGCAGCAAACCCTGGAGCAGGGATTCAATATCGGCCGTAACGCCGCGCTGCTGGCGGGCATTCCGCACTCGGTTGCTGCGACCACGGTCAACCGTCTGTGTGGCTCTTCCATGCAGGCGCTGCATGACGCTACCCGCGCCATCAAAGTCGGTGATGCAGACATTTGTATTATCGGCGGCGTCGAGCATATGGGTCATGTGCCAATGACCCACGGTGTCGACTTCCACCCTGGCATGTCAAAGTCCGTGGCCAAAGCGGCAGGCATGATGGGTCTGACGGCAGAAATGCTGGGACGCATTCATGGCATCAGCCGTGAGCAGCAGGATGCCTTTGCTGCCCGCTCCCACCAGCGCGCGTATGCTGCGACTGTTGAAGGGCGCTTTAAAAACGAAATTATGCCGACTGAAGCGCACGATGAAAAAGGCGGCCTGTTCCTGATGGAAAATGATGAAGTGATCCGTCCGGAAACCACGGTAGAAACCCTATCCAACTTGCGTCCTGTGTTCGATCCCGTCAATGGCACAGTAACGGCGGCACATCCTCTGCCCTGTCTGACGGTGCTTCCGCCATGCTGGTGATGAGCGAAGAGAAAGCTAAAGCGCTGGGTCTGCCTATCCGTGCCCGCGTGCGTTCAATGGCGGTAGCAGGTTGCGATCCCTCCATCATGGGTTACGGTCCGGTACCGGCAACGCTTAAAGCAATGAAGCGCGCTGGTGTGACCATGGATGACATCGGTATGGTTGAACTTAATGAAGCCTTTGCTGCCCAGTCATTGCCTTGCGCCAAAGATCTGGGTCTATTGGATAAAGTGGACGAGAAGGTAAACCTTAACGGCGGCGCGATCGCCCTTGGTCACCCATTGGGCTGCTCGGGCGCGCGCATCTCCACCACCCTTATCAATCTGATGGAACACAATGATGTCGAGCTGGGGCTCGCTACCATGTGTATTGGCCTCGGTCAGGGAATTGCCACCGTATTTGAACGCGTTTAGACACAGAAGAATAAACAGCCGGGTTAATCGCCCGGCTTTTTTAATGGCGACACGTATATGCGTACTATGCATATCTGAAATGATTTAGTTTCATTATTTTCATGTCGATATTGGATCTACACTGTATTTCATACCTTTTATCCCCTTTCGGAGGACGTTCCATGTTCAAGGCACTGGTACTGGACCAAGCAGACAAAATCACCTCTTCTAGCATTCAACAGCTCGACATCAGCCAACTGCCGGAAGGCGACGTGCTGATCGACGTCGATTATTCGTCACTGAACTATAAAGATGGTCTGGCTATTACCGGCAAGGGTAAGATTTGCCGCCAGTTCCCAATGGTACCGGGCATTGATTTGACCGGCACGGTTGTTGAGTCTTCAGATGACCGCTACACCGCAGGCCAAAAAGTGGTACTGACCGGCTGGGGCGTGGGCGAAGGTCACTGGGGTGGCATGGCTGAAAAAGCGCGCCTGAAGGCAGATTGGCTGGTGCCGTTGCCTGAAAAACTTTCCGGTGATCAGGCAATGAAAATCGGTACTGCCGGTTTGACGGCCATGCTGTGTGTTCAGGCGTTGCAGGACGCTGGTATCACGCCGGAGAAAGGCGAAATCCTGGTTACCGGCGCAAGCGGCGGCGTAGGTTCGGTGGCGGTTACTCTGCTGGCTGAACTGGGCTACCAAGTGGTTGCAGTGACTGGTCGCGCCAGCGAAAACGGCGAATGGCTGAAAGCGCTGGGCGCATCCCGTATCGTTGAGCGTAGCGAATTTGACGAACCTGCCCGTCCGCTGGAAAAACAACTCTGGGCTGGCGCGGTAGATACGGTGGGCAGCAAAATGCTGGCAAAAGTGCTGGCACAGATGGATTACGACGGTGCAGTTGCGGCGTGTGGATTAGCGGGTGGCTTTGATCTCCCTACCACAGTGATGCCATTTATCCTTCGCGGCGTGAAGCTTTTGGGTGTGGATTCTGTTTACGCGCCTTACGAGCGTCGTCAGAAAGCTTGGCAGCGCATCGCTGAACTGCTGCCAGCCAGCTATTACGAAAACGGCTGTCGTGAAATCTCATTGGAAGAGGTACCAGAGGCGGCAGAAGCCATCACTAACGGCCAAATCACCGGCCGCGTAGTGATCAAGCTGTAAGCTTTCCCTGGAATTGAAAACGGAGCCAATCGGCTCCGTTTTCTGTTTTTAAGGATACTGGTTTATACAAATCCCATGTCTTTAATTCGGGTCGCGATCAGCCTGCCACATTCCTCTTTGATCAGGTTCCTCAGCCAAATCTGCGCTGCCGAGTGTTCGGTGCGCGGATGCCAGATCAGTGAATAGTCAAAAGGCTTAAATTCAAACGGCAGCGGCTTGATCACCAGATCGTGCTTCTCACCCACCAGATACGCCAGATCGGCAGGGACAGTAATGATCAGCGGTAAGCTCTCTACCATCGCGACAGCTGCTTCCAGGTGATACGCACGCAATGCCAGTTTAGGGGTCGGATAGCCACGCAGCGCTTCATCAATCAGGCTTTCACCCCATCACTGATGGCTATCACCGCGTGAGGATAGGAAAGGTAATCTTCCAACGTCAGCGGCTTGTCCGCCAACGGATGGTTTTTCGCAACCAGGCAGAATACGCTCACCAGACCCAGACAATCGGACTGTAAGGGATCGACCGCCCCTGTCGGGCGGCATATCGCCATGTCACACCCTTCGGTGGTGAGCTGGCGCATCAACTGGTCGTGTTGCAGCGGCGCAAACTCCAACGAGAGTCCCGGCGCTTCTTCATAAATACGCGGTAAAGCAAACGGCAAGATAGTCTGCATGGCGTAGTCGGTGGTGGCGATTTTGAATGACTGCTCGCAGGACGCGGGATCAAACGCTTCCGGGGTCAACACATGGCAAAGGGCATCCAGGGGTGCTGTCAGCGATGCATTGAGTTCCAGCGCTCTTTGGGTAGGAATCAACTGCTGTCCATGGCGGGTAAACAAAGGGTCACAGGTTAAGGTACGCAAACGGCCAAGAACCCGGCTCATGGCAGACTGGCTCAGGTTTAAACGCACAGCCGCCTTGCTGACGCTAACTTCTTCCAGCAGCACACGCAGTGCAATCAGCAGGTTTAAATCCCGGCGGTAGATATCTTCAAGTTCCATACTCAGCCCAAAGAGTGATAACGTTGCCATTATACCCATGGCAATCGATGTTCAGAGCCTAAGTTTTCTAACGCTGGCAAACGCCAGATAAAAAAAATCCCGCATTAAAGCGGGGAAGCCCAAGAAAACTGGGTGTGAGTGTAGTCGATGAGTGAGTTAGCCTAGCTGTAGCGCCAGGTTCGGCGTTACCGAACCATTCGTTAACAACTTGTTAATTAAACTACACGTAATTTTTACAATTCCAAGCCCTGTTGAATATTTGTTCTTCATAAGTATGATCAGGTCGACGTTTTTAATGTGACAGATGCATATGAGCTCAGTTTTTGAAAACCCGGATCACTTTTTAGACGCAGAAGGCCTGCGCTGTCCGGAACCGGTAATGATGGTAAGGAAGACAATCCGTAACATGGCGGACGGTGAAACTTTGCTGGTGACAGCAGATGACCCATCGACCACCCGTGACATTCCAAGCTTCTGTCGCTTTATGGATCACACCTTGGTCGCGCACGAGTCTGAAAACAGCCCGTTCCGCTACCTGATCAAAAAAGGGCTGTGACAGGCAGAAATGAAAAAGGCAGCCCAGGCTGCCTTTTTGCTGTGTACTTGAAGGGATGATTCAGTAATCGCTGACCTGCTCCACTTCCCTGACTTTGCGCCTGAGTGTGGCGTTCTCCTGCTCGAGTTCCCGTAACTCTTTTTTCAGCGGTAACACGTAACGAACCCGCACCATGGCGTCGATAGATAAGTAAGTGGTTACTATTGCACCAACCACCATGGGAACCCACATATCTGTCAGTACCATCCCCAGAATGTTCAGCGCCAGTGCAAAGTGAAACAACCACAGTTGGCTTTTTGGCTGATTGCCAGAAACCGCTCCATAACACGCTCCTCAATCACCATCACTCTGAACTTACGCTAGCATGGAAACGCAAAAGAGGTTGTCGTGAAACTCACACAATCAGCCGCTGTTGTATCACGTTAACGCATTAAAAATGTCGCAACGGCCAGCACAGCAAACAACCCGGCGGTGACATACCGTACGATATTCAGTGGCAGTGCATTGGCGCTTTCTTGCCCAGCAACACCACGGGCACATTCGCCAGCAACATACCAAGCGTGGTACCAATCACCACCATCGTCAGGGCATCAGCATTTTGCGCCCCCAGCACGGTAGTAGCGACCTGGGTTTTGTCACCAATCTCTGCGATGAAAAACGCAATGAAACTTGCAACGAACGGGCCTCGGTTTGAGATGCTTTCATTATCATCTAGCTTGTCCGGGATCAGCACCCAAATCGCCATCGCTACAAAGCTGACTATCAACACCCAGTGCAGCACATCTTCGGTCAGGTAATCGGCCACCACCACACCCAGCCAGGCAGCAAGTGCATGGTTTAGCAAGGTCGCAAACAAAATGGCGAGAATAATGGGTACAGGTTTACGGTAACGGCTGGCAAGCAGCAGTGAAAGCAGTTGAGTTTTATCGCCGATTTCCGCCAGGGCGACGGTGGCCATTGAGATAGCTAAAACGCTCATTATTGTCTTCCTGGGCAGGTTTATTATTCGAAAACCATGACAAATCCCACGCCCCGCCCGGTTCGTGCTGATTGTCATTGGTCTCGTCAAACCCACTGTCGTGTGTCGCCATTACCATGCAGATGAGCTGCAACTATGTTGATAATGGCCTCGCTGGCGCGAGAGACTACTCCCCAAGAGCGCGCGCATTTTAGCCGTTATCCCGGATGAAAAACAAGCCTTCTCAGACGACCTCTTCGACGCCTCTCTCCCGCTTGACCCACAAAGGACAAAAAACCGCCATTACCCCTACTTATCCCAAGCCCGGCGCGTTATAATCGCGTGTTATTTTCACTTCATTAAATCGCGCGAACCTGACGATGCAAAAATTCGACGTTAAAACTTTTCAGGGCATGATCCTCGCGCTGCAGGATTACTGGGCCCAACAAGGTTGTACCATCGTACAACCGCTCGACATGGAGGTAGGTGCTGGCACCTCTCACCCGATGACTTGTCTGCGTGCACTTGGCCCAGAGCCAATTGCAGCAGCTTACGTTCAGCCTTCTCGTCGTCCGACAGACGGCCGTTACGGTGAAAACCCTAACCGTCTGCAACATTACTATCAGTTCCAGACCATCCTGAAGCCGTCTCCAGACAACATTCAGGAACTGTATCTGGGTTCGCTGCGTGTACTGGGCATTGACCCTGAAGTTCACGATATCCGCTTCGTAGAAGACAACTGGGAAAACCCGACTCTGGGTGCCTGGGGTCTGGGCTGGGAAGTGTGGCTGAACGGCATGGAAGTAACCCAGTTTACTTACTTCCAGCAAGTGGGCGGCCTTGAGTGTAAGCCGGTGACCGGTGAGATCACTTACGGTATCGAACGTCTGGCGATGTACATCCAGGGCGTAGACTCTGTTTACGATCTGGTATGGACAGACGGCCCGTTCGGCAAAGTCACTTACGGTGACATCTTCCACCAAAACGAAGTGGAACAGTCTACCTACAACTTCGAATACGCAGACGTGGACTTCCTGTTCACTTACTTCGACCAGTGCGAGAAAGAGTGTAAAAAGCTGCTTGAACTGGAGAAGCCTCTGCCATTGCCAGCCTATGAGCGCATCCTGAAAGCAGGCCATGCATTCAACCTGCTGGACGCACGTAAAGCCATCTCTGTTACCGAGCGTCAACGCTACATCCTGCGCATCCGCAACCTGACCAAGTCAGTGGCAGAAGCGTACTACGCATCCCGTGAAGCGCTTGGCTTCCCAATGTGTAAAAAGGGTGAGGAGAAGTAAGATGGCAAAGAATTTTCTGATTGAGCTGGGTACGGAAGAGCTGCCACCAACGCAACTTCGTACACTGGCAGAAGCGTTCGCTGCGAACTTTGAGCAAGAGCTGAAAGACGCAGAGCTGACCCACGAAGGCATTACCTGGTACGCGACCCCTCGCCGCCTGGCACTGAAAGTGGCAGCACTGGCTGAACAACAGGCCGACAAGCTGGTTGAAAAGCGCGGCCCTGCAGTTTCTGCAGCATTTGATGCAGAAGGTAACCCAACCAAAGCCGCGCAAGGCTGGGCACGTGGTTGTGGCATCGACGTTTCTGAAGCTGACCGCATTGCAACGGACAAAGGCGAATGGCTGCTGTTCAAGCAAGAAGTGAAAGGTCAAGACACCAAAGCGATCGTGGTCGCACTGGCTGACAAAGCGCTGGCTAATCTGCCAATCGCCAAGCCAATGCGTTGGGGTGACAAAGACACCCTGTTCATCCGTCCGGTAAAAACCCTGACTATCCTGCTGGGTGACGAGCTGATTGAAGGCACCATCATGGGTGTGGATTCAGCGCGCACTATCCGCGGTCACCGTTTTATGGGTGAAGCAGAGTTCAGTATCGATAACGCAGACCAATACCCGGCAATCCTCGAAGAACGCGGTAAAGTCATCGCCGACTACGAAGCACGTAAAGCCACCATCATTGCAGACGCCAAGAAAGCGGCTGAGCTGGTTGGCGGTATTGCTGATCTTGAAGATGACCTGGTTGAAGAAGTGACCTCTCTGGTTGAATGGCCAGTCGTACTGACCGCGACCTTTGAAGAAGAGTTCCTGAAAGTGCCAGCAGAAGCGCTGGTTTACACCATGAAAGGTGACCAGAAGTACTTCCCTGTTTACAGCGAAGACAAGCAACTGCTGCCGAACTTCATCTTTGTGTCGAACATCGAATCCAAAGAGCCTCGTCATGTTATCGAAGGTAACGAGAAAGTGGTTCGTCCACGTCTGGCGGACGCAGAGTTCTTCTTCAACACTGACCGCAAACGTCCTCTTATTGACCGTCTGCCTCAGCTTGAAACGGCAATTTTCCAGCAGCAGCTGGGTACCATCAAAGACAAGACTGACCGCATCACTGTACTTGCTGGCTACATTGCTGACAAGATTGGCGCTGATGTTGAAAAAGCAAAACGCGCAGGCCTTCTGGCGAAGTGTGACCTGATGACCTCTATGGTATTCGAGTTCACTGAAACCCAAGGCGTGATGGTATGCACTACGCACGCCACGATGGTGAAGCGGAAGAAGTGGCTGTTGCCCTGAACGAGCAATACATGCCGCGTTTCGCCGGTGATGAACTGCCAGGTAACGGTGTCTCGGCTGCACTGGCAATGGCAGACAAACTGGATACCATCGTTGGTATTTTCGGTATCGGCCAAGCGCCGAAAGGCTCTGATCCATTCGCACTGCGTCGTGCATCTCTGGGTGTTCTGCGTATTATCGTTGAATACGGTTACGATCTGGATCTGACAGACCTGGTAGCAAAAGCCAAGTCTCTGTTTGGTGATCGCCTGACTAACGAAAACGTAGATACCGACGTGATTGAATTCATGCTTGGCCGCTTCCGCGCTTGGTACCAAGACGAAGGCCATAGTGTTGATGCGATTCAGGCGGTATTGGCACTGCGCCCTACCCAACCTGCTGATTTCGACAAACGCGTAAAAGCGGTAACTCATTTCCGCTCTCTGGACGCTGCAGAGTCACTGGCTGCCGCGAACAAGCGTGTAGGTAACATCCTGGCGAAATTCGACGGTGAGCTGTCTGCTACCATCAACAGCGAACTGCTGGTGGAAGATGCAGAGAAAGCATTGGCAGACAAAGTGACTGCAATGGTAGAAGCGCTGAAACCAGTATTTGCGGCAGGTGACTATCAAGCTGCGCTGACGCAACTGGCAGATCTGCGTGAACCTGTCGATACCTTCTTCGACAACGTAATGGTAATGGCAGAAGACGAAGCGCTGAAAGCAAACCGTCTGGCACTGCTGAATACTCTGCGTAGCCAGTTCATGAACGTAGCAGATATTTCCCTGCTGCAAAAATAACGGTTCAGACTAACTGATATTCCGTTGTTAAAGCCCCGCATTCGCGGGGCTTTTGTTTATCTACCACCAGCGAAATGCGCTTAGCGCTTGGCTCTCGTATACATAGAAGTTTCTGCTGAATGTTCCACGTGAAACATCGCCGTGCTCGATCCCATTAATACAAAACAGCATCGTTTAAAAGGCTCAAAAAAGAACCTCAATTTGCATTCATTTTGTGCAAGCAATCGGTTATGGTTTGTCGACAAATTGAGAGATGACAAGGATTGAATAGGTCTCGCTGATATGCAGTTTTCAACGTTCGGTACGAAATTTTCGCAACACTCCGGTATCACCCAATTAATGGATGATTTGAATGACGGCCTACAGAACCCCGACGCGATAATGCTCGGTGGAGGAAATCCAGCCGCTATCCCTGAGATGATTGAGCACTTTACCCATCTTAGCCAGCGCATGGTTGAAGATGGCTCGCTAGTATCTGCGCTTACTAACTACGATGGTCCCCAGGGTAAATCGTCATTTATATCTGCCCTAGCCAAGCTACTCAGCGATACCTATGGCTGGCCGATCAGCGAGAAAAATATCATGCTGACCAATGGCAGTCAGTGTGCCTTCTTCTATCTGTTTAACCTTTTCGGCGGTCAGTATGACGACGGCAGTTTTAAGAAAATCCTGTTGCCGCTCACACCGGAATATATTGGCTATGCGATTCAGGCCTTTCTCCCGATATATTCACCAGCTTTAAACCAACAATCGAGCACCTCGACAACCGCCAGTTTAAATACCATGTGGACTTTGATGCGTTGGAAATTGATGAGTCAGTTGCTGCTATTTGTGCGTCGAGACCAACCAACCCTACCGGTAATGTGCTGACAGATGAAGAGGTGAATAAGCTGGATGCGTTAGCGCAAAAGCATGGTATTCCACTTATCATCGACAATGCTTATGGTGTGCCCTTCCCCAATATTATCTTTGAAGATGTCACCCCATTCTGGAACAGCAACACTATCCTTTGTTCCAGCCTATCGAAGCTCGGCTTGCCTGGTGTGCGTTGCGGTATCATTATCGCAAGTGAAAACATCATCACTGCGCTTTCGAACATCAATGGGATTGTCAGTCTTGCGCCTTGCGGTGTTGGTCCAGCGTTGGCGCAGGAAATGATTAAAACCGGCGACTTACTCACGTTGAGTGAGAATGTGATTAAGCCTTTCTATCGGGAAAAGGCACAACGCACTATCGCTAAATTGCAGCAGGCGATTCCCGATAGCCGCTTCAAAATCCACAAAGCGGAAGGTGCCATCTTTTTGTGGCTCTGGTTTGAAGACTTGCCAATTCCGACCAAAGAACTCTATCAACGTCTCAAACAACGCGGCTTATTGGTTGTGCCGGGCGAGTACTTCTTTATTGGCTCAGAACTCGACTGGAACCATACCCATGAGTGTCTACGCATGAACTATGTTCAGCCTGACGAACTGATTGAGCGCGGCATTGAAATCCTCGCTGACGAGGTCACTAAAGCTTACTCTGGTTCTTAGGTGTTTTAGGCTCTTCCGATTTCTAAGCTCTACCAAGGTTCCACGTGAAACATGGTATTTGGCGGTATGCTGAATACCATATTTTGCTTTCTACGCTAGGAGAAACGGGTTTCTACCCGAACTCTATCTCGAAACAAACACCGAATACGCAATGTCATCGATTCTGAGAAGTCCCTCATAGCACTCTGCCCCTTCCATTTTTTCTGTGTGTTTCACGTGAAACACTAATCACATACAGCCAAATTGAGACTGCTTGATGAGCATAGGAAGGAATCACAAACCCAGCTTTTACAGAATCGGAATTGGCCATAGCCGTATTGAAGGCATAATTCGGGGAACACTTATTTCCCTTGCTCACCACACTAATACCCTCTATATATTCATCGCTGGCAGCGGCCCTACAGACAGAAATAGCAATCAGTTGGGAATGACAAACAACGCTTACATAAAGGCATGTAAGTCATTCGCTGAGATAGGCATAGCGACTTTTCGCTATGACAAACGCGGAATAGGAAAGAGCCATTTCCCAACATTGAATGAAGAAACATTAACGATTGATCATTACGTTGAAGATGTTATTTGGATAGCCCAATACTTTAAGTATCGATGTCACGAGATGAACATTGCTGATAGGTCACAGTGAAGGAGGACTGATAGCGCTGCTGGCAGCAACAAAAATGGAAGTCGAAAATCTAGTACTTCTCGCCACACCGGGAAGGAGTATTGATGATGTCGTACTGGAACAAATTCAGCGACGCACGCCTTTGCTTTATGATGAAGAAAGCAATATCTTCGCTCGCCTAAAACAGGGAAAAACCACTCAACTCGTAGATACCAACCTATGGGGATTATTCCGACCGTCAACTCAGCACTATATGATGTCACTGCTTCGTTATTCACCGAGCGAACTCATACAAAGCCGAATCTCAAAGACGGTGATTATTCAGGGGGCTAGAGATATTCAAACTACTCCTTTAGATGCAGAAGTGCTGTATGCCGCCGCGTCGCCCTCCAGCCAACTTCTACTCATCCCAAACATGAATCATATGCTGGTCTACTGCAGTTCAAACCCCAAAGATAACCTGGCTTCCTACGGCGATCCGAATCGTCCACTTCATCCTGAGCTAGCTCGGAAAATCAAACAGCTCACAAAAAAACTCCTAGTAAATCAACGCTTTAAATCAGCGAGCGACGCTACGTAAAAAAAACGCCGCATAAGCGGCGTTAGGTACTCAGATTTTACGTAGAAACGCGAGGTTATACGTCCAGGTTTGCCACTTTCAGGGCGTTATCTTCGATAAACGCACGACGTGGTTCTACGTGATCGCCCATCAAGGTGGTGAACAGCTCATCGGCTGCTACTGCATCTTGAATAGTTACACGCATCATGCGACGTGATTCTGGATCCATGGTGGTTTCCCACAGCTGATCAGGGTTCATCTCGCCCAGACCTTTGTAGCGCTGACGGGAAAGACCACGGTTAGACTCTTTGATCAGCCACTCCAGTGCATCAGCAAAGCTCTTCACTGGTTGCTTACGCTCACTACGTTGGATGTAAGCTGTGTCATCAAGCAGACCATCCAGCGCTTCTGACAAATCAGCAATACGGCCGTACTCTTTTGAGTTCAGCAGATCGTAGCTAATGAGATATTCGTGGTCGACACCGTGGGTACGAACAATAAGCTCCGGCTGGTAAACCTGATGCTCTTCATCGAACTTCAGTTCCGCGCGGTACTGACTTTCACCGGTTGAGTTCTTGTTCAGGGTATCAACGATAGTGTCGATCCAACCGCGAACATGATTTTCATCCGCCAGCGAATCAACGGACAGACGTGGTTGATAGAACAATTCGTTCAGCAGCGCGTATGGGTAACGGCGGTTCATACGCTTGATAAGCTTCATCACACCGTTGTATTGCTTCACCAACTCTTCCAGTGCCAGACCGTTAAGTGCAGGTGCATCCTGGTTAACGAACAGTGACGCATTTTCCAGCGCCAGTGCAACCTGGTACTGCTCCATCGCTTCATCGTCTTTAATGTACTGCTCTTGCTTGCCCTTTTTCACTTTGTACAATGGCGGCTGAGCAATGTAGATGTAACCACGCTCGATCAGCTCAGGCATTTGACGGTAGAAGAAGGTCAACAGCAGCGTACGGATGTGCGAGCCGTCGACGTCCGCATCGGTCATGATGATGATGCTGTGGTAACGCAGTTTATCCGGGTTGTATTCGTCGCGACCGATACCACAACCCAATGCAGTGATCAGCGTTGCTACTTCCTGAGAAGAAAGCATCTTGTCGAAACGTGCTTTCTCTACGTTCAGGATCTTACCTTTCAGCGGAAGAATCGCTTGGTTCTTACGGTTACGGCCCTGCTTGGCGGAACCGCCCGCAGAGTCACCCTCCACTATGTAGAGTTCAGACAGCGCAGGATCTTTTTCCTGGCAGTCCGCAAGCTTGCCTGGCAGACCTGCCAAGTCCAGCGCGCCTTTACGGCGGGTCATTTCACGTGCTTTACGCGCCGCTTCACGGGCACGGGCGGCATCGATGATTTTGCTACAAACGATTTTCGAATCCTGCGGGTTCTCAATCAGGAACTCAGACAGTTTTTCGTTCATGGCAGATTCAACCGCTGACTTCACTTCAGAAGACACCAGTTTGTCTTTGGTCTGGCTTGAGAATTTTGGATCCGGCACTTTCACAGACACAACGGCAGTCAAACCTTCACGGGCGTCATCGCCTGAGGTCGCTGCTTTGGCTTTCTTCGAATAGCCTTCTTTGTCCATGAAAGAGTTCAGTGTACGGGTCAGTGCCGCACGGAAACCTGCCAGGTGAGTACCACCATCGCGCTGAGGAATGTTGTTGGTGAAACAGTAGATGTTTTCCTGGAAACCATCATTCCACTGCATAGAGACTTCTACCGACACACCGTCTTCGCGCTCGTGTTCAAAATGAAACACGGTTGGGTGAATTGGGGTTTTGTTGCGGTTCAAGTGCTCAACGAACGCACGGATACCACCTTCATACATGAAGTGGTCTTGCTTGTTCTCTTCGCGCTCGTCAATCAGCTTAATAGAAACGCCCGAGTTCAGAAACGACAACTCGCGAAGCGTTTCGCCAGAATTTCGTAATGGAAAGTAATGTCAGAGAAAGTTTGGTCGCTTGGCCAGAATCGGATACGGGTACCGGTTTCGTCCGTTTCTCCAATTGGAGCCAATGGGGCTTGAGGTACACCATGAACGTAGATTTGCTGGTGGATATTACCGTGACGCCAGATAGTCAGCTCAAGCTTTTCAGACAGGGCGTTCACTACGGAAACACCTACGCCGTGCAGACCACCGGAAACCTTGTACGAGTTGTCGTCAAACTTACCGCCCGCATGCAGAACAGTCATGATAACTTCTGCAGCAGACACGCCTTCTTCTTCGTGAATATCGACAGGAATACCACGGCCGTCATCTTTCACTGACACTGAGCCATCTTCGTGGATAGTTACCACGATATCATTACAATGACCTGCGAGAGCCTCATCGATAGAGTTATCGACTACCTCAAAGACCATGTGGTGCAGACCGGTACCGTCGTCAGTATCACCGATGTACATCCCCGGACGCTTTCGTACTGCATCCAGACCCTTGAGTACCTTGATACTCGATGAATCGTAATTGTTGGACATTGAGTTACTCTCGCTTAATTTATTCTGCGGTTATTTTACCGTTTTCCACATGAAACATCTTACTATTTTCGTCGCACATTTCAGCGACTGATCGGCACTAATGGCACTGACAAACACCTGTGCGCCTGTGGCTTTTAACTGCTCTGCCAACAACGCCCGACGCCGGCTGTCCAGCTCGGACGCAAAGTCATCGATCAAATAGATGCATTGCTTCTGCTTGTCTTCGGTAAGCTGTTGCCCCTGCGCCAAACGCAGTGCACATACCATCAATTTCAGCTGTCCACGGGACAGCACATCTTCTACCGGCGTGCCACCCACGCGAAGCCTGAGATCGGCTTTGTGCGGGCCACTTACCGTATAACCCAACTGCTGGTCACGGACAAAATTGTCGCGCAGCAAGTCGGCATAATCTGTTTCTTTGTCCCAACCACGGCTGTAACTGAGCTTAATTTCGTATTCTGGCAAAAAGGCTTCGCAAAGCTTTGCAGCGCGCTCCGCAAGCTTATCAATATAGTCTTTGCGCCACTGATCGATTTGATGTGCCAACGGTGCCAATTCGGCATCCCAATAACTCAGTTCACGATAGCTGCGGGCGGTTTTCATCAGCGCGTTGCGTTGTTTAGTCAATCGCTTTACCCGCGCCCAGGCGGGATAAAACTGAGGTTCCACGTGGAACACACCCCCAGTCTATAAACGCACGGCGAAACTTCGGGCCGCCAGTAAGCAGCTCAAACCCTTCAGGGTGATGAGCTGCATCGGCAATACTTCTGCAAGCTGCACCAGCTTCTGGCCTTTCTCTTCACCGATTTTAACGTCGGTGCTGCCATCGCGGTTTTTCTGCAGGCCAACAGGCAATAGTGTTTCACCGTTTTGAACGCGGCCGTGCACCACCAGGCGGTCTTGCTGGTGACGAATCACCCTGCCCGTCAGCGGACTGCGGAAAGAGCGGCCATGGCCGAGGTAGTACACAGCCTCAAGCACACTGGTTTTGCCGCTGCCATTGGGACCCACAAGAAAATTGAAGCCTGATGACAGGCTAAGGTCACAGGCTTCAATATTTCTTAGATCGTGGATAGCGAGTCGCGATAGCGCCATATTACAGACGAATTGGCATCACGACGTACGCAGCGTCATCTTTGTTGCAATCTTCTACCAGCGCACTTGCGGTGCCGTCAGTCATAGAGAAACGTACTTGGTCACACTTGAGGGTGTTGAGTACGTCCAGCACATAACTGACGTTGAAACCGATTTCGAGATCGTCACCGTCGTAATTCACGTCGACGAACTCTTCCGCTTCTTCCTGCTCCGGGTTGTGGGCAGAAATGCGAAGTTGACCTGAGCTCAGGTTCAGGCGCACACCACGGAATTTTTCATTGGAAAGAATCGCGGCACGTGAGAATGCCTGACGCAATTCGTCACAGCCCGCTTCCATGATTTTGGTCGAGGTTTGCGGCATGACGCGGCGGTAATCAGGGAAGCGGCCATCAACCAGCTTGGAGGTGAACACAAACTGGTTTACTTCAGCACGGATATTGGCGCTGCCAATCTGGATGGTAACCGGTGCGTCCGGATTATCCAGAAGACGCATCAATTCCATCACCCTTTACGCGGCACAATCACTTGCTGGCCAGCCATCTCGGCATCCAAGGTGGTTGTACCCACAGCCATACGGTGGCCGTCAGTCGCCACCGAGCGCAGCGTGGTGCCGTCCGTTTCCAGCAACATACCGTTCAGGAAGTAACGCACGTCCTGGTTTGCCATGGAAAACGCGGTGCTTTCAATGAGGTGTCGTAATCTTGCTTGTGGCAAAGTAAAAGAAACCGAGCTTTGCCAATCTTCAATGTTCGGGAAATCTGCGGCTGGCAGGGTCGACAGCGTAAAACGGCTGCGGCCGGAGCGGATCACCGCCCTGTCCCCTTCCAGCGCGAAATGAATCGGAGCACTTTCCGGCAGACCACGGCAAATATCCAGGAACTTACGCGAAGGCACGGTAACTGCGCCGTCAACCGCATCGCATTCCAGCGGCAGTTGGCAATCAATTCCACTTCCAGGTCGGTACAGGTCATCGACAGCTGACCGAACTCCACTTTCAGCAGGATATTGCCAAGGATTGGCAGTGTCGGTCGTCCACCCAATGCACCAGATACCTGCTGCAGGGGTTTCAAGAATAGGTCACGGGTAACGGTAAATTTCATATTAAGACGACAAAGTCCGGATCAGGTTGGAGTAATCTTCTTTTATATCGTGGCTCTCTTCGCGCAACTGTTCAATTTTTCGGCAGGCGTGAAGCACCGTAGTATGATCGCGACCACCAAATGCATCGCCGATCTCCGGCAAGCTGTGGTTGGTCAGCTCTTTTGACAGCGCCATCGCCACCTGACGTGGACGCGCCACAGAGCGGCTACGACGTTTGGACAACAAATCCGCCATTTTGATTTTGTAGTATTCGGCGACGGTCTTTTGAATGTTGTCGATAGTCACCAGCTTTTCCTGGAGCGCGAGCAGGTCGCGCAGCGCTTCACGGACGAAATCGATCGTGATGGCACGGCCAGTGAAGTTAGCATTCGCTATCACGCGGTTCAGCGCCCCTTCAAGCTCTCGAACATTGGAACGCAGTCGCTTGGCAATGAAAAAGGCCACTTCATCCGGCAGACGGATATTATGGTCTTCGGCTTTTTTCATCAAAATGGCCACGCGGGTTTCAAGCTCAGGCGGCTCAATAGCCACCGTCAGGCCCCAGCCAAAACGTGATTTCAGGCGATCTTCCACGCCGCTGATCTCTTTTGGATAGCGGTCAGAGGTCAGGATGATTTGCTGATTACCTTCCAAGAGCGCATTAAAGGTGTGGAAAAACTCTTCCTGAGAACGCTCTTTGTTGGCAAAGAATTGGATGTCATCGATCAGCAGTGCATCAACACTGCGGTAATAACGTTTAAATTCTTCAATCTGGTTATTTTGCAGCGCCTTTACCATGTCCTGAACAAAACGCTCAGAATGCATGTAAACCACACGGGCGTCTGCCTTGCGATCAGAAATCGCATTGCCTACTGCGTGCAAAAGGTGGGTTTTACCCAAACCAGTACCGCCGTAAAGAAACAGCGGGTTATATGCTGCACCAGGATTATCGGCCACCTGACGGGCTGCTGCCAGTGCCAGTTGGTTCGATTTACCCTCTACAAAGTTAGTAAACTTGTGTTTCGGATTGACGTTTGAGCGGTGGTTGACGTCAGACTGTACTGGCGATGGTGCTGGCTCCCAGGTACGTCCAACAGCGGGCTTGGCTACTGGCGCGGCAGGTGCCGGAGCCACTGGCTGGCTTGGCGGCGCTGTCGCCACCACAGGTTTGCTGCCCACTTCAAAGCGCAGCATAGGCACATCATTGCCGCAGAAATCATTCAGCAATTGATTGATACTGTTGATGTATTTATCGCGAACCCAGTCCAGTACAAAACGGTTAGGGGCAAACAAAGTCAGGGTGTTGTCATTCAACTCCGCCTGAAGCGGTCGAACCCACATGCTGAATTCTGTCGCAGGAAGATCCTCCTGAAGGCGTTGAAGGCACTGCAACCAAAGCGAAGATGACACGTCTGACTCCACACTCAATAATCGAAAAGGGAAGTAATTTTATACTTGTACGAGGCGGATCGCCAGCAAGAAGATCCCGTTTGCAGTGAATAAGATCGAAGTTATACACACAGATCGCACAAGCTGTGACGAGATCAGCACACCTAATGCCCCACTTACTCACAGAATTATTCGAATTTGGCCGAAAATTCCGATGATCCGATCACAGGGTTGTCTCTTTCCATCCACAAAACGTGATGGATGATCATCAGAAAGAAAAATTCCTTTTGCACACTTATTTACGCTTTATACCCGGTCATCCATACTTCGGCACAGAAATTACACAACCCAAAGTGGATAAGATCGCAAAAGGATCCTTGCGCTTGGCGAACGAGCACGTATAATTGCGCGCCCGAGAAGGCAGGATTGCGACCATCCGTGGTTTTAACATTGACTATATCTCAGTCAGTGATTACAATCCGCCCTCTTTGTTGAGAGGCGTCGGACTTTTGTCCCACGTCGGGTTAACAAACCTAAAAACTGATCAGTAATAAGGTAGAAACCATGAAACGCACTTTTCAACCTTCAGTTCTAAAGCGTAAGCGCACTCACGGTTTCCGTGCGCGCATGGCGACTAAGAACGGCCGTAAGGTTATCGCCGCTCGCCGTGCGAAAGGCCGTAGCAAGCTTTCAAAATAATCCTTAGCGATTTGTGAAAAAGCTAGCTTTCTCTCGGGAGTTACGTCTGTTAACTCCCGAACATTTCAACTTTGTCTTCCAGCAACCTCATCGCGCTGGCTCACCCCACTTAACCATTCTTGCTCGCAACAACAGTCTCGAACGTCCTCGTTTGGGTCAAGCTGTGCCTAAAAAACAAATCAAACTTGCCGTCGATCGAAATCGCTTTAAACGTCTTGTACGTGAAAGTTTTCGTTTGAACCAGCATTCGCTACCGGCAAAAGATTTTGTTGTGATTGCTAAGAAAAGTGCCAATGAGCTCAGTAACGAAGAACTGAGTGCGCTGCTCGATAAGTTATGGCAACGTTTGTCCAGACCGCCGCGAAAAAATAGTCGTCGGACTGTTTCGCGCATATCAACTCTTCATCAGCCCACTTCTGGGGCCTCGCTGTCGCTTTACGCCGACATGCTCTCAATACGCCATAGAAGCGGTCAACCGTCACGGTGTGATAAAAGGTTGTTGGTTAGCCAGCAAACGTTTATTAAAATGCCATCCTCTAAATAATGGTGGGTACGATCCTGTACCCCCGCGTCATCCTAATAATCGAGACAATTAACAATGGATTCTCAACGCAATATCCTGTTGATTGCCCTAATGTTTGTATCCTTCATGTTGTACCTCAACTGGACGGAAGCAACCAACCCCCAACCACAGGGACAGGGCGTCACTCAGCAAGCACAACACAGTGGTGATGTACCCGCCAGCGCCGATGCCAATGCGCCTCTGACGCAGGACAAGGTTTCCGACAAACTGATCACCCTGCAAAGTGATGTGCTGACTTTGACCGTTGACACACATGGTGGTGACATCGTTCGTGCACAACTGAACGATTACGATGCAGAACTGGATTCAGAAGCAAAATTCGTTCTGCTGAAGAACCAGCCTAACCACGTTTTCGAAGCGCAAAGTGGCCTGATCGGTTCTAACGGTATCGACACCGTAAGCGGCCGTGCTCAATACACCACTGACGGCACTGACTTTGTCATGGGCAAAGATCAGAACGAACTGCGTGTTCCAATGACTGTGGTGAAAGATGGCATCACTTACACCAAAACATTCATCCTGAAGCGCGACAGCTACGCGGTTGATGTGGATTACACCATCAACAACCAGAGCGATAAGCCAGCCAGCGTTCAGATGTATGCACAGCTGAAACAGAATCTGATGGATGACGGCGGCAGCCTGACCATGCCTACCTACCGTGGTGGTGTGTACTCTGCTGACGAGTCAAAATACGAGAAATACAGCTTTGATGATATGAAGGACAGAAACCTGAACCTGACTATCACCAAAGATGGCTGGGCGGGCATGATGCAACACTATTTCGTTGCGGCTTGGATCCCTCATGCAACCGGCGACGTGAACCTTTACACCCGCACCAGCGATGGCCTTGGTTTTATCGGTGTCCGCTACCCAACCACCACGGTTGAACCAGGCAAAGAAGTGACCTTGGATTCGACCCTGTGGGTAGGTCCTAAGCTTCAGGACCAAATGGCGAAAGTGGCACCAAACCTGAATCTGACCGTGGATTACGGCTGGCTGTGGTTTATTGCAAGCCACTGCACTGGTTGCTGTCGACTATCCACGGTTTTGTGGGTAACTGGGGTGTAGCAATCATTATCCTGACCTTCATCGTCCGTGGCGCGATGTACCCGCTGACTAAAGCGCAGTACACCTCGATGGCGAAAATGCGCCTGCTGCAGCCAAAACTGCAAGAAATGCGTGAGCGTATCGGCGACGACCGCCAGCGCATGAGCAGGAAATGATGGAGCTGTATAAGAAAGAGAAAGTCAACCCGCTGGGTGGCTGTCTTCCTCTGCTCCTTCAAATGCCAATCTTCATTGCACTTTACTGGGCATTGATGGAATCCGTAGAGCTGCGCCATGCGCCGTTCATGCTGTGGATTCACGACCTGTCTGCGCCAGATCCATACTATGTGCTGCCGCTGCTGATGGGTGCGTCAATGTTCATGATCCAGAAGATGAGCCCAAGCACAGTGACCGACCCAATGCAGCAGAAGATCATGAACTTCATGCCTGTGATGTTCACCGTGTTCTTCCTGTGGTTCCCAGCAGGTCTCGTTCTGTACTGGCTGGTGTCTAACATCGTGACACTTATCCAGCAGACGCTGATTTACCGCGCGCTGGAGAAAAAAGGCCTACACAGCCGTAAGTAATGCCAACGCACAGTAATAAGGCGGCCCCAGGGCCGCCTTTGTGCTTTTATGACACCAGGTGAAACCTTATTTTGGTATACACTAATCCCCAAAATTTACGCAGCAGGTAACGCTCCATGACCCATTCAGACACTATTGTTGCGCAGGCGACACCACCGGGACGCGGTGGTGTCGGCATTATCCGCGTCTCCGGCCCTAAGGCCCTTGCTGTTGCTCAGGCCGTTACTGGCCGCGAACTGCCGGTTCGCCGCGCCGAGTACCTGCCGTTTAAAGACACCGACGGCAACGCCATCGACCAGGGTATCGCGCTGTATTTCAAAGCCCCGAATTCCTTTACCGGCGAAGATGTCCTTGAACTGCAAGGCCACGGCGGCCCGGTTATCATGGACATGCTGATCAAACGCATCCTTGAACTCGACGGCGTGCGCACTGCCGTCCGGGAGAGTTTTCCGAGCGTGCATTCTTGAACGACAAACTGGACCTGGCGCAGGCAGAAGCGATCGCCGACCTGATTGACGCAAGCTCTGAGCAAGCCGCGAAAAGTGCGCTGCAAAGCCTGCAAGGCGCGTTTTCCACCAAGGTCAACACACTGGTGGAAGCCTTGATTCACCTGCGTATCTATGTCGAAGCCGCCATTGATTTTCCCGATGAGGAAATCGACTTTCTGTCAGACGGAAAGGTGGCCGGAGAGCTCGACGAGATCATCACTTCCCTCGATGACGTGCGCAAAGCCGCTAACCAGGGCGCTATCATGCGCGAAGGGATGAAAGTGGTGATTGCAGGTCGCCCTAACGCCGGTAAATCGAGCCTCCTAAATGCCCTGTCCGGCAAAGAGAGTGCGATTGTGACCGACATAGCCGGCACCACCCGAGACGTGCTGCGCGAACATATTCATATTGATGGTATGCCGCTGCATATTATCGACACCGCAGGTCTTCGTGATGCGTCTGATGAAGTAGAACGCATTGGTATCGAACGCGCCTGGGATGAAATCAAACAGGCTGACCGTGTTCTGTTTATGGTGGATGGCACCACCACCACTGCAACCTCACCAGAAGAAATCTGGCCGGAGTTTATCGATCGCCTGCCGGAAAATATCGGCATGACGGTTATCCGCAACAAGGCCGACATGACCGGTGAACCACTGGGTATTTGCCACGCCAGCCAACCTACACTGATTCGCCTGAGTGCCAAAACCGGCGAAGGGGTCGATGCCCTGCGTGAACACCTGAAAGCCTGTATGGGCTTCTCTGGTGCCACTGAGGGCGGCTTTATGGCCCGCCGCCGCCACCTGGAAGCGCTGGATGCTGCAGCGCGCCATCTAGATATTGGTAAAGAACAACTAGAAGGCTACATGGCCGGTGAAATTCTGGCTGAAGAGCTGCGTATTGCCCAACAGCACCTGTCAGAAATTACCGGTGAATTCAGCTCGGACGATCTGCTGGGTCGGATCTTCAGCTCTTTCTGTATCGGAAAATAACCTGTAAGCGGGGCCATCGAAGGCCCCGCTTTCCCCGGCGAAACATCCCACCTTTGCTACACTTGATCACATATTCAGCCAATCCAGATGAAGTGATGATCAACAGCTTAAGCCCTCTTCTCAATCTAGGGATCGAACGCTGCGACAAACTGCAGGTTCACCACCTCCGAATGGTTAACCTCCTCGCCAGTCTGTCTGTCGGTGGCACCCTATTGTTCTCGGCTCTATTCTGGTTCGCGTTTGGCAGTAGCACAGCAGCCCTGCTAAACGGCCTGTTTGCCTTCCTTTATATCATCACCTTTGTGCTGACACGCGAGGGGATACTGT
This sequence comes from Enterovibrio sp. JCM 19048, assembly GCA_001310415.1. Lineage (GTDB taxonomy): Bacteria > Pseudomonadota > Gammaproteobacteria > Enterobacterales > Vibrionaceae > Enterovibrio > Enterovibrio paralichthyis. The sequence continues at coordinate 50,479 of BAXE01000021.1, read as the reverse complement.
GGATAGCAAAGTACTGGATATTCGTGGTTTTCTTCTTGCAGCAAATGCTGTTACCCCTGTTTGTCCTGTCAGACAATTTTGAAACAGAATTGCTGTTGCTGGTGGTTCCCACTACTGTTGTTCTGGTGTTTGATCCCAATGAACGCTTGCCCAGATACACCTTGTCCCTGGTCGCCATTGTGCTTCTGTTTCTGGCCAAGACCATACCCTCGTCAGACCCAATCCTGACCCTGACGGACACCAATGCCCGCACCGCCTATCTATGCGTGATCCTGCTTTTTGTCCTCGCCTCGGTATCACTGACTGATTTTTACTTTGTCGATTTGAAATCAATTGATGATTCATCCCGCCGCCTTATCCATGACGATTTACTGACTGAAACGTCCAACAGCCAGAGTATCTATAACCAGGCCGATGAACTTTACTTTCAGGCTCAAAGACGCAGTCAACCGCTGTCAGTGATTGCAATCAACCTGGACGATTTCAAACAAATCAATGACATGCACGGAAGAAACACCGGAGACCGGGTGCTGATGCATGTCGCTGATTTGCTTAAAGAACACTTGCCACCCGCCACACCGTTGGGGCGGCTTTACGCAGACAATTTTGTGGTCTTGCTGCGTGATACCCAGGCCAATGACGCATTAAGAATCGCTGAGCATCTCAAGGTCGCTATCGGGCGAAGTGTCGTGTTGCTGGACAACACAGCCGTCAAACGGACTGCCAGCTTAGGTGTCACGACATCCAATGAAGGGTGCCTGGCAGGCTTCCAGCTTATCGATACGGCCATGAGTGCGATGTTTAACGCCAAGAAACGCGGGAAAAACAAAATACAGTCCCTGACGCCCAAAGGGATCAATGCTTTGTACCGCAGTGAGCATTGCCAGCCAAGCTGACTTGACGCCCAGGGTTCAGGCCTGAATACTGGCTGTTTTTACCCCTACAGGTTAGAGAACAGCCCATGCAGAACATTACCCTGATCACCGGGAGCACCCTCGGCGGCGCTGAATATGTCGGCGATCACCTCAGCGATCTGATGACCCAGGAAAACATCCCTGTCGATGTGATCAACGAAGGCGAAATCAACGACGTCCTCGATGCCAGGATCTTATTGCTGATCACATCAACCCACGGTGCCGGTGACTACCCTGAAAACCTGGCACCACTGATGGAGCAACTGGAGAAAAATGCTCCCGATCTCAGCAACCTGAAGTTTGCGGTTATCGCTATTGGTGACTCAAGCTATGACACCTTTTGTGGTGCAGGACGCGCAGCGGAGAGCTTGCTTACCGGTCTGGGAGCCCAGTCACTCGCGCCCATGCTGGAAATTGACATTCTAGAACACCCCTTGCCTGAAGAGCCTGCGGAAGCCTGGTTATCCCAACACAAGCAGGCATTTTGTGAATAAATTACTGTAATGACGTCTCGATAATTATTCAATTTCGTGATCTACGTATTGTGGATAACTATGGATCTAACGGTGTTAAACCTATAGTTATCCCAATAACAACTTTTCCTGATTTCCCGCCTTGTTGATAACTATCCATTTTGATCCCAGACTGTACCGCATTTGATCCAAGCTCACACACAGAAATCGATCCCTCTTAAACGCATGATCATGTTGATCATTTAAAACTTATCCACAGAGATCGTCGATCCTAATAAGAGATCAAAATAAAAGATCTATATAAAGATCTTTATATATATTTAAGAGCCCCACTTCGATCAAAGATCACACTTTTGGTTCTCTCCAATTTGGAAAAGCGGTAGAATGATCCTCTTTTGCTCATCAAACCGATCAACACATTCCTTATTGAGGTCACACCATGTTTTACCAGGATAACTTTGATGTCATCGTTGTTGGTGGTGGTCATGCAGGTACGGAAGCGGCAATGGCCGCTGCACGTATGGGTCAACAGACCCTGCTGCTGACACACAACATTGATACATTGGGGCAAATGTCATGTAACCCAGCTATCGGCGGGATCGGAAAAGGACATCTGGTGAAAGAAGTCGATGCATTGGGTGGCTGATGGCCCGCGCCATCGACAAGGGTGGTATTCAATTCCGTACACTGAATGCATCCAAAGGCCCAGCTGTCAGGGCGACACGCGCCCAGGCAGACCGCGCACTTTACAAAGCTGCGGTACGTGAAGCACTGGAAAACCAGCCAAACCTGATGCTGTTCCAGCAAGCAGTGACTGACCTGATCGTTGAGCAGGATCAGGTTACGGGTGTTGTGACCGAAATGGGCCTGAAATTCCGTGCCCGTGCGGTTGTTTTAACCGTTGGTACTTTCCTTGGCGGTAAAATCCACATTGGTCTGGAAAACTACGCCGGTGGCCGTGCCGGTGATCCACCGTCGATCGCGTTGGCTGATCGCCTTCGTGAACTGCCGTTCCGTGTTGATCGCCTGAAAACCGGCACCCCACCGCGCATTGATGCGCGTACCGTCGATTTCAGCGTGATGGAAGAGCAGCATGGTGATAACCCGTGCCCGGTCTTTTCCTTCATGGGTCACGTGTCAGAACACCCACGTCAGGTACCGTGTTACATCACCTACACCAATGAAAAAACGCACGATGTGATCCGCAATAACCTGGACCGCAGTCCGATGTATGCCGGTGTGATTGAAGGGATTGGCCCACGCTACTGCCCGTCTATCGAAGACAAGGTGATGCGTTTTGCTGACAAGGATAAACACCAGATTTTCGTTGAGCCGGAAGGCCTGACGACCAACGAACTCTATCCGAACGGGATCTCCACCAGCCTGCCGTTTGATGTGCAGATGGGGATCATCCATTCGATCAAGGGATTCGAGAACGCGAGGGTGATCCGCCCAGGTTATGCGATCGAGTATGATTTCTTCGATCCACGTGATTTGAAACAAACGTTCGAAACCAAATTTATTAAAGGCCTGTTCTTTGCGGGTCAGATTAACGGCACCACAGGCTACGAAGAAGCGGCGGCACAAGGTTTGCTGGCCGGTACCAACGCTGCGTTGTTCTCTCAGGACAAAGAAGGCTGGTGTCCTCGCCGTGATCAGGCTTACATGGGTGTGTTGATTGACGATCTGTCGACCATGGGTACCAAAGAACCGTACCGTATGTTCACGTCCCGTGCGGAATACCGCCTGCTGCTACGTGAAGACAATGCCGACCTGCGCCTGACCGAAGCTGGCCGTCAGCTGGGTCTGGTGGATGACGTGCGTTGGGCCCGTTTCAACCAGAAACTGGAAAACATGGAACAGGAAGCGCAACGCCTTCGCAGCACCTGGATCCACCCAACCTCTGAACATGCAGAGGCGCTGAATGCGATCCTTAAAGCGCCGCTGTCCCGCGAGGCTAACGGTGAGGATCTGCTGCGCCGTCCGGAAGTGACGTACGATCAACTGGTTGCAAATCCAGTGTTTGCGCCAGCCCATGATGACACCCAGGCCTCTGAGCAGGTGGAAATCCAGGTCAAATACGCCGGTTACATCAACCGCCAGAAAGAAGAAATTGAAAAATCGACCCGCCATGAAAACACCGTACTGCCGTTTGAGCTGGATTACCGCCAAATCAAAGGGTTGTCGAACGAAGTGGTGGCGAAGCTTCAGGACACCCGCCCTGAAACTATCGGTAAGGCGTCGCGCATTTCCGGTATCACGCCAGCAGCCATTTCTATTCTGCTGGTGCATTTGAAAAAACAAGGCATGCTGAAAAAGGGAGCCTGATCCTTCGTGAAACAACGTCTTGCACAACTGATTGAACAGGCAGGGATGGAGATCCCTGCCGAACAACAAGCCCAGCTGATTGGCTATGTTGAAATGCTCCACAAATGGAATAAAGCGTACAACCTCACGTCAGTACGCGATCCGCAGGAAATGATCGTCAAGCACATCATGGACAGCATCGTGGTAAGCAAACACCTGGAAGGACAGACATACATCGATGTAGGTACAGGTCCTGGGTTGCCAGGTATTCCGCTGGCCATCATCAACCCGGACAAGCAATTTACCCTGCTCGACAGTCTGGGTAAGCGTATCCGTTTTATCCGTCAGGTCTTGCATGAACTGAAAATCACCAACGTTACGCCTGTACAGAGCCGTGTTGAAGATTTTCAACCAGAACAAGGGTTTGATGGTGTATTGAGCCGTGCTTTTGCCTCAATGACAGACATGGTGACCTGGTGTCATCACCTGCCAAACGCTGGCGGCCAGTTCCTGGCGTTGAAAGGACAAGTCGACCAGACCGAAATTGACGCATTACCTGCTGATTGTTCTGTGACCGATATCAAACCTTTGATGGTTCCCGGATTGGAAGGTCAACGTCATCTAGTAATCTTGACCAGATAAGATTATTCGGCGGGGTTTACTTGTGGGAAAAGTCATTGCAGTTGCAAACCAAAAAGGCGGCGTTGGAAAAACAACGACCTGTATTAACCTGGCGGCGTCGCTCGCAGCGACACAGCGCAAGGTACTTGTAATTGACCTTGACCCTCAGGGGAATGCCACCATGGCAAGTGGTGTGGACAAATATGATGTCCATGCCACCGCTTACGACCTTTTGGTGGAAGAAACCCCGTTTAACGATGTGGTGGTAACGGAAACCACCGGCGGGTATCATCTGATCGCGGCCAATGGCGACGTGACCGCCGCGGAAATAAAACTGATGGAAGTGTTCGCCCGCGAAGTGAGATTGCGCAATGCGTTAATTGACGTTCGTGAAAACTATGATTTCATCTTCATTGATTGTCCCCCTTCTCTTAACCTTCTTACAATCAATGCCATGACGGCTGCAAACTCTGTGCTGGTGCCGATGCAGTGTGAATATTTTGCACTGGAAGGACTGACGGCGTTGATGGATACCATCAGCAAGTTAGCCAGCGTGGTGAACGCAGATTTGCACGTAGAAGGATTGCTACGAACCATGTACGATCCCCGCAACCGTCTGGCGACAGAAGTGTCTGAACAGATTAAGAAACACTTCGGTGACAAGGTCTACCGCACTGTGATTCCACGTAATGTGCGTTTGGCGGAAGCACCAAGTCATGGCAAACCGGCCATGTATTACGACAAACTGTCCAGCGGAGCGAAAGCTTATCTGGCGCTTGCCGGAGAAATGCTGCGCCGTGAAGAACAGGCCAGACAAAGCACCAGTGTTGCCAATGCGTCTTAAGGAACATGAATGAACGCCACCAAACGTGGATTGGGTAAGGGGCTTGATGCGCTCCTCGCAACCAGCGCCCGTGCCCAAGCTCGGGTAGATTTGAATGCGGATACACAAGAAGCACTGAATAACAGTGAGTTACAGCAGCTTCCTTTATCGGTTTTGCAACCGGGCTCTTACCAGCCTCGTCAGGATATGGTGAAAGAAGCCCTGGATGAGCTGGCTGAATCTATCCGTGCCCAAGGCGTCATCCAACCGCTTGTCGTCCGTCGTATTGCCGATAAGCAGTATGAAATCATTGCCGGCGAGCGCCGCTTCCGCGCATCCAAACTTGCCGGTTTGACCCACGTACCTTGTCTGGTGCGTGAATTGGATAACCGCGCAGCCAGTGCTATCGCCCTGATTGAAAACATCCAGCGCGAAGATCTCAATGCGATGGAAGAAGCGGAAGCGCTTGAGCGCCTCATCAACGACTTCTCCCTGACCCACCAACAACTGGCCGAAGCTCTCGGCAAATCCCGCACCACCATCAGCAACCTTCTGCGCTTGAATGGTCTTGAGACCGGCGTAAAGAAACTGCTGTCTGGGCGTCAGTTGGAAATGGGCCATGCCCGTGCCCTGCTGGCACTGGAAGGTGAAGCGCAGATTGATGCGGCTTTGGTCTCGGTGAACAAAAAGCTTACCGTCAGGCAGACTGAGGCGCTGGTGAAAAAAATGCTGACACCGGCAGTGGAAAAGCCACCCGTAGTGGTTTCCCCCGAGCTTGCAAATGTTCAGGATCGACTTGCAGAGAAACTGGGCACAAAAGTGTCGTTATCGCAAGGAAAGTCAGGAAACGGCAAGCTTGTGATCAACTTTGATCAACACGAAAAACTTATGCAAATTCTTGCAATGTTAGGCGAAGAAATGTGACGTAACGCGTTGGGATTTTGTTACATATTTTTGCTTACTGTGATCAGGTTACCCTGTTGTAAAATTTAGCCGCCCTTTTTGATGTGATGAGATTGCATTAAAAAGGGCTACCCGTATAATTTTCGCAGTTTTCCCAGCACGACATCAGGTGCGAAGAGGAAAGGAATCGAGGAACGAATACATGGTATCGACGCTCGCGCGACCAGGTCGCAAGCTTGCGAAAAGGTTGCTGCTGTTACAAGCGTGCGTCGTGTTAGCAACGGCAATCTTGATGGTGACCACCATCAATGTCGACTGGGGAATATCCGCACTCATTGGCGGTGGCATTTTTGTCATTGCCAATGCAGCATTCGCATTGTGTGCATTCCTCTTTAGCGGAGCGAGAGCTGCCAAGCTCGTTGTAGCATCTTTCTACAGCGGTGAGGTACTCAAAATCTTGCTGACCGTCGCGCTGTTTTCCGTTGTTTACCTGTATGCCGAGGTGGAACTTGTTCCCCTCAAACTGACCTATTTGCTGGTTCTCGGGATCAACATCCTTGCACCAGTTTTATTCATTAACAACAACAAATAGGATGAGTTATGCTGCGCCAGGTGAAGCGCTTACATCGTCCAGTTACATCACGCACCACTTAACCAACCTCTCTACCGAGAAGTTGGGATTGGTAAGTGAAGGTAGCTTCTGGTCGGTGAACATAGATAGTCTGTTTTTCTCTGTCCTGATTGGATTCGGCTTTTTGTGGCTGTTCCGCTCTGTGGCGAAGAAAGCGACTACCGGAGTTCCAGGCAAGCTTCAGTGTTTTGTGGAAATGTTGGTTGAATTCGTAGACGAAAACGTCCGCGAGACCTTTCATGGAAAGAATCCGCTGATCGCGCCTCTTGCTCTAACTATATTCGTCTGGATTTTCTTGATGAATACGATGGACTTAATCCCCATCGATTTTCTTCCTTATCCAGCCGAACTGCTTGGTATTCCTTACCTGAAAGTGGTACCGACAGCAGACGTAAATATCACCCTGGCAATGGCGCTTGGCGTTTTCTTCTTGATGATTTACTACAGCATCAAGGTGAAAGGTCTGGGCGGTTTTGCTAAAGAGCTGGCACTTCACCCGTTCAATCACCCTGTCATGATCCCGTTCAACCTGCTGCTTGAAGTAGTATCGCTGCTGGCGAAACCTATTTCACTTGGTATGCGTCTGTTCGGTAACATGTTTGCCGGTGAGGTGGTATTTATCCTGATTGCGGCACTACTGCGTGGTGGGCGCAATGGTTGGGTTCATTACCGTGGGCAATCTTCCACATTCTGGTTATTACCATCCAAGCGTTCGTATTTATGATGCTGACCATCGTGTACCTGTCTCAGGCTCACGAAGACTCACATTAATAGATTTTTAGTAAGCAACTTTGTTAGACCTTCCGGCACATAAGCCGACAACAAGAAACTGGAGATAGTGATGGAAACTTTATTGAGCTTTTCTGCAATTGCCGTTGGCATCATTGTAGGTCTTGCTTCCCTGGGTACAGCGATCGGCTTCGCACTGCTAGGCGGTAAATTCCTTGAAGGTGCTGCTCGTCAACCAGAAATGGCGCCAATGCTGCAAGTTAAAATGTTCATCATCGCAGGTCTGCTGGATGCGGTTCCAATGATCGGTATCGTAATCGCGCTGCTGTTCACCTTTGCAAACCCATTCGTCGGTCAGCTGGGTTAAGTCGCCTGTATCGTACCTGTAGCTAACTAACTGGGAGGCGCTGTTGTGAATATCAACGCAACTCTATTTGGCCAGGCGATCGCATTCTTCATGTTTGTGGTGTTCTGCATGAAATATGTATGGCCACCTATCATGCAGGCGATTGAAGAGCGTCAGAAGAAAATTGCTGACGGTCTTGCGGCCGCCGAACGTGCCGCGAAAGACCTGAATTTGGCCCAGGCTAATGCTTCTGATCAACTGAAAGAAGCAAAACGCGCTGCAACTGAGATCATTGAACAGGCGAATAAGCGTAAAGCGCAAATTCTGGATCAAGCCCGCGAAGAAGCTAACGCTGAGCGCGACAATATCCTTCACCAAGGACAGGCTGAACTGGAAGCTGAACGCAACCGTGCCCGTGATGAGCTGCGCAAACAAGTTGCCACTCTGGCCGTAATCGGTGCTGAGAAAATCCTTGAGCGTTCCATCGATGCGAACGCTCATAAAGATATTCTCGATAAAATCACTGCAGAACTTTAAGAAGGAGGGGCAGCTATGTCTGAACTGACTACCATCGCACGCCCCTACGCTAAAGCAGCCTTCGACTTGGCTGTGGAAAAAGGCGAACTAGACCAATGGTCTGAAATGCTGACTTTCGCAGCAGAAGTTGCCCGCAATGAAACCATCGCAGATTTTCTTGGTGGTATGCATTCAGCTGAAAAGTTGACTGAGATTTTTATCTCAGTGTGCGGTGAGCAGCTCAATGAATTTGGCCAGAACCTGATAAAGGTGATGGCTGAAAACGGACGTTTAAAAGCGTTGCCAGAAGTATGTGCCCAATTCATGGCGCTTCGCCATGAATATGAAAAGCAGGTCGACGTTGAGGTCGTGTCTGCTATCGCGCTGGAACAAGCGCAATTGGACGCTATTGCTGACAAGCTTGAAGCCCGCCTTGAGCGCAAAGTGAAGCTGAACTGTAGTGTAGACGAGACCCTGGTTGCCGGGGTTGTGATTCGAGCTGGAGACTTGGTCATCGATAACTCAGTGCGCGGCCGAGTACGCCGCCTGAGCGATGCATTGCAGTCTTGATTTGGGGAATTGGAGCATGCAACTTAATTCCACGGAAATTAGCGACCTGATCAAACAGCGTATTGAAAAATTCAACGTTGTTAGTGAAGCGCGCAACGAAGGTACCATCGTGTCAGTCAGCGACGGTATCATTCGCATCCATGGCCTTGCAGATGCTATGCAAGGGGAAATGATTGAACTACCTGGCAACCGTTACGCACTGGCGCTTAACCTTGAGCGTGATTCTGTAGGTGCGGTTGTTATGGGTCCTTATGCTGACCTTCAGGAAGGCATGAAAGTTACCGGTACAGGCCGTATTCTGGAAGTTCCAGTGGGTCCTGAATTGCTGGGTCGCGTGGTAAACACCCTGGGTGAGCCAATCGACGGTAAAGGTCCTATCAATGCGGCACTGACTTCTCCTGTAGAAGTGATTGCACCTGGCGTAATCGCACGTCAGTCAGTAGACCAGCCAGTACAAACCGGTTACAAGGCGGTTGACGCCATGATCCCAATCGGCCGTGGCCAGCGTGAGCTGATCATCGGTGACCGTCAGACTGGTAAAACGGCTCTGGCAATCGATGCGATCATCAACCAGAAGAACTCTGGTATCTACTCTATCTATGTTGCTATCGGCCAGAAAGCGTCAACCATCGCAAACGTGGTGCGCAAACTGGAAGAGCACGACGCGCTGAAAAACACCATCGTTGTTGTGGCATCTGCTTCTGAAGCAGCAGCACTGCAATACCTGGCGCCTTACGCAGGTTGTGCGATGGGTGAATACTTCCGCGACCGCGGTGAAGATGCACTGATCGTATACGATGATCTGTCTAAGCAAGCTGTTGCTTACCGTCAGATTTCTCTGCTGCTGCGTCGTCCACCAGGCCGTGAAGCATTCCCAGGTGACGTTTTCTACCTCCACTCTCGCCTTCTGGAACGTGCTGCGCGTGTAAACGCTGACTACGTTGAGAAATTCACCAACGGTGAAGTGAAAGGTAAAACCGGTTCTCTGACTGCTCTGCCTATCATCGAAACCCAAGCGGGTGACGTATCGGCATTCGTACCAACCAACGTTATCTCGATCACCGATGGTCAGATCTTCCTGCAAACGGAGCTGTTTAACGCAGGTATCCGTCCAGCGGTTGACCCAGGTATTTCGGTATCACGTGTAGGTGGTTCTGCGCAGACCAAGATCATCAAGAAACTGTCCGGTGGTATCCGTACCGCGCTGGCGCAGTACCGTGAACTGGCAGCATTTGCTCAGTTCTCTTCTGATCTTGACGACGCAACCAAGAAGCAGCTGGATCACGGTCAGAAAGTGACCGAGCTGATGAAGCAGAAGCAATATGCACCAATGTCTGTGTTTGAGCAGGGATTGATGATTTTTGCAGCTGAAAAAGGCTATCTGAGAGACGTAGAAATCACCAAACTGGGTGACTTCGAAGCTGCTCTGCTTGCATATGCTAAAGGTCAGTTTGCTGAGCTGGTTGCAAATGTCGATGCGACAGGCGACTACAACGGCGATATTGAAGCGCAACTGGTTAAGCTGGTTGAAGACTTCAAGGCAACGCAAACCTGGTAATGCGTAGAAGGCCGCTATGCGGCCTTCTGATAACGGAGAGTAACGATGGCCGGCGCAAAAGAAATTCGTAACAAGATCGGAAGTGTAAAAAGTACACAGAAGATCACCAAAGCGATGGAAATGGTCGCTGCTTCAAAAATGCGTCGTTCGCAAGACGCAATGGAGAGCTCCCGTCCATACGCGACTACTATGCGCAAAGTGATCGGTCATGTCGCACTTGGTAAACTTGAATATCGCCATCCATACCTGGAAGAGCGTGAAGCCAAGCGCGTCGGTTACATCATCGTATCTTCAGACCGTGGTCTGTGTGGTGGCCTGAACATCAACCTGTTCAAACGTGCCATCAACGACATGCAGTCATGGAGCCAGAAAGGGGTGGAAGTTGAAACTGCCCTGATCGGTTCTAAAGCGACCGCATTCTTTAACAGCTACGGCGGTAAAGTATCAGCACAAGTTTCTGGCCTGGGCGACAGCCCTTCGCTGGAAGACTGATCGGTACGGTCGGTGTGATGCTGAAGAAATATGATGAAGGCCAACTGGATCGCCTGTATCTGGTGTTTAACAAATTTGTGAACACCATGACTCAGGAACCAGTGATCGATCAATTGCTGCCTTTGCCTAAGTCGGAAGACGAAGAAATGCAGCGCAACCACTCTTGGGACTATATCTATGAGCCCGAGCCTAAGCCTCTGCTGGATACCCTGCTGGTTCGCTATGTTGAATCTCAGGTTTACCAGGGGGTTGTGGAAAACCTCGCGTGTGAACAAGCAGCGCGAATGGTTGCGATGAAGGCTGCAACAGACAATGCAGGGAATCTGATTGATGAACTGCAACTGGTGTATAACAAAGCCCGTCAGGCTGCAATTACCCAAGAGCTGTCGGAGATTGTCTCCGGTGCAGCGGCGGTGTAAGGCAAGGGCCAACGAAACATTTTAGAGGATTAACGATGGCTACAGGTAAGATCGTTCAGATCATCGGTGCGGTAGTCGACGTGGAGTTTCCGCAGGAATCTGTACCTCAGGTATATGATGCCCTGAACGTGAAACGTGAAGGCGAGCGTCTGGTGCTGGAAGTTCAGCAGCAGCTGGGTGGTGGTATCGTCCGTACCATCGCAATGGGTTCGTCAGATGGTCTGCGTCGTGGACTGGAAGTAGAGAACACAGGTAAGCCGATTGAAGTGCCGGTAGGTACAGAGACTCTGGGACGTATCATGAACGTTCTGGGTGATGCAATCGACGAGCGTGGCGACATTGGTGAGAAAGAGCGTTACTCCATCCACCGTGAAGCGCCAAGCTACGAAGACCAATCGAACGCGACTGAACTGCTGGAAACCGGCGTAAAAGTTATCGACCTGGTTTGCCCATTTGCGAAGGGTGGTAAAATCGGTCTGTTCGGTGGTGCGGGTGTAGGTAAGACCGTAAACATGATGGAGCTTATCAACAACATCGCACTGCAGCACTCTGGTCTGTCAGTATTTGCGGGTGTTGGTGAACGTACCCGTGAAGGTAACGACTTCTACTTTGAGATGCAGGAAGCGGGCGTTGTAAACGTTGAGAATCCAGCTGAATCAAAAGTAGCAATGGTTTATGGTCAGATGAACGAGCCACCGGGTAACCGTCTGCGCGTAGCGCTGACCGGTCTGACCATGGCGGAGAAATTCCGTGACGAAGGCCGTGACGTACTGCTGTTTATCGATAACATCTATCGTTACACCTTGCAGGTACTGAAGTATCAGCACTGCTGGGTCGTATGCCTTCTGCGGTAGGTTACCAGCCAACGCTGGCGGAAGAGATGGGTGTGCTTCAGGAGCGTATCACGTCAACCAAGTCTGGTTCGATCACGTCGGTTCAGGCGGTATACGTACCTGCGGATGACTTGACTGACCCGTCTCCAGCGACCACGTTTGCGCACTTGGATGCAACCGTTGTTCTGTCCCGTAACATCGCGGCGCTGGGTTTGTACCCTGCGATCGACCCACTGGATTCCACCTCTCGTCAGCTGGACCCATTGGTTATTGGTCAAGAGCACTATGATGTTGCGCGTGGCGTACAGTCTGTACTGCAGCGTTACAAAGAGCTGAAAGACATCATCGCTATCCTGGGTATGGATGAGCTGTCAGAGTCTGACAAGCTGACTGTTGCCCGTGCACGTAAGATTGAGCGTTTCCTGACGCAACCTTACCACGTAGCAGAAGTCTTCACTGGCCAACCAGGCGTTTACGTTTCGCTGAAAGAAACCATCGCGGGCTTTAAAGGTCTGTTGGGTGGTGAGTTCGACGATATCCCAGAGCAGGCATTCCTGTACTGTGGCGGTATCGAAGAAGTACTGGAAAAAGCGAAGAAACTGTAATTGCCGGTAGGAGGCGAAATGGCAGCGATAACCTTCCACCTGGATGTAGTAAGTGCAGAGAGACAACTGTTTTCCGGTCGTGCTGAATCTATCCAGGTAACTGGTAGCGAAGGTGAACTGGGGATTTTCCCTGGCCACACCCCGCTGCTGACCGCCATCACGCCGGGCATGATCCGCATTACCAAGCAACACGGCCATGAAGAGGTCATCTACCTCTCTGGTGGTACGCTGGAAGTGCAACCCAGCACAGTGACTGTGCTGGCGGATACCGCGATTCGTGGTATCGACCTGGATCAAGCGAAGGCAGAAGAAGCGAAGCGCCGCGCTGAGGATCGAATCCTCAATAAGCACGGCGATATGGACTTCGCTCAGGCGGCCAGTGATCTGGCGAAAGCGATTGCCCAGCTCCGTGTTATTGAGCTGACCAAAAAGGCACGCTAAGCGCCCGATGATGCACAAAGATAAAAAAGGCGACCCTACAGGTCGCCTTTTTCTTTGTTTTCTAACTGTGAGATTGCGCCTGAAAATTGCTACAACATGACGGAAAAATTGATTATTTTTACTGATATAAATCCCGTTTGACCTCTTTCACAGTTACAATATGCCCCAAATTTTTTGAAGTAGCTTCACCATAGGAAGGACAATTCAACCATGAACTTCAGTGCCGTTATTCTGGCTGCGGGTAAAGGAACCCGTATGTACTCCAACCTGCCAAAAGTACTCCATACCTTGCTGGTAAGCCGATGGTCAAGCACGTGATTGACACCTGTACCTCTCTGGGCGCGAAGAACCTGCATCTGGTGTATGGCCATGGCGGTGATGCCATGAAAGCAGCGCTGGCAGAAGAGCCAGTTAACTGGGTATTGCAGGCAGAACAGCTGGGTACCGGTCATGCTGTTAACCAGGCGGCACCTGAGTTTGCGGATGATGAGCAGGTACTGGTGCTTTACGGTGACGTTCCCCTGATCTCAGAACAAACCATTGAAAACCTGCTGGATGCACAGCCTGATGGCGGCATTGCCTTGCTGACCGTGGTGTTGGACAATCCTGCCGGCTATGGCCGTATTATCCGCCGCAATGGCCCTGTTGTAGCAATTGTTGAAGATAAAGACGCGACCCAAGAGCAAAAGCTTATCAAGGAAATCAACACCGGTGTGATGGTTGCAACCGGGCGTGACTTGCGCCGCTGGTTAAATGAAGTAAAAAGCGACAATGCCCAGGGTGAGTACTACCTGACAGATGTCATTGCCATTGCACACGATGAAGGCCGAGCAGTCGAAGCGGTACATCCTGAAAGTGCGATTGAAGTGGAAGGTGTCAACAACCGCATTCAACTGGCGCGACTGGAACGTGCTTACCAGGCGGCGCAGGCTGAGAAGTTGCTGGAAAGCGGTGTGATGTTGCGAGACCCTGCCCGCTTTGACCTGCGTGGTGACCTGCAATGTGGTACGGATGTCGAAATCGATGTGAACGTCATCATTGAAGGCTCTGTGACCTTGGGTGATAACGTCTTTATCGGCGCGGGCTGTGTGCTGAAGGACTGCGAAATTGACGACAACACGATTGTGCGTCCTTACAGCGTGATTGAAGGTGCCTCTGTCGGTGAAGATTGTACCGTGGGGCCATTCGCCCGCCTGCGCCTGGTGCCGAGCTGGTGGAAGACGCCCATGTTGGCAACTTTGTTGAAGTGAAAAACGCACGTATCGGTAAAGGCTCGAAAGCCAACCACCTCACCTATCTGGGCGATGCAGAGATTGGAGAGCGCGTAAATATCGGTGCAGGCACGATTACCTGTAATTATGATGGCGCTAACAAACACAAAACCGTTATTGAAGATGATGTGTTCGTTGGCTCAGACAGCCAGCTGGTGGCACCGGTAACCATCAAGAAAGGTGCAACAGTGGGTGCGGGAACTACCCTGACCAGCAATGTGGATGAAGACCAATTGGTGATCACGCGTACCCGTGCACGTACCATTGATGGCTGGCAACGCCCGCAGAAACAGAAATAATTCCCCTGATTCGATTAAAAACACCGCAAATGCGGTGTTTTTTCGTTTTGTCTGGTTAAATCCTCAGCAAACGAATTTTGGGGGGTTGACGGCTTTTCGAATCCGCAATATTATACGCGCCTCTGTTGGGGTATCGCCAAGCGGTAAGGCAGCGGCTTTTGATGCCGCCATTCCCTGGTTCGAATCCAGGTACCCCAGCCAGAACGCGACCGTAGCTCAGCTGGATAGAGTACCTGGCTACGAACCAGGCGGTCGGAGGTTCGAATCCTCCCGGTCGCGCCATCTCCTCCTTTTAAAGGTTGAGATAACAATTTGTATGCGGAAGTGGCGAAATTGGTAGACGCACCAGATTTAGGTTCTGGCGCCGCAAGGTGTGAGAGTTCAAGTCTCTCCTTCCGCACCATGATTTAAAGATCATGCTTATATAGCGTGGTTGCTGTTGGGGTATCGCCAAGCGGTAAGGCAGCGGCTTTTGATGCCGCCATTCCCTGGTTCGAATCCAGGTACCCCAGCCATATTTCAGGTTGGCTACGTAGCTCAGTTGGTTAGAGCACATCACTCATAATGATGGGGTCACAGGTTCGAATCCCGTCGTAGCCACCACTTATTCGAAGTCTCTGACTTTCCGCTTGATAAGACACACTACCAGTGTCTGTGGGGATAACCCAAATCGGGCAAAAAATTGCGATGGTGGCGGAATTGGTAGACGCGCTAGCTTCAGGTGTTAGTGTCCTTACGGACGTGAGAGTTCAAGTCTCTCCCTTCGCACCAAACATCACTTAAACCTTCTTTTTGAAGGATTAGGTAAAACAATTTGCGGAAGTGGCGAAATTGGTAGACGCACCAGATTTAGGTTCTGGCGCCGCAAGGTGTGAGAGTTCAAGTCTCTCCTTCCGCACCATGATTTAAAGCAGGCTTTTTAGCCTGCTTTTTTTCTATCTGCGATTTACCCAGTGCCCTTCTATCCCCAGCAATTACTCTCCCCTGTGTCTCACTCCCTGTATAATCTTCGTTCTGTGCGGCAGATCATGGTCGGAGTGATGTGTCTCGCATTTTACCCTTGATCTTTTGGCTTAAAGTTTATATTATCTTTCGAAACGAAAGTTTGGTGGTTACATGTCGAAACGCAATACTCAACAACGTCGCCATGCGATTGTTGCCATGCTGACCGAAAAGGGCGAAGTGAGCGTTGATATGCTCTCCAACCTGTTCGAAACCTCAGAGGTAACTATCCGCAAAGACCTTGCTGAGCTTGAGAAAAATGGGTTGTTGTTGCGTCGCTATGGTGGTGCGGTACCTGTTCCTCATGAAATGGTTTCGGAAAGCGCGGTAAAAGTTTCGGAACAAAAGTTAGCAATCGCAAAAATGGCAGCATCCCGGATCCGCGACCATAATCGAATTGTGGTGGACAGCGGTTCGACAACCGCGGCCCTGATCCCCCTGCTGGAGCAAAAACGCGGTCTGGTGGTCATGACCAATTCACTGAATGTCGCTCAGGCAATCAAAGAACTGGAAAATGAACCCACACTGCTGATGACCGGGGGGACCTGGGATCCACACTCTGAAGCGTTTCAGGGGCAGGTTGCTGAGCAGGCGCTGCGTGCGTATGACTTTGACCAGCTGTTTATCGGTGCTGATGGCATTGATGTCAGCCGCGGTACAACGACCTTCAATGAGATTGTCGGACTGAGCCGCGTAATGGCGGATGTTTCCCGTGAAGTGGTGGTGATGATCGAATCAGACAAGATCGGGCGTAAAATCCCGAACCTTGAACTGCCATGGGATGTTGTGACAACCGTGATCACCGATAGCAACTCGACGCTGCCACCAAACTTGCCATTGAAAAGACGGGCACAGAGGTTATCTGCGCCCCAGATTAACGGGGATAGTGTATGTGTGGAATTGTGGGCGCAGTCGCGCAAAGGGATGTGGCGGAAATTCTGTTGGAAGGTCTGCGCCGCTTGGAGTATCGCGGTTATGACTCAGCCGGCCTTGCGGTCACTGACAGCGAAAACCAGCTGCGCCGTTTGCGCCGTCTGGGTAAGGTTCAGGCTTTGGCAGAAGCTTTAGAACAAGAGCCTTTGGCGGGGGGAACCGGTATTGCCCACACTCGTTGGGCTACCCACGGCGAGCCGAGCGAAGCAACGCCCACCCACATATGTCTGGCGAGAACATCGCCATTGTCCACAACGGCATTATTGAAAACCATGAGCCACTGCGTGAACTGCTCAAATCCCGTGGCTATGTTTTTACTTCCCAGACAGATACAGAAGTGATTGCCCACCTGGTGGATTGGGAGCTGGCACAGGGCGGTTCGCTGCTGGAAGCCTTCCAGCGCACGGTGAAACAACTTCACGGCGCCTATGGCACCGTGGTGATGGACAGACGCGATCCAGAAAGATTGATCGCAGCGCGCTCTGGAAGTCCGCTGGTGATCGGTTTGGGGATCGGGGAAAACTTTCTTGCCTCCGATCAGCTGGCTCTGTTGAACGTGACCCGCCGTTTTCTCTTTCTAGAAGAAGGGGATGTGGCTGAAATTACCCGCCGCGCAGTGAATATTATCGATATTGATGGCCAGCCGGTTGAACGTCAGGTGCATGAGTCGTCGGCGGAACATGATGCGGCTGATAAAGGTCAGTACCGCCACTACATGCAAAAAGAAATTTTTGAACAGCCATCAGCGCTTATCAACACGCTGGAAGGGCGCATTGATGCCGACTCAATCGTTGTTGAAAGCATCGGCCATGGTGCGACGGACATTCTCAAGCAGGTTGAACATATCCAGATTGTGGCCTGTGGCACTTCCTACAATGCCGGTATGGTGGCGCGTTACTGGTTTGAAGGCATTGCCGGTGTGAGTTGTGACGTGGAAATTGCCTCCGAGTTCCGTTACCGCAACTTTGTAACCCGCCCAAACAGCCTGTTGATCACCCTGTCGCAGTCCGGTGAAACGGCCGACACACTGGCAGCGCTACGTCTGGCCAAAGAGCGTGGATTTATGGCCGCGATGACGATTTGTAATGTCGCGGGCTCGTCACTGGTGCGCGAATCTGATCTGGCCTTTATGACCCGAGCCGGTACTGAAATTGGTGTGGCATCCACCAAAGCCTTTACCACCCAACTTGCGTCTTTGTTGATGCTGGTGACGGCAGTAGGCAAGCAAAAAGGTACTGTAGATAAAGCCAAAGAAAAATCCATTGTGAAGGCACTGCACCGCCTGCCGGTTGTCATGGATCAGGCTCTGGCATTCGACAGGGAAATTGAAGCGCTGGCGGAAGATTTTGCGGACAAGCATCATGCCTTGTTCCTTGGCCGCGGGGAGTTTTACCCGATAGCAATGGAAGCCTCGCTCAAGCTCAAGGAAATATCTTACATCCACGCGGAAGCCTATGCAGCCGGTGAACTCAAGCACGGCCCGCTAGCCTGATTGATGCAGATATGCCGGTGATTGTGGTAGCACCGAATAATGATTTGCTGGAAAAACTGAAATCCAATATTGAAGAAGTGCGCGCCCGCGGTGGCCAGCTTTATGTCTTCGCCGACACGGATGCAGGGTTTGAAGCCAGTGAAGGAATGACGATTGTCGCCATGCCACATGTTGACGAAGTCACCGCACCGATTTTCTATACTTTGCCCATGCAGTTGCTGTCTTATCATGTGGCATTGATAAAGGGCACCGATGTGGATCAGCCAAGAAACTTGGCTAAAGCCGTTACCGTGGAATAATTGAATTTTCCAACCACCTGAAGGGAGCGATATCGCTCCCTTTTGTCTTATATGCAATACATCACATAAATTCTGTCGCTATTTGCAACTTGGTAAATAGAACTGTTATTTGCATTTTGCAAATCATTTCGCATCTTTAATAAGACACTGCGCCCAGAAAGATAAACAGGAGTGTGACCTGTTTATCTAATGTTATGTTTTATAATGAAATTCTCACTGTCTAAATAGTTGGCCTACATTGTGCATATTACCGAAAAACAGCAAAACGATAACCAGAGCTGTAAGTCGTAGGGAGTGAAGTATGATCGACTCGAAATCACAAGTAGCAAAACGTATTAAAGAAGCACGTGAGTGGAAAGGGATCACTCAGGTCAAAATGGCAAAACTTCTTGATGTAGCGCGCCAGACTTACCTGGATATAGAAACCGGTAAGACAGAGCCTCGCGTGCGCATGTTGTCCGAAATTGCTGAAATCACCGAACGTCCGTTGGTGTGGTTCGTTTATGGTGATGCAGACGTTGAATTGCACGATGTGCAGTACAAACAGGATGTAAACCGCCTGCTGGAGCATTTCTCCAAGCTGCCGCACGAAGCGCGTACGGCAATCCTGAATCAGAGTGTAAATATGGCGTCGTTCTTGGTGAACTACTCCAAATCAGCACAACGAGGTTAAGCACTTACTTACTTGGCAAGCGCTGCCACGTCTTGCCTTGCAAAATGGGTATTGCACAATTTCGTTGTCATTTGGCTTGGGCAACAATGGCCTGAACTCACACTTCAACAACGCTTTACATGTGAAGGCAACCACGCTGTGCATAATGCAGGATCTAGCAGTAAAGTGCGTTCCAGTTCTCAAACCCGTTTGGGAATGAGTCGGGCGCCGAGTTGTGGGGCAAGCGATGTATATTGTCAAAGCTCATGTTGCACAGCGCATTCGGGAAGCGCGGGAATATCGAGATATTACTCAGGTAGAAATGGCGCAACATTTGGATGTTGCGCGTCAAACCTATCTGGATATCGAATCCGGTAAAACAGAGCCTAAAGTGTCGTCACTGGCGATAATTGCAGACGTCACAGGCCGACCATTGAACTGGTTTTTATTCGGTGAAAGTACGCGAAGCGATATTGCCTTCACGCACCGAGACGATCTGAATACCCTGTTGGCGTTATTCAATCAACTCCCCGAGTCAGCGCGCACCCTGGTCATGGATCAGGCGTTGTTGTTAGCGCAGTACATGATCTCGATGACGCCATCTAAAGGCGATCAGTAAAAAAGTAGAAAGAAAAAGGAAGCCCGGCGTGTTTGCCGGGCTTTTTGTTTTTCGCTTATCGGGTATTGGCGAGAAAGAAACGGTACGAAGGGTTATCTGTCTCATCTTTCCAGCCGTAGCCTAGCTCACGAAGGTGTGCGGTAAAGGAAAGCAGATCCTTGTCATCCAGTTCAAAGCCACACAGCACACGGCCATAATCGGCACCGTGGTTGCGGTAGTTGAAGATGCTGATATTCCAGTGGGTACCCAGGGTATTGAGAAAACGTAGCAGGGCGCCGGGATATTCCGGAAACTCAAAGCTGTAAAGACGCTCTTTCATTACCTTAGTGGGGCGCCCGCCAATCATATAGCGGATGTGCACCTTCGCCATTTCGTCATCCGACAAATCCTGCACAGGATAGCCACCCTTGCGCAGATCCGTGATGATGGCATCCAACTCTTCCTGCCCGCTTTGCAAACGCACACCAACAAAAATGCTGGCGAGGTTATCGTCACTATGGCGGTAGTTGAATTCGGTAACCGCCCGGCCACCGAGGATTTTGCAAAACTCGAGGAAGGCACCTGTGCGCTCTGGAATAGTGACAGCCAGCAGGCCTTCACGTTTTTCACCCAGTTCAGCACGCTCTGACACATAGCGCAGGCTGTGGAAGTTGGTGTTTGCTCCTGAAAGCACTGCTGCCATCTTCCGGTCTTTAAGCTGGTGTAGCTCGCTGTATTTCTTCAGACCCGCCAGCGACAAGGCGCCAGCAGGCTCAGAAATGGCGCGGGTATCTTCGAAGATATCTTTCACCGCCGCACAGATCTCGTCACTGGAAACGGTGATGATGTCATCTAGGTGCTGCTGGCACAGACGGAAGGTTTCATCGCCTATGCGTTTGACGGCCACACCGTCAGCAAAAGTGCCGACATTGTCGAGAGTCACCGGTTCACCCGCATCAAGCGCAGCTTTCAGGCAGGCGGAATCTTCTGCTTCTACGGCAATCAGTTTGATTTCCGGCATTAACTGCTTGATAAGCACAGCGACCCCGGCTGCGATACCACCGCCACCGACAGGCAGGAAAATATATTCCAGATGACCGTTTTGCTGCAGCATTTCCATGCCCATGGTGCCTTGACCGGCGATCACCAGCGGGTGGTCAAACGGCGGGACAAAGGTGTAGCCATGTTCATCAGCAAGCTCCACGGCTTTGGCTTTGGCTTCATCAAAGTTGTTGCCATGAAGCACCACATTACCGCCAAAGCCACGCACAGACGCGACCTTGATGTCCGGCGTGGTGCGCGGCATGACGATGGTAGCCTGAATGCCCAGTTTGCTGCCGGACAACGCCACGCCCTGGGCGTGGTTGCCTGCCGAGGCGGCGATCACCCCGGCATTTTTCTGTGCTTCGGTCAGCTGAGCCATCATGTTGTAGGCACCGCGCAATTTAAAGGAATGCACCGGCTGACGGTCTTCGCGTTTTAGCTGAATGGTATTGCTTAAACGCTGTGAAAGTCTCGGCATGTCCTGCAACGGGCTGACAATCGCGGCCTCGTAAACAGGGGCACGCAAGATATCACGCAGGTACTGCGCGTTGCTGAGTGGTGCAGCTTCACTTTGTTGCTGGGCCTGACTCATGCTTACCCCTCCAGTTTGCTTTTATCGCGCACTGCGCCTTTGTCCGCGCTGGTGGCCATGCTGGCGTAAGCTTTCAGGGCAAAAGAAACCTGACGCTCACGCGACTCCGGCTTCCAGCCTTTGGCATCCTGATCAGCACGGCGGGCAGCGAGTTCTGCCTCGTCTACTTCCAGCACGATAGAGCGGTTTGGAATGTCGATAGCGATGATGTCACCCTGCTTCACCAAGCCAATGGTGCCGCCGCTCGCCGCTTCCGGAGAGACGTGCCCGATAGACAGGCCACTGGTACCGCCGGAGAAACGTCCGTCGGTGATCAGCGCACACGCCTTCCCAAGTCCCATGGATTTGAGGTAGGTGGTTGGGTAGAGCATTTCCTGCATGCCTGGGCCGCCTTTCGGGCCTTCATAGCGGATCACGACGACTTCACCGGCTTTCACTTTGCCGCCCAGAATGCCATTTACGGCATCTTCCTGGCTTTCGAATACATGAGCCGGGCCGCGGAAAGTGAGGTTTTCTTTTTCCACACCGGCGGTTTTGACGATACAGCCATCCAGTGCAATGTTGCCGGTCAGCACGGCCAGACCACCGTCCTGGCTGTAGGCGTGTTCGCGGGTGCGGATACAACCTTCGGCGCGGTCATCATCTACTGTGTCCCAACGGCAATCCTGAGAGAACGCTTTAGTGGTACGGATGCCGGCAGGTCCCGCGCGGAAGAAGGTTTTCACTTCTTCGCTGTCAGTCACTGCAATGTCGTATTTGGCCAGGGTATCGGCCATGGTTTCACCGAGCACGTTTAGCACATCGGTGTTCAGCAACCCGGCACGGTCAAGTTCACCCAGGATACCAATCACGCCACCAGCACGGTGCACGTCTTCCATGTGGTATTTCTGGGTCGATGGCGCCACTTTACAAAGGTGAGGAACGATACGGGACATGCGGTCGATGTCAGACATGTCAAAGTTCACCTCGCCTTCCTGCGCAGCAGCCAGCAGGTGCAATACCGTGTTGGTAGAGCCGCCCATAGCAATATCCAGCGCCATGGCGTTTTCAAACGCGGCTTTGGTGGCGATATTGCGTGGCAGTACCGAGGCATCGTCCTGCTCGTAGTAACGTTTTGTCAGCGCAACAATACGCTGGCCAGCAGACAGGAACAGTTTTTCACGGTCTGCATGAGTCGCCAACAGTGAGCCGTTACCCGGCTGGCTAAGACCCAGTGCTTCGGTCAGACAGTTCATGGAGTTGGCGGTAAACATGCCTGAGCAGGAGCCGCAGGTCGGGCAGGCAGAGCGCTCGATCTGTTCGCTTTGTTCATCTGACACGTTTGGATCCGCGCCCTGGATCATGGCATCCACCAGATCCAACTTCAGGATCTGATCCGAGAGTTTAGTTTTACCTGCTTCCATTGGACCGCCGGAAACAAAGATCACCGGGATATTCAGACGCATTGATGCCATCAGCATCCCCGGGGTGATCTTGTCACAGTTGGAGATACAGACCATGGCATCGGCGCAGTGGGCGTTGACCATGTATTCGACAGAGTCGGCAATCAGTTCGCGCGAAGGCAGGCTGTAGAGCATGCCGCCATGCCCCATGGCGATACCGTCATCGACGGCAATGGTGTTGAATTCTTTGGCGATACCACCGGCAGATTCAATCTCCTTGGCGACCAGCTGACCCAGATCTTTCAGGTGTACATGGCCTGGTACAAACTGGGTGAAGGAGTTCACCACGGCGATGATAGGTTTGCCAAAATCTTCATCTTTCACGCCGGTGGCACGCCAAAGGGCGCGGGCACCGGCCATATTACGGCCGTGGGTGGTGGTGGCTGAACGGTACTTAGGCATTTCCTTATTCCTCTAAACGGCTTATTCGTCGGTTGGCGAGACCGGATCCAGCCATCCCCATTTGTCTTCTGTCTGGCCGTTGAACAGGCCAAAGAATGCGGTTTGCACTTGTTCAGTGACAGGCCCGCGTTTGCCTTCGCCGACAGTGATCTGGTCAACACTGCGCACCGGTACGATTTCTGCGGCGGTGCCGGTCATAAAGACTTCGTCTGCCAGATAGAGTGCTTCACGGGCGATATTTTCTTCGCGCACTTCATAGCCCATGTCTCTGGCCAGGGTCATGATGGAGTCGCGGGTGATGCCGGGCAGGATGGCGCTGGTGGCGGGCGGTGTAGAAATCACGCCATTTTTCACCACAAACAGGTTCTCACCGGCACCTTCTGACAGGTAGCCATCGACGCTAAGGGCAATGCCTTCTGCATAGCCGTGGCGACGGGCTTCACCGCCCACCAAAAGGCTTGAAAGGTAATTTCCGCCTGCTTTGGCGGCGGTTGGAATGGTATTGGGTGCTGCGCGGTTCCAGCTTGAGACCATGGCATCGACACCGTTTGCCAGTGCGTCTTCACCGAGATAGGTTCCCCAGCTGAAGGCGGCGATGATCAAATCCATTTTGGTGTCCGGCGGCGGGCAAACGCCGAGGCCTACATTGCCCACAAAGCCCAGTGGGCGGATGTAGGCGGAACGTAGCTCATTGGCACGCAGGGTTTCACGGCACGCTTCCATCAGCTCATCAATAGAGTATGGGATAGGGAAGCGGTAGATTTTGGCGCTGTCTTTCAGGCGCTGCATGTGTTCACGGTGGCGGAATACCACCGGGCCGTTTGGTGTGTCATAGCAACGGATCCCTTCAAATACCGAGGTGCCATAGTGCATGGCGTGGGTGAGCACGTGAACCGTGGCGTCTTGCCAGGGGATAAGCTCCCCGTTTGACCAAATATAATCTGCTGTGTTTGCCATTTTATTAATCCTTTAACGCATTACTGTTGTGCTGGCGGGAGCAGGCGTACGCGAGAAACATCCCATAATTTGTCTAGCTGGCTTTGCAGGTTGGCGATCGGGCGATCGCTTTTGACTTGCAGGGTAATTTCAACCGCATTGCTGTCGTCGGTGTGGTGCATGTCGAGACTCGTCAGGCGGAATCCACGGTGACGGACAATGCGTAGCAAACGTTCCAGCAACTCCGGCTGGTCGTCCGCATCAATAAGCAGGGTGTGTGACTGGCTCATGTTCGCTCCAACATATCCTGGTTGGCGGCACCGGGGGGAACCAGTGGCCATACGTTCTCTTCCTCTGAGATTGCAACATGCAGCAGATAGGCTGTGTCGCTGGCAAGCAGCGCTTTGAGCGCCGGCACAACTTCGTCTTTGCGGGTAATGGTTTTACCTGGAATATTGAACGCACTGGCCAGGGTGACAAAGTCGGGGTTATCCGACAGGTTGGTCTCACTGTAGCGCTCTGCAAAGAACAGCTGTTGCCATTGGCGAACCATGCCGAGGCGTTGGTTATCCAGCAGCACTATCTTAACCGGTATATTACGGCGTTTCAGGGTACCAAGCTCCTGAATGTTCATCATAAATGAACCGTCTCCCGAAACTAATACGACCTGGTCGTCCGGGCGCGCCATTTTTGCGCCCATGGCAGCGGGTAGGCCAAAGCCCATGGTGCCGAGACCGGCGGACGTGAGCAGGTTTTCCGGGCGTCTGGGCTCAACATGTTGCGCGACCCACATCTGGTGCTGGCCAACATCTGTCGCGACCACGGTGGAGTCCGGCATCATGTCGGAGAGTTGTTTGAGCAAAAGCGGGGCGAAGATGGCATCACCGGGGTGGTCATAGCGCCAGCCAAAATCTGCTTTCATCGCCAGCACGCTTTGCTGCCACTCACGGATATCCGCAGGTTCGCCAAGCTGGGGCAATATCGCGTTGAGTTCACCACGCAGCGCGACATTGGCGCGGCGCAGTTTGTTGAACTCAGCCGCATCGATATCGATATGTACCACTTTGGCATTGGGGGCGAACGTATCCAGCTTACCGGTGACGCGATCGTCAAAGCGCGCGCCGATCGCAATCAATAAATCTGATTGTTGCACCGCAAGGTTGGCGGCTTTGGTGCCGTGCATGCCGAGCATACCGAGGTAATAAGGGTAATCCTTATCCACCGAGCCTAAGCCTTTCAGGGTGCTGGTGGCCGGGATTTGGCTGTGGTTTAAAAACTGGCGCAGGGTATCGGTGGCATGGCCAAGCTGGATACCGCCTCCGACGTAAACCATGGGCTGCTTTGCTTCAGCGATCAGCGCATTGGCTTCCTGTAAGGCGGTCTGGGAAACGTCCGGCGCAGCAGGCTGCTGGGCGATGATAGCCAGTGCCTCATCAATCTGGGCAAGTTGCACATCTTTGGCGATATCCACCAGCACAGGTCCTGGGCGGCCTTCTTTGGCGACCACAAAGGCCTCAGCCAATGTAGCAGCGAGTTTGGTGGTATCGGTCACCAGAAAACTGTGTTTAGTACAGGCAAGGGAGAGGCCGAGCACATCCACTTCCTGAAAGCGTCGGTACCGATAAGGGGACTGGCAACCTGTCCGGTGATAGCGACGACAGGGACAGAGTCCATCAGTGCATCAGCAAGACCTGTCACTAAGTTTGTTGCGCCGGGGCCTGAGGTGGCCAGGC
This sequence comes from Enterovibrio sp. JCM 19048, assembly GCA_001310415.1. Classification (GTDB taxonomy): domain Bacteria; phylum Pseudomonadota; class Gammaproteobacteria; order Enterobacterales; family Vibrionaceae; genus Enterovibrio; species Enterovibrio paralichthyis. The sequence continues at coordinate 24,603 of BAXE01000021.1, read as the reverse complement.
AAACACCGACACCGCCGGTCGCGCGGGCATAGCCGATAGCGGCCATCGCTGCGCCTTGTTCGTGGCGACACAATACGTGGTCGACACCGCCATCATAGAGGGCATCGTACACGGGCATGATGGCTCCGCCCGGGTAACCGAAGATGGTTGTTACGCCTTGCTTTCGCAGCGCTTCAACCACCAATTGTGCACCTGTCATTTTAACCTCCCGTGACATCCTGACCCGGAGGCTCTTTGCTCTGTATCCTGCGTAGGTTCCATACCGCGTTTTCCTTGTGCGTTTTGCAACCGGACTTCCTATGTGAAAAAGCCCCCGGACCTTTCGATGCGGGGGCTGGTTGCGATGTTTGTTTGTTATTTTCTAACCGTCGCTGCCCCTCGCGGTAGTACCACCACGATAATTGAAATAATAATGACTAGGGCGCGAGATAGGTGATTCATTTTGTCTCTTTTTCCACCGAAATTGTCGGTGCTGTCTATTGTATCGCTGTTTGTTTGCACAGATATTGCTCGCCTTTAGTGGTATCACAGACTTCTGTCGCATGACAAGCAAAAAGTCGCCAGTTTCTCCAATTTCCGCCTCGTAATGCAGTAATACTATGAATTTATGCATCTAACTTTCTGATAAATAACTAAGTAATCAATCTGCCTTATGAATCTCGCTATTATTCAAAGCCGTGCCTGTGTCGGCGTCGAAGCGCCGCAAGTGACGGTGGAAGTGCATATCAGCAACGGACTGCCTGCTTTTACCCTGGTAGGCTCGCAGAAACTACAGTCAAGGAAGCGCGCGACCGGGTGCGCAGCGCCATCGTTAACTCCGGTTTTGAATTTCCCGCCCGCCGCATAACTGTAAATCTCGCTCCCGCCGATCTGCCTAAAGAGGGTGGACGTTTCGATTTGCCCATTGCCCTTGGCATCCTGGCTGCTTCGGGACAAATCCCCATGACTCGCCTTGGCGGCCACGAATTTGTGGGTGAGTTGGCGCTCTCCGGCCAGCTTCGTGCGGTGAAAGGCACCTTGCCTGCCGCGGTAGCCTGCCGCGAAGAGGAGCGGAGCCTTGTTGTGCCGGATGACAATGGCGGGCAGGTTGCCTGGTGGGGCGCGACGTGCACCTTTCTGCGCCGGATCTGGTTTCTGTCTGCCGCCACTTGTGTGGTCAAGGCGATCTGATGCTCAAAGAGCCTGAGGATATTGGCCAGGAGGTCAATTTATCTAACCGCTGTATGCAGGACATCATCGGTCAGCAGCAGGGGAAACGCTCGCTGGAAATTGCGGCTGCCGGTGCTCACAACTTGTTATTTTTAGGGCCTCCTGGAACCGGAAAAACCATGCTGGCGTCACGCATGGCCGATCTATTGCCACCGATGAGTGACAAGGAGGCACTGGAAGCAGCGGCCATTACGTCACTCACCGAAAAGCCGCTGCACGAGGGGAACTGGCGTCAGCGACCGTTCCGCACCCCGCACCATTCCAGCTCCATGGCTGCACTTGTTGGGGGCGGCTCTATGCCTAAACCCGGTGAAATCTCCCTTGCCCACAACGGGATTCTATTTTTGGATGAAATGCCGGAGTTTGAACGCAAGGTTCTGGACTCATTGCGTGAACCGCTCGAATCCGGTGAAGTGGTGATCTCCCGCGCCAACGGTAAAACCTGCTTTCCTGCCCGTTTCCAGCTTATCGGTGCGTTGAATCCGAGTCCGACCGGTCACTATGAAGCCAGCTGGCCCGCTCCAATCCACAGGCGACGCTCCGCTACCTCAACCGTTTATCGGGTCCTTTTCTTGACCGCTTTGATCTCTCGATAGAAATTCCGGCGCTGCCCCGCGGCACCCTGACCGAAGGGGGCGATCGCGGTGAGCGACAGCGGTCATCAAGGCGCGGGTAGAAAGGGCGCGTGAAGTGATGTTGGCGCGCGCCGGAAAAGTGAACAGTTTGCTATCAAGCCGCGAGATTGAAACCTATTGCCCGCTGGATAAAGCGGACGCGGATTTTCTGGAAACCGCGCTGCACCGCCTGGGGCTTTCTATCCGTGCCTACCACCGCATTATCAAAGTGGCACGTACCATTGCTGATTTGGCCGGTGAGGAGAACATCCGGCGCGGACACCTCGCTGAAGCGCTGGGCTACCGCGCTATGGACCGTTTACTCAAACAGTTAACAGCACTGGCCAGCTAATCACTCCGGTAGCCTTTGCACTGATGCGACCACTTGTAACTGAATGGTGTTTTTTATTTTGGCATCGTATGATTACGGCCTGATAACAACCGCGAAAACACTGCGAGAGAAAGCCCTTGTTACTTGTTCTGAATACCTTTCTGGTTTGCATAAATACTGCATTTTGGTCAGTGCTGATCTGCTGCTTTGCCCTGATCAAATGGTGTTGCCGTTTGCGCCGCTTCAACGTGCCATCACCCGGCTGTGTAATGGTTTTATGTGGGCTTGGGCGACACTTAATCTTAAGCTGCTGAACGCGACATCGAACGTGGAATGGGATATTCAGGGCGGGGAGTCGCTCAACAAAGATGGTTGGTACCTGCTGATTGCCAACCACCTGAGCTGGACAGATATCGTGGTGATTTTCTCGGTGTTTCGCAACCGTATCCCGATGGCCAAGTTCTTCCTGAAACAGCAGCTTTTGTACGTGCCATTCCTCGGTCTTGCCTGCTGGGCAGTTGATATGCCGTTTATGAAACGCTATTCGCGCCAGTACCTGTTAAAGCACCCACAAAAGCGCGGCAGTGACCTGGAGACCACCCGTAAATCCTGCGAGCGGTTCCGTCATACCCCGACCACAGTGGTCAATTTTGTTGAAGGCACCCGGTTTACCGCAGACAAGAAAACGTCGACCCGTTCACCCTACCGTTATCTGTTGCCACCGAAAACCGGCGGTATTGCCTACACCCTGGGCGCGATGGGCGATCAGTTTGATGCCATCATTGATGTGACCCTGGCTTACCCAGAAAACCGTGAGTTGCCGTTTAAAGATCTGCTTGGCGGCAAGATGAAAAAATCGTGGTGCGTATTGATGCCTTACCGGTGGATGCTTCGGTGACTGGGGACTATTTCAATGACAAAGTGTACAAGCGCCAGTTCAACCAATGGCTGAATGGGGTTTGGGAACGTAAAGACCGGACTCTGGGGGCAATTTATGCGCCGGAGCCAGCAGTGGTATCTGAGCCGGCTGAAGCTAAACGTATCGCGTGATAATCCGGAAAGAGAAAACAAAAAAGGGCCATCTGGCCCTTTTTGCGTTCTGGTAGCAACTTACTGCGTCAGCAGGAAGTTCACCAGTGCGAAGTAATCTTCCTGGGATTTGATGGTCTTTGGTGTGACGTGATATTTGCCGTTCACGATCACCGCAGGTACGCCGCGCAGGCCTGAATCCTGGAACGCTTTATCAAAGCGGTTTGCCATGCCATTCACTGCAAAGCTGTTGAAGGTGCCGTCGAATTTCGCTGCATCTACGCCTTCATCGATGAAAATCTGACGGATTTCCTCGTCGCTGCGTGGTGGCTGTTGCAGCAGGTGAATGCGGTTAAACAGTACCGGTACCATTTTATCTTCCACGTCCAGCATTACGGCTGTCGCGTAGGCTTTGCTCAGGGATTTACCCATGCCGCCGCCCATGAAAGAAACGTGGTTTTTGTTGAATGCGGTATTGTCCGGGATGTTCTTCTTCAGTGCCTGCATCAGGGGTTCACTTTTAAAACAGTGAGGGCAGTAGAAGGAAAAGAATTCGGTCACAGATGGGTTTTCTGTCTTTGGCAGATCCAGTACCTGGTAATCTTCGCCGGCGTTGAAACGCGCCGCCTGTGCAGAAAAGGCCAGCAGTGCCACAGCGGCAACCGCAAACAGTTTTTTAAACATAACGTTCTTTCTCCCTGAGTAATTGTTTTGTGCAGCTTACCATTGTGGTGCCAGCGTCAGTGGTGGCTCCTCAAGGGCTGCCAGTTGTTCTTTAAAGGCAAGGACTTGAGTTTCCCAATATTTTGCCTCAGCAAACCACGGGAATGCACGTGGAAAAGCCGGATCCTGCCAGCGTTTTGCCAGCCATGCCATGTAATGCACCATTCTCAGACCGCGTAATGGCTCAATAAGTTGCAACTGATTGGCCGGAAAGTCACGAAACTCCGAGTAAGCTTCCGCAAGGGTATCCAGTTGTGCCAGTTGATCGCCGCGGTCACCGTTGAGCAGCATCCAGATATCCTGGATAGCCGGGCCGTTGCGGGCATCGTCCAGATCCACAAACATCGGGCCATCACGCCACAAAATATTGCTGGGGTGACAGTCGCCGTGCAGTCGGATAGTACTGAAGCTGTCTTCCCAACGGTTTTTTAATACGTCGATAAGTCGGTCGAGATCGGAAAAAAAGGCATTTTCCAGATGCATCGGAATAAACGGGCTGTTGGCGAGCACCTCTCTCGGTGTAAACAGGTATTCATCCAGCCCAATGGTGGGGCGGTGGATAAAGGGTTTGCTGGCACCCACCTGGTGAATGCGTCCCAGGAAGCGTCCGACCATTTCCAGCTGATCCCAGTTGTCTACCTCAAAGGTACGTCCGCCTACGCTCGGGAAAACCGCGAACTGGTAGCCGTTGTGCTCAAACAGGGTGCTGCCGTCAATTTCTAGCGGGACGGCCACGGGCACTTCGGCGTCCTGCAAATCTCTGGCAAAGCGTGCTCTTCGAGAATTTGTTCGCGGCTCCAGCGTTGTGGACGGTAGAACTTGGTAACCAGACGGCGGCGCTCTTCATCCTGGAACTGATAGACACGGTTTTCGTAGCTGTTCAGCGCCAGCAGGCCGGATTCCGGGCGGATACCCACAGACTCCAGTGCATCAAGCAGGGCATCGGGTGTTAGGTGTTCGTAGCTGAATTGGGCGTCGCTCATAGGATCTCAGCATAGGGATGGAATAGGTGTTTGATGGTAGCAGAGTTTGCATAAAAACGGGCGCTCATTGAGCGCCCGGATAAGGAGGGATAATTTACATTTTGCCGATAAAGCGGCTTTCGGTTTCGATCTCTTTCTTGTCATCGCCGGACTGGCGCTGCAGCACAAAGGTGATGTCAGCCATCGGTGTTGTCAGATCGTAAGGGTCAATCCCAAGGCTCACCGGCAGGGTGAAAATCTCACCGGCTTGCAGGGTGACCCTCTGTTTGCCGTACCATTGCAGGCATCCAGTCCTTTCACCGAAAGATCGTAGGTTTCCGGCTGCTGGGTTTTGTTGAGAATTTTCAGGGTATAGGTGTTTTCAATCAGGCCGTCACTGTTGGTTTTGAACAGCTGGCTGCGATCCCGGATAACATCCAGTCCCATGGGTTGTACCGAAGAAAGCAGTAAAAAGAACAGCCCCACCATGCAACCATCACCACGCCGTAGCCAATCAGTTTCGGCCGCATGATATCGACCTTATGCCCTTCGAGTTTGTGCTCTGTGGTGTAGCTGATCAGCCCCTTGGCGTAACCCATGCGATCCATGGTTTCATCACAGGCATCCACACAGGCGCCACAGTTGATACATTCGTATTGCAGGCCATCACGGATATCGATGCCGGTCGGGCAGACCTGCACACACAGGTTACAGTCGATACAGTCGCCAAGCCCCAGCTCTTTCGGGTCTTTCTTACGGCCACGTGGGCCACGGGTTTCACCGCGTTTGGTGTCATAACCGACGATAAAGGTGTCTTTATCAAACATGGCGGACTGGAAGCGGGCATACGGGCACATGTGGATACAGACAATAGAGCGCATCCAACCGGCATTGGCGTAGGTGATCACGCTGAAAAACAGCACCCAGAATGTAACCACGAAGCTGGTGTTGAAAGTGAAAAAGCCGACCACCAGCTCCCGCACCGGGATAAAGTAACCGACAAAGGTCAGGCCTGTTACCAGGCGGCAACCAGCAAAGGTGTTTGGCAAGTTTTCGTAACCGCAGCTCACCGGTCAGTGGCATAGAGTCTTGCTTGCGGCGTTTGTTGGCCGAGCTTCCAGCTTTTCTTCAAACCAGATAAAAATGAACGTCCACACCGTTTGCGGGCACAGATATCCACACCAGACCCTACCCAAAAAGGTGGTAACAAAGAACAGGGCAAAGGCCAGGATCATAAACAGGGTGGCGAGCAGGGTGAGATCCTGTGGCCACAAGGTCAGGCCAAAGAAGTTATATTGTTGTTTGCCGATATCGATCAGGATCGCCTGGCGGTCGCCATAGGGGATCCAGGGGTCAGCACAAACAGTAGCATGAAGAACCAACCATTTTACGGCGCAGTTGTTGATAGACGCCTTTGGCGGCACGCACGTAAATGCGGTTGCTGGGGTTAAATCGGTCACCACTGGATTTGTGGGTTTTGGGGTTGAACTCTTTGGGCGTGACGTCTTTGACGTCAATTTTATCCTTGCTCATGAAACCTGCATTCCTTGGGTCAAACAAATTTCGCCGAAGCGGGTAGGTACAAATACTTAGCCTGCACCATTAGATTAGCGATATCTAACTATAGTTAACGGATTATATCCCAGCTACGGCGATGATTTCTGTGCGGGTGGTGGAATATTGGCCGCCCATCACGGCGGTGACGTGTAACAGAAACAAAAAAGCGAAGCACTTTTTGCTTCGCTTTTCATCCGGTTAAACCACCTTACTTGATAAGGCCCCGTGCGCGCAGGATTGCGGTTTTAAAATCATCTTCGCAATCTTTTGCCAGACCCGGGATCATGGTGTCTTTGTCACTGTTGCGCATCTTGAGGTGGTAGATGAGCACATCATCGGTTAAATCTTCCAGCTTGCCTTCGTAACCGGCTTCTTGTGCCAGTTTGCTGATCATTTGCAGCAGGTTTAGTTCAGGCTCTTTCTGCCACTCAGGGTGCAGCAGTTCAATCAGTTCGTTAACGCGATGACATTTCATTTTGAAGACTCCGACCAGGCCTTTTTGTTTGGCCTTACTTTTTATGTGATTTATCCGGTAACAGTACCAGATTCGGCCATGGAGACCAATATCACAAAAGTGGGTTCAGGCTGCTTCACCTTCCGGCATGTCAACCACTGGGCGAGTCGGGCGAACCAAGGACAAATCCGGGGTGCCATTCAGATCAGTGTTAGTTTTGCTTTTGAACGCAGGCGCAAAAAAGTGGGCACGCATGCGTGAAGGGGTACGGGTGACACGGACTGGACGAACAGTTACAGGGCGCATTGGGGTTCTCATCGGTTGCGCATCCATGACAAAGGACTCTTACAGAGTGGCGTCAGGATTCCGATGGCATTGAGCCTTGCTGCGGGGCACTCTGGTTCGCGATTGCGAATTTTCGCGCGGAGCATAACAGAAAAAAAGTGGATAAAAAAGCAGCAGTTAAAAATTAATTCGGGCGTCGAAACAACGCCCGTTTGGGGTGGTGAAACTGGGGTCAGGCAATCGGCATCACCCGGTTTCGCCCGAGGTTTTTAGCCTCATATAACAAGCTGTCAGCGCGGCCTATAAGGGTTCCGATGCTTTCCCCTTTTTCATATTGCGCCACACCGATGGACACAGAAATGTTGTCGAGCTTCTTACCACTGCGCTTGTCTTTGAGCACCAGCTTGTCGATGCTGGCCCGGATGGTCTCTGCTACCCGGCAGGCACCGTTGAGCTGACGGTTAGGCACAAGAAGCGCAAACTCTTCACCGCCGTAGCGGAATGCCTTGATGCCGTCGCGGCAGTAATCCGTAAGCCGCTTACCAGTGAGCTTGAGCACCTGATCGCCCATCAGGTGGCCATAGGTGTCATTGAAGCTTTTAAAGTGGTCTAAATCGCACAGCAGCAGGCAAAAACCTTTTGGAGGCGGGTTGGCTGCCAGGGCGTCAATCTCAGTATCAAAGGCGCGGCGATTGAATATACCGGTCAGGGCATCGTGCAGTGCCTCTTCATTGGCTTGTTCCAGCGTTTCTCTAAGGCGGTCGATTTCCTTTTGCGCTTCGGCCAGCTGGTTTTTAAAAAAGCTGGTGGACTGGCGGATCTCTTTCGAGCCTTTAACTGCCGAACGCACCACTGCAATGGTTTCATCCATCGACAGGGTCTCTTCCCCGACACGTGCCAGTTGTGAAAAGGTTTTGTCCAGGGTGCTTTGGAAAGTATCGGTGTCCTTCATGGTGTCGGCCATGGTGTTGCCCATTTCAATGGCCAGCGCCTGAAGCCTTGTTTGAATGCATCACTTTCCCGCACGCGTTCATCGGCCAGGTGTTCGTCATACAGCGCCTTACAGGTGTTGGCACTGAGGGATCCTGTGTCGCGGATCGACTCATCAATCTTCTGGGTCAGTTCGCTGTTTGCATTGGCGACATAGGTGTACCACAGTGCATAGTTTGGCGGTGTCGCCGGGACGTGGTATTTCATCAGAAGTGGTACAACTTTCTTTAAATATCCAGCAGTTAGCGCAAACTTATCATTAGACATGGCTGGCTTATTCTCCGTTTTTTCGTGCAGCTGAGGTTGCCGTCACTTACCAGTTATATAAGCTTAGTTGAATTTGAGATTTTGCTGTGACGGAGTGGTTGGCCACACCGTCTACATGAAAGTAGACAGGGAAAACAATGGATAACGGACATGGGATGGTTTAAGAAAACACTCGCCAAAGTGGGCGTTGGCAGCGCCGGGGTTGGCATTGCATTGCCAAGTGGTGACACAAAGCAGGGGTCGGAAATCGACGTGGTACTGACCGTCACTGGTGGGGAAGTGGCACAGCAGGTCAATGCCATCTCGCTGTCACTGCAGTGCGATTTCATGGGGTGGGAGCAGGTGCGTTCTCAGGGCGAGCAAGGGCGGAAACAACAGCGCCGCCGCAAAACCTGTGCCCTGCATCAATGGTCACTGCCGGATGCGTTCACCATTAATGCCGGTGAGGAGCGGGTGTTCCACACGGCTTTCATCCTGCCGCAAACCACACCGCTTTCGCTTGGTGACGGCAAGGTGTGGCTCGAAGCCCGGCTAGATATTCCGCTCGCCAAGGATGCCAGTGGCAAAGTAGATCTGGCTGTGAAGCCGGATGATACCTTGGATACTGTGCTGGATACCTTTGAGCAAACTGACTTTCGTATTACCTCCGTGAAAAATGAAGAGGTGGAACGCCAGCCGTTGCCTTTCTCACAAATTTTGACTCTGGAGCCGGTCGCGGGAGATCTGTCGTCGAGGTTTCGGGAGGTAACCCTCACCGTGATGCGGCAATCCGGTCAATGTGAATTGCAGTTGGTGTTCAAGCCGCAGGGGGAGGGAATCGGGGCGATGGTGGGACGTCTGACCGGCAGCGGCAATATCAAGCGCACCTTAATGCTCGACACCGCTGCAACAGCCGAATCCATCTCACTTCAGGTGTCAGATTTGCTGTCTGCGGTGTCGCAATAATTTAAGCTTACACGTGTAAGCTTAAATGTGTCATACTGCCTTTCAGTGTCCTGCAAGGTATTGATTAAAGGATAAGGGTGACATGACAACGGCAACTTCCCCGTCTCAGTATTCTGTTCGTGAAGAGATCGCCAGCAGCGTCAGCCACGGTATCGGCGCGATTTTCGGCATTGTGGCGCTGACCCTGCTGCTGATAAAGGCAGTAAGCGAGCATGCTGACGCACTCAGTATTGCCAGCTATAGCATTTACGGTGCCAGTATTATCCTGCTTTATCTGGCATCGACCCTGTATCATGCCATTCCGTTTGCCCGCGCCAAACGGGCGTTGAAAACCTTCGACCATTGCGCGATTTACCTGCTTATCGCCGGCACTTACACGCCTTTCCTGCTAATAACTCTGCGTACACCGCTCGCTCACTGGGTGATGGGGCTTATCTGGGCCATTGCGCTGCTCGGCGTTGTGCTCAAGATTGCCTTTGTCTACCGTTTCAAGGCGCTGTCGCTGACGACCTATCTTGCGATGGGCTGGCTGTCACTGGTGGTAGTCTATCAACTGGCGCAGGCAATGCCGGTCGGGGGAATGGTATTGCTGGGGCTGGGCGGCTGGTGTATTCCGCCGGTGTGTTTTTCTACGTTAAACGCAGCATTCCGTTTAACCACGCTATCTGGCACCTGTTTGTGCTGGGAGGAACGGTGCTGCACTTTCTGGCTATCTACCTGTACGTGCAGCCCGTTTAGAGCCGGTAACTGAAAGGATAACTGGCGCGATTAATCGCGCCAGAAAACCGGAAACAGCAATACCAGCACAGTCAGGATCTCCAGTCGTCCCATCAGCATACCGATGCTCAAAGCCCATTTGGCGGTATCTGGCAGGCTGGCAAAGTTGCCGGTTGGTCCAATGATGGTTCCCATCCCTGGTCCCACATTGGCCACTGCCGTCATGGCACCGGTCAGGCTGGTAATGCCATCCAGGCCCGTTGCTGCCAGCACCATTGCCACGACCAGAATTGTCATGATGTAGGTGATAGCAAACGCCACCACAGAACGCACGATATCCTCATTCACCGGACGGCCATTGTAGCGCTGGACGAAAACACCGGAAGGGTGAACCAGTTGCTGGATTTGCTTGCGAAGCAGTGCCAGTGCTACCTGGAAGCGGAAGATTTTTGCCCCGCCCGCCGTTGAGCCTGAACAGCCCCCCACAATCAACATAAAAGCAAAAATGACCGAAGCGAACGGCCCCCAGGCGGTGAAGTCCCCCAAGGCAAAGCCGGTTGTTGTGACCACCGAAACGATATTGAAGGTGGCAAGACGGAAGGCATCTGCCAGTCCAAACTGGTGGGTGATCACCAGCCAGGCTGTCACCATCAGGGACGTGATAACCACCAGATAGGTGAAGCCGCGGATCTGCGCATCCTGGAAAATCATCAGCGGCTTTTACGCCGCAGCGCCTGGATCAGCAGCAAAAATGGCAAACCACCGGCAAACATGAAAATAGTGGCGACCCATTGGCTTCCATGGGAGAAGTCATTCAGGGAGGTATCCCGGGTAGAAAATCCACCGGTAGAGAGCGTTGCCATGGTGTGGTTTACCGCATCAAACGGTGACATGCCGGTCAGCCAGAAGCCGAGATAGCAAAGCGCCGAAAGAAAGAGATACACCTTCATGATACTGGTTGCCACGCTTTTGGTGCGTGGGCTGGATTTTGCTGACCAGTCTGAAGATTCGGTCTGGAACAGGCGCATACCACCGACGTTCAAGAACGGCAGGATAGCTACACCCATCACGATAAACCCGACCCCACCGAGCCATTGCAGAATCGAGCGCCATAGCAGGATTGCCGGTGCCATATCCTGTAATCCACTCAAGACCGTGGAGCCTGTGGTGGTGATACCGGACATGGTTTCAAAGTAGGCATCGGTGAAACTGATGTGGTTGATAAACACAAACGGCAGGGCGGCAAAGGCGCTGGCAATGATCCAGACAAAGGTGGTAATGACAAACATGTCCCGCGCATTGAGGCGGAAGTCGTCAGTGCGTCCGAATGTCAGGCAGGCAAACGCCACCAGGTGGGTAATGATGACCGCAAGGCCGAAGTCGAGAAAACCGGCGGTACCGGTAAAAAAGGCAGTCAGGGTAGGTATGTACATGAAAAGGGCGATCTTGGATAAGACCAGCCCTATCACGAACAGTACCGGCTTTAAGTTAACCATCACACAGCCAGCGTATCAGAGGAAGAACGGACTTGGCTGGAACAGCCTTTCTACGTCCGGAATGTACTTTTTATCGACCAGGAACATCACTACGTGATCGTCCTGCTGGATAACGGTTTTATCGTGGGCAATGAGGACTTCCTCTTCACGCACAATGGCACCTATGGTGGTGCCTGGTGGCAATTTGATTTCACCGATTGCACGCCCTACCACTTTAGAGGTGTTGGCATCGCCGTGGGCAATGGCTTCAATCGCTTCAGCCGCGCCGCGGCGAAGGGAAGACACGTTAACAATATCGGCTTTACGCACATGGGTCAGCAATGCGGAAATGGTTGCCTGCTGCGGTGAAATCGCCACATCAATGGCGCCGCCCTGTACCAAATCGACGTAAGCGCTGCGCTGGATAAGCACCATCACTTTCTTGGCGCCCAGGCGTTTGGCAAGCATCGCCGACATGATGTTGGCTTCGTCTTCGTTGGTCACTGCAATAAACACATCAATCTGGTCGATGTGCTCTTCGCTCAACAGCTCCTGATCGGAGGCATCACCACAGAACACAATGGTGTTTTCAAGAAGCTCGGAAAGCTGCTCGGCACGCTGCGGGTTACGTTCAATCAGTTTGACGCTGTAAGTGCGCTCAAGGCTTCGCGCCAGACCGGCACCGATGTTACCGCCACCAACAATCATCACCCGTTTATAAGGTTTCTCCAGACGCTGGAGTTCACTCATGACTGAACGAATATGGTTACTGGCCGCGACAAAGAAGACTTCGTCATCCGCTTCAATAATGGTGGTGCCCTGCGGACGGATAGGACGGTCGCGGCGGAAAATGGCGGCAACGCGGGTATCCACGTGCGGCATGTGCTCGCGAAGGGCAGACAGGGCATTACCGACCAGTGGGCCGCCGTAATAGGCTTAACGGCGACCAGACCGACTTTGTTGTCGGCAAAGTTCACGACCTGCAGCGCACCCGTATTCAATCAGGCGCTGGATATACTGGGTGACCAGTTCTTCCGGGGCAATCAAGTGATCAACCGGGCAGGCGTCAGTTTGATAAAGCTGCTCTTTGGCGGCGAGGTATTGTGGGCTTCGGATGCGGGCAACGCGGTTGGGGGTGTTGTAGAGGGTGAAAGCAACCTGACAGGCAATCATGTTGGTTTCATCAGAGTTGGTCACCGCGACCAGCATATCGGCGTCTTGTGCGCCAGCTTCCAAAAGGGTGGAGGGGTGGCTGGCATAGCCTTGTACCACGCGCAGGTCATATTTGTCCTGCAACTCCCTGAGGCGCTCGGGGTCTTTGTCGACGATGGTGATATCGTTGTTTTCGCCCACCAGGTTTTCAGCCAGTGTGCCGCCGACCTGTCCAGCCCCCAAGATGATAATTTTCATAACGTTTGCGTGAACCTCAGTTCAGTTTTTCATTGTTATCGCCGGTGACCCGTGCCACCGGCGTCTCTCCATTACGCTTTTGTCAGCTCAGCGTAATAGAACCCATCCATGTTTTCTTCGCCCGGTAAAATCTGGCGTCCCGGTTGCTCCAGAGTGCCTGTTTTGAGGGAGGCATCTTGGGTGCGAGCCAGGAAAGCTCTGACCTGCTCAGCGTTTTCCTGTGGCGTCACGGAGCAAGTTGCATAAACCAGCGTACCACCAGATTTCAGCTGCGCCCACATAGCGTCAAGAATTTCAGACTGCAGCGACACTAACTGTGCAATGTCATCGGCGCGGCGAAGCCACTTGATGTCAGGGTGGCGGCGGATAACACCGGTCGCTGAACATGGGGCATCTAACAGGATGCGGTCGAACTGTTTGCCATGCCACCACTCGGCCGGCGTGCGTGCATCACCGCAAATGACCTGGGCGTTTAGCTGCAGGCGCTTGAGGTTTTCTTCCACGCGGGTCAGGCGGGTGGCGTCCACATCCATGGCAACAACCTGTGCGGTTGGCTCATGTTCAAGGATATGGCAGGTTTTGCCGCCCGGTGCCGCACAGCAATCGAGGATCAGCTCACCAGCTTTTGGCTTGAGGTAATCGACGGACAGTTGCGCAGCAGCATCCTGTACTGATACCCAGCCATCGGCAAAGCCCGGCAGTTAGTCACATCGCACGGTGCTGCCAGTCTCAGTGCATCCGCGGCCTGTGGGTGGATGTCGCTGTCGATACCGGCTTCGTTTAACAGCGCGCGGTATGTGTCGCGGGTATGGTGGGTGCGGTTAACGCGCAACCACATCGGTGCTTTCTCGTGGTTGGCTTCAACCACTTGCTCCCAGCTGTCCGGGTAGGCTTTCTGCAGCAGTTTTAGCAGCCAGCTCGGATGGCCGTATTTGCCGGCATCGTGGGAAACCGCTTCTGCATCCAGAGCTTCCTGATTACGCTGATAGTTACGCAGCACAGCATTGATAAGGCCACGTAGCTGGGGCTTTTTCAAAATCTTTGTCGCGTCTACAGTTTCTGCCACGGCTGCGTGTGCAGGAATGCGCATGTAGCCCAGTTGGTAGAGACCGACCAGGATCAGGTGATGGAAGACGCGTTGCTTGCCTTTCAGCGGTTTGTCCATCAGCGATTGTGTGATGGATTCCAGGCGCGGTAGCCAGCGCAGTACGCCGTAGCAGATTTCCTGCAGTAGGGCGCCATCGCGTGGTGCGACTTTCTGCTGGGCAGGCGGCAGCGCTGCAGACAGGGATTGTCCTTGATCGACAACCTGGTAAATCACCTGTGCAGCGACAGCTCTTACGTTCATGAAGGATCCTCAGGATTGGCTTGCGCAGCGGCAAGCGATTAAAAAGGCCAGCAAGCTGGCCTCTTCAAATTACAGTGTGGTGCCAGGTTCAAACCAGTCGCGGCGCGAGTTCAGGATGTCCGCAGCGCTCATGGCTTTTTTGCCCGGTGGCTGAATGGAGGTCAGGCGCAATACGCCGTCGCCGGTCGCCACGCGGATGCCTTTTTTGTCTGCAGACAAAATGGTGCCCGGTGCGTTGTCGCTCTGCTCAGCCTCGACTTCCGCATCCCAGACCTTGATGTTGTTTTCCGCCACGGTGAAGTGCTCATCGGCCATGGGTTGAAGGCGCGGATGCAGCGCTCAATCGCCTCTGCACTCATGCTCCAGTCGATTTGCGCTTCTTCTTTGCTGAGCTTCTTGGCGTAGTTTGCCTGCTCGTCGTCCTGTTTCACCGCCACAGCCTTGCCGGAAGCGATATCGCCCAGACAATCCACCAGTGCATCGGGTCCCAGTGCTGCCAGTCTTTCATATAGGGTGGCACTGGTTTCTTTGGCGTCGATGCTCAGGGTTGCGATTTTCAGCATATCGCCGGTATCCAGACCTTCATCCATTTGCATGATGGTGACACCGGTTTCGGCGTCGCCAGCCCAGATTGAACGTTGGATAGGCGCCGCACCACGCCAGCGTGGCAGGATAGAGCCGTGTACGTTGATGCAACCCAGACGCGGGGTATCAAGTACCACTTTAGGCAGCAGCAGGCCGTAAGCCACTACCACCATGATGTCGGCATCAATGGCTGCCAGTTCCTGTTGTGCTTCTTCCGCGCGCAGTGTCGCTGGCTGGTAAACCGGAATACTATGTTCCAGGGCCAGCAGTTTCACCGGGCTGGCGGTCAGTTTTTTACCGCGACCCGCTGGACGGTCAGGCTGGGTGTAAACCGCCACAACCTCGTGCTTTGAAGACAACAACGCCGCCAGGTGACGGGCGGCGAAATCCGGCGTACCGGCAAAAATAATTTTCAGTGAATCGCTCAAGGAAACCTCAGCTGGCTTTTTCGTTGGCGCGTTTGAGTTTTTCCAGCTTCTGTTTGATGCGCTGTTGCTTCAGTGGCGACAGGTAATCAACGAACAGTTTGCCTTCCAGGTGGTCAAGTTCGTGTTGTACACAAATGGCCAGCAGGTCGTCAGCGTCGAACTGGAATTCATTGCCGTTGCGGTCCAGCGCTTTCACGGTCACTTCTGAGGCACGTGGCACCAGGCGCGTGCGCCAGGAACAGACAGACAGCCTTCTTCAATGCCGTCTTCACCGCGTTTTTCGATAATTTCCGGGTTGATCAACACCATTGGTTCATCACGGGTTTCGGAAATGTCGATCACCACGATGCGCTGGTGGACGTCAACCTGCGTCGCTGCAAGGCCGATACCTTCTTCGTCGTACATAGTTTCCAGCATGTCATCAATAACTTGCTGCAGTTCTGGTGTGACGCTCTCTACCGGTTTGGCCACCGTGCGTAGGCGATCGTCCGGGAAGGTCAAAACCTGTAATACACTCATAAACGTCTCTTAAATATGTTGAACTGTGCCGTATCTGGCTTAGGTAATTGGGCTAATTCTAGACATTTTGCCATTCAAATGACAGCATCCAAATCGAAAGTCCGGTTTTGGAGACAGGGGATGTTTAAAAAGCTCATCATTTTGTGCCTGACGATGGGGTTGTCAGGCTTTGTGGCAGCTGATTCGGTACGTTTGAGTGCCGATGCACCAGAAACTTATGTAGTGAAAAAGGGCGATACCTTATGGGATATTGCCGGGCTTTATCTTGAAAAACCGTGGCACTGGCCAACGCTTTGGCAACATAACCCTGCCATTAAGAATCCGCACCTTATCTATCCCGGCGATATGCTGAGTTTAAGCTGGATTGACGGTAAACCGGTGTTGTCTTACACCTCCGGTGGTGTGACTGCGGATTCTGCGCCAATCAATGGGGCATCTACGGCACTGCTACGCCAGTACCTGACCTATGACTCCCTGATTGCTGAGCAGGAATACAGACTGGCGCCGCGTGTACTGGGTACCGGAGAGGGCTGGAGCTATATCTCTACCCGCACACCGTTTTTTGTCGACATGCCGCTTGAGAACCAAGACTGGTATATCTACCGTCCGATCACTCACTTCGATCGCGAGGTCGGCGAAGATAATGTGGCGCGGATGATCAGCCTTAAGAAGGTCGGTGAAGCCAAGTTGGTTCGGGCGCTGGAAGAAATATCCGAGCTCAAGCTGGTGAAGCAGAACCAGGAAATCAAACCGAATGACATTATGTTGCCCGCACTGGGTGCAAAAACCGGTGAGATTTTCCATCCGCAACCTGCACCATCAGGCGTCAGCGGCAAGGTAATCGGCCATCTCTACGGTAGTAACTATGTTGGGCTGCGCCAAATTGTGGTTGTAGACCGCGGCGAAGCGGATGGGCTGGATGAAGGCCACACGCTTTCAGTGATCATGCCCGGAGCTGCCCTCAAAGGGGTCAAAGGTGATATGCGCTATGACTCCGACGTTGATAACGCCGCTGATCCTGTGCAGTTCAATCTGCCATCACGCTCAGCCGGCACACTGTTGGTGATTCGAAGCTATCCGCAATTCAGCCTGGCGATGGTGGTTGATGCAGAGCAGCCCCTCAAAGCTGACATGCCTGTGATGGCTGCGGAAGGGTGAAATGTCTGGCGAGCTTGAGTGGTGGCTTAGGCTCGCGGCCGTTCCCCGTTTAGGCGGGCAGGCTGTCAGTAAGATCATCAGCCGTTACCCGCCTCATCAGTTGGGCAAACTGGAAGATACACAGCTGGCAGCATTGGGATTGAGTCAGACCCAAATTAAAGCGCTCCGTTATCCTGACCGTACTACGATTGATAAGTGTCTTGCCTGGGCGGATGAGCCCGGCAGACACATCCTTTCTCTTACCGACCTCGGTATCCTTATCTTTTAAAACAGATCAGCGGAGCGCCGCCTCTATTATTTATTGAAGGCAATCCGGATGTCCTGATGTCACCACAACTGGCTATTGTTGGTAGCCGCCACGCTTCTCCTGATGGTTTATCCCTTGCCCATGCGTTTGCCAAAGAGTTGGCCTCCCATGAAGCGGTCGTGACCAGCGGTTTAGCACTCGGTATTGATGGGCGTGCTCACCGCGGTGCGTTGGATGGTGGAGGGGTAACGGTCGCGGTGCTCGGCTCGGGCCTTGAGCGAGTTTATCCAGCGGCACACCGGAAACTGGCGGAAGAAATAAAAGAAAAGGGCGCTTTGGTTTCAGAGCTTTGGCCCTGGTCGCCACCTAAACCTGCATTTTTTCCGCGAAGAAACCGCATTATCAGCGGTCTCTCTGTTGGTGTGTTGGTGGTGGAAGCTGCCTTGAAAAGCGGTTCGTTAATCACGGCAAGGTTGGCACTCGAGCAAGGGCGCGATGTCTTTGCGCTGCCCGGTTCAATTCACAATCCCCACGCCAAGGGCAGTAATGGTTTGATCAAGCAAGGGGCTTATCTGGTCGAATCGGTTGAGGAAATTTTGAGCCAGGTTGGCACCTTGGCTGGGTGTGCAATAAACCACCAGTTAGACATGGCACCGGCCCAAGTTTTGCAAGAACAATTGCCATTTCCTGAACTGTTGGCTAACGTAGGAAATGAAGCAAGGTGCGTCGATGTGCTTGCAGAGATCTGCGATGAACCCGTTCACGAAATCATGATGCAGTTGTTAGAACTTGAGCTACAGGGGCTTGTTAGTGCAGTACGGTGGCTATGTCAGAACGAGGAGGGGCTAGCCATGATGGACATCCTAATGTACCTGTTCGAAACCTATATCCACAGTGATGTTGAGCTGATGGTGGATCAGGACGAACTGCTGATGAACTCTCCAGAGCTGGATTTCATCAAGATGACATATACAAGGCATTGAACTGGCTGGAGAAACTGGCGCAGTTGCAGGATGCTGACAAAACCCCATACCTCACCGGCAGCGCACTCACTTCTGTGCGAGTGTACACTCCGAAAGAGATGGACCGGTTGGACACCGAATGCCGCGGTTTCCTGATGTTCCTCGAGCAAATCAGCGTACTGAGTCCTGAAACCCGTGAAATGGTCGTTGACCGTGTTATGGAGCTGGAGACGCAGGAGTTTGTGCTGGAGGATCTGAAATGGGTGATCCTGATGGTGCTGTTCAATGTGCCAGGGAACGAGCGTGCCTACGATCAAATGGAAGAGTTGCTCTACAGCACAGCGGAAGATGAATACCTTCACTAATTACAAGTTGTTGAGGCTGGTCTGTTTTGGCTGGAAAAATTGACGATTCCCTGTTCAGCGCTCATGAACATGCGCTGGAAGAAAACGAACGCTGCCCGAAATGTGGCAGCGTTCTTGTAATTAAACACAGTAAACGTGGGCCGTTTAAAGCCTGCTCTGGCTATCCGACCTGTGATTTTGCCGAATCCCTGCATCATAATGATGGTCATATCGTTAAGGAGTTGGGTTTACCCTGCCCGGAATGTGGCAGCGAACTGGTGTTGCGCCAAGGTCGCTTCGGTATGTTTATCGGCTGCTCGGCATATCCCACGTGTCAGCATATCGAAAAGCGCGATCAGGAGCCTGAAACTGAAACGCTGGATGTCCCTTGCCCGGAATGCAGCAAAGGGCATCTGCACGAGAAAAAATCCCGTTTTGGGAAAGCCTTTTATGCCTGTGATGCTTATCCAAAGTGCAAGTTTGCGGTGAATCTGAAGCCGCTTAAGGGGAACTGTGAAGTGTGTGGTTACCCGCTGCTGCTGGAGAAAAACTCGCGTCGGGAACAGTAAAAGTGTGCGTCGACAAAAAGTGCCAGCACAAGCAGGCGTGAACAGCTGCCAGATAAACCAAAAGCCGCATTGGCGGCTTTTGTCGTTTCTGTCGCCCTGGTTTAGGCCAAAGTTGCGGCGGCTTCCTTGATGGCTGGGAACTCTTCGGTATCCAACAAGGCTGCAATATCCCGAAGCTTATCGGTTAATGCTGCTGCGTTGTTAGCACACAGGTTGATGTGACCAATTTTGCGTCCCGGGCGGGGCGCTTTGTCGTACCAGTGGACATGCGCATGTTGCAGGACTTCTACCGGCACGGTCACTTCGCCCACAATATTGATCATGCAGTCGGCCGGATACGGTGGGCACTGCCAAGTGGCAGGTCACATACGGCGCGCAGGTGGTTTTCAAACTGGCAGACTTCCGCGCCTGTTGAGTCCAGTGACCAGAGTTGTGCACCCGAGGTGCGATCTCGTTCACTTTGAGGTTGCCACCCACATCGAAAAACTCAATCGCCAGTACGCCGACATAATCGAGGGTATCTGCCACGGCTTTGAACATGGCTTCAGCCTGGGTCTGTACCGCGTCATTTTCCCCTGCGGCAACAGACACGCTCAAGATGCCATTGGTGTGGATGTTCTCTGTCAGTGGATAAATCGCCACATCACCTTTGGCATTGCGGGCACCAATCAAAGACACTTCGCGGTTAAACGGTACAAACTCCTCAGCAATCACACACTGGCGCGCACCCTGTGGTGACGTCTTCAGGAAATTGTCGATATCCAGCCAGACGGCATCGATGTCGGAGTCCGGTTTCAAACGCCACTGGCCTTTTCCATCGTAACCATCAAGCGCACTTTTCAGTATCAGCGGCAGGCCGATATTGGCAATCGCAGCATCAAAGTCATCACGGCATGTGATCACCTGATAACGGGCATTGGCGACACCGGCTTTATCCAGCAGGGCTTTTTCCAGACGGCGGTCGCCACCGGTTAAAATGGCGGTTTCGCGGGATAAAACTTGCCGCTGGCCTGACAGATTTCCAATACATCAGGCGCGATATGTTCAAATTCTGCCGTGATAACGTCTGCATTCTTGATGCCGTTTTCCAGCCCGTGGCCCAGCACTTCGAGTGTGACGGGATGGACGACATTGCCACTTCGAACGTCATACGCACTGATCTTAAGGTTTAGCGGAGCGCCTGCCAGCGCCATCATGCGTGCCAGCTGACCGGCACCGAGAACCAGCACATTCATGGTTAGTCTACCGATGGGTCAGGGTTGGCCAGCACAGTGTCAGTCTGGTTTTGACGGAAAGCATCGATTTTTGCCATCAGGGTATCGTCGCTGGTGGCAAGGATTTGCGCAGCCAAGAGTCCCGCGTTTGCCGCGCCCGCATCACCGATTGCCAGGGTACCGACTGCGACACCTTTTGGCATCTGTACAATAGAAAGCAGCGAGTCCATGCCTTTCAGGGCTTTGGATTGTACCGGCACGCCCAGCACTGGCAGGCTGGTGAATGCTGCGGTCATACCTGGCAGGTGAGCCGCACCACCTGCACCAGCAATGATCACTTTCAGTCCACGCTCGGCAGCTTGGCTGGCATATTCCGCAAGCAGAGCTGGTGTACGGTGCGCAGAAACTACTTTGGTTTCATACGCGATTCCGAAGTGCTCCAGCATATCTGCTGCGTTTTTCATGGTAGGCCAGTCAGACTTGGAACCCATGATGATGCCAACTTTCATAATTACTCCTGTAAATGCGCGTGACCATTGAAGCTGTGCTACCGGTTGGGGGTACACGGCTTCAATCGTTAAGTTGGGCGCATTATATCGGCAAAAAATGGATAGGAAAACGTTTGCGTCGGTATAAAAGAGCCAGGGTTGGCGCCTAATAAGATATGTCGCTGGCGAAAACTCTGTATCGATTTGTGACAAAAGTGTTGAGAACGTCGGGTATAGTTGGTCATAGTAGGCCGAAATGAGAAATATCGAGCAGGAGAACAGCGTTGGCGAATGTGGAGCAATGCGTTGCAGCACTATCACGGGGTGAAGTGATAGCCTATCCACTGAAGGGGTTTTTGGTGTTGGATGCGACCCGGACAGCGCGGGAGCCGTCCAGGCTCTGTTGGACGTCAAAGCCCGTGACAAAGCTAAAGGGCTTATCCTGATTGCGGCTGAATTGTCCCAGCTCGACGGGTACATAGACTTTGACAGCCTGAGCGATGAAGTTAAAGCCGACGTATTGGCTACCTGGCCAGGTCCGGTGACATGGGTGATGCCTGCCGGGAAGAAAATCACCGATTGGGTAACCGGTCAGTTTGATACTGTCGCTGTGCGCGTCTCTGATCATCCGGATGTACGGGCGCTTTGCCTTGCGTATGGTAAGCCCATCACCTCTACCAGTGCCAATCTTAGTGGTGAGGAGCCCTGCCGGAGCGTAGAGGAAGTGATGGTCCAACTTGGCAACCGTGTCCCTTGTGTTTTGGAAGGGAAAACCGGTGGACGAGACAAACCTACCGAGATCCGCGATGCACGTTCTGGTAAGGTGCTGCGACAGGGTTAAACGAAAAAGGATTTTACGTGGACAATCAAGACCTTTCCCAACAGGTTGATAAAGAGGCGGTAAAGCGTTTCTTGCTGACGCTTCAGGACACCATTTGTTCGGCGCTGGAAAACGAAGATGGCGGCGCGTCTTTTATTGAAGATGCCTGGCAGCGAGAGGCTGGCGGTGGTGGCCGTAGCCGTGTCCTGCGCGATGGTACTGTCTTTGAGCAGGCTGGGGTGAATTTCTCCACGTTTACGGGGACAAGATGCCGGGGTCTGCGACCGCCCATAGGCCTGAATTGGCCGGACGGAGCTTTGAAGCTATGGGAGTTTCCCTGGTGGTTCACCCGAACAATCCTCATGTGCCAACATCGCATGCAAATGTCCGCTTCTTTATTGCTGAAAAAGAGGGCGAAGCACCGGTCTGGTGGTTTGGTGGCGGCTTCGACCTAACGCCTTTCTACCCGGTAGAAGAAGATTGTCGTCACTGGCACCAGACAGCCAAAGCCATTTGTGCCCCGTTTGGTGGTGAGGTATATCCTGAGCACAAAGCCTGGTGTGACCGCTACTTCTTTCTGCCGCATCGTAACGAAACCCGGGGCGTAGGTGGTCTTTTCTTTGACGACTTGAATGCCTGGGGTTTTGACCGCTGCTTTGATTACATCAAAGCCGTGGGGACAGGGTATCTTGAAGCGTATCTTCCTGTTGTCCAAAAGCGTAAAACAACCGAATACGGAGAGCGGGAGCGGGCGTTCCAACTTTATCGCCGTGGCCGCTATGTCGAATTCAATCTGGTTTATGACCGCGGAACCCTGTTTGGGCTACAAAGTGGTGGGCGCACCGAATCAATCTTGATGTCGATGCCTCCTCTGGTTCGGTGGGAGTATGGCTTTGAGCCAGAACCGGGCTCGGCAGAAGAAAGGCTATACAAAGAATATCTGATGCCAAGGGAGTGGTAAGGTGGATAAATACGTTGTAGTGGGTAACCCCATCAAGCACAGCAAGTCTCCTTTTATACATACCCTGTTTGCTCGTCAGACAGCGCAAGCCATGCAGTATGAAACCCTGGAAGCACCGATAGATGCCTTCGAGGTGACAATGGATGCATTTTTCGCGCAAGGTGGAAGAGGGTGCAACGTTACCGTGCCGTTTAAGGAAAATGCATATAAGTATGCGACCTTGCTGACAGAGCGTGCACAGTTGGCAGGGGCTGTGAACACTCTCAAAAAGCTCGATGACGGTGGCATACTTGGAGACAACACCGATGGTGAAGGTTTGGTGCAGGACTTGCTGAGCCATCACGTCTTGTTAAGTGGTGCAAAAGTATTGCTGCTGGGAGCGGGTGGAGCCGCACGCGGGGTTATCCTGCCGTTGCTTGCTCAAAATCCCGCAACCTTGACCATTGCCAACCGCACCGCCAGCAAGGCAGAAAACCTGGCATCTGTTTTTGCAGATAAAGGTAATGTTTCCGCCGCAGGTTTCGATTCGCTGGATGAAGCGTTTGACGTCATCATCAATTCGACGTCGGCTAGCCTTACCGGTGAACATCCGCAAATCAGTCCCTCTGTTATTGGAAGCCACTCTGTCGTCTACGACATGGTTTATGGGGCGGGGTTGACCAGCAGCAACCAATGGGCGAGTGATCATGGCGCAGCGCGTGTTTTGGACGGACTGGGTATGCTGGTGGGGCAGGCGGCAGAAAGCTTTACCATTTGGCGTGGTATCCGGCCGGGAAGCGGTCAGGTGCTAAGGGAGCTTCGCCGCAATCTTTCTCAATAGACAGTTGTATATAGAAGGTAGAAGGCCAGGTCTATGAACCAAAATATCTTGTTTCCCGATCTTCAACATTGGGATGCAGAAAAGCAGGCGGTTGGCTTCCAGGCACAACAAGCAGGGGCGTTGATCCCTTGTTTTATTTCCCTTGCTGATCTGGAAAAGCGGGCGCAACGAAAACTGGAAACAGAAGAAGCGATATTAAATGTATTCAATCAATACCGCTTCGACCTGGAAGAGCTTGCTGAAGAAGCCATTGAAGAAGAAGACTTCAATGTGCTTGGTGAAATTTGGGTACGTTAACCTTCCGCCAAGTACTCATCTTTAGTCAGGACATAGTTGTCCGACGATTTTTGTAAAAAAGCGCGCTCTGCTTCCTTTAGTGGGCGCGCTTGTTTTACCGGGCTACCTACATAAAGATACCCAGACTCCAAACGCTTACCCGGTGGAACCAAACTCCCAGCTCCTACCATCACCTCATCTTCTATTACTACACCATCGAGGACGATGCTCCCATGCCTACCAATACTCTGTTACCTATGGTGCAACCGTGCAGCATAACTTTGTGGCCAACTGTCACATCTTCCCCAATAACCAACGGATAGCCTTCAGGGTTCTCCTTATTTTTGTGGGTTACGTGTAAGACAGAGCCGTCCTGAATATTTGAACGGTTTCCGATGCGGATATGGTTGACGTCACCGCGCGCAGCAACCAATGGCCAGATACCCACATCGTCACCTAAGGTAATATCACCCACTAAAACGCAAGATGGGTCGATATAGACACGCTCGCCAAGGGTCGGAAAGATACCTTTATAGCTGCGAAGTACAGAAGACATAGCAATTTCCATTCAATTGAGTATCAAAACAGACTATCCGGAACACTCAAATAGTGCAATTTTTGTTCTCCCAGATACTATTTCTAGTGCTTTTGATTGAAAAACGAACGAACGCACCGTTTTTAACGGAAAACATCAAAAAAGCCCTTGCTAAGATTTTGAACCTCCCTATAATGCCGCTTCACCGACACGGAGAGCGGCTTCCTCTGCGGAAACAGCCACCGATTGGTACGGCGAAAAGCCTCAAAATTGAATCGAAATAAACGCTTGACGCGCTGCTTCGAATCAGTAAAATGGCCGCCCGCTTCAACGGAAAAATGTCCGCTTGAGGCAAGTCAAT
>BAXE01000020.1 GCA_001310415.1 Enterovibrio sp. JCM 19048 | reverse complement strand
AAAATTCACAATGATTTGAAAGTAGCGTGGCCGCGAACTGATTTCAGCTCAGATTACCGAGAGTTAGAACGGGGTTTCGAAATGATGAAAATGACAGATTTGTGCTTTTCTTATAGTGTCTGTCCCTATTAAGATATGTCAGCTTGGCCTGCTAAGGCATATTCATGCCCCGTGCCTTGTTGGTGAAAGCTAACGTCATCACTCTCACATCGAGAGATTTCCATGGATTTTCTAATGCCTGTCGTGAGGTGTGGAGAAAATACGCCATTTTGTCGTATTTTCTCGTTCGTGATTTTGTGGCGTATGATGATACTCTATTCAAAACATGCGTTTACGCTAATTCCATTTGCCCGGCGGATGCGCAAAAAATCCCAAAGTGGGGTGTTTAAATACCCCACTTTGGGATCTAATAAATTTTTTAAGCGCAAGGAGAATTCATGAGTCTGGATGAAGCAAAGAATAGAATTGATCTTCTAAATCATTTTGATTATTCGTTACGGCTCTTTGAGAGTAATTACCAAGAGCTTATCTCTGTAATAAATTTCATGACTGATGAAAGAGTAGGACTTGAGTTGTTTGCAGTGATAAATCGTTGGAAATTGGTTGAGGTGTTAACTCACCTTGGGTTTAAACTTCACAATTACGTTTGTGCTGCAAAATCTTTAGTTGATCACTCCAGAGTACTATATCGGCGTGTTTATACGGAAAAAGCTCCTAAGTTTGACGATTATGAGGCAGAAGTAAAGGCACGCTTTGAGGAGAACTCTTTAAGTAAGTTTGTTGAATTTCTAAGAACCTATTGCCAGCATGAAAAGCTACCATCTATTGGCTCTTCTATGAGTTTTGACTCTCATTCTGATGAAGGATTTATCTTTACCGTTACTGCTAGTTCTTCTGAACTGCTTAAATCTAGCAGTATTAAATCACAGGCAAAAAAATTCATCAGAGAACAAGATGGTGACATCAATGTGAGGAAGGTGATTGATAGCTACCATACCCAAGTTACAGAGTTCTATCAGTGGGTAAGAGCTAGGCAGCAGGAGCTTCACAGTCAAGATCTTTTGATCGTTGATAGGTATTATCAGGAAGAACGCATCAAAACTATTAATAATTTTATAGATTCATATCCTATATACGAAAAATCAGGCACAGTAAAAGAACAGCTATGCACGATTTTATCCCGTGATACTTACAGAGAGCTTGACCAATACAAAGATGATGAAGTTATGTGGTTGGAATGTGCGATAGCTGTAATAGAAGGCGATGTTGTGCTTCCTGATGCTATAAAAACATCGCTGAGAAGTAAGTTGGAAAACAAAAAACATGGGACAGGCACTTTAAAAACAGGAGTTTAAAATGATTCTAAATCATGTCTCAGTTGGTGTTTCAAATGTGCCATCTGCGGTGGTTTTTTACGATTCAGTTCTATCTGCTTTGACCATAAAACGGACTCATTACATCGAAAATGTAGCTGCTGCGTACGGTGAAAACTTTGAGTTTTGGGTAGGTTGCCCATGTGAAAATACAGCCTCTTCAGGCAATGGAACTCACATTGCTTTCAACGCGCCAAACAAAGAAGCTGTTGACCAGTTTTATGCTACTGCATTAGAGCTTGGTGGCGAGTGTGCCGGTAAGCCTGGCTTGCGTCCAGAGTACGGTGAGACTTACTATGCAGCGTTTATCCGCGATGCTGATGGTAACAAACTTGAAGCTGTCTTTATGTAGTTGAAGCTACGTACATAACACGTATGATCCCTTCTCCGGTCAATAGGCAATAGCCTTCTTTTGGCTGCGTTAGCAGCCAATTCTTTCGAACAACAAAATCGCCTACTTCGCTTTTCCCACGGTTTAACCAGACCGGCTGTGCGATCTCGTCGTGACTAACCAGTGGGTGTGTAAGAACGCTAAACATTACTCTTCTTTCCGTATGGCTTCCGCTAAGACCTCACATTCCGTCTGCGCGATGATTTCCTCCATCAGAAGTTCCTCATCTCCGACAAATTGCGCCATATTATTTGCCACCTGAACGGATAAAACAGCATCCTCTAACGAAGGGAAATAGAGGTCTTTGATATTTGGAATGTCCGGCGATTTACTGTGTAAATCACTCAGACACAAATCAATTGCCACCAAACGGGCGACAATATGCCGCGCTGTTTGAGCATCTGGAACAGGCGCATTTCCGTTATAAATCTCTATCGTCTGTGTCCAGCGTTTACCTGCTTCCATCGCTATCAGCATCAGGTTTTGATCAGTCACCTTCTCTTGCACAGCATCAGTGAATGCCTGCATCCGCGCTCCATCAGCCTGCACACCAAAACTGATCCCAATGAACAACGCAGCAACTCCCCAAAGTGTTTTTCTTTCCATCCGGAATGCCATTTATTAGGTACCTCTGATAACGCACAACAGTCGTTCCAAAAGCCTATGATGGCGTGAAAATAACAATGTATGTGACGCGCTTAATCACTTTCAGAGCGGCTAGAAGAAACCACTCATGACGTTTGCACTTTTTGCAGAAAAGGAGTTGTTAGATGGCAAGGTTTGCAAGAAACAGACAACACTTTTAATCCAGATAAGAAAACCAGATGCATATCACTGTAATGCGGAATTTGCGTGTCAGTTGATCGTCGTCAATGGAACATCAATCTTTACCTGCTTTCGATGTTCAAATGACATCAGCTTGCTAGCATGACCACTTTCTGGGCTTTTTCCGGGTGTGTTATGTCTCCGACCGTCGACCATGTTCTGCTCAATATCGCGCTTAACCTTAGTTCCAACCGTTCCCACGAACAGCAATACCAAAGCCTGATTGATGGCGTGGCTCAGGTCTTCCCCTGCGATGCGAGCTGTCTGTTTATCTTGGATCAGGATGCTTTCTTACGCCAGTGGCAGTGCGGGGATTGCAAAGTTCAGTGCTGGGTCGTCGCTATTTTCCCAAAGCACACCCAAGGCTGGAGGCGATTGTCCAAAGCCGCGAGCCGGTGCGTTTCGATGCAGACTGTCCGTTGCCGGATCCGTTTGACGGCACCTTGCTGAGTGAAGACCAGTGCATTGATGTCCATGACTGCATGGGATTCAGCCTGTATGTTGAAGGCCAGCTTGTCGGGGCATTGACATGGATGCCATGGCGGTTGGCGCGTTTGATAATATCGACCCGGTCACGATTGAAACCTTTGCGGCGTTGACCGCTGCGACCCTTCGCAATATTGCCCAGCTTAAAGCGCTTAAGGCGCAGAACCAGAAGCAGAAAAGCGTCACCCAGACCCTGATTCAACAGGCGCGTTCCCAGCACGGTGAGATGGTGGGGTTAAGCCGCAAATCACTCAACTGAGAAACAATATCGCCACCGTTGCCAAGTCCGATTACGCCGTGTTGATCACCGGGGAGACCGGCACGGGAAAAGAGCTGGTCGCCCACTCGGTGCATGCCCAGTCCCTTCGCAGCGACAAACCAATGATTTACGTGAACTGCGCCGCCTTGCCGGAAGGACTGGCCGAAAGTGAGCTGTTCGGTCATGTGAAAGGTGCGTTCACCGGTGCCAACAGCCACCGGGCTGGGAAATTTGAACTGGCAGATGGCGGCACCATTTTCCTTGATGAAGTCGGTGAGTTGCCGCTGGTTTTACAGGCAAAACTGCTGCGGGTTATCCAGCAAGGAGAACTGCAACGGGTCGGCAGCGACCAGCATTTACTGGTGAATGTCCGTATTGTGGCGGCGACCAACCGCCAGCTGGAAAAAGAAGTCGAGGCCGGTACGTTCCGCGCTGATCTGTTCCACCGCCTGAATGTGTTCCCTATCCATGTGCCACCGCTGCGCGCCCGTGAGGGAGACATTCCTGTTCTGGCTGGATACCTGCTGGAAAAAGTACGCCAACACTTTAATGCGCCCAATCTGCACGTGCACCCTAAAGTATTGGCGCAGCTGGAATCCCAGCCTGGTATGGCAACGTCCGCGAGCTGGAACACACCCTGACCCGCGCGGCATTGCATGCCATTCAACAAGGCGCGGTGACCATTCTTTCAAGCCATTTTGATGCCTCGCTGGCGCTAAATGATGTCAAAAACACATCGCACTATTTGCCAAAAGAAAGCCAGCCGATGCGTGAGCTGGTTGAAGGCTACCAGCGTGATTTAATTGAACATGCTTTGAGCCAAAATGGCGGCGTGTGGGCAAAAGCGGCGGAATTTTTGCAGATGGATCGGGGCAATCTGTACCGAATGGGCAAAAAGCTCGGGATTAACAAATAGGCACTCCGTAGTGTTCGATGTCATTAAGACACTTTCCGCGTTGTATTAATGACATCACACCACCTACTTAAAAACAACAAAAATCATAAATTTCAAACAGATAAATTTTGGCACGCATTCTGCTCTCTAGGGGTAAATATCACGACGATTACAACAATCACTGGAGACCCCAATATGTTCTGTATTCAATGCGAACAGACAATTCAAACCCCTGCTGTTAAAGGTTGTTCATTTGCACAAGGTATGTGCGGCAAAACCTCTGAAGTTTCTGATCTGCAAGACGTGCTGGTTTACACCTTGCAAGGGGTTTCTTTTTGGGCATCAAAAGCGCGTGAGTTCGGCATCATCAACGATGAAATCAATCAGTGGGCACCAAAAGCATTCTTCTCGACTCTCACCAACGTCAACTTTGACCCTGAGCGCATTCTGGCTCTGACTTCCCAAGCCGCAGGCTACAAAGCAAAGCTGAAAGAACAGGTACTGGCGGCTGCCACGCTGGCAAACCAAACTCTGGAAAACGTGCCTGCCGTTGCTGAATTCGACCTGCCTTACAGCGCAGAAGAAATCTTGGCCTTTGCCCCACAAGTCGCGGTGAACCGTGGTAAAGACCAGGTACATGAAGATGTGATTGGCCTGCGCCTGCTTTGCCTTTACGGCCTGAAAGGGGCGGCGGCGTACATGGAGCACGCCCGCGTTTTGGAGCAAACCAATAACGATATCTACGCCGAGTACCATGACATCATGGCGTGGCTGGGTACCGACCCTGAAGATTTGGGTGCGCTGCTGGACTGCTCAATGCAGATCGGCCTGATGAACTACAAAGTGATGGAAATGCTGGATCTGGGCGAGACCGCAACCTTCGGCCACCCAGAGCCAACCACGGTTAACGTGAAGCCCGTGAAAGGCAAATGTATTCTGGTTTCCGGTCACGACCTGCACGATCTGGAAAAAATCCTGCAACAGACCGAAGGCAAGGGCATCAATGTCTACACCAACGGTGAAATGCTGCCAGCACACGGCTACCCGGAACTGAAAAAATACCCGCATCTGGTGGGTAACTACGGCAGCGCGTGGCAAAACCAGCAGAAAGAATTCGCCAACTTCCCAGGCGCGATTGTGATGACCTCCAACTGTCTGCTGAACCCGAACGTTGGTCAATATGCAGACCGCCTGTTTACCCGCAGCATTGTCGGCTGGCCAGGTGTGGCGCACCTTGAAGGTGACGATTTCAGCGCAGTGGTCGAGTGTGCACTGGCGCAGCCTGGTTTCCAGCACAATGAAATCGAACACCACATTACCGTCGGCTTTGGCCGCAACGCGCTGATGAATGCCGCTCCAGCGGTTATCGATCAGGTGAAACAGGGCAACATCAAACACTTCTTCCTGGTGGGCGGTTGTGACGGTGATAAGGCCGAGCGCAGCTACTACACCGACTTCACCGCTGAAGCGCCGGAAGACACCCTGATCCTGACGCTGGCGTGCGGTAAGTTCCGCTTCAACAAAAACACCTTTGGCGACATCAATGGCATCCCTCGCCTGTTGGATGTCGGTCAGTGTAATGATGCCTACTCGGCTATCCAGCTTGCGCTGGCGCTGGCAAAAGAGTTCGATTGCGACATCAACGAACTGCCACTGACACTGGTGCTGTCATGGTTCGAGCAGAAAGCGATTGTGATCCTGCTGACCCTGTTTGCGCTGGGCGTGAAAGGCATTTACACCGGCCCTACTGCGCCAGCGTTCCTGACACCGAACCTCATCGCCATCATTCAGGAGAAGTTCGACATGCGCAGCATTGGCAATGTGCAGGACGATCTGAAAGCGATTCTGGCGGCGTAATTTCAAACGCCCCATTGCGCCCCGCTTTGCCGCGGGGCGTTTTCTCAACGCACCAGTTCCACCATCTACTTTTTCCACACCGCACGATAGAGAAGACTATGTTTTTTGAATGGCAAGGTAACCAGCCCGTCACGCTCCGCTGCATCGATAAAAACACCGAAACCCATGATACCGTTAGCATTAAACTGGCCGACCTCACCGAATCGCTTTTGTTCCAGTTCAAGCCCGGTCAGTTTATTAACCTTGGCGTTGAGATTGACGGAAAAATGGAATTCCGCGCCTATTCCATCAGCTCGACAAACGGTGAAGACTACCTTCAGCTCACCATCAAGCGCGTCGAAGGCGGTAAGGTTTCCAATTACATTGTCGATTCACTGTTGCCCGGCGATACGGTTCAGGCTTTGCCACCGACCGGTGATTTTAACTGTATCGATCACCCGCCAGCAACGTGAAGGCTCAGCCAAAACCTTACTGATCAGCGCCGGATGCGGCATCACGCCGGTCTATTCCATGGCGAAACATTGGTTACACCATGCAGGGCAGGAGAACGAGAGCAACGTCGATATCGCCTTCCTGCACATCGCCCGCAGCCCGGCAGAAACCATCTATTTCGATCAACTGGAAACACTGGACGCGGTCTTCCCCCAGTTTCACCTCAAGCTGCTGTTGAAAAACCGCGAAGGCACCGCGCACCCTCAAGGCCGACTGAATGCCGAATGGATACAGGAACTGGTACCTGATTTCAGGGAGCGCACCGTTTACCTATGCGGCCCCAGCCAGTTTATGCAGGATTTTCAGGGCTATTTAAACGACCTTGGCTTTGATATGGCGAACTTCTATCAAGAAAGCTTCACGCCCGCCGCCAACGCAGTTAGCGTAGCGACAGAAACTACCGATGCTAGTGAAAGTGTCAGTGTCTTCGTCCCGGATTTCGCCCAAACCCTAGATGCCCAGAAAGGCCAGCCACTGGCCGATGTGCTGGAAAACGCAGGCTTACCGATCATTGTCGCCTGTCGCAGTGGCATCTGTGGTTCGTGCAAATGCAAGGTTCGCAAAGGCAGCGTCACCTCCACCAGCCAGGAAACCCTGACACCGGAGGAAATCGAGCAAGGCTATGTGCTTGCGTGTTCATCGTCGCTGGAATCTGATTTGGAAGTGCAGATTGGATGAGTGAGGTGCGGGAGACAGGAGACAGGAGACAGGAGACAGGAGACAGGAGACAGGAGACAGGAGACAGGAGACAGGAGACAGGAGACAGGAGTAGTGTAAACGGTGTGTCCGGTCAGAAGCTAAAAGATGTCTCCGGTTTGTACACCGCTTTGATCCTCCCCCTTTTCAAGGGGGAGTTAGAGGGGGTTGCTGTTGGGGCACAAACCAAACGCCCAACCCCATCCTAGCCTTCCCCACGCCAGCCCTTTACCTGTAATGTTGAATAATCCCAAGCAGCGACTTTGGCACCCGCTATTCACGATTCAAAAACCAAGGGAAGGGCTTATGAACATGAAAGAGTTTTCACATCTGGCTGGGCTATCCGCTTACACCCTCAGGTATTACGAAAAAATCGGCTTGCTGAAAGACGTGCGCAGAAACAGTAGCGGCCATCGTGACTTCTCAACCAAAGATCTGGAGTGGATTGGCTTTGTCAAACGCCTGAAAGAAACCGGGATGGCGCTGAACGGCATGTTTATTTTAAAAGACGTATTGGCGGAAAGATAATTTCATTTCAACATTAAAAAATAAAAGAATATAAATTAAACACTGCTTTACCCAATATTAAAAATCAAAAAGCCCGAAAATTCGGGCTTTTTCTTTTCACAGGACCAGCGGACTTATATCAACGCCAATCTATGAAGTTATATTTATTGGTGCTGTTTAAAGAAACGTTCAGCATTTGAAAACAATGTGTCGCAGAGCTTTTGTTGTGCAGCATGCTCTGGCGTATCCTTCTCCATTGCATCAAGCTCAGCTTTCGCGCGTTGGTATTCCCCTACCATTTGCTCAAATCGTGCTTCACCGCTGTTTTTCCACGCTTGTTTCTGGAATTTATTGTTCTTTTTTTTCATTTCACTTTCCTCTTTGAAGCCCTCCACACGCTGCATCAGCCGTGACGGGTCTTCTTGCGCCCCAAACAGTGACAGCATAAAAACCAAACCACGCTTGGTTTTCAGCCAGGGAATGCTCAGGAACAGATTAAAATAGTAAAACGAGACTACTAAATGGGATAGAAAGTAGAAGCTCTCGATGGCTTAATATGACGAAGTAATTCGAAAGAAAACTAGGAAGATACTTGAACTGAAAATATCATTAATAGCTCGATTTTATGAGCGGCGCCCAGTATACACCTTGTCGGCAGAATAGATAGGTAAATTTTTGAAAGCGTATTTATTTGCCTGGAGAGATCTGATTATTTCTCTGGCAATTATTTCCATAAATACATGTAATAAATAACATTTATTGGAGATAGACTCTCTGCGTGATTCGAGTTGAAGCCCATAAAACCAGCCCCCAGTTTGTGGGGCGTGAAGGCATTTGCTCCACCTGCCGAACCACAAAGGGCGCGACCACGCCCTTTGTTCTGATCGAGATGCAGATCGAGACTGAAGCTGCGATCAGTGCTTTTTCGGTCCGTTACGCACCAGATCTTTGCCGGTGTTAAACACTTCCTGGGTAACATTGCGCGCCAGGAGAAGTTGGTGCTTGTCATCCAGCACTGCCACGAAAGGCTGACCGTTCGCATTGTTGGTGGCAAGTGCAACGCCAGCCACGCCGGTCAAACCCAGGCCGCCATTTTCGATGGCGATAAGAAAGGCTTCCAGCTCTTCAAGGCTGTCGATGATATTGTTTGGATTATTCATAAAGTCACCATCATTGTGGTTAGAACAGTTTGGCGCGGGATTATTTCATGCAATGGACTGATTTGACAATGCAGCGCAACCCCGCTGTTGCAACCTCCAACCAGCCGGGTTCGTTTAGCCAGCTGAAAACAAAAAGCCCTTCGGGACAGAGTCCTCGAAGGGCTGATTTTTATCACCGTTTTTCTTCGTGTCTGTTATGGTTGCTGGCGGGTTGCCGTCATAACAATCTCACGTACACAGACGTTTTGCGGGAAGCCGTATGCATAACAAACTGCGCTCGCAATATCGTCAGCTTTCAGTACACCGCCCATTTCCTCTTTCCAGCTGTCGTAACCGGCTTTGATTTCATCACTGGTGGTGTGGGACAGCAGTTCAGTTTCCACCGCACCCGGCGCAATGGTGATCACGCGGACATTGGCATCCGCCACTTCTTCACGAACGTTTTCTGAAATGGCATGTACCGCGAATTTGGTGCCACAGTATGCCGCATGGTTCGGGAAGGTTTTACGGCCAGCCACAGAGCTGATGTTAACGATAGTGCCGCCGTTGCGCGCTTTCATTGGCGCCAGCACCGCTTGCATGCCGTTCAACAAACCCAGCACGTTCACGTTGAACATGTTCTGCCACTCTGCCGCATTCTGGGTAGTCACATCGCCCAGCAGCATGACGCCTGCGTTGTTAACCAGCAGATCAGTCTCGCCGTATTGGGCTTCCGCTTCTTTGATCGCCGCTTCAAATGCGGCTTTGTCTGTCACATCAACCTTTCTGCACAAGGTGTTTGGCAGGTTCAGCGCTTCCAGACGCTCAACGCGGCGTGCCAACAGCAGCAGCGGATGACCCAATGCAGAAAGTTGTTTTGCAATGGCTTCACCAATACCTGAACTTGCACCAGTGATGACGGCTAATTTTTCATGATGTTCTACCTCGAAGACCTGTTCGCCCAAGCCGGATTGTCTGGCCTTAAGCGCTGTTTGTTATTGAGTCTGTATTCTAGATGCGCCATGATTGTTGATATATATGTCACAATAAAACTCAGTGTTACCAAATGAGCACAAATAACCCACTCCTCGGTGAAAGCCTGAATGACATCAGAAGCTTTGTTGCTATCGCTGAAACCGGCAGTTTTTCTAAAGCTGCGGAGAAATTGAATGCCTCCCGCGCCCATGTATCGCGTCAGCTTAGCCAGCTTGAAGCGCGCCTTGGCGTGCAGCTAATCATCCGCACCACCCGTTCGCAGCGCCTGACCTCTGCGGGGGAAATTTCTTTGTCCGCTGCCGCGCCGCGCTGTCACAGCTGGATGAAGCCATTTTTCTTGCCAGTCATGATGCAGATGCCATGCGCGGCCATATTTCGGTCAATTGCGTTGGCGGCATCATTGGTGAAAGCTTGATTGGGGATGCTATCCATGACTTTTGTGTGCAACACCCGGAGATCAGTATCGAGCTGGATTTCAGTTCGGAACGGGTTGATTTGATTCAATCGCGCTTTGATTTGGTACTGCGCATGGGCGCATTAGCGGACTCCAACCTGATTGGCCGGGAGTTGGGGGAAATCCGCATTGGTACTTATGCGGCCCCTTCCTATTTTGCTCGGAAGGGCAAACCGAAAAATCCTAAGGCGCTTCACCAGCACAATTGTCTGACCGGTTCGGTCGCCAAATGGCGATATGTGAACACCCAAGAACCATCGCAACATTGTGACGTTGAGGTAGGCGGAAGTTTACAGTGTAAAAACGGCCATGTGATGTTGAGTTCAGCACTGAAAGGGAATGGCATCTGCCGCCTTCCTGCTCTCTATTGCGAGCGCTATGTTGAAACGGGTGAGTTGGAGCCGGTGTTCACCGACTGGCGGGTGGACAAAGTACCGCTTTATTTGCTTTATCACCGTGACCGTCACCAGCCAGCACGGCTTAAAGCGCTTATCCGCTATTTGGTAGAGACCATTCCGCAGCCACTGCGCAATGGTCTCCAATAAGGTTTTATTCCGGCTTGGACGGATCTTTTGGCTGGGTAAAGCCGCCATATAAATCAAGGCGACGGTGGCGTAGGTTGGTCACCGAGCCTTCGGTGTTAAGCTGCTTGAGCTTGGTCAGGTCCACATCAGCAAAGATGATCATCTCGGTATTGGCGTTGGCTCGGTGAGCATCGCATCGTGCGGGAAGTAGATATCCGACGGCGAAAACACCGCAGATTGGGCATACTGGATATCCACGTTATCGACCCTTGGCAGGTTGCCAACACTGCCACCGATCGCCACATAACATTCGTTTTCAATCGCCCGCGCTGTGAGCACAAACGCACCCGTTGATAACCGTTTTTGGTGTCCGTCCAGAAAGGCACAAAGATGATTTGTACGCCTTCTTCCGCCAGCATGCGGCCAAGCTCCGGGAATTCGCTGTCATAACAGATCAGGATGCCCACGCGGCCTGCGTCGGTTTCAAACACCTGCACTTTGTCGCCGCCATCAATCACCCAGTCTTTTTCTTCATGGGGCGTGATGTGGATTTTGTACTGGGCGTTGATTTCGCCATCGCGCTGCAACAGGTAGGAGACGTTATAGAGCTTGTCATCTTCAATCACCGGCATACTTCCCCCGATGATATTGATGTTGTAAGTCACCGCCAGTTGGGAGAAATGGTTTTTGATCTCCTCGCTGAAACTGGCCAAAAATCGAATCGCTTCGACAGAGTTCTGTCCATTTTGCAGCCCCATCAAGGGTGCATTGAAAAACTCTGGCAGCAAAGCAAAGTCAGCTTTGTAGTTAGCCAGGGAGGCGATAAAGAACTCTGCCTGATCGAGCAAATCCTGCAGGTCACGCATCGCCCGCATTTGCCATTGGATCACCCCAATGCGCACCAGAGTTTTCTCTACATCGTGAACGGACTGGATATCTTCTTCGTAGAAAAAGTTGTCCCACTCCAGCAAGGTCGCGTAACCACCAGACGCATCATCTTCCGGCAGGTAATTACGCATAATGCGCTTTACATCGAAGCCGTTCGCCAACTGAAACGACAGGATAGGGTCATGCAATTCACGGCGCTTCACCTTGTCGATATATTCAGCGACGCTCATCTCATCGGCGTGTTTATGGAAGTTGGGAATGCGCCCGCCTGCCAGAATCGCCTTGAAGTTCATGGTGCGGCACAGTTCCTTGCGCGCATCATAAAGACGCCTTCCAAGGCGTAACCCCCGGTAGTCCGGATGCACAAACACATCCAGGCCATACATGGCGTCACCCGTGACCTGATTCTTAATCACGTTGTTTTCGTCGATGATCTCGGAGTACAGGTGTGGCAGGGAGATGCGGGCATAATCGACTTTGAGGGTAAGCGCCGCGCCGACAATTTTGCCGTTGTCTTCAATGCAGATTTGTCCATCCGGAAACTGGTGGATGAGATCCATGATGGTCATTCGCGGCCATGATCCGCCAACGTCATGAAAGATAGAATCCATCAATTCAGCCAACGCATCATAGTCGGTTGGCTCAATCGTTCTCAGGGAGAGTCTTGGAGGCGTATTGTCCATATCGGTTTTCCATTACCTTTGTTCGTCTTTGAGTGAGCATGCCACAAAAGTATGTACAATCGTCACATTAAAAAACAGGTCGGAGACAAAAACGCCACGCAGATGCGTGGCGTTTTTCAGGAGAAAAGACTTAAGCAGGCTCGGCCAGTTGCTCGGCGGCAAGTTTCGCCGCTTTGCGGGTTTTGCGTTTTTCATGGTGTGCCAGCCAGATAAGCGGCAGGACGATAAGCGTGGTTCCCACCATCATCAGCATATCCGGCACTTCACCGAACAGGACAAAACCGACACCAACTGCACACACCAGACCGCTGTATTCGGCACTGGCAATCTTGTTGCTTTCAGCCGCGCGGTACGCCACCACACAGGTCGCTGCGTAAATCAGGATAAAGCGGTTGAACCTGCCGCACGCCAGAACAGATCCAGACTGAACGGCATGCCTTCGTACAAGGCCAGAGCCAACGCCACCGGAATACCAATCAGGTTATGCAACAGCAGGGTTTGCGGCACCGTCTGCTGGCGCGGAATTTTCGGGATCAACAGGTTATTGATAGCCAGTGTCACCGCCACAATCATGCTGACAATGCCGCCCAGGTGAAATCGGTTGGGCGAACCAGAATCAATACGCCGATAAAGCCGATCACTGCCGCCATCACAGATGCCATAGAAAGCTTTTCACGCAGGAAGATCGCCGCCAACGGAAGCATGATCAAGGGTGCTGCGTAGAAGATCGCATTGGCCGTTGCCAGCGGCATGGTGGTCAACGCAACAACCGAGAAAAACACGCCAATCACCCAGATGTGCGCGCGAAGCGCATGCCATTTCAACCCCAGCGTCAGGTTCTTCACCGGTGCTGTCAAACAGAAAGGGATCAGAATGAGGACAGCGGAAATCTGGCGGAACAGTGCGAATTGGAAGATCGCGCCATCTGGCCCGCCTTCCATGGTTTTAACCAGCGCGTCAGAAAATGTCGCGCTGAGGTTCCTATGACCAACAAGGCCATAGCAAAACCGATTGAAATGTTACCCATAATCAATGCTCCAAAATGGGACGGAAAAATAGCCTTCCCCTAACCACTCCCCCCGTTGGAACAGAATGAAAAAATTGTTTTCGGGCGGATAATTTAGGGACATAGCTCACAGTCGCTAAATAGTAGCCCCAGTTACTCATGACGTATAATGATGATTATTCTCCATTCATGAGATATTTCGATAATGAAGCTCCCCCCACTGCGCGCCGTCCAGTATTTCGAAACCACAGCACGCCTGAACAGCTTTTCACGCGCAGCCGAAGTGCTGAACGTGACCCAAAGTGCGGTCAGTCACCAGATCCGTCTGCTGGAGGATTTTCTGGGGGAATCCCTGTTTGACCGTCAGGGGCGCAACCTTCAGCTCACGCCGGTTGGCCTTCGTTATTACGATGAAATCAGTGATCCTTTGCAGGCCATTGCCCGAGCCAGCCACCAGATCAGGGTTGGGGAGTCGGGTCGGTTGAGACTTGCCGTGTTCAGTTCGCTGGCGGTGAAATGGCTGATGCCACAACTGTCGGATTTTCGCGCCCGCCACCCGGAAATTGACTTGTCGCTGGAGATGTATGCTGACCACCCCGATTTGTCAGACAAGATGGCAGACTGCTTTATTACCGACTTCGAACCGGGGCGGAACTACCAATACGATCTGCTTTACAACGAATACCTGTACCCGGTATGCAGCCATAAAATCTGGCAGCAAATCAAAGATAAACCCCTGCCTGACGCCCTTTGGATTATCCCCTGTTGTCGGTGACCTCATTAATGGATAACGACTGGCCCAGTGGTGCAAGCTCGGCGGCTTCGCCTTACCCAAGCAGGTCAAAATCCACACCTTCAGCCATATGCTGCTGGCAACCGAGGCGGCGCGTTATGCCCACGGCATCACCTTGCTGAACCATTACTTTATGAATGAAATCGACCGCGAGCAGTTGGTGCGTATTCCTATGCATGAAATGCCGACCGGTGACAGCCTCTTTTTTGTTTACAAAAAGCACCGTGCCCGTCAACCGGAAATCGTCAAGCTAGGGCAATGGCTGCAACAGATCGCCGCGGCCAATGTTCCCTAGCGCTGATCCACTCTCCTGAGCTGACCCGCCAATTTCCTCCCCCGCCACTGTTGCATCGCCTGTCTCTTAGAAACAGGCAGTTACGCTATTTGTGTCTAGACTTAACTGTGAGCCAAAACCCTGTTTTTGATACACAGTCTCACGTTTAGCGCAGCGAGGTGGGCAACGATGCAAGCCCGGTCATTCTTTAACCCCGACAACCGCCGTTTGTTCCAAAAACCGGCGGGCTTTAGCTGTGTATGGGTACTGGTATTGGCCTGTTTTTCACTGCCCGTGATCAGCGCAGAGCAAAACACCGAATCTACCAATACGGCTATTCCAACCTGTACGGCGAACTGACGCCCACACAGGTCTTCGCGTTGATTAAAAACATGGACGCCATGGTCATGCTCTATGCCAACCGCGAAAAGCCGGAACTTGCGCGCACGCTGCCACGGCGGATCAATTTCGTTGAGGGTTATGATCCGGAAGATGTGTTTGTCGCGCTCAATTCGCTGGCTGACCATATCGACGCCTTGGCGAAAAAAGGTGGAGTTGAACCCGTCCGGCGTGTCACGCGGGAAAGCGACAAAGCCATTCCTGCCGAAGTGTTCCTGCTGGCCGGTGCCTGCCTCGATACCATGGCCGCAACCATGTACAAAAGCGACCCCAGCACGCCACTCGGCGATTTCTACAGCAACCGCAGCAGCTCACGGGCGAAAACCCCCTCACACGTTTATGCCATGGTGGATTTGATTGACCGCAAACTGAGCATCCTGCTCGGCGAGGATGACAAACAAAATAAAGTGGGTACGGATGGATATGAAGATACTCAAACTGACTATCGGTAAACGCCTGGCTTTGGGGTTTGGCCTGCTACTCGCCATACTCCTTTCGGCGGTGATGTATGCCAGCAGCCGGTTAAATGAACTTCAGCGGGTAGAGAACGAGCTGGTATCGTCGACTATCCTTCCACTTGCGGCCAGTGAGCTGGTCGGGGAGATCAACAAATCGCTGGCCATCCTGCGCGGCTACCTGGTTCTCGGCACGCCCATTTTGAAAAAACAACGCCAGCAAGTGTGGGACAACATTGACGCCCAGATGGCGGTGCTGAAAAGCAACAAAACCAGCACCCTTTCTATCATCGGGTATGCAGAAAAGTTGCGCGCACTGGAAGTGAGCCTTAAACAATACCGCAGCGCACAGGATGAAGCTGAAGCTGTCGCCCATACCGATGCCGAGCAACCGGCGCAGGCAATGTACCAAGATAAGGTCCAGCCTGTGGTTATCCGCCTGCTGGCCGCCATCAACCAACTCACCACCGTGGAGCAAGGGCTACCCGCCACCCCAGAGCGGAAAGAACTGCTCGGCCTGTTTGCCAACGCCAGTGCCTCACTCTCCCTCGGTCTTGCGGCCACCCGCTCTTACCTTATCAATGGAGACAAAACGTTCAAGGCGACCTTTGCCAGCCAGTGGACGGTCAATACCAGTAACTACTACAACATTGGACAGAAACGTTACCTGCTCAATTCCGAGCAGGAGAAACTTTTTAATGAATACACCACCTACCGGGATAAATTCGCGGGCATGGTGGACCAGCTTTTCGCAATCCGTGAATCCAAGCGCTGGAACATGTCCCAGTATTTACTGGGCACTAAAGCCGCCCCCTTGTCGGTGTTGTCGTTGCAACTGGTTGATGAGGTTTCCGCCCTGCAACGAAACCAGCTCAATCGCGAAGTAGGAAAACTCAATGCCCTGAATGACGATATCTCCAACGTGCTCAAAATCACCGGCATTGGCAGCCTTGTAGTCGGTTTTCTGGTGGCCTTTATTATTACCCGCTCAGTCACCAGACCCGTACTTGCAATGACCAAGACCTTGAAGAAAGTCTCCCGCAACGGCGACTATTCTGAGCGTCTGGAGGTGACAGGACGCGATGAAATCAGCGAGTCGGCACTCGCCTTTAACCGACTGATGGATGAAACGCAAAGCGCCCTTAGCGAACTCAATAAAGTCATGGGGCGTATTGCGGAAGGGGATTTAAGTACCCGCATCAATGGGGAATACAAAGGCGACCTTAACGCCATCAAGGAAGTGACCAACCGCTCACTGGACAACGCAGAACGGGCAGAGCAGATCAAACAGGAATTTGAGGCAGAAGCTGCGGCCGTGGCGGATGAAAACGCCCGGGTAAGACAGGCTCTGGACAGCGTTTCCAACAACATCATGCTTGCCAACAGCGAGCTGGATGTTATCTACATAAACAACGCCACCCGCACCATGCTGGTGGAAACCGCGGATGATTTTGCTAAAGAAATTCCGGGGTTCAATCCGAAAAATGTGGTGGGCAATTCTATTGATGCCTTCCACCGCGACCCAAGCCGCCAACGTAAAATCCTGGAAAATCTGACCACCCAGTTCACCAGCGAATTCTTTGTCGGCGACAAAGTCATG
Organism: Enterovibrio sp. JCM 19048; assembly: GCA_001310415.1. Classification (GTDB taxonomy): domain Bacteria; phylum Pseudomonadota; class Gammaproteobacteria; order Enterobacterales; family Vibrionaceae; genus Enterovibrio; species Enterovibrio paralichthyis. The sequence continues at coordinate 73,914 of BAXE01000020.1, read as the reverse complement.
TCCATCACTGCCATGCCCATTTTCAATAATGATGGCGAACGCCTCGGCGTGGTTATCGAATGGACAGATCGCACGGCCGAAGTGGCAATTGAGCGCGAAATCGATGCATGATCGCCGCTGCCGCCAAAGGCAAGTTCGATACCGAAATCGCATGGAAGGTAAACAGGGCTTCTTCTACAACCTCGCAGAAGGCCTAAATACCCTGACCAACAACATGGAAGCGTCCGTCAGTGATATGCAGCGCATTCTCGCCGCCATGTCACGGGGCGACCTGACTCAGCGTATCGAAAAGTCCTACAGCGGCAGCCTTGGTCAGCTAAAAGTCGATGCCAACAAGACCATCGACAAGCTGACCAATGTGATCAACCGAATCCGTGAAACAGCCTCCACCGTGGCCTCGTCCTCCCGCGAGATTGTTTCCGGAAACCAGGATTTAAGCTTCCGTACGGAAGCGCAGGCATCTTCCCTGCAAACGACAGCTGCCAATATGGAGCAGATGACGGGAACGGTTAAGCAAAGTGCCGAGAATGCGCTGATCACCAAAAATGTCAGCGTGGAAGCGCGCAGCAAAGCGCGGGAAGGCGGGACAGCCGTTGCCCGCACCATCACGGCCATGGAAGATATTTCAACAGCCAGCGAAGAAATCAGTGAAATTATTGGCGTGATTGATGAGATAGCTTCCAGACTAACCTGCTGGCGCTAAATGCCGCCGTGGAAGCTGCCAGTGCGGGCGAGCATGGACGCGGTTTTGCTGTGGTCGCCGGAGAGGTAAGAAACCTTGCCCAGCGTTCTGCCAGCGCCGCCAAAGACATCAAAGCCCTGATTGAAGCGAGCAACAAGAAGGTGGCGGTGGGCTCAGAGCTGGTGGCTGAATCGGGTAAAACCCTGACCGAAATCGTCACTATGGTGGAAGAGATGGGCGCTAAAACGGCGGAAATTTCTGACGCTGCCCAGGAGCAAAGCCTCGGTATCGATCAGGTAAACCACTCTATCGCCGAAATGGACAACATGACCCAGCAAAACGCTGCGCTGGTGGAAGAAGCCACCACCGCCAGTGAAGGGATGTGGAACCTTGCCCAGGACATGATGGAGATGATGGCGTTCTTTACCCTGTCTGAAAACGCAGTCGGCGATGAAGATGCAGAAGATGACTTTGAAGAGGACGACTATGATGAAGACGATGAGTTAGACGACGAAGAAGATGTCGCGTTCGGATTCATCGACGATGACGATGACGATGACGATGACGATGACGATGACGATGACGATGACGATGACGATGACGATGACGACATCGAGTTTGAGTTCTACGATGGCGATGACAACAAATAATCGCTCGCAGGGTCCACAAAAAGGCCGGGAGAACGTCCCGGCCTTTTTGTTGCCTACGCAGTTTGTTCCAACCAAAGTTCCAATGCCCGGTTAAATTCGCCGGGCATTTCAAGCGGAGCAAGGTGATGGGCACCTTTGAGAAGTTCAAACGCGCCGCCGGGATAAATCATCGCCAACACCTTTTTTGCCCCTGCCGGCGTGTAGTCATATTCAGAGGCCAGCATCAGCAAGGGGCAAGTAAGCTGTGGCAAGCGCGACAGAACATCCCATTTCAACAGTGCATTGAAAGCCGCGATATAGCGTTCTCGGTCATTGGCTGACCAACGCGTAATCACTTCCTGCCGCAATGCTTCGTGTTGCTCTCCCGGCAACAATTGCTTTGCCATCAAGCTGGCGATGCGCTCGATACTGGCGTATTTGAGAAGCAGACGCGTGAAAGCAGCATCCACCACTCGGTTAAACGGCGGGGACGGCATTCTGCCAGCGCATTCACCACGCAAAGGCGCGTCACCCGGGAAGGAAAGGATGTTGCCAGTTCAAGGCCGACCATGCCGCCCATGGAAACCCCGACCACGGTTGCCTGTTCAATGCCAAGTATATCCAGCAAAGCGATTACCGCTTCTGCGCATTGGGAGAGGCTGAATGTACCTACCTCCCCGCCGGAATGGCCGTGCAGGGGAAAGTCAGGCGCAATCACATCAAACCATTGGGAAAAATAGTCGATTTGGTATTGCCAGTCCTGCCCGCTGGAGCCTAATCCATGAAGCAATACCAAGGCGGGCCCGGCGCCCTCCCGGCGGTAGTAAAGGTGGGTTCTGTTGAAATCGACGTGAGGCATTCGTTTACAGTGTAAAAATACTAGCCGGCACAGCGCAGTTCAATGGCAGAGCGCAGCATTTGCCACTCTTCACGCAGCACGCCATAGCGCAGGGAATCGTAGTATTCGCCCTGATAGTAACGCACTTTGCGGATGCGCCCTTCTTCCATCAGGCCCATGGCTTCGGCGCACTTCATCATGCGGGGGTTACCCGACCAAGTTGTCAAGCCAATGCGGGCGACGTCGTATTGCTCGAAAAGGTGGGAAATCCAGAGTGTGAGTGCCTTACGGCCAATACGTTTGCCCCAGTGCCTGGCGGTAAACAGGGTGATCCCGACTTCCAACCAGCGGTTGGACTGGTCTTCCCAATAGCAGGAAAGGTATCCGACCGCCTCGCCGTTGTATTCGATCACCATGGCGGTCTGGGCTTCTTTCAGACGCTTGAACAGATTGCGGCGGAACTGAAAACGGGATTGGTACTCAAGCGGGAAATAGGGGGCGTCATGTGCCTTCCATTCATTCTGCACATAGATAAAGTGCCAAAGATGATCCCTTTCTTCATTTTTGGCCGGTCGCAAGCAAACATCATCAAACGTTAACATGGTACTCCTTGTCTCTTCGCCGCTCATCACGGTCTTATTCCCTGCCTCCTCCTCTGCGGCCAAATTTGTCAGCCCACAAGGGAGAGGGGGTTTTATGGGTATGATTCCTTCACCCCGGGCATCCGCTACCCACGACTGAATACCCTATCACTAACCTATAGCAGTCAGACCCCATTCGCCAACACATAGCTTGAAATTTCCTCGACAAACTGACACCCAGCCCAGATTTTTCGCTGTACGGCGTGCAACCACACACGACAATTCACTGTCCTATGCAGCATGAGTCAGACCGTGAATTGCATTGGACAAGTGGATGATTTCGCCTAATTTTTAAAAAGGCGTGTCGAATTCTCATTTTCGACACTGCAAAAAGAAGGATAGAGCCGATGTCACTCACCCAGAAACAAATCACGCTGATACAAAACAGTTTTAAGAAAGTGGAACCCATTTCTTTGCAGGCCGCGCAAATCTTTTACGAAACCCTTTTCAGCTATGATCCGTCACTGAAAGCCCTGTTTAAGGGCGATATGAAACTGCAGGGACGCAAATTGATGGCCATGCTTCATGCTGCGGTAAATGGGCTGGATGATTTGGAATCCCTGGTACCTGTGCTCCATGATTTGGCTGATCGGCACGTTAAATATGGCGTGAAGAAATCGCATTTCACCCCGGTTGGCAACGCCCTGCTCCACACCTTAAAAGCCGGAATGGGTGATGACTTTACCCTGAAGTGCGAGAAGCCTGGGTGACCCTGCTCCATGTGGTGTCAGACACCATGAAAACACGGATGGCGGCTTAACCGGCCAACAAGTCTGCGGCAATAAAGAGTGCCTCCCGCTGGGTATACGGCGGGATGCCTTTTCGATGGGGGTGACGCAAAGGGGCAAGGGGATTTGTGGCTGCAGCAAATCATTGAGAAACTCCGCCGGGAACTCTCCACATCGCAGCCACTGCTGCCAGACCACAGGGTCAGGCGGCAGGATCAACGGCATGGATTTGGCGTGAAATGGCACCAGCTTTGGGTGTGGCGCCAGGGTGATAATCGAACACGAACGCACCACTTCCCCGCTAACACTGTCTACCCACTCCCGGCATAATCCCCCCAAGGCAATCGCCTCTCCCTGCCCCGCTATGGCGTAGGCTTTTCCATTCTGGGTCTCGACAAAGCCAGAGACAGGTACAATGCAGCGGTGGGTACGGAATGCATTAAATCCGGCGCTGCCGGGCGTATTCAGTTTGTCGCTGCGGGTATTGAAACTGGCGTAGCGGGTATTGGGACGCAACCCTTGCGGCGTTTGTTCCAGCAATAGCCACCAGAGGGCATCGTTCAGGACAGGATGTCCGTCTTCCTCTATCACAATACTGACGGTGTCTGTCGGCGCGACATCATCACTGGTGCGAAGGGGAAGCGGCCCGAGATCAACGCCCAGCCCTTGAAGCAGCCCATGCATAAAGGATCGTCGGTTACGTTAAAGCGGCCACACATAAAACGTCCCTCAGAAAGTACTCGATTACTACTAAGCATAGGGCGATCAAAAAGAGCCGCAAAGGCGGCTCTTTGATTTACAGTCCGGTGATTACATTTCTGAGGGTTTGACGATGATGGGACCGCTGAATGCGTTCACCGCCGGCGCCTCGCCTTGGAACTTCTCGTAATCCACGATGGTGGTATAGGCACTACAGGCCTGCGCCAGCTCAGAGGTGCCGACATCCAGAGTCACCGTATTCGGGTCACCGTAGGTATCAATCGCCCCAATGGCTGAGCCTGTCGGGCCATACCACGCCCCTTCCTGGATACGCACCACACCCGGTGGATAGTCATCCGACACCACAGCGCCCGCAATCAATTGACCACGGTCGTTATAGACGCGGATAAGGTCGCCATCTTTAATCCCGCGAGCCTTGGCATCATCAGTTGATGTACGCCGGTTCGCGTCCCTGCACCGTGTAGGTTTCGCGCAATGCCGGGGATTCACACATCTGTGAATGCAGGCGTCTGTCCGGGTGACACGATTGCAGCCAGATTGGGAATTTGTCTGAACCTGGGCCACCGTGGGAGCGTTCGGCTTTTTCAAACCACATGGGGTGATCCTGACAGTACTCGTAACCATAGCTGCCAATCTTGCGGCTGGTAATTTCGATAAAGCCTGACGGTGTGCCCAGCGGGTTGAGTTCAGGGTCTTCCCTGAACAGGGCGTGACGCACAAAGGTACTGCCTTCGCCGAAGCCGACATAACCGTCTTTCCAGAAGGTCTCGAAGTCAGGCATTTCAAAGTTGCCTTTGTTCGCTGCCACACACTCGTTGTAAAGCTTGGTGATCCACTGCATGTCGTTCATGCCCTGGGCGTACTCTTTGTCTTTGTCGATGCCAAAGCGTTTACAAAGCCCCTGGAAGATCTCAAAGTCAGTGCGGGACTGGAACAGAGGGTCCACCAGCTTGTGCATGGCGAGCACCCCGGTAGCGGAATAGGCGCCGTAGAGGTCAATATCGTTGCGCTCAAGCTGGGTACAGGCGGGCAGCACGATATCGGAGAAGCGGCAGGTGGCTGTCCAGGCGTAATCGATGGTGACTGCGGTTTCGATGTTGTAATACGCCTTCTTCATCCGGTTGTGATCCTGATGGTGATGCCACGGGTTGTTCCCGCTCACGACCACCATCTTGATTGGCGGCAGTTTCACCTTACTGCCGTTGTAATTGATCACTTTACCGGGCTCTTCAATCGCCTCTATCCAGCGCGCCACCGGAATAGTGCTGGCATACCCCTTGAAGTCGTTGTTGTTGTGAAGCGGCTCCATGCCGGGGTCCAGGTTACGGGGGAAACCACCCGGCCCTGCAGCGCCGGTTGCCGGTTCACCGATACCACTGTAGTGGTGGGCATAGGAAATACCACCGCCGGGCAGACCGATACCGCCCAACATACAGGCGATCACTGCCCCCATCCAGTAAGGCTGCTCACCGTGTTGCTGACGCTGTACACACCAACCAAACATGATCTGGGTGCGCTGTTTGGTGAGCATGCGGGCAAACTCGCGGATATCATCCGGTGCGATGCCACAGATTTTGGATGCCCACTCCGGTGTTTTCTCAACTTTGTCTTTGGTTTTACCCATGACGTAGTCGATGAAAGGTTCAAAGCCGAGGCAGTAGATCTTGATGAAGTCTTTGTCGTACAGATCTTCGGTATAAAGGGTGTGGGCAATGGCCAGCATAAAGGGCACATCAGTTTGTGGATTGATGTACTGGTGCTCACAGCCAAGGAATTTCTGGGTTTTGCTGACCACTGGATCCACCGAAATGACGCGGATCTCCCCTTTGGCAACTTTGTCTTTCAGTTGATCAAAGTAGCCATACACATCGTGGGTTGGGCACTGCCAGCCCACCTGGGCGTTTTTCACCGGATCGTTTGACCACAGAATAATGGTCTTGGCATTTTCCAGCACCAAAGGCCAGGAGGTTTGCTGGGCGTAGACTTCAGTCGAACCAAGCACGTAAGGCATGATGGTTTGACCTGCACCGGTGGAATAGTCACCGATTTTTTCACGTAGAAACCGTGCATCGCCAGCGCACGCTGCATATGGGTGGTACAGCTCTGAAACTGACCGGTTTGACGCCAGCCGGTCTGGCCTGCCAATAAACCGGAAGGGCCATAGGTTTTCTGCACCCTTTCCAGTTCGTTGTAGAACAGATCCAACGCCTGATCCCAGGTCACGCGGACAAAACGGTTATCACCCCGGGTGGTGTTCCACCCTTCGGTTTTTTCAGCCAATCAAGGCGCACCATCGGGTAGCGGACACGGGACGGGTTATAGATAAGCCCCTTTATCCCTTCGAGCATTACCGTGGGATGTTTATCGTGGCCAAACGGCACCACTTCCACCACTTCACCGCCGACTATACGGGCACGCAGAGCCCCCAGTGGGAGCCCGTGGTACGCCAGACACCGTCTAAAAGTTCATGGGCTTTGGCATCAGTTGCTGCCACCAGCAGGCTGGGACCAATCGCAGCCGTGGCACTGACAGACAACATGCCTTTTAGGAAATTACGTCGGGTAATCGTCATGCTGTTATCCCTCTCAGTGATCTACAAATGTGCTGGAATGTTTTTGCAGGTACTTCAGTACCAGTGCCTGTGTGGCCTGGTCGAAGTTCACAAAACCCATCATGCCGTCAAACATGCCCGGCCAGGTGTTGGCATCAAAGTGCGCCACATCCGGTTGGGTATGACACAGGCTACAGTTGGTGGTGTATGCCTGTTGGGCCTCAGTCCAGATGGGGTCAACACTGTCGAGGAAATCTTCTTTCGGCGCCCACAAATCCACTTCGACGCGCTGCCAAGTCAGGCCGGTCAGCTCATCTTCTTTGGTTTCAAAGGTGCGCACATCGGTGTCGCTTTGCGCCACCTCTTTGGAAAGTGCCGCTGAGGCAATGTTCAGGCCGAAGTCTTCGTTGATCACGCGGCCAAAACCTTTCATCTTACGCCAGCCTGTCAGGGTCACTTTTACTGCGTCTTTACCATCGTCGATGGCCGTTACCATGGTCGCAGGCTCCAGCACAGCACCTTGGGTAGCCATGCTTTCATCGGTATAGAGTTCAATAAAGTCAACACTATACAGTGGCTTCCCGACGTCGTAGCTGGTGCTGTGAGACATGGAGATCAGCTTACCAACCATACCGCCGGTGGAGTCCATTTCAGCGGGAAGCTCGTGGGCAATCCCTTTGTGACAGTCGATACAGCTTTGGTCTTTTTTCCGCCGCCTGTGTCATTTGCAGACGGGCTGCTGGGCGCAGGTTATGCAACTGCATACTGTCGTATTGGTGACAGTTCTTACATTCCAGGGAGCCGTTGGCGCTGAACCTCGCCCATTCGTGTTGGGCCAGCTCCAGCCGCTTATCGAGGAACTTCTCCCGGGTGCCTATCACACCGAAGATTTGGGCAAAGACTTCTTTACTGGCCTGCATCTTACGGGCGATTTTGTCTGTCCAGTTATGGGGAACGTGGCAATCTGGGCAGGTTGCACGAACGCCGGATGTGTTAGACCAGTGCACGGTTTTTTGCAGTTCCGGATAAACGTTGTCGCGCATAGAGTGGCAGGAAATACAAAACTGTTCGGTGTTGGTCAGTTCTAGGGCTGTGTTAAAACCACCCCAGAAAAGAACCCCGGCGATAAAGCCGCCGAGCGTCAGCGTGCCTAAGCTGATTTTTGTCGCTGGGCGTCGCATGGTGGCCCAGAGTTTTTTGATAAATTCTTTCATGCAGTCTGCTCTTAATCGGTCACTGAGATACGGTGGAAGTTGGCATTAGCCGTGCCCCGGTGGGCCAAAAAGAAACACCTGACTCATCCAGATCAGAAATCCATATCCCCCTATCAACACCACACTCAGGATGGGGAAAAGAAAAACGGCAATAAAAAAGAATGCCCGCCATTCAAAGCTGCGTTTTTCGGGCTCCCGCACAATGTCATTTTCGTTAGGTTGCATAACTCTTTTCCTTACTATCCTGCACCCCAAAACCTAGGTGCACCTTGTTGAATCAAACTATCTCCCCAAGTCTAGGAGAGTTATTGCAGCGACGTGTCTCTTTATTGACTCATTTATCAATGCAAATGCTTTGATTACAGGAAGCTAGAGAAAGTGCGGGAAGTCGGGGAAAGAGTAAGAAAATCAAACGGGATGCATATCGCATCCCGCCTTTGATTACAGCGTGATTTATTGCCCGGTGGCGGCTTTCAGGATCCCGGATAGCTCGTCCAAAAGTTTACGGGTATCGTCAGACAGGCGGTTTATTTCGCTGGTGGATTCTGACGAGCGCGTCGCGAGCTGGCGCACTTCATCCGCGACCACGGCAAATCCGCGCCCGTGTTCTCCGGCGCGCGCTGCTTCAATGGCCGCATTCAGCGCCAACAGGTTGGTCTGCTCGGAGATACCATCAATCACCCGCGCAATGTTGGAAATTTCACCACTGGATTTCGCTACCAGCTCCATGATCTCACCCATGCCAGAGCGCTGCTGTACCTGGCTGTCACGTCTTTCACAAACGCGGTATACAGGGTTTTGCCATCAATGTTCACTTTCGACAGTGATAACAAGCCATGATAGAGCTTGCCGTCTTTACGGTGGATTGGCACTTCCCGGCTGGAACCGACAATCTTGTCGTTTCCCGTGGTGCGGTTTGAGTTCACAAACTTGTCGTGGTTGGATTGGATTTCCGGCGGAACCAGCATCTTGACGTTCTGGCCGACCACTTCATCAGGGGTGTAACCCCACAACGCTTGCGCCGCAGGTTGAAGAAGGTGACGATATTGTTTTCATCAATGGTCACCACCGCGTCCAGCGCCTGAGTCAGGGTTTGGTTGATGGATTCCTGCGCCGTGCGCTGCTCGGTTATATCCCGCACAAAGGCGGTGTAACCGATGGCGTTTCCTGTCCTGACTTTTGACAGGGAGAAGTTGACCCAAATCCGCTTGCCGTCTTTACGTTGCATTTCCAGTTCACGGGCTGAGCCAACAATCTTGTCGTTCCCCGTGGTGCGGTTTTTGTTGACGAAGCTGTCGTGATCGGCCTGGAACTCGTCCGGTACCAACATCCTCACATTGTTACCGAGCACTTCATCGGCGCCATAACCCCACAGGCTTCTGCCGCGGGGTTGAAAAAAGTGACATTGTTGTTCGCATCAATGCTGACGACAGCATCGTTGGCCTGACGCAGTATCTGCTCAATCTCATCTTTGGCGGTTTTTTCTTTGGTGATATCACGGGCAAACGCGGTATAGCCCGTGCCTTCCTCGCCGTCGATGCGTGACAGGGACAAGTTCGCCCAGATACGCGAACCGTCTTTGCGTTCCAGTTGAATGTCCCGGCTGGTGCCCACGATGGAGTCGACGCGGCTGGTTCGGTTCTTGTTGACATAGCCATCATGAAAATCCTGAATTTCCTTTGGCACCAGCATTTTCACGTTTTTGCCCATTACCTCTTCAGCACGGTATCCCCAAAGCGCTTCGGCAGCGGCATTCATAAAGGTCACGTTGTTGTTGTCGTCAATCGACACCACGGCGTTGACGGACTGGGAAAGCACCTGCTGACTATTGGCAATGGCTTTACGCTCGCGCGTGATGTCTTTGATGCTTACCGCCCAGCCCTGCCCACCGGGCACACTGATACGCGACATGTTGGCTTCCAGGCTCTTGCCATCCTGCCAGTCCACTTCCACATTGCCTTCTTTGACATCACCGAGCGCCAGCGAATCCAACGGTTTGCCAACACTTTCCTTCAGCGTGGTTTTGAACAGTTTGAGTGCCGCCGGATTCAAGTAGCTAATCTTGTTGTTTTTATCGGTGTACAGGATCGCATCTTCTGCATTATCAATAAGTTGCTTCATAACACGATCAGGATTGCTGCCAAATAGTCCCATAGGTCATCACCCGCGTTCCAAAAAGGAGCCGAAATAGTCCAAAGCGATTGCTTGTTCTCAAATATTAGACACAGGTAAAAGTGCTCTCAAATTTATCGCGTTTCTTTTTCCGCTACACGCTTCAGCGCCATATAGCGAAAGGTGTGATGACAACGTCATTTACACTGTAAACAAACATCATCGAGAGGCGACTTCAGTCTCTTGCACTACGCTAAAAAAGGTAACCCTTTAAGCCATATAGAAAAAACATGAAACCAAGTGCATCGCCAGTTCTCTACCATATTTACCTGCGCAGCTTCTTTGACAGCGATGGCGATGGGGTGGGCGACCTTCAAGGGGTGATCGATAAGCTGGACTATTTACAATGGCTGGGGGTGGACGGCATTTTACTTTCGCCGGTATTTGAATCGCCGTTGAGTGATTTTGGATACGACATTACCAATCTGCGTGGCCTGAACCCTGAATATGGCGACATGGCGACCTTTGTAAGTCTGGTGAAGGAAGCCAAATCCCGCGGGTTGGCAGTCATGCTGGATTTCGTCGCCAACCACACATCAACCAACACCCCTGGTTTCTGGAAAGCTGCAAAGGCGCGGATGCGGCAAAAGCCGATTGGTATGTGTGGGCGCAGGCGCGCGCCGATGGCACGCCGCCCAATAACTGGCTGACCATCTTTGGCGAATCGGCCTGGCGTTGGCACCCCACCCGCGGCGAGTATTACCTGCACAACACGTTAAGTAACCAGCCCGATCTTAACTACCGCAACCCGGATGTGATCCGCGAACTGCTGAAAAGCGTGCGTTTCTGGCTTGATACCGGCGTGGATGGTTTGCGGCTCGATTCGGTGAATCTGTTTTTGCACGATGACAGACTGCGCAACAACCCGCCCAGACACCTGGCTGGCAGGATGAAGCGCGAAGCGATCCTTACCGCTACCAGAGCCAGCGCTACAACATCAGCCGGCCGGAAAATATCCACCTGTTAAAGCAACTGCGCGTCATTGCTGACGGTTACGATTCCAAAATATGGCTGCTTGGTTCCCTCAGCGACCCTTCCCCTTATGCGGTGATTGACCGCTACACCAGCGAAGGGGATGCGCTGGATGCGGCCAATATATTTGAATCCCTGAGCCTGTGTTGCAATGTGTCGCAAGTGGGTGAGCAATTGAGCGCCTTTTCTTCGGCGGTTCACCCGGGGATTGGCTGCTGGAGCATGGGTAACCACGATATCGCGCGTACCGTGTCACGCTGGCAAGATGCCAACAACCAGCCGGAAGCCGCCAAATTGTTGCTGACCATGCTGCTTTCATTGCAAGGTGTGATAAGCCTTTTTCAGGGCGAAGAGCTGGGGCTTCCCGAAGCGTCCGTTCCTCCGGCACAGCGCCGAGACCTGTTCGGCAAGCAAGTTATCGCCAACTACGTGGGACGCGACGGGTGCCGCACGCCAATGCCTGGCAAAGCGATGCGCCCAATTTAGGCTTTTCTGAAGCCTCACCCTGGCTGCCCGCCGATCAAAACCATGCGCAGTACGCTGTGGATCAGCAGCAAAAAGAAGGGGCATCGGTGCTCCACTTTACCCGTGACATGCTGCGCTGGCGCAAGACCCACCCCGCCCTTGAGCACGGGAGTTGCCGCGTACTGGCATTCAATGCATCACTCATGGTTTTAGAGCGCCATTTCACCTCACCCGAAGGCTCACAGACGCTGATCATTGCCCTTAACGCATCAAACCAAGATGCCACTATCCGACTGAACCTGCCGGCATCCGCCACCAGCGTTCCGGTTCCGCATATGAAAGCGGGGGAACCTTCGCCCAGCGGTGCCTGTTGTTGGCACCTTGGCAGGTGTGGGTTGGCGAACTTCATAATCCGTAACAGCTATTGCATCTTTTGCCTCAGTTCTGCAGCGCCACTGTGGCGTTATTTCCAGCCATACTGTCAGTTAAGGAAAAGGCTTTTATCTTGAAGCGAAGCCTTCGTCACTGCCAAGCAAGGAGCTCCTTATGTCCGATCCTGTTGTGTCCGCCAACAACCCTATCAAAGTTACACTCGAAAAAGACCAAACCTATTACTATTGCCGCTGTGGCCGTTCACAAAAACAGCCTTTCTGTGACGGTTCCCACGCAGGCACAACGTTTACTCCCCTCGCCTACAAGGCTGACAAAGACGGGGATGTCTGGTTCTGCGCCTGCAAACACACTGGCAATGCGCCGTTTTGCGATGGCACCCATACACGCTACAGCGATGACGATGTTGGCAAGGAGATGCCAGAGGTAAAAAAGTCTAGCGGGGCTCCTGCACCCAAAGCGACGCAGGAGGAACCTTACGTCGAGCTTATACACCAGCTCGCCAAAGATGGGCTGGACACCTTCGGTCACCACGGCCCCATGACCTCCATGGCGTTCCCCGTTACAAACTGCCGACCTGGATGATATCCAAATCATGGTGGCGCAGATGGCCACAAAACCCCTGCTGGATGACGCGCCGGTCGCAACCGAGCTGGTGATCGGCCCCCGGGCGCGCAAGCCATTGGTATTGCAAACGCCGCTGTTTGTCTCCGACATGAGTTTTGGTGCGCTGTCTGAAGAGGCCAAGGTTGCCCTTGCCACTGGCGCTGAAAAGGCAGGCACCGGCATCTGTTCCGGCGAGGGAGGCATGTTGCCTGAGGAGCAGGCTGCCAACAGCCGGTATTTTTACGAACTCGCCAGCGCAAAATTCGGCTTTTCTCTCGACAAGGTCAAAAACGTACAGGCATTTCACTTCAAGGGTGGACAAGGAGCGAAAACCGGTACCGGCGGCCATCTGCCGGGGATAAAAAACCATGGCAAGATTTCCCAGGTGCGCGGTATTCCTGAAGGGGAAGATGCCATTTCTCCGGCGACCTTTACCGACCTGAAAACGTCCGCTGATTTTGCCCGTGTGGCCGATGAGGTGCGCCAGATGAGCGGTGGGATCCCGATTGGTTTCAAACTCAGTGCCAACCACATCGAGGCGGATATCGACTTCGCGCTGGATGCCGGTGCGGACTACATCATCCTTGATGGACGTGGCGGTGGCACGGGCGCTGCACCAGCTCTGTTCCGTGACCACATCAGTGTACCGACCATCCCTGCCCTTGCCCGCGCGCGGCGGTTTCTCGATGCCCAGGGCGTCAAGGATGTCACCCTGATCATCACCGGCGGCTGCGTGTGCCGAGTGATTTTATCAAGGCACTGGCACTGGGCGCCGACGGCATCGCCCTTTCCAACAGTGCCATGCAGGCAATTGGGTGTGTCGGAGCGCGTATGTGCAACACCAACATGTGTCCGGCGGGCATCGCCACCCAGGATCCGGCGTTGAGGCAGCGGCTGGATATCGACGCAGCCAGCGAAAGGCTGTTCAATTTCTTCACGGCGTCCACCCACCTGATGCAGGTGATGGCACGCGCCTGTGGCCATGAGCACCTTAACCAGTTCTCAAGACGCGATATCGCCACCTTCAGCAAAGAAATGGCCGAACTGGCTGGTATCCAGTATTCCGGTGCGGGGTCGCTGGAGCTTTAAAGCAACGGCCGTGAAATAAAAAAAGAGGCAGGAACAAAATCCTGCCTCTTTCGCGTTTTAAGCCATTCAGCGGTGTTTATGGTGTCACGACCAGCGAAGGTTTGGTTTCGCCCACCACAGAGCGTTTGAACGCCTTTCCGTCGCGATCAAACAGGTGGCAATAACCAGGCGGAAACTCGATACAACGCTTGTCTCCGGCACGGATGCTGGTTTGCCCTTCGGTACGGATCACAACGGGTTCCGCGCTTTGTGGCGTGTTGAAGTACATCAGGCACTCATTCCCGAGTTGTTCAACCACACTCAGCTCCACGCCTCCTTCCTGGATCGCGTCCTTGGTACCGAAACGGATGTGCTCAGGACGGATACCCACCATGCACGGGTCGCCAACACTGGCACCAATCGTATTGGCCGAGACTTCGATTTCCTGTCCACGGTGAATTTGCACCTTGGTAGTCACTTCCCCGGTCTCGACAATATCCGCGGTCAGGAAGTTCATCTTCGGCGATCCGATAAATCCGGCAACGAAGGTGTTGGCAGGATGGTTGTAGAGTTCCAGCGGCGATCCCACCTGCTCTACCCTGCCCGCATCCAGCACCACGATCTTGGTCGCCAGCGTCATCGCTTCTACCTGATCGTGGGTCACGTAGATCATGGTCGCACCGAGGCGTTCATGCAGCCTTGCGATCTCCATGCGCATCTGCACACGCAGTGACGCATCAAGGTTCGACAAAGGCTCATCGAACAGGAATACCTTGGGCTCGCGCACAATGGCGCGGCCAATCGCCACGCGCTGACGCTGACCGCCGGAAAGCTCTTTCGGCTTGCGCTCCAGCAATGGCTCCAGTTGCAATGCCGCGGCCACTTCACGCACTTTCTGATCCACGGTTTTGGCTTCGGTTTTTGCCAGTTGCAGGCCAAACGCCATGTTCTCGTACACCGTCATGTGCGGATAAAGGGCGTAAGACTGAAACACCATGCCGATACCGCGTTCCGGCGGTGGCAGGTCGTTACACAGCTTGCCATCGATTTTCAGATCGCCACTGGTGATGTCTTCCAGCCCCGCGACCAGTCGCAGCAGGGTGGATTTACCGCAGCCGGACGGGCCGACAAAGACGACAAAATCGCCCGAGTCAATTTGCAAATCCACGTCCTTGGTGACATGCACCTTGCCAAACTTCTTGTTTACTTTGTTTAAAATGACCTCAGCCATAATGCATCCTTACCCGTTTTCGTGGTTGCAAAACGCCGCCTGATAAGGCGGGAGGCTTACCTCACCGTTTGCAACAGAGAATGTAAAACCATGCCCAGAGAGGGCTTGCCAGTTGCCTTCAGGCAACGCAATGGTCATAGGGGTGTCTGAGAGGTTAACGGCGACCAGCACACGCTCACCGTCACTTTGGCGCACAAAACGCAGTCCCTGCGTGTTGGAGAAAACATCTGACAGCTCACCGGAAATTAATGCCGGGTGCGCTTTCCGCCAGTGCAGGTAACGACGGTAATGCGCCAGCATACTGTTGCTGTCATGCTCTTGCCTGTCCACCGCCAGTGGATAGTGGCGGTCGTCTACCGGCAGCCAGGGTTCAGCGCTGCTAAATCCAGCGTTACCGGCTTCAGACATCCAGGGCATCGGTGTCCGGCAACCGTCACGACCTTTGTATTCCGGCCAAAATGGAATGCCATAAGGGTCCTGGATTTTCTCGAACGGGATCTCCGCCTCCGGCAAGCCCAGCTCTTCACCCTGATAGAGACACACACTTCCGCGCAGCGAAGTCAGCAGTGCCAACAGCACTTTGCCGTAAGCCATTTGATCCGCTTCACTCTCGCCCCAGCGGCTGATACAGCGCACCACATCGTGGTTTGACAGTGCCCAGCACGCCCAGCCATCGTTGATGGCACCTTCGATTTTCTCGATCACCGACGCCACATAGCCGGGTGAGCGGTGTACGTTGAGCAGATCGAAGGTGTAGGCCATGTGCAGCTTGTCGTTACCCGAGGTGTATTCCGCCATCAGCTGCAGCGGGTTATCGTCACCAATCTCACCGACAGTGGTAATGCCCTCGTATTGGTCCAGCAAGATGCGCAGCGTCTGCAGGAAGCCAATGTTTTCCGGCTGGGAGATATCGTAGCGGTGCTTTTGCATCGAATAGGGATTGGTGCCCGGCACCCCCAGCGATTTGCTGTCCCCTGCCGACAGCGGCGGGTTGTCGCGAAGCTGGCGGTCATGGAGGTAGAAATTGACCGTATCGAGACGGAAACCGTCTACCCCCAAGTCGAGCCAGAACTTCACGGTTTCCAGCAGGTGCGTGATCACATCCGGGTTATGGAAGTTGAGATCCGGCTGGCTGACGAGGAAGTTATGCAGGTAATACTGCTGGCGGCGGCTTTCCCACTGCCATGCACAACCGCCGAAAATCGACAGCCAGTTGTTGGGCGGTGTCCCGTCCGGTTTCGGATCGGCCCAGACATACCAGTCGGCTTTGGGGTTATCACGGCTGACACGGCTTTCCTCAAACCAGGGGTGCTCATCCGAGGTATGACTCAGCACCTGGTCGATCATCACTTTCAAGCCAAGATCGTGCGCCACATCCACCAGCTTGCGGAAATCCTCCAGCGTCCCGAATAGCGGATCCACGTCGCAGTAATCTGATACGTCGTAACCGAAATCCTTCATCGGTGATTTGAAAAACGGTGACAGCCAGATCGCATCCACACCCAGTGACGCCACATACGGCAGTTTGGCGGTGATCCCCGGCAAATCGCCGATACCGTCCTGGTTAGCATCGCCGAAACTGCGCGGATAGATTTGGTAAATCACCGCACCACGCCACCAGGCAAGTTCTTGTTGTTTCATGATTGTGTTTTATCCCTTAACAGCTCCGGCAGTCAGGCCGGAAACAATACGACGTTGGAAAACCAGCACCATCACAATCAGCGGCACCGTCACTATGACCGACGCGGCCATGATGGTGCCCCACGGCAGCTCGTACTGCCCTGCCCCGGAAATAAGCGCAATAGCAACCGGAACAGTGCGCTGCTCGTTAGTGAGGGTGAAGGTGAGCGCGAACAGAAATTCGTTCCACGCAGCGATAAAGGCCAGCAGGCCAGTGGTAACAAGTGCCGGCCAGAGCAGTGGCATCAGCACCTTGGTGATGATTTGCCACGGCGTGGCACCATCCACGATGGCCGCTTCTTCCAGCTCCAGCGGCAATTGCTGCATGAAGGTGGTCAGCACCCAGACCGTAAACGGCAAGGTGAAAATCATGTAGGCCAGCGCCAGACCCGGCATGGAGTTGTAAAGCCCGAATGCGCGGATAAGCTCAAACAGCCCGGAGAGCACTGCCACCTGTGGGAACATGGAAACCCCCAGAATGGTCAGCAGCACCACATTGCGACCGCGAAAGCGGATGCGTCCCAGCGCATAGGAGGCGGTAACGCCGAGCAGCAGGGAGATCGCTACTACCACGGTCGAGACCACGACGGAGTTCAGGAGGTTTCGCCCGAACACGCCGCCGGAAAAGACACTTTGGTAGTTCCCCCAGTCAAAGACTGACGGGAAATATTCCACTTCAAACAGCGCCGAGCCGGATTTAAACGAGGTGAGAATGGCGTAGTAAAACGGGAAGACCGAAAACAATACGATCGCCACCACCAAGAAGTAAAACCCAACACGCCAATACCATTTTTTCGACATATCAGCCTCCCTGATTCATGCTTTTGCGCCCAACATAGAGGTAGGCAACGGTACACAGAGCCACGATGAAGAACAGCAGCGTCGAGGCGGCGGAGCCGTAACCGACATCCTGAAAATCCACCAGGTTTTGCCGTGCGTAGACGGACATCGACATGGTCGCTTCGTTGGATGGCGTAAGCACATAGATAAGATCGAACACCCGCAGCATCGAGGGCGCGGAATACCACCGCTACCATAACCGCAGGCATGATGAGTGGCAGCGTCACCTTGAAGAACACTTTCACCGGGTGAATGCCATCAATCCTGGCCGCTTCGTAGCAGTCAGACGGCAGCATTTGCAATGCCGCCAGCACCAGAAGTGCCATAAACGGCGTGGTCTTCCACACATCCACGGCGATCACCACATTCAGCGAGAGATCCGAATCTGCCGTCCACGCCAGAGGCGCGGCGATCACACCGAGTGTCATCAGGAAGTCGTTCACGATCCCGAACTGATCGTGCAGCATCCAGCCCCACATTTTGGCCGAAACGATGGTCGGGATCGCCCAGGGGACGAGTACCGCAGCACGCACCAGTCCCTGACCACGGAATTTGGTGTTGAGCACCAATGCCACAACGATGCCGAGAATGGTCTCAAGGCTGACAGATACCACGGCGAAATAGAGGGTGTTCCACACCGCCTGCCACCAGGTCGGGTCAAACAAAATGCCGTAAAATTCGCCGTCTTCGTAAATAAAGTAGTTATCGAGCCCGATAAATTCAGCGACGCCGCTGCCATCCAGGGTGGCATTGGTCAGGCTGAACCAGAACGTGCGCAACAAGGGCCAACCGGCCACCATTGCGAGCGTGATGATCATGGGCGTCAGAAACCACCAGGCGGCGCGGACGCGTTTACGCGTGAGTGCGCTGGTCTGTTCCATATACAATCCTTTTTTCCTGTAGAGGCTGTCAGGCTCTATGGCGCTGACAGCCGGATATCACCTTACCAACGGCCACCGCGGCTGATGCGGTTGAGGTTTTTCTGCAGTTTGGCAAGGGCGGCATCGGCAGTTTCACTTCCGGAAAGGACGCTGTGGGTAGCATTCCAGAAGGCATTGGATACCTGATTGTATTTGGCCCCGGTCGCCGTTGATGGGCGTGGTGTACCGTTGGCGAAGGTGTTGTAGAGGCTGCCGAAAAATGGCACCGCTGTCAGCACTTCTTCGTCTTGGTAAAGGGCTTCGATGGTAGGGTTGTAGGAACCTTCAATGGCGCGGCGCTTCTGCTCTTCAAAAGAGGTCAGGTACATCGCCAGGCTTGCCGCCACCTCTGGGTTATCAGAGTATTTGGAAACGGCCAGTTGCCAACCGCCGAGTGTGCCGGCGTGGCTGCCGTCTTCACCGCCTTTAGGCAGGGCAACGACGCCGATTTTGTCTTTGACCGGGGAGTCATCGCTGTTACCCAGCGACCAGGCGTACGGCCAGTTACGCATAAACACCGCGTTACCGGTCTGGAACACACCACGCGCTTCCTCTTCGCCATAGTTCAGCACGCCCGGAGGAGAAATGGTGTCAACCCAGCCTGCTGCGGTGGTCAGGGCTTTCTTGGCGTTGTCGTTGTTAATCGTCACCTTACCGTTTTGATCAACGATGGTGCCGCCATTGTAAGAAGCGACCCATTCCAGTGCATCACAGGTCAGGCCTTCATAGGCGCGTCCCTGCCAGACATAGCCCCACATCTTGTCATTACCGGCTTCGCGTTCGGCTTTCATGATCTTTTCAGCCGATGCTGTCAGCTCTTCCCAGGTTGTCGGTGGCTTCTCTCCGTATTTTTCAAGGAGATCCTTACGGTAGTAGAGCACACCGGCGTCGGTAAACCATGGCATGGCAACCAGACGATCCTCACCGTGTTGTTGGCAATGATCGCCGGGAAGTGCGCATTTTCCGCACCGTTTGAATACTCTTTCAGATCAATAAAGTGGTTACCGAGGATCCCCGGCCAGATCACATCAATCTGGAACACATCGATGTCTTTGGCACCCGCCGCCAGCAGCTGCTGGTAAAGCGCCAAACGCTCTGTGGTTGAGTTAGGGTAGTGACAATTTTTGCGGTATGGCCGGTTTCTTTCTCCCACGCCGCCACGCCTTCCTGGCAAAGTTCCAGCTCCTGGCCAACAGCGCCGCAGGAGATGGAAATGGTGTCGGCATAAGCGCTAACGCTCAGCAGTGTGGATGCAACAACAACTCCGAAGATTGAACGTTTCATGGATAGCTCCCTGTCGCGTCAACCCGGTTTTTAACCCCGCTTTTCTGCCTGCCAGCGTGATGATGGTACTTCAAGCTCAGAGTCGCTGGCTTCTGGGTAACCATCCTGGGACACAGAAAAATTCTGGGTGGGACTTTCGCCCGATCAACCATCCAAAGGGGACAGAGGAATACAATGCACTTTCCAGTAAAACGCGCTGGGCGTTGGCAGCGTCAGCCGTTGAAACGGTGTCTGAAGTCTGTTCGGCAATCTTCTGCACCTGATGCCAGGACAAAAAGCCATGCTGACGCGCAAGCAATTCCAGCGCCTGCATGTGCGAGCAACTCAGCTCACGCTTTAGGCGTTTGGCTTGGCGTTTAAAGGCCTTGATGTCTGAAGCAGTCAGGTTATTGGGTGTCACTGTATTCCCTTAGGATAATGACCGTTCAAAATGCGCACGGCATGGCCCACTCGACGCCAGCATCCCTTCCGGGTGACAACCAATTTCTTAGAAGTATGTTAGGAAGTAGATATTGCGTGAGCTTTGCCAGCGTGGGCGGCCAGCCGATATCTGCGGCTATGTCCAAAAACTAGCATCGCGTTTACAAATTGGCAACGTTCAATAATGAGACAGGTTTGAGGGCGTGACGACAGCCCAGTTTTGCCGATAATTTAGACAAAAAAACGAGCCAGAAGGCTCGTGAAAGGGTTAGCAAATCAATGCATCGGGCAAGCCTGATGCCAATAGGACAAAGGTATCTATTCGCCGTTAATCCTAGTTTTCATCAGGGGTTGCTATGTCAGGATTCTGTCAATATCCCGTCATTTCTGTCAGGCACCGGACGCCACTTCATCCAGTACAGCCAGTACCGTACTGTCTAAATGACCGTCATATACTTGGCGGCAAACCTTTCGGCGTACTGCCAAACCGGAAATTAAACGCTCAATCGAAAGATGTTTTTCATCCTGTTGGCTGTTGTAAAACTCAATGGTTTTACTCAGCGTGTCGTAGGACATCACTTCCCCATCCACACGCAGCCAGTCGAGCTTGTCCATAAAGGCCTGACATTCCTCAGCGATGGTTGCTGCGGGGTGACCTGTCATGGCAGACAAAGCGGTGATACTGCGCTGCAGCGCTTCCGGCGAGGTGTATTTTGACAGCGTAATGGTCAACTCGTCAGCGTTGATCTCCACCAGGTGCTTGCGCAGCTTCACGCGGCGTCCCAGGCGCCCTCCCCGCTTCTCTTTGCGCTGGATAGGTTCAAACTCTCCGTCGATGATCCCGGAAAGCTGATCAAGGTCTTGTTTAGGCATGATCTCATTACGCAGCGGGTTAGGCATGGTCGGCGCCAGGGATCGCTTGCCTTCGTTGTACGTTTTGGCACGTGAGAAACGGATCACCTCGTCGACGTTGCATTTGATATCCATGCGGTAGTCCGGATGCTTTTTGTCATCGTCCATGCGGTACAGGGTCAAGTGATAACCGTACAGGTTTACCGCAAACACACCGTCTGCCTGACTCTCTTTTTTCGCCAGCTTACGCAGCTCCCGGATCAGATCACTCGAAAAACGCCGCCATTCGATGTTTCTCGCCATTTTCTGGTTCAATTCGCTCAGGAGCATGGAATCTTCCAGTCGACGCGACATACGGCTTCTGAAGAGCGTATAGAGCTGGAACACCAGGGTATGCTGACGCAGGATTTCCGGTGGAAACAGGAAAAAGTAATCGCGGGTCATCAATTCTTCAAAAAATGACGGCTCCCACACCATGATGTACAGGTTGGGTTTAATACGGATTTCACCGTCTTCCCCCTCACGTGGTGCTTCTTCTGACGCAGTAATGGTCCGTGCGATAAAACGGAATCGGTCACTTTTGAAACCTTCCGGCATGTTTTCACTCAACCAACGGCCGGTGAGTTCATGAAGCTGGAAGTCAGTAAACTCGATCCGATCAATACTCTCACGGATAGAATCACGGGCCGGGCCGCTGTCTTTTTTGCCGCGAAGCGAGAGAATATCGGTGATATATACCGGGGTTTTGTTGCCCACCTTCTGGGTCTGAAGCTCATAGCTTGGCAGGTGATGATCGTGGTATTGCACCGTCAATGTGAACAGGGCAAACAGCGTCATCAGATCGTCCACAGTCATGATTGACTTGGATGATCGGGTTTCGATGATCGCTTTAGTGCCACTGATCGCCACCATGGATTTCTGGTAGCTCTTTTTGGTGCGCGGTGGCGCCAGTGCCTGGTCAATAATGCCCGCCCAGCTGGTGGGGGAGATCAGGATCTGATCTTTCTCATCCGGCATGGTTGGCGGCGTACCGAGGCCATGTTCACTCAGCAGCTGCTTGTTCACGTGATTTTGTGCCAGTGCTTTTGAGCGCTTTTGCTTGGCAATAACACGGGTCTTTTCAGACTGCAGGCCAGCAGAGCCCAGTACCGAGATCAACTGGCTTGGATTGACAAAGCGGTGCAGCATGGTTTTCCCCGCCAGCCCTTCTTCAAAGCGGACACCCTGCTGGGTAAACAAACCAATCTGTACGGCAGCACGCAAGCGTTGCTGGATAGCAGCGCGGGTCAAATGCCCGTCAGTGGCCTCGACCAGTTCCGTTGTAGAAACCAGGCCGTCTTTGGATGAAAAGCCTCGCAGGGAAATGAGGTTGAGCAGCTCCAATATGCTTTTGGTGACCCCTTTGAAATGCTCGTATTGGGGAAGCCAGTCGATCAACTGTGAATGCACTTCAAACAGGTGCCCATCTTTGTGGGATCGAGGGGCAGTGATCAGTATTTTTTCCGCGGGACTAGAGGCCATTCGCCGCCGCTCCTTGCTAAGCCGGTGTGTTATCAGAATACATATGGCCGTAATTAAGCCATTTTTCCGAAAGATTATAAGAAAAAATAAAAGAAAGAAAGATCTTTTTTGTTGGCGCTTTTTAACTGATCTTTTTGATTTAATAGGATCTTATTGATGTATTGATCTATTGATCCGAGCGGAGAGTTTGCCGTAACTTGTTGATGTATATTGATTTAAATTTTGCCCACTCCGAAACAATGATCATGACAATGCCGGAATGATGATCATTAAAGTATTGAAAGCATGATCATTAGAGACCCGCAACAATGATCATCAACACCCCGAAACCGTGATCATCACCGCCTCAAAAGCATGATCATGGTAATCACACAAGTTATCCACAGATCGCGCTAGCCATCGTCTTCCCTTTCTTTGATTGGAGCTGGGATTTGCCCTTTCAGGATACGGAAAAATGATCAGGGAAACGTCATTTAGAATGAAATTTCATAGCCAACGAAGCCCAATGTTTAAATATTGGCCAGGTTGCTCCCTTTCGTAGGTCGTTTACGTGTTGGCATCCGGTTGAAATGCAATGACGGTTTGTTGCGGTTCGTCGGCCTAATCTCACGGGAAACATGGAAACGATGATCAAGATAGCGGCATTGCATTTCAATCTTCACCTGCATAGGACATGCTAGCGCACTGATTTTGCCTGTAAACCCGTTGGAAAGGGCATAAAGTCAGAATACAAAAGGCATCAACCGTAAATTCGCCGCTACCTTTCATCGTTCCGGCAACCTTCCTCTACGTCAATCCGGCATGGATTTACTTGATCATCGATTCGGGAAAAAGGATCCGTATGCGGGTTTAGATGACGAAAAATACAACGCTTTTCAAACCTTGATCATTTTTCCTATCCTAGGTGAATTTCGTGAAAGCATGATCAAGAGAACAGTAAGCCAAAACGATGTTGATGACTCTACCTTGATCATGTTTTCAGAAAAATGATCAAGGTGGCTCCCAATAATGTCTCCCTATCCCCCTGTTTTCTATTCTCTGCGCGGCAATCACTGCAATTTAAAAGTTGAAATGACACCGTCCGTAATTTCGACGACCTTTTTCACCGTTCCGGACTTTACATCGTCGTTTTGTCATTAATCCCGGTTTACATTGTAAAGACGTGACGCTGTAACACTTTAAATGTAGTATTTTTAGTGGCGTGTTGTTCGCAAAATTTTAGTGCGAATTTTCAAGGAATTGTCAGAAAGTGAGCGTGATCTTAATTATTTTGCACTGCGTGCAGCGTTTTGTTGAATGTGGTGAATTATGCTGTACAATTCATTTTAATTCTCTTCTAAGGCGAAAAGAAAAATGAATAGGGAAAAGACGATAGAAAACCTGCAAACTATTGCAGAGCAAACGAAGCAGGTACAGGCTGACCGCATCGAAATCGTAATGGAGGAACGTCACGAGCAACTGTTCCCACCGATGTCGAAAGCGCTGATGGAAACCCGCTCCGGTCTGACGCGGCGTAAACTGGATGAAGCGATCACCCGCATGGAAGAAGGCGGTCATCAATTCACCAAAAACAATGCGAACCACTATTCCATTACGCTGGATGAAGCGCACCAAATTATGGAAGCCGCCAAGATCCCTGCTTTTCATGAGGGGAAAGGCAAGGGCTACAAACCTTGGGTTATTAATATCCAGAACCAGAAGGGCGGTACCGGTAAGTCCATGAGTGCAGTCCACCTGGCTGCTTGTCTGGCGCTGAACCTTGAAAAACGCTACCGCATCTGTCTGGTCGACCTTGACCCGCAAGGCTCGCTGCGTCTGTTCCTCAACCCGCAAATCAGTGTGACGGAGCAGGAAGGGATTTATTCAGCGGTGGACGTGATGTTGGGGAATACGCCACAGGAAGCAGACAAAGAGTTCATGATGAAGAACGTGCTGCTGCCTACCCAGTATCCGAACCTGAAGACCATTGCGGCTTTCCCTGAAGACGCCATGTTCAACGCCGAAGCGTGGCAGAACCTGGCAACAAACGGCTCACTGGATATCGTGCAGTTGCTGCAGGAGAAGGTGATTGACGTTATTGCTGATGAATTTGATGTCATCATGATTGATACCGGTCCACACATTGATCCTCTGGTGTGGAACGCCATGTATGCGTCTAACGCCTTGTTGATCCCTTGTGCGGCAAAACGTCTGGACTGGGCATCTACAGTGAACTTCTTCCAGCATTTGCAACTGTATATGGCATGTTCCCGGAAGATTGGCCGGGGCTTGAGTTTGTCCGTCTGGTACCTACGATGTTCGAAGATGACAACAAGAAGCAAGTGTCTGTGCTGACAGAGATGAACTACTTGCTGGGCGATCAGGTGATGATGGCGACAATTCCTCGTAGCCGTGCTTTTGAAACCTGTGCCGATACCTACAGCACTGTGTTTGACTTAACAGCGCAAGATTTGAAGGCGGCAAAAAGACGCTGTCTACCGCACAAGAAGCTGTGCACCGCGCAGGATTGGAGCTTGAACGTGTGCTCCATAGTCACTGGTCGCAACGCAATCAGGAGTGATAAATGGCCATTAAAACCTCAGAATTAAATGCGCGCCTGTTTGGTAAAGTCGACAAACGACGCGCAACCACTGCGCAAGAAGCGCAGAAAGCTGCTTCAGACAAAGCGGCCGTGATTGAACTGTCTGTCGCCGGTGAAGCAACCGTTGAATTTGAACTGGTTCGCGTGCCTGCTGCAGATGTGGAAACCCGCACTTCGGTCTTTGCTGAAAATGCCCGTGAACAATCGTTTCTGAACGAGTTGGCACTGGCTGATATCCTGACAACGCTGAAAGATCGTGGTCAGCAATACCCGGCGGTCGGCCGTTGGCTGAAGGCAATAAAATCGAAGTGCTGGACGGTAGCCGCCGTCGCATGTCGTGTATTATTGCCAAGCAGGATTTCCTGATTTATGTTGCTAAAGGCATCAACAGCAAGCATGCCAAGTTCCTGTCAGACGTAGCAAATGCCCACAAGCCGCTGTCATTGTTTGAGCGCGGTAAAGAGATGCAGGCCATGCTTGATCGCGGCGATGCGCTCGACCAAAAAGAGCTGGCGAAAGTGTGCCAGTGCAGCGAAGCGCTGGTTAGTGGGGCGCTGAAAGCGGCATCTCTGCCATTGCCTTTGTTGCAGGCTTACCCAAGTGTGGCTGAACTTGGCCGCCCGACCATTGTGAAACTTCACCGCCTTTTCTTTACCCTGACCGATGCTGAGCAGGCGACTCTGCTGGCTAAGTTGGGCGCTACGCCGGTTTGGCAAACGGTAGATGCTACAGGGATAAGCCGCATTACCCGCGAGGTAACCCTGGTGCTGGAGCAGTGGTGTGAAGAGCTGAAACCAAAAGCGGCTAACACTGAAGCGCCGGCCATTGATCTTGTCAAAGGGCGCGTGAGTTACCGCCGTCGCGGCGATGCACTGGCGATTAACCTCAAAAAATGGGCGATGCAGACGCTGAAGCCATTTTGGCCTTTATCAAATCACGTCTTTCCTAACCAGAAAGAAACGTTAGAAAAACGCGCTCCGGCGCGTTTTTTGTTTCTTTGCATTCGCTGTTATCCGCCTTGCCGGATCCGGTATCATAGAGCCAGTTTTCTTGTGAATGGCATTATCGTGAATCCTGACTTTGTAACTGCTTTAAGTGAATTGCGTGCAATGGCGCAGCGTGCGTTTATCCGTATCCCTGTTTTTGTCTTTGGTGACGATGAATTCGTGTCGTCGCTGTTAGGCACCATGCCTGATACGCAATGGGTGAGCGACAAGACAGGCAGTGGCGCCTCGCTACCATGGTCAAAGACGAAGCAGTTATTGGGGCAGGAGCTGGGCTCCATTGCGCTTGATCTCCGCTATCACATAGATGTCGAGCGGCTTTGCGCGATTACTGGCTGTGTGCGAGGTGGAGAGTTGGTGTTTATGGTCGCAGGCGACAAAACATCGGCTTCAAGCAGCCTTTTTGCATCTCGCTTTTTTGAGTACGCCAACCACGATGACGTTGCGTGTATTTGCCAACATTCCGGCTATCGACCACCAAAAAACGCATACCCGGATCAGCATGGTTCCGTGTCAGCAGAAAGCCGGTTACGGACAGATGATCAGAACACGGCCATCGACGCCGTTGGTCGTGTATTGCATGGACACCGTCGTCGACCTGCACTTTTAGTCGCTGACCGGGGCAGGGGAAAATCGTCCTCAATGGGAATGGCTGTCAGCGACATTCTCGCTAATTCGCCGAAACACATCATTGTCACGTCACCAAGGTTTGCCAATGCAGAGACGCTTTTTCGGCATGCGGCGCAGGCCGAACACATCCATGCCAAAGGGAAATTCTCCCTTGAAGCGGACAATGGCGGCACGTTGCAATTCGTGGCGCCTGATGCGCTTTTGCGTGAACAGCCGCCATGCGATTTGCTGATGGTGGATGAGGCGGCAGCGATTCCGCTTCCTTTGCTGGCAGACATGCTCAGCAGCTACAGCCGGATTGTGTTCTCTTCCACTGAACATGGCTATGAAGGATCGGGCAGGGCGTTCAGCACCCGTTTCCGCGCGTTGTTGGATGACAACGCCAAAGGCTGGAAGGAAGTGAAACTCCACACGCCTGTGCGATGGGCAGAGCGTGATCCCCTCGAGCGGTGGTTGTTTGATGCCTTTTTGTTTGACGCAGAACCTGTCTCGCCCCCAAATAGGGCAACAGTCAGTTACCGCGAGATATCGTCGACAGAACTCGCAGGCAATGAAGCCTTGCTTAAACAGCTTTTTGCCTTGCTGGTTACGGCACACTATCAAACATCTCCCAATGATTTGGTTCAGCTTCTCGATGGCGAGGACCAGTTATTGATCGCGGCCTTTATGGATGAGGTGTTAGTGGGTGCAGTGTTGCTGTTCCGTGAGGGCGGCTTTGAACCCCAATTGGCGAAGGATGTTGTTGCCGGAAAGCGCCGTTTGCGTGGGCACCTTCTCGCTCAGAGTCTGGCGAGCCATGTCGGCCTCCCTGAGGTCTTAACGTCAACCTTGAACCGGATCTCCCGCGTTGCCGTGTTGCCGGCTTGCCGACGCCAGGGAATTGGACGCGCGCTCATTGCCCACGCAGAGCAAACGACCATACAGCAGGGAATGGGATTGATTGGTACCAGTTTTGGTGCAACCTTGCCCCTATGGCAGTTTTGGTCGGCTCTCGGGTATGCGCCGCTGAGATTGGGTGTCAGCCGGGATGCGGCCAGTGGCACCCACTCGCTGCAACTTGTCAAACCTTTGGGCGATAGTCCAAGCTGGTTCGCGATCGCCAGTCGTTTGTTTTCGTGCAATTTTGCCCATCAACTGTGCGAACAGTTCTCAGATCTTGACCCCAATCTGGTTGCCAAACTCTTAGCGCACCGCGAAGCGCCGCTTCCTTGCGAAGCGATTAACCAGCAGGTTGCACTGTTTGCAGACAACCATTTAGGGTACGATTTATGCACGGGCAGTCTTTGGCTTTGGCTTATTCATTGGCTTGCCACAAATCCGGTAGACAATGAATCAAATGGCTGTGCGCTGCTCATTGCCCGTGTGTTGCAACGACGCACCTGGCAAGAAACAGCAAAGCAGTTTGGCTATGCCGGCAGAAAAGAAACGGAATCGGCGATGCGAGTATGGATTACGCGTCAATTGGCACATCAGCAAAAAGGAAGCTAAATGAAACTGATCGCGGACACCCACACCCACACAATTGCCAGTGGGCATGCCTACAGCACCATCATCGAAAATGCCCAGGCAGCAGCCGACGCGGGTCTTGAATTCCTTTGCGTCACTGATCATGCTTCCACCATGCCCGGCGCGCCACACCATTGGCATTTTGTTAACCAACGTGTGCTACCAGACTATCTCAGTGGCGTCCGCATTGTCCGCGGCGTTGAAGCGAACATCCTCAATTCTGATGGTGAACTGGATTTGCCTTTGTATGTCTATGCCAGTCTTGAATGGGTAAACGCCAGTCTCCACGAAGCGGTTTTTAGAGCGCAGGACGAAGCTGCCCATACTCAGGCCATGGTCCACGCGATGGAGTCACAATTGGTGGATGCGATTGCCCATCCCGGCAATCCGTCTTATCCCATCGATATAGAGCGTGTTGTGTCAGCTGCGGCCGATCTTGGCGTCGCGATCGAGCTTAATAACTCTTCATTGAACGGTTCCCGAAAAGGCAGTGAGCCCAATTGCTTGGCAATCGCCGCATTAGCAAAAGAAAAGGGTGCCTGGATCACCACTGGGTCGGATGCTCATTTTTCACAGGATGTTGGCAACCTCGGTAGTGTGGCTACGCTTATAGAACAAGTTGGAATGAGTCGCGACCAAGTGATCACAAGCAGTGCAGCGCTGTTTGAAGAATTTCAGTCCAAGCGGCTTTCAATCAGGCAACGACGTCTGTGCGAGTTAGGTATAGGGTAAGAATTTTACACTGTAAACGGATGTTGTCTGTAAATTCGAGCATTGCGCTATCTAACTTTCAATACATGCAAACTGGTTATCTATCAATATAATAATAAGTTTACGGCGTGATTTGCGGTAAGAACGCTGGTGTGGGAGGCCTCAACAATGAATGACTATGACAAGCTCTGTGACACCCTCATCAGAAAAGCGGGTGGGGAAAATGAATGCCAGCGGTTTCAGGAGCGCATTGAATTGGGCACGGGCGGGATACATGCAAGATTGCATATCCAATCCCACCATCCTGAAGATGAGCCGTTGGATGAGGAATTCGGGCATCGCGTTATTATCCGCGATGTAAGCCGAAGCGGAATCGGACTTTTGTCGCTGGATTCATTTGCGCTGGATAAGGTCTGTTATCTGCAGGTGGTTGATATGCCGCCGCTTAAAGGGACGCTTATCTACTGCAATCAAGAACCTGACGGTCGGAATCGATATGGCTTCAGTCTGGATGAGTGGCTTACAGATGATGCCCACCAAAAGCTGGCGCCATAACAATCCTTTAACATGCTGATTTAAAAGGCACGCTCACCCAGCGTGCCTTTTTAGTTTTGCTGAGTCAGAAGAAACCGGAGCTATCATGCAGCAGAATGCATAAAAGTCTCTATAATTCATTTATATGACACGTGTAACTTAATTGATGAAGTGGTCAACAATTTAATGCGATCTGAATCTAACTTGGACATTGCCGTGTTTCAGTTGAAATGTTTCATCTGGGTAGAATGCGAACGTGATGTTAGTTCGTAGTTTAATGTATTGGATTAGGGGATTACATGCTGCAACAGCTTTTGCGGCTCTCTAACGATGGTCGCAGGGTCTACATGACTGTAGTGCCTAAAGCAGACCAAGATGCGCCCCATATTGAAAAAAACATATTGTCGAATGGCTGGTTGCAAACAATGTTGCCAGCTTTTTCCGCTATGAAGAAACCATAGAGTCAGTACTCGGAAAAATTAACGCCTCCAACGATGAGTGGAAAGGCGAGCCTGACGATGTTGTTGTGGCCGAGTTACGCGATGCATCGGTGAGTGCGCGTTTCGACGACCAAAAATGACGGCCTTTTTGCGAGTGAATGGTGCTTGCGGCGGAACCCCGATCAAAGGAAATGATTTACTTGCTGCGCTCAAAGAAGCGCAAATTGTGCGTGGCGTAAAGAAACAGACGCTGCAAAAATTGCTAACCGCCTCTGCCCGCCTTAAGCCAGGTGAGTACCTGGAAGTGCCCATCGCAGCAGGTAAATGGCCCATTCCGGGCGAAGATTCCAAATTGGCCTATCTGGTACAAGACAGTAAATCACGTGTTCTACGTCCGCAGGAGCGCGATGACGGAACAGTCGACATGCGTGATCTCGGAAAGATGATCACGGTGCAGGAAGGTCAACCTCTGGCAAAACGTATTCCCCCGACCAAAGGGATTGAAGGATTCCGCGTTACTGGGGAGATCCTGACAACAACCCCGGGGCGGGATATGCCTATCCGCCTGTTTCCCGGCAGCAAATACAGCGCCAAAGACGAAAATGTGATTGTCGCTGAAATCGCAGGGATGCCAATTCTTCACCCAGACGGTGTCGAGGTCGACAATGCGCTGTGTATGAAATCAGTGACGGTGGCGACCGGACACGTGGATTTTGAAGGCAGTGTCGTCATCAACGGTGATGTCAATTCGGGTATGAAGGTCAAAGCGACGGGCTCCATCACTGTCGGTGGGGTGGTTGAAATGGCCATGCTAGAAGCGGGGGGATATTGTCATACACAATGGTGTTTTAGGACGTCAGGTGCAGGCTGATCAGGAGCTGACCACCAGCCTGAAAGCCAAAGGTTCCATTGTGGCGAAATTCGCCCAGTATGCGAATGTCCGTGCTAAAGGTGATATCAACATCAGCCAGCATGCTATGCATTGCCGCACATTTACCGAAGGTGACCTGATTGTCTGTGATGCCAATAAGCGCCATGGCACGTTAACCGGTGTAAGCACGTGGCGCAACGCGGTATCAAGGTGCTCACGCTTGGTGCCGCCTCCGGCACAGCCACGCATGTTCACGCCTTTACCGGTTTGGGGGATTTGTTGGCAAATACGGCGGGGCTGGTGAAAGAGCTTGAACACGAGCACGAGCAGCTGATGAAAGTGAAAGATGCTGAAATGAAGTTGCTTCAGCAACCGCCCAACAAACGCCCGGATGAGCTGATAGAGCGTCTGGCGTGGACCAAGACCCATCACTTTGAACGTATCGCTGAGTTGAAGGCCAAGATGGAAAGCAGTGCGTCTGAGCTAAGCTCCCTGTACCGCCGGCATGTCATCGAAGTGGTGAAAAATGGCTTCCCCGGTATTCATTGCCAGATAGGGGACAACGCATTGCAAATCAGCCATGAATTGGGGCCTAGCTTGTTGGTGACTAACGGTAAAGAGATCCAAATCGAGCCACTTTAAACCGGCAGCCACACTGTATTTTTTGACAATGTTTACAGTGTAAATGGCCACAAAAACAAAAAGCACCGCGAAGGTGCTTTTTGTATTTTCGGAGGTGAGGGAAGTTAACCTGCCTTTTGAACCTTCCCGTCTTTGAGTGCCTGAAGTACGGCAAGTTTAGGGCCGTCGGCAACCACGGAGCCTTGCTCAACCACAATGATACGGTCAACGACATCCAGCATGCCGGTTTATGGGTGTTCAGGATGAGGGTCTCGTCGCGGCGTAATGAAGAGAGTTGCTGCTTGATGTATTGCTCTGTGCGGTTATCCATGGCGCTGGTCGGCTCATCCATCAGCAGTACCGGAGGCCGACCCAGCATGGCGCGGGCTATAGCAATCGACTGACGCTGGCCACCGGATAGCTGATTACCGCCTTCACCGACCTGGCGCTCAAGCCCGGCGGGATCCCGTTGGGTAAAGGTAGTGACACCGGCGCGGTTTGCCGCATCAATGATATCCCTGTCATCGGCCAATGGGCGCCCCAGCGTAATGTTATCGCGGATAGAGCCGAAAAACAGAACCGGGTCTTGCGGTACACAGCCTATATTACGTCGTATGTCGATATTGTGGATTTGGCTGATGTCGGTCTCATCAATCCGTACTGAGCCTCTGTGGGGCGATACAGGCCCATTAACAGCCGGCTTAATGTTGTTTTCCCCGAGCCAATCCGTCCAATGATGGCCACTTTTTCTCCGGGGAGAATGGTAAGCGATACATCACGCAGCGCGGCGACATCGGAATTTGGATAGCTAAAATTAACCCGGTCGAATTCAATTTTACCGCGGATGATGGGGCGGTGGATGTAGCGTTTGCCCTCTTCCTGTTCTGACGGCATATCCATCAGCTGGCTAATGATCGCATGGCGGATTTAGCCTGATTGTAACGGGTAGAAAGCAAAGACAGCTGCACCATAGGACCAACTGCACGTGAGCTCAACATGGTTGCTGCAATCAAACCACCCATGGTGAGGTCGCCATTGGCAATCAGGTACACACCAAACACAATCATTGAGACGTTAACAAATTGCTGGATAAAACCCGCAGCGTTTTGTACTGAATCTGTCAGGCGACGGGTTTTGATCCCCCAGTTTGCCATGTGGGCGACAGCTTCTTCCCAGCGGTATTGAAACTGGCTTTCCGCACCAAAAAGCTTGATGGTTTCGAGCCCTGCCAGACTTTCAATCAAGTTGGCGTTTTTCTGTGAGGAGAGTCGGGAGCCTTCTTCAATGGTGCGGCGCAGCGGTTTTTGGATAATCATGGCGTGGATAACCAGTATCGACACGGCCACAATAGGCACAATCACCAACGGCCCGGCGACTATCCAAATGATGAAAAGGAAAAACAGTGCAAACGGCAAATCTATCAGTGCCGATACCGAGGCCGAGGTGAAGAAATCCCGTATCGATTCAAACTCCTGCATATGCCGCGCGAAGGCGCCGACTGAAGGCGGCCTTGCCTCCATACGGATCCCCATCACTTTCTGGAAGATACGCGCGGAGATCAGCAAATCTGATTTTTTCCCGGATATGTCGATGAAATAACTTCGTAGCATTTTCAACACCAGGTCGAAAATGAAAATCACGAAAACCCCGGTTGCCAGCACCCAGAGCGAGTCGAAGGCAAGATTGGGAACAATTTTGTCGTAAACGATACGGGAAAAGAGAGGCGTGGCAATCGCAAAAGCATTGATAAAAATCGATGCGATCAGCACATCTCGGTAAATCGAGCGGGACTCCCAAAGTGTACTCCAGAACCAGTGGCCCTGACGCTCCTTGAGAATCTCGGGTGAACGTTCATCATATCTGAACTGCTTTTTCAGCAGGAAAACGCGGCCGAGATACTCTTCATTGAGCAGGTCGATTTTCTTGGTGACCGGTGTGGTTTCCGTCAACGGTTCAACCACTTCTGCTTCACCGGTAGCGTGGTTAATGCTCTGCAGCACGCAAGCCTGATTGTCTTTTAACAGCAGGATACACGGGCAGAGCATAGGAGAAATGTTGTTAAGGGGCATGCGGCTTTCTTTGGCGTCAATCCCCGCTCTTTCCGCAGCGCGCGGAAAGAGGAATGGGGAGAGGTAGCGTCCGAAATGGGCAAGCCGGATACCAACGCATCCGGCGAGTTGGATTGACCGAAATATCGGCTGACGTACACCAAAGATTGCAGCAGCGGGTCTTTAACCATGATTCTCTGATTTCTTCTCGAAGATAAAACCTTGGAAACCGTTAACGAACAGTTCAGACAGCTTGTTAAGCTGGGCTTCGGTTTCACTCGGGTTGCGATAGTGGTGATATTCAGGTTGTGCGCGGTACGACATATTGAGGCTAGCACATGGCTTTGCGACTCGTCGTCCAGGTTGCTGGTGTAAGCAAAGTCAATCTTCACGTATGAAGGCTTGAATTTATTCAGGTAATCCAGCGACTGGAAATTGCGTCCATAGTTATCGACACCAAAGCCGAAGTTGAAACGGTGTGCTTGCTCTGTCAGCAGACTGACGTGGTCTGGGTAGCGAACGAAAACACTTTCCGGGATTTCGAAGAACAGACGACCGGCCAGGTTGCGGTGCTTCTGCATGGTCGTGGTCAACCAGCGAATAAAGGACGCGTTGGTGACACTGTTTTGCGTCAGGTTGACCGCAACAGGCCCCAGGTTCGCGTCATCAGTCAGTCGCTCGATCAGGTGGCTGACAACGTAGCGGTCAAAGGACTCGCCAAGCTCGAGTTGCTCCACGGCACCCAGGAAGTGCGCTGCGCCATAGTAATCGGAGCCCTTCTCAATCGCTGAGAACACCTCTTGGTGGATAACCTTGCTATCCGAAGTGGAGGCTGACTGGAATTTGAACACGAACCACTCGTGGGCGATGGCATCAAGGATAAGCGCTTTCCATTGCTGTTTACCCATTGAAGAGTCATTGGCGGTTTGGTCAATCATGGACAACGGATGGTTCGGCGTATTACGTGCCTGGGTCAGGGCGTTATCTGCCTGTGCCAAAAGTACGCTGGCATCCCGGTTGTCAGAATTATTGACCGCCAGACCGATGGCGACTTTCGGTGGGCTCAGGCCCATCGGATCATGCTGCATATCGTTGACAATCGCCATGATGCTTTCGCCAATCATTTGCAGATCTTCTGCGCCGCAGTTCGGTGCCAGAATGGCAAACTCATCCTTGGAAATACGTGACGCCGTGCAGTCGGCATCGGTCAGTGTCGTGTTCACTTTCTTGGCAAACTGACTAACCAAGGTGTCGCCCTGTTCAAAACCCTGGTTGCGGTAGGTGTCTGTGATGAGATCCACTTTCATCATAATCAGGCCACCGACGGCAGATTCTGCCAGCCAGGATTTCAACTGACCGACAAAGAAACTGCGGTTACCCAAGCCGGAAACCGTATCGCGATAAGCGTGTTCACGAAGACGGTCCGCTTCCTTGGCCTGTTGTTCAAAGTAAGCTTCCAGTTGGCTGCTCATCTGGTTGATGGCCTGAACCACGGTTTTCAGTTCTGTGGTCGGTGGGAGCGGGATCGGTTCACCAAACTTATTGCGCGCAATTTCGCGGGCACGGGACGTGATGGTTGCCAGCGGACGCAGTGAACGGCTTAACTGCAAGCCGATAATCAGCATGGCGGTGACAAACAGGATGCCAATCCAAATCCCCAGTTGCACGGTGGATCGCCACATTTCCTTGTAGGCATAACCGGGTGAGACACGACTTTTACTTCAGCCAGCTGAAGCCAGCCGCTAGTAAAGGTGCGCTCTTCAGTAATGACTGGGAAAAGGTCTAGCGACGTATACCAGTCAGGTACGCCTTCCACCGTTATCGGGTATTCCCGGACGATTTCACTGCCATCAGACAGCATTTTGAGGCGCACTTCCTGGTAGAAACCGCCATCAAATAGGGCATTAATAACCGATTCCGTGGCGACTTTGTCATCCTGCTCAAGGTAAGGCGCGAGGGCGAGGCCCATCGAGTTAATAGTGTTATTTACCTCAGCAGTTTGCTGGGTAAGGAGAAAATTACGAGTGGTGTTTAGTTCAACCCTGTCACTGCGAGAATAAGCAGGAAGAATATCGCCAACATCCATGTAAACAATTGCCGGTATAAAGTCATAGACGTTTACCCATCATAGTTTTTGATCGGTCTGTTTAGCTTCACAGAACCCATGCGCGCCCGGAGATCATTCCACAATCCCAGTCGCGAGGAGTTTCCTGCGAGCTCACCTCTACCACGTTCTTTCATGAGCCACAGCCTGCTACCGTTAAAACTGTAAACAGGGAGTAGGTCTCTGCGTTTTGAGGCCTGTTTGATTTCGGGGTCAATATTGTCGAGCAGAACCGGCTCTGAAGACGGCGAAGGGTAGTATGCAACCACCATATGAAACTGGTTCAGTTTGATGGCTTTAACGTAGACGAGGCGTAGCTTTTTATCGTCTATCCCTAGCTCCCGGAGAGTGAAATATTTCGCAATACTGAAATCTTCACAATCTCCGGCGGCACTTCCCAAAAATTCGAGAGGTGTCGCCCAGTAATCCTTCTTTCCCCATAAGTCGATATCGTTGACAAAGTAGAGCTGATTGAAAAAGTTGTTCACGGCGGAAAGCTTTTCCAGTTCGGAGAGTTCGGCAGATTCGGTGACAACATTTCGCCATGCGGCGACACGTTTACCCGCTCTCTCTCCATAGAAATTCGCCACTTTGTCAATCCATTGCGCATCACTGTTGTTCAGCGCAAACGTCACGATAGACGGCAACAGAAACAGCCCAAACAGTATCGCCCGCTTGCGCATTAGGCTACCTCAACTGTTATTGATTCCGTTGGGTAAAGATGGTCCATGCTTCCTTAAATTCCCCTTTAAAACCTTTTACGCGACCAACAACACGGCGATTGACCAACTGCGTCGTTTCCGTACTGTCCGGCAGCATCAGCGCGCCTTCACCCAGGCCAACGATGTTAACGCGCGCTTCGGGTGCACCTTGCTCGATCAAAATTGACTTCACAGCTTCGGCTCGGCGAACAGACAGGTCTTGATTGTAGTCTTCCGAACCGGGTGAGCTTGTATGTCCTTGAAGTTCAAGCGAGGTTTCGGGGTAAAGCTTAAGGAATTGGGCCATTTTGTCCAGTGCTTCACGGTAAGCAGGTTCGACAATTGCAGAGTTGTTAGCAAACTGGACTCTGATTGAATTGTCACTTTCCAGTAAAAGGTATGTTGGACAGCCGTCATTATCGATAACTGCTGTTAAAGGGGTGTCATCGCATAAATCACGCGCGTTGATCACACCGTCACTGTCGTCATCCAACAAATTGGAACGTTGCTCAGCGAGGGGAGGCGTATCGGCGGAGAGGGAACACCCGCCAAGTGCCAGGAGAATGCTGCTGAATAACAAAACGTGTTTCATGGTTAACCTTCTTCATCAATTACCGGTTCAAGCCATTCTTCCGGTACATCCACTCGCAGGGCATCAAGCAGATTGCCCATGCTGTTCAGGACGCGGTATTTGGCGGTGATGTTTCCGTAGTGGGCATCCAAATAGGAACGCCTTGCTTCAAACAGTTCGTTTTCGGTATTGAGCAAATCCAACAAAGTCCGGCGACCAATCAGGAATTGCTTTTCGTATGCAATGACCGTTTCAGAGGCCGCGTCTACGTGCTCTGCCAGGTATTTCTTTTGTTGCTCTGTCAGCTCGTAGGCACTCCAGGCCAGGCGCGTACTTTCCCGCAAAAGACGTGAAGCATTGTCGTAAATATCTTTGGATTTATTTAGCTGGTAGGCGCTGCGGCGCACATTAGCAGTGTCAGAGCCGCCGTTGTACAGGTTAAATCGTAGCCTGAGCATGGCGCTGAATTCGTCCGTGTTTTCTTCAACACCGTTAGCGTCATTGGTCCAATTTTGGCTGGCTTCAAAGGTGAGTGATGGGTACATATTGCCTTTGTTCTGGCGATACTGTGCGCGCGCCGCTTCAATATCGTAGGTTGCCAGCTTGATCACCGGGTTGTTGGCGTAAGCGACGTCCAGTGCGTCATTAAGTGAGTTGGGCAAATACAGCGCATCCACTTCCGGGTCTACCGGCTCGTCGATCTCAGTGCCAACCAGACGGAAAAACTCGGTACGGGCATCGTCAAGGTTACTGCGCGCCGCCAGCATATTGGAAATAGAACGGGCGACACGTGCCTCTACCTGAGACAAATCCGCCGTGGAGCCAATACCTGATTCAGCGCGGCGCTGAATGTCGGCCAGCATTTTTTCATGCACCTTCACGTTGTCTTCAGACAGTTTAAGTAGTTGCTTGGCCAGTAACACGGAGACGTAAGTTTCCGTGACGCGCAAAGACTTGTCCTGAGCGTCTGAGAGCAATTGATGGCGCTGCGCCTCTGCTTCAAACTCTGTGCGGTCGATATTGTTCAGTGCCGTGCCATTCCAGATAAGCTGAGTCAGGCTGATATTGGCATCCTTGCGATTGAAGTTTTTATCGCCGCTTGCCTTTGTGGTGCTGTTATTAATGTGCTCATAGCCGTAACCCGCATTCAAATTGACATCGTAGATAGTCGCCTTGGGCGGCGTCTATCTCTTCCCGGTTACTCATAAAGTCATTGAATGCACTTTTCAGTTCCGGATCGGTTGCCAGCGTGGTGGCGACAGCCTGTTCGACAGACATCGACCAAGCGGGTGCGCACATAGCGCTGACCAGCGATGCAATGGTTAACTTTTTCCAGTTCAAAACACATTCCCCCATGAAATGCAGCGACAGAACGCCAAATCACCGGGATCTGACCGATCCCTGTTTATGTTTGTTATTCGCGGAGTGCGGATTTCTGCGCTTGCAGTATTGGTTTTAAAAGGTAATCCAGCACGCTGCGTTTTCCGGTAATGATGTCGGCTGATGCCGTCATTCCCGGGATAATCGGTAACTCCTCGCCATCCCCGAGGTTGTTGGACTCGGTTCGGATTTTCACCAGATAGAAACTGTTACCTTCTTCATCCTGAATGGTATCGGCGCTGATCGTTTCGAGTATCCCGTTCAAGCCGCCGTACACGGTAAAATCATAGGCACTGAATTTAATTACTGCGTCGAGGCCTGGCCGTAAAAAGGCGATATCCTGCGGGGCGATCTTGGCCTCAATCAGCAGGTTGTCTTCACTCGGCACGATTTCCACCAAATCCATACCCGGCTGGATAACGCCGCCTACTGTGTTGACGTGCAATTTCTTAATGGTGCCGTCCACCGGGCTGACCACCACGGTTCGCTCTACCCGGTCAGCCAGGGTCACGCGGGTTTCGGTCATCGCCAGCAGTTTGTCTTCCACATCACTTAAGCGCTCTTGCTGCTCTGCGCGGAATTTCAGCGCCACATCAATGTGTTTGAACACCATTTCCTGCAAGGCAGAGCTGATTGAGGGCAGTGACAGTTCCGCGGTCGACAACTCCCGTTTGGTGTCGTTGACCTGGCGCTGCAATTTCAACAGATCGATTTGTGGTACCACACCTTCATCTGCCAAGGGTTTGGTGATGGAATACTCTTCCCGGGCATAGTTGTAGCTTTGACGGAGGTTTTGAACCCGAGCCTTCACCTCAATCAACTCCTGCTCCTTTTGACGGATTTGTTGAGCCGTTACTGAAAGCTGGTTTTGCAGGTTGTTGAGCTTGTCCCGGTATTCCGCCCGCTGGCGAGACACCACGCGCGGTGCTCTTCAATAAAATCCGGTTCAAAGACCAATTCGTTGCTTTTGACGGACACCGATTTTGCCAGTTAGCCACGTCCACTTCCGGATTGACGGACACGGAGTTGAGCAGGGTGCTGAGTTTAACGGCATCCCCTTGCAAACTGGTCAGTTCCTGTACCCGTTCACGGAAGTCTGAACGGAACATGGTGTCGTCGATCAGCAAAAGCTGCTGACCTTTTGTCACGCTGTCACCCTCGCGTACCAACAGCTCCTTGACCAGACCGCCTTCAAGGTTCTGTACCACCTGGAGCTGGGAAGATGGGATCACCTTTCCCTGCCCAACGGTGACTTTGTCCAATTCCGCGTACGCTGCCCAAACGGCGGAAACAGTGATAAACAGTGCGATCACCCACAGCAGCACCCGGGCGCTTTTAGGTGAAGTGAGCAGCAAGGCTGCCGTTTTGTCATCGATATAATCAAGGTGCTCGTTGGCAGGCAGTCTGGTTTCAGACTGTTTATTTGTTGTCATTGTTTTCTCGACCATGAATTCCACTAAAGCACTTATAAAAGCGTAGTTTATCTATCGGATTCTCACTAATTGCGAACAGTGTACCGATATTGAGTAGGTGCTTTTTTCTCAATGGAGAGAATGCAGGAACGGAGCGTGAAGCCAGTCTGTGAGCGGGATGATGTAAAAAAGGGCTGAGATCAGCCCTTGAAATTTTCTTTGTCCAGATGGTGCTTTTTTAGCTTTTCGTAGAGTGTTTTGCGGGCAAGTCCTAGCTCGTTTTGTACCTCTTTGAGCATGCCGTTGTGCCGGTTAAGCGCATCAAACAATATAGAGCGTTCGACTTTGAGTAAGCGATCGGCAAGGGTGTCGTGCTCCTTATCCTGTCCATCCCCCTGTGCATCATCGAGGGAGATTTCGCCCATCAACACCCAGCGTTCAGCAAAGGTTCGTAGCTCTCGCACATTGCCGGGCCAGGAATGTTGCAGCAGCATGGCTTTGTGGTCGGCATCTACACTTGGCGGGGCAACCCCGAAGCGTGACGCAATGGTGCGGACAAAGTTCTGGCACAGTGTGATCACATCCTCTTGTCGCTCGCGCAAAGGAGGGAAATGGAGCTTGAGCGCCGACAGCGATTGGTAAAGCGCCGGATTGAACTTGCCTTGCCCTGCGCTTTGGGCCAGATCAACCCGGCTTGAAGCAATGACCCGTGGGCGTTCATCCGTTGTCAGCAACTCTGAGAGCCTGGCCTGCGATTTTGCCGGCAGGGCTTCGATGCCGTCGAGAAAAAGGGTGCCTTTTCCCGCCGCAGCCACCTTGCTGTTTTTATAACCTGGCAGGGTGGCGAAACCGTGCTGATCGGAGCCAAAAAGCTCGATATCCAACAGGGCTTCCGGGAGCTGGCGGCATTTTACGGCCACGAACGGCTCGTCTTGCCGGTTTCCCTGATCATGGATGAGCCGCGCAGCCAGTTCTTTCCCAGTTCCGCGTTCACCCTGTAGCAGGATGTCTCCGGTCTGATCTTTTTGGTAAAACACTGTCCGGCGTAGCAGTTTGACGGATTCCGAATTCCCCAGAATGCGGGGGCCGGGGGCGCTTTGGGTTTCCAGTTCACGTTTCAGTTCGCGGTTTTCCAGTACCAATGCGCGTTTTTCAATGCCCCGGCGCAACACATCCATCAGGTGATCGGTTGAAAAGGCTTCTCCAGAAAGTCGTAGGCACCTTTTCGCATGGCGGATACTGCCGTTGAAATGTCGCCGTGCCCTGTCAGCATCACAATCGACAATTCCGGATCGATGTCTAAAGCGTGTTGTAAAAACGCCATGCCATCCATGACAGGCATGTTGATGTCCGAAATGATGACACCTTCAAACGCGTTGTTCAGTTGGCTCAAAGCCTCTTTGACTGAAGCAAAGGCGCGAGCCTGAAAGCCCTCAATGTCGAGCGTTTGGCTCAGGGCGTCCCGAATAGAACGCTCGTCATCAATGATCCATATTTCCGGGGTCATTGGGTTGTTCTCCTTCATAGAGCCGCTGCAAACTGATGGTGAATTCGGCACCGCCACTGGCGTGATCCCCGACCTGCAGGGTACCGCCAAAGCCTTCAATAATCCGGCGGCAAATTGTCAGGCCAAGGCCGAGACCATCCCGTTTGGTGGTGTAGAACGGGTGAATACCTGCTTTTTGGAGTCATTGTCGAGTCCGGCACCGTTATCCCATACGTGAATGGAAACCCGGTCGAGAAAGGTTTCGACAGTAATGCCGATTTCCGGCATCGAGGCATGTTCAACCGCGTGGGAAGCGTTGTTAAGCAGGTTTAGAATTACCTGTTCCAGTTGTACCGTATCGGCATTGACGATTATTCCTTTTTCCGGCTTGTGGCAGGCTATCTGGATCCCTTTCTTGATAAAGCTGGCCGAAGAGAGTTTGAGCGATGCCGACAGCACATCGTCCAGGTTGGCGCGGGCTTTGCCACCGGCATTTTGCTTGCGGGCGAAGATCTTAAAGCGGGCAACAATGTCTGCCACCATGCCAATCAATTCGTTGAGCGTAGTGAGGTTCCCTTTTACCGCATCAAAACGTTCCTTTTCCATCAGTTTGATGCTGTTTTCGGTGTAGGTACGCATGGCCGCCAGCGGCTGGTTGATTTCATGGTTAATGCTGGCGGAAAGCTCACCCAGCATGGCAAGCTTGGCGGCCTGGATCAGTTCGTTTTCTGTCTGGCGCAGCGCTTTTTGGGTGTCTTCATACTGAGCAATGCTTTCGCGGAGTTTGGCGTTGGTATCTTCAAGGCTCGCTGTGCGTGAAGCGACCTTTTGCTCCAGCTCATCATTGAGTAGGGCCAGTTTGCGCTGAGCTTTCACCGTTTGCAGCCAGGCGGTAAGCACCAGAGCCAACAGCACGTAGAAGGTAGAAAACAGCAGCACAGACTGGATCATAATCGGCCATGCCTGACTGGTAGGGGTAAACCCGTAAATACGCCAACCCGCGCTGCCCAGATCGGTGCTGGAGACCAACACATGCTCCCGGCCGATTTCTTCATACCCGATGTCGAGCGTGGTTAAAGGCTCTATTTCTTCCAGCTCATGGTAGGCGGTGAGACTCTCCAGTGTGGATTTACCGTATCGGCGTGAGTCTCGGATAGCGGCCTTTTGCGTCTCGGTCAGAATGGGCAGTGTCTGGTAGAGCACTCATCACGGGAGCTGTAGAAGATGACGCCCAGGGGGTCGGCAATAAGATAGTCGAACTGCTGCTGATCCCAGATGCGGTCAATGATGGACAAATCGACTTTCAAGGTGAGGACACCGCTGATGGTGTCGCCATCCCATACTGGGTAAGAAAAGTAGTAGCCGCGTTTATCGGACACCACGCCTAACGCATAATAGCGGCCTTTGTTGCCTTCAATGGCTTGTTGGAAGTATGGGCGGTAGCTGTAGTTGTACCCGACGAAACTGCTGTCGCTGGCAAAATTACTGGCAGCAAGTGTCTGGCCGTCTTTGTCCATCAGATAGATAACATCGCTGTTTAATCGGGCGTTCCAGTCTTCGAGCAATTGATTAGTGCCGCTGGATAAGCGTTTGCTGTTAGGAACGCGGAGCAACCGCTTTAAGCGTGGATCAGTAGAAAGGACAACCGGAATTTCGCTGTATCGTGCGAGT
Organism: Enterovibrio sp. JCM 19048; assembly: GCA_001310415.1. Classification (GTDB taxonomy): domain Bacteria; phylum Pseudomonadota; class Gammaproteobacteria; order Enterobacterales; family Vibrionaceae; genus Enterovibrio; species Enterovibrio paralichthyis. Next base: position 31,219 of record BAXE01000020.1, on the reverse strand, counting down.
TCGGCAGCGAGCTTCTCCTGTAATTGGAAGACATCGTTTTCGATATCTTTGATAAAGCGCTTTTCAACCGAATAATAGGTGAAAGCCGCCACCATTGCGCCCAAGGCAATCCCGAACAAAGTGACGGCGATAATGAAGGAGTGTCGGCGCATGGCTTCCCTGCATGTGTGTGGTGCTTTCTGGATGAAGAGTGCCGGTAAAGCGCTCTGTTCCCGTCTATCTTGGGCAAATTCGCTTGAGAAATGCCATCGGTCACCTCACAATGGCGAAAAACGTATTCGGAGCACCACGATGGATTTGTATGATATTCGCAGAGAATATAACCAAGGCGGTTTGAGACGCAAAGACCTGCCGGAAAACCCTGTTCAATTCTTTGAGCACTGGCTCAAACAAGCCATTGATGCCAAGCTTCCAGACCCGACAGCCATGACAGTGGCGACTGTTGACGAAAATGGCCAGCCTTTTCAACGTATTGTGCTGCTAAAACATGTCGGCAGTGATGGTTTCATCTTCTATACCAACCTCGGTAGCCGTAAAGCGAAACAACTGGCCCATAATGCCAAGATAAGCCTCCATTTCCCCTGGCACCCGCTTGAGCGACAAGTGCACATCATGGGGCGCGCTGAAAAGCTGAGTAAGCTGGAAGTGATGAAATACTTCCTCTCCCGTCCAAAAGAAAGCCAGCTTGCTGCATGGGCGAGCCGCCAGAGTGAGCGTATTACCGCGCGCTCTGCACTTGAGTCCAAATACATGGAGCTAAAGCAACAGTTTGAGAAAGGCGAAGTGCCGGTGCCGACATTTTGGGGAGGCTTTCGTGTTAAGCCTGAAGCATTCGAATTCTGGCAAGGTGGTGAGCACCGCCTGCATGACCGCTTCGTTTACCAGGACGAAGAGAATGGAAAATGGGATATTGAGCGCTTAGCGCCATAAACGCAAAAAAGCAGCCTCGGCTGCTTTTTTGACCCTGTTTGTTTGCCGCAACTAATTGGCCAGCACCATCGTGAGTTGTTGGTTGAGCAAAGAGGCAGGGATTTTACACCCAACCCCGAGCTCTAACGCCTTGTCTACGATTTCTGTCTTACTGCCCGCGCCCAGCTTAACCCGTAAATTGGCAAAATGGTTTTCGACGGTTTTGACCGAGACCCCGAGCGCCTGCGCGATAAACTGTGGCTTTTTGCCATAAAGGTGAAAAAACAGCACTTCAGATTCGCGGTTGGAAAGATGGACGGACAAGTCAGCCCTGTGGGTTGAAAATGCCGCATCCCCTTGTCCTTCAAAGGCTTTGCACAACCATTGTCCCACTTCCAGCATCGGGTTTTCGTCCAGTGGCTGACCATGAAAAATGGTGCCCAATACACGCCCCTCATCATCTTTCCACAATATCTTGGTAAATACATGGGCTTGCCAGTATCCGTTTGTATAAGGGTGGATGTTCAGTACCCGCATCGGGCGGCCGGTTGCCAGAACCTGTTTATCCTGTTGCTGGAACCTGGCGGCGCAGCTTGCCAACCTCCCGGGTAAATCATCGTCTGTTTGCCCGACCAAAGCATTGGGTGAGCTGACCCCCACCAGATTGGCGTAGGCTTTATTCACGTGAACAAACCGGGACTGCGTATCCTTGCATCCCCAGCATCCCGGGAGTTGCTCGAACAGGGCAATAAGTTGTGTAGGGGGGAGGGCTTGGTCAAACATGGCTGTAGGATGCTTATTTATAGGTCGGTGTATTGTAAATTGGATGCAGTTTACAGTAAAAACATGAAAATTAAGAGTTTTATAGCATAAAAAAACCGGCTCGTAGGGAGCCGGTAAAGACAAGTCTTACTCAAATTGAGTATTTCCTGTTCGACGTGTAGAAGAGGCCACTCATTTCCGTGCTCGAGGGTTTGGACACGGGAGCAAGTGGTTCACCGAGGTAAATTTCAGTGATGAAACAGCGGGATAACCAAGTACCCCGCTGTTCGGAAAACACTATACTCAGCAGCCAGAAAACCGGACAGGGGGGGATTGGACTATTTTGTAATTTATTGATTAATCAGTTTCTTATTAGAGAACTTGATCGCGTTTTTAAGATGTGCAGACAATGGTGTCTGGGAAATTATCCATTGGCAAAAACAAAGCAAAAAAAGCCCGCATCAGCGGGCTTTAGGGACAATGTTGTGTCAGGACTAAATATTGCGGACGACGCGGAAACCAGATAGTTCGCGCTAAGGTCGGATTTCAGCTCTAATCGTTCGGCAACACGGGCGCTGCTTGGCGAGAAGCTCCAGGCGCCTCCACGTGCGACCGGTGCTTGACTTTCCGCCCATTCCCATACGTTGCCCGCGGTGTCATAGACACCAAATGGGTTGGCTGGGAAGCTGCCCACCGGAGACGTACTTTTGTTTGACCACACAGTACCGCTCCAACCTGTGTTGGCGTTACCAACACCAATGTCATCGCCCCACCAGTAATCAGACTCGCTACCAGCACGTGCTGCGACTTCCCATTGCACTTCTGTTGGCAGGGAGTAATCAAATCCAGTTTGTTTGCTCAGCCAGTCAGAATAGGCTTTCGCATCGTCTTTAGTGATACATACCACTGGAGAGTTTTCACTTTGGTCAAAACCCGGTTTGCGCCAGTGATGGTTGAGCATTTGTTTGGACTCACCGTTCATCAGCGTGGTGCAACCTTGGCCTTCTTCCGCATCTGTGACATATCCGGTGGCGGCGACAAACTCTCCAAACTGCTTCACGGTAACCGGGGTTGCCGCAATCGAGAAAGGTTGATCAACCAAGACAGGCTGTTGGGCTTCATATCCTACGCGGTACTGACCCGCGCCAATGACCACCATTTTAGGTGCCTGATGGTTGTTAGAAAGTTTGTCAGCGAATTGCTTTCCCGGCTTTGGACGATTCTCCTGTTCGCGCAGGTTGGCCCAAATTTCAGAATCTTTGTTCATGTACATTTGGCGGCTGTACGCTTCAAACCCAGGCTTTTCGACAGTCAGTTGGTGTTGACCGGCGGGCAGCATGATTTCAACCGGTGTTGAGCCGTAAGTTACACCGTTGATCGTCACATTGTCTTCGTAACGGTTAGAACGGATTTTGACGTTAACCCAGCGTTTTGCCTGCTGCTTGGTAGCCTGCTTCGCAGTAGTAAAAGGTTCTTCTACACAGTAACGCTCAGCAAAATCAAGCAGCTTACATGCTGCATTTTCGTCTGGCTGGCTGCGCATTTCTGCCTGCATACGTGTGATATAGCGGTTGGTACCACTAAAGCCACTGTCAACCACATTGCTGTTCATCACATGGATATTGAACGATACGCGGTTCGCGTTCAGCTTCGCTGTTGTGGATTCGGTGACGTTATCCAGAACCTGTGACTGGAAGGTGTTCACTGCCTTTTGCATGGTCAGTGTCTTACCTTGGTTTGCACACGCTGCGAGCGTCATTGATTCGCTACAGGTGATGGTGTGAACCACTTCAATGGTGTCGGCGAAAGTCAGCTCTTGACGAAGGCGTTTAACACGCGCTTCTTTTTTCGCTTCCTGCAGATTTTCGAGTGTGCTGACCAACAGTTGTTTCTGACGGTTTTCACCTTCAACAATGCGCTGTTGTTCAGAGATAGCCTGATCATTTACCAACGTCGCTGCTTGGTTTTCTTTTAACGCATTCCATGCAACTTGGTAGTCGTCTCTGTACTGAGTAAGGTCGGTATCAGGGTTTTCAATCAGTCGACGGAATTGCTCGTCTAATCGTTCTTGTGCCTGAGTACGTTTTTTTCAAGCTCAATAGCTTTAGTCGCCAGCGTTTCGCGCTCTGTTAATAACGCTTCCAGCTTATCTCTCTGCGTTTGGAGGTTTTCGGCATGTGCGCTAATTTCACTTCTTTTATCAGCTAGCTTCTGCTCCAGCGCAACCACAGGATCGTTGGTTGCGACAGTGGCCTCATTGGCAAGCGGTTGACTACTAAGAAGTATCGGCGATAACGCGAATACCAACGCGGTGATGCGATTACTTTTCATATGTCCCTTGCTTATTCTCAATACCTACCGATACCAAGTCCCTAGATATAACGTGGGCTTGATATCAAAAAGCCTGTCCCAAATTTGTAGATTAACATGGAAATGATAAATAGCTTTCCGATGTTACTCATTATTTGACGTTTATCGTTATTCTTCAATTCTGATGTTTTGCCAAATAACCCAATAAATTTTATCTACTTTTGCTGCACTAAGAAATAACTCATTTAATTGTAGTTAAACTTTCAGAAATGCCATTTTATTTGACGTTCATAAGCATAATTTCCGCCATTTTATTGACGGGACTTTGAATTAAACTGAATAGCGCGTGTGAAATAACAAATAAATGAAAGGGCAAAGATCCGGTTTCACCGGAACGATGATCATGAAATGATCCTGTGGCTGAACCCTTGAAAGCATGATCAAGCATTGATGATGATGTAAATCGATGAAGTGGAGCAGTTAATGCTTTTAATATCATTCAGTTGCGCGTTTATTGCCCCCAGGTTAGCTTTGGTCCGATGACCGGAAGACGATCTTAAGCGCCGGAAATGTCGAGATCCTGCACAGTTTTTAAATCGAAATGACAAATGCCGTAGTTTGTACCACTCTTGATCATGTTTCCGTTGCGATTTCGCTTCTCGTTAAGTGGGTCGGCGTGGCAAAATAGCCCGCAATATTGTTGTTGTTTTTTGATTACTATGGCATCCGAATTGAAGCACTCACAGGTTATGGCGTTGCCTAACCACCCGTCGTTGCATGCGCATGACTACCGTCAGGTGGTGATTGGTCTGCAAGGGCAAACTGAGTTTGAGCTTTCCGGGCGCGGCAGCCTTGTCGGGCCGGGTCAGGGGTGTCTGGTATCTGAATCCGAACTGCATTCTTTCTCCGGCGTCGGCCAGAATGAAATACTGGTGATTAACCTGCCCTCACCTGTGCTGGTGGGTGAACTGGGGATGAAAGACCGTATGGACCGCCTTTTCGACCGCGATGCCTATTTCCAGCTCGACAGCCAGGCTCAAACACTGGTTAAAGCCCTGACAACCGAGATGATTGCCAATCCGCACGATGAAATGCTGGGACGCGCCTGCGCAGACACCCTGCTTTGTGTCATGGAGCGGCATTTTCGTGATCAAATCGCCCCGCGCCGCCATGGTCATCGTCTGAACATGGACATCATCGATCTGTATATCCGCAAACACATCAGTCGCAAAATCAGCGTTGCCCAGTTGGCAGGCTCGGTTTTCCTGGCCGAAAGCCAGTTTCATCAGCTGTTCAAAACCCAGACTGGTGTAACGCCGCATCAATACGTATTGAAAAGACGCTTTGAAATGGCGCAGGAGCTGCTTTGTAACAGTCAGTTAAACCTTGCACAAATCTCAGACAGCTGTGGTTTTGCGTCCCAAAGTGGATTTACCTCAGCCTTCACCCGCTATTTCGGCATTTCCCCATCCCGTTTCCGCCAGCAACACTGATCTAAATCATTAAAAAGCAAGAAAACTTGTTATGCGCAGGCGGAGGCGATGGTTCTCTGTTTGTTAATCATCGGACTTTTTTGCAATAATGCCGCAGAATTTTGAAAGACTCACCGGCACCTCATACCTAGAATCGGTCGTTAATCTAACATATTAGTAACATTTGCCACTGCCTCGTGGTATCAAGGAGAGAGGAATCTGCTTATGTTAAAAGCGACCGATGTGTTGGTGCCAAGTTACCTTGAGCAACCCACGGCGGCTTTATGGCCTGAAATTTCAGCACACTACTGTGTTGATGAAGGTGCGTTGCTCGAGTCGTTGCTGCCTCTTGCCACGCCCGCTGACGATGAACGCCGCCAGATGGATAAAACGGCAACATCCCTGATCGAGCGTGTCCGCGCCGATAAAACGGCAGTGCAGATGATTGATGCATTGCTGTTGGAATACAGTCTGGATACCCGCGAAGGCATTTTGCTCATGTGTCTGGCTGAGGCTTTGATGCGTGTGCCGGATACCAAAACCGCAGATGCATTGATCCGCGATAAGCTCGGTGTGGCGGATTGGAAAGCCCATTTAAAAAGCTCCGAATCCCTGTTTGTAAACGCGTCTACCTGGGGGCTGATGCTTACCGGAAAGGTAGTGAGCATTGACGAGCAAAAAGAGGGTGGTGCCGGTAAAGTCATCAATAAACTGGTGAACAAGATGTCTGAGCCTGTTATCCGTCAGGCGATGCACCAGGCCATGAAGATCATGGGGCACCAGTTTGTGCTGGGGCGCAACATCAATGAAGCCCTGGATAACGGCAAATCCAATCGCCAGAAAGGCTTTACCTACTCCTTTGATATGTTGGGTGAAGCGGCGCTGACCATGGAAGATGCGCGCAAGTATTTTGATGACTACATGACGGCAATCGAAACCGTCGCGCAGCAACTCAACGTTGGCAATGCACCGGCGCCGTCAGTGTCTATCAAGCTTTCTGCGCTTCACCCCCGCTATGAAGTGGCCAATGAAGATCGCGTTATGGGCGAGATGTTTGACATCGTCCTGCGTCTTCTCAAACGTGCCCGCGAGCTGAAAGTGGCGATCACTATTGACGCCGAAGAAGCGGATCGCCTCGAACTCTCCCTGAAGCTGTTTGAAAAGCTCTTCACCCATCCGGATATCAAAGGCTGGGGCGGTTTCGGTCTGGTGGTTCAGGCCTATTCCAAGCGTGCTTTGCCGGTCATCGTCTGGCTGGCGGCGTTGGCGAAAGAAAATGGCACAGTGATCCCAATGCGCCTGGTGAAAGGCGCATACTGGGACAGCGAAATCAAATGGTCACAGCAGCGTGGTTTGCCGGGTTACCCGGTTTACACCCGCAAAGAAGCGACCGATGTGGCCTACCTTGCCTGCGCACGCTTCCTGCTGTCAGAACACGTAAAAGGACTGATCTTCCCGCAGTTTGCCAGCCATAACGCCCATACGGTTTCTGCAATCAATGCGATGGCGCGTCACGATCACTACGAGTTCCAGCGCCTGCATGGCATGGGCGATGCCCTGTATAACCATGCGAAATCCATGTTCGGCCAATCAGTACGCATCTATGCGCCTGTGGGCAGCCACAAAGATTTGCTGCCGTATCTGGTGCGCCGCCTGCTGGAAAACGGTGCCAACAGCTCTTTTGTTCACCGTTTGGTTGATGCAGCCTGTCCGATCAGTGATCTGACCCAACATCCGGTCGATACCCTGCTGTCACGTCCGACATTGCACAATTCCCGCATTCCGTTGCCGCTGGAGATCTTCGGTGACGAGCGCGCGAATTCGAAAGGGGTGGCGACGGATATCGAAAGCGAATGGGCGGCATATCAGGCTGAGGTGCAGCCTTTCATGCAAACCAAGTGGCAGGCGGGCCCCATCATCAATGGCGACCGTCTGGTGGGTGATGAACACGCTGTGGTTGCGCCGTTTGATCACAAACTTGTTGTCGGTTCTTTGAACTGGGCGACCAAAGAAAATGCGGATGTTGCTTTGGACGTTGCTGCATCCAATGTCGATGCCTGGCGCAGTCTGACAGCTAAAGAACGCGGTAAGTACTTACTCACGCTGGCTGATAAGCTGGAAGAGAACCTGGGTGAGCTGGTGGCAATTTGTCACCGCGAAGCGGGCAAGACAATTCACGACAGTATTGATGAAGTGCGTGAAGCGGTCGACTTCCTGCGCTACTACCCAGTTCAGGCGGAAAAAATCGAAGGTGATCTCACCACGTTTACACGTTTCGATGGTCAGCAAGTGACACTGCGCCGTGAAGGTCGTGGCGTCTTTACCTGTATCAGCCCATGGAACTTCCCGCTGGCTATTTTTATCGGCCAAATCTCAGCAGCATTGGTGGCGGGTAACACCGTGGTTGCCAAACCGGCTGAGCAAACCTCACTGATTGCATTCCGCACTATCGAATTGTTACTTGAAACCGGCATTCCCACAGGGGTTATTCACCTGTTGCCAGGATCTGGCGCCACCATTGGCAGCGCGTTGACCAGCGACGATCGTATCGCGGGTGTGGCCTTTACCGGTTCGACACCAACCGCGCAGCGCATCAACCGTACCTTGGCTTCACGTCAGGCGTCACCGGTGCCCTTCATTGCAGAAACCGGCGGGCAAAACGCCATGCTGGTGGACAGTACCGCCCTGCCAGAACAAGTGGTGCGCGATGTACTGCGTTCGGCATTTGCTTCTGCCGGTCAGCGCTGTTCGGCGCTGCGAGTGCTGTATGTGCAGCAGGATGTGGCAGATCGGGTTATCAATCTCATCAAGGGGGCGATGGCTGAAATGCGTGTCGGCTTGCCGTATCTGCACTCCACAGATGTTGGCCCTGTGATTGATGATGTGGCGCAGGACAAGTTGCAAAACCATATCGATCATCTGTTCAAAACCGCGAAATTTATTGCCAAGCACCTATGAAAAGCGAGACCCGTGCCGTACTTACATTGCGCCAATCGCATTTGAAATCGGCAGCATCGCGGCGCTTAGCGAAGAGCATTTCGGCCCAATCCTTCATGTTGTCCGCTACAAAGCCGATGCGCTTGATAGCGTGATCAACGACATCAACGCAGCAGGCTTCGGGCTTACCCTTGGTGTTCACAGCCGCAACGAAAGCACCTACTGCCACATTGAATCGCGTGCACGTGTCGGTAACTGTTACATCAACCGCGATCAGGTAGGTGCAGTGGTTGGCGTACAACCGTTTGGCGGCCAGGGGCTGTCAGGGACGGGTCCGAAAGCGGGTGGGCCGCACTATCTCTATCGTTTCACGAAAGAAGAGGTGGTGGCATGAGCAAGGGAGTGCAGGAAATGAATGAAGTGATGACATTGGCAACCCAGTGCCTGGCGGTTTGGGAAGAGTGGAATGCAGAGGGCGTGAACAGCCGCGCGAAGCATCTGGCGGAATGGGCGGACAACCTGGCCATGCGCGAAGGCGACTTTGCGCTGGCGGCAGACATGATCCGTTTCCATCTTAACCAGGCAAACACGCTGATTGCGCCGGTTCACCTGATGCCGGGGCCAACAGGCGAAACAAACGAACTTTACACCGCAGGCAGGGGACTGTTTGTGGTAACCGGGGACGAGACGCTGTCGCTGATCGCCCTGACCGGACAACTGGCCGCAGCGCTGGTGACCGGAAATTGTGTGCTGGTCGCCGTACCGGCCGCATTGAAACATGATGCTGACGCATTGTTGGGCGATCTGGTGAAAACCGGTGTGCCCAGCCGTCTGGTATCACTGATTGATGTTGAAACCTTGGACACCGCGATTGCCTCAGCCCCCTTAAGCGGGTTTGCTGCTGTGGCAAACGCATCCAACCTGATTGAACTCAATCGTAAACTGGCAGCGCGGGATGGCGTATTGGTGCAGTTCGTTGCGGAAGACGACGCCCAAAACCTGCCTCTTGTCGCCTCGCCAACCTATTTGCTCCGGTTTATTACCGAGCGAACCAGAACCATAAATGTCACTGCAGTAGGGGGGAATGCCACCCTGCTCGAATTAGGCAGTGGCGAACATTAAAACTACGCGGAATTAGGCACGCAGAGCCTTTGGCTCCAGTGTGCCTTCACTGTCTGGTGACAGCGGGGGCACTTGGGGTTGGGGTTCCTTTTGTGCTTTGTATTGAGAGGGAAAAACCATGATAGAAAACAGCTTTGCAATCAGTGCCACGTTTATCGTGTACCTGATTCTAATGCTTGCCATTGGGGTATACGCCTATAAACGTACCTCCAACTCGGAAGACTATTTTTAGGTGGACGTTCACTGGGCCCTTGGCCTGCGGCACTTTCTGCCGGGGCGTCAGACATGAGTGGCTGGCTGCTGCTCGGTCTGCCGGGTTATGCGTATGCAGCAGGTATTGAATCCCTGTGGCTGGCGGGTGGCCTGTTAGCGGGTACTTACTTAAACTGGTTGATTTGTGCAAAGCGCCTGCGCACCTACAGTATCGAAGTGGACAATGCGCTGACTATCCCCGAGTTCCTGTCGCGCCGCTTTGAAGACAACTCAAAACTGCTGCAAACCATTTCAGCCTTCTTCATTTTGCTGTTCTTCCTTTTCTACACCAGTTCAGGTCTGGTAGCCGGTGGTAAGCTGTTTGAAACCGTATTTGGCCTGGAATACAGCACCGCGGTAATTGTAGGTACCGTGTGCGTGGTTTCTTACACCCTGTTTGGTGGCTTCCTTGCGGTATCCTGGACGGATTTGGTGCAAGGTCTGCTGATGGCTGCGGCGCTGATGATTGTACCAATCGCGACCATGGATGGCGCATTCACTGCGCTGCCGGGCGCTCTGGAAGCGAAAAACCCAGAGCTTCTGACCCTGTGGAATGACATCAGCGGCGAACCGTTGTCAGCGGTTGCTATCCTGTCTTTGGTTGCATGGGGTCTAGGTTACTTCGGCCAGCCACACATTCTGGCGCGTTTCCAGGCAACCCGCAGCAACAAAGACATCACCACCGCCCGCCGTATCGCGGTAGGCTGGAGTGGAGTGTCGATGGCTGGCGCTATCCTGATCGGTCTGGTTGGTATCCTGTATGTGGACAAACACCTGGGCGGTGAATTGGCAGATGGCGAAACCATCTTTATGTACTTGGTTAACGCCGCATTCCACCCAGTGGTAGCGGGTATCCTGTTGGCGGCTATCCTTGCGGCGGTGATGAGTACCGCAGACTCCCAGCTGCTGGTTTCCTCTTCTGCACTGGCGGAAGACTTCTACAAGCAAGTATTCCGTCCGAATGCGTCTACCAAAGAAGTGGTCATGGTTGGCCGTTTTGCGTGATCGGTATCTCTGTGATTGCCCTTGTGCTGGCGATGAACCCTGAAAGTTCGGTGCTGGGTCTGGTGTCCTACGCCTGGGCTGGCTTTGGAGCAGCCTTTGGCCCTGCATTGTTGCTGAGCCTGTTCTGGAAAGACATGAACCGCAACGGCGCACTGGCGGGTGTGGTAATCGGTGGTGTGACTGTCGTGGTGTGGAAACAGCTGACTGGCGGCATTTTCGACCTGTATGAAATAGTCCCAGGGTTTATCCTTGCATCGCTGGCTATTGTCCTTGTGAGTAAGGCAACCGGTGGAGCACAAGCTTCTGTGATGGAAAAATTTGACGATTATGAGCAGAGCCTCAAAACCCTGCCATAGCTGATAATTTATTGAACCGAGGGACGCGAAAGCGTCCCTTTTTTATTTCAAATCATGTAGTTAGGCAAGCTTCTGAAGCAAGCTAACAGTTTTGCCATAAATTAGACTGATTATCGTATTAATGACAAATTTGTCACATACGAGAAATGTCAACTAGAGTTAGTAGCGGGGACGTGTATCTGAAGCATTGATGGCGCGTTGGAGCCTTGAAAACCGCGGATTTGGGTAGAAGTGAGGACATTGCTATGGCCGGCAAGATGATCATCACAGAACTCGATGGGAATGCCATCATCTTTGCACCGGACGGCAGTGTCCGGGCGGCTGAGCTTTATGCCGAACTTAAGCCAGAAGAAGTACTGGTGACCGAAAATGGCAGTCAGGCGTTATTAAAAGAAAACGGTGAGCGGGAAATCCGCGTCAACGCCAACAGTGGTTTTCGTTTCGAAACACCCCCGGATGCAGATGCCGCAATCAATGCCCTGCAACGCGATGTTGAAGAGGGTGAAGACCCCACCGAAAACGCCGATCCTGCGGCAGGCCAAAGCACGAGCACATCCAGCTTCTTTGTCGCTGGCGATGTCAGCATCCAAAACGGGGCTTCATCAGGAAAAACGGTCTCTGAACTGCTTGAAGAATCCCAGGATGAACAAGCGGATGACGTTGAATCCCTGACGGCCGACATATTATCCAGTCCGCAGCTGGGCTCACTCTCAACCTTGCAGCGTCTTTTCTACGAGCGCCTGCTTGAAGCGCAAAATGAAGAAACCACGGTTGCGGCGACACCTGCTCCGGAAACACCCATTCAAACTGAAACCACAGAAGTAAACGAAGCACCAACCGTCTCACTCAGTATGCAGGCGGTCACCGAAGAAGCGGTTTCCGAAGGCCAGGCGGTAGCCAACATTAACGCGGTAGATGCCAACAATGACAGCCTGAGTTACGCGTTGGTCGGGGACGGCGAAGGCTATTTCCGTATCGAAGGAAATCAGGTTGTCCTGACACAGGCGGGTGTGGATGCGGTAAACAGCGACACCCTTTCACTGACTGCGATGCAAGTTGAAGTGGAAGTCAGTGATGGCGAGTTTACCGTCCGGGCAAGTGGACAGCTGGTGGTCAATCAGGTGAATGACAATGTGCCGGATATCACTTTAGCTACAATACCTCTCACCGAAAATGCCGTCGAAGAAGGCATGGTCGTCGCGACGTTCTCTGGTTCAGATGCAGACGGCAATACCCTGACCTATACGCTGTCAGACAATGACGACGGCTATCTAGCCCTTGGTGATGGTGAGATAACCCTGACCAGAGCAGGTTTTGAAGCGATCGAAAATGATGCGCTGGCGATTGAATCACTCGAGATATACCTGACCGCCACAGATGGCCTGTTTGAAGTCAGTGCATCCGACATTGTGGTGGTCACTCGTGTTAATGACAACTCACCTGCCGTAGATATCACCACCAGTGATGTGAGTGAAACCTCTGCTGCGGTTGGACAGATTGTCGCTGTGGTGGCGGTTTCCGATGCCGATGGTGATGAAGTCACCCTTGAACTTCTCAACAACGACGACAACTACTTTGCCCTTTCGGATGGCAACGTCACCCTGACTGCGGCGGGCGTTACCGCTATTCAGGATGATTCGCTGGATATCACAAACCTGACGGTGACCGTCAGGGCGTCGGACGGTACCAACACCAGTGAAACGTCGGCGGCCTTTATTGTTGGCCGTGAGAACGACAATACCCCGGAGATTTCGTTGGCGCTGGAGACCCTGACAGAAGAAGCGGTCACCGAGCAAACTCTCGTCGCAACCGTGACAGTGTCAGACGCGGACGGCGATGATATTACCCTTTCTCTGGTCAACGACGACAATGGCTATTTCAGACTGGAAGGCAACGAGGTATACCTGACGGCAGAAGGTGTTGCCGCCATCAACCTTGACGGTGTTTCTGCCATCAAAGACATGCCTTTGTATGTGCGTGCCTTTGATGGTGCCTACAACGTGGTCGAGTATGCCGACGTTAGCGTGACCCGGGTTAACGACAACGCACCGGAAATCAGTCTGGCGCTGAGCGATCTCACCGAACAGGATGTCGCCGAAAACGATGTGTTGGCGACCATTATCAGTCACGATGCAGATTTGGATACCCTGACCTATACCTTGACCTCTGAGCATGGCGATTGGATCAAGATAGTCGGCAATGAAGTTCAGCTTACCGCTGCAGGTGTTGCCGCCATTAATGACGATGTGGCAGAGCTAAGCAGCATTTCGTTTACTGTTAAGGCCAGTGACACGGTCCACGAAGTCACCGCGGATGGTGATGTGACTGTCACCAGGGTGAATGACAATGCGCCGGACGTGGTGATATCAGCAAATACACTCACTGAAGAATCCGTCAGCACTGCCACCGTGGTCGCCACTGTCATGGTCACAGACGCTGACGAAAACGGCACATCCGTGTCGCTCACCAACAACAGCGATGGGTACTTTGTGTTGAGTGGGGATCAGGTTCTGTTGACAGAAGCCGGTGTGGCGGCCGTGAACAATGACTTGCTGGCGCTGAGCACTCTGTCGCTGTCTGTCTCTGCCACGGACGGCGTGTATACCACAAGCGCGAGTGAGACAATCAACATCACCCGCGTGGAAGATATCTCTGCGGCTGATGATGCGGCTGTGACAGCGACACTGTCAGTAGCCAGCGGCAATGTAATTTCGGGCTCAAATGGCGCGGGTGAAGACAGCATACTGTCAGTTGAAACCCTGCGCGTAGAAACAGTGACTCACAATGGCATTGATTACGACGTACCGTCTTCCGGCGTTACTATTGAAACGGATTTCGGTTCGCTGACTCTGTCACAAAGCGGCAATTACCAGTACACCTCCAGCGTTCAAACCGAATTCTATGCCAGCAACCTCACCACATTTGAACAGACTTCAGATGGGGTGACTTTCTTTGGCAATGACCGAAGTGACGCACTGTTCATCAGTGATGACCCTGGTGCGGGTCTTGATTTGGAGGCCATGCTAAACCCTTCCGGTGCAGAGGTACCGGCAGGGAACACCAGTGATGACGTGCTCAATGGTACTAACCAGGGAGACACACTCTATGGTTACGGTGGCAACGATACCTGAGCGGCAACAACGGGGAAGATTTACTCTATGGCGGTGAAGGCAACGACAGCCTTGATGGCGGAAACGGTAAAGACTACCTCAGCGGTGGTGAGGGCGATGACACCTTAACCGGCGGCAACAGTAAAGACGTGTTCGTGTATGAATCCGGTGATGATGTCATCACGGACTTCAAAACGGCAAACGAAACCATTGTTATTAAAAACGCCACCAACATCGACACCTTTGCTGAACTGGCATTGGTGCAAGACGGTGCCGACACGGTGATCACGCTGGATAATGGCACACTGACGCTGGAAAACGTCGACAAAGACGACCTGACAGCAGCCATGTTTACCTTTGATACTGATGCAGGTTCTATCACATACCACGCAACCGTTTATGGCTTTGAGCAGGATGTCGACAGCGCCACACTTGCGCTCGATGGCATCAGCACCGGTGAAACGGTCGACTGGTATGTCTACGATTCTGCGGGCACTGTGGTGGATTCAGGTAGCAGCACTTATGACGGCAGCGAGCTGTCTGTCTCTGCGTCCGGCGCGTTCCAGTATTTGGTGGTGGATAAAGAGGGTGTCACTGTAGATTCCGTTTTTGCCTCACTATCCGCTGTCTCCGTATTGGATGAAGTGTTCACCTATACCCTCACCGATGATGCAGGCAACAGCGCGCAGGCCGATCTCACGCTTAGTTACAACGACTTACTGCGCCCGGTTGCGGATGTTGTGACAGTGCAAACTGCGGGTCTGGGTAGTGAAGTGGCCGATACCCATATGGCAATGGGGAACCTGTTTACCAACGATGCGTTAAGCGGGGAGTGGACATTCGCTGCTATCCAGTACGACGGTGCCACCTACAATGCTTCTGAAGGCACGATACTGATTGAAACCCCCTATGGTTCGCTCACGGTATACGGTCAGGATGACGGTGTGCACAACAAAGGGGATTTTACCTACCACCTGATGATAGATCTCCCCGCGGCCGATTTGCTGGAATCATTCTCCTACACCCTGGAGAACGCATCGGGATTGCAGGTCGAAAGCCGTTTGGATATCCGTCTTGAAGACAACAATGACGCTAGCCTGAGCGATCTGATCAATGACACCGAATTGACCGGTGATGACTTTGCCAACACCTTGGTCGGCTTCAGCGAAGACGACGTGATAGTGGGTGAAGGGGGCAATGACAGCCTATATGGCAATGCCGGAGCGGACTTGATTGATGGTGGTTTGGGTAACGATTTGATTGTTGGCGGTCAGGGCAGTGACACCTTGACCGGCGGGCAGGGAGAAGATCTCTTCAGTTTCCTTTCCGGGGATGCCGGCGTGGGCACCATCGATACCCTGACAGATTTTGATGTCAGTTCGGATGTGTTGGATTTATCGGATTTGCTTGATGGCGCGACAGCAGAAAACCTTGATGATTATCTGGTGTCACTGACCAACACAGATGGGAATGCGACTCTGACTATTGCCAGCGACGGCGTGACGGAAGATCAGGTCATCGTGTTTGAAAACAAAACACTGGATGATTTGAGCGTGGAACTGCTTGGTGTCAGTGGTGGCTCAGGTGCAGAAATTCTGGGGCGTATGATAGAAGATGGCGCCTTGATCGCGCACTCCTGATCGCGCATAAATGTCGTCAGGGTCAGTTATGCCCAGCAATTGGAGAGAGGAAGGCGCTCCAGAAGCGTTTTCAGCTCATTCATCGACGTCACAGTCACCACCAGTGGATGGTCGACAATCACATTCTGGCGCGAGTTGAAAAATACCGTCCGCATGCCCGCGTTGATCCCCGCTTGTACACCCAAAATGGTGTCATCGATAAACATGCACTCCTGCGTCGGGACGGCCATATTCATGGCAGCATAATGGAGCAAATCCGGTGCAGGCTTCCAACTGTTCGCATCAAAGCCACTGAACAGATGGTCACGGAAATACGGCAACAGCCCAGTCATTTCCAGCGACATTTCCATTTTGCTCACCGGGCCATTAGATGCCACACACATATCAATGCCGACGTCTTTCAGCATCAGGAGTAGCTCCGGTACCCCCTCAATTGGCTCAAGGTGGTCGGAAAATAGCCGCTGGCAAATTTCCCGGTAATGGAGTTCAAGCTCATCGATAGAGAGCTGAAGCTGGTAGCGCTCGCAGGTTTGCATTAACACATCGGCCAGCTTTCCGCCCTGGAAGTTGTCGAGACAATCCTGCAAATCGAGTTTCACACCATGCTTGGCAAATACTTCGACAATGGCCATTTGTGCCAGAACTTCACTGTCGACAAGCGTGCCATCGCAGTCAAAAATGATGCAGGATACAGGGACCTCGTAGTCAAAGTCGTCCATTATGATCAGCGCATTCCCGGATAATTATATTTATCTAAAGCGTTGACCTGACCAGCTATTCCGACAACGTACCAATTGGCAAAGTGATAACTAGGTCTTACCATGGGCGCAGAATTAAAAGAAAAATCCATCTAAGATCGTGTTTTATCAAGAGTGAAACACAGGCTCTAAGCCAACAGAAACCCAACTTGAATCACGGATTGAAACGTCGCCAGAACAGGAGAAAAAGGATGTACTCACACCAGTGGCTAAATGGCGATGCAATCGCCCTGCTACCGGCAAAGCAGTTTGTATCGGGCGCAATTACGCTGAACATGCCAAAGAGCTGAACAACCCTGTGCCGGATGAACCGGTTTTGTTTATCAAGCCTGCCAGTGCGCTGGTTGGCACGTCATCCAGTCTGTCACTCAGTCAGCGGCTGGCGCCAATCCACTATGAGGCAGAGTTGTCAGTGCTGGTGGATAAACCGCTGACAAACGCAACACCGGAGGCGGTGATCGCGGCGATTGCAGGGCTTGGTGTGGCGCTGGATTTAACCCGTAGGGAAGCGCAAAGCGCACTGAAGGAAAAAGGGTTGCCGTGGGAGCTGGCGAAGGCATTTGATGGCAGCTGCGTGCAAAGCCCGTTTGTGCCATTTGACGGGCAGGATCTAACCCGTCTGCAGTACCAGTTGGACATTAACGGTGCCACCCGTCAGCAGGGCGATACCGGGATGATGCTAAATCCGGTCGTTGAGCTGATTTGTCATCTTACCCAGTATTTCACCCTGCAGCCGGGAGATATTGTCCTGACCGGCACACCTAAGGGCGTAGGGCAGCTTTATAATGGTGATGCACTGACCCTCACCCTTGGTGATACCCGATTGGCACAATTTAGTTGTGTTGAGGCGCCCTGAACAGATACGGGAACAGTGCGCGTCTTTCTTCATCCGTCAGGCTACAAACGCGGTCGATATTGATCTCCGGGATGTCTTCCGCGTTCTTGCCGTAATATTGCAGCGCCTTCTCAATACTCGCTTCACGGATCAGGTGGAATACCGGAAACGGTGAACGGTTGGTGAGGTTGCTGTCATCTTCAGGCTCGCAATCGGCAAAGCAATAATCCGGGTGGAAACTCGCGATTTGGTAAGTGCCGCGCCAGCCGAACTGGTCAATCAGCATGTCAGCGACGTCCAGAAACTGGTTGTAAGCATCAAAATCCGCAAAGTGATTTGGGGTAACAACCAAGGTGGTTTCCAAATCCGCAACTTCAGCATGATCCAGCAGGGTCAACTCTTCAACCAAACACTCCATGATGGCTTCATCGCTGGTGGCTTCAGTGACATGAATTTTGATTTGTTTGTTGCGTTGAGGCTTTGCCGCGAACGGGCAAAGGTTCAGGCCAATAACGACCTTCTCCAGCCATTCTGTGGTGATGGCTTCGACTTCTTGAGTGGAGTATGGGTTTTTCATGGGAACTTCCATTGAACGTGACGGTTGCATGGTAATCGCAGCACACCGAAAACCCAACGCTTATTCCTGTTAAAGAAAGGCGGATTTACAGTGCAAATCCGCCGCAAAGCTTATTGTTTCGCCGTTTCAGGCGATTGCCACGCTTTGGTTCCCCAAAGCGGTACAGTAGAAAGGCTGTGCTTGTGGCTGCCTGGGTTTCCTTGGTGGAGTAGGAGAGGTACATCAGGGTCTGGTTTTCTGAATCGAAGATGCGGCGGATTTTCATCGATTTGAACAGGATGCTTTTCGATGCCGTGAATATCACTTCACCGGATTTCGACTTGTCGACCTGTTCAATCATCTCCTCGGTAATTTCACCGGTCTGGCGACAAGAAATACCCATATCGGAAGGATCAGAAAAATCCAAATCTGCTTTGACGTGACTGATGTGACAGGTTACCCCAGGGACTTCAGGGTCATTGAAAATCTGGATTTTGATGTCTTTGGTAGTGAACAATCCAAGGCTTACATCCCCGACTTCATCTTTATCGGAACAGCCCGCGAGTGCCAAACCCATCACTGAGGCTGCGACAGCCGCGCGAAGGGTATTCTTGTGTGATTTAAAACGGTTGGTAAGCATAGCAGCACCTGTCGTTTGTTAGCGTTTTGCGACACTTTATCAGTCGCTTGTAGCAAAAGTCTAATAACGGCAGGTACGTATAGGCGCAGTGATGAGAAATCTACTCAAACATGGCATCACCGGGGCGGCGATCCAGTGTCTCGGGGGTAAAGGTAATCAGTTCATCGTACGCATCACAGTAACTGGCAGTCAGGCTGAATTTGTTTCTCGCCGCTTCAATTTTACGCTCGGCCAGGCGGCGTTGTTTGGCACCGTTGCGGTCTGAGCTGAAAATGCGCTGTTGGGTGAATATTTCCTGAGTGAATTTTTGCTTACAAATGCTTTCGTTACGCTCAGTGACCACTTCACCCAGCTCTTCTTTGCTGGCTGCCTGTGCGCCAGCTACCAGTATTGCGCTAATTAATACTGAATAAACAATATGTTGCCGCATGATTAACCCCTGTCAACGAAACCACTTGTTTAAAGATAGTTCACGCGACAATGCCTCACCAGTGAGACTGCTATATCTAATTTGATTCAGAACAAACTGGGATGAAATTGGCAGTGATTCCCAACGCGGGTTTGTACATTTTCAGCGCGGGTTAACATTCCTGCCCAAAGGGAGATGAAGGCGACTGAGCTTGCGGTTATCTTCTTCTTTTTCAAGGAACATGAGACGGCAAGTGAAATGCAGAAACAGGTAAACAACTCCTATCTACAGCTTTTTATGCGTGAATCCTCGACGGCAGCCATGCTGGACATCGACCGCCTGCCCCATGTCTCAGATGTCGATGCAGTCGCCCTTTTTGACTGGATGTCGGGCAAACGCTCTTTTTCCTCGCAGGATGTGAGTGGTCAACGCTGGATAAAAAGCTGCAGCGCGGGCTATGTGACAGAACTACAGCTTAATGCCGATGGTTCGCTGGAAGAGTACACCCTGTTCAACCGTCGTCCTGCGCGGGGCTTTTGGCGTCTTGAACAAGGGATCCTTGAACTCGAAATAGAAAAGGATGGTAACCGCTACCAAAGCCGGGTGATTGCCAATAAGGCCGTCAACATCCACTCGGCCATCGAATATAAAACGGTGAGCTGCATGCCTACCTGAAACTGGCGCAAGTAATGCCAGTTGCAAGAAGCGCCTGACAACTGAATAACCATTTTATCGACGGAAGGTCAGCCACTGCTGGCCTTTTTTGTTTTTGGTGAACGCACCCGTAACGGGAATAAGAAGCCTCAGCGTATGGAATTGCGCTATACCTTTTCTAACGACAGGGGAGGGATACCGTGCGGATAGGCTTACCAACGTGGGTGATCGTGGCGATTGGCCTGGTAATGAACATCGTTGCAGCGCTGATGACCAATTTTGTCATTGATGACCTTGGCGAGCAGGCTGCCTCCTATGCTGAAACCCAAAGCGCTAACGCCCAACTTATCCAACTGACCTGGCAACAGGTGGATGCCCTGGAACGCCGCCGGGAAACCATACTGACCATTATGTCAACGCGCCCTCAGGAGAGCGTTTTACCCGTCCCATTTGCCCACCAATTGCTTCAACCCTTCAGCAATATGGCCGACATGCCCATCAACAGTGAAAATCTCAGCAAAATCATGAAAGGTATTGATGAAAAGCAGGATCTCCTGAGAAACAAGATAGATACGCTATATCTGAATAACCTGCAATTGAGCGATTCCCAGCGCGAAATCACTGGCAGTATCTCAGGTTACCGCAATTTGGCGCTATTCCTGCAGATACTGGGGTTGGCGCTGATCATGGCACGTGATCTCTCTAGAAAGATCGATTGAAATATCTTCAAAATACTCACTAAATTCGCAAAGCATTTAATCGGTCATATAGGCTGTTCAATTAATCCAAAACAGAATAAAACACTGGTTTGAGATTTAAATATAGTGCCTAAATCCAGAGGTGTTTTGTTCTAATAGCGATTATGACGGCGGGTTTTTTAACCTGATTTTCATCCAGTTACGGGCATAGTTTGCACAAATGTGGATGCTTCAGGTCGTTGGTTTGTAATCCTCAGTCTATTTACTCTTTTTGGCATTTTGCCGGTTTACTTTTTTGCGATTTTGGGGTGAGAAATGAGTGGCGCTAACCGCGTTCGTAGTGTCGTGGCTGATATGTTTGCCATGGTTGTGTTTTGTTTTGTCACGGGGATGATGGTTGAAATTTTCGTGTCCGGAATGTCATTTGAACAATCGCTGGCTTCACGACTGCTCTCCATCCCTGTCAATATTCTGATCGCCTGGCCATATGGTGTATTCCGCGATGCAGTGCAAAAGGCGGCGCAACGTCAGTCCTCCGGTAAGTGGATGAAACGTGCAGCGGACTTTGTTGCCTATGTGGCATTCCAGTCACCGGTTTATGCTGCCATTCTGTTTATCGTGGGCGCAGCGCCGGAGCAAATTCTGACCGCGGTCGCGAGTAATGCGCTGCTTTCAGGCGTACTGGGTGTGGTTTATGGTTCGTTTCTGGAAAGGTGCCGTAAACTGTTCCGTGTTGCGCCGACTGCAATGCCTGCTGCTTAAGCCTGAATCGCAGCCGTTTACAAAGCCACCATCCCGGTGGCTTTGTCGTTTCTGGCAGCCACGAAATGAAAACGTAAGTGTGTTGATTTGCCTTTCTCAGATTGCTTGAGCACTTACCTTGCAACGTCTACAATGGCGCACTTTCTAATGACATCAGGTCACAACCATGAACGACACTACTTCAAAACCAGCGCTGCCAGACCATCTTTCTGGTAACCCACGTAGCCCACATTTCGTGGAAGAGTGCTTCCAGCACGAAATCGGTATCCGTTTTAACGGTAAAGAGCGTACGGATGTTGAGGAATACTGTATCAGCGAAGGTTGGATCAAAATCCCTTCACCTAAAGCGCTGGATCGTCGCGGCCAACCGCTGCTGATCACCCTGAAAGGCACTGTAGAAGCTTACTACATCTAAGTTATCCATTACGGAAATGCTTGGACAAACTAGAGCCCGCCCATTGCGGGCTCTATTTTTTCCAGCCCAATTCCCTTAGGGCTCGTCCCCGATCTCTGTTAGACTCCCCCGCCTCGTCGGTGAATCATGTTGATACTGCCGCACTACCTAACACTAGGAATTGCTTTGACTAACAACGATATTTTGCGTCGTATCCGTTACGCGTTTGATTTTAAAGATAAAGAAGTTGTAGAAATCTTCGCGCAGGCGGATGTCACCGTTACCCTTGAGCAAGTCGCGGGCTGGATGAAGCGCGATGAAGATGATGCGTTTGTAAAAATGAACAGCATTGAGTTGTCGTCATTCCTGAATGGTTTGATCAACCACAAGCGCGGTCGACGTGAAGGCGAGCAACCGGTGCCAGAAAGCCAGTTGAGCAACAACATGGTTTTCCAGAAACTGCGTATTGCCCTCAACCTGAAAGCAGAAGATATCCTGGAAATCCTTGAACTGGCTGATTTCCGTCTGAGCAAGCACGAGCTGAGCGCATTCTTCCGCAAACCGGAAAACAAACACTACCGCCAGTGTAAAGACCAGATCCTGCGTAACTTCCTGCTGGGCGTGCAGCGTAAACTGCGTCCGGAAGACATGAGCGACTACGACGCCTAAGTCTGTAAAGCGCTGAAAAAGTTAAAACAAAGCCCGGCTCGCCGGGCTTTGTTGTCTTTGTTGTTGCTAGCGCAAACGGCTCTATCCGCGCCCTTTTGGTTTGAACTGTTTGATGCTTTTCTTGGCGTTGGTGCGACGGTTGGCTTTTTTGTCCCGTGGCGCACGTTTGCGCTCGCCGGTTGCAGATTCCGCCGCCGGTTTGTCGGTGACCGGAAATCCCTCCAGTTCCAACAAAGGTAATTCACGGCCAGTCAGCTGGCGGATGGCGTTCAAGGCTTCAGTTTCACCGTGGCAAACCAGCGAAAGCGCCAGACCGTTTTCACCGGCACGTGCGGTGCGGCCTACACGGTGCACATACACAGGTGCGTTGGCAGGCAAATCCGCATTGATCACCACAGGCAGCGCATCAATATGAATACCGCGTGAAAGCAAATCTGTGGCGATCAGTACCTTGAGTTTACCGGCCTTGAAATCTGCCAGCGTTTGCTCGCGGGCGGACTGATCTTTATCACCGTGCAATGCTGCCACCGACAAACTTGCTTTGGCCAGCCTTTTCGCCAAGGCATCGGCACTGCCTTTCTCTGCGACAAACACCAGCAGCTGTTTCCAGTCATGTTGTTTGATCAGCGCAATCAACGCCTGTGCTTTGCTGCCTTTGTTAACCAGATACAAACGCTCTTCGATGTCTTCCACCACGCTGTTCTTTTCATGTGCTTCAATGCGCACCGGTTTAAACAGCAGAGAATCAGCAATGGTCTCCAGCGCTGCAGGCATGGTGGCGGAAAACAGCAAGGTCTGACGTTTGGCAGGCATGGCTGCCATAATGCGTTGCACATCCGGCCAGAAGCCCATTTCCAGCAAGCGGTCTGCTTCATCCATTGCCCAGACAGTCATGGCATCCAGTGACACCACACCCTGGTTGATGAAATCGAGCAGACGGCCGGTGGTTGCGACTACCAACTGGGCGTTTTCCAGTTCGGTAATCTGCTGCGCCTGGTCAACACCACCGCAAAGCATCACAACCTTGATACCCAATGGCGTTGCCACCTG
Organism: Enterovibrio sp. JCM 19048; assembly: GCA_001310415.1. Taxonomy (GTDB): domain Bacteria; phylum Pseudomonadota; class Gammaproteobacteria; order Enterobacterales; family Vibrionaceae; genus Enterovibrio; species Enterovibrio paralichthyis. The sequence goes on along the minus strand of BAXE01000020.1, from coordinate 7,919 downwards.
GTTTAACGCAACGCTTACCTGCGCCGCCAGTTCACGGGTCGGCACCAACACCACGCCCTGCACCTGATTTACACCGGTATCAATACGCTGCAGCATCGGCAGGCCAAACGCCAACGTTTTACCGCTGCCGGTTTGTGCCAGTGCCAGAACATCTGAGCCACGGAGCACGGCAGGAATAGCCTGTTGCTGGATGCGGGTTGGCGTCGTCATTTGCGCAGGCAGTGCGCGCAAGATGTCAGAAGAAAGGGTCAGGGTATCGAAAGTCATGGTCAGTTACGGTTAGACGTTAGGGGCGCGAAGTCTATCAGTCTGCGCAATGAAGTTGTACCTGATTATAGAAAAGGAAAGGGCGGGCATTTTCCCCGCCCCTGAGTTGGTGGATATACCCAAACAACCTGAAGATGCAGGATTCAGCGAGATTGACTGGCGTTGTGATCGCGGCGTTCCTTTGTAGGTGTAGTCACCTCCATCAAAAGGAACAACAAAGAGCACGGCGTCAGTCAACTCGCCCAAAGGGAGGCCATCAATGCGCCCACTCTTCGTTAAATTCCACGGAAATAGAACGACTATTCCTCGTAAAATTTGCCTCGAATTGAACACATTGATGACCTCTGAATGCGAGCATCTTCAGGTCGTTTGGGTATATGTTATTTGTCAGACCAAACCGCAAACTCGTTACCGCTCGGCTCGGTAAAGTGAAAGCGCCGCCCACCGGGAAACGGGAATATCGGTTTGACGATTTCGCCGCCGCTTTGACGGATGTTGGTCTCCGTCTGTTCCAGATGCTCGCTGTAAAACACCAGAAGTGCCGAGCCGGAATCGGTGGTTGAATGTTGCTCGGAGCGGAAGAACCCGCCGTCCAGCCCTTCATCGCTAAAGGCGGTGTAATCAGGACCATAGTCAGTGAAGTTCCAGCCGAAGGCTTGGGTAAAGAAGGATTTTGTCGAAAGCAGATCGCGGGCAGGAAATTCAACATAGTTGAGTTTCTGATGTTGATTCATAGGCTCACTCCAAAAGGTGCTGCAACAGGGCAGGTCGCAAGGTTTAAATAGAAATATAGATATAAATACAGAATACGGTAACGCGCTGAAAGCCATTGGGATCAGTGCCGCTTTACCTGAAACGGGGAATGGTTGTTTTCTGTCTAGATTCCCACAACTTGACCTATCCAACACACGCTCGGTTACCCTGTGTATATCGGTTAAAAAATCGCGATCCCCGTCGTTACAACAGATCCAAAATTCAGTGTGATCACCGAATTGCATCTGGGTGTCATTGAAGTGACATCCACCACATTGAAGGTAACGGGCTGTTGTCAGTGATATAAAAGGAATTTGTCATGCGCCGCTCGCCCCAATTACTTCTTTCTGTGCTTGCCTTGTCAATCAGTGCGGGATTACACGCCGCCGAGACTCAGACTTTTCACCGTATCTCCTCGGTGTCGACCGTTGAAAACCTGCCACCGGGGCAGCCGCTGGAAACGGAAACCTCGGCAGAAATCATTGCTGTGAGTGAAGATGGAAATACCCTGGTGTATTCAGACAGCCCGATGAAAGGCGTGGGTCTGGTAGATATTTCAAACCCAGGAAAACCCGCCGGGAAAGGGTTCATTTCCATGGGTGGCGAACCGACCTCCGTCGCGGTGCTGAATGACACCTTTGTCACCGGCGTGAACACATCGAAGAGTTTTATCGAACCCTCCGGGTATCTGGTGCAGCGCAATATCAACACCGGAAAACAGATGTGGAAGTGCGATCTCGGCGGACAACCTGATTCCGTTGCCGTGGCAAAAGATGGCAGTTTTGTCGCCGTGGCTATCGAAAATGAGCGCGATGAAGAGCTGAATGATGGCGACCTGCCGCAAATGCCCGCGGGTTACCTGACGCTAGTGCCGGTAAAAGGTGGCCAGTTGGTTTGCGCTGAGCAAAAGAAGGTTGAGATGACTGGGCTGTCGGAAATTGCACCCAGCGATCCTGAACCTGAGTTTGTCGACATCAACAGCCTGGGCGAAGTGGTTGTGACCCTTCAGGAAAACAACCACCTTGCTATCGTGAATGGCAAAACCGGGGAAATCATCAACCACTTTCCGGCAGGCAGTGTTGATTTGGAAAACGTGGACATTGAGGAAGAGCGCGCCCTGACCTTTGATGGCAAACAGCCAAACCGTAAACGCGAACCGGATGCGGTGAAATGGCTGGATGATGAACGCTTCGTGATCGCCAACGAAGGGGATTACCAGGGCGGCTCCCGCGGTTTTACCATCTTCAACAAGCAAGGTGATGTGCTGTATGAGTCGGGGCTCGATTTTGAATACCGCGTGGCGCAGGCTGGGCACTATCCGGAAAAACGCTCCGGCAATAAAGGGGCTGAGCCGGAGGGCTTGGCGGTGGGCGAATTTAACAGCCAACGTTACATCTTTGTGTTGTCTGAACGTGGCTCCGTTGTGGGCGTGTACCGAGATACTGGCGCAGCACCGGAGTTTGTGCAGTTGCTTCCATCGGGCATTGCACCAGAATCCGCTGTCACCATCTGAGCGCGGGCTGTTCGTGACGGCGAATGAAAAAGATTTGATTGAAGACGGTGGCCCCCGTGCCCATGTCATGGTTTACCAAATGATGGACAAAGCGCCTGCCTATCCGCAGATTGAATCAGTGATGGTCGATGGCAAACCGATTGGATGGGGCGCGCTTTCCGGACTGGTTTCAGACCCGGAACATGACGGCATTCTCTATGCGGTCAATGACAGTTTCTATGCGAAACAGCCCTCCATTTTCGTGATTGATGCAACGTCCAAACCGGCCAAAATTGCCGAACGTATTCTGGTGAAGCGCGACGGAAAGGCAGCAGAGAAACTCGATTTGGAAGGCATTACCACCGACGGCAACGGCGGATTTTGGCTTGCGTCTGAAGGCCGCACAGACAAAGGTATTCCCCATGCTCTTTACCGCACTGATGCCAAGGGCAATATCGTCGAAACCGTTCCTTTCCCGCCTGAGCTGCTGGCGGTGGAAACACGCTTTGGCGCGGAAGGTATCACCCGGATTGGCGATACGCTCTGGATCGCCATCCAACGCAGCTGGAAAGATGACCCGGTAAACAGCGTGAAACTGGTGCGGTACAACACCCAAACCGGCGAGTGGAAAGCCGTCCGTTATCCCACAGAGAAAGCAGACAAAGGTTGGGTGGGTTTATCGGAAATCACCGCGTATGGCGGTGCGCTTTATATTATTGAGCGTGACAACCAGATTGGCGAGAACGCCAGGGTCAAACAGTTGACCCGCGTGATTCTGGCTGATGCCAAACCTGCGCCTTTGGATGGCAAGTTGCCGCTGGTGAGAAAAGACGTGGTGTATGACTTTCTGCCGGATCTGAAAGCGCAGGGCGGCTATGTCACTGACAAAATCGAAGGCTTTGCCATCACCAAAGAAGGCATCGCGTACGCAGTGACAGACAATGACGGTGTGGATGACAGCAGTGGAGAAACCTTCTTCTTTATGCTGACCAAAGAGGGTAAACCGCTCAATTTCAACACTCTGCGTCCGTAAACTGACAAATAACGCATTCATTGTTTTCAAAAGGTCGGCTTTAACGCCGACCTCTTTAGTTTTTACACTGTATACCTATTCCCAAAACCTTTTCTGTCGGCGGTCTGGCGCATTTCTTCCTCACTCCCGTGAACAATACACCGCGCCGTGGCCAACCTTACAAAATTGTATAGTTGCGGCAAGCTTGGCGAAAAGCGTGCTGGGTATAGTTATCTCATCGACAGGGAACAGTCCTTGTCCAGTGACGAACAATAACGAGGAAATAACAATGAAAAAGAACGTATTTAAGCCTGCTGCTCTTTCTGCCTGATTGGCCTTTCTGCAATGATGGCGGTAGGTACCGCAAACGCTGGTGATGCACCAAACACCATGAACCAGGATGCATTCAGCTTGCTGCAAGCGGTTGAGATTGCGCAAAACACCACAGGTGGTGTAGCTCTGGAAGCTGACCGCGATATGGAGCATGGCCAGGCCGTGTATGAAATCGAACTGGTTGGCAAAGACGGCATGGATATCAAAGCGGTGATCAACGCTTCCAACGGTGAAGTGATCAAAACCAAAAGCCGCCGTGACCACGACGGTGACGACCATGACGACGACATGACAGATGCAGAGTGGATGTCACACATCAACAACGGCACGTTTATGTCACTGGAGCAGGCGGTTAAACAGGCGGAAGCGGAATTTGGCGGTAAGGCCTACAGCGCAGAGCACGATGATGATCACGGCCGCACCAGCTACGAAATCAAACTGGTAGATGCCAAACGGCAAACGTGTTGAAAAACACCTTGATGCCAATATCGCAAAATAAGCGTCCGTCCAACAGATATTGCGTGGCGTAGCGAAAAATACGCCACGTAAACCGACCCGATGCCATTCGGCGCAACAGCCACTTTGGAGGCAGTTATGACAGAACAGACAGTTAAGCAAACTTACTGGCAACGAACGAAAAACGCAGTGAAAAAACTGCGTCAGGAAGGGCCGAAAGCCCTGTTTGAGGTCTTCAGCTTTTCACTGCTTTTTATGCTGGGACTGGTTACACTTGGCATGAGTTTACTCGCCGGCGTGACCGCGATCCTTATCGCCAAATGGCATCAACGTAAGATGCAAAACGACGTTGCCAACCCGGACTACAATCCAAAAGAAGAAAATAACCAACCTATTACTGCGGTGTAAACCGCAGTCTCTGACGAGTGAGTTTCTATGCGCGTATTGCTGGTGGAGGACGATGTAAGCCTTAGCCGTTTTATTGAAAAAGGGCTGAAAGAAGCCGGGCATCAGGTAGAAGTGACAGACAATGGCAAAGTTGCCCTGTCCCTTAGCCTGACCGAAAGCTACGACGTGGCGATTGTCGATCGCATGTTGCCCGGGCTTGATGGCTTATCTCTGGTAAAAGCACTGCGTGCAGCCCAAGTTGGTACACCTATCCTGTTCCTTACTGCACTTGGCGGCGTTGACGATCGCGTTGAAGCCTTGAGGCCGGGGGCGATGACTATCTCACCAAACCGTTCGCGTTTTCTGAATTGCTGGCGCGTGTTACGGCGCTTTCCCGCCGCGCAGTGCTCAAATCTACCGAAGCCGACCCACAACTGACCTATGGTGATGTGGTGCTGAACCTTTTCGAGCACACGGCTACCCGTCAAGGGCAGGCGCTGGATTTGCAGCCCAAGGAATTCCGTATTCTTGAGCTTTTCCTGCGTCATCCGGGGCGTGTGATCACCCGAACCATGTTGCTTGAGCATGTGTGGGATATCCATTTCGACCCGCAAACCAGTGTGGTGGAAACCCATATCAGCCGCCTTCGCAACAAGCTGGAAAAACCTTTTGGTGACACCCTGATCCAGACTGTGCGCGGTGCAGGTTATAAGCTGGAACGCAAAGAGGACGCGCAATGAAGCAGCGTGCGTCCGTCTGGTTTAACCGCCATTTTCTCCTGCACGGATATCTGCAATGCTGCCGCGCTGGGCGAAAAGTTCTGCCACCCAGCAGGGCATGATGTTTGGCGCGGTGTCCCTGATAAGCCTGGTGCTGATGGCATCGGTGACTTATTTCTATGTGGAACATGAATTGAAAAGCCAGAACCAGGAGATCGTTAAAGAAACCCGGGAACTGGCACAAGGGCATCAGAAAGAGATCGATGATGACCCAATTGATGATGAGGACATTCTCACCGTTCTGATGTCTGGCTTTGTGCTGGCGGGCGTTCTGGTCTCCCTGTTTACCGTGGCATTGATTGTCGCGATGAGCCGTCACAGCCAAAAACGCATTACCCGCATAGAGCAGGTATTGGCGCAAGCGGCGGAAGGTGACCTTACTGCCCGCACCGGTGAGCGCTATACAGTGAACGATTTGGCACAGATTTCGGTATCGCTGGATGACATGCTTTCGCGCCTGCAAGGCTCGGTGTCGGCCATGAGCGATATCTCTGCCAACATCGCCCATGAGCTGAAAACCCCCATCACCCGTTTACGTCACAACTTGCTGACGCTGAAAGAAGAAGCGGATGAAATGGGCAGCCAATGCAGTGACAGCTTCCTCAACGAAATGGAAAACGCGCTGAACGATTCCCAGCGTCTGGCCTCGATTTTTGATGCATTGCTGCGCATCTCCCAGATTGAATCCGGTGCCGTCGTGCCCGTTTCAGCCAGATTGACCTCACTGCCGTGGTCGCGACCGTGGCGGAGATATATGAAGATGTGGCCGACGACGCAGGCATGTCGCTGACGGTGGAAAAACCTGACTCGCCGCTTTGGTTGCAGGGTGACCGTGAATTGCTTATCCAGCAGGTCGCAAATCTGATTGAAAACGCCCTGCGTTACTGCCCAGCGGGCAGCACCATCCGCTTGCGTTGTGGTGGCAACCCCACTGACGGTGCAGTGTGGCTGGATGTGACTGACAATGGCCCCGGTATTCCTGAATCGGAAAAAGCGCGGGTATTTGAACGCCTGTACCGGGTGGACAAAAGCCGCACAGACGGTGGGCTGGGACTGGGACTTTCGCTGGCAAAAGCCGTCGCTGGACTGCATCATGCGATATTCGCCTTGAAGATGCCCATCCGGGACTTCGGGTCCGCGTCACCATGCCGGGGGCGCAGTAAGTTCAACAGTCAGGACGGACAAATATGTATACCGATAAAGTGGTGGTGATCACCGGTGGCAGCAACGGCATCGGTGCTGCGCTGGTCGATGCTTACGCTGAACGCGATGCTGTCGTGGTGAATCTGGATATCGCCGAAGGCGAGGCAACTCGCGGCTATTTTATTCAAACGGATCTGGCGGACAAAGCCGCTATCGCTGCCGCCTTTGCGGAAATCCGCCGCCGTTTTGGTGCGGTGCATGTGTTGGTCAACAACGGTGCTATCACCACGTTCAACAAACCGGTCGCGGAATTGACGCCGGAAGAGTTTGCCAATGTGGTGAACGTCAATCTGGTTGGGGCATTTACCTGTGCCAGTGAAATGATTGCTGCCAATCAGGGGCAGGATTATGGCCGTATCATCAATATTGCCTCCACCCGCTGGCAGCAAAACGAAAGCGGTTGGGATGCCTATGGCGCATCAAAAGGCGGTTTGGTGTCACTCAGCCAGTCACTGGTGAACTCGCTTTCTGAAACACCTATCACCGTGAATACTGTCAGCCCAGGTTGGATCCAGACCTCTGATTACGACGCGCTGCGCGACATAGACCACGCCCAGCACCCGTCGCGTCGTGTTGGTAAACCGAAAGATATCGTCAATGCCTGCCTGTTTTTATCCGATGCAGAGAATGATTTCGTTAACGGTGCCAACATTGTGGTGGATGGCGGCATGACCAAAAAGATGATTTATCAGGACTGATGGCAGGAAGCATTGTGGAAGAGATCTATCTGGCCGGAGGCTGTTTGTGGGGCGTGCAGGAATTTGTGCGCCACCTTCCGGCGTTATTGCCACAAAGGCAGGACGCGCCAATGGCAGCACGGATACGACCCAATCCCCGTATGACGGTTACGCTGAATGTGTGCGAACCCAATTCGACCCTGAAAAGGTGTCAGTCGAGACCCTGCTGGGGTACTTTTTCGAGATCATCGACTTACAGCGTTAACAAACAGGGTGACGATGTGGGCGAAAAATACCGCACTGGCATTTACAGCGAAAAGGCCGCGCATCTTGACGCTGCCCGCCGGTTTATTATTCGCTGTGAGGATGCAGACCGCATTGCCGTCGAGGTTCTGCCTTTAGCCAATTTTGTCCCAAGCGATGAAGAGCATCAGGACAGGCTTTCACGCTTCCCTGGTGATTACTGTCATATCCCATTGGATTTACTGCATAAATATAAGCGTTGATAGCCAGTTTGTTACACTAGGGGCTGTTTGACCGTTGGTGATGATTTTTGCAGT
>BAXE01000019.1 GCA_001310415.1 Enterovibrio sp. JCM 19048 | reverse complement strand
TGCCTGTCCCATGTTTCTAATGTTTCTAGCGTTTGAAGTGCCTGTCCCATGTTTCCGGTCCCATGTTTCCGTTTCGCCCTTCGCGTCCGGCATTCAGTTTATGGATGCCATAGGCCTTGAAGGCGCTGAAGAAATGGCGCAGATTTTGGAAAACAGCAAACGTGAAATGCGGATTATCTGTGGGCATTTGCACAACAGTATTGTCAGCACCATAGGAGGCGTCACTGTTCTTTCCTCCCCTGCCACTGCCAGCTCGTTTCCGACTGATCATAGAGACGATGCGCCGGTCGGTTTTACCCAAGATCCCGGCGGTTACATGCTGCACGAGTGGAACAATGGTTTTCGAAGCAGTTATCTTTCACTGTCACCCCAAAGCATCGTGCACCCGTTTTAAGGCAGAGCGCCACCAACGCAGAAAAAGACTGCGCTGAATGGTTTACGGACGACGTGCTTTTGGTTCTTCCTCTTTTTAAGGGGGATGTTAGATGGGGGTTGCTTTTGAGCTTTGGGATGGTTTGGGACAGAAGTGAGTTGGTGTTGGTGCCCGAGGCCATTCCGGTCAGATTAGCTTAGTTTGGGAGAATGAAGGCTCAGATCCGACTGATGAGTCGATGACTTTTAATTTTTTGCCATTTAATGACGCAATAAAGGACGAACGTCGCGTGGCATAGCGAGTCCAGCCCACTGCCTATTGTCTGCGTCTTTGATTGCTTAGTTATAAGCTTTCACTTGTTACGCAGCTCAAAGCTGACTGGCACGCCGCCGTATATTGCGTCAGGTTTATCAGGTAAGCCACCTTTCCAAAACTCGAAGCCAAAAGCAGCCGCATATTTACCACCACCATGAGCACTTAGTACTAGGTGGATACGCTCGCCATACTGGCTAAAACAGCGAATATGGAATACTTCATCAATTAGTTTGAAATGTTCAATTGGGCAATCGAAGGGCGAGCTATCAATCGTATAAGTAATCTTTTTTTCGCTTACGAATAACTCCGAATTAGCGCGCCCTTCAAGGCGGCCATATGCATCGTTTGAAACCCAACTACCCGTGATAGTTTGTTTGGTCGTTGATGCACTAAAAGCTATTTCACTAAAAAGAAGGGTAATAAGGAGAAGGCATCTCATAATTCTTATTCACTTGTACCGTTGAAATCCAGGGCGATTAAACACCCTATTTTGTCCACCAATAACAAGCCACTGCATTTTAAAAGTGGCTTTCCCTTTGTTTTTAAAGCTTTTTCTCACAGCACCGAAAATAATCTTGTGAAAACACCCCAAAAAATGGGCTACGTAGGTATTATGCGACACCTTTGCATTTACTGTGTGTATCAACAGTGGAAAAGTACATTTCGGATTACAAAGAGTAGGGTGAATAGGAGGCTTTTAAACACCTCATAAAAATGATGCTGGCTCACTTTGGGGCAAAATCACCCCAGAAGCAAACCCACAAAAACAAAAAAGCCTCTGACTCTCATCAGCGGCTTTTCTTTTATCGCTTCTCGCGCTTAATTACTTTGTAAATTCAGCGGCTTGTGAAGCAATAACGAACTCTTCGTTGGTTGGGATAACAATCGCAACCGCACCCAGCATCTCAGATTTAGCGATAACACCGCCGTTGCCGAAACGTGCTGCTTCGTTACCTGCTTCATCTTCGACAAAGCCCAGAAGCTTCAGGTTCTTCAGAATTTCACGACGGATTGGCAGTGAGTTTTCACCGATACCGCCAGTGAAGATGATGGCATCAATGCTGTCCAGCGGGATCATGTATGAACCGATGTACTTGGCAACACGGTAGGTGAACACTTCAAACGCCAGTTTCGCGCCCTCGTGACCATTTTCCATCGCTTCCAGAATGCCGCGTGCGTCTGAAGTCAGGCCTGATACACCCAGGAAACCGGATTTCTTGTTCAGCGCTTCAAATACTTGTTCCTGGCTCCAGCCTTTTTTCAGCAGGAATTCAATGATGCCTGGGTCAAGGTCACCACAGCGGGTACCCATCATCAAACCAGACAGTGGGGTGAAGCCCATTGAAGTATCAACAGACTGGCCGTTACGCACTGCACACACAGACGCACCGTTGCCCAGGTGAACAGAAATGAAGTTCGCCTCTTCCACTGGCTTGTCCAGTTGTTTTGCTGCTTCACGGGTGACGAAGTAGTGGCTGGTACCGTGGAAGCCATAACGGCGGATACCGTAGTCAGTGTACAGCTCGTTTGAAATTGCACCGGTAAAGGCTTTTTGAGGCATGGTCTGGTGGAAAGCGGTGTCGAACACAGCCACTTGTGGCAGGCTTGGGAACGCCTTCATGCTGCGCGGATGCCATTACGTTCGCTGGGTTGTGCAGAGGAGCCAGATCGCTCAGCGCTTCAATCTCAGTAATAACGTCGTCATTTAGCAGTGTCGCGTTTGCGAATTTTTCACCGCCGTGAACTACGCGGTGGCCAATAGCAACCAGTTGTTCACCAACGTTCATGCTCTCAACCAAATCAACAATGATACCAACCGCTTTCTCGTGGTGGTTTCCACCTTGCTCCAGCATCAGTTCTTGCTTCTCGCCATCGCGTTTCCAGCTGATTCGCGCGTCGTCCAGACCAAAACACTCACCAAGACCAGACAGAATGGCCTCGCCGGTTTGTGCATTCATCAGGGCAAATTTGAGTGAAGAGCTGCCTGCATTCAGGACAAGTACTAGTGAACGGCTCATTGAAAATCTCATTGAAAAATGGGGGTAACGTAGTAACGCAAAAGTTTAACGCCCATTATTAAATTTTTTTGAACTATTCAACTTAAATTTGAATCATTAAACGAAAAATAGCCTTTTAATGTCTCAGATCAAGATTTGCATAAATAACTGTTTCAACTGCCCAAAGTACAACCACAAAAAAACGCCCATACAGGGCGCTTCGTGTCAGGCGTTGCGCGGGTCACAATCAGGCCATAGTGAGGATTGATTTACCCAGCAGCCATTCAAGATCTTTCTCAAAATCGTCGCCATAGCATCGCAGCACACGTCGTGCAGTTTCCGGCTGGCATGGCTGGTAAATTCCACCGCATTTTCCGATGAAACGGTCTGGAGGAAGAAAAGCCGCAATACAGCGGTAAAGCGGTTGTCTGAACGCAGAGCGGTCAACCAGCTTTCAATGAATGAGCGCTTGTCACCTTCCAAATCCAGCCTGTCGATCAAAATGCTCAGCAACCTGTCGTCTAACCTGGTAATGAAATCCGTTTTCTTGGGAAAGTGGTGGCTGATACCGGTTCTGGAAATCCCGGTCTGTTGGCTCAGTGTCGTGTAAGACATCTTGTCATAGCCCAATGTAACAAGCTGATCGACCACGGCATCAAGAATCAACCGAATCGTCACTTCTGTATCTTCTTTGCTTCTTTTTGGCATAGTTATATTCCTGCTTTTTTGGCTTCCGTACCCTAAACAATCAAGACATCACTACCACCACATACTGCTCACAGCGTTGCCACTGTGACTACGTAGTTCTTGACCACACTTCGTTGGGCTGAATTTAAGTTTACCGACTACCCGTCGTTAATCTGGCTTTCTTAAAGATAGTACACATGATTAATTTATAAACTGAAGGAGCAGAAAAATGTGAGATCTCAGAAGTGCGTATCACGGGCGAGCAATCGCTAGTAAAAGGGTCTATAACAAACTGATATGGCGGCATTATTCTTGGTGGATGAAAATGCAGGTACTCGCAAAGGGAGCGTTACCTACATCAAAATTTGAACAAGCGTTTGAATGATTAACTTGACCAACCCACCACACCGCACTTAATTTAACAACTCAATAACATTACAATTAAAAATCAATTACCTCTCCCCTTCAGTAATACAGGGTTTCTTTATGGCTCAACCAAAACCACACCAACAGATGCTACGCTGGGCTGAAGAACGCCCCAATGAGATCTTCCTGCGCCAAATCATCAACCGGCAGTTTACCGACTTCACCTATTCAGACGTTGTCGACCAGGCGCTGCGTATCGTTACCGCGCTGCGGGGCATGGGGTTGGAGCCGGGCGATAAAATCGGCTGATCTCTAAAAACTGTGCAGAGTGGTTTACCGCAGATTTGGCCATGATGCTCGGCAGCTACATCAGTGTGCCTATTTTCCCGACAGCGGGCGACGATACCATTGCCCATGTGCTTGACCACAGTGAAGCCAAAGCCCTGTTTGTCGGTAAACTGGACGACACCAAAGCATTGAAAGCCGCCCTTGAGCCGCGCAATAAAATGCCTACCATCGCCTTCCCCTACCCAACCATTAACTGTGGCTACGACTGGGCGGATTTGGTTGCACAAAATGATCGCGCTGATGTTAATCCGGATCATCAGGACAGCGACTTGATGTCCATCGTTTATACCTCCGGCACCTCAGGGCTGCCCAAAGGCGCCATGCTGAGCTACGGCGCGTATGCGTGGTCTGCGCAGCGCCTGATTGACCATATTGGCATGCAGGATGGAGAGCGCCTGTTCTCCTATCTGCCGCTGGCACATATCACTGAGCGCGTTTACATCATGGGCTCAGCGATGATGGCCGGTATTTGCACCGCGTTCCCTGAATCGCTGGATACCTTTATTGAAGACGTGAAAAAGCACCGCCCGACGCTGTTTATTTCGGTACCACGCCTCTGGACGCTCTTCCAACAGCGTATTCAGGAAAAACTGCCGGACTCAAAACTCAACCTACTGCTGAAAATCCCGTTCGTGTCTGGCTTATCAAAAAGAAAATTGCCAGCAACCTGGGCTTGGATCAGGCGCGGGTATTGGGCTGTGGTTCAGCGCCGGTGTCTGCCGCACTGCTGCTTTGGTATGAAAAACTGGGTCTGCACATTACAGAAGCCTGGGGGATGACTGAGTCCTTTGCGTACAGCACGCTCAACTACCCATTCCGCAAAGATAAAATCGGTACGGTAGGTAACGCTGGGCCGGGCATTGAAATCAAAATCGCTCAGGATGAAGAAATCCTGGTGCGGGGTAAAGGACTGTTTGACGGCTACTACAAAAACCCGGAAGCCAGCGCTGAAACTATTGTGGATGGCTGGTTACACACCGGCGATATCGGCTCGCTCGATGAAGACGGTTACCTGAGTATTCAAGGCCGGAAAAACGACACCTTTAAAACAGCCAAAGGCAAATTTGTCAGCCCGGTTCCTATCGAGAAACGTCTGTTCGAACTGAGTAATGTGGAAATGATGTGTCTCGTTGGTTCAGGTATGCCGGGGCCGATTTTGCTGGCACTGCCTCATCACTTCCCCAACTTCGACCGTGCGCGGTACGAGCGTCGCGTTAAACACGTTATCGAAACTATCAATGGTGAATTGGAATCCCACGCCAAAATTCGTGGTGTGTTTATGATTAAAGAGCCATGGAGCATTGAAAACGGCTTGCTGACGCCCACGCTGAAAATCCGCCGTCATTTGCTGGAGAAAAAATACCACGATGTGGGCGTAAACTGGCCTTCCGGTCAGTTAGTCCAGTGGGAGGAATAGCTTCCATCACTTCTAAATCGCGGGCGCTAAGCCGCGTTTTCTTTCCCATTCCCGGACTTGCCTTCCCACCGCCGCTATCTGCGAAAACTTCTTTCAGTCAAAAGCCCTAGATGGCGTTGTATCCCTTATTTTTTGTAGTAATATTACAAAATAATTTTATACGGCGCTGACCACCCGCCATTGCGGAATCTGGGACGGCCTGTTTGAGAGAGAGAAAGCAATGAGCCAAGAAGAATACCAAGTATGCGAAGCCTGCGGCGTAACAGCAGAAATGGGTTTTGTGATCGGTGAAGGTGACGAAGTTGCCGAAGTGCGCATTTTCGCGGAAGAAAAAGAAGCCGCTGTTGCTGAATTCCAACGCTATCTGGCACTGGCAAAACAAGTGAACGAAAACGTGATTCACGACCTGAACGAGTGTGCAGAGCTGACTCTTAACCCGCTGGTCGTTAAACTGAAGTTTGAATGCAGCGCTGAGAAGCTGATTTTCGAACTGCGTAGCCGTTCAATCTAAGCTCACGCACGAGCACAATGCTCGAAAAATGAAGAAGGCCGCAATGCGGCCTTCGTTGTTATTGCACCTTGCTTGAGCAAAAAAATACTTCTAAAACAGCTCCGGCGCGTCTTCCACTTCATCGACACCCAAAGTTTCTAATACCGCTTCGAGTTTTTTGGCCGCCGCTTCGTATTCAAATTTGCGGATTGCGTCTTCAACGCCGGACAAATCCACATCCATCGCCTTCGAGTTCTCCTGCACACCAGTGATAAAATCAACGGCCTGGGTATCGAAGTTGTTGAGCAGGATCTTCAGTTGCTCCAGCTCAATCCTGAACTCTCTTGGGGTGTAGCCAGCAAACCCTCCGTCTGCGACCACTTCAGGCTCTTTGGGCGGTTCTTCTTTCGGTATGTAAGTTTGAATTTCCTGCAGGCACTGTTCAATCTTGTCCACCAGACTGGCTTCCATCTTGCGTTCAGAGCCTGCTTGGTCTTCAAGGTTGCCCGCAAGCACAGCCAAGCCTTTGGCTGATACATTAGCTGCAGCACCTTTGAGGGAGTGGGCAAACAATTCCACATCATCCCGGTTATCGTCTGCCAAATCCTGACGAATTTTATCAATAGCGGCAAGCTTGGTTTCGGTAAACGCGGTGATCACCTTCCAATAGGCCACGCTGTTCCCCCCAATGCGCTGGATACCTTCATTGGCATCCAATACCAAGGGATCGATATCCTCCAAGTCAAGGATTGCAGGCTGGTCTTTTTTCTTCTTCTCATTCCTTTCGACTGAATAGCGCACCGCATCCTTGGTGGCAGATGTCCAGCGACGGATGGTGGAAATCAGCTCGTCCACATCAATCGGTTTAGAAACGTGATCGTTCATCCCCGCGTCTTTACACTGCTTCACATCCCGCTCCATGGCATTTGCTGTCATAGCAACAATTGGCATGCTACCGAGCGATTCAATTTCACGTATTTTGCGCGTTGCAGTCAGACCGTCCATGACAGGCATCTGCATATCCATCAGCACAATATCGAATTCTTTTTCCTGCACCATATCCAGTGCAATCTGGCCATTGTCAGCCACCTCAATCACTGGGTTGAACTGCTCCAGAATGCCTTTGGCGACTTCCTGGTTAATCATGTTGTCTTCTACCAGCAAGATAGTCATGCCAGTAAAGTCGATTTTCTCTGGCTCAATCTCATCCTCATGGTTGTTAACCATCTTGAGCTCTTCTTCACCAAAGGCTTCCATCAAGGCATCAAACAGTGAAGATGGTTTATAGGTTTGACCAGCGATGCATCAAACAGATCCTGGATCTCTTCGGTGATCAAGCCCGCATCTTCACCATAGGCACTGGCAAGAATGACGTTTGGCTCTTTGTTCAGCCCAAGCGCACGGATTTGTCTCGTGGCTTCATCACCGTTGATACCCGGCATCTTCCAGTCCATCACAACCACGTCAAATCCGTCATTGCCTTTGTCCGCGGACTCGACTTCATAAACCGCCTCTTCGCCATTCGATACCGCTGCCACGCGCAAATTCAGGTTATCCAGCAGCGCATACATGATGTCTCGGGAAGCCTGGTTGTCGTCCACCACCAGCACACGTTTGTCGCGGAGTACGGTTGCTTTCGCCACCTGCTCTTTGATGCTGGATTCACTGCGGCCACAGCGGATAGTGAAGGAGAAGGTAGAACCTTTACCCGGTTCACTTTCTACCCAGATTCGCCCGCCCATCAACTCAACAAAGCTCTTCGAAATTGTCAGGCCGAGTCCGGTACCGCCATATTTTCGGGTGATAGACCCATCTGCCTGCGAGAAAGACTGGAACAAGCGGCCAAGCTGTTCTTCATTCATACCGATGCCGGTATCTTGAATATCGAACTGCACTTCGATCATTTCGTCCGCTTCGGTCACTTTACGCGCCCGGATAATAATCTCGCCGCTTTCCGTAAATTTGACCGAGTTACCGGTTAAGTTGATGATGATTTGCCCCAGACGCAGCGGATCACCCACCAGTTCATCCGGCAGTTCCGGATCAATATCGAAGATCAGCTCAAGATCTTTCTCTTTCGCTTTCACCGACACAATGTTGCTGATGTTGTCGAGCACCTCGCTGAAGCGGAATTCGATGTGCTCTACTGACAGTTTGCCCGCTTCAATTTTCGAGAAGTCGAGTATGTCGTTGATGATGCCCAGCAGAGATTTACCTGCTTTCTCAATGTTCGATACATAATTGCGCTGCTTGTCGTTGAGGTCTGTCAGCAAAGCAAGGTGCGACATACCAAGGATCGCGTTCATTGGGGTGCGGATTTCATGACTCATATTGGCAAGGAACTCGCCTTTCGCCTTGCTCGCCTCGGTCGCCTGATCTTTGGCGGAAATAAGGTCTGATTCGAGGCGTTTTTGCGTGGTGACATCAACAAACAAACCCACAATCCCCATGGCGCTACCATCGCCGCCATAATAGGTCGCTTCATAAACTGTAATGTTGCGCGTCTCGCCATTGGCGTTATTCAGTTCTATCTCGTAAACCTCTGAACCGGGCTTATCGAGCAGTTCAAACTCTTTCATGATGAAAGTGGTGGCAACATCGTTGGGGAAAAGATCCGCTGGTGACTTGTCCACCACATCAACATAAAACAGCCCCAGAAAATCGGTGAAAGCATCGTTCACGCCAATGTAGGCACCTTCCTGTTGCGGAAATAAGTAGGGTTTGGAATGGCGTTGATAATTTGCTGGTTGAGTTTAAGTTGTTCGGAAACACGCTGCTCTGCTTCCATCTGCAGTTCGGCGTTGAACGTTAGCTGAATGCCAACCGCCAGGTCTTCCTGCGCTTCCTGCAGCCAATCAATTTCCTTGTCGGACAGACTTCGCACTGACCCCAGTTCCAACACCCCGACCATGTCGTTATTGACAATCAGCGGGATAAAATACATTTCGCCCAGACAAATCTTCCCGGTCGGGAGATCGAGACAGAATTTGTCTTCACTGTTGCGGATACGCAGGAAATCTTTGGTGAGCATGATGGTGCGGTGGAACGACACCGTGTCTTTGTCCATTTCAAGGGTCTTTTCATCAACACCGACCCCACCAACAAGGTGAAGTGAATTGCTTTTTAACACGTATATCGCCACATACGGCAGTTCCAGGCGCTGGGAAAAGAAGTTTGAGACCTGTAAACCCAGCTCTTTGGTATCTGCACAGCCACGGATTAAATCAGAAAAGGCTTTAATGCGGCGGGTAAACTCAAACCGCTCCGCGATTTCACCCAACACTTCGTTTTGCGCCGCAGCCAGATCTTTCAGCTCGCCCTGGGTGTTCACATCCAACTGGAATTCGAACTCTTTATCACGAACCTTACTAACAATGGTACTGCGGATGTTATCGAGGGGTTTGAGGAAACGCACCCAAAGCAGCACTGTGGTTGCCGTTACGGTGATCAGCAGTATCAAGGCCATGGCGATTGCAAAGGCATCAGCATTGCCTTTTTGAAGCTCCAACTCCCTGAGTTTTTGGCGAGACGAGCGATCAATCGCTTCAGCAAATGCACCTAACGGCCCCATGATTTTGTTTTTAGCATGGATATAATCCGGGCCAAACAGCATCTGTTGTGCCAATTCCGGATTGGGCAACACCCGCTCAATACCCCGCGCTGTGCGTTTTTTACCCTGAATGAGATCCATTGCCGCGTCTTCGAGCGTGACCAGATCTTGCGAACGCGACAATGCCTGGATCAGAAATGTCAATTGGGCTTCGGCAATACCTGCGTCTCTCATTCGGGTAATCAGTGATGGGTATTCAGGTTTGATAGGTGCTTCGGTATGTTCAAAAAGATAGTTGGGGTCAGACAGCTGCGCCCAATAGTCAAAGTTGTAACCGCTTGGGCGCGGTAATTGCCCTTCCCTGATCGCAATCACTTCATCATAGAGCTGACGCCAGCGCTGGTTCGAGGTCACCGCATAGTTGCGCGCAAACCGGGTTAAAAGCTCAGAACTGTTCTTTAGCTCCGTGGCCAACATGTACTGCATGTAGCGCTGTTCATGGATTTTAGTTATCTGGCTAGCAAGCGCATCTGAACGGGAATGAGCAAGTATGATGGCAACGCGAGGATGAGAATAAACCCCATTAACGCAAAGTAGATGTGGCGAATCGAGCTCATCTGGACTCCAAAAATCTTTAAATAGTGACATCTGTATCAGTTAAGCGTAGACCCCGTTATACAGTTGATAAAGTGAGAAAAACCAAATGGGTTATTGCCAAGGTGAATGAATCACGCCATAAATGGGCTAGGGTCTGTTGACCTTTGGTGGTTAAATTTTGTTCTAGCCCTAAGCGTTTTAGGCGCGGCGAGGTGTGTGCCGCCTAGTCATTCTAAGCAAATACACCTCAACAAAGCATAAAACGTTTAGGGCAGAACCCTTCGGGCAGCGTTTGTGTGGGCTTTCTCCTGCGTTATCAGCTTCTCATGTAGGCCAGCTACACATCAAAGCCTCTGCCTTGTATAAAGCCCACACAAACTGCTGCAAAAATCACCACCAAAGGTCAACAGACCCTAATGTTTGTAATCCGTATTTTTCACGACAGGTCAATCCCTGAGCCTGCAACGTAGAAGGAGAGAGCGTGACACCACTAGCGAAAGGGACTTTTGCCATGATGGCGGGTGTAACGATACTGAGTGTGGACAGCCTGCTTATCCGACTGATTGAATCGTCAGGGTGGACGTTGCTGTTCTGGCGTGGATTACTTTCTGCGGCTGTTATCGCGAGCTTTATGCTTGTCACGCGCCCAGCCAACACCCTTGCCGCACTGCGTAAACCGTCCAAAACGCTGCTCGTTGGCTCGTTCGCCTTCTCCATTTCTACTGTCTGTTTTGTCCTTTCAATTGAGCACACCCAGGTCGCCAGCACGCTAATCATCATCAATGTCAGTCCACTGATCAGCGCCCTACTGGCTTTTGTGGTGCTGCGTGAGCGGGTGGAGCTAAGAACGGTTATTGCCATTATGGCGGCGATAGTCGGTGTCGGGCTGGTCTTTTCCGACCAACCTATGCCAACTGCTTCTTTCGGCAACATGATGGCACTGGTCACCGCATTTATGCTCGCCACCTATTTTGTCATCCTTCGGTACAGCAAGAGCGCGAATGCTGCCCTTTTTCTGATCCTCGGCGGGTTATGTACGTCGATCATTTCATTGTTTGCGGGTGCTGAGCCGTTTTCCCTGTCAGCAAAAGAGTGGGTGTATATTCTTATCCTGTGCGCGGGTGTGGTGCCGGTCTCCTTTATGTTGATTTCCCTTGGCCCACGCTTTTTACCTGCCGCCCACGCCAACCTTTTCATGTTGCTGGAAGCGATTCTTGGGCCGCTGTTCGTCTGGGCAGTCCTTGGAGAGGTACCCAGTGAGAATGTGTTGCTGGGCGGCACTGTCGTGATGGTGACGCTGTTACTGTTTACCCTATCTGCTGCAAGAAGCCGACGGGTCGCGAATAAAAAACCCGGCGCTGTATAGGCCGGGTTTCCTGATTTTCAGCTTTCCAAGCGGCTAGAGCCGCAAGCTCTGCCAGGCTTCACACATGGTGCGGAATATTGCCGCGTCCCCTTCTGGGCGATCCGGGTGCCATTTCAGCGCCATTTTCCGCCACTGACGACGGATTTCAGAATCCGATGCAGTCTCAGAAAGTCCCAGGCTGAAAGCGCATTGCGTCTTTCCACCGTGGTTTCACTGCAATGTCCCACATGTTGCTGGTAGCGTTTCCAGAAAGAAGAAAGCAGTTCACGCACATCCTCCAATTGGGCATCGTAATTGCTCCAGTCCATGTAGTAGCCACGCAGTGGGTCGTCGCGGTTGATTTCGTGTTGCACAAACCTGAACCTGCGCCTCGCCACATCAGGCGAATGTCCATCGACTCTACCTGCAGCCATTGTTGGGGCAGCAACATTTCCTGCAATTGGTAAAGGGCATTCATGATGAGAAAATTACGCTTGAACAAGTCCAGTTGGGGGTCATCATCCAAATGGTCCATGATGGTATTTTTCTGAAGTTCAGCCATTAAGTAGTGGACTTTCCAGCTTTGCGGTGATGCTTCCAGCACACTTAAAATTGGCCAGATCAGGGGGTTATCAATATCATCCCGTTGTTCAGCAAGCATACTGCCTTTTCTCCTTCGACCTTCAGTCTTATCTATAAGACCTTAATCCATAATCCTGTGAATCGCCTGCTAAATTGGTTGATTCTGCACGAATTCACAGACTAACGCCTTCAATCAACATGGGTTTCACTCTTATTGACAAAAAGCTCACCATTAAAGGAGAAGCATATGCAGTGCCAGATCTGACCCGAGCCGTTAAATTTTTCGACACAAGGAAATTTTTGATTTCCTATCAAACTGACAGACAAAGAAAAAGGCCGATGTTATCCATCAGCCTTTGGGAGTGTCATCGACATTCAATACAGTAGGCGGGATTTTGCCGCTTTTTATCGCCAGCTTCGCTACTGTTCGGAACTTTTCTTAAATTCTCAGTCAATTAACCGCGATAGTAACGCTGAGGGACAAACGGCATTTTCTCGACGGTCATCGGCAACTTCTTACCACGCACTTCAGCGAATACCTTAGTACCCTCTGCTGCAAACGGTGTTGCCACATAACCCATGGCGACTGGCTGGCCTTTGGTTGGGCCGAAGGTACCGCTGGTCACAATGCCGATTTCGTTATCATCTTCATCAAACAGCTTCGAACCTTCACGCACTGGCGCTTTGCTCGCACCCACCAGACCGATACGCTTGCGGGAAACCGCTTTGGTGGCGATTTGGTCGAGAATGATATCCGCCCCTGGGAATCCACCGGCACGTTCACCGTCAGCGCGGCGTGGCTTGCTTAGTGCCCACAGCAGGCTGGCTTCAACTGGCGTAGTGGTGGTATCAATGTCATGACCATACAGCACAGGCCACATTCCAGACGCAGTGAATCACGGCGCCCAGACCAATCCACTCCACTTCATCATGGGCGAGAAGCTTACGTGCAAAGTCTTCTGCTTTTTCTGCAGGCACTGAAATCTCGTAACCATCTTCACCTGTGTAGCCAGAGCGGCTTACCAGACACTCTACGCCGTCCAAATCCATGGCTGCCGCATCCATAAACACCATGTCGGCAACCGCTGGGTTCAGGGTCGCCAGCACTTGCGCCGCTTTCGGGCCTTGCAGCGCCAGCAGTGCACGGTCTTCAATCACTTCGATGGTGACATCATCCGGCATATTGGCGCGAAGGTGTGCAATATCCTGATCTTTACACGCTGCGTTAACCACCACAAAAAGGTGATCGCCAAAGTTGGTGACCATCAAGTCATCCATCAGGCCGCCTTCAGCATTGGTAAACAGTGCATAACGCTGCTTGCCTTCCGGCAGATCAATGATGTCGACCGGTATCAGGGTTTCCAGCGCTTTTGCTGCATTTGCGCCATGAAGCGAAGTTGCCCCATGTGTGAAACGTCGAACAAACCTGCCTGTTCACGGCAATGAATGTGCTCTTTACGTACACCTAACTCATATTGCACCGGCATGTCGTAACCAGCGAACGGTACCATTTTCGCGCCCATTTCGATGTGCAGGGCATGCAGCGGGGTTTTCAGTAAATCCTGAGACATGTTTCACTCCATGTTCACGGCCGAAGCGACGTTCTCAAATTCTGCCAGGCAGCATTGCGTTGATAGTGACTAGGAAGCCGTTACCCAGAGGATAAGGGCATCATCTTCACTGACTGAGGTGAGCATGTGGCCCATGGCAGCGTCGTAATACACGCTGTCGCCTTCATTCAGTTCAATCACTTCATAAAATTCGGAGTAGAAGGCAATCGCACCTTCCAGCACCAATAAAAACTCTTCGCCATCGTGACGGATCCATTCGTCATACTCTTCGAACGAACGCGCCCTCACGCGGGATTTAAACGGAAACATTTTTTTGTTGGTCAACTGTGTTGCCAACAGTTCGTGCTCATAGGTGCCGGTTGGGCGTGGCTTACCTTCACCTGCACGGGTCACATCGCGGCGACCGGTTGCCTGACGCTGTTTCGGTGGCGCAAACAGTTGGGGAATGTCGATATTCAATCCCGCTGCCAACTTCTGCATTGCCTGAAACGTCGGCGAAATTTGTTCGTTTTCGATTTTCGATAAGGTTGAGCGGGCAAGCCCTGTTAATTTACTCGCCTCTTCCAACGTCAGACCGCTGCTGGTGCGGATCTCTTTTAGTCGTTCGCCAAGCTTGAGCGGAGAAATAGGCGCATCGCCCTGAAATCCAGCCCGCTCAACAGTCACTGACGGATACACATCCTGTGCATCTGAATCTGCCATTTTGCTCTCTCCCTGATTCCGACAGGCACATCATGTTCATGGCCTTAATGGGCGCATTCTTACACGAAGCCGGTGCGACGCCCTACGCGCAAGTTAACATTTTTAACAAAAAGTTCCTATTGGAAACTTAGCGCAAAAATTTCCTGACGCAGTTTAAACGCAAATATTTCTGCGGAGCGGGAATTCAGCACGGAAAATCCCCGCCAAAACAGTCACTTTCAACCAACCCACCTATCTCTTTGTTTTAAATGGCCTTAATCTATGCGTGCTTATTGTGCATTTGCAAAACAATCCATAAGCGCGTAAAAAGCAAACGTTTGCGCAAAGTTCTGCCGCTGGTGCCAATCTCAAGTGGTCATATTGTGAGAACTGTTCATGGGATCACATTGAGAGTTTCTTATTGGAAATTTTGTTTTGCAGGGTGCAAATTCGTTTTGTATGTTACGCAAATGTTGAAATGCAAATAACAATAAAGCGCCACGCTTGCTATACCCAAGGTAACGCTGTTTATCCGCATCCTTGGGTAAGCCCACAGACGTGGAAAGCACATACAAACAACCAGGAGACGTGCGATGAGCCATAGCATGTTTGACCTTTTTAAAATTGGCGTTGGCCCTTCCAGCTCCCACACCGTGGGACCGATGGTCGCCAGCGCAAGATTTGCTGCTGAACTGCGAGAATCAGAAAAGCTTCACAGCACAGAACGGGTTTCTGTGGAATTGTTCGGTTCTCTGGCATTAACAGGGAAAGGGCACGCCACCGATGTGGCCTGTGTCATCGGTTTGATGGGCGAATGGCCGGAAAGCGTGAATCCGGACGACATCCCGACCCTAACCAACATGGTGAAAGGCAGTAAAGAACTGCCACTGGATGGACACCGTTTCGTCCCGTTCGACTGGGACAAAGACGTGGTCTTTCACTTTGACCAGGTACTGCCGGAACACCCGAATGGCATGACCATCACCGCATTCGGTAACGACGATGCTGTGTTACTCAGCCGCACTTACTTTTCCGTAGGTGGTGGATTTGTGGTCGAGAAAGGCGAAACGGACGCACTGGCGAACGACTTCGTGCCGCCCTACCCGTTCAGTAACGCAGCTGAATTGCTCGCACTGTGCAAGAAAGAGAAATGCTCAATCGCTGACATTGTGCTGAAAAACGAACTGGCTCGTGCCAAGGCGCAGGATTCCAAAGCCACCATGGAAACGGTTTACGCGCAAATCGATGCAATGTGGCAGGTCATGGCAGATTGCATTGAACGCGGTATGACGCAGGACGGTATTTTGCCGGGTGGATTGTCACTGAAGCGCCGGGCGAAAAAGCTGCACGATAGCATCAAGAAAAAAGATTCTGACGCTTGCCTGTCGACACCAATGATTGGGTCAACATGTACGCCATGGCAGTTAACGAGGAAAACGCCGCCGGTGGGCGCGTAGTGACAGCACCGACAAACGGAGCCGCAGGTGTGATTCCTGCCGTGCTGGCCTACTACAACAAGTTTGTTGCGCCGAATAACGCACAGGGTATCCGTACCTTCCTCGCTGTCGCTGCTGCTATTGGTTCACTATATAAAACCAATGCGTCTATCTCAGCGGCAGAGGTTGGTTGTCAGGGTGAAATCGGCGTGGCCTGTTCCATGGCTGCCGCAGGGTTGGCCGCCGCCATGAACGCCAGCGTTGAACAAATCGAAAACGCGGCAGAGATTGGCATGGAGCACAACCTCGGCCTGACCTGCGACCCTATCAATGGTCTGGTGCAGGTGCCTGTATCGAACGCAACACCATGGGCGCAGTGAAAGCGATAAACGCAACGCGCCTGGCACTGAATGGCGACGGCGAACACCATGTATCGCTCGACAGCGTGATAAAAACCATGCACGAGACCGGTCTCGACATGATGAGCAAGTACAAGGAAACCTCTCAGGGCGGCCTGGCAACCAACACCATTCCAATCAATGTGGTGGCCTGTTAACCGCAGTACTTGCAACAAGGATTATTACGCCAACGTCTACAGGCGTTGGCAAAACACACAAGATTTGCCGCATTTTGGCGAAGCTCGATTAATGCGTTTCACACGGAGAAGTAAAAATGGACTCAACCCTGAAGTTTACTGAAAGCCACGAGTGGGTGAAGGATAACGGCGACGGCACTGTCACTATCGGTATTTCCGATCATGCACAGCGTCTGCTGGGTGACGTGGTGTTTGTAGACCTGCCTGAAGTCGGCAGCGAAGTAGAAATCGGCGAAACCTTCTCACTCGTCGAATCTGTAAAAGCAGCGTCAGATATCTATGGCCCGGTAAACGGCGAAGTGGTTGAAGTGAATGAAGCGCTGGAAGAGAGCCCGGAACTGGTCAACGAAGAACCTTTTGAAGGCGGCTGGATTGCCAAAATCAAACTGGCTGACGACAGCAACCTCGACCATCTGATGAGCGCAGACGCTTATCTAGAAACCGTTGAAGACTAATTCAGGACCAAGGTCATGACAGAATTACGTTTACTCGATCAGTTAACACCGGACAACGAGTTCCTTACTCGCCACAATGGCCCGCGCGAAAGCGACATGGATACCATGCTGCAGACGGTCAATGCTACCAGCCTTGAGCATTTGATTGAAGAAACCGTTCCTGCAGGTATCCGTTTGCCAGAGCCAATGGCACTGGAAGCGCCATTGAGCGAAGTGGCGATGCTCGCCAAGCTCAAAGCCATTGCAGGCAAAAACCAAATCAAACGCAGCCTGATTGGACAGGGTTACTACGGCACCCATACGCCACACCCAATCCTGCGCAACGTGCTGGAAAATCCGGTTGGTACACCGCTTACACCCCATACCAGCCAGAGATCTCCCAAGGCCGTCTTGAATCACTGCTGAACTTCCAGCAAATGGTGATGGATTTGACCGGCATGGAACTGGCGAACGCTCCCTGTTGGATGAAGCAACGGCGGCGGCAGAAGCGATGACCCTGTGTAAGCGCGGCGGTAAGAGCAAGAGCAACGCCTTTTTCGTTGCAGACGATGTTCACCCGCAAACACTGGAAGTGATTAAAACCCGCGCCCAATACATGGGCTACGACGTGATCACCGGTGCGGCAGAAACCCTGCCATCGCAAGATGTGTTCGGTGCTCTGCTGCAATACCCTGGCACCACAGGTCAGGTTCGCGATCTGAGCGACATCATTGCCCAAGCGCAAGCCAACAAAACACTGGTCACTGTTGCCGCTGACCTGCTTTCACTAACTGTTCTGAAAGCGCCGGGTGAAATGGGTGCAGACGTTGTCATCGGTTCTGCACAACGCTTTGGTGTGCCAATGGGCTTTGGCGGCCCACACGCTGCCTTTATGGCGACCCGCGACAAACTCAAGCGCACCATGCCTGGTCGCGTTATCGGGGTATCGATTGATGCCAACGGTAACCAGGCACTGCGTATGGCCATGCAGACCCGCGAGCAGCATATCCGCCGTGAAAAAGCGACTTCCAACATCTGTACAGCACAGGCGTTGCTGGCAAACATGGCGGCCTTCTACGCGGTTTACCACGGCCCACAAGGTCTGAAGAAAATCGCCCGCCGCGTTCACCACCTGACCGCTCTGGCCGCAGCCGCGTTTAATCACGCAGGCATTGCGCTGGCCTTCCACGACTTTTTTGACACCATCACCCTCAACACCGGTGATCAGACAGACGCTCTGTTCAAAAAAGCACAGGATGCAGGTTTCAACCTGCGCAAACTGGATGGTCAACTGGGCATCAGCTTTGATGAAACCACCACGCTCGCAGACGTTAACGAATTGCTGGCAGCACTGACAGATGAAACCGACGTCGCACAGTTCGCTTCAGCCATTGAAGCAGACGAGTTCGCAGCGATCCCTGAGTCATGCCGCCGCACCAGCGATTACCTGACGCACCCGGTGTTTAACACCCACCACAGCGAAACCCAGCTGATGCGTTACATGAAAAAGCTGGAAAACAAAGACTTCTCGCTGACCCACGGCATGATCCCGCTTGGCAGCTGTACCATGAAGCTGAACGCAGCGGCAGAAATGATCCCGGTGACTTGGCCAGAATTTGGCGCCCTGCACCCATTCGTTCCGGCTGAGCAAGCCGCAGGTTATACCGAACTGGCAGACTCGCTGAGCAAGATGCTGTGTGAAATCACGGGCTACGATGCGTTCTCTCTGCAGCCAAACTCTGGCGCACAGGGCGAATACGCAGGTCTGGTTGCTATTCAGCGCTACCACGAAAGCCGCGGCGAAGCACATCGTAATGTGTGTCTGATCCCAAGCTCTGCGCACGGCACCAACCTGCATCCGCGGCAATGGTTTCGATGAAAGTGGTGGTTGTCGGCTGTGATGCCAACGGCAACATCGACATCAACGACCTGAAAGCCAAGATCGAGAAACATCGCCACGATCTCTCCTGCATCATGATCACCTACCTTCTACCCACGGTGTCTACGAAGAAGCCGTGCAGGAAGTGTGCGAACTGATCCACGAAGCAGGCGGTCAGGTGTACCTTGACGGTGCAAACATGAACGCACAGGTTGGCCTGACAAGCCCGGGCTTTATTGGCTCTGACGTGTCACACCTCAACCTGCACAAAACCTTCTGTATCCCGCACGGTGGTGGCGGCCCAGGTATGGGTCCTATCGGTGTGAAATCGCACCTTGCGCCATTCCTGCCGGGTCACGTAGTGAACGGTACAGGCCACGCAGTTTCTGCTGCGCAGCTGGGTAGTGCCTCTATCCTGCCAATCTCTTGGGCATACATCGCCATGATGGGTGAACCGGGTCTGACGGAAGCAACCAAGGTTGCCATCCTGAGCGCCAACTATGTGATGGAGCGTCTGCGCCCATACTACCCAGTGCTGTACCGCGGTACACACGGCCGTATTGCGCACGAGTGCATCATCGATATCCGCCCAATCAAGGAAGCGTCTGGCATTTCTGAGGAAGACATTGCGAAGCGTCTGATGGACTTCGGTTTCCACGCGCCAACTATGTCGTTCCCAGTTGCAGGCACCCTGATGATTGAGCCAACGGAAAGTGAAGACAAAGCAGAGCTGGATCGTTTCTGTGATGCGATGATCGCTATCCGTGAAGAAATCGCCAAAGTGCAGGACGGTGAATGGCCACTGGAAAACAACCCACTGGTTAACGCCCCACACACTCAGGCTGATTTGATGGCCGCAGAGTGGGATCGTCCATACAGCCGCGAAACCGCATGCTTCCCAAGTGCACAGGCGAAAGCCGCTAAATACTGGCCGACCGTTAACCGCGTCGATAACGTATACGGCGACCGTAACCTGATCTGCTCTTGCCCAAGCATTGAAAGCTATATGGAAGACTGATTCGAATTGAATCGGTTGGATACAATCAAATAACTAAAAAGCGAACCGGCTGGTTCGCTTTTTTGTTTTCAATGTTTCAAAGGAAAATCTCCAATTCATTACCTCTTCTGCAATTCCAACGAATCACTATTCACCAAATCCAGCCAAATTTACAACGTCATTACTTCCACAAACTAAGTCCACCTCCCCCACTGCAACCTTGTGATTCAGTTAACATTGAGCTTGCAAAACGACATGTATGCTTTGGCCAACTCATTGGTTTCATTATTGAAGAAGTACTATGAATATTGTCGATCGTTTTCTTGCCTATACCCGAATCAACACCACCACCAGCCGTGAAAATGGCGCAGCGGGCATTATGCCTTCCAGCCCGGGGCAACGTGTGCTGGCGGAATTGCTGAAAAGTGAACTCGAAGCCTTGGGGCTTTGCGATATTTTGCTGAATGAGCGCGCTATTCTGACTGCGACCCTGCCTGCCAACACCGATAAATCTCTGCCTGTGGTGTCGTTTTTTGCCCACCTTGATACCAGTGCCGAGCAAACGGCGGATACCAAGGCGCACATCGTTCATTACACCGGTGGCGACGTCACCCTGAATGCCGACGCCAATATCACCATGCCACTGGCGCAGTTCCCTGAGCTGAATGATTACGTTGGTCAGGATTTGATTGTGACCGACGGCACCAGCTTGCTGGGTGCGGACGATAAGGCGGGTATCGCGGCGATCATGCACATGCTGCAGTATTTCAAAGCCAACCCGGAGATTGAGCACGGCCCGGTGAAAATCGGTTTTGTGCCAGATGAAGAACAGGGTCTGCGCGGTGCCAAGGCATTTGATGTGGAAAGCTTCGGCGCGGATTTCGCTTACACGCTGGATTGCGGCGGTATCGGTGAGTTTGTTTATGAAAACTGGAACGCAGGCGATGTGGTTGTCACCTTTACCGGCCAGTCTGCGCACCCGATGTCAGCCAAAGGCAAGCTGAAAAACTCCCTGCTGATGGCGCACAAATTCATCGCCATGTTACCTCCGGGCGAAGCGCCGGAATACACCGAAGGCCGCGAAGGTTACTACTGGGTGAAAGAGCTTCAGGGCAACAGCGCCAAAACCACGCTGAAAATGGATGTGCGCGATTTCACTAAAGCGGGCTACCAGCACCGTATGAACTTCCTCAAGCAACTAGCAGCATCATGTGAAACGCTTTGGGGTGAAGGCTCGGTGACCATCACCCTGGCTGACCGCTATGAGAACGTGAAAAACAGCCTTGAAGGTGACGCCAGCTTCCCGATTGATATCGCCAAAGCAGCGTACGAACGTTGTGGTATTGAAGTGAAAGCCATGCCGATGCGCGGTGGTTATGATGGCGCAGTGCTGTCGCAAAAAGGGCTGCCTTGCCCGAACCTGTTTACCGGCGCACACAACTTCCACTCTATCTATGAATTCCTGCCGGTGAAATCCCTGCATGCCGCCGCGGATGTGTTGGTGGAAATCGTGAAAATCACCGCAGAGCGCCGCTGATTTTAACCTCACAGGCTGGGCGTCAGCGTTGGCGCCCAGCCTGACAATGTCTTCCCGCCTGATACCAATCCGCCAGAAGTTGCCACACTTTGCCCGCCAAACCATGCAGTTGTTTAAGTCTCTGTTCCCAAATGTAAATTTCCCTGTTTTTACTGCGAGTAATTTGCAACCACGGTCACGACATTAGCAATTGCCGCAAAGATATTGAGGGAATTATCTTTAATGGGGCAAGCCTCTCTTTCTGTTTGCTTGCATTGGATTGTTGTATAAGGAATTTTCTCATGACTACCCGCGCCGCCTCCCCTGTCAAACAGCCCAGAAACTGGCTTGACCGCATTGAAGACATTGGCAACAAAATCCCCGATATCACCATGCTTTTCTTTATCGCCACACTATTGTGTATCGGGCTTTCTTTCCTGTTGTCCAACATTGAGTTCAGCTATATCCATCCGCTGACCCAACAACCTATTCAGGTTCTGAACCTGCTGAATGCCAACGAAATGATGGGGCTTTTCACTTCCATGGTGAAAAACTTCGTCAACTTCCCGCCGCTGGGTATCGTGATTGTTGCCACGCTGGGTATCGGGATCGCTGAAGGCTCTGGCTACATCACCACTGCACTGAAAAAACTGCTGTCTGTCGTGCCACTTTCTGCCGTTACGCCGTCAGTGATTTTTATCGGTGTGCTGGCACACGTCGCGTCAGACTCTGCCTACGTGATCCTGATGCCTGTCTCGGCTTACATCTTCTACAAAACCGGCAAACACCCGCTGGCAGGTATCGCCGCAGGCTTTGCCGGTTTGGCCGGTGGTTTCACGGCGTCTTACACGCCATCCATCATCGACCCTATTCTCGCGGGTTTCACCGAAACCGGTGCCCACGTGTTGGATCCAAGCTACAGCGTGAATGTGCTGTGTAACTACTTCTACTCGCTGGCTTCAACCTTTGCGGTGATCGGTACCTGTTGGTATGTGACAGATAAAATCGTCGAGCCACGTCTGGCGAAAACACTGCCGGTAGACGTTGAACAGTTGGATAAAGGCAATGAATCCCTGAGCGACAAAGAAACCCGCGCATTCCGCATTGCCAACTACACCCTGTTGGGTCTGATGCTGCTTTGCGCCGCCCTGATGGTGCCGGAAAACTCCCTGTTCCGTGCGCCAGATGGTTCACTGACCAGCCCGCAGGCACCGGCAATGCAGACTATCGTGCCGCTGCTGCTGGTGTTCTTCGCCCTGCCGGGTTTGGTGTATGGCTTTGTCAGCGGAAAATTCAGCACCGCCAAAGACGTCACCAAGTCGATGGAAAACATCACCGTCTCGTTGGTCTCGTTTATCGTGTTCGCGTTTTTCTGCGCCCAGTTCCTCTACTGTTTTGGTAAATCCAACATCGGCAGCCTGATCGCCCTTTCCGGTGCGGAAGGCCTGAAAGCACTGAATATGCCGGGGCAACTGACCATTCTTGGCGTGATCCTGCTGACTGCGTGTCTGAACCTCATCATCACTTCCGCATCCTCCAAGTGGGCGATTCTGGCGCCTGTGCTGGTGCCAATGCTGATGGCGGTGGGTTTGTCGCCGGAACTGACACAAGCCGCTTTCCGTATCTCGGACAGCGCGATTAACGTCAGTACCCGATGTTCGCTTTCTACCCGCTGATCATCTCTTACATGCAGCGTTACTGCTCGCAGTCAGGCATCGGCACACTGGTTTCTATGATGGTGCCGTACTCGATTGGTCTTCTGATCGCGCTGACTGCCATGCTTTATCTGTTCTGGGGCCTTGAAATCCCGCTTGGTTTTAACAGCGGCTACACCTACAGCCTGCAATAATTGAAGGTGCGGCCGTTTTCCGGCCGCATCCGGAGAAACACCATGAATATCGAAACAACGCTGATTGATAACTTCCAACGCTATGTGGCAATCAGCAGCCAATCTAACGCCGCAAATCCAGCGGTACCGTCGTCGGAAGGACAACGCACACTGGCGAAACTGCTTCAGGATGATCTGAACACACTGGCTTCACCGACACCCAGCTGTTGGAGTCCGGCATTCTGATCGCCCGCCTGCCGGGTACAAAGCAAGATGCCAAAACCCTCGGTTTTGTTGCCCACTTAGACACCGTCGATGTGGGTTTGAGTGGTGATATCAAACCGCAACTGCTGCGTTACGAAGGCGAACCGCTCATCCTGAATGACGCGCTGAACATTGTGATTAGTGAAGCGACTCACCCTGAACTGGCGAAATACCGCGATCAGGATATCTTCTTTACCGATGGCACCAGCGTGCTGGGCGCGGACAACAAAGCCGCAATTTCCGTGATGATGACGCTGGCGCGTGAACTGAAAGAAACCGGCAAGGCGCACGGCGATATCTACTTCGCGTTTGTGCCGGATGAAGAAATTGGCCTGCGCGGGGCGAAAGTGCTGCCGCTGGAACGGTTCCCGGTTGATCACTGCTACACCATCGACTGCTGCGAACGCGGTGAGGTGATTTACGAAACCTTCAACGCTGGGGGCGCAACCCTGACAGTTGACGGCATTACTGCCCACCCAATGAGCGCCAAGAATGTGCTGGTAAACCCAAACCTGGTGGCGGCAGATTTCATCAGCATGCTGAACGATATGGGCAAGCCGGAGCAAACCGCAGGGCGTGAAGGCTACTTCTGGGTAACGGACATGAGCGGCAACCAGAACCGTGCATCTGTGTCTGTGGCTATCCGCGATTTCGATCAGGAAAGCTACAACCAGCGCAAAGCGTATCTGGAAACCTGGGTGCCTTCCTCAAAGCCAAACATCCGAAAGCCAGATTGAACTCACGGTATCTGACATCTACGGCAATATCGCCCAGGCCATGGGCGAAGACACCCAAGCGCTGGATAACCTCTATTCCGCACTGGAAGATTTGGCGATTCCGGCAAAAACCATTGCGATGCGTGGCGGCACTGATGGCTCCGTGCTTTCAGCGCGTGGCCTGTTTACGCCGAATTTCTTCACCGGCGCACACAACTTCCACAGCCCGTTTGAGTTCCTGCCAATCCCATCATTTATGGACAGCTACCGCGTGGCCTACCGTCTAATAGAAACCGCCTGAGCATCAAAAAGCGAGCCGATACCAAAGCCATGCCGACGCATGGCTTTTTGTTTTTCCTGCAATTACCAGAAACATGACAATTGTCCTCTCTCCTGTCCTGCTACATTTTTTTTGCTGAATGCAGGGCGGCGCATTCGCTCCGACTCCGTTCCGTCTTGCATTGGGCTCATCGCTCAATAGTTAAGGAGAAGAGCAAATGACAAAGCTTGTTGATATTGAAGGCATTGGTGGAACATACGCCGAGAAACTGGAAGCCATCGGCATAAACACCATCGAGCAACTGCTGGAAAAAGGTGCTCAGCCTTCAGGCCGGAAAGCCATTGCGGAAGAGAGCGGCATCAGCGGAAAACTGGTACTGAAGTGGCTGAATCGCGCAGATTTGGCTCGCATTAAAGGCATCAGCACCCAATACGCCGATCTGCTTGAATGCGCAGGCGTGGACACCGTGCCAGAACTCGCACAACGTAATGCTGCGAACCTGGCTGCCAAAATGGCCGAGGTCAACGAAGAGAAAAACCTGGTTCGCCAACTTCCCGGCGAAAGCAAAGTGGAAGACTGGGTTGCACAGGCTAAAGAGCTGCCACGCGCTATCCACTACTGATACACAAAGATACACGTCCACACGTTGGCTCTTCGGAGCCATCGTTTTGTTACCATCCCGTTACATTAATCGTCCATTTTCCGCACAAATCATGCCGATTTGTTTGAGCCGTTTCTCAACTCTGCCCCCTCAAAATAGGAATGTCAGGCTGGCTGTGTAGGCTTAACCGTGAGCGCTCCCCATCATTTAGGCAGCAAAACAGCCGAGGAAGGACTTATGGCCGATCGCGAGAACAAACTCTTTTGTGATGAATGCGGCGAGATTACGCCACACACCCTTATCGAACTGAAACCTCAACAGGCGGCAGTAGACGCCACCCTTTTCCAGCGCGCCACCATCGTACTTTCCAACTCTCTGGATATGATGCTAGGCAGCAGCTACCAACAATGTTGCCGCTGCGGTGCAACCTTTGGTCACAGTGATATCTCCTGCACGTTTTAGTTTCGAATCACCAGCAGACAGATTAGATAACAAAACGGCCCATTGCGGGCCGTTTTCGATTTTATGTTCCGGATATTTTTCAGGTGCTGTATCAGGTATTGGCGCTTTATCCGTGAACAGGCACTCCAGCAATATAGGGGTGCAGGAACATGACCGCCACGTAAGCGACGAATCCAATCACGACAACCTTCACTTCTGCGCCCCAACCGGGCACGGGTGGTTTTACCCATTCACCGTCGCGTTTGTTGATAAAGACGATTTCCAGAATCGCCCAC
This sequence comes from Enterovibrio sp. JCM 19048, assembly GCA_001310415.1. GTDB lineage: Bacteria > Pseudomonadota > Gammaproteobacteria > Enterobacterales > Vibrionaceae > Enterovibrio > Enterovibrio paralichthyis. The sequence goes on along the minus strand of BAXE01000019.1, from coordinate 72,466 downwards.
ACGCCCAAAGTACCAAACAACATAACAGCGCGGGTGTCACCGTTTAACACCAAATGGGCAATTGCCCATAAAATTACACTGGTGAGCTGCGGGTTTCGGACATACTGCTTTAACCGTGTCGGCAATCGCGCCGCCACAAAGAAGATAAACGCCACCAAAATTAACAACATCGCCAGCGGACGGGTAAACATCGGCAGCGCGTAGAGAAACTCTGGCGTCACACTGCGCCACCCCGCCACGATCATCACCAACGACAGCACAATCAGCACTGAAAATACGCCGCGATAACCATTGTTATCCATTTTGGCGATCAGGGACTGTTTGATCCCCACGCCCAACGTCGGGATAAAGTGCACCAGACACCACATTGCCAAACCCAGAAATAACCAATCCATGCTTACGCTCCGCATCTAAGCCCTGTCCGCCCAGTCACAGTGACGGGGGTGTATTTTTACTCTATGACGCCATTTCATAACGCGTTGTTTTTATGTTGAGAAGGAAGTTGTTCCCTGAATCATAATCTAGCCAAACGTCATCGATGTGCTCAGCTAAACTCGCTATTTGAGAGACCTATTAAGGAAATTTGCGCGTGAACGAGACCCGAAAGCAAAGAATTCATGACCTGCTCAAAAAAGGCATCGAACACGGCGATGCCAGCGCTGTGACTGTCGTGGATGAAAAACAGTATAAGCAACACAACCCGATGACAAAGGAGGGAGATATCGGGCTTGCCGAGCTTTTGCCCGTCTGGCAAAAACCAACCCCCATGTTGAGATCATCCGTATTTTTTCTGACGGCGACTATGTGTTTGCCCACACCGAGTATGACTTCAGCAGCGTGAAAATCTGCTTCGAGGTATTCCGGTTTGAGGGAGAAAAAACTGTCGAGCACTGGGATAACCTGCAACTCAAACAACCACCCAATGCATCCGGACACAGCATGGTGGATGGCGCAACAGAGGTCACCGACCTCGAAGCCACCAAACGAAATCGCGATACCGTTGAGTCCTTCATTCAGGAAGTACTGATTGCTGGCGATATTCCCGCTTTGCCGGGCTATTTCGATAAAGAGCACTACACAGAACACAGCCCAGAGCAGGATGACGATATCAACAACCTGATCAAGCGCTGTCAGCCAAAATGCCCGATGGCAAGCCATGCATTCACTATCAAGCTTTTCACCGCACGCTGGCCGAAGGCAATTTTGTCCTCGCCGTTTGTGAAGGCTACCGCAATGGCACCCATTCCGCCTTTTATGATCTGTTCCGGTTGGAAAACGGCAAGATTGTCGAGCACTGGGACACGGTGGAAGCCATTCCGCCAAGGGAAATCTGGAATAACCAAAACGGGAAGTTCTGACTTCACCGTAATTGCAAAAGGATATTGCTATGATGCGTGATTATTACCGCGCCACAATCCGCCCAATGCTGGCGCGGGAACGAACCGGACACCGTGCAGCGACCGAACTGGAGCTGCTGTTTGACCTTGTTTTTGTTATCGCTATCGCACTGACCGCTGCCGGGCTACACCATGCAGTAGGTGCCGCACATTACGTTGATGGCACGGTGAAGTTCATACTGGCTTTATTTGCACTCTGGTGGCCATGGGTCAACTTTACCTGGTTTGCCTCTGCATTTGATAACGACGATGTGACTTACCGCATAAGCACACTCGTGATGATGTTTGGTGCTCTGTTGATCGCCGGCGGGATGCCGCTGTATTTTGAATCCCTCGATATCCGCCTTGTTTCTGTCGGGTACGTGGTTCTGCGCATTCCACAGATCTACCTTTGGTGGCGGGTTGCCACTGAGAACCCCGAGTACTGTAAAACGGCGATGCGATACGTGGTTGGGATGTGCATACTGCAACCTTGCTGGCTGATCCTCGCTTTCTTCACCAACATCGGCAGCACACTGTTTTTCTCCCTTTTTATCCTGGGCGTCATACTTGAATTGGCGGTGCCAATCTATGCAACATGGCTAAGCGGATCCCTTGGCACAAACACCACGTCATGGAGCGTTACGGCCTGTTGAACATCATCGTGCTTGGTGAAATATTGTTAAGTGCAGGATTGGGCATTCAGGAGATGAACCGCGAACACCACTGGGATCTCAGCCTTGGTGCCATCGCCCTTTGCGCCACAATCATTCCCTTTTCCCTGTGGTGGCTCTATTTCAACGAGGAAGATCACCTGACCTCAGATAAAACTTCCCGTGTGTTTTCCTGGAGCTACGGACACTTTTTCATTTACGCTTCCGGCGCAGCATTGGTGCAGGGTTTGGGGCGTTGATCGAGTCTTTCAGCGAACACGGCACGGAAGGCGATGCCAAATGGCTGATCAGTATAGCCATTGGCATCTATATATTTGGGCTTTGGCTGGTGCGGGATCGCCACATAGTGTCTGCCAAATCCGGCGCCACAATGATGCTGTTTGCGGTGTTGATCGCCCTGACTCCGCTGCTACCCGGCTTCCAGCTGATCACCATGACCACCCTGTTGGTACTTGCCGTCGTGTTTAGAGTAAACGCGCCTGTAAACGCAACCGCCTGATAACACCTGCCAGGCCATCACCACACTGATGGCCTGTATTTCAACTTTCTCATGAGAAAATTCAACCGTATCAGTGCGGCTGACAATGCCGCTATGTATTGAAAACTGTGAACCAAACTAAAAGAAATCAAGGCACATCGACCTATACTCGATAAATAACAAACCGTTAAGTGTGCCTATGATCAAATCCCTGCTTGCCCTCGCTTGTCTGTTGCCTTCCACTGCGTTTGCCCAAAGCAGCCTTTCGCTGGATTACCTCACCATGTCTATGGGGTTGTTTGGTGGTTTGGCACTGTTTCTCTACGGCATGGAAAAGATGTCGCACTCGCTGAAGCAAGCTGCGGGCAGCAAGATGAAACAGGTGCTGGCGACGCTGACCAAAAGCCGGATCAGCGGCGTATTCACAGGTGCAGGCTTACCGCCATTATCCAGTCTTCCTCAGTGACCACCGTTTTGCTGGTTGGTTTTGTCAGTGCGGGATTGATGTCTCTCAACCAGACCGTTGGCGTGATAATGGGCGCCAATATCGGTACCACTGTCACTGCGCAAATTATCGCTTTTAAAGTCACCAAAGCCGCTTTGGCCATGATTGCGGTGGGTTTTGTCGTGCAATTGAGCGCAAAAAGTGAGCCGTTCAAAAACTACGGCAATATCATACTCGGGCTCGGGATGCTATTCCTTGGCATGAACATGATGAGCGAAGCCATGACCCCGCTTCGTACCTACCAGCCTTTCATTGACCTGATGGCGACCATGGATAACCCACTGTTTGCCATTCTGGTTGCTGCCGCATTTACGGCACTGGTGCAGTCATCGTCAGCCACGACCGGTATTGTTATTGTGCTTGCAGGTCAAGGCTTTATCTCGCTGGAAACTGGTATTGCGCTGGCAATGGGTGCCAATATCGGTACCTGTGTCACCGCCTTATTGGCGACCATTGGTAAGGACGCAGAATCAAAGCAAACCTCCGGCATCCACCTTCTGTTTAATGTGATTGGTGTGCTCATCTGGCTGCCCTTTATCTCTCTGCTCGCCTATGCCGCAACCGCTATTTCCCCTGCTTCACCGGAGTTGATGGGCATGGAGCGTCTAGCCGTTGAGTCGCCACGGCAAATCGCCAACGCCAACACCCTGTTTAACGTGCTCAACACCCTGATCATGTTGCCGTTCAGCGCTTATTTCGTGACCGCTGTGAAAAAGCTGGTGCCACCGGATGTAAAAGACACCAAAGAACGCGAACAGCAGAAACTGGAAGTGAAATATATCCGTGACGATTTTCTTTCCACGCCAGATATCGCTCTGGAACAGACACAACTGGAGTTAGCGCGTGTTGGCCGCCGCGTCGTGAATATGGTGAACATGCTGCCATCCATTGGTGTGGATTTGAAAAACGATAGCGAGAAGCAGGAAGTTCGGGAAACCTTGCGGGAGATTGAAAAGATTGAGGATGAAGTCGATACCCTGCACGCCCAAATCTTGACCTACCTTGGCAAACTGCGTCACAACCCGCTTTCCAAGCCCCAAAGTAGTCAGCAGATCAAACTCGTCAGCATCACCGACCAACTGGAAAGCATTGCGGATCTGGTGGTCAACGGCTTGCTGCCACTCAGCTATAAAACGCTGGAAACCGACTTCCACGCCAGTGAGGAAATGCACAAAACACTCGATTTAACCCAGGACAGGGTGAGAAAAGCGTTGCTCGACAGCGTCAACGCCATTCGACGCAACGACGATCAGCTGGCCGAAGGCGTTATGCGTGCCAAGCGGGAAATTAATGCCTTGCTGGAGCAGGTTTTGGAACACCAGGCTGAGCGATTGTCGCAGTGCACTGAAACCCGGCTGGCGAGTTTCCGCATTCAAATGGAATGGGTAGAAGTGCTTAAACGCATCTACACCCTGAGTAAACGCATTGCCCGTCTGCAACTGCGCAAAAGACCGGCGTAAGCGTTCACACGCATTAATAGGGAATGAAGTTGTTGGCCTGCCCTAGTCCATTTTTATGCCAGGATGAACGGCACCTTCCGCTGTATGTTTTCTTTCGTTGTACATTTTTCTCCAGAGATAGAAGCCATAGATAGCGCCTATGCCATATTGCAGCCAGTTAATCGCGCCAGACAAGTCGCCAACCAACGAAGAAGGTGTCAGTTTCGTTGTAAACAACCCTTCAATAAACAACACGACACCGATATTACAAAGAATCCAGAACCACCATTGTTCAACGTACCTTTTTGATGTCAGGAACATGGCGGTGACTGTCAGCACGGTTGTCAATGAATCCATTCCTACGCTTGGATCAGGTGGAATCATTTTACCGCCAAAAGCCGTATGGATGATTTGCGGCAAATGATTCAGGAATACGTAATACAAGCCCCAGAAAACGGCCAGGCAAACAAGGGTAATAATCCAGTTTTTAGTGGTGAATACCTTTATTTCAATTTGATTATTTTCGCTTTTGGCGGCGCTTTTCTTCCATGAAATCAAACCATAGATTTGTATTGGCAACAGCAATATGAGGTTTTGTATGACTTGTCCATATAAGTCACTGGTGTAGGCAATCCAAGCATAAGTGACTGTGTTTACGATAATAAATGCGTAAACAATCACTTCCCCTCTTGCCTGGTAGATTGATGTCAGCACGCCGGTTATTGCGCAGATCAAACCGATTATTGCCGTAAAGGTAAATAATTCTGAAACTGTTCCTCATAAAAAGGGGAGTAAAAAAAGAAAACACACTTCCAAGTACAAAGATGACTAAAAACCACTTTTGAAATGTCGTCAGGTCACCCCAAAAGCTGGTTCGAGTATGATTCGTTTCCATAAAAACGCTCCTCACCTTGTGTGATATCTGCACGCTCCCCATTAAGCGACTGTGACAAATCAGAGGCTGCCAACTACCTCCGGTATTCCGACAATGGAATACTCACCGTAAACATGGGTTCGTACGTTGTTGTAATCACACATCCATACCCGAGCCAACACTCAAACCCGCTCCAGTGAATCAGCCAATACCCACTTTCAGCAAAGCTAAGGCAAACAGTTCCGCGCTTTGGGCACCCGACCAACCTATGGCTCAATGAACCGTGATTTCTTCCCGCTTTAATGTGGCAGAAATCTCCGCTTTCGAGTGTCTCACCATAGGAGAAGTGCACGTTTCTCTGCTCCCCACTCAACAGAAAATCTCTCTGCTCTTGGGTTGACGATTTGACACTTCGGGATAATACTGTATACATAAACAGTGTTTATACAAACAGTGTAGTTAGGAGGGTTGAATTATGAACAACAAAGAATTTAACCAACTGCTGGAGCGCGTGAACCAGAGCCGAAAGGCGGCACTGCAGGATGAAACATTTCTCGCCCGCGCCCAATCCCACGCCGAAGACTGACACGTCAGGAAAGCATGGACATGCGCCCGGTTAAACGACGTCCGAAGAAAAAAGCCGCTAGTGCACCGAAGCGATTTGCCAATGTGTATGAAGGGTTTGCTGATGGCAGAAGTGAAGGGTTTTGTTATTGAAGCGACAACGGGTTATCCGTTGAATAAATGACAGCTTCCAAGCTGAAGCTAAATAAACTCACGAAGAGCTGGACGGCACCACCGACAATCAATCAGGAGGTTGCAAGCCCAGCTCTTTTTGTTTTTTCTTGGTCAGTCCCGATGCAACAATCCGGTGCGATTCAGACAAGTAGTATTTCAATTGTTCATCACCCTGATCACATTCTGCAAACTGCTGTATCCACTTCATTCCACGGGATGCCATATAAGGTGCAGGCCTGAAACCCGGCTTGTCTTTCAGAATCTCGTAATACAGTTCAGAAGCTTTAAAGGTAAAAGCTGGACCGTCGTTTTTCTCCCAGCCTCCAATGGCAAATACTTTCCCACCCACTTTCCACACATGGGCGTTTCCCCATTGAACAACGTATGTGGTCGCAGGCATTGCACGGCAAAAGGCATTGAACTCCTCGTAGGTCATGCACATGCTCCTTCAGTGTGGTTATGTTGAGGCTAGTTGAGATACTTCTGCCAATGCAGTTGGTCTTTTAAGAACAGGTTGAAATCTTCAAACTCGCATGAGCGATACAGCTTTTTGGCCACTTCATTGTCGCCCGCCACTTCCAGGGTAATCTTCACATAGTTGTTCTCGCGGCAATACTGTTCAATGCCAGTGAGCTGCACCTTGCCCAGCCCTTTCCCACGGAATTTCCCTGAAATCATAAAATCATGGATGTTCAAGACGTTCTTATTACTATGGGTCGAGTAAGACTCAAAGCAGACCGCACATCCGGCAGGCTGGCTATCAACAAATGTCATAAAGCCGTGAAAGTAAGGCAAGGTGAACAGACGACGGACAACCGACAGATCAAACTCCACCGGCTCATTAGCCATATACTCACTGAATAAAACCCCAAACATGTGCTCATGCTCGGGGTTAGTTTTGTCGATGCGTGTTACTGAGATTTCCATTTCTGTTTCCCGTAAAAGTAGTTGAAGCAGATAGTGGATATAGAAAATTGGCTGCAATAGCAGCCAACAAACACCTGAACTTTCAGTTAACGAATTACAAGCTCGCTGATATGGATTTACCAGAATCTGTTTTGTAGAGCAGGTATTTCCAATTGTAAATCGTCCGAGAATTCAAACGTCAAATCATTATCATCATTAGTAGAACTTCTCTCACTTGCATATGATCTCAACCACAATTTACGCTCATCCGCTGAGAGCACATAACCTTTATCCATTTCATTACCTTTCAATCGATCAGGATATGCCCATCCTCTTCTTTCAAGTCTCGCAATAGTAACAATTAGATGAGCCAATAAAGGTTGCTCTGGTGAAACAAACTCATGAAACCATGGGAAAAAACCCTTATCTCCCTCTGAAGCTCTCCAACCTTTTCCTTCTGCACTATTTACTTCAGTTAAACTTCCGTAAGGATGTGAATGAAAAGTTCCAACTAATTCAATATTTGGCCAGTATCTTTCAAAAAACTCTTTCTTTGCAACTATGGAGTTAAGATCTGGCTTGACCCAATCTTGGTGTCTCAACGCAGATGTCTCTACAGTCGCCATAGTCGCTACAATTCGCGCGGGCAAATGACCTTTCTGGGGTATTGAATACCCCCACAGAAGACCAAATGTTTCTAAATTTTTATATGATTTCCCTTTTTCATGAGCCTTGTGCTCAAATTCATATGCTTCTATTGCTGTTGTGAATAATTGAGGAACCACATGATCTTCAATAAGCAAGTTTTTTGTCATTACTACATCCGCACAAATAATATAAATGTAAATCAGTATGTGATTTGATTTTTAATCTATCATTTTATCTGAAAAGTCCAAAATGACCATGTTATTAAAATTGATTCGCATAAAAGAATCTTTCATACAACTCAGTAATGTCAGATCCTCAAATGTAATTTTCCCCATCACACTAATAGTTTTTTATTTATAAATAGCGAACGGATTAGCACTGTTGGAAATTAAAACCAAATTCAAGTTCCAGCCCACCGCATAACCGCCTCTTTCCCCGCTTCAACACCCAAATGATACGCCGCTTCCAGTGGCGCTTTTTCGCGGCTGAGGCGTTTGAGTCTGAAGTTTTCCGGTGGGCAGATTTGAATGATTTCGACACCGTCAGGTGGATTGTCGACGAGATCCAGTGTTTGGTTGTAGCGGATATGGCGGCTGAGCATGGGCTCAATCAGGGCGGGATGATCTTTAAGCATGCGGCGGGTTAAACCACCGAATTTTCCTGCCGGTTTGCGATAACTTGCAGGTCGGCTGCGAAGTACCATGATTTTGGTTGCGCCGCGGCGGATCGCTTCAGCGACGGGGATGGCATCAGTCACGCCACCATCAACATAACGCACGCCGTTCAGCTCAACGCCATGGCGGTACATCACGGGCAAAGCGCTGCTGGCTTTCATGGTTTCCACCAGCATATCGACATCCGGGGTATGGTATTCCGGTTTGCCATTGTCTTGCCTTGTCACGCCAAGAAAAAATGGCCTTGGATCCGCGCTGAGCACGTTTTTATCAATGCCCAGCTCTTTCAGGGTGATATTCCACATCCAGTCGAGATCCATCAAATCGCCGCCACGAAGGAACTTTCCTGGGCGGAGAAATTCTTTTCTCAGGCTGTAGTCGAGGTAGATTTTCAGGTTCCGCCCCGGCATTTTCGCCAGATAAGCAGCAAGATTGCTGGCACCGGCGGAAACGCCCCAAAAGCTGTCGAACGGTGAGAAATCCTGTTCAAGGAAATGGTCGAGTACCCCACATGAAAAAACGCCACGCATGGCGCCACCTTCCACAATCAACGCACGGGAGCCTACCTGTTTCATTGGTCATTCCCTTTGCAAGGGATAACAGAACCGCGCTCAACCACCGTAGGTTCAAGCTCTACAACCTGTGAGTCCCGCTCACGATCCGCAATGCGGGCAACCAGCGCGTCAACGGCGGCCTTGCCCAAACGGTATTTCGGCTGATGAACCGTGGTCAGTGACGGGGTCATATAGCGGGCGACGTGGATATCATCGTAACCCATTACCGACAGGTCTCTCGGCACACAAACACCCTGCTCATGGGCGGCATTGATCAGCCCATCGCCATCATGTCGTTTCCGGCAAACACCGCTGTAGGCAGAGAACCGTGCTGCTTGAATTTGTCAAAGGCCAGATAACCGCCCTCACACTCAAAGTCCCCTTCAATCACCCAATGTGGATGGATTTCCAGATTGGCTTCTTTCATTGCCCGCTTAAAACCCTGATAGCGCATTTGCGCCTGATGCTTGTAAAGCGGCCCTGTAATGCAACCGATATCACGGTGACCATTAGCAATCAGGTGCTTGGTAGCCAGGTAACCGCCGCGCAGGGAGTTGTCCTGAATTTTGTCGCAGGGGAATGAAATCGGGCCCCAGTCCATCACCACCACAGGCACATCGGCTAGGCGTTCCAGGATTGCGCTGTATTCTGATTCCAGGTTGAACACATCAGGATGAAACCGTCGACGCGCTTTTGCATCAGGGTTTCCACCGAAGCGCGCATGCGTTTCACGTCCCCTTCGGTATTGCAGAGGATCAGGTTATAGCCTTCGTGATAGCAGCAGCGTTCGACCCCTTTTACCACTTCGCCGAAAAACGGGTTAGTGGAGGTGGTCATTAGCATGCCGATGGTGTTGGTGCGGTTGGTCTTGAAGCTACGCGCCAACGCTGAGGGCGCGTAGTAATTGAGTTCTTTGGCAGCATTGTTCACGCGCTCTGCAATTTCGTCACTGACAAAGCGCGTTTTGTTGATCACATGGCTGACGGTTGAGGTTGAAACACCGGCTAACTTCGCGATGTCTTTCATTGTCGCCATGCGATCTCCTTAATCAGGCGTTTTGTTGCAAAAAGGCGTCCACTTCCTCACGGGTTGGGATAGACGTTTGTGCCCCGAAGCGGGTCACTGAAATCGCTGCCGCAGCATGAGCGAACTTAATGGCTGATTCTAAAGGCATTGATTCCATTAAACCAGTCACGAATGCGCCATTGAAGGTATCGCCTGCGGCCGTGGTGTCTGTCGCTTCCACGCGGAATCCCGGAACGATTTTTCCTTCGCCTTGCTGGCTGACATACACGCCTTTTGCACCCAAGGTGATCATCACGGTTTCAATGCCCTTTTCGTGCAGCTTGGCCGCCGCAGCCTTAGCCGTGACTTCATCATCCACTTTGATACCTGTCAGCACTTCGGCTTCGGTTTCATTCGGAGTAATGATATCCACGCAAGCCAGCAGACTTTCCGGCAGCTCACGGGCGGGTGCCGGGTTCAGGATAACCTTGGTGCCATGCTCTTTCGCCACCTGCGCCGCGCGTTCGATACCATCCATCGGAGTTTCCAATTGCATCAGCAGGTATTCGGCTGGCGGATTCGTTCCAGCTCAGGTTCAACCGCCTGCGCCGTCAGTTTGGCATTGGCTTCGGCGGAAATACAAATGCTGTTCTCGCCGCTGTCTGACACCTGAATCATGCAATGCCGGTCGGCAGTCCGCCTGCATTTTCACGCCACCGATATTAATGCCATCGCACTTAAAGCTTTCACGGATATTGATACCAAACGGGTCATCACCCACGCAGCAATAAAGCCGATATCCGCATTCAGACGCGCAGCCGCCACCGCCTGATTCGCCCCTTTTCCGCCTGGAATAACCTGATAATTGCGACCATGCAGGGTTTCACCCGGACGGGGAAAAGAAGGCACCTGCAGCACGTGGTCAGCGTTAACGCTCCCTAAAACCACTAACTTATTCATTGAGCTGTCCTCAACCTCTCAGTGGGAGGTTTTATTGTTGTCAGTAAAACAGATTGATTTGGTGTCTTGTTCAAGACGGCAAAGCAATCCGCTTTGATATTCCCTCCCCTTATCAAGAGAGCTAGGGCTTTAAATTCCCTCCCCTTTTCAAGGGGAGGGTTAGGGTGGGGTTCGCGCTTAAACGCTTACTGAGTCACCACTTTCAGCGGAACCGGAATCGATTTCTCAACCGCTTCGCCTTTCAGCACTTTGTCTGCCATTTCCACGCCCATCGCGCCAATCAGCTCTGGTTGCTGTGCAATGGTCGCCGCCAGTTTGCCACGGTTTACCGCAGCAATACCGTCGTCTGTGCCGTCAAAACCCACAATCAGCACGTTTTTGCCAGACGCCTGAACCGCACGCAGTGCGCCCAGTGCCATTTCATCGTTTTGTGCAAAAACCGCCTGAACATCTGGGTTCGCTGCCAGCATGTTTTCCATCACGTTCAGACCTTTGGTACGGTCGAAATCAGCAGGCTGGCTCGCCAGCAGTTCCATCGAACCGCCATTTACCACGTTCATAAAACCTTCGCCACGCTCACGGGCTGCTGACGTACCGGCAATACCTTCCAGCTGGATAACCTTAGCCTTCTCGCCCACTTTCTCCATGATGAATTTACCGGCCATTTCACCGCCTGCCACGTTGTCAGACGCAATGTGGCTCACCACTTCACCACGCTGCGCACCGCGGTCAAGCGTCAGTACTGGGATCTCGCTGCGGTTGGCAATGCGGATAGCATTAGAAACCGCAGCAGAATCCGTTGGGTTGATCAGAATCGCCTTCACGCCGCGAACGGTCAAATCTTCCACGTTGGAAAGCTCTTTGCTCGGGTCGTTTTGCGAATCCAGCACAATCAGGTCGTAACCCAGTTCCTTGGCTTTGTTTTCCGCGCCTTCTTTCATGGTAACGAAGAATGGGTTATTCAGGGTTGATACCACAATCGCCATGGTGTCCTGCGCCTGTGCAGCCACAGAAACGGTTGAAGAAAGCAGTGCCGCTGAGATAAGCATGGAAAGTTTTTTCATTGTCTACATCCTTTTGTTTTATGGTGCGCTGCTGTCGTTGCAGCAGCGCGTTCTACACGTTTACTGATTGTTGTTTCGTAGGGTTACTTGTTTTTGTTGTCGACCATGACCGCCAGCAGAATCACCACTGCTTTGGCAATCATCTGGTAGTAGGAAGAAACGTCGAGCAGGTTCAGCGCGTTATTGAGGAAGCCGATGATCAGCGCACCAATCAGGGTGCCCATAATGCGGCCTTTACCGCCCATCAGGCTGGTACCACCCAGAACCACAGCTGCAATTGCATCCAGCTCGTAGCCCATACCTGCGGTTGGTTGAGCCGAAGACAAGCGTGAGGTCACGATGATGCCCGCCAATGCTGCCAGCAGACCACAAATCGCATACGCACCAATTTTGACTTTATCGACGTCGATACCGGACAGACGGGTCGCAGATTCATTGCCGCCCAGCGCATAGATATAGCGGCCGAAACGGGTGTGGTTCAGCAGGTACCAGACCGCAGCAAATACCACCACCATGATCCAGACAGGAACCGGAATACCCAGCGCGTAGCCAGTACCGAACCAGGCAAATGCGTCAGCCGTGTCAGTAAAACCGGTCGAGATTGGGCGGCCTTTGGTGTACACCATGGTCACGCCGCGCAGCAGCGTCATGGTGACCAAGGTGGCGATAAATGCCTGTACCTTGCCTTTGGCGATGATGATGCCGGAAATCGCGCCCAGCACGGCACCGGCGAACAAGGCAGTTGGCACGGCCACCAGCACAGGCACTTCCATGCCTATCAGGGTTGCAGCAAATGCGCCACAAAGTGCGAGCACAGAGCCGACGCTAAGATCGATACCCGCAGTCAGGATAACCAGCGTCATACCCACTGCGATAATGGCGTTGACTGAGGTCTGGCGCAGGATGTTTAAGATGTTGTCGACGGTGAAAAAGTTCGGGTTCAGGAATGACACCACGACAATCAGGCACAAGAGCGCAATCAGGGATTTTTGTTCAATCAACCACGCTTTACTAAACAGCTTTTTGCTGTCAGTGCTGGTTTGGGTTACGGCGTTGGTACTCATGCTGCATCCTTCTTAACGTATTTACCTACAGCGCAGGCCAGTAGTGTTTCTTGATCGGCGTCTTTGGCATCAAACTCGCCGGTAATGCGGCCTTCATGCATCACCATGATACGGTCGCTCATGCCCAGCACTTCCGGCATATCGGAAGAAACCAGAATGATGCTCATGCCTTCGGCTTTGAATCGGTTGATAAGCTGGTAGATTTCTTTCTTCGCCCCCACATCGACGCCGCGGGTTGGCTCGTCGAGGATAAGCACGCGAGGTTTGGTCATTAGCCTTTGGCAATCGCCACTTTCTGCTGGTTACCGCCGGAAAGGTTGCCGATAAGCTGCTCACGGGTCGGGGTTTTGATGTTGAAGAGTTTGATAAAGTCATCCACCGCCATTACTTCGTCGCCGTGGCGGATTTGCACGCCGTTGGAGAGCTTATCCAGCGAACAGATAGACATGTTTTCTTTGACGGAAAGGCCAAGGATCAGGCCATCGCCCTTACGGTCTTCCGAGATATAGGCAATCCCGTTGCTCAGGCCATCGCGCGGGCTGATGGGGTTGACGGTTTTGCCGTTCAGCACCACATCGCCACCGTCGCGTGGCAGCGCACCGTAAATCACCTTCATCAGCTCTGTACGACCCGCGCCCATCAGGCTGAAACGCCGAGGATTTCGCCGCGTTTGAGGGTGAAACTCACGTCTTTCACGCCGGAGCCGGAAACATTTTTTACTTCCAGACAGGTGTCGCCGTGGGTGACAGCAATGCGTGGGTACTGCTCTTCCAGCTTGCGACCCACCATCATTTCGATCAGACGGTCTTCATCGATATCTTTCACCTGACATTCGCCGATAAACTTACCGTCGCGAAGTACCGTGATGTCGTCACAAATGGTGAAGATTTCTTTTAAGCGGTGGGAGATATAACAATGCCGCAACCTTGATCGCGCAGTTCGTTAATCACCTTGAACAGGGATTCGGTTTCCGTATCTGTCAGCGCATCTGTTGGTTCATCCATGATGATGACTTTGGATTCAAACGACAGCGCTTTGGCGATTTCAACCATTTGCTGCTCGCCAAGGCTCAACGCACCCAGCAGGGTTTTAGCGCTGTGTTTCACGTTCAGGCGCGCCAGTAATTTATCCGCCTCAGCGTACATTTTGTCCCACTGCACGCGGCCAAACGGCGTTGTGAATTCGCGGCCAAGGAAGATATTTTCCGCAATGGTCAGATCCGGGATCAGGTTCAGTTCCTGGTGGATGATGCTGATACCCGCCTGCTGTGAATCCCGTGGTCCTTTGAATGCCGCTGGTTTGTCTTCGTAACGGATCGCGCCGCCATCCAGCGAATAGATGCCGGTCAGCACTTTCATCAGCGTCGATTTGCCTGCGCCGTTTTCGCCCATTAACGCCATTACGCGCCCTGGGTAAACGTTCAGGCTCGCTTTATCTAGCGCCTTCACACCGGGAAAAGCTTTCTCAATCTCGCTGAGTTGCAATATTGCCTGAGTCATAGGAATGTCCTCGTCTCACTCAAATCCAAAGCGCTTAGAAAAACGACGCCAGCCTGAAAAATCACATTTGCGTATGGCGTGCATTCACCGGTGCGGATCACCGCATGGCTGTCGTGGGTGCGCAGTTTGAAAGCTTCGTGGGAAACGTATTGGATAGCGATATTTTTCCCGCTGCGCGCTTCTTCCTGGCGGATTTCCTGGATCAGCGCTTCGTGGCACTCTGGCTCACGGTGGCGAACTCTTCCGCCAGAATCACGCCTTCGATTTGTGATTCACTCAGCACTACACGCACCGTTTCAATAAAGCCCGGCACGCCATGGGTCAGCGCCAGATCAATGCGTGCAACATGCTGGGGAATAGGCAAACCGGCATCACAAATGGTGTATTCGTCGGTGTGGCCAAGCGTGGAAACTAAATGGGCAATGTCAGAATTCAGTAAGGTGTTTTTTTCATTTGTTAACCTTCTACAGCGGCTAATTGTCGATGAGTCTCCGGTTCGTTTTGATTTTCCGCGCCGGAATCCGATCTCATCGAAACGTTTCGCTGACAATAATCGAAACGTTTCGATAGATCTTTATGAGGAGTTTGCATGCGTGATTTTGATCCCTGATTTGGTTGCAGATTGACAGGAAAATTTGAGCTGACTCACTTTCAGAAGGTCGCCGTGTCCAGTCAATCGAACCGAAAAGTACCTTTTTCCGCGCACTTCATCGTCAACAGTGGTAGTCTTGCCTGCATCTTGAACGACTTTGCGACTACCGCAATTTGCGCAATCACCCACATGCAAAACGTAAACGAACTCGACGCCGTTTCTGGCGAATATGCACTGACTGATGAATGGGCACTGACCCTGCCGGAGCCTTTTGAAAGCCGGATGGAAGATGGCGATCTGGTGTTGTGGCGACCGGGGATGACGATCTGGTGTTTTATCTGGGGAATCGACGCGATTGAATCACGTGAAGACGCGTTGGAATGGGTGCGGGAAGATCAGGCCAGCGAAGCTTTCGATACCTTTGAAAGCGATGAAAATGGCGTCCTCCGTTACCGCTACCGCCTGTTTGAAGAAACCAACGATTTCAAAGTAGCTTCCATGTACGGCTTTGCTTTTTCCCATACCAGCTATATTCAGTTGGGCATTTATCTGGATGACGAAGCCGATTACGCTGAAGCGGTCGCGCTGTTCGACAGCCTCGCCTATACCAACCGGGCGACTTTTCACTGAGTAAGGAAAACCTATGACAGGTGCAGCACAGGGAAACGTGCGAAACGTATTGAGACTGGAAGGTCTTGGGCTATTTCTGGCTGCACTTGCGCTTTACCACCAGCAAGGGTTCGCCTGGTCGATGTTTTTTACCTGGATCCTGCTGCCTGATATCGCACTGCTGGCGTTTTTGGCCGGCCCCCGCATTGGTGCGATAGCCTACAATATCACCCACTCCTCGATCGGCCCTTTCCTGCTCATCGTTCTGGCTGCGTTTATCCCGTTTCCGGCGGCATTGCCAATTTGTCTTATCTGGTTTGCGCATATCGGCTTTGACCGGGCGCTCGGCTACGGGCTCAAATACCAGCAGGGCTTTTCATTCACACACCTTGGCCGGATAGGAAAACAAAAGTAGATAAAAAGACGGTTTTCAACAGAAACCGAATACATGCATTCAGAAAAACAACACAAATCCTTAACACATCTCACTTCTTGAACGCGATAAGCCCCCTGCCCCACATAGGATAAACATTGAGGTAGGAAGCTTAGCCCTATAAAGCCACGCGCAGCATAACGTTTCCCGCCAACGCACACTGCGATTAATGGCGGCGCCGGATACGATCACCCGCCGAAACAGCTACCCACTCGTCAATATTGCTATTGCTGACAGGGACGCGATACCACCACGCCTCACTTCTGTGTCGTTGCGACCCGGTCTTGGCGTCGCACGTCATCTTTTTCAGTCAAAATGTCAACAACTGGAGGTAGCATGAAGACTGATATTCCAGAAGGTGCCCGCGCGCCAAAATTATGGGAAGCCGTTTTGTCCCTACTTTCACTGGTTGTCGGGATCAGTGTTTCCATTGTGCTTTATGGTTTAGACCCGCAGGTGCCCATGCTGCTGGGTGTTATTGTCGCCAGCCTTATTGCACTCAAATGCGGTTTTTCGTGGAAAGATATTCAGGGCGGTATGGTGAATGGTATTTATAACGCCTTGCCCGCGATGATTATCCTGATGATTGTGGGTGCATTGATTGGTGTATGGATCCTCGCCGGAGTGGTGCCTACCCTGATTTACTACGGCCTGAAAATCCTCGCACCGGAGATCTTCCTTCCTGCGTGTGTGATTATCTGCGCAGTGACTTCACTGGCTACCGGCACCAGCTGGGGGACAACCGGTACCATCGGCGTGGCATTGATGGGGGTCGGTGGCGGCTTGGGCTTTCCCCTTCCGCTGGTTGCCGGTGCGGTGCTTTCCGGTGCCTACTTCGGCGATAAGATGTCTCCCCTTTCCGATACCACCAACCTTGCGCCAGCCATGGCGGGCACTGATCTGTTCACCCACATTAAACACATGTCCTACACCACAGGCGTCAGCATCACCCTCACCCTTATCATTGAAGCCGTGCTCGGCATGAAGTACAGCTCCGATGGCGGCAACATTGAACGTATCAACACCATTCTGACCACGCTGGATAACGCCTTTTTTATCAACCCCGTTTTATTCCTGCCGTTGTTATTGGTGTTGTTTGTTAGCTATAAGAAAATGCCTGCCATTCCCGGCATCGCGCTGGGTGTCATTGCCGGTGCGGTCTGTGCAGCAGGGTTGCAGGGCGCGGACTACAACGCCATCGCCAGTGTCGCTTTTGGTGGCTATACCTCTGAAACCGGGATTGAAGATGTGGACTCACTGCTAAGCCGCGGCGGGTTGGATTCGATGATGTACACCATCAGTTTGATCATTGTGGCGATGATGTTCGGTGGGGTGATGGAGCGCACCAACCAGCTTCGGGTGATTGCCGATAAAATTCTCTCGGCAGCGAAATCGACGGGCTCGCTGATAGTTTCTACCGTGCTGACCGCCATTGGCGCCAATCTGATCCTGTGTGACCAGTACATGGCCATTGTAATGAGTGCGCGAAGCTACGCCGAAGCGTATCGAGAGCGGGGATTAGCGCCGGAAAACCTCTCACGCGCCGTGGAAGATTCCGCCACCGTGACCGCCAACCTTGTGCCGTGGAACTCCGGCGGTGCGTATCAGGCGGCGACCCTTGGCGTTGCCACCCTCGCCTATCTGCCTTTTAATTTCTTCTGTTGGATTTCCCCACTGGTCACCATTTTGTTTGGCGTGATGGGCTGGACGATTTGGAAAACCGGTGATAACGAGCCGCGGGAAGCGAGTATTGAGCGCGACCTCTGACGACGACTGATCTCCATCCCGCAAATCTCACGACTTCACGCTAGCTCATTGAAAATGGCCCTTGCGGGCCATTTTCTGGACGTTCGTTCTGCAACAAATCCAAGCATTCCCCAGACTAATTGTTCGCCTTTCTTATCAAAAGGCAGAGCACTGCATTTCACACAAACATAGAACATTGCGTTAACAAATGAGGAATATGTGATTTAGCTCTAGGAATTAGTTCCGCGTTACCGGTAACAATATTGCAACGTTACCGGTAACAAGTATGCCGAGCGATTAAACGAGAAACATCAGTAACGCGAAAAAGCAATAACGTGGAACCTATAAGGATACCTCTAAAATGAAGATGTTAAAAAAAGCCATGCTGGCTGCCACTGTAACAGGACTGCTTTCTACCTCTGCACTTGCTGCCGATTTCACGCTGAAAATTCAATCGTCTGACCCATCGGGCGACCTTAATTACCAACTGCAGGAAGACTGGGCTGAACGTGTTGAAAAAATGTCTAACGGCCGCATCGAAATCCATCTGCTGCCGGTTGGCTCTGTGGTTAAGCATACTGAAACCCTAGATGCGATCAAATTAGGCGTGATTGACGGTCATGTCACCGCCACGGGTTATTTCTCTGGCAAAGATCCTGCGTTTGGCCTGATTGGCAACATGGTGGGGGCCTGGTCTGATACCACACAACTGCTGCAATACATGAACTACGGCGGCGGCAATGAACTGATGACCGAGCTTTATGCGCCATACGGTGTGCATTTCATTGGTGCATCGACCACTGGCGTCGAGTCATTCGTTTCAAAAAACCATTGAATGGTGTTGATGATCTAAAAGGCCTGAAGCTGCGTGCCCCGGAAGGCTTGGTTCAGCAAGTATTCGCGGCGGCAGGTGCCACCCCGGTTAACCTGCCAGGCTCAGAAGTGTTTACCGGCCTGAGCAAAGGCGTTATCGATGCCGCTGACTACACGGTGTTTTCCACCAATCAAAAAGCGGGCATGAACGACATCGCCACCCACCCGGTGCAACCTGGTTTCCACTCACTGCCGCTGATTGACATCTCCATCTCTCAGAAAAATGGGATGCCATGCCCGCTGATCTACAGGAGATCCTGAAAACTTCCGTCCGTGATTTCTCTTATGACATCACCACCCAGCTTAAAATCGCAGACCAAGCCGCTGTTGCTGAAGCGCAAGCGAACCCTGAGATCACCATTCACGACTGGTCTAGCGACGAGCGTAAGAAATTCCGCGAGATTGCCAAAACACAATGGCAGGTATTTGCTGAGCGCTCGCCAAATGCGCAGAAAGTGTACGACTCCGTGACGACCTTCCTGACCAGCAACGGCTTGCTTTAATCCTCTCTTTCGTTTCCGGGGAGGGGAATAGCCCTCCCCAACCAGGACGAACTACTATGCAAATTAATCCGTCTCCGACACCCCACAACAGTGACGATGCGCCGCGCAATTGGCTTGATGTGGCGATCGTCCGCCTGGGTAACGTCTTGAGCTTGATGTTTATCGCCACCGCCTTGATCTCCTTTTATGAAGTCGTGATGCGCTACGCGTTTAATGCCCCAACCATCTGGTGCATGAAACCGCCTCCTTCATCGGCGGAACCCTGTTTATCTTCGGTGGCCTCTACGCCTTTGCCACCAATAAGCATGTTCGCGTAGTGTTGCTTTATGATGCCGTGTCGCCCAAAAGCCGTTTATACCTCAATCTGGTACACCACTTTTTTGGCCTCGCCTTTTCGGGGATGTTGCATACGCCGCTTACTTCACCATGGAAGAGTCTTGGTTTGCCCCTTGGGGCGATTTACGCCTTGAAACCTCTGGCTCCGTGCTCAACGCCCCTTACCCCGCCTTGCTGAAAGGCATGATTTTCGTCGCACTGTGCATTCTGGTGCTGCAGATGATCCTGCACCTCATTGAAGACATCAGCCGTTTAAGGAAGTCGCAAGATGTTTGAATTATCCTCAATAGGGTTAGGCTGGGGCAGCATCCTGATGCTGGTCATGATGATCGGCCTGCTGCTTACCGGCATGCAACTGGCATTTGTCACCGGCTTTGTTGCCTGTTTTTCACGCTCGGCTGGTTTGGCCCCAACGCCTTACCGCTGATTGCAAGCCGCACCTTCAGTTTCGTTTCCGGTTACGTGTTTCTAGCCGTGCCCATGTTCGTGCTGATGGCTTCTATCCTCGACCGCTCCGGCATTGCCAAAGATCTGTTTAACGCTATGCGTGTGATAGGCAAACGGGTTCGTGGCGGTGTGGCTGTCCAAACCTTGTTGGTTGCCGTGGTTCTGGCTTCCATGAGCGGCGTCATTGGCGGAGAAACCGTGTTGCTCGGTATTCTGGCATTGCCGCAAATGCTACGCCTTGGCTACAACCGAAAACTGGCAATTGGTACCACCTGTGCCGGCGGCGCCCTTGGCACCATGCTGCCACCGAGTATCGTCCTGATTATTTACGGCATGACCGCCAGCGTGTCGATTGGCGATCTGTTTAAAGCCTCCTTTGTCCCTGCGCTGATCCTGGCCGGTTGCTACATGGGTTATGTGCTAATTCGCTGCTACCTCGACCCTTCCCTGGCGCCGGATATTTCCGATGAAGAGGCCGAAGGCGAAGCTCACGTCAGCTATATGAAAGCCCTGTTCTTCCCACTGCTGTCTGTTGCTGTGGTGCTGGGCAGTATCTACAGCGGTATCGCGTCGGTGACCGAAGCGTCTGCACTCGGCGTTGTCGGCATTATCATCAGTGCCGCCATCCGCGGCGAGCTGACCTTTAACATGCTTAAAGAGAGTGCCATCGCCACCATGCGCACCTGCGGCATGATCATCTGGATCGGTATCGGCGCCAGCGCGTTGGTCGGCATCTATAACCTGATGGGCGGAATTGATTTTGTCGGCGACGTCATCTTCTCACTCAGTGGCGGCGGCGCATTATCCACCCTGCTGATCATGATGCTGATTTTGCTGGTGCTGGGTATGTTCCTGGACTGGGTAGCGTCGCACTTCTCACCATGCCCATTTTTGTCCCCATGATCACCGAGCTTGGCTATGACCCTATCTGGTTTGGTGTGGTGTTCTGCCTCAACATGCAGGTTTCTTTCCTGTCACCACCCTTTGGCCCTGCGGCGTTTTACCTCAAATCTGTGGCACCCAAAGACATCAGTCTGGGCGAAATATTCAGCTCACTCCTGCCATTTATCGCACTGCAGATTTTTGTACTGGGTCTGACCATTGTCTTCCCACAACTGGCGATGTGGTGGAAATAGCACTCTGACAATAAGGCGCAACCTGCCTGCGCCCCTTCCCGATACAGGGAGTTGAAAGGATAACAACACAATGAAAACGAATAAGATTCTAGTGATGGGCGTTTCAGGCTCAGGGAAAAGCCTGATTGGTCATCGGGTTGCCACAGCACTTGGCATGCCATTTTTTGATGGCGATGATTATCACCCTGAGCAGAACGTCAAGAAAATGCGTCAGGGCATTCCACTGACCGACCAAGACCGTCAGGGCTGGCTGCGAACCTTAAATGGGCTTTCCGGCAGCATACCGATCTGGTCGTCGCCTGCTCGGCGCTAAAACCTGAATACCGCGACATCTTGCGCAGCAATAACGACGGGATGACCATCGTTTACCTTAAAGGGGATTTTGACACCATTTGGTCGCGGCATAAAAAACGCACCAACCACTATTTCAGCGGTGAAAAAATGCTGATCAGCCAGTTTGATACTTGGTTGAACCAACCCCTGAGGAAGCGATATACATCGATATCGCTAAAGAGGCTGACGATGTGGTAGCGCAAATCCTCAGCGCGCTGAAAGGAGCCCATGATGACCAAAAGTGATATCGCATTGGTCGGTCTTGGCGTGATGGGAAAAAGCCTGGCGCTCAATCTGCTTGATCATGGCTTTGCTGTTTCAGGCTACGATCTTAACCCTGTCAACCGCGGGCGTGCAGCCAATGAAGCCGCCCTGATTGATCGCGGTGTCTATTTTGACGCTGAGGATTTAAAGGCATTGCTGGGTCATTAAGCACACCGCGAATTCTGGTGTTGTCTGTTCCGGCTGGTAATGCAGTCGATATCGCCATCCAGTCGTTACTTGACGCAGGTCTTGAACCTGACGACATCGTGGTGGATACCGGCAACAGTTTGTGGACTGACAGCGAGCGCCGCGAGAAACAGTATCAAGGACGTCTTCGTTTTTTCAGCACGGCGGTATCCGGCGGTGAAGATGGCGCCCGTCATGGTCCTGCATTGATGGCGAGCGGGGATAAAGCCGCATGGAGCGCGATTAAGCCATGTGGGAAGCCATCGCGGCCAAAGTCGACCCCAATGGCCAACCCGTCGCTCCGTTCCACGCCGGTGAACCTTGCGCCGCCTATCTTGGTCAAGCGGGTGCCGGTCATTATGTGAAGATGGTGCACAACGGCATTGAATACGCAGATATGCAGCTGATTTGCGAAGCGTATCAGCTGATGACCGACCTTCTTGGTATGACCCCGGATGAAATCGGCACCGTGTTTGAACGCTGGAATCAGGGCGCACTCAACAGTTACCTGATGGAGATCAGCGCCGATATTCTGAAAACCGCCGATCCCGTCACCGGTCAGCCTTTCGTTCAGGTTGTACTCGATAAAGCCGGGCAAAAAGGCACCGGGCTTTGGACAGCGGTAAATAGTTTGCAGGAAGGCGAACCCGCACCAACCATTGCCCAGGCAGTGTTTGCCCGCGCCCAAAGTGCGCAAAAAGGGCTGCGTGTAGAAGCGAGCCGAACGATCAAACTGGCTACAGTGGCTATCGATATACGCGACAAAAGCGCCATACTGAATGGGATTGAAGAGGCGCTGGTGTGCGCAAAAATCGCGGTTTACGCACAGGGGTTTGCCCTGATGAAGGTAAAATCTGACCATCAGGCTGGCAACTGGATCTGGCGAAAGTTGCCCGTATCTGGCGGGCAGGTTGCATTATCCGCGCGGGCATTTTGCACCAAATCGCCCAGGCGTTTGTGGCTGCGCCAAGCCTTCGCCATTTACTTTTCGCAGAGCCGCTTGCCGACATGCTGGCGCAAAAAAGTGTCGGCTGGCGCCAGACAGTCGCCAACGGTGCGCTGGCCGGTGTTCCCCTTCCCGGCATCAGTTCGGCACTGAGCTATGTCGATGCGTTGCGCACTGAAACCTTACCGGCCAATTTACTGCAAGCGCAGCGGGACTATTTTGGCTCGCACACCTATGCACGGGTTGATTGCGATGAAAACCGCACCTTCCATCTGACATGGCACGATCCAGTGCGGCGTGAAACCCCGGTGTAAATGATTAAGGCGTCTCCCTAGTGGGACGCCAACACTCCGCCGGTATCCCAGCGTGACGCGAGGGTGTAACATAAACTCGCACAAGGAATGGTGTTAACAAGATCAGAATGCTGGAATGACGAATAAAAAGAAAAGACCCACACTTCAGGATGTCGCCGACCGCGTTGGTGTCACCAAAATGACGGTTAGCCGCTTTCTACGTGACCCTTCGCAGGTCTCAGGCGCACTGCAGCAGAAAATTGCCGACGCTCTGGAAGAACTGGGCTATATCCAACCGCGCACCGGACATTCTCTCCAACGCCAAAAGCAACGCCATTGGCGTTTTGGTGCCTTCGTTGACCAACCAGGTCTTTGCGGAAGTTATCCGCGGTATCGAATCCGTCACCACGCCTGCGGGCTACCAGACTATGATCGCGCACTATGGCTACAGTGCAGAACTGGAAGAACAAAGCATCGCATCGCTGCTGTCCTACAACGTCGATGCCATCATTCTGTCCCAGACCACCCACACCGATAAATCGCGCAAGATGCTGGAAACCGCTCGATCCCTGTCATCGAGATCATGGACTCCGTCTCCCCTTGCGTGGAACAGTCGGTCGGATTTGACAACACAGCCGCTGCCGATGCGATGACTACTGTTATGCTCGAGAGCGGCTGCCAGCACATCGCCTATTTTGCTGCCCGGATGGATGAGCGAACGCTCCTGAAAATGGCCGGTTACAAACAAGCGTTGCAACGCCACGGCCAAACCCCGATCACCCTCCAGACCGAAGAAGCCTCCTCATTCACTTTAGGGGCAACACTGTTAAGCAAGCTGCTCTCGGAGTATCCCGACGCTGATGGCGTGTTCTGCACCAACGATGACTTGGCCATCGGCGCGCTCTACGAGTGCCAACGCCGAGGGATCCGGGTGCCTGAGGATATCGCTATTGCCGGATTTCATGGCCTGGATATCAGCCGGGCATGGTACCCAAGCTGGCCACTGTGGTTACCCCACGTGAGGAGATCGGCAAGGCAGCCGCCGAGCAACTGCTGAAACGGCTCAAAGGAGAACCAGACTGGGAACAGACCATCGACTTGGGTTACCGGATTGAAAAAGGTGAGAGCCTTTAAAAACGTTCCTCCGTTTCCTCTGAATTAAGAAGTCCTTGCGAAGGCTCTGTGAGAATTTCGCGAGATTTGTCAGTTAATTTTTCTCTATTGCAGCTCCTCATGGGTTGGAGCACTAGGAAACGCAATTAGGGAGAAAAACATGACGGCACTCATCAGTACAGATGGTTATGCTGCACCATTGCTGGCTAGCAAAAACAATCTCGTTATCAAAGCAGAGCGACTGGGTTTTCTCAGTACCCGCGACAAACTAAAGTTTATGGCTTTTGGCACTGGCCCCAGTGAGGCGCCGGACTTTCGTACACTCCATCAGCCTTCGAACATTATGCGCGTGTTACCCCAAACGCCACTGCCCTTGTTCATGGCCGCCATTCTCTCTCCTACCAGGAACTCAACGACAATGCCGAGCGGTTGGCCACCTGGTTGCAACAAAACGATGTCCGCGAAGGCGATGCGGTCGGGCTGTTTCTTACCCGTTCAATCCCCATGGTTGTCGGTATGCTGGCGTGCCTGAAAATTGGAGCCAGCTACATTCCGCAGCATGCCGGTGTCGCACCCGCACAGCAACTTGAGCACATTGTCGATGTCGCTCATGTCAAAGTCATCCTCACCTTGTCAGAGCACGAAGACAGTCTGCCCAGCTTCGATAAGGTGGGCGTTATCGCCCTCGATACCTTGATGAAAAGCGCTACGTTCAAACAAACCCCAATAGGCGGTAAACGGAGTCACAAGCCGGATAACCGCTGTTTCGTCCTGTTTACTTCCGGCACCACTGGTAACCCCAATGGCGTTCAGGTAACCCACAAAAATGTCTGCAATATTGTGATGACCCACCCCGGTAACCTTAGCGTTAAACCGGGCATGCGTGTCGGACAACTGCTCAGCATTGCCTTTGATATGTCTGCCTGGGAAATCTACGTGGCACTCTGCCACGGGGCGACACTGGTGATCCGCGAGAAAGTCATCGAGCACACCGCCTGCAATGTGGATGTGATCATCGCAACCCCTTCGATTCTGGGGCAAATCCCCCCGAACAGTGCCGGGAGGTTAAAACCGTTGCGGTGGCCGGTGAACCCTGCCCACTGCCACTGGCGGAAACCTGGGGTGAGTTCTGCGATTTTTACAATGCCTGCGGCCCGACAGAAACCACCATCATCAACACGGCCAAACTGTTCCGCCCCGGTGACACACTGACGATTGGCAAACCAACGCCCAACAACACCGTCTACATCCTTCGAGACGACATGACCCCGTGCAACATCGGCGAAGTCGGTGAAATGTGGGCAGGCGGCGATTGTGTCACCCGGGGGTACCTTGCCAATGCCACCTTGAGTGAAGCGCGTTACCGCCCAGATCCTTTTCTGGGAGACGGTCACACCATGTTCCGCACCCGGGACTTGGGACGCTGGACAGAAACTGGCGAGCTGGAACATTTAGGGCGTACCGATGATCAGGTCAAGGTGAAAGGCTTCCGGGTCGAGCTGGATGCGGTTTCCACTATCCTTGAGCAGCTTCCCGGTTGCGATAAAGCCGTCACTATTAAGGTCGACAACAATCACCTTGCAGCGTTTGTCACACCGTCAACCGTCGACGAACGCACCGCCATCGAACACGTTGCCGATCACCTGCCTACTACGCAGTACCAGTGCGGGTAATGACATTGACTTCATTTCCGTTGACCGACCGCGGCAAAGTGGACAAAGCCCTGCTGCTGGAAACTTACCACCTCTTTCATGGTTCGAAGGAGGAACAGGCATGAGCACCTCAATGATGGAAACCACCTTGCCTGCCAAGCAGCCGCTGCTTCAACGGATCTGGAAAAATCCAGCGCTGGAGCACTATGTGCGGCTGGTGATCCTAGTATCTTCGATCAATCTTGGCTGGCTGGTTTACGGCATGACTGAAGGCGGTTGGTTCAGCGCAGGTAACCTGAACCTGCAAGCATGAACAACATGGTGATTGCCAATTTCTTCGTCACGATACTGGTGCGCCAGCAATATGTGATTAATTTTCTGTTCTGGCTCGCCACCCGTGCACCGGTTCACTGGCCGCTTTCCGTCCGCTGGCATCTTGGCAAGGTTTACCATCACGGTGGGCTGCATTCCGGTACCGCCGTCAATGGCACATTGTGGTTTGCCCTTTATACCGGGGCGCTGTTTTTCCAGCTCACCCAAGGCAAACTAGACGTATCGTCGGTCACGCTTGGCGCTTCTCTCGCACCATCACCTTGCTCAGTGTGATGATTGCATGCGATGCCGAACATCCGCCGCAAGTACCACAACGCCTTTGAGCGCACCCACCGCTTTGCAGGCTGGTCTGTGCTGATCTTGTTTTGGGTACAGACCTTCTCCCTCGCAGCCAGTACCAATCAAGCTATCCCGCTTTGGCAGTGGGCGCTTGAAACACCGCAAGTCTGGATGCTCACCATCATGACGTTCAGCATTCTGCTGCCCTGGTTGAGACTGCGCCGGGTGCCGGTAAAAATCTCCACACCATCGAGCCACGTAGCCTTGCTTACTTTCGATTATGGCGTGACCCCGTTTGCGGGTTCTTCTATGTCGATCAGCCGCTCCCCGTTGCTGGAATGGCATCACTTCGCCAACGTGCCCTGGCCGGACAAATCCGGCTACCGGCTGACCGTTTCCCGCGCCGGGGACTGGACAGGAAAACTGATAGACGACAAGCCCTCACACCTTTGGGTTAAAGGCGTGCCTACCGCCGGGGTCGCCAATATCGAGGTGCTTTTTAAGCGGGTGGTTTATGTGGCAACCGGCAGCGGTATTGGCCCCTGCCTGCCCCACTTACTGGCAAAAAAACTCCCTATGCATTTGGTTTGGTCAACCCGTAGCCCACGCAAAACTTATGGTGACGAATTGGTGGATGAAATTCTCGCCGCCCAGCCCGATGCCCTTATCTGGGATACCGATGAAAACGGCAAGCCGGACATGGTTCAACTGGCATACGCCGCTTACCAGTCATTCGGGGCAGAAGCGGTTATCTGCATTGCCAACCAGAAATTAACCCGTCAGGTCGTCTATGGCCTGGAAAGCCGTGGCATCCCCGCCTTTGGTGCGATTTGGGATTCCTAACAAGAGGATAAAATCATGACTATCAAGATCGAAAAAGTCGGCAAGGTGGTGGTTTTGCGCCTGCACCGTCCTGAAAAACGTAATGCCCTGAACACTGCGCTGATGGAGGACTTACTGGCAGCACTTCAAACCTATGATACCGATCCGGAAGTGGGGTGTTTTGTCCTGACCGGCTCAGACAAGGTATTCGCTGCCGGGGCAGACATCAGCGAGATGTCGACCATGAGTTATCAGGAAATGACTGCCAGTGACTACTTTGCAGGCTGGGAAGCGCTGGGTAATATCCGCACGCCTGTTATCGCCGCTGTCTCCGGCTATGCCTTGGGCGGAGGCTGCGAGTTGGCAATGATGTGTGACGTTATCTTTGCTGCTGAATCGGCCCTGTTTGGACAACCTGAACTGACACTCGGCGTGATCCCCGGCATGGGAGGAACACAGCGCCTGACCAAACTTGTCGGCAAGGCAAAAGCCATGGATATGATCCTGACGGGACGTATGGTTGATGCCATTGAGGCCGAGCGCGCTGGCCTGGTTTCCCGTGTCATACCCGATGAAAAGCTGCTGGCAGAAACCATGGAAGCCGCCCAGATCATCGCCGCGTACAGCAAACCAGCCGTGCTGCTGGCGAAAGAGTGCGTAAGCTTCGGAGAACATTTATCCGTGAGCGACGGCGTAAAAGCCGAAAGGCGCGCCTTCCATGGCCTGTTTGCCACCGAAGACCAAAAAGAAGGCATGCACGCATTTATAGAAAAACGCCGCCCCGCCTTTACGGGCAAGTAATCCCCCACCAAAGCGCCCATACGATGGGCGCTGCTATTTTTAACGCCTTGTGTCCGAAATTGGACAACTTCTCTCCTTCTTGCTTCATAGACTTTTCAGCAATTGTCCATCAACGTGATTTGGCATTGTCTGGCGCAAGGGTATGTGGCAATGAGTGACGAAACTGCTGACACCGCTGCAAAAAACGAGGGCGAAAAGCAAACGGCGAAATCGCCTGTCAGCAGCGCTCGCCGTTTTACTTACTACCTCATCGTTGTCGCCTTATTGCTTTGGTTTTATACCCTTTGGGCGGACAGGGTGACGCCCATGACAGACCACGGCCGTGTGAATGGGCAAATCATCCGTATCAGTCCACAGGTTTCTGGGCCCATTGCTTCCATTTCTGTTATCAACAACGCCACCGTCAAACAGGGGCAACTGCTGCTGACCATTGAGCGCGACCCGTTCGAGCTCAAAGTCACCGCAGCCCGTCTGCAGTTGCAACAGGCAACCCAGTCGGTCAACGCCGACTCTTCTGCCATTGATGCAGCCAAAGCCAATGAAGTGGCCGCGAAGGTAAAATTAGCCAATGCCAAACAACACGCGGAAAGAAACCGCTCCCTCGCTCGCCGCGGCGTCGTCAGTCAAGCCACACTGGATGACAGCGTCGCCTCGCTCAATTCAGCGAAAGCGGCGCTTGCACAGGCGACGGCCGATTTGGAAAAAGCCAGACAGGCGCTGGGGCCCAAAGGCGAGAACAACCCGCAGGTCAAAGCCGCGCTGAACAATCTCGATCAGGCATTACTTAACCTTTCCTACACCGAGCTGCGCTCTCCGGCAGGCGGCGTGATCACCAACATGAACCTTGCCGCCGGGGATTATGCCGCTGCCGGTCATCCCATGATGACCTACGTAAATAACCGCTATTTCTGGCTGACTGCATGGTGGCGGAGAACTCCCTCGCCTATCTGAACAGAGGCACCTTGGTCAAAGTGGTGCTTGATGCGTATCCAGGGCGTATTTTCCATGGTGAAGTGACATCCATTGGCTGGGGGAGCAGCGGAAACGGCAACCTCGAAGTCAACAGCAACAGCGGTCTGTTTAATTCACCGACAGGTATCCAGCATGCGCAACGCTTTCCGGTCAATATCCGTTTTTTCGACCTGCCGCCGGATGTCACCTTGCGCTACGGTGGACGGGCAACGGTGAGTTTCTACCCCGGACAGTCTGAATTCGGCGAATGGCTGCTCGACCTCTGGACTTGGATCTGGAGCTATCTGAGCTATGTTTCGTAAACCCGGCAACGGGATCATCCGTGTCGCCCTGTTTCCGCTGCTGTTGATGTTCTGGCAGCACATTTTCGGCACAGATATTCCCTTGATTGGCCCTGCCCTGTGCGCGGTATTTCTCACCACCTCTTCCAAACCGCCACCGTTGAAAATGGTGCTGTTGATGACGGTTGTGCTGTTTGCCACCGCGTGGCTTCAGGCCGCAATCAGTAACCTACTGATTGACCAGCCGCTGGTTTACTACAGCGTGTTATACGTGGTGTTTGTCTGGTGTATGCAACGTGCACGGGAAAACCCGCAGGATTTACTGGCGACACTCTTAATTGTCTCTACCGCGATGATTGCCGTGTTTTCGCGCCAAAAGGGCATCGATGTGACCCAGGTGCCACTTGGCTCGCCAAAAATATCGCTATCGCTGCATTCACCGCTTACCTCAGCTATTTCCTCGTGCCCGGCGGAGAGCCGATAGCTGCCGATGCCAAACCCGCGCCCCATGAAGCCGTGCACACGGAAATCTGGCACATTGCATTTAAGGCAGCGGCTGTCCTTCTGGTACTGGTTTACGCCATTCGATGGGAACTGGTACAGAGCACCATTATGATCATCGTCGTGGCGCTGGTGATCAAAGACCCAGATCCCGCCAACGGACACAGCTATGGCATCCGCCGCCTGCTCGCCACCTATGCCGGATTTCTCTATGCGCTACCTGTGCTGGGGATGAATATGCTGCAAACCAATCTAGTCGGACACATCGGTATGGCGCTGGTCTGTGCCCTGCTAATGGGGATACATGCCATGCAGAAACGGGCGAGCTTCAACACTTTCCAACTTCTCTATTCCGGTTTCGTGGTGCTGGTTTACTACGGCTTGACCAACAGTGCTGGCAGCGCATTTGTGGAGGATGGGAAACGTCTTGTTGCCATCCTGAGTGCTGTATTATTGGGCATTGTGGTATTGATAATCTTACAGCCCAGAAACACCGCGCATAACGCAATGTGATGGTTGGCAGCAATATGGAAAAAGGCGGAGAAAATTTTGTCGACGTGTTCTCATATCCTCGACTTTCATAATGACGAAAATTAGTCGACTATAGATACTGTAGTTAAGTAACCAGACATCATCAGATTCACGGTTATTAATATTAATATTTATATTTGTTAGTTTGAATGTCCCTGTTTCAGGTTGGTAAAGATGACAAACAAAACCAAAATCAATCACTGGATCACGCTCGATTATAAAATCGCGTTCTTCTTCCCTGCGTAATTCCTTTCTTTGCGCGCACTCCTGCGCCTGTTAAACAACATCATAAATAATTTCTGATATTTTTAGTCAGGTTATTTACCCGTTGTTTTTAAACCAATTTTAAATCCAATAAATCAGATTAATTTTCTGACGGCACACTTTTACCATCAAATAAATAACGAAAAGTTTGCCGCAGATAAAAACAGAAAAGGTACCCCCATGGAAAACTTCAAACATCTGCCAGAACCATTCCGTATCCGTGTTATTGAGCCAGTAAAACGCACTACCCGCGAATATCGCGAAGAAGCCATCCTGAGAGCGGGCATGAACCATTTCTGTTGGACAGTGAAGACGTATTTATCGACCTTCTGACCGACAGCGGCACCGGTGCGATCACCCAGGACATGCAGGCTGCAATGCTGCGTGGCGATGAAGCTTACAGCGGAAGCCGCAGCTACTACGCGCTGGCAAATGCGGTAAAAGACATCTTCGGCTATGACCTGACCATCCCTACCCACCAGGGCCGTGGTGCAGAGCAAATCTACATCCCTGTATTGATCAAAAAACGTGAGAAAGAAAAAGGTCTGGATCGCACCAAGATGGTCGCGCTGTCGAATTACTTCTTCGATACCACCCAAGGCCACACCCAAGTGAACTGCTGTGTCGCAAAAAACGTGTACACCAAAGAAGCCTTTGACACCTCTGTGACAGCAGATTTCAAAGGCAACTTCGATCTTGAGAAACTGGAAGCCGCCATTCTGGAAGCTGGCCCAGCCAACGTGCCTTACATTGTCAGCACTATCACCTGTAACTCAGCCGGTGGTCAGCCGGTTTCTATCGCTAACCTGAAAGCGGTGTACGAAATCGGCCAGAAATACGATATCCCTGTGATCATGGACTCTGCCCGCTTTGCTGAAAACGCCTACTTTGTGCAGCAGCGTGAGCCGGGCTTCCAGGATTGGACAATCGCTGAAATTACCCGCGAAGCATACAAATACGCGGATGGTCTGGCGATGTCTGCCAAGAAAGATGCCATGGTGCAAATGGGTGGTCTACTGTGCTTCAAAGATGAAAGCATGATGGATGTATATCAGGAATGTCGCACCCTGTGCGTGGTGCAAGAAGGTTTCCCAACCTACGGTGGTCTGGAAGGCGGCGCGATGGAGCGTCTGGCTGTCGGCCTGTATGACGGCATGCGTCAGGAGTGGCTGGAGTACCGTATCAAGCAGGTTCAGTACCTGGTAGATGGCCTGGAAGCAATTGGCATTGTTTGTCAGCAAGCGGGCGGTCACGCAGCGTTTGTAGATGCGGGTAAACTGCTGCCGCACATTCCTGCTGATCAGTTCCCTGCGCACGCACTGGCTTGTGAACTCTACAAAGTGGCCGGTATCCGCGCGGTAGAAATTGGTTCACTGCTACTGGGCCGTGACCCTGCTACTGGCAAACAGCACCCTTGCCCGGCAGAGCTGCTGCGCCTGACCATTCCTCGTGCGACCTACACCCAATCACATATGGACTTCATTATTGAAGCCTTTGGCGAAGTGAAGAAAAATGCGCGCAATGTGAAAGGCCTCGATTTTACTTATGAGCAGCTGTCCTCCGTCACTTCACTGCCCGCTTGAAAGAAGTTGAGCCAGTGGAAGCAAAGAAGACAGAAAAAAGAGAGCTTGAAACAGCACATTAATTAACACCCAGAGCGCAATATTCATTGCGCTCTTTTTTTCAATCTGTCTGAGATAGTAAATTCAACAAATTTCAGATTGGTTGGATATTCCCCCATAATGTGAAACATTTTTCCGGTCAAACAATATGGCCGGATACTGGAGACTTTATTATGGAAAAAAGTCCATCTTTAATTGGTGGTTCCTGTATTATTGCCAGCGTCTGTGTAGGCGCAGGTATGTTAGGATTACCCAGTTCCGGCGCAGGCGCATGGACAGTCTGGTCTATTCTTGCTATCAGTATCACCATGATTGTGATGACAATATCTGGCTGGATGTTGCTTGAGTCATTCAAACATTATGATTTAAAAGTTTCATTTAATTCTGTTACCAAAGATCTGCTTGGCGATAAAATCAATTTCTTTAATAACATTACCGTTTATTTCGTCGGCGGCATTTTATTGTATGCTATATCACTTCTTCCGGCCTGATCCTTCAGGAGATCACCGGCATCAGCAGCCAAATCACGTCGGTGATATTTGTTGCGGTTTTCTCACTGTTTGTCTGGCATTCAACCCGCGCCGTTGACCGTATTTCTGTGGTGCTGATTGCGTTTATGGTGCTGAGTTTTGTGTTTGGTGTGTCGGGCATGGCGGTAAATGTTGATATCGCAGTCCTGCTTGACGCCGCGAACCCAGATCGCCAATACGCTCCCTATGCGATGGCAATGCTGCCTGTCGCCCTGACCTCTTTTGGCTATCACCATTCTGTATCCTCCATGCGCGCCTATTACGGTGAAGAGCGCAAAGCGAAATACGCGATTTTAGGCGGTACTGTCATTGCGCTGGCACTCTACTGCCTGTGGCTAATCAGTATTTTTGGCAACCTGCCCCGCCACGAGTTTGGCCCGGTTATCGAACAAGGCGGCAATGTGGATGCCTTGTTGAAACAACTGGACGGTGTGATCACTTCTGACAGTGTGTCGAGAGCCATTAATGCCTTCTCCATGGCCGCAATTCTGTCGTCGTTTATCGGGGTAGGTCTTGGGGTATTCGATTTTCTGGCGGATTATTTCAAGTTTGATGACACCAAAGCCGGCCGCACCAAATGCTGGGCTGTTACTTTCCTGCCACCATTGGTGATGTCTCTGCTGTTCCCATTCGGCTTTATCGTGGCGATTGGTTACGCAGGTGCTGCTGCAACCGTATGGGCTTGTATCATCCCTGCATTGTTGGCAATGAAATCCCGCACACTGGCGGGTGGTCAGCAAGGGTTTATGGCGCCGGGCGGTAAAGCAATGATTGGCGCGGTGATCCTGTTCGGTGTACTGACAGCAGTGTTCCATTTCCTTGCAATGGCGGGTTTGTTGCCGTCCTTCATTGGCTAACGCTGGATTCATTACGGGTAGGGCTTTGCGTCCTACCCTTCTTTTCGCGCTGGCTTCTCTTCATTCTCCTCACCTTCATTACCATCGTCCGTTTTCTTCGCCATGACAGCGCAAAACGACGGTAAGTCTTCCCCATTTTCATCAATTTGCTCAGAGGCTGAAATATGCAGCGACGGATCGTCTTCCGGCTCCGATCCTTCCTGCCACTCTTCTGCATTGAGGGAGGGGTATTTTGAGTCCATCGGCGGCGCATCGTCTTCAACTGCTGGCTTTGGAATGGTGCTAAGGGAAGGCGAGGCGGATTTTGCAGCCGCTGTGAGTACAAAACGCGCGCGGTAAGCGGCAGGGTTTCCATCCAGCAGTGTTTTGTCCAACACAGACTGATGCAAACTGAGGATGGCATCGATGATCTTTCCCCCCATTCCCAAACTGCCGGAATGGCTTTGTGAATCTATAGGTTGGTTAACGAGAATTGTACCTTTCCCGCGCCGCCTTTTTCCGCCACCAGCATCAGCGCCGATTTCACGGGGCTGTGCCGAATCGCATTTTCCATCAGGTTATCGAATACACGGTTGAGCAACTGCTCATCTGCCATGATTAAAAACGGCTCTGTGATCGTCACCGACAATTCGAGTTGTTTATGGTTCAGTGACAGCTCAAAGCGGCTTTTCACATCGCTGATAAACCTTTCTACATCCAACTCCCGGTAAGTAAGCACCACTTTTGCAGACGGGGATCTGGCAGCCTCAAGCTGTTGTTTAATTTGATTCTGCAGACGTTTTGCATTGTGGTAGGCGGTGTCAATCATGCTCCGTCCTTCCGAATGCTGGATACGCCAGGTTTCCAGATAACCCAGTACGTTTGCCAACGGGGTTTTGAGATCGTGACTCAGTTGCACCAGATATTCACGCCGTTGTGCTTCCTGAACCTCAGTTGGACAAACTGCTGTTGGATAACAATCAACATACGGCGAAACTGTGAGGCCATCTCCTGCATTTCCGGTGAGGTAAATTTCAGCGGAGGGGAAACACGAAACTCGTCGACAGCCGCCTGTTCAATCTCCCGCACCATTTTTCGCCCTGGCGTGATGATACGACGGAGCACCATGCTGTAGACCATCATGGAAAACAACAAGATAGCGACCAAAGCAGCCAAAACAACGGGGGCAAAATGGACTAACGATTGGGGATCGAGCAACGCATTGTCGTGTTGGCTACCAATGACGACGTAGAGATAGCCCATGATTTGGCCATTTTCTATGATAGGCGCAGCAGAGAACACTTCCTTGCCCGACTCCGTTAAAGGATTCCCACCCAAAACGGGCGCATTTTCTCCGTCGATAAACGCTTTTATGGGGGTAAGATCCACCCGGTTTCTCACCACGGAAGAAAGCGGTGGTCCTGAAGTCGTGATATTGCCTTCAGGATCGAGAAAATAGATCTCGAAATCCGGCCCTAGCAACATCAGGGTGTGAAAAATACTCGACAGGGCATCAGGGCTGTAGTCCTCCCCGATCATCAAAGGATTATCATCCCGCATGTGAACCGCAAGATCGCGATGGAGTATTTGGCGGGCTCTCAAGGCATTCTCTTCCCACACCATCACACTCAGCGCTGTTAACACCAGCGCGCTGACTAAAAACCAAATCAAGGTAAATAACAGCAGACGACTTTTAAACGTCAATATATCCCCCGGTTTGTTTATGCATGCACCATCTGTGAAGCGCTCACGGTGGCAGCCTCCCGGAACTTATAGCCAACACCCCATACGGTATGGATGTATTTTGGGGTATTTGGGTCACGCTCCAGTTTGCTTCTAAGACGGTTTATCGCGCAGCACACTGTGTGGCGATAACCGTCATATTCTGTGTTCCATACCCGGCTTAACAACTCATCTTTGCTGAACACCCGATCAGGCCTTTTAGCAAGGCAGCACAGCAGAGAAAACTCGGTGGGCGTCAGGTCTATCGTTGCGCCGTCAAGCTTCACGCGGTGAGTTTCTGTGCATATTTCCAGACGCTCAAACAAGAGATGAGATGAACGTGAAGCCGCTTTGCCGGTTTCGGGCGCGTTGGTGTCCTGCTTCAACCAGTCACAATGGGTGCCGACTCGACGCAACATCGCCCTCAAACGCGCCTGAAACTCGATAACGCTGAAAGGTTTTGCCAGATAATCATCCGCGCCGGCTTCAAACCCTTCAACTAAATCCGCATCGGAGTCGAGCGCGGTCAGCATCAATACCGGAACGCCGTTTTTCTGTTGGCGAAGGTGTTGGCAAACCTCTTTACCGTCACCGTCTTCCAGCCCCCTGTCCAACACCAGAGCCGCAATATCATGCTCTGCGATAAGCGCAAATCCCTCTTTAAGCGATGAACCTTTGAGTACATCAAAACCCATTACGCGCAGGTGAAGTGCTATCAAATCTGAAATATCAGCATCGTCTTCAAGGATTAAAATTGACTGTGCCATGGTAGCTCCTGAAGCTTGATTCGAACTACACCTAAGAACGGAGAATAGTCTGATAAATTTCCTTTCATGGGTCTCTAGGCCACTAACTAATGTGAAAATCTCGCATTTAGAAACGAATTCTTACCTCTTGGACACACCTCATCTTTTCCACACCACACGCCCCTTAAATATCAACAAGTTAACGAGATGCCTTGCGGATTGGATTTTTGGCGCCTTTCGCAATCAGCGCATCATGCGTAAAATATTAATTACAACACTAAAGATATTTTTTAATGGATTTGTTATAGTTCAGCTTCGTGCTTGCAAGATTATCAGTCAGTTAACCCTGAAATATTGCATTGCACAGGAGTAAAAAACGCAGTGAATAATTAGCGTTGTAGCCATTCACTGCAGTATTTCACATGAGAGGGAACTTCCATGAAAAAACTACTGACCACGTCATGCCTTTTACTTTCAGCATTGCCTGTGGCCGGTTTTGCAGCTGAGTGCGGCAAAGTGACCATTGCCGACATGAACTGGAACTCCGCAAGCCTCATCGCCAATGTTGACCGCTTTATCCTTGACGAAGGTTATGGCTGCGATGCCGAGCTGGTTCCAGGCGACACCATGCCTACCGGCACCTCGATGATTGAAAAGGGCGAGCCGGATATTGCCCCTGAGTTTTGGAGCAACTCGCTGAAAGCAGCTCTGGATCGCGGTGTTGAAGAAGGCCGTCTGCGCTATGCGGGTAAGTCACTGTCAGACGGTGGTGAAGAAGGCTTCTGGGTACCTAAATATCTCGTCGATAAAGACCCTAGCCTTGCCACAATTGAAGGCGTTATTGCCAACCGTGAACTGTTCAAACATCCGGAAGACCCATCTAAATCCGCATTTTATGGCTGTCCTGCCGGCTGGAACTGCCAAATTTCTTCCGGCAACCTGTTCAATGCCATGGATCTTGGTGACAAAGGTTTCGAGCTGATCGACCCAGGTTCAGGCGCTGGCCTTTCTGGTTCTATTGCCAAAGCGTATGAACGCGGTGAAGGCTGGTTCGGTTATTACTGGGCACCGACTGCGGTGTTGGGTAAATACGAAATGGTCAAGGTCGACTTCGGCTCAGGCATTGACGAAAAAGAATTCAAATCCTGTACCACCAGTGCGGACTGTCTGGAGCCCAAAGTGACCATGTATCCACCTTCAGCGGTTGATACCATCGTTACTGAAAGCTTTGCCAACAGCAACGAAGACGCAATGAACTACCTGAGCAACCGCTCTTTCACCAATGCCCAGCTCAATAGCCTTCTGGCATGGATGGAAGACAATCAGGCGGATGGCGAAATCGCTGCGCTACATTTCCTGGAAAACTATCCGCAAATCTGGACTACCTGGGTGAGTCCTGAAGTGGCAGACAAAGTGAAATCTGCTCTTTAACCAACCCACTCTTGCGGGCTGACCATTTTCAGCCCGCAGTACTTCCAATACGTTTTTTGAATTTTGTGACTGTTCTTTTTTTAGTCGCAACAACATGCGTATTAACCTGATTTAAAGGGTATATAGTTTTTAAAACAAACAAAGATGCAGAGGACGCTGTACTGTTATGGCTGACAATTCATGGCTGACAGAATTTCCGGAGATGTCGCGCTCCGATCTTCTTGCCATTCGTAAAACCCTCGACGGCGCCTATCGCGAATTTTCGCGAAACTATGGTGAAAGTATCGAATCCTTCTTCGATCCCCTTCTTCAATTTCTTATCTGGTTTGAAAAGCTGCTTCTCGGCACCCCTTGGTGGCTGATGATCGCTATTGTGGCCGGGATCTCTTACATGGCCAGCCGCTCCTGGAAGCTCGCGGTGGCTGTCATTGCCTCTTTCCTTGCCATTGGCTACTTCGGTATGTGGGAAGACACCATGCGCACCATGAGCATTATATTGGTTTGTACCATGCTCGCGATCTGCCTGGGTATCCCTACCGGCATCGCTATGGCGCGCTCAAACCGCATTCAGTCCCTGGTGACCCCCTTACTGGACGTCATGCAGACCATGCCCGCATTCGTCTATCTCATTCCCGTGGTTATGCTCTTGGGTATCGGGAAAATTCCGGGCGTCATCGCTGTTGTTATCTATGCCATTCCGCCAGTGATCCGTCTGACAAACCTGGGGATCAGGCTGGTTGACAAAGAAGTGCTTGAAGCTGCAACGGCTTACGGTGCCAGCCCTATGCAGCGGCTGTTTGGTGTTCAGTTACCCTTGGCAATGCCTACTATCATGGCGGGGATAAACCAGACCATTATGATGGCTCTGGCGATGGTGGTTATCGCTCCATGATTGGGGTGAAAGGTCTGGGACAACCGGTGTTGAAGTCCATCACCAACCAGTACTTTACTCTAGGACTTATCAATGGCCTGGCGATTGTCGCACTGGCGATCATTTTCGACCGCGTTTCTCAAAGTTACGCAAAACGTTCACAGCAGCATCTGAGCGGAGGCCACAATGAGTAACGCCGAAAACACCACTCCTCTGATTCAAATCAAAGGCCTATACAAGATCTTCGGCAACACCCCGGAAAAGGTGTTGCCTGATGTTAAAGCCGGAAAATCCAAAGACGATGTGTTGGCAGAAACTGGTCGTACGGTTGGTCTTCAAGATATCAACCTCGACATCAACAGCGGTGAAATCTTCGTTATCATGGGACTTTCCGGCTCCGGGAAATCCACACTCATCCGTCACTTTAACCGCCTGATTGAGCCGACTGAAGGCAGATCATCGTTGAAGGCGAAGACGTGATGAAGCTTGATGACAAAGGGCTGCAGGAATTCCGCCGCCATAAAATGTCGATGGTATTCCAGCGCTTTGGCTGATGCCACACCGTACTGTGCTGCAAAATGTCGCTTACGGCCTGCAGGTTCAGGGCGTGGCGAAAGAGCAGCGTGAAGAAAAGGCGGAGCAGTGGCTGGAAACTGTCGGCTTGGGCGGGTATGAAAAGCAGTATCCTTCACAACTTTCCGGTGGTCAGCAACAACGTGTGGGTCTTGCCCGCGCATTGTGTACAGATGCTGAAATTTTGCTGATGGACGAAGCATTCTCCGCGCTCGACCCTTTGATCCGCAGTGAAATGCAGGATCAGCTGATTGGCCTTCAGGAATCACTGCACAAAACCATTATCTTTATCACCCACGATTTGGATGAAGCCCTGCGACTTGGTGATCGGATCGCCATTTTGCGGGACGGTAAGTTGGTTCAGCAAGGCCGCCCGGTTGATATCCTGCTGCACCCGGCTGATGACTACGTTGAAGCCTTCGTTAAAGACGTTAACCGAGCCCGTGCATTGACCGTAGATACCGTGATGAAGCCCCAGAGCCTGCGCATCAGTGCTGAGACCATTGGCGAAGCCCTAGTTGAGATGCGCAAAGCAAAAGCCGAGCATGGCTATTACGTCAACAATGACGGCTATCAGGGTGCATTGAGCATTGATAAGCTCGAAGCCTTTGACTCTTCACGTCATGGTGACGCTATTGATGATTCGGTTTGGGAAACCGTACCGGGTATCCAGTCTGACGCATTGATTGAGCAGGTGATCCCTGACACGCTGGAGCACGACCTGCCTTTGCCGGTTCTGGATGAGCATGGAGAGTTGCAGGGTGAACTGTCTCGCGCCAATCTGGTTGAGGTCTTGAGTGACCAGTCCAACACTGAGGCTGGCGAGGGAACACGGAAACCCACGCCCAACTCTGACGATGTGAAAGAATCCGCCTAAGACGACTAAGCGCTTCCAATGAAGCGCTTTTTATTTGTTGTCTAAATTGTGATTAGTCCTGTTCTCACACGCTTTAGTGCCTAACTCTTCTTTATACCCAAACGACCCGAAGATGCAGGATTCAACTCGCCCGAAGGTAGGTCATCAATGCGCCCACTTCTTCGTTAAATTCCACGAAATAGAACAACTATTCCTCCTAAAATTAGTCTCGAATTGAACGCATTGATGACCTCTGAATGCGAGCATCTTCAGGTCGTTTGGTATATACTAAAAGGACTTTATCATTCCTGAGACGGTGACGTGTTCGCGACCAACAGCAAGAGTTCCTACGCACATAGCGCTTTTGGCCTGAAGCTGGCGACGATAAACCTGTTTAACTTTATCGAGCACCGGGTGCGTATTACGAATTCAGCAATATTTACAGCGAAGACCAGTGGCGCCAGAAACGCGCTTGGTTGAATCGTTATATTGGCAGCTACCAACCGGACATCATTGCGTTTCAGGAAGTGTTCAGTGCTACAGCTTTGAAAGCCCTGTTGGAACCACTCGGGTACCGGTTTTTCTCCGTCGTCGACGAACCGGAACCCATTGACGACTACATCTACAAAAGCCCGGTTGTGTGCCTGGCATCGAGATACCCTATTCTCAGTGCACTGCCCTTGCAGGCCGACCCTTCATTGTCACGTCAGCTTGGATGAGTGAGGACTTCCAATACAGCCGCCTGCCGCTGTTCGCAACAATGGAGCTGCCTTCGCTTGGTCAGACCGACATTTATGTTGTCCATCTCAAATCCAAACGGCCCGTCACCCCCGAAAATGAGGATGAAAAAGCCAAAACCCTTCATGAATCCATGCGTGAGGAAATCGCAGGCTCATGGGCATCAGCCATTCAACGCGGCACTGAAGCCTGCCAGCTGATGGCATCTATTATCGAACGTCGATCCCATACCAATAACCCCGCTATCGTAATGGGGGATTTTAATGATGATATTCAGTCAGAGGTATTGCGTGCATTCCGGCATCACGGTCTTCGTTCTATTACCGAAGACATGGTCGATGTTCCACTTTCCCACTACCAAATGCATGACAGCTGGGATCTCTACCTGAAAAATATCGGTGAAACCTCTATTGAGCGTCCCCAGACTCATTACTTTCACGCCAAAGGCTCAGTGATCGATTACATTTTGCTGTCAAATGAGTTTAACAGCGCGGATCCGGCAAGCCTTGCTGAAGTTGGGGATTTTCACTGTGAAGACAGCCACCTGATCAACCCAAAATTTGATTTGGATGCCTACAGCAGTGACCACGCTATCGTCAGTGTCACTATTTCATTACGCCGGTAGTTTTATTCCTGGTCTTGTTGCCAACAACTCGCGAAGTGACAATTTTTGCATTAGGTTTTAAGTGAGATCTCATTGTTGAGATTTCTCTTTTCGCGCCTACAAAAGGAGTCTGACATGTTAATCCACTGGGCCCGTCGCTACGCTGTTGCACTATTACTCACGCTAACCGCGGTGACGTTTCCCCTATCGGCACAGGAGAGCCCTCAAACCGTCCTTAACGTTGTCAGTGAATCCTGGGAAGATGCGACGGAAAAAGATGGCTCCGGCCTCTATTTCGATATCATGCGCCGTGTATTTGAACCGCTGGGTTACACCATCAAAACCACCACTACGACCTACGCCAGAAGTGTCTATCTGGTGCAAAGCGGGAAAATGGATATGTTTCTTGGTTCGTATATCGATGAACAGGAAAATGTCCTCTACCCCTATTGGCACTTCGATGCTGAACAAGTTTCAGCCGTTTATAAAGCAGGGGTGATTCCTGCTTGGGAGGGCGAGCAAACTCTCAAAGATCGCACCGTTGGGTGGGTCAAAGGGTATGACTACAACGACTATATTGGTACGCCTATGAACATCCAGGAAGTGAAGACCCGCAAGCAAGGCCTTTCTATGGTGTTTTCTGATCGTCTGGATGTATTGCTGGATGCTAATGCAGAGCTGGAAGAAGAGTTCGAGAAAGGTTACGTCGACAGAAAAGCGTTTGTGGTGTCCCACCTGATTGACCTGAAACTTTACCCGGCTTTTGCCAACACAGTGCGGGGCAAGAAGTTGAGAAAAATATATGACGAACGATTTGAAGCACTACTGAAATCCGGTGAGCTACAACCGATGTTTGAACAATATGAGTGGGGTTACTTTCCCTTCGATAGCGAGAAACCCATGTAACCGCTCAAACATACGTGCTTAAAAACACAAATCGCCGCAAATTGCGGCGATTTTTCTTTTTGTCGGTCTGTTAGCGAGAATCGGTAATATCGCGATAGTCGCCATCGATGGTTTGCCTTCATGGTTTCGACGACCACCAAAGCCGGATTCGGATTGGCTGTAACCCGTTTGGCCGAATGTTTTTTCATATTGCATTGCTTGCTGCTCTTGTGCCTTTCGCAGTTTCTTCATGACGAAAGGCTTAGCGAGCAGTGCGGTTAACGAAATCATCAGGCCAAACACCGCAGCAAAAACAAGCGTAAAGAAGCCTAGAATAAGCGTAACCACACCGGTCAGGATTTGTCTCATTGTCATTCCCCGTGGATTGAAATCGTGGTGGCTTCTACGTTTTTGCTTGCCAACTATGGATACGGGACATTGTGCCCGAACACGATTTATAAGATGCGCCTCACAACTTTAAATTTCAAGGGGCATTTACAGTTATTTACTTTTTGTCCCCTCTAACAACGTCATTCTGTCTCGCCCAAACACCTTCCTGCCTTGATAGCGGCATCAGAAAGGCTTAAAGCTCAACTCTGACACAGTATGTAAAGCCACTGCCATTCTAGTCTTGTTGCATGTCAGTAGGAGGATGTTTGACATGATAAGACGCATAGCCCCACTTTGTTTGATATTGCTTTCTATTTCCGTACTTGCCGGTTGTTCCACTTCCCGCCATGAACAATTGTCAGCGCTGGGGTTTAGTACTCCCTATTTAGAAGGCTATGACGACGGTTGCCACAGCAAGGTCACAAACGCGCAAACCATTCACGACGGGTTTCGGCAAGATCCGGAAAGGATGTTCAAGGATGCCCGTTATGCAAACGGCTGGAGCGACGGATTTGAACAGTGTACCGCCGCCAATAAACAATTTTACTAAGTAGCGGGTAACAAAAAATCCTGCCATGAGACAGGATTTCCAATTCACCGTTAAGAGGTCAGTGATTGCGGGGAATGACCACAGATTTCTGGATTTCTTCGCCGTTGGGTAACGTTGCTGTAAACACGCCCGTACGGGTGTTTGGTGCTTCAGTCATGACAAAGGCAATGCCATTTTCTGCCGTCTCAAATTCACCCAGCGCCCCTGAAAGTGTGATTGTCGCGCCTTCCACAGGTGCTCCATTTTGCATAACCTGAACCCAAGCTCCCTGCGCCACTGGGTTTACACGCATCAATACATCACTCCCCATCATTCCAGCCGTTGCCATGGAGGATGCAGTAACCAATCCTAAAGCCAGTATTGTTTTTTTCATGATGACCTCTCCGTCATTTATTTTCTGATCTCACTTCGCTTTAACGATAGATGCAGACCTCCCGCCCCGCCAACCAACACCCACTTTCATCCCCAAACCCAAAATGATTTCAGCAAGCCTCTCCAGCCATTCCATGCTCCTATCGTCTATAGTAAAAAAAAACACCTAAGTTACTCATTGATTATGAAAAGACCGGACAGACCTTCAGACGAAGCAGATCGCCAGCAGGCGCTCAACCGACTCAATATCCAGGACACTGGACCCGATGAGCGCTTCGACAGGATCACCCGCCTGACGCAGCAGATGTTTGCCGTCAAAATTGCTGCGATCAGTTTTATCGACATGAACCGGCAATGGGTAAAGTCTTCCGTCGGCCCTATCGAAAAGGAGTTCCCGCGGGATATCTCTTTTTGCGCCCACACTATTTTGGCGACCGACCCTCTGGTCGTAAAAGACACCTGTCTGGATGAACGGTTTTTTGACAATCCCATGGTGACTGACGCGCCGAAAATTCGCTTCTACGCAGGGTGTCCTATCCGTCATGTCAGCGGTGCACAACTGGTACACTCAGCATTATGGACACTGAGCCACGGGGATTTGATGAAGACGACTTAAACAGCCTTCGTGACATTGCGGATTTGGTTGAACGCGAACTCGCCTCGCTGGAGTTGACCACACAGGACTCTTTAACCGGCCTGCTTAACGAACAGGGTTTCCGCGTGCTTTGTGAAAAAGCCTGTTTATGTGCGAACGGTTGGAAGTGCCGGCATCACTCGCCTGCTTTGATGTGAGAAACCTGCGCCAGATTAACCGTCAGCGTGGCAACCGGGAAGGTGACAAGGCGCTGATGTTTTTCGCTGAGCTACTTACTTTTGGTTTCAGGGATTCAGATGTCGCCGCACGGTTGGAAGGGGACAAGTTTGCGGTTCTGATGACCAACACCCCAATTTCCAATACACAGGATATTTTAGACAGGTTCAAGGAACGTATTGACCGCTATGCAGTGGAGAATTCACTGCCCTACACGCTGGATTTCAACGTCGGCGTTTCTTGGGTCGAGCCCGAAGGCGACTATGACTATGAGAAGTTGCTCTGCGTGGCGCGCTCTTTGGCGACACAAGCAAAGGGGTAGCCCGTCAGACTGGGTATAAAACAAGCCCCGCCAATTTGGCAGGGCTTTGTGTTTCTAGCCGTGTAATTAAACGCGGTTTGCCGCGTATTGCTCCAGCTCTTCTACTGAAACGGTAGTGATGAACTCGTCGTTCATGTAGAAATTCACCATGTCGCCGTCTTTCTCGCCACGCAGGATCTGAGTAGTACCGTCAGCGTATGCAACAGACATTTCAAGAGACTTGTCGTTCACTTGCTTAACGTCTGCAGAAGAAACTTTGATTGGAGCAGTGGTCAGATCTTTGTTCAGGTTCTGGTTGATCTTGATAACCGCGCTCATTGGCGTGTCTGCTACTGCTGGTGATTTACCAGAAATAGGGTTAGTACCAGTCCAGAATTCAATG
This sequence comes from Enterovibrio sp. JCM 19048, assembly GCA_001310415.1. GTDB lineage: Bacteria > Pseudomonadota > Gammaproteobacteria > Enterobacterales > Vibrionaceae > Enterovibrio > Enterovibrio paralichthyis. The sequence continues at coordinate 27,521 of BAXE01000019.1, read as the reverse complement.
GTGTTGAAAATGAACAGGTCAGCTGTCGCTGCAACACCGTATACTGGGCTCATCAGTACGTACAGACCTGCACGTGCGTAGCGGTTATCAACAGCAGACAGGTTAACTTTCATTACCAGACCTGAGGTTGCCATTTGACCGATACAACCAGTCAGAGACACTGTCAGCACTGCAGCTGCAACAGCTTTAATCGCAAATTTTTCATCGTTTTACACACTGTGAGTTAAAAAGCTCGCGAAGTATACAGTTTAAAAATGGGATGAAAAGAGGGGAAAATGTCCTATCCGAACCCACTGATAACAGCATGTTCACAACAAACTGTAAGCCCTTTGTCAGACTGGTCAGACAACCGTTAGGCATTATGTCTAATTTGTTGATTTTCAATGTGTAATTTTTTATTAGCAATCACATCAAAACCATTAACACGTTTTAAATGGCACTGGTTCGTTTGCTCTTTTTTGAGCAATGAAATATGCATTCTTTTCACCTTTTCCTTGAGCGAAAAGCCATTGCCAAATACAATCGCCGCCCCTTATTCGTTTGGTGTCACCATGAATCGCAAAAAGAAAATTATTCAAACGCTGAAAAAGAAAGATAAAAAGAAGAACGCCAAGCTGCATAAATCCACTAAGCCGCGTTATATCTCCAAAGCAGAACGTGAAAAGCTGGCTTCCGAGGAACCACAAACCGAGGCTACCGAGAGTCAGGAGCAAACTCCAACTCAAGAGTAAGCGGTTATACCTTTCCCTTTGCAAAGGACTGCATTGTCACTCCCCCGTTTTGTCCGCTCAGGCTAGGTCGTCAGAGCAATCAAACTGAGATACGCTAATCCCTCAGGATCAGGGAAATTTGAAAATACTCGCAAAAAGCAGGACTGCTTTTATATCAGCTATTTAAATAATCACGACGTCTATATATTTGTACGAATTTCATTCAAAACGTACAGGTAAAAAGACAAGATGAACATTTCTGAGTTGAGACACCCCAAAGAGAAATTCTACCGCACACTTTGCATTGTTTTCGGTGCTTTAGTGTGGGCAATGCTGCTTTTGGGTACCGTCTTTTCAATCCTTCTATTCCTGATCCCCATCGCGCTAATGCTTTGGATCAGCGGCAAGTTTTTCCAGGCAAGCATGTTTGGTAACAGCGTTCACGTTAACGCTGGCCAATACAAAGAGCTAAATGCGATGTCAGTTGATATCAGCAATAAACTGGGTATTACCGCTCGCCCTGAAATGTTTGTCTTAAACTCACAAGGCATGACGAATGCGTTGGCGGTTAAATTCCTCTCTGGCAAATATGTGCTTCTCTTCAGTGACCTTGTTGACCTTCTTTGGGAAGAAAACGCAAACAAAGATCAACTTCGCTTTGTGATAGCCCATGAACTTGCCCACCACGCAGCAGGCCACGTTAATTTCTGGATCAACCTTCTTATGAAGCCTGCGATGTTCATTCCATTCCTTGGTGCTGCATATTCTCGCTCATGCGAACTCACCTGTGACCGTATCGCAGCTGAAGTCGTTAATAACCATAAAGCCAGCGTCAATGCTCTGATTGCCCTTGCCTCTGGCAGCAAAGAGTTAGTACGCGAAACTGACTTACATGTTTTCGTCGAACAAGAGCAGCGCGTTCCAGGCGGTTTTGGCTTTATTCAGGAGATCTTGTCCAGTCATCCGCGGATGACGAAACGTGTAGTTGCATTACAGCAACGTTCTGGCCGACGCTCCGTTAGCGCTCAGGCTCAGCCTGCGGCCTAACGCAGAAACAAAAACACCCGCCGAAGCGGGTGTTTTTCTATGCATGTATCTGTCAGTGACTGAAGGAAATTAACCTTCAATACCACGAGACTTAAGGAACTCAGCGTAAGTACCTTTGAAGTCAGTGATCTTACCGTCACGGATTTCGATGATACGGGTAGCCAGCGAGTCAACGAACACACGGTCGTGAGACACGAAGAACAGGGTGCCTTTGAATTGTTCCAGGGCGTTGTTCAATGATTCGATAGATTCCATGTCCATGTGGTTGGTTGGTTCATCCATCAGCAGCATGTTTGGCTTGTGCATCATGATCTTGCCAAGCAGCATACGGCCTTGTTCACCACCAGACAGTACCTTCACAGACTTTTTGATGTCGTCTTGTGAGAACAGCATACGGCCAAGGAAACCACGAACGGTTTGCTCATCATCGCCTTCCTGTTGCCACTGACCCATCCAGTCCATCAGGTTCATGTCTTTTTCAAACTCGTGAGCATGATCCTGCGCGTAGTAACCAATGTTGGAGTTTTCTGACCACTTGTAGAAACCGGTACGCGGCTCAAGTACACCAGCCAGAGTGTTCAGCAGGGTCGTTTTACCCACGCCGTTCTCACCGATAATGGCAACGCGCTCACCCACTTCAAAAATACCGCTGAAGTTTGCAAACAGGTCATGGTCAAAGCCCTGGCTCAGGTTTTCAACTTCCAGCGCATTACGGAACAGCTCTTTCGACTGCTCGAAGCGAATGAATGGGTTCTGACGGCTTGATGCCTTCACTTCACTCAGCTGGATCTTGTCGATTTGCTTAGCACGCGATGTTGCCTGCTTCGCTTTTGATGCGTTTGCAGAGAAACGCGCTACGAAGGTTTGAAGCTCAGCAATTTGTGCTTTCTTCTTCGCGTTATCTGCCAGCAGACGCTCACGCGCTTGTGTCGCTGCTGTCATGTATTCGTCGTAGTTACCTGGGTATACACGCAATTCACCGTAGTCCAGGTCAGCCATGTGTGTACATACTGAGTTCAGGAAGTGACGGTCGTGCGAGATGATGATCATGGTGCAGTTACGCTCGTTCAGCGTATCTTCCAACCAGCGAATCGTGTCGATATCCAGGTTGTTCGTCGGTTCGTCAAGCAGCATAATATCAGGGTCTGCAAACAGAACCTGAGCCAGCAGAACACGCAGTTTCCAGCCCGGTGCAACCTGGCTCATCAAGCCGTAGTGCTGCTCAACAGGAATACCTACCGCCAACAGCAGTTCGCCCGCTTTGGACTCTGCCATGTAGCCGTCCATTTCTGCGAACTCAACTTCCAGATCCGCAACACGCATACCGTCTTCTTCGCTCATTTCTGGCAGAGAGTAGATACGGTCACGCTCTTGCTTCACTTCCCACAGTTCTTTGTGACCCATGATAACGGTGTCGATAACTGTGTATTGCTCGTAAGCAAACTGATCCTGATTCAGCTTCGCAACACGTTCGTTAGGATCGACGCTGACGTTACCGCCGGTCGGCTCCAGTTCACGGCTCAGGATTTTCATAAATGTGGATTTACCACAGCCATTTGCGCCGATCAGACCGTAACGGTTGCCTTCGCCGAACTTAACGGAAATATTTTCGAAAAGGGCTTTGCGCCAAATTGCTGGGTGATATTAGCAGTACTAAGCAAGGTGATAATCCTGAACTGAGAATGGAAAACGCCGCAAGGGTACAGAGTTCGCTGCTGTACTTCAAGTAAACAGAGAAACAAGTCACATTTATGACGTTCGGCAACGTGAATTTTCGTGCAAGCTGCAGAAATCTTTGTCCTCGATCCCAACCTGCCCTATCAACATGGTCATTCAGCTTACTCTCCCGATTTGAAACTACACTTACCGGATAAGGTGTTTCACTATTAATTGTTTGCTCAATAATTGAGACAAAAACCATAACGAGAGAACCATGAGCCTTAAAACGATGTGGCCTTTGAACAAACAGGTTTCCGGTAAGAATACTTTCATTAAGACAGTGGCTGTTACCCTGTGCGTGCTGCTTTTCACCTCTTTTCTTCCCCTGATGTCTAACCACGCTTCAGCCGAAAACAACGCTAAGCAAATCCTATACATCAATGCCTTCCACCGGGGATATGGCTGGAGTGACGAAGTTGAGAAAGGCTTGAGGGATACCCTCGACGAAGCTGCCGGAAATATCGAGTTGTCCGTGGTGTATCTTGACACGCTGCGGTTTGGCTCCAACACCATCAGCACAAAGATTGCAGAACTGTTAACCCTGAAGCGTGTTTCAGACCAAACAAGTATGGTGATCACATCTGATAATGCGGCCCTGAATTTCACACTGTCACACCAAAACGAGCTGTTTCCGACCCAACCGATAATCTATACCGCACTAAAGGATTTTCCCGCTTCTGCGCTGCAAAACACCCAATTGTGACCGGGATTCTGAATATACCGACTATCAAAACGCCGTCGACCTAGCGCTCTCTATCCATCCCGCCACCACATCGCTGGTATTTATCGGTACTACCCAGGAGAACCACAACAAGCACATCGTCGATGTTGTAAAACCGAAGTCATGCCGAAATACAACACGACTTACGACGTTGAATTGATCACTGACAAACCCGTCGACGAATTGGACGCCGCATTGGCACAGTTTCCTTCCAATACCTTAATTTTCGCCCTCAGCAATACCTTGCCAAAAAGTGATGGCAGCATGTACAGCCCGGCTGAAACCGCTCGCTACTCGCTTCTATTACACCGTTTCCCGTCTATACCTATTGGCATTCCCATATCGGCCATGGTGCAGTTGGGGGGCAAATTGTTACCGGATACAGCCAAGGGAAAGCGGCAGCGCAGCTGGCACTTCAGATTTTAAGTCAGTCGCCGGACGAACCCTTACCTCCCCCTCAATCCGCGCCGTCATCTCTGTTTTTTGACCTCGAAGCTGTTGCCAAATATGGCATCGACGAAACGTTGATCCCGGAAGGCACGCGCTTTATCAACTTCCAGCCACCTATCTGGCAGGAATACAAAAACGAGGTGTTGATTACGCTTGTCGTGATATTTGGCCTTATTTCACTGGTGCTGGCATTTGTCCTGTTGACCAAAAGGCAGTCAGAAACGATTGAGCAAATCAATGACGAGAATGTTGAGTTAACTCATGCGCTGGATATCAATCAGGAAGCATTGGAAGACATCACCCATCAGTTTGAAGAGGTGAATCCAATTGATGAGTTGACCGGATTGAGCAACTTCCGCCATTTCAATGAAATGCTGGATAAAGAGTTGCGGCGAGCAAGCCGCTACAAAACGCCACTAAGCCTGCTTCTTATCTCAATTGACAGTTTTGAGGAGTACAAACGAACCAGCGGAGAGGAAAAAGCCTATGAGCTGATGGCGGATGTCGGAAAAGTCATTTCCCAAACCTGCCAACGTTCCTCTGATGTGCTGGCGCATTTACTGGAAGAAAAGTTTGCGATTATTTTGCCCCATACCACTCGGGAAAACTCACTGATTGTTTGTCAAAAACTGCACGCCAACCTAGCAGAGAAGCACTATCCGTTCGTGTTATCCACAACAGGGACAGTCACACTCAGTATCGGATTATCTTCGCTGGAATCTACAGCAGATCGCATCAACCCTCAGCACATGTTTAATACCAGTGAAATGATGCGGATAGACGCTGAACGCAACGGTGGTAACACCACCAGTACAGACATCATCAATACCCAGTCAACTCAGAGCGCGTTCAGAAACGAGTAGAGAATCAGCCCATGCAATGAGTTGAAAGGCTGTCACAGCTTGTCTAAACACAAGCTGTTTTACCGCACTATCCGGCAACTCATCCAGATATATACACATTTATCGCAAGGTTAACCATTCTTGTCCGAAATGCCTTAGCTTGGTCACGTTGGTTGTTTTTCCAAATTTGTGCTGAACAAGTCTCGGAAAAGCTACTGTGCATCCGAAATACCTTATCGAAAGGCGCGCATATGTTATGTAGCGCCTCTTTTTCGATGTTTAAATATAGATTCTCCCTAAACATTTTGATGACAAAGGTCAAGAGATTGGAGATCGAATTGTCTCATTTCAACAATGCATAATTGAGAAACTTCGAGTTTAATCACCTCCTCATTCCACACAGTTGTTTCGAAATAAAAAAATAAAAATTAAAATACGATCAAATGAAGAAGATAAAAAACCATGACTCCAAACTCTCAATATCCTCTTAAGCTGTCAGTAGCTTTCACACTCACCATTAGTATTGTCATTGCATACTTAACGCAGATGATATTCGGTGGTGAGTATTACTATCACTTTGCCATAGGCTTTGGGTATTCTGTCTCTTATTTCCTGTTGAGTTACACAACAGCCTCCTACTTTCCCCATTGGTCAAACTTCAAAAAGACATCCACTGCGACTATCGTTGGCGCCTTGATCGGCACCATAAATATGCAGTTTTGGATCTATATTTATCATGGTATGTGGAAAACGGAGTTTGTCATTCCTGTGCTAATGGCAACGGTATGCTTCTCCTTTTTTATTGCATATCTGTTTATTACCCGCGAGCGAGCTAATACGATTGAGGCTGAATTAAAAGACATTATGTTGAAGCAAGCTGAGCAGGAAAAAGCGCTCATTGATAGCCAACTGCGCAACTTGCAAGGACAAATGGAGCCGCACTTCTTATTTAATACATTAGCGAACATTCAGGTATTAATTGATTCTGACGCTCAAAAAGCAAAGAAACTATTAGAAAAGATCACTGACTTACTCAGAGCAGGTCTAAAACAACAAAGAAAGGAAACTATTTCACTCAATGATGAAGTAAAACTCCTTGACAGCTATTTGACCATACAGCAAATCAGACTTTCAGATAGAATGGCCTATAGCATTCATATAGATGAGTCACTCTCAGGACACACGCCAATTCCCCCATTCATTATCCAACCTGCTGTTGAGAATGCCATTGTTCATGGAATTGAGCCTTCCATAAAAGGTGGACATGTAGAGATTTCATTTAAAAAAGATGGCCCCCATCTGCTTGTCGAAGTACAGGACAATGGCATCGGTTTCAATGAAGCCTCAAAAGGGAATGGGGTGAGCATGAACAACGTCCGGAAGCGGTTGAACACCCTCTATGGTAACAATGGTAAATTGGAACTTATCCCGCATCATGGTGGCGGGTTTACAACAAGGATATTTTTTCAATGCGAGTAATTATTGCAGACGATGAACCCTTACTTCGACACCATCTAAGTAAGCTGTTGGAAGACCTGTCGTCAGAAATTGAAGTAGTAGCCTGTGCGAAAGATGGTGTTGAAGCCGTCGACAAAATTAAAGAGCAAGAGCCAGACGCCGTTTTCTTAGATATTCGCATGCCCGGGTTAGATGGACTCGAAGTTGCCTGTACCATCAACGCCCTTCCAAAACCGCCCCGTATTGTCTTTATTACCGCCTATGACCACTATGCGATTGAAGCCTTTGAACAAGGCGCGCTGGATTACCTCGTAAAACCCATCAATGAGGATCGCCTGGAGAAAACCTGTCAGCGCCTGCTGTCCAAATCTGGGCACTATGGACAAGTCGACAGTGACCAACTTATCCAGCTGCTGGAACACGCTCAGGAAAAACGCACATCCAACCTCACTTGGTTAAAAGCCGCCAAAGGGGATGATATCCATCTGGTGCACGTTGATGATGTAGAGTACTTCCGCGCTGAAGACAAATACGTAACCGTCGTGACCAAAGAAAACGAGTACATCATTCGCACACCGCTTAAGAATCTGGTGAGAATGTTAGATGAAGATAGCTTTTGGCAAATCCATCGCTCGGTCATTGTTAAGGTCTCTGCCATTGGCAGGGTATCGAAAGACATCACTGGCCGATTGCATGTCGAAGTAGCTTCCACACTCTGCAAATTGCCCGTCAGCCGCAACGCGCATTCGCTGTTTAAACAGATGTAGAATCGCTTCAATATCACTAATTAACAGTTCATCACGCAATGCGACAATTAATCGCATTGCGTTATGTTTTTGGCAGCAATGCATTACTGTGCGCAATATAGATATGTTCCATTGCTGTCGTGAGGTTTGCCGTGTTCATGAGAAATTCGCTTTGGGTTCAGTGCCTGTTTGCAACTGTCCTTACCGTTGCATTCTCTCTTTCACTTACCCTCGCGCGGGTCGACGCTTCTCCAGCCACTAAATCACTTCAGGAATTCTATCTTGATGCCACCCTGGGTAACGCAAAAGCCAGTGCTCAAGTTTTAGAGACAATCGAAAACCTGCTAATCCAATATCCCAATGACCCATTGCTGACCGCTTACTATGGCAGCACTTTATCGATGAAGGCGAGAGATGCCTGGCTCCCCTGGAATCGTCAGAAGTTCGTGGCGGCAGGTGTAAGCTCATTGAATAAATCGCTGGCACTCTTAACTGAAGAAGCATTTGAAACGCCTTACTATGGTTTGAATGAAGGCATTTATATCCAATCCCTCGCTGCCATCAGTTTTATGCATATGCCAACACACCTGAATCAACGCCAGCGCGGTCTGGAGATTTTGAGTGCCATGATGAATTCAGACAGTTTTCACTACTACCCCTTTGGTCCACGAGCCTGGATTCATATTGGCGCTGTGAAAGGTGCACTTGAAATGGGAGAGATCCAATTTGCCAATCGTTGGGCAAACGAGATGAAAATGCTCGCCCCCACACACCCTTTGACCAGAGAAGCGTTGACGCTGGTAAAAGAAGCGAAAATCTGACCCAACAGGGATGTGCAATTCGTCGGGTGGTATGCATCATCTCTTCCATGTAAATCAGTCGGCCACTCTGTTTTGTTCAAGTGTGCGACTATTCCAAACTCCTTCACGCAACTTTCCAGCATTTCAGCGGGTCTGATAATTAAGCAGCTATGCTGAAAAGCAGCATTAGCGAACACCGCACGCTCAACAGAAGGAGCCTTCCATGTCCTTATTCCGTGTATTTACCTAATAGCCGTGGCATTTCTGGCAGCGTGTACCAAAAGCGTTTACACGGACTACAACCAGCACTTTGCTTACAACGAAATCAAAACTTTCGAGATAGCCCCTACACCTTCGTCCTCACCGATATCGCTTGATGACAATAGGATAAAGCTTGCCCTCGTGCGGGAAATGACAGCCAAAGGCTTTGTGGAAACCAGCCATTCTCCTAACGTGCTTCTGAGATACCGAATCGATCCACGCTCAGAAAGTGTGGCTTATGGGCCTTCGTTCAGTTTTGGCTATGGATTCCGCAACTTTGGTTTCGGCTACGACACCCACTTCGTATTGAAGAGAAACACTATGGGCAGTTAGTGGTTGAGATGATTGATGCTAAGACCAATCAGGTTATCTGGAAAGCAGTGTCCAACCGTAAACTGACTGACAACATGACACCCAGCAATAAAAACACCTTTATCAATGAGCAAATCGCGAACATGTTTATGGACTTTCCACCCGGCTCGGCCAAAAATCAATAATATGAATTTTTGAGCACTTGAAAGTAATCACACCGACAAGCAGTCAAAAAACCACATTATCCAGGTTATTTTTTGACTTTACATGTCAAAATTTGCAGGCACCAAACGAGACGCCAGAAAAATGGCGAGAATAGACAGCAATTCATGACATAAGAGAGAAAGTTGCCACCTTGGCGCTAAAAATTACAAAATTGCAGGCCACGCAACCGATTAAATCGCCTATCCCAGCTAGAGCGCAATGCTGCCAATATTATTTTTATCTCTTTAAATACAAACACTTAAAACACTTAAATTCACCCCAAGCAAACAAACAACAAAGATTGATTGACATCACACTTTTTCACCATAAAATACCCGCCCGTTTAACCAGAACACACATCATTTAGTTTGTTATATAGGTGTAAAATGGCGGCGGATAATAACTACAGCCTGGGCCCGGTCCCACAATCGGCACGAAAAGGTGTGCTTTCCCTGACAATGGTCATGTTGGGACTTACCTTCTTTTCAGCGAGTATGTGGACAGGAGGAACGTTAGGCACTGGTCTTACTTTCAATGATTTCTTCCTCGCTGTTCTCATCGGCAACCTCCTCCTCGGTATTTACACTTCTTTTCTTGGCTACATTGGCGCTTCCACCGGTCTTTCTACTCACCTTCTCGCGCGTTTCTCTTTCGGTACCAAAGGCTCCTGCTTCCTTCTCTTATCCTCGGCGGCACCCAAGTGGGTTGGTTTGGCGTAGGCGTAGCCATGTTCGCCCTGCCAGTGCAAAAAGCCACAGGGATTGATACCAATATTCTGATCGCGCTTGGCGGTATTGCAATGACTGCAACCGTCTACTTCGCATCTCAGCATTGATGATTCTGTCTGCGATTGCCGTTCCGGCCATTGCATTGCTGGGTGGTTATTCAGTCGTCGAAGCGGTAGACAGCGTAGGCGGTATTTCAGAGTTGCAATCCATCGTGCCTGAAACCCCTATTGAATTTGCCACCGCTCTGGCTTTGGTAGTGGGCTCGTTTGTGTCAGCGGGTACCTTAACCGCAGATTTCGTACGCTTTGGTAAAAGCCCACGCGGCGCAGTGATCGTAACCATGGTGGCGTTCTTTATTGGTAACAGCCTGATGTTTATCTTCGGCGCGGCAGGTGCGGCAGTAACGGGCCAATCAGACATTTCTGAAGTGATGATGATGCAGGGTCTGCTTATCCCGGCCATCATTGTTCTGGGACTGAACATCTGGACCACCAACGACAATGCACTTTACGCATCAGGTCTTGGTTTCTCGAATATTACCGGTCTGCCAAGCAAATACCTGGCAGTCGCAAACGGCCTGATTGGTACCCTGTGTGCGCTGTGGCTGTACAACAACTTTGTGGGTTGGCTGACTTTCCTTTCGGCAGCAATCCCGCCAATCGGTGGTATCATCATTGCCGACTTTATCAAGCACCGTGAGCGTTACAAAGACTTCACCAACGCGACATTCAAGACGGTTAACTGGGCAGCCATTGGCGCTGTTGCAGTGGGTATCGCAGCAGGTCACCTGCTGCCAGGTATCGTACCGTTGAACGCCGTCCTGGGTGGTGCGATTGCCTACCTGGTGCTTGATATGATTAACGAACAAAAGAAAACGGAATCAGCGCGTGCCTGAGGAAAACCCTATGTCAGCATCATTGCTCATTAAAAACGTTGTCATTCGCGGACAGCAAAACCTTTCGCAAATCCTGATCGAAGATGGCGTGATCAGCGCCATTGAAGACAACAACGCAACGCTGAACACTTCAGCCACCGTGATTGACGGTGAAGGCGGTATGGCACTGCCACCGTTTTGTGAACCACACATTCATTTGGACACCACGCAAACCGCGGGTGAGCCAAGCTGGAACATTTCCGGCACCCTGTTTGAAGGCATCGAGCGTTGGGCAGAGCGTAAAGCCATGCTTTCAATTGATGACGTAAAAAGCGCGCTAAACAAACCCTGAAGTGGCAAATTGCAACGGTGTCCAGCATGTGCGTACCCACGTTGACGTATCAGACCCAACCCTAATTGCACTGAAAGCAATGCTGGAAGTGAAAGCCGAAATGGCACCTTGGGTAGATATCCAAATCGTGGCATTCCCACAAGAAGGCATTCTCTCTTACCCGAACGGTAAAGAGTTGCTGGAAGAAGCAGTGAAGCTGGGTGCCGACGTTGTTGGCGCTATCCCACACTTCGAATTCACCCGCGAATACGGTGTGGAATCGCTGCACTATGCGTTCGAACTGGCACGCAAGTATGACCGTCTGATTGACGTACACTGCGACGAAATCGACGATGAGCAATCGCGCTTTGTCGAAACCGTGGCTGCACTGGCGCACAAATACAACATGGGCGACAAAGTAACCGCAAGCCACACCACAGCAATGCACTCGTACAACGGCGCTTATGCGTCTCGCCTGTTCCGTCTGCTACGTATGTCTGGCATCAGCTTTGTCGCAAACCCGTTAGTGAACATTCACTTGCAAGGCCGCTTCGATGACTATCCAAAGCGCCGCGGTATCACCCGCGTAAAAGAGATGCTGGCATCAGACATCAATGTCTGTTTCGGTCACGACGACGTATTCGACCCATGGTATCCATTGGGTACCGCGAACATGCTGCAAGTGCTGCACATGGGTCTGCATGTCTGCCAGATCATGGGTTACGACCAGCTGAACAGTTCACTGGATCTTATCAGCACCAAATCAGCCAAGACCCTGAACATTCAGTCCCAGTACGGTATTGAAGTGGGTAAGCCGGGTAATCTTTTGATCTTACCTGCGGAGAACGATTTCGACGCACTGCGCCGTCAAGTTCCGGTGCGCTACTCAGTACGCAGCGGTAAAGTGATTGCGGAAACCCAACCAGCGACGACCTCGCTGCACTTGGAAGAGACCGAAGCAGTCACCTTCAAGCGCTAACATCTTTAAAAATAAAGACCCCGTACAAGCGGGGTCTTTTTTATCTAAACCGGTTTATAACGACGGTAACGAATCGCCAGCAAAGCAAAAACTGAGATCCAGTACCCCGCACCTCCGCCGCCACCCTCAGCTGTCGTCGTTGGAGAAGACGATGTTTCAGACAACGAAAGCGTCGCCCCTTCAAAAGCCAAGTTGCCATAAATCATCACGTAGTAGGTGCCGGAACCCAGTGACGATAAGGAACAGCTTTCCTGGTTGGAATTAGAGATTGACCGGCAGTCATACACGGTTGTGGTCGGCGCTGCACCACCCCTCACATATAAATCCGCATCACCCAAACCGCCTGACAGGGATATTGTCACTCCATTGGTCACTGACATGGCTGACGCAGAAAGTGCATTGCTGGCAGACAACAGACTCCCACTACCTGAAACCGTGAAGGAGTAATATATCGCCTGCCCTTGTAGTCCTTGAATATCGGAGATGGGAGCCGATGTATCGATAGGATCGGCGCGTTGTTCAGGCGGCATATTCTCACTGTCCTGCACCAGGGATAAAGTCACACCCGAGAAATTCGCATAGCCGTGAAGCATGACGTAAAACTCATCACCCGGGGCACCGGAAGCAATGCAGTATTCATTGTTGCCATAGTAGTAAGGGCGGCAATCATAATCAGATTGGGAAGGTGTACTGCCCTGATTGAGGTATAAATCCGCATCGCCACTACCACCGGAAATCGCGACCCGCAAATCACTGCCGTCATCCGGAATGACAAACCGATAAAAAAGCGCATCTCCCCGGTTTCCATATAGCCCTGAGATACTGTCACCCACATTCAATGGTTGTGGCGGTGTTTCGGTGACAGCCAGCGTGATTGTTGCATTGCTATAAGCAGTTTGCCCGACAACCAGCACATTGTACTCACCACTGCCGGACAAGGTGACATCGCACACCTCTTCGTTGTTGGCAGACAGGGATGCACAATCATAGTCAGTGGTGGTTGGCCAGCCATTGTATTTCACATAGAGGTTGGCATTACCGGAGCCACCGGACAGGGTGACTGTAGCACTGTCGGTGTTGGCGGGCAGTGAGAAGTAATAGTAGCTCTCAGAGCCAATACCACCGCTGATGTTGGTTACCGGCACACCATTTGAAAGTGCCGTTGCATCAAGGCAGGCATAAACGCCAACCTGTTGGAACGCATTGGTCACATCTGTTGTGTTGTAGCCAAGGTCGCTCGCTGCCTGAACCACACCACAGCCGCCCTCATCGAACGTAGAATCTGCCGCCCAATACAATTTATTGGCAAAAGCGAATGCCTCGAAAGCCTTGCGAACGTCCCAACCGGCGGTGGTTGCCAGCAAATAAAATGCCCGGTTAAAAACACCACTGGAGTAATGCACATCAATGCCGCTGTAGTACTCGCTGGCGTGGTCAATCGAACTGCCGTCATCAGAGGGCGTAATGAAGTACCGGAGCGCACCGTTAGACTTAAAAATATCGGTACCAACTTGCCAGTCAACACTGCCCTTCCAGTAGTATTCTGCCGCTTCACCAGCGATATCAGAGAAAGCCTCGTTGATCCCCCCCGACATACCGCTGTAGATCAAATCCGAATTCTGGTCAGTAAATCCGTGGCTGACTTCATGGGCGGAGACATTCACATCCACCAGCGGAAAAATCGGGTATACCCATCGCCAAAGGTCATGGACGACCCGTTCCAGAACGCATTTTCATAGTTGGAGCTGTAATGTACACGCATCACAAGCTGGAAATTCAGTGGGGAGAGGTTCAGCCAATCCTGATACATATCGAAGACCAGCTGACCGAAGAAATGCGCATCATTCAGCGGTGAGTAGGCACCATTCACTGCCTTGTAGCTGTTGTAGTTCGTGCTGTCACCGCAACTGTAGCTGAACGCCGTGCTGCCAGACGTACCGTGATTCAGGTCGACGGTTTTGACGTTCGCCGTCTCCATGGTGCAGGTTGTACCGCTTTTGCTGACCTTAAAACCGTTGTAGTCACTGCCAAACTGGTACAAGCCGGTCTTAGTATTTCCCCCTGGGCCTGTCCCGGTCGCTTCCACATGGGTCAAACCATCCCACGTCCTGAGAATTTCTCCACTTTTGGCATCAATAAAGGCGTGGGGGCGTGTTGGTTTTTCGGCGGGTAGGAAGAAACTGACTTTATAGACAAGACGCGGTTGGTCATTTTCATCGAGCCAGATCAGAAGCTCAGCGTTTTCATTTTCCGGAGCTACAATCTCAGCTGCTGGCGGCTGAAACAGGTGCTGTTTTTCAGAAGCTGCAACGCACGCTGCCCGCTCACCGCCGGTGTGACGCTTTGCATCTCTGAATCAAGCGCGGCGACCATCTTTCCACGTGCATTAACATGCGCATTATTGACCCTGTCAGAGACTGCCTGCCCCTGCAAAACCCGTTCCCAGGTAATACTGCTGGTGTTTAACTTTGACTTTACCATTAGGGAGAACAACGGTTTCGACAGGGTAAAAACCGCTGGAAGATGACCCCGACTTAAGGGCAGAGGATGAAGCCGCAGATGCGCTCAACATAGCATCCTCAACAGCCACACGTTTCGCATGGGCCAACGGGCTCAGCAGGATAAAGCAAAGTAACACCCCAAAAGGCGCAAAACACCGAACCATCAATGCCACCTTTGTTTCTTAATTTAGAGCATGTCGTCTCATTTCTAATTAAGCATGGTTGACAGCGGCATTTTGATAAAGAAATCACCGTTAATTTTTAACGCGAACCAGTTTTCAAGGTTGCAGCATTTGACGGTTAGGTGTTTCAAGACAATTCTTTAATAAATACAGATGATTAGTTTCTGTAATGATTCCTCTTCTAAAAAAGCAGGGAGCAGAATGCCGTTATCGAAGACAAAATGTGACGAGAAATCCAGCATATTTCGGACGCCGCCGCAGACGTTAAAATTCAGGAAACAAAAATTCATCAATCGGTAAAAATCTGTCAGTTTTATCCTTGAATACACGCGGTTTTGTCTTTAGTGTGGCGGGAGAATTATCAACTGGAAGTGACCTTGTAGCTGCGCTCAGGGGAACGGATTAGCATTTACGACCAGGATTTAGTTGTGGAACAACTCAACTTACTTATCGATTATTTCAGCGAGCACAAATTCTTACTCACCGTATTGGTGATCGCTGTAGTCTGGACCATCCGAAGGCTGCTGATTAATGTCATCTGGGAGATACCAACTTCCTGAGTGAAGAACAGCGCAAGTGGATCTCCACCACCAAAAATGGCACCTTCACTTTATTGCTGATCTTGATGTTTATCGTCTGGCGGTCAGAGATCAACGAATTTGCCCTCTCCCTTACCGCGATTGCTGTTGCCGTGGTGGTCGCCTCAAAAGAGATCATCCTCTGTTTTACCGGTTCTATTCAGCGTGCCAGCTCGCGTTCGTTCCAGATTGGGGAATGGATAGAAGTCGGCGCCCTGTGCGGTGAAGTAATTGAACACAACCTGATGGCAACTAAGATCCAGGAAATCGACCTCCAGGGTGGCACTTACAACTACACCGGCAAGACAGTTACCTTCCCGAACAGCCTGTTTTTCACCACGCCTGTGAAGAACCTGAACTTCATGAAACGTTATGTTTATCATGAGTTTAATATCACGGTAAAAGAGACTGCCAACCTTTACCCTCTTGTGCCGAGTATCCTTGCGCGCATCGATGACCATTGCGAAGATTTCCATGAAGTGGCAACCCGTTACAACCAGGTTATTGAGCGCCATGCTGGTGTCGACCTTCCGGGTGCTGACCCGCACATTTATGTCACCACCACAGAACTTGGCGACCAGCAAGTTCATGTCAGGCTCTTCTGCCCCACCGAGCGTGCTACCGAGCTTGAGCAGTTAGTGCGTGAGATTTTATGAGCCTCTATTGCGAAAGAATCCTGAAACAACCACCGGTTTCATTCGCTGAAGACCTGCTCACAGACGCCGAAAACAACGCCCTTCACTGTTAATTCCCCGTTCAATTCTATACCGGATGGCTGCCCTAATAATCAGGCAGCCATTTTTGTTTTCCGCCCAAATATTTCCACTTTGTAAAATCAAGAAAGTAAAAAATTTATCATTCCCTCTTCAAAAAAGTACTTTTCTGCATCCGAATTATTCCCACTTGTCTTTTTTGATCTTCTATTGTTGCGAGGATGTTAACCACAATTCGCAGTACATCCCTTAACAGTGAGGAACAATAAAATGCACGCTACAAGGAAAACGATAACTGCTGTCGCTGCACTGTGTGCGGCTTTCTCTGCCTCTGCGCTAGCGGAAACCGAGCTGACTATTGCAACGGTTAACAATGGCCACATGATTGAGATGCAGAAACTTAGTAAAGAATTTGAAAAGGAAAACCCTGACATCAAGCTGAACTGGGTAACGCTGGAAGAAGGTGTACTCCGCCAACGTGTCACCACAGATATCGCGACCAAAGGCGGTCAGTTTGACGTAATGACCATCGGTATGTACGAAACACCAATCTGGGGTAAGAAGGGTTGGCTGAACGAAATCGTTACCGATGAAGAGTACGATGCTGATGACTTGCTGCCAGCGATGCGCGCTGGCCTGTCTGTTGATGGCAAACTCTACGCTGTGCCTTTCTACGGTGAAAGTTCCATGGTGATGTACCGCAAAGATCTGGTCGACAAAGCCGGCATGACCATTCCAGACCGCGCTACCTGGGGTCACATTCAGGACGTTGCAGCGGCTATCCACGACCCGGACAACGGCGTTTACGGTATTTGCCTGCGCGGTAAGCCAGGTTGGGGCGACAATGCGGCATTTATCACCACCATGGCAAACTCGTTTGGCGCCCAGTGGTTTGATGAAGACTGGAAACCACAGCTGACCTCTCCTCAATGGCAACACGCCGTCAACTTCTATGTGGATTTGCTGAACAACTACGGCCCTCCGGGCTCATCCTCAAACAGCTTCAACGAAATCCTGGCGCTGTTTAACGAAGGCAAATGTGGCATCTGGATTGATGCGACCATTGCAGCTTCTTTCATTTCCGATCCTAAGCAGAGCAAAGTGGCTGACAAAGTTGCTTCGCACAGGCTCCGGTGGCTGTAACTGACCGCGGTTCCAACTGGCTTTGGGCATGGGCACTGGCCGTACCTGCAGGCACCAAAAACGCAGAAGCGGCTGAGAAGTTCGTGAAATGGGCGACTTCGAAGGATTACATCAACCTGGTAGCGAAAGAAAACGGCTGGGCAGCCGTACCAACCGGTACGCGCCAATCGACCTATGCCAACCCGAACTTCCAGGAAGCTGCGGTCTTTGCTGAGGCTGAGCTGGCAGCCATCAACTCTGCCGACCCATCCAACAGCACGCAAAATCCAAGCCCATACATCGGCGTTCAGTTCGCAGCCATTCCTGAATTCCAGGCCATTGGTATTGCAGCCGGTCAACAGTTTACCTCCGCATTGGCAGGCAAAATCTCTGTTGAACAAGCGCTGAAAAATGCGAACAAGTCTGCTGACCGCGAAATGCGTAAAGCGGGTTACTACAAATAAGAGTCGTTATGCCGGGCGGTTCCCCGCCCGGCTTCTTATTCAGCTTTATTGGTAATTTCTCATGCAAAAACTGTTACCTAGGCTGTTGGTTGCCCCCTCCTTCATCAGCTTGCTGCTGTGGATGATCGTCCCGCTTTCGATGACGATCTACTTTTCAACCATCAGATATAACTTACTTTATCCGGGGGAGAACGATTTCATCGGCTCGATGAACTTCGAGTTCTTCTATACCGATGAAGCTTTCTGGCCGGCGCTGTTCAATACCCTGACTCTGGTTGGCATGGTATTGGTGGTGACCGTCATTGGCGCGCTGCTCATCGCCGTCGCCCTCGACAAACCTTTTTTTGGCCGTGGTGTCGCACGTGTTCTGCTCATCTCGCCCTTTTTCATCATGCCAACGGTCAACGCGCTGATCTGGAAAAACATGATGATGCACCCGGTTTACGGTGTGCTCGCGGCGCTTTGGGAAAGTGTTGGGCTTGAGCCATAGACTGGCTGGCGGAATACCCGCTGGGTTCGATCATCGCCATGATCAGTTGGCAGTGGATGCCTTTTGCCCTGCTGATTTTATCACCTCTCTGCAGTCAATGGATCACGAGCAAAAAGAAGCTGCGCTACTGGATGGCGCCACCGGCTGGCAGGTATTCCGTTACCTGACTCTGCCTCACCTTGCGCGTCCAATCGCTGTGGTCATGATGATTGAAACCATCTTCATGCTTTCTGTTTTCGCAGAGATATTCGTCACCACAGGCGGTGGCCCTGGCTATGAATCCACCAACCTCGCCTTCCTCATCTTTGCGCAGGCACTGATGCAGTTTGACGTCGGCGTGGCATCTGCCGGTGGTTTGATTGCTGTTATTCTTGCCAACATTGTTGCGTTTTTCTTGATACGCGCCATTGGCAAAAACCTGGTGGCATAGGGGGAGTTATGGCTAAAGACGTTTCATTAATCGACCAAACCGGCTGGCTCCGTCCTATCATCTGCTGGGCGATCGCATCCTGGTGTTTTTCCCATCCTGATGATGCTGATCACTGCTTCAAGACCGAACAGGAAGCCATCAGCGTACCGCCGACGTTTTTCTTTGAACCGACGGTAGAAAACTTTGGCATTGTGCAGGAGCGCAGTGACTATATGAAGTTCGCGATTAACTCGGTCATCACTGCATTTGGTTCCACCATTCTGGCATTGATCATTGCCATTCCTGCGGCCTACTCGATGGCGTTTTTCCCGCAAAAACGCACCAAGGATATGTTGCTGTGGATGCTTTCCACCAAGATGCTGCCAGCCGTAGGTGTACTGGTGCCGATTTATATCCTGTGTCAGAAAACAGGGCTTTTGGACACCACACTGGCGCTCACCATCATCTACACGCTGATCAACCTGCCAATCGTGGTCTGGATGCTGTTTTCCTACTTCAAGGACATTCCAAAAGACATCCTTGAAGCGGTGCGGCTGGACGGCGCTGATACCCTTGGCGAGATCCGTTACGTACTGCTACCGCTGTCACTCGGTGGTATCGCTTCAACAGCATTGCTGTCCATTGTGCTGAGCTGGAACGAAGCATTCTGGTCAATCAACCTGACCTCTGCAAACGCGGGAACACTGGCAACCATGATTTCGACCTACTCCAGTCCGGAGGGTCTGTTCTGGGCGAAATTGTCTGCCGCTTCCACGCTGGCCTGTGCGCCTATCATCATTCTCGGTTGGTTCTGTCAAAAACAACTGGTTCAGGGATTAACCTTTGGGGCTGTAAAATGAGTTACTTACAAGTCAATCACTTATACAAAAAATACGGCGATACGCTGGCATTGAAAGATATCGACTTCGAGATCAAAAAGGGTGAATTCGTGGTCTTCGTTGGGCCATCCGGCTGTGGTAAATCTACCCTGCTTCGCACCATTGCCGGTCTGGAGTCGGCCTCTGACGGCGATATCCAGCTCGACGGCCAGTCCATCATCAACACCCATCCATCGCAGCGCGACGTGGCCATGGTGTTCCAAAGCTATGCGCTTTACCCGCACATGTCGGTGAAAGACAACATGTCCTTTGCACTGAAACTGGCCAAGCGTCCGCAACAGGAAATTGAAGAGAAAGTGTCCAAAGTTGCCAAAGCACTGAAGCTCGACGCCCTGCTTGACCGCAAACCCAAAGCACTTTCCGGCGGCCAGCGCCAGCGTGTGGCCATTGGCCGTGCGATTGTGCGAAACCCCAAAGTGTTCCTGTTTGACGAACCGCTTTCCAACCTGGATGCCGCGCTGCGTGTGGAAATGCGCATCGAACTTTCGCGCCTGCATCAGGAGCTGGGTGCGACCATGATTTACGTCACCCACGATCAGATTGAAGCTATGACACTGGCCGACAAAGTGGTGATCATGAGTCAGGGGGAAGTAGCGCAAATCGGTACGCCGCTGGAGCTTTACCACCAGCCTGCTAACCGCTTTGTTGCAACCTTTATCGGCACGCCGAAGATGAACGTTTTGCCGGTCGACAGCGTATCTGCCAGCGACACAACACTGGATGTAAAATTCAACAGCGATGCGTCCATCCGTCTAGATGCTAGCCTGTTCCAGGGCAACGCCGACAACGCCAAAGCCATTGGATTCCGCCCCGAATCCCTCGCTTTCTGCGAACCGGAAGACGGCGATCTGAAAGGAGATGTAGAGGTGATCGAGCAATTGGGTTCTGAAACGCTCACCTATATACGAACCTTGAGCGGCGAAACAGTGGTGGTGCGTGCAGACCCTAAATTCACACCAACGCTACGCCAGACTATCGGGGTGAAACTGACGCCGGAAAAAGTCTACCTGTTCAACCAAGAAGAAAAGTCACTCAACATTTACGGGGAGGTCAGTCATGTCTGATAACTGCCGCCTGGTACATTTTGGCATTGGCGCTTTCCACCGTGGTCATCAGGCGTATTACCTGTACCTGCTTAATGAAAAACTGCCGGAATCAGAGCGCTGGTACTACACCGATGTCAACCTGCGAAAAGAAACCCGGGCTATTCCCGAGGCACTGAAAAAACAAAACGGCCATTACCATTTCAAGCGCATCGCCCCGGATGGCACCGCCCAATACATCCCTATTTCCAGCATTGACCGGGTGGAGGATGCCTCAGAAGATGCGTCCATTATCAGCCGTATTTTCACGGACGATTGCGTGAAAGCCGTGACAATCACGGTCACAGAGGCAGGTTACTACCTGACAGAAAGCGACGATTTGGATACTGCTCATCCGGAGATTGCCCATGATTTATCGGTAATCAGGCAAGGTAGCGGTCAACCGAAAACCTTGTACGGTTTTCTGGCGCTTGCCCTTCTGGCACGTCAGACCATGGCAAATGGGGCAATTACCGTTGCCACCTGCGATAACCTGCGTGACAACGGCAAACGGCTGGAAAAAGCCTTCCACCAGTTTGTTGATGCCGCATCACTGGGTTCGCTGAACACCTGGATGAGTGACAACGTCACTTTTCCATGTTCAATGGTCGACCGCATTACGCCAGTGCCACCGGTAAGCCTGCCGGAAGAGATCAAACGGGAATTGGGTGTCGAGGATGCCTGTCCTATCATGGGTGAGGACTTTGAGCAGTGGGTGATCGAAAACAAGCTTGCTGCTGAATTCCCGCCTCTGGATAAAGTCGGAGTGACTTTCACTCACAATGTACACGCTTTCGAAGAGGCAAAGATCCGCATTCTCAACGGCGGGCATTTCCTGCTTTCCTATGTCGGGGCACTGCGCGGCTATAAACCTACGATGAAAACATCCGCGACGATGAACTGAACGCGCTCCTGAAGGAGTATCACCAAAGAGAGGTGATCCCAACCATTTACGAGCATCCGTTCGATCTGGAACAGTACCGCCAGATCATTGTGTCGCGCTTCAGCAATGCCTATATCGCCGACTCCATTGAACGCATCGCCATGGACAGCATCAGCAAGTTTCCGCAGTTTATCTTGCCTACCGTGCGCTTCAATCTGGAGCGGGGCTATTCACCCAATGCCGCCGTCACCCTGATTTCTCACTGGTACTGCTTTCTGGCATTGCTTATCGAAGGGCGTTTCAGCTTTAACTACAAAGACCCTTATCTGAATGTTGCCAAAGGTTGGATGGAGAAAAATGATCCGGTCAAAGCCTTTTTGGCAGATCCGGATATCTGGCAAGGACTCAACCAACGCTTCCCACTGTTTGGCGAGCAACTGGAACAACAAATCCAGACCACTCTGGATGCTTATCAGGAGCGTTACCCATGACCATTTCCGTACAGCAAAACGGCGCCCCAATGTTGGAGGGTAAAGTCGCCCTCTTGAGTGGTGCCAATGGGGGTATTGGGCTCGCCGTAGCCTATGCCTATTTAGCGAGCGGCGCCAAATGCGTTATCGCTGATCTGCCTGTTGACCCGTCCGCAGGCGTCGAAGCCTTATTGCAAAAATACGGCGACAATGTCACCTATGTTCACGGTGACATTACACAGGCAGAAGCGCGCCATCATTTGGTAAACGCGACCCTCGCCCAGTTTGGACAAATTGACGTGCTGTTCAACAACGCCGCGGTATTCGATATGGGGCCGTTACTCGAAGCGTCTGAAGCGCAGTTCGACAAACTGTTCAACGTCAACGTCAAAGGCATGTTCTTTTTGATGCAGGATGTCGCCAACGCTATGGTTAAAGCCGGAAATGGCGGCAAGATAATCAACATGGCATCGCAGGCCGGTCGACGCGGCGAAGCGCTGGTAGCCCACTATTGCGCCACCAAGCCGCGGTGATCAGCTATACCCAATCTGCGGCACTTGCACTGGCGGAGCACGGTATCACGGTAAACGGGATCTCACCCGGTGTTGTCGATACCCCGATGTGGGATCATGTCGATGCTCTGTTCGCCAAGTATGAACACCGCCAGCCCGGCGAAAAGAAAAAACTGGTGGGAGAGGAAGTGCCCCTCGGCCGCATGGGCGTGCCGACGGACATTGCCGGCACTGCGCTGTTCCTGGCCTCTTCCCTTTCCGATTACATCACCGCCCAGACATACAACGTCGATGGCGGTAACGTGATGAGTTAATGCAATGGCACACTTTCTTGGCATTGATGTCGGTACTTCAGCTGTTAAAGTCCTGTTGATGGACGGCGCAGGCGCTGTGCTGGATACCCAGTCCGCCTCTTACCTGGTCAGCTCGCCC
The DNA here is from genome assembly GCA_001310415.1 of Enterovibrio sp. JCM 19048. Classification (GTDB taxonomy): domain Bacteria; phylum Pseudomonadota; class Gammaproteobacteria; order Enterobacterales; family Vibrionaceae; genus Enterovibrio; species Enterovibrio paralichthyis. Next base: position 4,602 of record BAXE01000019.1, on the reverse strand, counting down.
AAACCGCTATGGAGCGAACAGGATCCTGAACTTTGGTGGCAGGGCACCCTTGATGCCGTCCACCAACTTAAAGCCAGGCAACCAAAGGCTTGGCAGGAAGTGGTCGCTATCGGCCTGTCCGGGCAAATGCACGGAGCTGTGTGCCTCGACAGCGAAGACAAGCCTATCCGACCCGCCATTTTATGGAACGATGGCAGAGCCTGGCAGGAGTGCGAAACACTGAACCGCACGGTTCCGCGGCTCGGTCACATCGCCGGGGTACCTGCGATGCCTGGCTTTACCGCGCCCAAACTGTTGTGGATGAAAACCCACGAGCCGGATAACTTTCAGCGCATCCAGACCGTGCTGCTGCCCAAAGACTATGTCCGCCTTAAGCTAACCGGGGAGCGCTGCACGGATGTGAGCGATGCAGCCGGTACCTTTGGCTCAACGAGCTGGAGCGGCAGTGGGAAGAGCAGATTCTGGCGGCTAGCGGGCTGACTTTGTCACAGATGCCAAAGCTGGTCGAAGGGAACGAAATCACCGGGAACCTCACGACAGAAGCGGCCTCGGCACTGGGGGTTTCCCCTTCTGTTGTGGTTTGCGGTGGCGGTGGCGATGCGGCGGTCGGCGGTGTGGGTATTGGCGCGATTAATGAAGGCGACGCTTTATCTCTATCGGTACTTCCGGGCAGATCTTTGTCGCCAAAGAGCAGTATTCTGCAAACCCTGAAAAATATGTCCATGCCTATGCGCACGCCATTCCCGGGCGCTGGTATCAAATGGCTTGTCTGCTGAACGGTGCTAGCCACTGGCTTGGTTTGCCAAAGTTTGTGGCCAGTCTGTCCCTGCCCTGTTGGAGGAAGCGCAAGCCAACCAGCATGACAAAAGCGAAGTACTTTTCCTGCCCTACCTGACCGGTGAAAGAACGCCCCATAACAACCCTTTCGCCACCGGATGTTTTCAGGGCATGACCGCGGCAACAGAGCGGCATCACCTTACGCAGGCTATCCTTGAAGGCATTGCGTTCAGTTTCCGCGATTGCCTGAATGCCCTGTCTGAAGACGGTTTACCCTTCAGCGAAATGGGCGCTATCGGCGGCGGGGCAAAAAGCCGTTACTGGTTGCAAATTCTCGCCGACGTCCTGAATGTGCCAATCCGGCAATACGTAGGTGGAGAAACCGGCCCGGCACTGGGCGCTGCTAGGCTGGCTTATCTGTCTGTCACCGGCGACACACCAAAGACAATTTGTGTCATGCCGGAGATAGCGACAATTCTGACACCCGATACAGCGAAGTACCCGGAGTACAGTGAAAGACACGCCCGGTTTTCTGAACTGTACAAAAACATTGAAAAACCTGAGTAAGTTTTGGGGGTGACAATGTCTGTTTCCAAAGATCCGGTATGGGAGTTTATACAGATCGAGGAGCAATCCATTTTCTATAAAGAACATGGAGTGCCCCACCACAGTATTCACTGGCACGTACATGAGCAGTATGAACTCCACCTGATCGTAAAAACCAACGGTAAAGCCATGATAGGTAACTACCTCGGGCCATTCTCGCCCGGTCAGTTGACCTTGGTTGGCCCCTGGCTTCCCCACAATTGGGAAAGCAACCTGCAACCCGGTGAAACCCACAAATTGCGCGACATGGTGATCCTGTTCAAGCCCGATTTGTTTGATACCGCCGCCAATTCTTTTCCTGAATTGGCACAGTTCGCCAATTTGCTGGAACAGGCCAAAATGGGGATCGAGTTCCTAAATGTCCCGTTCGACAAAGCGGTTTACCATTCGAACAGGTAAAAAATAGCGAAGGGGTGACAAGGTTGATCAATTTTCTGTCGTTCGTCGATTACCTCAACAACACCAGCACCCGTCTGCTCTCCAATATGCCCGCATCTGAAGTGAAGGACGCCGGTACTTTGCAGGCGCGGATCAATGACGTGGTTGACTATGTGATGGAGAACTATCAGCAGCCTATCCGGCTGAAAACCCTGGCAGACAGATTGGATATGACAGAATCTTATTTCTCGCGATTTTTCCACCAGTCTTCCGGGCACAGGTTTATCGACTTTGTGAACCGGGTGCGGGTGCAGCGCGCATGCGTATTACTCAGCGACACCGACGACACCATTGCGGATATCAGCCAAATGGTGGGATTTCACAACCTGGCCAACTTCAGCCGTCAGTTCCGCCGGATAAAAGGAATAAGTCCACTCGCCTACCGTAAAAAGTACAGCGCCCAGTAGCCTTGCTTACGCAAGGTCAGAATGCCGGTATCGGGTGATTGACTCGAAGCGTCTGGTTCTCAGCGGCCTTTTGATAGCTGCTGGATTTGACCGGTTTTGGTACGTGAGATTTGTATACCTCATCCGCTTCCAGAAACTCATCCAAGGCAATGCTGGCTGTGCAGTAGCTCTGGCTTTTGTCATACGCGACACGGGCGATATCGATGCTCTCTTCCGCAACACGACGTTTTTCCATCGTGTTCTGACTATCGCTGAATGCAACCTGTTGGTGCAGCAGCTTATTGCGAAGATTGATCTTGCAGATGGGCTCGTTGCTATTGATTCGCTGCTTTTCGTGCAGCGCGGCAACATTCTTTACATCGGTATAGGTGTTGTTTTCGCCTGAATGCGCCCACAACGAAAACAAAGTGGCCATCATTCCTACAACAAGGTGAAAAGCAAAACGCATGGGAGGGTACAGCGCTCTCAATGAGTGTCTTATCAATGGGTTGCATTAAAACATATAACAAACTGATTGTTTAGGGGGTAAGTCATATTTTAAAAGCACCCAATGGAACCGGCCGTTAAACCCGATATTTTGACAACAACACAAATGTTGGCCTGCTTTTCCCAAACAACCTGAAGATTCAGGTCGTTTGGGGATACCTACACCACGCCTCCGGTGGCATCCATAATGCTGCCAGTGATATAGCTCGCTTGTTCTGACAACAGAAAGCAAATTGCCGCTGCCACTTCTTCAGGCGTTCCGCCTCGTTGTAGCGGGATCCGTGGCGACAATCTTGAAATCCTGTCCGGCTCACCACCGTCCGCATGTATTTCAGTGTGTATAAACCCTGGCCGCACACCATTCACGCGGATCCCCTCGCTGGCAACTTCTTTGGCAAGCCCAATGGTTAAGGTGTCCATCGCGCCTTTGCTTGCTGCATAGTCGACATATTCATTCGGTGACCCGCTCCGTGAAGCGCCGGATGATACATTTACTATCGCGCCGCCTTTTCCACCCTGGCTCAACGACATCCGCTTAACCGCTTCCCGGGCACAGAGAAAACTGCCAGTGACATTAACGGCCAATACCCGGTTGATCCGCTCAGCGCTCATTTCCACCAGCTTGGATTGGGTAAACAGAATGCCCGCATTGTTGACCAGACAGGTCAGAGGAAGCCCCTGCTTATCAATGACGTCAAACATGGCCAACACCTCGGATTCATTCGAGATATCTGCCTGTACGCAAAACGCCTGACCGCCCGCTGCGTTGATTTCTTCCACCAGACGCTCCGCGGTTTCCTGCCGCTGATGATAGTTAATGCAAACCCGGTAACCTTGAGCCGCCAATTGCCTTGCTGTCGCAGCGCCAATACCGCGACCCGCACCTGTGATGAGAGCGATTTCATCTCTCACTGCTGTCATGACTTTTTCCCTGCGGTTGGAAAGGCAATGTCCTCAATATCCACCAGTTGCCAAGGCGCCCTTGATTGCGGTAAATGCGTTTATTCAGCCTCGGATAATCCGCTTCGTCGTGAGCCAGACGCTGACCGACAACAATACACCGCAGTATTTCCTCGCCGGTATTGGTCATAACATGGGGTAAGCCACCTGCCGGATAGCCGATAAAATCCCCTTCACCGACTGCGGTCGTCTCATCACCAATCACAACTTCCCCGTGACCGGAAAGCACGTAGACGCACTCATCTTCGAAATAGTGAACATGGTATTCAGTAGAATCGTGACCGGGTGCGATCTCGATAATGTGAAAGCCAATCCCTGTCAGCCCAACCTTGTCGCCCAGTGACTTATTGGTTCGCACAGCGTTAGGGTTCAGAAAATGGGTTTTATTGAGCCCTTCCATCTCCTCAATATCTTTCTTTTTGATGACGTAATCGGCCATAGGTATTCCCTTTCTTCTACGCGCATGAATTCAATACCATGCCATTGCAACCCGTTAAAGAACAGCGCGCAGACGAAAGAAAGCAGAAAGGAAAGACTGCTAGTGGAAAAAGGATAAGGTCAGTGAAAACGTGGCAGCAAGGAAGCATCCAACTCCAGCCGTTCGCCTTCAAGAGAGACAGGGTTCATTACATCGTCGATACGCGGGTCTGCCAGCATACGCTCCATCCCCCGCTCACGGACTTCACGGGACGGCCAGATTATCCAGGAAAACACCACGACTGCGTCATCAATGTGCCGTTCAAACGCAGTCAGTTGATCCGCACTTTCTTCGTCATTGCATTGCACGACGCTGATAGCACCGTAAGCACGGATTAAAGGAATGGCTTCGTCCAGGAGCCGATAGTAGGCATCAATGTTAAAGGCTGGAAGTACTGTGACTAAGCCATCTACGTATAGCATGATCTACATCCTCCAGCAGTACAATGCG
>BAXE01000018.1 GCA_001310415.1 Enterovibrio sp. JCM 19048 | reverse complement strand
AGTGGTGCCAAACTAGAGTCAAGCTCTTTGCTCTTCCTAGGACCTAGGACCTGCTGGCTCTCCCCGGGACCGCTCTTCGTAAGCCCTAAATCGCTATCGGCGCTTTAATGCTTGGCTGCGCGTCATACCCTTCAATCTCGAAATCTTCCAGTTTGTAATCGAAGATAGAATCAGGTTTGCGTTTGATAGTCAGCGTCGGCTTCTTGCCCGGCACGCGCTTGAGCTGCTCGTACACAATGTCATCGGTCAGGTGATTGTGATAAAGGTGCACGTCACCGAAAGTATGCACAAACTCGCCCACTTCCAGATCACATTGCTGCGCAATCATGTGGGTAAACAGCGCGTAGCTGGCAATATTAAACGGCACACCGAGGAAGTAGTCTGCACTGCGCTGGTAAAGCTGACACGACAGCTTGCCATCAGCGACATAGAACTGGAACAGACAGTGGCACGGCGCCAACGCCATCTTACCTTTCTCAACGTTTGCCTGCGGGCTGATGCTTTCATCAGGCAGGTCTGCCGGGTTCCAGGCCGTGATGATATGGCGGCGTGAATGCGGCTTGGTTTTGATTTGTTCGATCAGTTCTGCAATCTGGTCAACGGTTGAACCGTCCGGGCATGCCCAGGAGCGCCATTGCGCGCCGTAGACCGGGCCCAAATCACCAGATTCCGTCGCCCATTCGTCCCAGATGGTCACATTGTTGTCTTGCAGGTATTTAACGTTGGTATCGCCATTCAAAAACCACAGCAACTCATGAATGATGGCGCGGGTATACAGCTTTTTGGTGGTCAGCATTGGAAAGCCATCGCTGAGGTCAAAACGCATCTGGCGACCAAAAACAGATCGGGTACCAACACCGGTACGATCTCCACGATCAGTGCCGTTTTCTAGGATATCCTGCATCAAATCAAGATACTGCTTCATCATTCTTCCTTACATTAACGCTTCCACACCCTTGGGGTGGCAATTACAAAAATAAAGAAAGCCGCAGAGAAACTGCGGCTGAAAAATTATTGGGCAGAGCGCGTGGCGCTTTGTTGTCGGCGGTACGCCCACACCATCATCAATGCACCGAGGATGATCATCGGCGTAGACAGAATTTGTCCCATGCTGATCCAATCCCCAAACAGGCCAAGGTGCGCATCCGGTTCGCGGAAAAACTCCACAATAAAGCGGAAAGCGCCATAGCAATCAGGAACAGTCCTGACACAGCACCTGCCGGACGCGGCTTTCTGATAAACCAGTTGAGGATTAGGAACAACACCACGCCTTCCAGTGCAAATTCGTACAGCTGCGAAGGGTGACGCGCAAACGGGCCACCGGTTGGAAACACCATGGCCCAAGGCACATCGGTTACGCGCCCCCAAAGCTCGCCATTGATAAAGTTACCCATACGACCTGCCCCCAGGCCAAATGGCACTAACGGCGCAATAAAGTCAGACACGGTAAAGAAAGTGCGCTTGGTTTTACGGGCGAACCAGAACATCGCCGCAATCACACCTAGCAGACCGCCGTGGAAAGACATGCCCCCCGTCCAGACTTTGAACAGGAACAGCGGGTCAGCCAGGAACGCATCGAACTGATAGAACAACACATACCCGATACGTCCTCCCAGCACTACGCCCAGGAAACCGGCAAACAGCAGATCGCTCACCTCATCCCTTGTCCAGCCACTGCCGGGTTTGTCAGCGCGGCGGTTTGCAAGCCAGAGCGCAAACGCAAAGCCAGCCAGATACATCAGTCCATACCAGCGCACCGCCAGCGGACCGATTTCAATCAAAACAGGGTCGATTTGAGGAAATGTCAGGGACATGAAGTCGTCTTCCTTAGCTTAGAAACATGCTCCCACCAATCAGGAGCAGAAATATTGCAAACACGCGTTTGATGATATGGGTCGGTAAGCGGGTTGCCAGTCTGGCCCCGAACCGGGTCGTTATCACCGAGGTAGTAACGATACCTAAAAGCGCCGGCAAATACACATAGCCCACACTATAAGGCGGTAATGCTTCAGCCTGCTTAAGACCGAAGAGAATAAAACCTGTCATACCGGACAGTGCAAGAAACACACCGCACAGGGAAGCGGTACCAATGGCTTTTCGCATCTCTATGCCGTAGTAATTCAGGTAAGGCACGGTCAGCGACCCGCCACCAATCCCAGCCAAGCTGGCGACAACCCCCATCACAGTGCCACCGGCTGCCGCCTGCAAGGGAGATGGAAAGGGTTTTGCCGCTTTCGTTACGCGCAGAGACATGACCATCTGCAGCGCTAACAGTAACACGATGACACCAAAAATTTTCGGCAAGTATGCTTGGGAAGGTGATCAGCGAGCGCACTGCCCAGAAAGCCACCCAATAAAATGCCCGGCAACAGCGTCTTGATGACCGAAGGCTGGGCATTTCCAAGCCGGTAGTGGGTATAAGCAGACGAGATAGAGGTTGCCACAATGCTGGCCAGCGACGTCGCCAATGCCATCGGCATAACCAACTCATGGGAGATACCAGCTTGAGGCAGCAGAACAGAAAGCGCTGGAACAACCAGCAAACCACCACCAATCCCCAAAAGCCCGGCAAGCAGACCGACGGTCGCCCCCAAAACAAGGCAAATACCAAACAGCCACAATGTGGGATCGTGCATGAACTACTTCCTATTTCCCGACGCGGATCAGACCACCGAGATTATACGCTTCTAAAAATGCCTCAGAGGCATTTCTGATGTCCCGTGCCAGTGTCAGCTTCTGCAACGCCTTCGCGTGGTGCTGAAGGGCGTCTGAGGGATATGTCGCAGCACATATTTGATTTTGGCCACACTGCGGGTATTCATACTCAATTGGCGATACCCCATCCCTACCAGCAACACCGCACCAATCGGATCACCGGCAAATTCACCACACACACTGACGGGCAATTTTAACCGCTGGCTATTTTCAAGAATTTGACGCAACACCGCCAGCACAGAGGGGTGGAATGTATCATAGACGTCCGCCACACGGGCGTTGTTTCTGTCCACCGCAAGCAAATACTGGGTTAAGTCATTGGTACCGACCGAAAGGAAATCTATGTGTTCCGCCACTGCATCCAGCTGGTAAAGCAAAGAGGGAACTTCCACCATAATGCCAGTTTGGGCTTTTTGAGTGTTTCCTGTTCTTGCTTGGCAATCTCAGACACCTCATTAAAGGCGCGCTCAATCAAGGCTTTTGCTTCCAGCAACTCAGACAACCCGGAAATCATGGGCAGCAAAATCGCCAGATTGTCACGACCGATACTGGCACGCAGCATGGCTCGAACCTGAATGAGGAAAATGTCCGGGTGATCCAGGGTAAAGCGGATACCACGCCACCCCAGGAAAGGGTTGTCCTCTTCAATTTTCAGGTAAGGCAGCGGCTTGTCACCACCAATATCCAGGGTACGCATCACTACGGGCTGATTCGGGTAACAATCCAGGATTGAACGGTATTGTTTGACCTGATCATCTTCTGAAGGGAGCTTCGCTGCATCAAAAACGGCACTTCGGTGCGGTATAGCCCCACCCCATCCACACCGCGATTGATGGCAATGCTGGTATCCGCACTCAACCAGCGTTCAGGTGAATATGCACACGCTCACCATCTGCTGTTTTTGTCTGCTTGGTGAACGTGCTTTCCACTTCGTGTTGAAGTTCAAGCTCCTCATCATGCAGGCGTTGGTATTCTTTCAGGACATGTTCAGCTGGCTCCACCAGCAGGCGTCCTTTAAATCCATCCAGCACCACCAGCTTTCGGTGCACCAGTTGCGGGCTGAACTCAACACCCATGACGGCGGGGATCCCCAGTGCACGGGCAAGGATCGCAGCATGGGCATTCACCGCCCCTTCCTCTGCCACCACACCAGCCAAACGGTCACGGGGAATTGCCGCCAACATGGCTGCCGTTAACTCACGGGCAAAGAGCACAATCGGCTCGTCAAAATGCCACTGCTTGATGTCCTGGTTTTCCAGGAAATAGAGCAAACGCTGGCCAAGCTCTTTCACGTCATTGGCACGCTCCCGAAGGTAAGCGTCTGACATGTTGTGGAAACGCTCAGCAAAAGCATCAATGGTTTGCTTAACAGCCCATTCCGCCATATCCCTTGTTGGATGCGTTCATTCATCGCTTTACGCAACATGGGATCGTTAAGCAGGTGGATAAAAAGATCGAAGATCGCCAGCGTGTCCTGATTCAATTCACTGTCAAAACGCTTTCTAAGACGGCGGAATTCCGCAATCGCAGCGCTCAGCGCACCGTCAAGACGGTCACGTTCTTTTTGGATATCAAGACAAGAGGCAGGAAAAACCAGATCCAGCCTGGGTTGGGAGACATCACACCAGGCTTTGGCAATGGCCACCCCTGGAGATGCCGCAGCACCTTCCAGTAATAAGGTTCCTTTGGTGTTAGGCCAAAACCCCTGAGCTTTGGCATGGGCAAACACCACCGCCAACTGGGCGGCCAGGGTAACAAGAAAGGATTCTTCGGTTTCATCGAACTGGCGGGAGTCGCGCTGCTGCACAACCAGTACGCCCAATACCTGACGACGGTAGATGATAGGCGTGCCAAGAAAGGCATTAAAAATATCTTCCCCGATATCCGGGAAATGTTTGAAGTCAGTATGCCCACTGGCGTTCGCCAGGTTTATCGGCTCTTCCCGGCGGCCAACCAGCCCCACCAGGCCTTCATCGAAAGAGAGTGACACACGCCGGGCGCGGGGATTGAGCCCTTGTGTTGCCATTAAATCAAACTTCTGGCGGTCATGATCCGCTATGTAGACAGAACAGCATTCTGTTTCCATCGCCAGACAGGTTTCACGCACCAGAATATTGAGCGCCTGTTTAATGTCACTGGATGACGCGACATTGTTAACGATATCCCGCAGTTTCGTCAGCATTCGCGCCCTCTTTCCTGTCTATTGCCGATCCTAGTTTTTTACTGAACCCCGTTTACTTTTGCGCTTGAGCTTACGCTCTTTGAAAGGCATCGCCAAAGGTGCGAACTCTTTCATAGCACGACGGTAAACTTCACGTTTGAACGACACCACCTGCCTGACGGGATACCAGTAACTTACCCAGCGCCAGCCATCAAACTCGGGTGTGCTGCCACGTTGCATGTTTACTTTAGACTCGTCACATTCCAGTTTCAGCAAAAACCACTTTTGTTTTTGCCCGATACACACAGGTTTGGACTCCCAGCGAACCAGACGTTTCGGTAACTTATAGCGTAACCAGTGTCGACTGGTTGCCAATATCCTGACATCTTTTTTTGTCAGTCCGACCTCTTCGTAGAGTTCCCTGAACATTGCCTGCTCAGGGGTTTCACCGTCATCGATCCCGCCTTGAGGGAATTGCCAGGAGTGTTGTCCGTATCGACGAGCCCAGAGAACCTGACCGTGGCTGTTACAAATTACAATCCAACGTTGGGACGGTAGCCATCGCCATCTATCACTGGACGACCTCAAATATAAATCTTTATTACCAGTGATTTTTTCACACTATGTGCACAGTGGTAAACAAACATTGTGTATGAAACGCGTTTTTTGGGGGCTTCAGCCGCCTTTAAGGATAAAACCGGCTAGAGAGCCAAGTTATAAACAGACTGATGAGACAAGGCGCACATTTATTCACGCTTTCTGTGGATAGATTTGTGCAGAACAGGCGTCAAACAAGGTCAGTTAGCTTTTACCCCATGAGTACCGACTTATCATTACGCATAGAACTCCATGTAAAACCAAATTTATCATAATGTTAAGCAAAGACTCTCACTTTTCGCCGCCAAACTCCGACGATCAATTTATAGACGATCTTAAAGTGGTCAAAGATCCATCAAGCAGTAACTTACCCACACCACTTGACGAAAACATCGCCAACCATCAGGAAGATGAGCGATATTTCTGGTTTAAAACCACTGTATATACACACATGCACTAAAAAGAGGGAAGCTCGCAATCCCCTCTTGTGGATAACTTAGGTTTGCGTACAATGATCCGGATAGCGGATTGAGCTGCAGCAACATCCCTGTCTGGCCTGGCTCCAGGCAGGTTTATGCCACCAACCTAACTGAATTGACGACACCGCCATGATCCCAGCACCCAAGACACAAAAAGAACTTTTAGAACGCGCCTATGCACTCGCGGGTTTCACCTTGGGTGAGCTGGCAGAGCAACACGGGTTGGAATGTCCGGCTGATCTGCGCCGGGAAAAAGGTTGGGTGGGTATGCTTTTGGAAACTTGCCTTGGTGCCGAGGCTGGCAGTAAGCCCGAACAGGACTTTCAGGATCTGGGAATTGAGCTTAAAACGATCCCAATTAGCCACACAGGCAAACCCCTCGAAACCACCTTTGTCTGCGTCGCCCCCTTAACTGGGTACAGGGACTCACCTGGGAAGCGAGCCATATCCGAAACAAGTTATCCAAGGTGCTGTGGATCCCGGTAGAAGGCGAACGCGAGATCCCGGTCTGTGAACGTCATGTGGGAATGCCCCTGCTGTGGCAACCTTCTGAAGAAGAGGAAGGACAATTGAAAGCAGACTGGGAAGAGCTAATGGAATTTATCGTGCTGGGAAAAGTGCATGAGATAAGTGCAAAACATGGTGAGTATCTTCAGCTTCGCCCCAAGGCTGCCAACAGCAAGGCAAAAACTGAAGCTTACGGGGCAAAAGGACAACCCATTAAAACGCTGCCAAGGGGCTTTTACCTGCGAACCCAGTTCACCGGTAAGATCCTCGCCCGTCATTTTATGCTGCCCGACAATGCCTGAGATCACGCTTAGAGCGTGATTTCCATGTCTTCTTTACAACTGCTGTCCGCAGGACCGAATTCATCATACGGGTCCAACAGGCGCAAAATGGCTTTTTTCACACCCACTTTACGCAGTGTATCGCTGACCTGCTCCACATTGTCAAAATGCAGGACTTCATCAAATTTGTCGTCTTTCAGTGGCTCAAGCTGATGGCGCACTTCCACCTCTACCACGTATTGCGCTCCCCCGGCTGGTGCGATCACATAGCAGACGGGAATATTATCAGGGTGAGACTGGATCCAGTTTTTTAATTGCTTTACTTTCATGGCGCTACCACTCCTGTTAATTAATTGTTAAACCAGTATAGATAACGCTGCGCTTACTGATCATGAAAAGCCCAGCCATTTTTGTGTAGAAGATCGCTATCTGACCCAATAGCCGATGCAACATCATCTATATTTGCGTTACGTCTCAACAAGCCGACGTCGCGGAACCAGTCTCGATGCCTATTTACCCTTGTACCAGGCATAAAATCTCCTAAGATGGGGGATGAACACTGCCGTTACACCTGCAGCTGTCCTTGTTGCAGGGTGATCAATCCAAGGAGAGCGGATGCTATATCACACCCTTCCCCATACGAATCTCGAAGTCAGCAAGATTTGCCTCGGTACCATGACATTCGGCCAGCAAAACAGCGAGGCAGAAGCACACCAGCAGCTGGATCTGGCGTTGGATATGGGCGTCAATTTTATTGATACTGCAGAAATGTATGCCGTCCCGCCCACCAAAGAGACCCAGGGACTGACTGAAAAATACATTGGCAGCTGGTTAAGCAAGAGTGGAAAACGGGATAAAGTTGTTCTCGCCACTAAGGTCGCCGGTCCCCGTAATATTCCCTACATTCGCGATAACATGGCGCTCGACCGCCGGAATATCCGACAGGCCGTGGATGACAGCCTTTCACGCTTGCAGACCGACTACATCGACCTCTATCAGGTGCACTGGCCACAGCGCCACGTCAACAGTTTTGGCAAACTTAACTACCACCACCAGGATGAAAACTCCGGGGTAACTCTGCTGGATACACTCGATGCATTGGCCGAACTGGTTCGCGAAGGGAAAATCCGGCATATCGGCGTGTCCAACGAAACGCCTTGGGGGGTGATGAGTTATCTGCGTCTGGCTGAGAAGCACAGCCTGCCACGCATCGTGACCATTCAAAACCCCTACAACCTGCTCAACCGAAGCTTTGAAGTAGGATTGTCGGAGATCAGCCATCAGGAAGGCGTTGAGTTGCTCGCCTATTCCCCGCTGGCATTTGGCGCCCTGTCTGGCAAGTACCTCAATGGCGCCAAGCCTGAAGGAGCGCGTTGTACACGCTGGGAGCGTTTCGTTCGCTATTTTACTGAACAAGGCCAGGCTGCAACGCTCGCTTATGTCAATCTGGCGCAAGAGTCTGGGCTGGATCCGGCGCAAATGGCATTGGCTTATGTTAACAGCCGCCCCTTTGTCGCCAGTAACATCATAGGTGCAACAAGCCTTGAGCAGCTTAGAGCCAACATCGAATCGGTAAACCTCACCTTGCCAGAGCCGGTGATTGAGCGCATCGAAGAGATTGGGGTTCAGTATTCCAACCCCTGCCCTTAACAAAACATGACTGTTATTCCTAAGGCGCCAGTTGGCGCCTTTACTATTCTTGGGACACTGCACCGCCCAGTGCCAAGATAGACTTCACCTGACTGTTATGGCGAAGGAAGACAGACATGAAATACACGCACCTCACTGTATCCGGCATGATCATTTTGGCGCTTGGTCTTGCCGGGTGTTCTTCCCCTAACCCTTACGGGGATGCCTATGGCGCCGCCGATACACGCACCATTCAGGAAGTCTATTACGGCACAGTGATTAAAGCGGAGCCGGTGACCATAGATGCCAACGACAGCAGCAATGTCATCGGAACCATTGCCGGCGCAGCGATTGGCGGGATCTTAGGCTCAAAAATCGGTGGCGGCAGCGGTTCAGATATCGCGGCCATCGGTGGTGGTTTGCTGGGTGGCTACGCCGGCAGTGAAGCGGCGGGTGAGTTGGGCAAGCGCAACGGGGTAAACCTGACTATACGTCTTGAGGATGGCAGGGTCATTTCGATTGTCCAGGAAGCGAATCCTGACATGCTTTTCCGGGTTGGCGAACGGGTTCAGGTTAATGTGGATGGCAATACGGCACGCGTCGTCCCCGCCTAAACAGGAATAAAAAGGAGCCTCCCCGAAAGGAGGCTCCTCCAGATTACGTCGTGGGGTTCAACCTCAACTTCCTACGCATACGAGCGATTTCGCGCTGTGCCTTGTATTGAGGTGCCACAGTGTGACCTATCGACAATCCATCTTTTTCAAAGCCGATATCCCTCAGCAGGTGTTCAGACAATGGCTCGCCGACGTATCGCAATCTGCGGTGGGCTTTGCGCCATTGAGCTTCTTCACGCTTGATATCCATACGGACGAAAAAAACAGCTAAACGAAGGTACATTGATTGTGTCATGACAGACTCCTTATGAGTGATTAAGGAGGCGTTGGACAGAATGCGGGCGTGTAACGAGAGGGGGTATACCAATCGGGCCGCAATCAATCCGCGGCCCATTGCTTAGGGATGCGGAGTTACTGTACAGGTTTTCGCATAGTTGCGCACAGATCACAGGAGAACGTGGTAACGGACTTAAACATTTGATTTGTCATCGTTGCCTCCTAAATCTGATAAACCTTGGTGTAAACACCGCATTTGTAAATTCACTGTTAATACTAATGATATAGATCAATATTTCAATGCACTATTTGTTGGTTTGGTGAATTCAGACACATAGTCTCCACCCAGTGGATTGAACAATGTTTAATCATCTATCTTGCCTCGTTTTGTCCAGTAAAGAGGACAAGCCGCTTATCACTAGCCATCCATACGTCTTATTAGAAAAGATTAATTTACGCGCAAAATCATACGTTTATAGCTAAAAGATCTTAAGCGCGCCAATCATCCGAAATTCGGATAGTTAATAACTTAAACCAATCTTTTATTTGTATATCATGTCAGCATCTTTTGGAGGAACGATCTATGAGAACTATTTCTGACAGGATTCGACATGCTATTGCCTTCGAGGTAATTGGACTTCTTCTCATCGTGAGTATCTTGTCCCAGTTTGGCTTTAATGCGGCCCACACCGGTGTTTTGGGTGTGGCATTTTCTGTGTTAGCAACCGGATGGAACTACGTCTACAACATATGGTTTGATAAGGCCATGGTGAAATGGACCGGCACGAGTGAGAAAAAACAGAAGCACCGGATTGTGCACGCAGTGTTGTTTGAGTTGGGTTTACTGTGGGTAACCTTGCCTGCACTGGCTGGTGGCTGAACATCAGCCTGTGGGATGCACTTATCATGGATATCGGCTTGGTGCTTTTCTATCTGGTCTACGCCTATATCTACAACATTGCATACGATAAACTGTTTCCCATCGAGCACGGCGAAACCTCTGTACAGCACTGATATATAAAATAAAAACACATCTAATAAAAAACCGCCGTAAGGCGGTTTTTATTAGAACATTTCCGGGCGGTTAATCAGCGAAAGCTGCGCGGCGCCGGGATCAGACTGTGTTTGTTCAGCAGGCGGTACATGGTCGCGCGGGATACACCCAGCTCTTTCGCCGCAGCCGAAACCTGTCCATTGTTACTTTCCAATACAGCCAGCAGCGCATCACGCTCTGACTCTTCACGGATCTTCCGCAGGCTCTGTTTGTAATCACCCTGACGTGGCAAGTCCAGATGCTCAGCCTCAATCACCAGGTTGTCTGCCAGCAATACTGCGCGTTTTACCTGATTGATAAGCTCACGCACGTTACCCGGCCAGCTATAGTTGGTGAGGATTTTGTTCGCCTCTTCCGAGAAGGTACGCGCTGTGTGTTGTACTGACGGGCAAACTTCAACAGGAAGTGCTCGGCCAATTCAGGGATATCCGCAGCACGCTCTTTCAGTGAAGGAACCGAAATACGCAGTACGTTGAGACGGTAGAAAAGGTCTTCACGGAACAGTCCTTCCGCGACGGCTTTTTCCAGATCCATGTGAGTCGCCGCAATCACGCGCACATCAATCTCTTTCGAGTATTTATCATCGTGCGATTCAACTGTGCCATCTTGCAGCAGGTGAAGAAGGTTCGCCTGCAGGTTCAACGGCAAGTCACCGATCTCATCCAAAAACAGAGTGCCCTGGTGTGCTTGCTGCACTTTGCCTTCTGTTGTGCCATCACCAAACAGTTCGCTTTGGATCAGTTTTTCCGGCAGTGCACTGCATTTTACAGAGACAAACGGCCCCTTGGCGCGGGTAGAGGCATTGTGGATAGCCATGCCCACCAGCTCTTTACCTGTACCGCTTTCACCGTGGATAAGCACAGAGACATCGGTCGGTGCGACGCGGCGAACCTGATCACGCAGTTTCTTCATTACCGACGTTTTGCCCAAAAGACCCATGTCGCTGTGGTCGCCCAGTTGCGGCCAGACATGACGCTCAAGCTTGAGCATACCCAGTTGGTGACCAATGGTGCTCATCAGCTGGCTGTCCGGAATAGGAGAGGTAAAGTAGTCGATGCAGAAGCTGACAATAAACTGACAAATCGCATCATTGTTGAGTTGGTCTTCGCGGATCAGTGCCAGCCAACGCACTTGCTTATTACGGTTAACCAGTGATGCCACACCATTGAGACTGAAATCATCATGGCTGATGTCTACAATACCGATACAGGGTCCGATATCCTGTAGAAGAGATTGTGCAGCCCTGAGGTCATAACAGCGGTGGCAACGCCAGCCCGCCTGTTCCAATGTTGCTAGCCATGGTTCATAAGTTCCACCTACTACTACCAGTGAACTTGGAACTGCCTCAGATCTGAATTGCATACCCATAGTGCCTGCCTTTAGTCATCCATTAACGACATGTGTTCAAAATGTTGTGAGTACCATTATATTTTGCAAGACAGGCGGGTCTGTCTCATTGTAGATACAACATGGCTCCCAAATCGAAACAGTTCCCAGTTTAGACACTTTTGCTGTTCAACCGACTTACAACAGAAATGCCGAAGAATTGACATAATTATCAATATTATTAACGGGATAGCTGATTATGGACTGCCTAAAAAAGCCACCTTGGTGGCTAACATTTCAAACTCATCTCAATATTGAGAATTTTAAAACTCTCTTTATTTTTTCTTAGATCATAGACTATGACCCGCTTTCGTGAGGTCATCTGAAGGCAGATAAAAGAAAAACCGCGCCCTATTGAGACGCGGTCTTTTGGTTAAGGCAGGTGTGGTAAAAGTATCAACGTACTTCTTCGCCGCTGGCAATCACAGTTTGACGAACTTTGTCTGCAAACTGCAACGCTTCCTCACGAACGGAATCCTCATCAACAGTCAGGATGTCTCGCTCCTGCATCAGAACGCGCCCATCAACGATGGCATGTTTCACATTCGTCGCGTACGCAGAATACACCAGTGCGGAATAAGGGTTGTACATAGGTACCATGTTTGGTGCTTTAGTATCGATGACGATGATATCCGCCAGCTTACCGGCTTCCAGCGAGCCAATCTTGTCTTCCATGTGCAGTGCACGCGCTGCGCCCATGGTGGCCATTTCAATCACTTTGATTGGCGGCATCGCTGCGCGATCCTTATTCACCAGCTTGTGGACTTTTGCTACCTGGTTGAACTCATCAATCGTGCTCAGGGTATTGCCGGACATCGGGCCATCGGTACCCAGACCAATACGCATTCCCTCATCAAACATGGTCAGTGCCGGGGAAACGCCTTTCGCTGATTTGATGTTAGCACTCATGTTGTGCGCGATACCCACATCATGCTGCTTCAGCAGCGCGATATCGTCCTCATTGACGTTAATCACGTGTGCACCAACCAGGTTTGGTGTCAGGCGCCGATATCAGCCATGTAAGCCACAGGCGACTTACCGCCGCTGCGCTCTGCAATCACTTCATTTTCACGGTCAGATTCTGCCAGGTGGATCATCACCGGAACATCGTGCTCCAGCGAAAGTTTAGTGATCTTCTGCAGCACTTCTGTGGTGTTGGTGTAAGGGGCGTGCGGGGCAAAAGCCGGGGTAATACGCGGGTGATCTTTATATTCCTCAATAAAGTTCAGTGCGTACTGAATGCCCTCTTCTGCGTTGGCCGCATCCGCCACCGGGAATTTGATCACGGTTTCACCCAACACAGCACGCATGCCGATGGTATCAACGGTTTTCGCCACTTCATCTTCGAAGTAGTACATGTCTGCGTATGTCGTAACGCCGCCTTTCAACATTTCCACGTTCGCCAGCTGGGCACCGATACGCACCATGTCACGGCTTACCAGCTTTTTCTCCAGTGGGAAGATGTAGCGGTGCAGGCGATCCGGCACATCATCACCCAGCGAGCGGAAGACTGTCATTGATGCGTGAGTGTGCGAGTTGATAAGACCCGGCATCACGATGTCGCCATCCACATCCAGAACAGTTTTCGCTTCATACTCTTTAGCCAGCCCTTCATCGCCGACAGCCACAATCTTGTTGCCCTTCACTGCAACAACGCCGTTTTCGTAAACGTTTTGTCCGCGTTCATGGTCAATACGGTGGCGTCTTTGATCAGCAGATCGACATTCTCTGCAGCAAATGCTGCAGACGAGGCCAAGGTTGCCAGGGCAACGCTGGCAGAAAGGAGTGATTTTTTCAGCATGGTAATATTCACTTAAAGGCAGCAAGGAATTGCGTGGGCATCATCCGCGCTCAGGCTGAAAATCGGAACAAAAATGTGTTTTACGTCGCAAAAACTGTGACATTGCGCAAACGGTTGCGAGGCGGTCGGCGGGCATAAAAAACACCGGAAAATTCCGGTGTTTTTGTGTCTCAGAAGCGTCTCGGTTTCAGTTCAGAAACCCGACAAAATCAGTCTTTCTTCTGGTTTTGTGGACGCATTGCCGGGAACAGGATCACGTCACGGATGGTGTGCGTGTTGGTAAACAGCATCGCCAGACGGTCGATACCGATACCCTGACCTGCTGTTGGTGGCAAACCGTGCTCCAGTGCAGTGATGTAGTCTGCATCGTAGAACATGGCTTCGTCGTCACCGGCATCTTTCGCATCAACCTGCGCTTTAAAGCGTGCATCCTGATCTTCTGCATCGTTCAGCTCAGAGAAGCCGTTCGCCACTTCACGGCCACCGATGAAGAATTCAAAGCGGTCGGTGAAGAACGGGTTGTCATCGCTGCGGCGTGCCAGCGGAGAAATGTCTGCCGGGTAGCCAGTGATGAAGGTCGGCTGGATCAGTTTAGGCTCTGCGGTTTCACCGAAGATCTCTTCCAGCAGCTGACCACAGGTCCAGAATTTCTCTACGTAGATATCCAGAGACTTCGCGATAGCAACCAGCTTCTCACGATCCTGAACGTCTTCTACCGTCAGCGCCTGAATGTCAGCGTGGTCAGGGTTGTAGTGCTTGATCGCTTCCAGCATGGTCATACGCGCGTATTTGCCGCCGAACTCCACGGTGAAATCGCCGTAAGGCATAGAAGTCTGACCCAGGACTTCCAGCGCAACAGTGCGCAGCATGTCTTCGGTCAGGTCGATCAGGTCGTTGTAATCCGCGTACGCCATGTAGAACTCAATCATGGTGAATTCTGGGTTGTGGCGTGGAGACAGACCTTCGTTACGGAAGTTACGGTTAATTTCGAATACACGCTCGAAACCACCTACAACCAGGCGCTTCAGGTACAGCTCAGGCGCGATACGCAGGAACATTTCCTGATCCAGTGCGTTGTGGTGCGTGATAAACGGACGTGCAGACGCACCACCCGGGATCACTTGCATCATTGGCGTTTCCACTTCCATGAAGTCTTTAGACTCCATGTAACGGCGGATAGCTGAAATCAGCTTAGAACGCACTTTGAACGCATTGCGTGAATCTTCGTTAACGATCAGGTCAACGTAACGCTGGCGGTAACGCTGCTCTTGGTCAGTCAGACCATGGAACTTCTCTGGCAGAGGACGCAGTGCTTTAGTCAGCAGCTGGTACGATTCCATGTTCACGTACAGGTCGCCTTTACCAGACTTGTGCAGTGCACCGGATACACCGATGATGTCACCGATATCCAGACCGTGGTACTTCTCTTTCAGCTCGTTTTGTACGTCTTTAGCCGCATACGCCTGAATGCGGCCGCTTACGTCTTGCAGAGCGATGAAAGGACCACGCTTCGCCATTACACGGCCAGCAACGGTCACTTTGTGATCCAGTGCTTCCAGCTCTTCCTTGCTCTTTTCGCCAAACTCAGCCTGAAGATCAGCCGCTTTATGCTCACGGCGAAAATCATTCGGGTGGCCGTTTGCATTGCAGCTTTGACGAATGTGGTTCAGTTTTGCACGACGCTCCGCGATCAGCTTGTTTTCGTCTTGTAACTGGTCAGTCATAGTGAACCTTCAAATTATCTTAAAAATTACAAACCAGATTTCAGGCTGGCTTCAATAAATCTGTCGAGATCGCCGTCCAGTACCGCCTGGGTATTACGGGTTTCGACACCGGTACGCAGATCTTTGATGCGTGAGTCATCCAGAACATAAGAACGGATTTGACTACCCCAGCCAATGTCAGACTTGGATTCTTCGTTCGCCTGTTTCTCAGCATTCTGCTTTTGCAGCTCCAGCTCGAACAGTTTTGCACGAAGCTGTTTCATCGCCTGATCTTTGTTTTTGTGCTGGCTACGGTCGTTCTGGCACTGCACCACTGTATTGGTCGGAACGTGGGTAATACGTACCGCAGATTCGGTGGTGTTAACGTGCTGACCGCCCGCACCGGATGCGCGGTATACGTCGATACGCAGATCCGCCGGGTTGATATCAATAGCGATATTTTCATCAACTTCCGGATAAATGAACGCAGAAGCAAACGAGGTGTGACGACGGCCGCCTGAATCGAACGGCGACTTACGCACCAGACGGTGAACACCGGTTTCAGTGCGCAGCCAACCGTAAGCGTAATCACCAGAGATACGCACGGTTGCTGATTTCAATCCAGCCACATCACCTTCTGACACTTCAATCACTTCCGTTTTGAAGCCTTTTGCATCTGCCCAACGCAGGTACATACGCAGCATCATGGACGTCCAGTCCTGCGCTTCTGTACCGCCTGAACCTGCCTGCAGGTCGATGTAGCAATCAGATGCATCGTGATCGCCAGAGAACATACGACGGAATTCCAGCTTAGCCAGCTTCTCTTCCAGTTCGCTCAGTTCAGGGTCAATCTCGTCAAAGGTATCCTGGTCGTTTTCTTCAACAGCCAGTTCCAGCAGATCGGTGATGTAGATACCGCCCTGATCCAGTTGGTCGATAGTTTCCACTACCGCTTCCAGCGATGCGCGTTCACGACCCAGTGCCTGCGCACGTTCAGGATCGTTCCACACATCCGGTTGTTCCAGTTCGGCATTAACTTCTTCTAGACGCTCTTTTTTGGCGTCGTAGTCAAAGATACCCCCTAAGGACAGTCGCGCGCTCGGCGATGTCCGCTAGGCGGTTTTTAATTGGATTGATTTCAAACATGGTCACTTTTCTATGTTCGGAATGAGTTTTAACCGCAGAATTCTACAGAATTGCGGGAGGAATATACAGAGTGTGATGGGGATCAAAGGAGAAAATTTCAGAGAAAAATGAGAGAAACAGAATTTGAGATTTGAGATTTGAGATTTGAGATTTGAGATTTGAGATTTGAGATTTGAGATTTGAGATTTGAGATTTGAGATTTGAGATTTGAGATTTGAGATTTACAGGATGGTCGTTATGCCTCTAGCGCTGGACAACCAAACTTTCTCCGTTCGATGCATTGTCCAGCGCTTCCCTGCTCTTTCTCTTATTTCAATTCTCTAATCTGCTCTTTCTCTAGCCAGCTCTTTCTCGTGTCTCCGGTCTGCTCTTTCTCAAACCGCCGCCATATGCTCCACCATCAACTGAACCGTGCGGTTACCGCGGAACTCGTTCACATCCAGACGATAAGCCAGCTCCACCCGTTGCACGGAAGGATCCGGCCAGCGACGTAGGTCGACGTTGAAGGCAATGGCATCCACCATTTGCCCGCCCATCACCGGCTCAACCATCATCTTAAGGTGTTTGCCACCCACCAGTTTCTGGTGCAGCAATTTAAACGTGCCATCAAACAAAGGTTCCGGGAAACCCTGCCCCCATGGGCACCGGCGCGCAGCATCTCAGCCACATCCAGCGTTATTTCCGTGGGCAGCAGTTCGCCGTCAGAGAGCAAAATGCCTTTAAGCTCATCTTCACCAACGATGTTTTTCACCGCGTCATCGAACAGCTTGGCAAAGCGGTCAAAATCCGCTTCGGAGATCGTCAGTCCTGCCGCCATGGCGTGACCACCGAATTTTTTAATCAGTCCCGGATTCTGGGTATCAATCAAATCCAGGGTATCGCGCATGTGCAGCCCCTGAATTGAACGTGCGGAACCTTTGATCATGCCATCGCCGCCATCGGCAAATGCGATCACCGGACGGTGGAATTTGTCTTTAATGCGTGACGCCAGAATACCAATCACACCCTGGTGCCATTCGCGCTGGAACAGCGCCAGGCCGCAGGGCAGGCTGGAGCCTTCACCAAACTGCAGGCGCTCACAAATCGCCATGGCTTCTTCTTTCATGCCCTGCTCGATTTCCTTGCGGCTCTGATTGAGAGCATCCAGTTCACACGCCATCTGGCGCGCCGCCTGTAAGTCTGGCTCAAAAGCAGTTCAATGCCGAATGACATATCATCCAGACGACCTGCTGCATTGATGCGTGGACCTAGAGCGAAACCGAAATCGCTCGCCACCAGCGTCGCCATATTGCGGTTGGCCACTTCAATCAGCGCCTGAATGCCTGGGCGGCATTTGCCTGCGCGGATACGCATCAACCCTGGTGCACCAGAATGCGGTTGTTGGTATCCAGCGACACCACATCAGCGACGGTGCCAAGCGCGACCAGGTCAAGAAGCTCTGCGAGGTTTGGCTCTTGCATGCCACGGGCAGCAAACCAGCCGGTTTCGCGCAAATGGGCACGCAGTGCCAACATCAGATAAAACGCCACGCCGACACCGGCCAGGGACTTGGATGGAAAACCACATTCGTTAAGGTTCGGGTTCACCATGGCATCAGCATCCGGCAAAACTGAGCCCGGTAGGTGGTGATCAGTCACCACGACCTGGATACCGCGCGCTTTGGCGGCGGCCACCCCTTCAATGGATGAAACACCATTGTCCACCGTCATAATAAGCTCTGCGCCCTTCGCGGCCGCCTGCTCCACCACTTCCGGACTCAGGCCGTAGCCATCATCAAAGCGGTTTGGTACCAGATAATCGACGTTGGTACAGCCCATCATTCGGAATGCCGTTACAGAGAGCGCTGAACTGGTTGCACCATCGGCATCAAAATCACCCACCACAATGATGCGTCGCCCCTCCGCCATAGCTGCCGCCAGCAGTTCCACCGCGCGTTCAATGCCGTGAAGTTCACTGTAATTGAGCAGCCCTTTGGCACTGCGCTCAAGTTCTCCTTCAGAGGTGATCCCCCGGTTGGCATAGATGCGCTGCAGCAGCGGCGGGATGGAGGCTGGGAAAGCGGTATTCTGGGCGGCCTGACGGCGTTTGATTTCAATCATGGGAATGAGACCTGTCCTCGACGGCATTGTCACCGGCGGTATTTCGAATGCGGATTGAACGGGCATTGTAACCCTAAGCAGGGCGTGATTGCAGGTTTCCACCCAACAAAAAGCGCCGACCTGGGTCAGCGCTTTTGGGCATCAGTCTGTGATCAGCCTTTTTGCTGCAGCACTTGCAACAAACGGTCAGCCGGCAGGTAACCAGACAACATGGTGCCATCTTGCAGCATAATTGCAGGTGTACCGGTAACACCCATTGCACTGCCCAGTGCCATGTGGCGGCGAACCAGTGGCAGGCACTCATCGCTTTCTTCATTGAACTTGCGTGATTTCGCTTTGTTCATGGCATCGGCGCGATCATCTGCACACCAAATGGCGCTCATCTGTTTCATGTTCGGCGAACGTTCACCGGAGCGTGGGAAAGCCAGGTAACGCACGGTAATACCCAGATCGTTGTACTGATCCATTTCGCTGTGCAGTTTGGCGCAGTAACCGCAGGTGGTGTCAGTGAACACGTTCACCACGTATTTTTCATCTTTGGCCGGGAAAACAATCAGCTCTTTCTCAACGTTTGCCGCGTCAAACAGGGCTTTATTGCGTTTTGCCTGAGTGATTTCGGTCAGGTTGATCGATTCTGTCGGCGTGGTCTGAAACAACTGACCGTAGAAGAAATAGGAGCCGTCATTGTTGGTGTAGACAATGCCACCGTCAGTCACGACTTCATACAGGCCGTTAACCGGTGCTGTTTCAATGCTTTCTACGTTCAGGCGGTATTTAGCCAGCACATCAACGATGGCGTCTTTGTCAGCCCCTTCCGCAGCGTAAGCGCCGAAAGAAAACACGGCTGAAGCAACCAGCATGTTCGCCATCAGTTTCTTAAAATTCATAGTGTTGTAATCCTGAAAATGGGTTTGCTTGCAAACTGTCACTCACTCAGACCGGGAATTTGGCAAAAAGTCCCCAATTTGTGCAAAAAAGAATAATAAGTGCCAGCTCCCTGCCGGCCACATTATGCCCGAGGATGATGCTGTTGATGCAACTGTTTTAGTCGCTCTGTCGCCACGTGTGTATAAATTTGCGTGGTAGACAGGTCACTGTGACCCAGCAGCATTTGAACCACCGCAAGTCCGCCCCGTGGTTCAGCAGGTGGGTCGCAAAGGCATGGCGCAAAACGTGCGGGGAAAGCATGTCGCCATCAATGCCCGCCAGTGCGGCGTAGAATTTGATCCGGTGCCAGAAGGTCTGGCGCGTCATCATACGTGCGCGGCGGCTGGGGAAAAACACGTCCGACGTTTGCTCCCCTAATAATACCGGGCGGCTGTGCGCCATGTATTTTTCCAACCAGTCAATGGCCGACTCGCCCATTGGCACCAGACGCTCTTTGCCGCCTTTACCAATCACCCGCACCACGCCTTGGCGCAGGCTGACATTTTCTGTGGTCAGGCTGATAAGCTCGGTCACGCGCAAGCCAGTCGCGTACAACAGCTCCAGCATGGCTTTATCACGTAACTCCAGAGTGTCTTCTACATCCGGCGCTTCCAGCAGTGCATCCACCTGCTCTTCTGACAAATCTTTCGGCAGGCGTTTGGGCAGTTTAGGGCTGATCAGGGTTGCTGTCGGGTCGTCTTCGCGCTGTTTTTCCCGGTAAAGGTATTGGAACAGGCGGCGCATGGCGGAGAGCATGCGGGCGCGGCTGCTTTGCTTGTAATCCTGTTCGAACAGCCAGTGCTGGTAGTCCTGCAGTTTGGATGAAGACACCTTGACCAGCGCTTCTCCATCTTTATCCAGCCACTGACAGAGTTTCACCAAATCATTGCGGTAAGAAGCCAGCGTATTCTCTGACAGGCCACGCTCCATCCACATTGCATCCAGAAACTGTTCAACCAAAGCGGCGTTTTGTTCCACGATTCACTCACTTAACATCGGTATTCTCTGCTTTCAAACTACCTCACCACAGCCTGAATGCAAAATTTCATCCTGCTGACTGCGTTTAATTCCAGCAACCGGCTCTCAGGGTGGAGATAGCGGGCGGTGACAGGTAGAATCGCCCCAAGACATGCAAGTAGGAAAAGCGCGTGAAAATAGGTTTGTTTTACGGTTCAACCACCTGCTACACCGAAATGGCGGCAGAAAAAATCCGCGACATTCTGGGTGACGATCTGGTGACCGTGCACAACATCAAAGAAACCCCGGTTTCTGCGATGAATGACTACGATTTGCTGCTGCTCGGGATCTCCACCTGGGATTTCGGCGAATTGCAGGAAGACTGGGAAGCGGTCTGGTCACAACTGGATGGATTGCAACTGGAAGGGAAAGTAGCCGCGCTGTTTGGCCTTGGCGATCAGGAAGGTTACGCAGAATGGTATCTGGATGCCATGGGCATGCTGCATGACCAGTTACTGCCAACCGGACTGCAATTTGTCGGTTACTGGCCAAACGAAGGCTATACCTTTGAAGCATCCAAGGCACTGACTGAAGACGGCAAACACTTTGTCGGTCTGGCACTGGATGAAGACAGCCAGTACGACCTGAGTGACGAGCGTATCGCCACCTGGTGCGAAAAGGTTCTGATTGAATATCAGGAAATGCTCTGATTCCAATCCCAGTTATCAGCCATAAAAAAAACCACCGCAGGACGGTGGTTTTTGTCGTCAGTGCTGATTACGCGTTTTGCGCTTCAGCTTTTGGCTTCCCCACAAAGCTCACTACAACCAGTGACAATGCGGTAGGCAGCAGCCATGCCATGCCATAGTTGAACAGCGGCAGAACTTTCAGTGCAGACACATCCACACCCGCTACTTTTGCTGCATCAAACAGTGCGAACACCAGCGACACACTCAACACCACGCGGTAAGCCAGTGCCGGGTTAGGCATAAAGCGGCGCAGGAATGTCAGCGCAATCAGGGCAATCGCAACCGGGTACAGGGCAAACAGCACTGGAATTGAAACCGCAATCAGCTGGTTCAGACCGACGTTTGCCACTACTGCACACACTACAGACAGGATAACAACCCATTGGCGGTAAGTGATTTTGGTCAGGGTGCTGAAGTAATCAGAACACGCTGAAACCAGACCGATAACCGTGGTCAGACACGCCAGTACAATGATGGTCGACAGGATGATTTGTCCTGCTGGGCCAAACAGCGCCAGTACATACGCTGACAAGATTGCACCACCGTTGTTCGCGCCTGCTGCAACACCGCTAGCTGTCGCACCCAAATAGAACAGAGAGATGTAAACAAATGCCAGACCAGCTGCTGCGATGACGCCTGCGAAAATCAGGTATTTACAGGTTTGCGCCTGATCTTCGACGCCTTTTTTACGGATAACGTCAACGATCAGCATACCGAACATCAGTGCCGCGAAGGTATCCATGGTGTTGTAGCCTTCCAGGAAACCTGTGGTGAATGCCTGGTCAACATATGCACCTTGCGCTGCCACGATATCACCCTGCGGGTTGACCACCACGCAATCGCCAGTACCGCCAGCGCGGCGAACAATGCAGGGGTCAGAAGCTTACCAATGGTATCAATCAGCTTGCCCTGAGACAGAGAAAAGAACATCGCCACGGCGAAGAACACAACAGAGAACAGTGTCAGTTCGAATTGGCTTGGCGCACTCAAAAATGGCTTGAAGCCCATTTCATAAGCCACCAGACCGGCGCGAGGCGCTGCGAAAGCAGGGCCGATAATGATGAAAATCAGCACCGCCATCAGGGTCGCCACTGATTTAGGCAGATCACGGGTCAGCCCTTTCCAGCCACCGCCGGCAACAGCAACCGCAATAATACCAATCAAAGGAAGGCCTACAGCGGTGGTCAAAAAGCCAAGCATTGCAGAAAAGGTGTGTTCACCTGCCAAAAAGCCTGCCAGAGGAGGGAAAATGATGTTCCCGGCCCCGAGGAAAAATGCAAAGGTCATAAACCCTAGCGCGAGTATATCGCTAACCTTTAAACTCTTGCTCACTTCTTATTACCTATCGTTATGTGTTTGCGAAATGTGTTTGCGTATTTATCTGTAATCAATCGGTTAGTCTTTTGGTTGTTTTTACTATGCAACACCGATTAGGCAGAATAATGACGAAGTTTCACCACACAGACAATAGGGCAAGCAAAAATAGATGATAAATTCATTTTAAATTAATTAACCAGAATTTAATTTTATTTTTTGACGAATGAACAACAGATGTTAAAGATTTTCGCAGCAAAGCAATGCAACATTTGATCAACATTATTATCTAAATTTTGACCAGTTATTACCATGACCGCCCGGAGGAAATGTGGGAAAAGGTTTTAAATTCAAACAGTTTTCTATTGACGATCAAGGTTGCGGCATGCCGGTCAGTACCGACGGCGTCCTGCTGGGCGCCTGGGCTGACGCAGGAGAGCAGCACCAGATACTGGACATTGGCACCGGTTCTGGCCTGCTGGCGTTGATGATGGCGCAACGCTTTCCGACTGCGCAAATTCTGGCCATTGATATTGATGCCCATGCGGTAGAAGCCGCGAGCATGAACGCAGAACAATCTGCTTGGGCTAACAGGATAAAAGTGCGACAACAGGATGTTACGCTGTGGTCAGAAATGCCGCGGTTCGATACCATCGTTTGCAATCCGCCCTACTTCAATTCCGGCGAGCAGGCCGGTGATGCCCGACGTGCGACAGCGCGCCATACCGATACGCTTTCTCACGGCAACTTATTAAAAGTGATAAAGGCAGGACTATTGCCGGGCGGGCAGGCACATTTGATCTTACCTTCTGTAGAGGCTGACGGGCTGATTGCGAACAGCACAGAGCATGGACTGGGCTGTCTGCGCTGCACGTTGGTGAAACCGACACCGGATAAACCGGTGAGCCGTAAACTCATCACCTTATCGACGCAAACGCCTGATAGTTGTCAACAAACCTCACTGGTTATCCGGCAGGGTGACAACTACAGCGACGACTTTATTGCACTGACGAGAGATTTTTACCTCAAGATGTGATGATTGTACTTGAAATAGTCTCTATAATTCGCCCCCTAACTTTGAGTGGAGAAACAACGCGTGCGAACTTTTGCTGAACTAGAACTGGATCCTCAACTGCTACAAGCGCTGGATGACATGGGCTTCGAGCGACCAACAGCGATCCAGGCTGGCGTGATCCCTCATGGTATGGATGGCCGTGATATTCTGGCGTCTGCGCCTACGGGAACAGGGAAAACTGCAGCCTTTGTACTGCCATTGCTGCAACACCTTATCGACTTCCCTCGTCAGAAGCCGGGTCCTGCACGCGCCTGATTTTGACCCCAACCCGTGAACTGGCTATTCAGGTTGCTGATCAAGCCCGCGCGCTGGCGAAATACACTGACCTGAAAATTATCACCATTACCGGTGGTATCTCTTATCAGGAGCACGCAGAAATTCTGGGTAAAACCCAGGATATCGTGGTGGCAACCCCTGGCCGTTTGATGGAATACGTAGAAGCCGAGCGTTTCGACTGCCGTGCGATTGAAAGCCTGGTGCTGGATGAAGCCGACCGTATGCTGGACATGGGCTTTGGCGCTGCGGTTGACCGTCTGTCGGCTGAGTGTCGCTGGCGTAAACAAAGTATGCTGTTCTCGGCCACGCTGGAAGGTAAAGGCATTGAAGGCTTCAAGAGTGCCCTGCTGACCGACCCGGTTGAAGTGGAAGCTGAGCCACCACGCCGCGAACGCAAGAAAATCACCCAGTGGTACTACCGCTGTGATGACATGGCGCACAAGAATGCCCTGCTGAAATCTATCCTGGCAGAGCAGGCAGAGCGCGCGATCATCTTCGTGAAAACCCGTGAACGTCTCGCAGAGCTGCGTGAATACCTGACGAAAGAAAAAGTGAAATGTGCGTGGCTTCAGGGCGAGATGCCTCAGGCAAAGCGTACCTACGCATTGAACGTTTCACCACCGGTGAAATCAATGTTCTGCTGGCGACAGACGTTGCAGCCCGCGGTATCGACGTGCCGGATATCGACCACGTCATCAACTTCGACCTGCCACGTAAGGCTGACGTTTACCTGCACCGCATTGGCCGTACTGCCCGCGCAGGTAAAAAAGGTAACGCGATTTCCCTGGTGGAAGCGCACGACCAGCCAATGATGGATCGTATCTGCCGTTACATGAAAGAAGACGTGAAAGAACGTTACATTGATGGTTTGAAGCCGAAACATAAGAAACCTGAATTCAAGAAGAAAAAGAAAAAGGTTTCGAAGAAAGAGGCCAAAGGTAAAGCCAAGAAGGTAGCGAAGAAAGCAGCCAAAAAAACTGCTTAATCAAATATTTGCTGGATTTACAATTTAGTTAGTTATAAAAAAGGAGGCGAAAAGCCTCCTTTTTTGTTTTTCTGCGATCCGTCGCAGCGAAATATTCTGGTTTGCTAATGGATGGCAGACCAAAGATCGGGCTCACAATCCGTTACACTGATAACACAAAATGTTAACAAGGTGTGTCTATTTCGGATTATCCTGCCATTGGATAAATAGTCATCTATCCAATATTTTTATAAGAGGGATCTTTCAATGCAATCTGTTGTTGATTTTTTAAACAGCATCATCTGGAGTCCTGTACTTATCTACACCTGTTTGGGTGCGGGTTTGTTCTACTCCATCGTGACGCGTTTTGTTCAGGTTCGACAGTTCAAGGAAATGACGCGTTTGCTGTTTTCTGGCAAAAGCTCGGCCAAAGGCATTTCATCATTTCAGGCGCTGGCAGTTTCTCTGTCTGGCCGCGTAGGTACCGGTAATATCGCAGGCGTTGCAGCCGCCATCGGTTTTGGTGGCCCGGGTGCCGTCTTCTGGATGTGGGTCGTTGCCTTCCTGGGCGCCGCGACCGCGTACACCGAATCTACCCTTGCCCAAATATACAAAGAAGAAGATAACGGCGAGTTCCGCGGTGGTCCTGCTTACTACATCGAAAAAGCGATGGGACAGAAGTGGTATGCATGGATCTTTGCCATTGCCACTATCTTTGCCTGTGGTGTTCTGCTGCCGGGTGTGCAGTCAAACAGCATCGGTAATGCGATTGAAACCGCGTTTGGCTCAGGCGACATGATTGAAACCGCCATCGGTACATACAGCGTGGCGAAAATCATCACTGGCACTTTGATTTCCATCCTGCTTGGTTTCATTATTTTTGGCGGTGTAAAACGTATCGCAAGCTTCACGCAGGTTGTGGTTCCGTTCATGGCACTGGCTATATCATCGTGGCTTTCGTGATCATTGCGCTGAACATCACTGAAATTCCAGGCATTGTTGCCATGATCGTCAGCGACGCATTCACGCCAATGGCTGGTGTCGGTGCCGCTATCGGTTGGGGTGTTAAACGCGGTGTTTACTCGAACGAAGCCGGTCAGGGTACAGGTCCTCACGCTGCTGCGGCGGCAAACGTTGATCACCCTGCGCAGCAAGGTCTGGTGCAGTCCTTCTCTATCTACATTGATACCCTGCTGGTCTGTTCAGCAACGGCATTTATGATCCTGATCACCGGCGCGTACAACGTACACGGTGCAGGCGCAGAGATGTTTATTGTTCAGAACGTGGCAGCGGATATCGCCGCTAACGGCCCTGCTTTCACCCAAATGGCTATCGAAAGCACCATGCCGTTGGGGTAAACCGTTTATCGCGGTCGCACTGTTCTTCTTCGCGCTTACCACTATTCTGGCGTACTACTACATTGCCGAAACCAACATTGCCTACCTGCGCCGCAGCGTGAAAGTCCCGGGTATGATGTTTGTGCTCAAGCTGGTTCTGATGGCTGCAGTGTTCTACGGCACGGTGAAAACGGCGAACCTTGCATGGGCAATGGGTGACGTCGGCGTGGGCTTGATGGCTTGGCTGAATATCGTCGGTATCGTGATCATCTTCTTCCTGAGCAAACCTGCGCTCAAAGCGTTGAACGATTACGAGCGTCAGCAAAAAGAAGGTGTGGAGGAATACACTTTCGATCCTGTTAAGCTTGGCATCAAGAATGCCGATTACTGGGAGCGCCGCTTGGCACGCCGCACAGAGGCGCAAAACGGCGAGGAAGAGGTTTCAGGTAAACCGATCAATCCGGTTGCTTAATAGCCCTCACCTAAATATGCTCCACAACGAAAAAAGGTTAGCCGCTGCTAACCTTTTTCTTTTTGTACTGAAGGTAAAAATGGCGCGTTACTGCTCTTCGCGCTTGAACACCAGTTCCGCCCCCTTTGATTCCGCTTCACAGAACCAGTAGCCAGCAGCGTCAAACGCCTTCAGCGCCTCAACGGAATCAATGCGGTTGTCGATGATGTAACGCGCCATCATGCCCCGTGCTTTTTTAGCAAAGAAGCTGATCACCTTGTACTGACCGTTTTTGCGGTCTTTGAATACAGGCGTGATGATCTCAGCATCCAGTTTCTTTGGCTTCACTGACTTGAAGTACTCGTTTGATGCCAGGTTGACCAGCACCTTGTCACCTTGCGCAGCCAGCGCTTCATTCAGTGCCTCGGTGATGATGTCCCCCCAGAATTGGTACAGGTTGCTGCCGCGCGGATTGGCCAGCTTTGTGCCCATTTCCAGACGGTAAGGCTGCATTAAATCCAGAGGTCGCAACAGGCCATACAGACCGGACAACATTCGGAAGTGGTCCTGTGCCCAGTCAAAGTCATCTTCACTGAAGGTTTCTGCTTCCAGACCGGTGTACACATCCCCTTTAAACGCCAATACCGCAGGGCGGGCGTTATCAGTCGTAAAGGTTGGCGACCACTCGGCAAAGCGCGCCGCGTTTAACCCGGCAATCTTGTCGCTGACCTTCATCAGGCTGGCAATATCTGCCGGTGTCAGGGTGCGACACACCTCGATAAGCGCCTCTGAATGTGCGGTCAGCGCTGGCTGGGTATAACGCTCAGTAGCCAGTGGCGATTGGTAATCCAGGGTTTTAGCCGGAGAAACCACAATCAGCATAGTGTCATTCCTTTCAATCTCTTACTTTGACCAAAGGTTAACATCGCCAATAGAAAAAGCCACGCTCTCAGGCGTGGCTTTTTCCGATAACTGCCATAGGCAAAACCGAAACTCAGCGTGCGTGGTGACGCGACACCTCTTCTTCCGTTTCCGCCTTCCCCCACACACCAGGCTCAATCTGGTTCACCATTTCAGGGTGGTTGTGGCTATTAAACGACGGAATTTGACCGCGTTTCAGTTGCTGGTTGTAGTCTTTGGCCAAAGTCACCACCGTGCCGGAGAGCAGCAAGATAGCAATCATGTTGACGATCGCCATCAACCCATCGAGGTGTCAGCCATTACCCACACCACAGGCAACTCTGCCATGGCGCCAAACATCACCATACACAACACAATCACGCGGAAAATGTTCAGGCCAACTTTGTGGTTGTGTTCCAAAAAGAGCAGGTTGGTTTCTGCATAGGAATAGTTGGCGATAATCGATGTAAACGCGAAGAAGAAGATCGCAACTGCGACAAAAATGCCGCCCCAGTTACCCACTTCACTGGCCAGCGCACGCTGGGTCAGTTCGATGCCGGTGATTTCACTGCCCGGCATGTACTCACCGGAAATCAGGATGATCGCCACAGTCGCGGTACAAATCACAATGGTATCGACAAACACGCCCAGCATCTGCACATACCCCTGGGATGCAGGGTGTGGTGGATATGGTGTCGCACTTGCTGCGGCGTTTGGTGCAGAGCCCATGCCCGCCTCATTGGAAAACAGGCCACGCTTGATACCCTGAACCATCCCCTGCGCCACGGTATAACCCAGCGCGCCTGAGGCCGCTTCTTCCAGACCAAATGCGCTGCGGAAGATCATCTCCAACACACCAGGCACTTTATCCAGGTTGGTCAGCATGATGTAGAAAGCCAGCGCCAGATACAGCAGCGCCATCACAGGAACGATAATCTCTGCGGTTCGGGCGATTTTGCGGATACCGCCAAAAATCACAAAGCCCGACAACACCACCAGCGCCATCCCGACATAGAGAGGGTCAAAACCGAAGGCAACGTACGCCGCCTGAGTAATCGAGTTGGCTTGCACCGAGTTAAACACCAGGCCGAATGCGATGATCAGCAATACCGAAAACACCACGCCCATCCAGCGCATACCCAGCCCTTTTTCCATGTAGTAGGCTGGCCCACCGCGGAAGTTACCGTCATCGTCACGGGTTTTATATAGCTGCGCCAGGGTACTTTCAGCAAATGCGGTTGCCATCCCCAGAATAGCGATCAGCCACATCCAGAAAATGCGCCCGGGCCACCGAGTGTCAACGCAACCGCAATACCGGCCATGTTGCCGGTACCGACCCTTGCAGCCAGGCTTGTGCACAGAGCCTGAAAAGATGAGATCCCGTTTTTATCTGCTTTGCGGCTGTTTTTCATCACAGAGAACATGTGTCCAAAATGGCGAAGCTGGATGAAGCCGAGGCGCAAGGTGAAAAATATCCCGCCGCCGATCAACAGATAAATGAGTACCGAACTCCAGATGAGATCGTTTATAAAATTAATGAGACTTACCACGCTACCCCTCTGTACGCATAAACATTCTCGCCACGCTAAATTCCGGGAAGCCGGAGAGCGTGCGAATGGATGCGACCGACGCATGCGCCTGCCGAAAAAGAAGAGGAAAAATGGCGATGAAAATCGGCCGAAAATTCCTATTTTTTGTTGGTATTGCCGTCTGATGCAGCAATTTGCCGCGAGATGATGCAGATTGCAGACCTAAAAATCAATATGCATACAATTGCTTAATTGTGGTTGTTTTTTGTGCGACGGATAAAAATCCAACCCTATAATTATGCTTTTTATCAACATTGGCGAAACATCCATATCGCCGGAGACATCCGCATTCAACTTTTTCAGTGCCGGGGTGACACAACGCACAAATTCCCCGGTCTACTGTTATGAAAGGGTTCAACGGAAGTTCAGTTCGGCAGACGGTATCTGTCAGCATGGCTCTCATCTATCGCATTGCAACTGAACACATTTTATTCAACCCGAGAATAAAAGTGATTGTGATCTCATAAAAACTTCACTGAGGTGCAACAAATGAGAAACACTTCAATTTTATTTTATCGGAGGTTTGATACTTAAATAGCGACCGCTTGGTATAACGAGGTGAATATATGGATAGCTTTGCCTTTGATGATTTTTTCGATCAAGAGCGACCACAACGCGGTGGACGAACCAAACAAGCAAAACGTAAGTGGAGAGAAATTGAAGCGCTAAAAGACAAACAGCGTCTTCGCAAAGAGCTGCAGGATATCGATATGTTGGGCGACTTTAACGACAGCGACTTCGATTTCTAAGCAGCACCTCAAGCTGGTTTAAATCTTCAGTCCCAGGACTGAAAACGTAATAGGAATTTAGAGAAAAGGCACCCACCGGGGTGCCTTTTTTGTGCCAAAACTGAGGGGTTAAAGTGCGGCTGCCAGCTCTTTAAAGCGGTCAGCAACTTGTTCACCAAACAGGGGATCACTCTCTTCCGATTCCCACTGAGATTGCAGGTATGCCCAGTCTTCCGTTGTCAGGGTATGCTCCAAAACGGGCAGTACGCTTCTCTCTTCCAGCTCCAGATGAGACTTTTGGCTGCTGATAAAGCGGTTCAGTTTTTCTGCAAACAAATCCTGTGGCACCACGGCATCCATCAGAATCATGTCGACGGTGTTGGCAAATTCTGCCGTCAGCTCAGCCAGATCATGGTGTTCCTGATCAAGGCGCGCGACACTGTCTGCATCGGGATAGCGCTCTAAATAGTAGTGATAGATCAGATCTTCCTTGGGGTGGTGGTATTTCTCTGCGTGCTCTTGCAGGTAGGCTACCGTGTCCCGGATAAGGTTGTAATTCACCGCCTTTTCATCCTGAAGCGCGGTCAGTTTGTTACCAAGCAGCTTTAATAAACGACTGATATTGCGGTGATCCCGATGAATACTGGCTACTAACATAGCTCCTCCCTTTCTTCATTCACTCACACAATCAGTGTATATAACCATGTAAAACACAACTTGTTCATGGTCACTTTTTGCGCACTTTTCCCAGAAAGAAGAAGGTGATGTGCAAGCGCGCGATCTGTATCACGAGCCTGCACAAAAAAGCGGCTAGTCCAGCTCAAGTTGCCAGTTGATTGGCGCTTTGCCCGCCTGCTCAAGCAGCTGGTTGGTGGAAGAGAAGTGTTTGCAGCCCAGAAAACCACGGTGGGCAGA
This sequence comes from Enterovibrio sp. JCM 19048, assembly GCA_001310415.1. Classification (GTDB taxonomy): domain Bacteria; phylum Pseudomonadota; class Gammaproteobacteria; order Enterobacterales; family Vibrionaceae; genus Enterovibrio; species Enterovibrio paralichthyis. Next base: position 68,574 of record BAXE01000018.1, on the reverse strand, counting down.
CAATGGAGAAGGATGCGGCGCTTCCAGTACGTGGTGGCGTTTACGGTCGATAACCCGGCCTTTTTTACGTGCATGGGAACCCCAAAGCAGGAATACCACCCCTTCGCAGTGCTGGTTTACAGCCTCAATGACACGGTCAGTGAAGGTTTCCCAACCAAGGTGGGCATGTGAGTGGGCATTGCCCTGTTCAACCGTCAGCACCGTATTGAGCAGCAACACGCCTGATCCGCCCAGCTTTTCAGGTAGCCATGCTGGGGGATGGTGAAGCCGGGAATATCCTGCGCCAGCTCTTTGTACATATTCACCAGTGACGGCGGCGGCTTAATTCCCGGCAATACAGAAAAGCAAAGACCATGAGCCTGGTTCGGGCCGTGATAAGGATCCTGACCAAGAATAACCACCTTCACATCCGCCAGTTCAGTAAAACGGAATGCATTAAAGACATCTTCCTTGGGCGGATACACCACCTTGCCCTGCTCCCGCGCCTCAGCCACGTAGGCCATGGTGTGCTTGAAATAGTCCTGTTCCTTTTCCTGACCAATCACATCGTGCCAGGTCGTCACCTGTGTCATTTTTTCCCCAATCTTCTATATATGTTGTTGCGCAGCATTCTACGCAGAAACGCGCGCGTTTGCTGTGACTTCAAACTGCCGCAACAGACGGATCTCATCTGCCCAGCGCTCAGGTTTAATGGTTTCCAGCACCAAAGGGATGCCATCAAAGCGCTTGTCCTGCATGATCACTTCAAAACAGGCCAGACCAATCTCCCCTTCACCCAATGCATGGTGACGGTCAACACGGCTGCCAAATGTCGATTTCGAATCATTCAGGTGCATACCACGCAGGTACTGGAAGCCGACTGTTTTATCAAACTCGGCGAATGTGGCTTCCGCAGCGCTGTGAGTGCGCAGATCATAACCTGCTGCGAAGGCATGGCAGGTATCGATGCATACACCCACGCGGGATTTGTCTTCTACCTGCGCGATAATGGCCGCAAGCTGTTCAAACGACCAGCCAAGGTTAGTGCCTTGACCCGCTGTATTCTCGATCACTGCGACCACGCCTGGCACAGCCTGGTGAGCTAGATTGATAGACTCAGCAATCAGTGACAGACACGCCTCTTCACTGATCTTTTTCAGGTGGCTGCCCGGGTGGAAGTTCAAAAGCGGCAGGCCCAGTGTCTGGCAACGTTCCATCTCATCAATAAAGGCATTGCGAGACTTTTCCAGCTTGTCTTCTTCCGGTGCTCCAAGGTTAATCAGATAGGAGTCGTGGGGCAGGATTGCTTCCGGTACAAAGCCGTGCTTTTTACAGTTGGCTTTAAACGCTGCCACATTGGATGCTTCCAAAGGCTTCGCCTGCCACTGGCGCTGGTTTTTGGTAAACAGTGCAAAAGCGTTCGCACCAATCGCTGCTGCATTGATTGGCGCGTTTTCTACGCCGCCGGATGCCGAAACATGGGCTCCAATATATTTCATCTTCTCTCCCTTGCCGGAAACCGTAACCGACAACATTTTAAGTTACTCATACTAGCGCACTCACTCACAGGATTCGCCTGTCGTATTTGGCAGAGTGGCTACCATTCCAGACGTTTATACGCTGCATTGATGATATTGAATTAATTTACACAAGCTCAAAATGTAGTAATTAAATTACAAATGAAAATTTTCATCACTTCGCACAATGTTACAGTTTTTGTTTTAATACAATTATTTAATCATTTCTTGATTCAAAAACAAAAAATCAAAGACGCAAGTTTTGCATATTTTGGTTGTAATTTGACTAAAATCAAAATAACCTTGTTTTCAGTAAGGTATACAAGTACCCAGCTCATCAATTGTTGGAAAAATAAAACCACCAAAGCCTATCAAAAAAAGGGGAAAGACTATGATCACCGGTATTCAAATTACTAAAGCGGCAAACGACGATCTACTGAACTCTATCTGGCTGCTGGACAGCGAAACCAACGAAGCACGTTGCGTTGCAGCTGCTGCAGGTTTCGAAGCAGATCAGGTTATCCCAGTTGCTGACCTGGGTGAGTTCGAAAGCCGTGAACTGCTATCGAAGCGCCTGCAAAAATCGAAGGTGGCCAACACCTGAACGTGAATGTACTGAAGCGTGAAACTCTGGAAGACGCAGCTGCGCACCCAGAAAAGTACCCACAGCTGACTATCCGTGTATCTGGTTACGCTGTACGCTTCAACTCACTGACTGTTGAACAGCAGCGCGACGTTATCGCACGTACTTTCACTAACTCTCTGTAATAGACAGTTAGCAAGACATAAAAAACCGGCCTGATGGCCGGTTTTTGTTTTCAGTTTTCGCAGCGTTAGCCCGCCACCTTCATCAGGTATTCACGCAGCTGGGCAAAGTCTGCGTCCTGCTCTTCTGACAGCAATTCCATCACCGCATGTTTTGCCAGCGGTGCTGGCAGCGGAATATCCAGTCCCAGAATTTCATCCACTGACTCTTTAAACTTCGCCGGGTGCGCTGTGCACAGGAACAGGCCATATTCGCCTTCCTGAAGCTGCTCTTCCAGTACACGGTAAGCAATCGCACCGTGTGGCTCACACAGGTAGCCGCTGGCATACATGGCTTTCAGGGTGTCTGCCGTTTGTTCATCTGTCACTGCACCAGAGCCCAGTTCATTGAGCCCCCAACCTTTCACTTTGCACAGCTCTTCGATACGTGGCCAGTTGTTTGGCTGGCTGACATCCATGGCATTGGAAAGAGTTGGAATAGTAGGCTCAGGCGTCCACTCACCGGTCTTGAGATAACGTGGCACGGTATCATTCACATTGGTCGCCGCAATAAAACGTTTAATTGGCAGGCCAATCGCTTTGGCCAGCAAACCGGCTGTCAGGTTACCGAAATTGCCGCTTGGTACTGCAACCACCAGGTTTTCACGCTGCGCTTTGGTCAGCTGTGAAGCTGCTTCAAAGTAGTAGCAAATTTGTGCCATCAGGCGGCTGATGTTGATGGAGTTGGCAGAGTTCAGGCCAATCGCTGCGCGAAGCTCTGCGTCATCAAACGCTTGCTTCACCATCGCCTGGCAGTCATCGAAGGTGCCATTGATTGCCACGGTGTGGATATTGCCACCCAGAGTACAGAACAGTTTTTCCTGCAACGGGCTGATCTTGCCTTTCGGGTACAGGATAACGACATTGATGTTTTCCATGCCGTAAAACGCATGCGCCACCGCTGCGCCGGTATCACCCGACGTGGCGGTCAAAATCGTTACCTTACCGCCTTCAGAGACGGCAGCCAGTGACTGCGCCATAAAGCGGCCACCGAAGTCTTTAAATGCCAGTGTTGGGCCGTGGAACAACTCCAGCGCACTGACTTGGTCGGTCACCTTGGCAACAGGTGCCGGGAACTGGAATGCGTTCTCTACCATGCTACGCACGGTTTCCGGTGTCAGCTCGTCACCGATAAACGCGGAAAGGATGTCGCTACTGCGGCTGATAAAATCTTTTTCCAGCAGCGCATCAATGTCGTCAAATGTTGGCAGTTCGCTTGGGAAGAACAGACCCTGGTTGCGGCCAAGCCCTTGCTTTACTGCCTGGCCAAACGAGACCTGCTCGTCATTTTCCTTAATGTTATAAAGCTTCATAGTTCACTTCCTGTCACTGTCGATCCCGTCACATCCAATCGACAGATGTGGACAAATCCTTCTTCATTTTGAACGTAATGTTCCTGTAACCACTTGGCGACGCGCTCAGCTACGGCTTTGTCATCCGTAATACTGAACAGGGTTGGTCCTGAACCGGAAATACCTGTCGCCAGCGCTCCCGCATCTGCAGCAAAGTGCCTCGCGTCGGCAAAACCCGGCAGCAGTTTTTCACGATAGGGCTCAGCCACCACATCTTTAATCATGCTTGCCGCCAACTGGGGTTGACCAGAGTAACAGCCATGGATAAACCCTGCCAGATGACGGCCATGATTAATCACGTCCTGACGACGGTATTGCGCCGGCAGAATCGCTCGCGCTTCCGCAGTGGACACCTTAATACCCGGATACGCCATCACCCAGTACCAGTTATCAAAACAGGGAACCTGTTGGCTGATAATGTCCAGCTGCTCCACCATCAGTTGCAGGCCACCGAGGTAGCAAGGGGCAACGTTGTCGTAGTGGAGACTGCCGGAAATGGCCGCTTCCATCTCCCCATTAGCGCCAGCAGGGTAGTTTCATCCAGCGGGTCGCCATGGAATTTGTTCAGGCATCCAGCGCCGCCACGATAGAACAGGCGCTGGAGCCAAGGCCTGAGCCAATCGGCATGTTCTTTTCAAGAGTCATTGCCACATTGCGAACCGGTTCACCGCGCTTTTCCATTTCGCGGCAAAATACCAGGTAGCTTTGGTAGACGATGTTCTCTTCTTTGTTCTGTGGCAGCTTATCAACAAAGCGCCCAACGCAGTCGAGGGAAAAAGGCGTTGAACCGCCCTCTTCCACTTTTACACGGTCACCCAGTAGCGTGCCGTCAATTGGCGATACCGCTGCACCCAAAACATCAAAACCGACGCTGACATTACCGATAGAAGCCGGTGCATAAACCACAACGCTCATCTTATACCCCCAGCTTCCAGCCCAGTGTACGCATCAAATCTGCAAACACACCGGCTGCGGTTACTGCCGTACCTGCGCCATACCCGCGCAGCACCAAAGGAATAGTTGGTAATAGCGACTGTAGAATGCTAGGGCATTTTCACCTTCTTTGATTTTAAACATCGGATCGTCCGCATCCACTGCCTGGATTTTCACTGAGCACTGGCCGTTATCAATACTGCCGACGTAGCGCAGCACTTTGCCTTCAGCGCGTGCATCACCCGCCAGTTTTTCAAAGTAAGCATCCGCTTCAGGCAACCTTGCCATAAAGGCATCAACATCACCTGAGGCATCAAAGCCAGGCGGCAGCGCGGGTTCTACTTCAACGTCTTCCAGCTCCAGATGCATGCCTGCTTCACGGGCAAGGATCAGAAGCTTACGCGCCACATCCATGCCGGAGAGATCGTCACGGGGATCTGGCTCGGTAAAGCCGTTGTTTCTCGCGACGGTGGTCGCTTCGCTGAAGCTTTGTCCTTCGTCCAGCTTACCGAAAATATGGGACAGGGAGCCGGACAGGATACCGGTAAATTTTCCAATTCATCACCGGCGGCAATTAGGTTTTGCAGGTTCTCGATGACCGGCAGACCCGCGCCCACTGTGGTGTCATACATAAACTTACGACGGGTAGCTCGTGCTGCTTTACGCAGTTGCTGGTAATACGCCATGCCCGCAGTGTTGGCTTTCTTGTTCGGCGTGATCACGTGGAAGCCAGCGGACAAGAAATCAGCATATTGATCTGCGATAGCCTGATCAGAGGTACAATCGATAAATACCGGGTTGATGATGTGGTTTTGCTGCACCAAACGCACCATGCGCGGCAGACTAAATGGCTCGTTGATCGTTGCCAGTTCATCACGCCAGCCATTCAGGTCAATACCCTTGCTGTTAAGCAGCATGCCTTTGCTGTTGGCAAGGCCACACACGCGGATAACAATGCCCTGATCCGCCAGTTTACTTTGCTGACGTTTGACCTGCTCGACCAGTTCGCCGCCAACACCACCGACACCGACAATGAAGACATCGAGATAGTGGTTGGAGTTAAACAGGTTCTCGTGACAGGCCTTCACCGCTTCAGAAACGCAATTATCTGGGATAACGGCGGAGATTGAACGCTCTGAAGAGCCTGTGCAATCGCCACGATGTTGACGTTCATTTCTGCCAATGAGGTAAAAAACTGGGACGCTACACCCTTGGCAGTGCGCATCGCATCCCCTACCAGCGACACGATGGCGACGTTATCAATAAACTCAACCGGCTCCAGCAGACCATCTTTCAGTTCCAGCTCAAAGTTTTCCTGCAGGGCACGTTGTGCCAGCGGCTTGTCTTCCGCTTCAATACAGAAGCTGATGCTGTACTCAGAAGATGATTGGGTGATCAGCACAACCGATACGCCGGCGGCCGACATAGCGCCAAATACGCGAGCAGCCATGCCAACCATACCTTTCATGCCAGGGCCAGAGACGTTCACCATGCTCAGTTTTTCCAGCGTGGTAATGCCTTTCACTGCCAGGTTGTCTTCACCGCTGTCGATACCAATCAGGGTACCTGCACCCTGCGGGTTGGCGGTGTTTTTGATAAGACAGGGAATGTGGAAACGTGCAATAGGAAGAATGGTTTTCGGGTGCAGCACTTTGGCACCGAAATAGGAAAGCTCCATGGCCTCCTGATAGCTCAAGGATTTGAGTAGCTTGGCATCCGGCACCAGACGCGGGTCGCAGCTGTACACACCATCAACATCGGTCCAGATCTCACAGCACTCTGCGCGGACACATGCCGCCAGCACGGCAGCTGAATAGTCCGAGCCATTGCGGCCCAATGTCACCAGCTCGCCTTTTTCATTGGAAGCAGTAAAGCCCGGCATCAAACCGATATGCTTTTCAGGGATGGGTTCTTTTTTGAATCGCTCAGAGGAAACTTCGATATCAACGATACCTTCAAGGTAATCGCCTTTTGATTGCAGGTATTTAACCGGATCAATTTCAAACGTGTTGTAGCCACGTGCTTTAAGCAACGCGGACATGGTCGCAATGGAAATGCGCTCTCCTTTGCTGATGATACGGGCATAGATGTTGTCCGGACACAGCCCCAGCAGCGCGATACCGTGGATATACTGGTTGAGCTGATTCACAGAGCGATCGAGTTTTTCCTGCAAACCCGCTTTGTCCAACCCCGGATCCATTTCCGCCAGGCCGTCAAACAGGGCATTGAAAATTTTGCGGATTTCAGCCACCTGAAGCTCCGCTTCACCATGTTTGATAGTGTTATCGATCACGTCGACCAACAGGTTAGTGATCTTAGCCGGGGCGGACAGAACCGCCGATACCTCACTTTGGCATGTGTTACTGGTGATGATCTCGCAGCGCGGCTAAATCTTTCCGCATTCGCCAGCGAGGTACCACCAAACTTTAATACTCGCATCCTTTCCTCCAACTTCTTCCTGAACTCGCTGATTCAATAATAAACAGGTTAAAAAAAGCCCGTACCAGATTTGGGTACGGGCTTTTTTGAGAATTCTGTGCATATCAGCCCGCACCCGCACCAACGGTGATGGTAATAATGGTGATAATGGTTGTGGTGCCGACTGAATGAAGCATGGCTTTTGAACCTTCCTTGCTACGTTTTTATAACCTTTACCGAATGAAGGCATTAAGGTCAACAAAAATTTAAGTTATCTCTCAAAAAACGCCCCGATTCGCAACTCTAAATTATCAAATTTAAAAGATGAGAAACCCCGCTATTTACCCGCTTGGTTCTTGCACAGATCGTCCCTGCCATACATAGTTAGTTGAATTGAACACAAATTAAGCAACCGCGAAGGAGGGAACCATGGCAGTTGCGATGGAGGAGTTGGTCGCGCAAACCATATTGCAGGTGCAGACGCCATGTACGGGCGTTTTTTGGATGTCACCGCTGGGGCGCAGGAACGGTTTGAAGACAGGGACTGGAAAAGCGTACAAAAGGCGCTCAAAACCCGCATCAATTTTTACGACCACCATGTTGGCCTCGTCAGCCAGCAGTTGAAAACCATGCTGAATCGGCAGCATGCCACACGATCTTTCTTGATGGCAGTTAAGGCAGAATACAGCCGCCTGCTGGACGGCTACCCCCGATATGATATCGCCGAGAGTTTCTTTAACTCTGTCTATTGCCGGATGTTCGACCACCGCAATATCCGCCGTGAAAAACTGTTCGTGAACAGCTCTCAGGGAGGGCGGATCCCTAAATACCCGACCCCACTGTTGAAACGCTATTCATCCAAAACCAATCTTATCCAAACGATCGAGCGGATCCTGGATGACACCCCTTTTACGTTGAACTGGGTCAACAAAGCCCGGGACGTTCACCGGATTGTAGAGGCTTTGCAACGCCAGCTTGGGCCCCAGCTGACCGACGAAGTGACCATTGATATGGTGCGCGAACCCTTCTTCCGGAATAAAGCAGCGTACCTGATTGGCCGTCTGGACATGGCAAACCAAATCCGCCCTCTGGTACTTCCGGTACTGGTGAACTCCAATAATGAACTCTATGTAGATGCCTGTATCTCTGACTCTGATGAGCTAAGTGTTATCTTCGGTTTTGCCCGCTCTTACTTCATGGTGTATGCCCCTGCACCGGCAGCCATGGTGGATTTCTTAAGCCAGCTTATGCCCCACAAAACCCCGGCACAGCTCTACACCGCCATTGGGTGTCAAAAACATGGCAAAACAGAGCTCTACCGCGAATTTCTCCACCACCTTGAATCTTCGGACGACAAATTCATTATCGCCCCGGGTATCAAGGGCATGGTGATGTCGGTGTTTACCCTGCCTTCCTATGGGTTTGTCTTCAAAATCATTAAAGACAGGTTTGCCCCGCAAAAAGACATTACCCACGCCGTGGTTAAAGAAAAATACCGTCTGGTTAAGGAGCACGACCGGGTCGGCCGTATGGCTGATACCCTGGACTACCGCAACTTTATTTTCCCGCGCAGCCGTTTCAGCCAGGAGTTGATCGATGAATTGCTGGAAGTGGCTCCGTCCAATATTAAACTCACGGCCCGGGAAGTGCATATCCGCCACCTGTATATGGAACGGCGAATGATCCCGCTCAATATCTACCTTGAGCAGGCCGATGACGACGAGTTACGCCATGTAGTCCAAGAATACGGGGATGCCATCAAACAACTGGCTGCTGCCAATATCTTTGCCGGTGACATGTTGTTTAAGAACTTCGGGGTTTCCCGCCACAGCCGCGTCATTTTTTACGACTACGACGAAATTTCCTATCTCACGGAGGTCAACTTCCGGCACATTCCACCTCCACGGTTCCCTGAAGATGAAATGGCGGCTGAGCCCTGGTACAGCGTCGGGGAATTTGACGTCTTCCCAGAAGAGTTCCGCACCTTCTTACTTATCAACGAAAATACGGGCGCTGTTCGAAGAACTACACTCAGATCTGTTTGATGCAGATTACTGGAAGGGACTGCAAGGCAACATCGAACAAGGGCAATTTAACGACGTATTCCCCTACAGTGAGGAGTACCGCTTCACGAAACACTAGAAATGTGATCACTGTTTACCAGTGCCAAAAATGTGTCGCCATTACAGGCACATTGCTTGCTTAAATAACAATCAGCTCCCCGCACGGCCATGTTTTTCCGGCGTCAGGGGAGGGAAATGCGATGGCTAAGATCTTTTTACACTGTCGTTATCAAAAGTTAAACAGGTGAGCTAGACTGAAAATTCAGTCGAATAAAAACGAATCAGGGAAGGTGGCAAATGACAAAAATACTCCTCGCCGTCACCCTGCAATCAGTGGCTTTTTTTGCATTCGCGCAGGGTTCGTTACCGCTGTCAGAATATCTCGAAGAAAACCAAAAACCGTGGTTTTCCAGCTCTATCTCGACCGGCAACCAGAGTTTTGACAGCTGGACGGTCAGCTCAGGTTTTCACTACCCGCTGCTGGAAAATATCAACGTTTATCTTGCTACCGAGATGACATCTGAAACCGATTACAGTGCCAGTTCAAAAGGATTGCTGAGCGGTATCCAGTATAACTTCAATGACAAACTCAGTGTCGGAAGCAGCGTGCAAGCTGAAAGAGTCAACGAAGAGACCATCGGTGTGGTAGGAATGAGTAGCCAGTTGCGCCTGACCGACAAACTAAATCTCGAAGCCAAATTTGATTACAGTCTTAACCAGGAGCCTGCCGCGTCCGCCAATTATCAATTGGGTGTTGGTTACCGTTTCTAGACTTGAACAACGAACACAAAAAACCGCCCGTTGAATTGGCGGTTTTTTATTCCCTGATTCAGCCTTTCAGCGGCTCTTCGCCAAATTCAATCGGGTGTTGGCTTATCATCACGCCATTGAGATCGGCGAAAAGGTAATCCCCCGGAGAAATAGGTACGTCATGGATACGCAGCGGAACATCTTCGTCACCGACACCGCGTTTTTCCGTTTTTATCGGGCAAACACCCAACGCCTTTACCCCGAGTTCCATTTCGCTGAGTGCTCCGGCATCCCGAACAGCACCGAAAACCACCACACCTTCCCAGCCATTTTCAACCGCTCTGGCTGCCAGTAAATCGCCCAGCAATGCCTTGTTCAGGCTGGCGTGACCATCCACCACCAATACGCGCCCTGCACCGGGTCTTCCCAGAATGTCACGCACTTTGGAGTTGTCTTCAAAACAACGCAGTGTTTCAACCCGGCCGGAGAACACTTTTCTGCCGCCAAAATCGCGCCATTGCACCGGGATCCAATGAACGGCATCGCCATGGGCATCGCTGATATCGGGCAATAAATCTTCCATGTTTCTCTCCTTTGTACACTCACTGAATAACTTCTCTGTGGTTTAAACGTAGCAAGGTTCATGTGAAGAAGTCGGCTTCAGATGACTAAAGCGAGAAGTGCGCACTGATTGTCGGCTTCCCTTGCGCAATTTTAACGTGCAACAAAACACGCTGTGAGATGAAATCAGGCTAAGCTAACTATCGGATTTTTCGAAAAAAGGCTCTGAGTGCTAATCCGCATTTTCTGCTTTTTTTGCCATGATTTTGGGGCATAACTCAACCATATGTAGTTGACCGATATGCGACAACATGCTCTGATAATCGCGCCGTTACACAATATTCACACTTGTGGTAAAAGTACGAAAAATTCCGAACGATTTTGTCATCTTTACGCTGGTTTTTCGGCCCAAATTCCACCAATTGCGACCACTGGAAGCGAGATTGACGTATATCAATAAAGATTAAAAAAAGTTGCGTTGATTTATTACCAAATATTGTTAGCACGCTGTTAAATGAATACAATCAGCGCTATCCAAAGGATTTGCTGGCCAAAATGATTTGTCTAGTAGCATGCAGCGCGATTAAACGCATCTGCAATCACCTTCTCTAAGGATGGCGTTTGTATCAGGAAGGTATGCTTTAGTTAACACGCAAAGCACTTTAGGTATACTTTTCCTGTTTGTAAATTTTCTTCACAGTGTCACGGACGCTGTGGTTGATTGAGGGTAAGCACGCGTGCTTATGCCTCAGTACCAGATTCCTTAAGAAATTAGGTAACGCCAATGCAAACCCCTCACATTCTGATTGTTGAAGACGAACACGTAACACGTAATACGCTGAAAAGTATTTTTGAAGCGGAAGGTTATACCGTTCTGGAAGCTAACGACGGCGAAGAGATGCACCAAGTGCTGTCAAACAATCAGGTAAACCTGGTTATCATGGATATCAACCTGCCTGGTAAAAATGGCCTGCTGCTGGCGCGTGAACTGCGTGAGCAAGGCGACATGGCGCTGATGTTCCTGACCGGCCGCGATAACGAAGTAGACAAGATCCTGGGTCTGGAAATCGGTGCGGATGACTACATCACCAAACCATTCAACCCACGTGAACTGACCATCCGTGCTCGCAACCTGCTGACCCGCGCGATGAACCAAGGTGCAACACCTGAAGACAAGCGTTCTGTTGACCGCTACGTGTTCAACGGTTGGACGCTGGACATCAACAGCCGTTCACTGATCAGCCCGAACAACGAGCAGTTCAAACTGCCGCGCTCTGAGTTCCGTGCGCTGCTGCACTTCTGTGAAAACCCAGGCAAGATCCAGACCCGTGCTGATCTGCTGAAGAAGATGACTGGCCGCGAACTGAAGCCGCACGACCGTACTGTAGACGTGACTATCCGCCGCATTCGTAAACACTTCGAATCGTTCGGTGACACGCCAGAAATCATCGCAACTATCCACGGTGAAGGTTACCGCTTCTGTGGTGAGCTGGAAGACTTCTAAGTCTGACAAAATTCAATGATAAAGGCCTGCAACTGCAGGCCTTTTCTTTGGTTACGCTTTCTGGGTATAGCTTTCCAGCCACTGTTTCAGTACGCCAATATCGTGCGGATACCCTTCTTTGATTTCATCGACCCAGTCCCCGATATTTTCCCACCATGCTGGCAGTTCCGGTGACTGGGCTTTCTGCGCCAGTTTCTGAATATGCTTAAGGCCTATGGAGCCCGCAGCCCCTTTGATTTTGTGCGCCTCACTGGCAATACCATCCTGATCTTTGGCCGTCATATTGCTGTCGAGAATCTTGAGATATTCCGGCATCAACTCTTCAAACATGCCAATACTTTGCAGAACGGGCTCTGCACCGACAATGTCGACGTAAGAACTCAGCATCTCCAGATCCAGCAAGGTTTCCAGCATCTCATTGCCCGGCTTTTTTGTTTGTCTTGCCCATATTCTCTTTTTCCACGATTGGACACTGCAGCGCCAGGCGCTCTATCACATCTGTCATCGCAGTCACGCTGATAGGCTTGCTGATAGCATCATCCATCCCCTGGTTGATGTACTCGGTTTTATCCTTGATGACATTGGCTGTCAGCGCCACCAATGGCGGCAGGCTTTTCTCTTCCGCACGCAGCGTCTTGGCAATATCAAACCCGGTCATGTCCGGAAGCTGGATATCAAGCAATACCAGATCATAGGTATGGCGAGGGTACATCGTCAGCGCTTCCTGTCCACTACGGGCGACAAAAACAGTATGCCCAAGGCTTTCCAGCAAGTTGGTGGCAACCGTAATATTCAGCTCAATGTCTTCCACCAGCAGGATTTGCAGCGGGCTTTGCTCCACTTTCACTGTGGCTGCATTCTGGATTGCATCACACACAGGCACAGTCAGGGTAACGGTGAAGGTACTTCCTTCCCCGACTTCACTGTCGACCGTGATATCGCCACCCATCAGCCTTGCCAGCTTGCGGGAAACCGCCAGGCCGATACCGGTGCCGACGGCGTGCAGGTTGTCCTGCCCTTGCTGCACCTGATAATACATGGCAAAAATCTTACCTTGTTCCGTCTGCGGAATACCGATACCACTGTCTTCAATGTCAAACTGCAGGTGGGCATTACCCTCTTCAACATCACAACTGACCGCCACGTTCACCGCACCATGTTTGGTGAATTTGACCGCATTACCCACCAGATTCCAGAGGATCTGGCGCAGCCGCGTTGCATCCACCAACACCGCAGATGGCAGCGTAGTCATGCGATCAAGGGAGAAACGCAGGCCTTTTTGTTCAGCCATCAAGGCGCTGATATTTTCAATTTCAGCCACAAAATCAGACAGGTCTACAGGTTGTGGCAACAACTCCAGCCGACTGCGATCAGATTTGTCCAAGTCGATAATGTCGTTAAAGATATTACCCAGAGTAATGGCGCTGACATGAATGGTTCTCAGGTAGCCTAGCTGGTCTTCTGAAAGCTTGGTTTCCAGCAGCATCCGGCTCAGGCCAACGATGCCGTTAAGTGGTGTGCGCAGCTCATGGCTGATGGTGGAGATAAAGGCGGTCTTATCGCGGCTCGCCTTCTCCAGTGCATCCTGATAACGCTTACGTTCAGTGATTTCCCGGCCAAAGCCAACCAACCCAAGGCGCCGGCCATCACGGGAATAGAATGGCAACTTACGCAGCTCAAAGTAGGCTTTGCGTCCGTCGCTGTACTCCAGCCATTGCTCGTAGGTAAGCGGGATATTGTTGTCGAAGACCTCTTGATCCGTTTCTACCACCTTACTGGCAATGTCTTCACGGTAAACATCCCATGCGTCAGGCCCACCAGCTCTTTTTCCTTCTTGCCGGTCAACTCTTCCATTGCCTTGTTACAGCCGGAGAACTGGCCTTTTTCATTGCGGTAGTAAATGAGATCGGGCGACGCATCGATGAATGAGCGCAGCAGTGCAGTCTGCTCTGCCAGTTCCACCTGCGCCTTTTCACGCTGGTAGACCTCATTTTCCAGATCCTGCATCGCTTCCTCACGAGCACCTTCTGCGCGCTTACGTTCCTCAATTTCCTGATTCAACTGGGTAATGTTGTCAGTGAGTTGGCGGTTAAGTTCATATCCCGTGCCCGCATCTCTTCCAGTTTTGAAACCAGCTTGGTGAGGCGTTGGCGGGATTCTTCCAACTGATCGACAACCACGGAAAGAAAATAGACCGCCCAGGGCGTGATTAGTAGACCGAAGAAGACTGAGCGGACGATGTCACTGTCATGTACTGTGCCATTCAGGACGAGGGTGATCCCAACCTGGACAATCACGGCCAGTGCAACCAGCGCAAGCGCCAGCAACATGCTGAAACGCACGATGCCGAGTTTGACCAGCAAATCGACATAGTACTGCGCTAAAAGTTTAATTTGTTTCATTGAACATCCCGTACAACGTGAATTACCGGGAATGATAGCCTTGCCTTACAGCAAGCTAAAGGAGAAGGCAGTGATAATTGTGCCGGTGCGACACAATTTCACGCTATGCAGGCTGTGGCTGACGGATAGGTTCTGCGGGTTTTGAGCTCACCGCTATCTGATTGCGCCCGGCATGTTTGGCGCTATAGAGTGCTTTATCAGCCAGCGACACCAGATCACCGTAATCCTGCCCTGCCTGAGGGTAAACTGTCGCAATGCCCTGACTGAGGGTCAGGTGCTCATGCACAGTTGAATACGCATGGGGAATGGCTGCAGCTGCCAGCTCACGGGCAATGTTCTGCGCTACGACATGCGCACCCTCTGCGTTGGTGTTGGGCAGCAGGATCGCAAACTCTTCACCACCATAACGGGCAACCTCATCCAGAGGACGGCGAATCACGCGTTGGAACACATCAGCCACCTGACGGAGCGCTTTGTCTCCTTCCTGGTGACCATAGTTGTCATTGTAAGGTTTGAAGTAATCAATATCGCAGAAAATCAGGGATAACGGCTCCTGATCGCGGATATGTGCATGCCACATTTTCACCAATTGCTCGTCAAAGCTGCGGCGGTTGGCGACCTTGGTCAGGCCATCGACAAAGCTGAGCTCTTCCAGCTCCATGATGGCATCAGCCAGCTGTTGCTGTGTTGCCTTGCGCTCGGTGACGTCTCGAGCAATGACCAGTACGCCAATGGTGTCATCCGTAGGGTCACGGAACTGGGTTTTGGTCAATTCGTACCAAACCTGTGAACCATTGCGCTTCATGACCAGATCTTCATATTTGATGGTATTGCCATCGCGAAGTACGGGTTCGTCAATCGCCCGGTGCTGCGCAAGCGCCTCCGGTTCCATCACGTCGTCAGCCCGCTCACCTTCAAGGTTGTCGTGCGACGCGCCCATTGCTTCAGCAAACGCTGCATTGCCACCTAAAAACTCATAATCCCGGTTATATATACCGATAGGGTCAACACTGGCCTTAAAAATAGAGGTCAGTACGTTACTGTGTTTTTTCAGTTGCTGTTCAACTTCCTGGCGCGCCTCGATTTCCCGTTCCAGCGATTGACGCATCATGTACCAGTTGGTGACGTCATGGCTGATGCTGAGAGTTCCAAACACCCGGTTGTCATCATCCAGCAGCGGCGTCTGGCTGGTTTCCAGTAAGCAGCTGTCGCCGATTGGGTTAGTCGTCCAGCTTTGTTGGGTACGGCGGCCTCTGGAATCATCCTGCTCGCTGAACATCAGCCCCTCGTTCTCGCGCCCTTTCCAGAAACGGTCGAATGCAAGGTTAGAGCCGACGACGTGGCCGTCTTTGTCCTGAAAACAGATAAGCTCCGCCAGGGAGTTGATTACACTGCGGAAGATCTGGCTGTCATTGTCACTGAATGGCTCGCTGTACACCGTATCGGATTTCGGCTCCAGTGAGACGATCCACACCCGTTGACCTCCACACCAGACCGGCAACCCTGAAAAACGCGCATAACGCGTGTTACAAGATTTGGATGTGCTGCGAAAATCCGTGGTCATTTCAATGAAAGGATGCGGCCAGGTGCGGGATGCCAGCAAAGCGGTAATGGTTCGCTGTTCACGTTCGCCGCAAATGCGGTACATGTCGTCAGAGGTATCCACACTGAACAGGCGCACGAAACTGCGGTTTGCATACAGGATGCTACCGTCTTTATCGCGGATCATGGCTTTAGGTGAGTGCAGATTAGAAAGGTACAGTCGCCATGTTTTTAACGACATGACGCGCCGGTGAGAGATCCAGAACGCCCCGGCAATAAACCCAATCAATAACACTGCCAACGTCAATGGCAACCACTCACTCATTCTTCCACCCTGAAGAAAGCTTAAAACTTTGAACTAAAGTCACGCTTAATCTTGCCATATGCTCATGAAAGAAAACGAATAACCCGACATGATTTTGTGAGGTATCAAACCCCAGTCACATTATCGTGGAAATACGAACGGGGTACCCAGTGCACTCCCCTGCGCACCCTTGATGTTCAGTGCGCGGCCAAGCTCAGTCATCGCCAACCAGCGGTTTCACACCACTCCGGCGCCAGCAGGGTTGGCTTGCGTGCGTTGGCAGAAACGCGATGATACACCACATGCGGTGGTGTCCGCAGGATCATCTCAGAGGCACTCTCGACATAATCTTCCAGTGAAATAGCATCCAGTCTGCCTGCACGCCAGGCTTTCGCCATTATCGAGCCGTCAACAATATGAAGTGGGTGTAGTTTGATGCCATCAGTACCGATATCGATGACGCGATCCATGGTTTCGATATGGTCGATACGGGTATCGCCCGGCAGCCCTACAATCAGATGGGTACACACATTCAACCCGAGCGCCCGCGCCTTGCGGGTGATGCGATCATAACAAGCAAAATCGTGGCCGCGGTTAATCCGCTGCAGGGTCTTATCATTGGCCGTCTGCAAACCCAGCTCCAGCCAAATCTCAAAACCCTGATCTTTGTAATGTGCCAGTAATTCCAGCACGGCATCAGGGACACAGTCAGGGCGTGTACCTACGCAAAGGCCGACGATATCCGCACTTTTCAGCGCCTCTTCATACATTGCCTTGAGCTTTTCCACTTCCGCATAGGTACTGGTATAGGCCTGGAAGTAAGCCAGGTAGCGTTTAGCCCGGTTCACTTCCGTGGCGCGTTGTGTCAGCTGTGCAGTCACAGATAGCTGCTGCGCTGTTTCATCGGCAAATGACGCCACATTGCAAAACGTACATCCACCTCTTCCAAGGGTGCCGTCCCGGTTAGGGCAACTGAAGCCACCATGAAGGGTGAGTTTGTGAACTTTTTCGCCATACCTGCGTTGTAAATCCTGACCAAAGGTATTCACCAAATGATGAAGTTCCATCGCTGACCGCCTGACTTGTTCATTGGAAGAAAAAAGCGCGGGATCCTAACACAGGCTGCAAGGTCAAAACCTCGTTCAAATCAATATCGCTTTAACTATTTATCGCCCCAATGAAAGTAAATTACAGATTTTTCACTGCCTCTCAAAGCATCAAAAAAGCAAAAGATCTGCTTATTCATCAAAGAATCTGATTTTCGAATATTCATGCATTTCAATCGCAGATTTAACATCTAAAGTCGCCGTTCACGGCGATTGCAGTGCAACTTTTTATGGTAATTAATTTTCTAAATATGTAGGATAGCTACAGCTGCGCCTAAATTGTGAGCAATAAAATTCGCCATATAACGCGCTTTTTTAGTCAGTTGTATGGCATATCAAAGAAAGCGCAGCATATCTGCATAGGATTGCAAAAAGGAGATGGTTACTGGTTTTATCAGTAGCCGGGCTTGGTTGCCGTGACAAACCCTTGGTTTGACAACAATTGGCGACCGCTCAAACCCCGCCCGCAACAGGCGAGGTAAAGGAAGGCAAATGCGCCCACCGCATTTGTGTTAACTGGAAGGACGTAAACATGACTGATTCAGTGCTACGCACCGAGGGACTTTATGTGCCCGAAATGGAACACGACGCCTGTGGTATTGGCTTCGTCGCCCACCTGAAGAACAGAAAGTCTCATGCGATTGTAACTCAGGCACTTGATATGCTGGCCCGTATGGAACACCGCGGCGGCCAGGGCTGTGACCCATGTAGTGGTGACGGCGCAGGTATTCTTTTACAAAAACCCCACGAATTCTTACTCGAAGAAACCCGCAAACTGGGCATCCAACTGCCATCGTCTGACAAGTACGGTGTCGGTGTCATGTTGTTCCCGAAAGACGAGAACAAACGCCAGCAATGCCGTGAAATCTTCGAACGCAACGCCAAACGCCTCGATCTCGAAGTCATTGGTTACCGTGTTCTGCCAACCGATAACTCTATGATTGGTGCCGATCCACTGAGCACCGAACCTCAGTTTGAACATGCATTTGTAACCGGTGGCGATTATCTTTCTCTGGACGAACTTGAGCGCAAACTGTTTGTGTTGCGTAACTACACCGTGCGCGTGTGTCTGGAAAGTGTGTCCAACATTGGTGATGACTTCTACATCAACTCCTTCTCCGCCAAGACGCTGGTGTATAAAGGACAGTTGACTACCGAGCAGGTGCCTCAGTACTTCCTCGACCTGCAAAACCCCTCCATGGTAACGGCACTGGCGCTGGTTCACTCGCGCTTCTCCACCAACACCTTCCCGAAATGGCGTCTGGCGCAGCCTTTCCGCTATATCGCCCACAATGGTGAAATCAACACGGTTCGTGGCAACCTGAACTGGATGAAAGCCCGTGAAGCGCTGCTGGAAACAAAGCTGTTTAGCGACCAGGAACTCAAGATGCTGCTGCCAATCTGTCAGGAAGGCGCATCGGATTCCGCCAACTTCGATATGGCACTGGAACTGCTCGTATTGACCGGCCGCAGCCTGCCGCACGCTCTGATGATGATGATCCCGGAAGCGTGGCAGGAGAAGAAAGACATGGACCCGAAACTCCGTGCTTTCTACCAGTATCACGCCAATATCATGGAACCTTGGGATGGCCCGGCGTCTGTCTGTTTTACTGACGGTGTGAAAGTGGGTGCAACCCTTGACCGTAACGGCCTGCGTCCTAGCCGCTACACAGTGACCAAAGACGACTACCTCATCATGGCATCTGAGTCGGGTGTGGTAGAAATCGCTCCGGAAAACATCCATTTCCGTGGCCGTCTACAACCAGGCCGTATCTTTGTTGCTGACCTAGAGCAAGGCCGTATCATCTCTGATGAAGAGGTGAAGAATGAAATCGCTACTGCCCAGCCTTACCAGGAGTGGGTAGAGAAAAACCTGCTGCACATCGACAAACTGCCGGATGCAGACAGCAAGCACCACCAGCCGTCACCAGATCGTTTGCTGCACCATCAACAAGCGTTTGGTGTGACCTCAGAAGAGGTTAACGAAATCATCTTACCAATGGCGAAGGACGGCAAAGAGCACTGGGTGCCATGGGGGCAGACTGGCCACTGGCTGTGCTTTCGCACCAGTCCCAGCACCTCTCAAACTACTTCAAGCAACTGTTTGCCCAGGTGACCAACCCACCGATCGACCGATCCGTGAGCGCATGGTTATGTCGCTGAAAACGTATTTGGGTAAAGATCAGAACCTCTTGATTGAATCCCCAATCCACTGCCGCAAGGTCGAGTTGGAATCACCAGTACTGAGCAACGCTGAGCTGGAAAAACTGCGCGCGATTGATAACGATCACTTGCAAGCCAAGACGCTTGATATCGTGTTTCGTGCCAGCGGTGAGCCGGGCAAACTGGAGCGCGCACTGAAGCGTATCTGTCAGTATGCAGAAGATGCCGTGGTAGATGGCTATTCCATCATCCTACTGACTGACCGTGCAGTGAACTCCAACCATGCTGCAATCCCTGCCATGCTGGCAGTGGGTGCGGTTCACCACCACCTGATCCGCAAAGGTCTGCGTGCGAAAGCCGACATCGTTATCGAAACCGGTGACGCGCGTGAAACCCATCACTTTGCCACACTCGTTGGCTACGGTGCGAATGCTGTTAACCCGTACCTGGTCTACGAAACTCTGGTCGATCTGCAGCGTACCAAGAAGCTGGATCCGGCCGCGGATGTGGACAAATTGTTCGAGAACTACCGTAAGTCTATCAATGCTGGTCTTCTCAAGATTTTCTCCAAAATGGGGATCTCTACCCTGCAGTCATACCACGGTGCGCAAATCTTTGAAGCACTGGGTATCAGCAAGTCTGTGGTGGACAAGTACTTCACCGGTACGGTTTCCCGTATTCAGGGTCTGACCATTGATGACATCGCCAAAGAAGTACTGGTGCGTCACCGTCTGGGCTACCCTACCCGTGAGATCCCGGTACAGATGCTGGATGTAGGCGGTGTTTACCAGTGGAAACAGCGTGGTGAGAAACACCTGTTCAACCCTGAAACTATTCACCTGTTGCAGCACTCCACGCGCGACAAAGATTTCAAACAGTTCAAAGAATACTGTAAAGCCGTCGACAGCCAGGGTGATGATGCCGCAACACTGCGCAGCCAGTTCGACTTTGTAAAAATCCGGCGGGTAGCATCCCATTGGATGAGGTTGAACCGGTAGAGAGCATCCTGAAACGCTTTGCGACGGGTGCAATGAGCTTTGGTTCCATCTCACACGAAGCGCACTCAACCCTTGCTGTTGCGATGAACCGTATTGGCGCGAAATCCAACTCCGGTGAAGGAGGTGAAGACCCTATCCGTTTCGAGAAAAAAGAAAACGGTGACTGGAACGCTCTGCTATCAAACAGGTTGCTTCTGGCCGCTTCGGTGTCACCTCTTACTACCTGGCGAATGCCGATGAGCTGCAAATCAAGATGGCACAGGGTGCAAAACCAGGCGAAGGCGGCCAGCTGCCGGGTCACAAGGTTGACGACTGGATTGGCCGTACCCGTCACTCCACCCCAGGCGTTGGTCTTATCTCACCACCACCACACCACGATATTTACTCTATCGAGGATTTGGCGCAGCTGATCTATGACCTGAAGAATGCCAACCGTAAAGCGCGTATCAACGTCAAACTGGTATCCGAAGCCGGTGTCGGTACGATTGCTTCCGGTGTGGCCAAAGCCAAAGCTGACGTTGTACTGATTGCTGGTTTCGATGGCGGTACCGGTGCTTCGCCTCTGTCATCCATCAAGCACGCAGGTCTGCCGTGGGAGCTGGGTTTGGCAGAAACACACCAGACGCTGCTGAAAAATGGCCTGCGTAACCGCATCGTTGTGCAATCTGACGGTCAGATGAAAACTCCGCGTGACCTTGCCGTAGCCACCCTGCTGGGTGCAGAGGAATGGGGCGTGGCAACCGCCGCACTGGTGGTTGAAGGTTGTATCATGATGCGTAAGTGTCACCTCAACACCTGTCCTGTCGGTATCGCCACCCAGAACAAGACCCTGCGTGAGCGTTTTGATGGCCGCGTAGAAGACGTTGTTACCTTCTTCACCTACATGGCAGAAGGTCTGCGTGAAATCATGGCTGAGCTTGGCTATCGCACCATCAACGAGATGGTCGGTCAGTCTCAGCACCTGAAAGTGCGCTCTGACGTCGGTCACTGGAAATACCAGAACCTGGATCTCAACGTTGTTCTGCATAAAGAAGAGCCACGTGAAGGTGACGGCATGTACTGCCAGACCCAACAAAACCACGCGCTGGAAGCAGTGCTTGACCGCCGCCTGATTGAGGTTGCATCAAGTGCACTGAAAGAAGGCCGTAAAGTGGATGCAGAGTTCGCGATTGTGAACACCGACCGCAGCGCCGGCACCATGCTGTCGAATGAAATTTCGAAAGTGTACAAAGACCAGGGTCTGCCTCAGGCAATGAACGTCAAGTTCAAGGGCTCTGCTGGTCAAAGCTTCGGTGCTTTCCTCGCCAAAGGCGTGACATTCACCGTTGAAGGCGATGCTAACGACTACTGGGGTAAAGCCTGTCCGGCGGCACACTGGTGCTCTACCCGGATGCGAAGAGCGACATCATTGCGGAAGACAACATCGTTGTCGGTAACGTCTGTTTCTACGGCGCAACCTCCGGTGAGTCTTATATCCGCGGTGTGGCAGGTGAACGTTTCTGTGTGCGTAACTCCGGCGCCAAAGTAGTGGTTGAAGGTATCGGTGACCACGGTTGTGAATACATGACCGGCGGCGTCGCGATTGTTCTCGGCCAGACCGGACGCAACTTCGCTGCAGGAATGAGTGGTGGTGTGGCATACGTTTGGGATCAGTTTGGTGACTTCGAAACCAAGCTCAACCCAGAGCTGGTTGATTTAGATCCGCTGGACGACGAGGACATCGCCCTACTGAAAGAGATGATCAGCAAACATCACACGCTGACCGGCAGTACCGTGGCTGAAACCTTCCTGTCGAATGTTGAGGAAAACCTCAATGCCATCGTCAAGGTCATGCCACGTGATTACAAAGCCGTGCTGGAACAACGTAAACAAGAAGCCGCAAACAAGGAAGAAGTGGAGGCTGTAAATGGGTAAGCCAACCGGATTTCTCGAATTTGGCCGCGAATTGCCGGCCAAGAAAGACCCCGCCGTTCGTATTCAGGACAACAAGGAGTTTGTCCTGAACAGCGAGTTTGGTGAAAAGATCAACCAACAGTCTGCGCGCTGCATGGACTGTGGTGTTCCTTTCTGCCACAGCGGCTGTCCAATTGGGAATATTATTCCTGAATTTAACGACGCGGTTTACCGCGACAGCTGGGAAGAAGCGTGGAACATATTAAGCTCCACCAATAATTTCCCAGAATTCACCGGCAGGGTTTGTCCTGCGCCGTGTGAAAGTGCCTGTGTACTGGGGATCAACCAAGACCCCATCACTATCTGTAATATCGAAAAAACCATCGTTGAAACGGCATACCGTGAAGGGTATGCCAAACCGAAAACACCTACCTCACGCACTGGCAAGAAAGTCGCCATCATTGGCTCAGGCCCTGCGGGTTTGGCGGCTGCAGAGCAGCTTAACAGTGCCGGCCACAACGTCACTGTGTTCGAGCGCGATGAGAAAGTCGGTGGTCTCCTGCGTTTTGGTATTCCTGACTTCAAGCTCGGCATGGATGTGATTGATCGCAAGATCAATCTGATGGCAGAAGCCGGCATCGAATTCAAGGTCAATGCGCACGTAGGTGTGAACGTCAATGCCCTGCAAATTCGTCAGGATTACGATGTCGTACTGCTGACCGGTGGCTCGACCGTTCCGCGTGATCTGCCCATCCCTGGCCGCGAGCTGAAAGGGGTGCATTTCGCGATGGAGTTTCTGGGTCAGAACAACCGCCGTGCCAACGGCATGGATCTGAAAACTGAAGAGATCCACGCTAAAGGCAAACACGTCGTCGTGATCGGTGGTGGTGATACAGGCTCTGACTGTGTGGGTACCTCGAATCGCCATGGCGCCGCGAGCATTACCCAGGTGGAGATCATGCCGATCCCACCGGAAAAACGCCCAGCTAACATGCCTTGGCCACAGTACCCAATGATCCTGCGAACTTCGACTTCCCACGAAGAAGGCTGTGAGCGTCACTGGAATATCCTGACCAAAGCATTTATCGACGATGGTAACGGCAATGTGAAAGCACTGCGCCTTGCAGACATCGTCTGGAAAGAGGCTGCGCCAGGTGAGCGCCCGAGCTTTGAAGAAGTGGCAGGCTCTGAGCGTGAAATCCTTGTGATATGGCATTCCTTGCCATGGGCTTTTTACACCCAGAACCGCACGGCGTATTGGCCCAACTGGATGTGGCACTGGATGAGCGTGGCAATGTTGCCACCACTCACTTCCAGACCAGCCAGAAAGGTGTGTTTGCCGCCGGTGATATGCGCACCGGACAGTCACTGGTTGTTCGCTGTATCAATGAAGGCCGCGAGTGTGCACGCGCTATCGACGCCTTCTTGATGGGCAACACCAACTTAGAGGCAAAAGCAGACTCGCTGATGCTCTCCGCATAACTATAACTCAGTAATATCTTCCAGTTTTGCCAGCCCTTGCGGCTGGCTTTTTTCTTTTTCGTCCCTGTTCCCCACCCCGACGGCTAAAAGTTGCCACCAAGCGATAAATAATCGCTACCTGCGCGTAATTTA
The DNA here is from genome assembly GCA_001310415.1 of Enterovibrio sp. JCM 19048. Taxonomy (GTDB): domain Bacteria; phylum Pseudomonadota; class Gammaproteobacteria; order Enterobacterales; family Vibrionaceae; genus Enterovibrio; species Enterovibrio paralichthyis. Next base: position 44,671 of record BAXE01000018.1, on the reverse strand, counting down.
ATCTCTGCGACCAAGTTAAAAGATCCGCCATTAAATGCTGCCTGCAACCAAGGTTTGCCAGATATATCGCTGTTAATTCCTAAAGTTAAAGTAATGTGACGAAATTTGACCTCTTCGTCATTAACCGATAACTTGAAGGGTCGAAAATGCATAAACACTACGCTGCCCACTCGATAGTGTTGCTCAACCGCCAATAGGATATTGGTATATCGAGGGACAGGTGCCAGGAAGGCATAAAAACTGCAGTCACTGCCTAAAGCAGTCGCAAGGGAGAATTGCAATGTCGCTGTACGATCCAACGCTGGAGAAAGACAACTGCGGCTTTGGCCTCATCGCCCATACGGAAGGTGAAGCCAGCCACAAACTTGTCCGGACCGCTATTTCCGCACTCGACCGAATGACCCACCGTGGCGCTATCAACGCCGATGGGAAAACCGGTGACGGCTGCGGCTTGTTACTTCAAAAGCCCGATTCCTTTTTCCGCCTTGTCGCCGAAGAGAACGACTGGAACCTCAGTAAGCTCTACGGCGTGGGCATGATTTTCCTCAGCAAAGACCCAGTAAAGGCACAACATGCCAAAGCGGTGTTTGAAAAGGAAATTGCCGCAGAGACCCTCACCATTGTTGGCTGGCGCGAAGTGCCCACCAATGAGGATGTTTTGGGTGAAATCGCGGCCAGCAGTGTTCCCAACATTGAACAGGTCTTTATCAACGGCCCTGCCGGATGGCGAGCACGTGACGTAGAGCGTCGCCTTTACATCGCCCGCCGCCGCGCGGAAAAAGCGTTGGCTGAAGACAGCGATTTCTATATTACAAGCCTCTCTACCCGCACCATTGTCTACAAAGGTCTGTGCATGCCGGCTGACCTGCCAAGGTTTTACCTCGACTTGGCCGACTTACGCTTAGAAGCATCTATCTGTCTGTTTCACCAGCGTTTTTCAACCAATACCACACCAAAATGGCCATTGGCACAGCCATTCCGTTATCTGGCTCATAATGGTGAAATCAACACCATTGAAGGTAACCGCCAATGGGCCCGCGCCCGTGCGTACAAATTCAACTCTCCGCTGCTGCCAGATTTGAAAGAGGCCGCGCCGTTTGTCAATGAAACCGGCTCGGACAGCTCAAGCCTCGACAACATGCTGGAAGTGTTCCTTGCCGGCGGTATGGATCTGTTCCGCGCCATGCGCATGCTGGTGCCACCGGCTTGGCAAAACCACCCGGACATGGCGCCGGATCTGCGTGCATTTTACGATTTCAACTCCATGCACATGGAGCCTTGGGACGGCCCGGCCGGTATCGTCATGTCAGACGGCCGCTATGCCGCCTGTAACCTTGACCGCAACGGCCTGCGCCCTGCCCGCTATGTGGTCACCAAAGACAAACTGATCACCTTGGCTTCAGAAGTCGGTATCTGGGATTACGCACCAGATGAAGTGGCAGAGAAAGGCCGTGTCGGCCCGGGTGAGTTGCTGGTGATTGATACCTTTGAAGGCAGATCTGGCATTCAGCCGACATCGATAATGAACTGAAAAGCCGCCATCCCTACAAAGCCTGGCTGGATAAAAACGTTAAGCGTCTGACGCCGTTTGAGGAGCTGAACGCCGAAGAAAGCGGTGGCAAACGCAGCATGGATGACGACGAGCTACACGTCTTCCAGAAACTGTTTGGCGTTTCCCGCGAAGAGCAGGATCAGGTGCTGCGCGTATTGGGCGACATCGGTCAGGAAGCAACAGGCTCCATGGGTGATGATACGCCAATGGCAGTGCTCTCTTCCAAAGAGCGCCATATTGCCGATTACTTCCGCCAAAAGTTTGCCCAGGTGACTAACCCGCCTATCGACCCGTTGCGTGAAAACCACGTCATGTCGCTGGCAACCTGCATCGGCCAGGAAATGAATGTCTTTTCCGAAACCGATGGACACGCCTACCGTGTGGCATTCAAAAGCCCGGTATTGCTTTATTCCGACATGGTTCAGCTTCTTGAACTCGACGATGAGTACTACCGCAACAGTATCATCGACATCAACTTCAAGCCTGAAGACAAGTCGCTGGAACAGGCCATTATCGATCTTTGCGATCAGGTTGAGCGTGTTGTACGTGACGGTACGGTGCTGGTTGTGCTGTCAGACCGCGGCATTGCCAAAGACAAACTGCCGATCCCTGCCGCTATGGCAGTCGGTGCGGTGCACAAACGCCTGGTGGATTCGTCTCTGCGCTGTGATGCCAACATTGTGGTAGAAACCGCCTCTGCGCGCGACCCTCACCAGTTTGCCGTTTTGCTCGGATTTGGTGCGACCGCGGTTTATCCATATCTGCCTATGAATCCATCGCCAAGATGGTCGAAAAAGGCGTGATTGAAAAACCGATGCGTGATGCCATGCTCAACTTCCGCAACGGCATCAACAAAGGCCTGTTCAAAATCATGTCCAAGATGGGCATCTCTACCATTGCTTCTTACCGCTGTGCGCAGTTGTTCGAAGCCATTGGCCTGGGTGAGCAGGTAGTGAACCTCTGCTTTAAAGGTGTCGCGAGCCGTATTCAGGGCGCCGATTTTTCTGACTTCCAGCAGGATTTGTACAACCTGTCACGCCGCGCCTGGCTGAAACGTAAATCCATTGAACACGGTGGCCTTTTGAAATACGTCCATGGCGGCGAATACCACGCCTACAACCCAGATGTTGTCAGCACCTTGCAATCCGCGGTGCGCTCCGGCGATGCGATGGATTACAAAACCTACGCCGAGACTGTCAACAGTCGCCCGGTTTCATCCCTGCGTGACCTGATGAAACTGAAGCCTGCAGACAAACCCGTTTCACTTGAAAAAGTGGAAGCGGCCACTGAACTGTTCAAACGCTTTGACTCAGCGGCCATGTCTATCGGCGCCTTGAGCCCGGAAGCACATGAAGCACTGGCCATTGCCATGAACCGTCTTGGCGGCAACTCCAACTCCGGTGAAGGCGGTGAAGATCCGCGCCGCTTTAACACCGAGCGCAACTCGCGCATCAAGCAAATCGCGTCAGGCCGTTTCGGTGTTACACCGCACTACCTGACCAATGCTGATGTGCTGCAAATTAAAGTGGCACAGGGCGCGAAGCCCGGTGAAGGTGGTCAGTTACCCGGCCATAAGGTGACGGCGGAAATTGCCCGCCTGCGTTATTCGGTTCAGGGCGTGACCCTGATTTCTCCGCCACCTCACCACGATATCTACTCGATTGAGGATTTGGCGCAACTGATCTTCGACCTCAAACAGGTCAACCCGGATGCACTGGTTTCCGTGAAGCTGGTATCTGAACCTGGTGTCGGCACGATAGCCGTAGGTGTGGCAAAAGCCTATGCCGATCTCATTACCATCTCTGGTTACGATGGCGGCACCGGCGCCAGCCCACTGACATCCGTGAAATATGCCGGTAGCCCTTGGGAGCTTGGCCTTGCTGAAACCCAGCAGGCGCTGGTTGCCAACGGCCTTCGTCATAAAATCCGCCTGCAGGTAGATGGCGGCCTGAAAACCGGTCTCGACATCATCAAAGCCACCATTTTGGGAGCAGAGAGCTTTGCTTCGGTACCGCGCCAATGGTTGCGCTGGGCTGTAAATACCTGCGTATCTGTCACCTCAATAACTGTGCTACCGGTGTTGCTACACAGGATGACACTCTGCGCCGAGAGTACTTCAAAGGCTTGCCTGAGCAGGTGATGAACTTCTTCAAAGGCCTCGGCGAAGAAGTGCGCGAGCTGATGGCGCAATTGGGTGTGGAAAACTGACCGACCTGATTGGCCGCACCGACTTGCTGGAAGCGGTTGATGGTTTCACGGCCAAGCAGCTCAAGCTCGACCTTTCCGCCATTCTGGCTAGCCCGCAGCCCAAACCGGGCAAGGCTGTCTTCTGGCAAGAACAGAACGTACCGTTTGATAAGGCGGTGCTGAACAAGAAACTGCTGGAAACCTTCGCTGATGCGATTGAAAACCGAGAGTCAGCGAGTGCCTATCTGGATATCCGCAATACTGACCGCTCAGTAGGCGCATCCCTGTCCGGAGCCATTGCCAAGCGCTACGGTAACCAGGGCATGGTTGCGACACCATTGGATATCTACCTTCAGGGGACTGCGGGGCAATCATTTGGGGTTTGGAACGCCGGTGGTGTGAACCTGACCCTGACCGGTGATGCTAACGACTATGTGGGCAAAGGCATGGCTGGCGGCAATATCGTCATCAAGCCGCATGTCGGCTCAGCGTTTGACTCGCACGAGTCCACCATCATCGGCAATACCTGCCTGTATGGCGCGACTGGCGGCAAGCTGTTTGCCGCAGGCAAAGCGGGCGAGCGTTTCGCGGTGCGTAACTCAGGCGCGCTGGCGGTGGTGGAAGGTGCCGGTGACAACGCCTGTGAATACATGACAGGTGGCATTATCGCTATCCTCGGCCATACCGGCGTCAACTTCGGCGCAGGTATGACAGGCGGTTTTGCATACGTTCTCGATGACACCGGTGACTTTACCGGCCGGGTCAATCCAGAGCTGGTAGAAGCCATCTGTCTCGACACCCTGGCCATTCATCAGGAACACCTCCGTGGTCTGATTGATCAACACCTGGAGCTAACCGGCTCCTGTCGCGCGCAGGAAATCCTCGCCGACTTTGAACAATGGATCAGCAAATTCTATCTGGTGAAACCGAAAGCAGCGGACGTGCGTTCCTGCTGGGGCACCAAAGCCGAAGCGCAGCCGAGCTGCGTGTTCAGGCGCAGTAACGGAGGACCCTATGAGCCAGAACGTATATCAGTTTATCGACGTGCAGCGCATCGACCCGCGCAAAAAAGCCGTCAAAACCCGTAAAACCCAGTTCGTGGAAATCTACGAACCCTTTACCGACAAGCAGGCAACAGCGCAGGCTGACCGTTGCCTCGATTGCGGCAACCCGTACTGCGAATGGAAATGTCCGGTACACAACTACATTCCGCAATGGCTGAAACTCGCCAACGAAGGCGCATCCTCGAGGCGGCTGAACTGTCACACCAAACCAACAGCCTACCGGAAGTGTGTGGCCGCGTATGTCCTCAGGACAGACTGTGCGAAGGCTCCTGTACCCTGAATGACGACTTTGGCGCAGTGACCATCGGTAATATCGAAAAATACATCACCGACAAAGCGTTTGAGATGGGCTGGAAGCCGGACATGTCCGGTGTGCAGTGGACAGACAAAAAAGTCGCCATTATCGGTGCAGGCCCTGCTGGCCTTGCCTGTGCGGATGTGCTGGTACGCAATGGCGTCAAACCTGTGGTGTTTGATCGCTATCCGGAAATTGGTGGCCTGCTGACCTTTGGTATTCCGTCGTTCAAGCTGGAAAAGGACGTGATGCGTAACCGCCAGCGTGTGTTCAGCGAAATGGGCGTTGAGTTCCGCCTCAACACCGAAGTCGGCAAAGATGTCGAACTGCAGTCACTGGTTGACGAGTTTGATGCCGTCTTCCTTGGCGTCGGCACCTACCAGTCAATGCGTGCGGGTCTTGCAAACGAAGAAGCGCCGGGGGTCTTTGATGCCCTGCCGTTTTTGATTGCCAACACTTACCGTGTGATGGAGCTGACCAAAAACGCGCCGCCATACATCAACATGGCAGGCAAGAAAGTGGTGGTACTGGGGGGCGGTGATACCGCGATGGACTGTGTCCGCACCTCTATCCGCCAGAGTGCGAAAAGTGTGGTTTGTGCCTACCGCCGCGATGAAGCCAACATGCCGGGCAGCCGCCGCGAAGTGAAAAACGCGCGCGAAGAAGGAGTGAACTTTATGTTCAACCTCCAGCCGTTGGGTATTGAGCTGAATGCCAGCGGCAACGTCTGTGGTGTTAAAGTGGTGAAAACCGAACTGGGCGAACCGGACGAAGCCGGACGCCGACGTCCGCAGCCAGTGGAAGGCAGCGAACACATCCTGCCTGCGGATGCCGTCATTATGGCGTTCGGTTTCCAGCCACACAAAATGGCATGGCTGGAACCCTTCGGTGTCGAACTGGATCAGTGGGGACGTATCAAGCTCCAGCACAATCGGAGTTTGCCTACCAGACTACCAATGCCAAGATCTTCGCCGGAGGTGATGCCGTGCGAGGCTCCGATCTGGTAGTGACTGCCATCGACGAAGGGCGCAAAGCGGCAGAAGGGATCCTCGATTATCTCGAGCTTTAATCCACTGTGAGCATCGCGTTGAAAAGTGCCTGTAAAGGCACTTTTTTTCGCCCCTATTTTGGCTCATGATACACTTCGTTAAACACTTAAATTCTGACGAGCAACAAGATGAAAATCGGTATTATCGGCGCGATGGAGCAGGAAGTTACCCTGCTGAAAAACAAAATGAATAACTGCCAGCTACAGGAAATTGCAGGCTGCAAATTCTACACCGGCGATCTGAACGGCACCAATGTGGTACTTCTGCAGTCAGGCATTGGTAAAGTGGCCGCGGCCGTAGGCACCTCTGTGCTGCTGGAACGCTTCAAACCTAGCGTAGTGATCAACACCGGTTCAGCGGGCGGTTTTGATGCCAGCCTGAACCTGGGTGACGTGGTTATCTCAACAGACGTGGCTTACCACGATGCTGACGTGACCGCATTTGGTTACACTATGGGTCAAATGGCTGGCCAGCCAGCGACTTTCGCGTCTGATGCCAAACTGATGGACGTTGCCGAGCAAGCGTTGGCAGCCATGGAGCCAGCTCCTCACGCGGTACGTGGCCTGATCTGCACCGGTGACGCATTCGTTCACACTACGGAAAAACAAAACTTCATCCGTCAGCATTTCCCGAACGTGATTGCGGTAGAAATGGAAGCGGCAGCGATTGCACAGGCGTGTCACCAATTTAAAGTGCCGTTTGTGGTTGTACGCGCCATTTCTGACGTTGCCGACAAAGAATCACCAATGACGTTTGACGAGTTCCTGCCGCTGGCGGCGAAAAGCTCAAGCGCCATGGTTGAAAAAATGGTTGAGCTGCTGAAAGCATAATGACCGATCTCCCCACGCCGTTTGACGCCTTGCTGGATCACACCGCCTTGCTCGCGATGTGGGGAGCCCTTCTTTTGCACTGGTTTTTTCCGGTGCCTGCCGATATCAGCCGCTTACTCTCTGGCGACGTGTCGCTGATGCCATCGCAGCCAAAGTCAATCACCTCGAAGACGACCCACAGCAACAGAAACTCTCCGGCCTTTTAGCCATGGCCATTATGTGCTGACAGTTGCTGTATTGCTGGTTGCCTTGAAGCAACTGGTCTGGATTGACTGGCTTTTCGATGGCCTGTTGCTCTGGCTTGCCCTTGGCTGGAAACCGCTGACGCAACTCGCTATACAAATCGAACAGGCACTGACACGCGAAGACAAACCACTGGCCCGCACCTTGCTCGCCAAGGCGCTGAACCGTGAAACGCAATCACTCTCTCCTGTTGGCATTGCCAAGGCGGGGTGTGAAACCCTACTGATAGGCTATGCGCGAGGGCTAATTGGCGTGCTGTTCTGGTATGCCATTGCCGGAGGCATTGGCGCATTTCTCTACGCGCTGGTGGTACAACTGACTCGCGCCTGGCCACCGCGTCGCTTTGAATTCGCCGAATTTGGTCTGCCCGCAGCATCCTTTTTGGCGCTGTTAGATTGGGTTCCATCAAGACTGTTTGCCTTGTTGATAGCCGCCGGACACCGCTTTGAACCGGCACTGACCGCAATCCGAAAACAGGGACAGGACTGGTCTGCGAATGGTGCAGGCTGGCTGCTTGCCGGAACCGGAGCCAAGTTCCAGCTATCCCTGGGTGGCCCTGCGATTTACGACAGCGAAAAATGCCCACGTCCCAATATTGGCGGTGAGATCTCCCCTTCCGCTCTGCACCTTGCGCTGCTCAACCAGTCGCTGAAACAAAAAGCCCTGCTGTGGCTGCTTATCCAAAGTTTTCTGATGTGGTTCGCCCACGGATTATTATGATGTCCCGATTTTTATTTGCCTTACTTCTGCTGCCAACACTGGCAGTGGCGGCGCCGCTGCGCGTGATCAGCCTGTCCCCACACACCACAGAGCTTGCCTATGAAGCCGGACTGGGTGACAACCTGATCGCGGTCAGTGCGCATAGTGATTATCCGCCAGAAGCACTGGAACTGGAGCAGGTTGCCAACTACCGTGGCATCAATATTGAGCGGGTTGTGACCCTAAAGCCTGATTTAGTGCTGGCATGGCAAGGCGGAAATCCCGATAAAGAATTGGCTAAGCTTGAGCGGCTCGGTATTGAGGTGTTTTACTCCAATCCCCATTCGCTGTATGACGCAGCCGATAACATTGAAAAACTCGGCAAATGGTCAGCCGATCCTTCAGTGGCAAAAGCGCGCGCGGACGCAGTTCGTAAAGAGCTGGCAGCGATTGAAGCCAGCCAGCAAGGGAAAGCGAAAGTCCCCTACTTCTACCAGCTGAGTGATTCCCCGCTGCTAACAAACAATGGTGATCACTGGCCACAGCCCCTTTTCTCACTTTGTGGCGGCGAGAACATCTTTGCAAACAGTGCAGCGCCCTATCCTCAGGTCAACATCGAGCAGATTGTGGTAAAAGCGCCACAAGCCATTTTCTACCCTGCCGCCAATACTCAAGTGCCACTAAGTTGGAAGAAATGGCAAGACTTTGTCCCCGCAGTAAAAAACCACGCTATCTTTGCCATAACAGGGGATTGGCTTAACCGGCCAACACCACGCGCATTGAAAGCGGTGAAGCAAATCTGTACCGCTCTGGACAGCGTAAGAAGCGATCTCGGTCACTAATTCAAACACTGGCAGCGCACCGCGTGACGACGCCGATTGCCCGTAAGGATCTTTTACGTAAAATCGCGCGCGCTTAACTGAAATAAGGGATGAAACAGCGCGTTATGCTTCTCTATATCTTGGACATGTTCGGTACTGCCGTGTTTGCCATTTCCGGCGTGCTGCTTGCCAGTAAACTTCGAATGGATCTTCGGGATGATTGTACTGCCATGGTGACAGCCATTGGCGGGGGCACTATCCGCGATATGGTTCTGGGTGCTACACCCGTTTTCTGGGTCACCCAAACCGAATATCTTTGGGTTATCCTCGCCACGTGTGTCTTGTCGATTGTGCTGATCCGTCATCCCCGGCGCCTGCTTGGTACGTCCTACCTGTCGCAGATGCGATTGGTCTGGCCGTGTTTGTAGCAATTGGTGTCGATAAGGCGCTGAGCTATGGCGCGTCGCCAATGGTTGCCGTGATCATGGGTGTGCTGACTGGCTGCGGCGGCGGTATTATCCGTGACGTACTGGCGCGCGAAATCCCAATGATTTTCCGCACCGAGGTGTATGCCACCGCCTGTATTGCCGGCGGCATGATGCATACCCTGGCGCTCGCTGCCAATGCGGATGTTGAACTGGCATCCATCGCCGGCATGATCACCACCCTGCTTATCCGGCTTGCAGCGATTCGCTGGCACTTATCCCTTCCGGTTTTTGGCAGCGGAAAGTAACGCCTTCTTCTTCACTGGAACGCGCTCAGGCGCGTTTTTTATTGCGCCAATACCTTAGGCACGCTTTCACCGTGTTTCACGCCAAACCTATTCGTTGTCTCAACTTTCCACCTCTGTGTAGCAATTGCAGTGATTAAGTAAACCATTAACTTTACTTAATCCGATACCAGCCTATTATGTAATCAAATAACTTTACATAACTAAAGGGAAGCACCGCCATGAACAGTTACGTCGAACACGCCAATATCACAGTGAGCAATCTGCAAAACACCATCCATTTTCTGCAAACCGCTCTGCCTGATTTTCATGTCCGTGGGGAGGGAAGCAGTGAGCTTTATGACTGGTGCCATATCGGCACAGACACCAGCTATATCGCCCTGCAAGAGGTGGTGATCGACAAACCGGTCGAACGCATTCCTTACCGCCAGTTAGGGGTAAACCATATCGGTCTTGTGGTCAGTGATGCGCAGTCAGCCGCCCAAAGATTGCACGAAGCAGGTTATGAAGAAGTGTCATTTGATGAAACCCATCCCGCCCGTAAACGCGCTTATTTCTTTGACGCGGATGGCATTGAGTGGGAGTTCATCGAGTATTTGTCCGATGAAGCGGAAAGCCGTAATGACTACACACTTTAAGTTCGGGAGCTAACTAAGCGCAAAACGGCTTAGCGAAAGGGGAGCTTATCGTTAGATAAGAAAAAGGCGCCAATCGGCGCCCTTTCTCAGATTATGCCAGCGTGATACGGGCAAATTTGCGTTTACCAACCTGGTAAACTGCGGTACCCGCTGCCGGTACCAGCTTGGTATCTTCAACTTTCTCGCCGTCGATACGAACACCGCCACCGCGGATCTGACGCATCGCATCAGAGGTTGACGCCACCAGACCTGCATCTTTCAGCAGGTTAGCAATCGCTGCGCCTTGCTCGAAAGAGAACTCAGGCATTTCATCCGGCATCGCACCTTTTTGGAAGCGGTTGATGAACTCAGCTTCTGCGGCTTCTGCATCTGCTTCTGAATGGAAGCGCGCGATGATTTCTTTTGCCAGCAGGATCTTCACATCGCGTGGGTTTTTACCGTTTGCAATGTCGTCTTTAAACTGGGCAATTTCTTCCAGCGGACGGAAAGAGAGCAGCTCGTAGTAGTTCCACATCAGAGCATCAGAGATAGACATGATCTTACCGAACATCTCTGTCGGCGTATCGCTGATACCGATGTAGTTGTGCGCCGATTTGGACATTTTCTTCACGCCGTCCAGACCCACCAGCAGAGGCATGGTGATCACAACCTGTTGCGCCTGACCGTTTTGCTTTTGCAGTTCGCGGCCCATCAGCAGGTTGAATTTCTGGTCGGTACCGCCCAGCTCAACGTCAGCTTGCAGCGCTACTGAGTCATAACCTTGCAGGAGCGGATAAATGAACTCGTGAATAGCGATTGGCTGGTTGCTACTGTAACGTTTTTTGAAATCGTCACGCTCAAGCATACGGGCAACGGTGGAGCTTGCAGCCAGACGGATCATGCCATCTGTACCCAGCTCACTCAGCCAGCTTGAGTTAAATTCCACGCGGGTTTTCGCCGGATCAAGAATCTTAAAGATCTGCTCTTTGTAGGTTTCTGCGTTTTTCAGAACCTGTTCACGCGTCAGTGGCGGGCGGGTGGTGTTTTTACCACTTGGGTCGCCTACCATCGCGGTATAATCACCGATCAGGAAGATAACTTCATGGCCCAGCTCCTGGAAGGCACGCAGTTTATTCATGATCACAGTGTGACCCAGGTGAATATCCGGTGCAGTTGGATCCGCACCCAACTTGATACGAAGAGGACGGTTCTCTTTCAGTTTTGCAATGAGTTCCGCTTCAGGAATCAACTCCTCAACGCCACGCTTAATTTCAGCTAGCGCAGCTTCAATGCTTGCCATATTTAATCGCTCCCACAGAATCGGCATTTTTTAGTAAGTCGACATACTACTTGAATAGCGATGGTTTTTGAAAGCAGTTAGACTTGTTATATCCAACAAGCTGAATGCTCTCGAATTCCGGCGGTTGGATAGAGATACAAAAAGGGATTTACCGGCCAATCGGTTTTATCGAGGGAGTTGGCACCAACGTTATCCCCACAACGTTCATTTTTATAACGACTGTTTTTAATGCCTGTTAAACATATTGCTGCGCTACCAAGGTTCCACCAAATCTTGATCATGGCGATCAGTGCCCTTGTGGTACTGCTTATTCTGTTGCCAACGAAAACTCCTGCCCAACACCCTGACGCAAAGTTTGAGGTTGGAAAGTTATATCCTGTTCCTTTAGACACGGTTGCCCTGTTACCCCCTGAAAATGAGCAGCGCAATGTCTCGGCCTACGCACCGCTGGAATGGCAAAAATTTAAAGTACAGGCCGGTGACAGCCTGGCCGGTATTTTCGACCGCGTTGGCATCAGCCCAACGACGCTCTACCGTTTAATTAACAGTGACACGGAAACCAAATCCCTCGCATCACTGAAGATTGGTGATGAAATTCATCTCGGCTTTGACGAAAACGGCCTTTTTACCCAATTGGTGCAACCTAAAAATGCCAACGAAAAATTAATCGTTACCCGTATTGGTGACGAGTTTTTCTCGAAAACAGAATCCAAACAGGTAGATACCCAGGTCAATTTCGCCTCGGCCACCATCACATCCAGTTTCTGGAATGCCGGGGTAAATGCCGGGCTCAATGCCAACCAAATTATGGAACTCGCCGGTATTTTCGGCTGGGATATCGACTTCGCGCTGGATATTCGCCAAGGCGACAAATTTGCCGTGTTGTTTGAAGAGCGTTTGGTGGAAGGTGAAATGATTGGCCGCGGCGACATTCTGGCTGCCACATTCACCAACCAGGGTGAAACCTTTACCGCGATCCGCTCAGAATCCGGCAAGTATTACGACGAAAAAGGCCGGGCGATGAGAAAAGCGTTCCTGCGCTCGCCGGTTAACTTTCGCTATGTCAGCTCGAACTTCAACCCCCGCCGCCTGCACCCGGTTACCGGCGCAGTAAAAGCACACCGCGGCACGGACTACGTCGCACCAGTTGGCACCCCTATCTGGCAGCCGGTGATGGCGTGGTGATGAAATCGGCCTACAACAAATTCAATGGCAACTATGTGTTTATCCGACACAGTTCCACTTACATCACCAAGTATCTGCACCTCACTAAACGCAAGGTGAAAACCGGCGAACGGGTAAAACAGGGACAAACCATTGGCACCCTTGGCGGCACTGGCCGTGTTACCGGCCCTCACCTGCACTATGAGTTTTTGGTGAACGGTGTGCACAAGAACCCGCGTACGGTGAAACTGCCACAATCCCAGTCGCTGACCGGAAAAGAGAAATCTGCGTTTATCGAGCTGGCGAAAGACCGTATGGCGCAGCTGAATAAATTTGAGCAGCTTCTGGCGTCAATCGGCACTATCGAGCGAATAGCGTCCTAGGTTGGCTCCAATAGAAAAGCAGCATTTTCATGCTGCTTTTTTTTCGTTTTGTCCCGGCTAGGACTGAAGTTCGGCTTCCTGGTATGCTGCTGACTGCCCGGATTTCCCCTCGCTTTGTGGCTCGACCGGAATATCACGGTTATCTTCGCTGTTCGCCTTACTTCGCTCTCTTGCCAGCATCAGCAGACAGGCGTCAGCACCAGGGTCAGTACCGTTGAAAAAGCCAGTCCACCAGCCACTGCTGTCGCCAGTTGTGACCACCACTGGGTGCTCGGTGCACCAAACTCAATGCCGCGGTTAACCAGATCAACATTCATCTCCAGCACCATAGGCATCAATCCCAGGATGGTCGTAACCGTGGTGAGCAACACCGGGCGTAGACGTTGGGCACCGGTGCGCAAAATGGCATCCACTTTATCCAGCCCGCGTTTTCGCAGCACGTTGTAGGTATCAATCAGCACAATGTTGTTATTCACCACAATGCCCGCCAGGTAATCACCCCGACCCCGGACATGATGACCCCAAATGGACGCTGGAAGATCAGAAGGCCAAGGAATACCCCCACGGTTGAAAACAGCACTGCGCTCAGGATCAAAAACGCTTGATAGAAACTGTTGAACTGGGTGATCAGAATAATCGCCATTGCGCCAAGCGCTGCAAGGAATGCCGTCATCAGGAAGGCAGAGCTTTCGTCCTGCTCCTCATTCTGCCCCCGTATTGTCACTTTCACGTCATGTGGCAGACCCAGCGCTTCAATCTGCTCATTGAGGCCCGGCAGTTCCAGGCTGAGGTTATACCCTTCTGCCATGTCCGCCATCACCTTGATCACCCGCTTACCATCAACCCGGTCAATGTTGCCCTGTTTCTGCTCAGGCGTGATCCTGGCGAAATTGGTGATCGGTATCAGCCATAGGCGGTTTTCACCCTGAGTTCATCAAAGCGTCCGATATCGCGCTTATCCTCGGAATAGCGCACCAGAATATCAACTTCTTCACTGGCATCGTCCGGCAGGTAATCGCCAATTTTAAGACCATTCGTCACAAACTGTACGGTGTTACCCACCAGGGTGGCATCGGCACCAAAACGTGCCGCATCTTCCCGGTCAATATCGATAGACCAGTCAATGCCCGGCTTAGTCAGGGTATCGCTGAAGTTAGTGTACGCGGGATTTTGCTCCAGTAGCGCCCTGACCTGAAGCGCAGCGGGGGCAATCAACTGGCTGTTCGCGGCACTGATTTCAATTGACAGGTCATGCTCACTCGGTGGCCCGGCCTGTGGCTTTTTAAACTCAAGCTCGATTCCGGCGATGTCGGCCGTTTTCTCCCGTAACTCTTCGATGATAAGCGCCACTTTACGGCGCTCCTGCCACGCTATCGGCTTCATCTGGATGATACCAATCTCATCCTGACCGCCGGTTCGGGTATACACGCTTTCAATTTCATCCATGCCGAGGACGCGCAGTTCGACCTCTTTCATCAATGCGTCTTTCTCATAGATAGAAAGATCACCATAAGCACGTACTTTGATGTTAAACGACGGTGGGTCTACATCCGGGAAGAACTCGGTGCCCAGCCAGATTTGGCATAGGTAAACCCAACACCAACGGCGACCAAAAGTGCTGCAATTAATATTTTTACAGGATGGCGGATAGCAATGGAAAGGGTATTCACATACGCCTTGGTGATCCCCTGCGCCTTCGAAAAGTCCCCTTCTTCCAACGCATGGATTCTCGCCTGTTGCTCGCTTGATAGCGGCAATGGCTTACCAATTAAACTTCCCAGTACAGGCACAAATAACAGGGCCATTGCCAGTGAGGCAGACAGGGTCGCAATCAGGGTCAGCGGCATGTATCCCATAAATTCGCCGGTGATCCCCGGCCAAAAAGCAGGGGCGCAAAAGCCGCCAGTGTGGTTGCTGTCGAAGCAATGATTGGCCAGGCCATACGGTGCGCCGCTTCCCGGAATGCCTGGGTTCGTTTGATACCTTCACGCATCCGCCGGTCGGCGTATTCGGTGACAACAATAGCGCCATCCACCAACAGGCCAACCGCCATAATAAGCGAGAAAAGCACCACGATATTGATGGTCAACCCTGCCAGCGAGAGCACCACTAAGCCGGTCAGGAAAGAGCCGGGAATGGAAACACCAACCAGAAACGCCGTGCGTGCGCCCAGAATGGCAATGATAACAATCACCACCAGCAAGATTGCCGAGAGGATATTGTTTTGCAGATCTGTCAGCATCAGGCGCACATCTTCAGAGCCATCCCAGGTATATTTCACCTGCAGTGCCTGCGGCCAAATAGCGGTTTGCTGCGCTTCTGCCATCACCGCCTTGACCAGTTCGACCGTCTCAATGATGTTTTCCCCGGCGCGTTTTTTTACGTCCAAGACCACCGCAGGTTTTCCATCCAAACGGGCAAAACTTTCTGGGTCTTTAAAACTTCGGCGCACCTCCGCCACATCAGCCACCGTGACGACCCGCGAACCATCAATTTTGATAGGCAGAGTCAGCACATCCTGAACCGTTTCAAAAACAGACGGCACTTTGACGGAGAATCGGCCGTAACCTGTGTCTACGTATCCAGCTGCGACCACACGGTTATTCCGCGCGACCAGATTGAAGATATCCTGTTGATCGAGCCCATAGCTTTCCAGCAGCAGCGGCTCAACAATAATTTCAACCACATCGTCGCGGTCACCGGCGATATCTACTTCCAGTACCTGTTTGAAACCTTCCAGCGTTTCCTGAAGCTCACGGGCTACCCGGACAATCGCGCGCTCAGACACATCGCCATAAAGGGCAATGGAAAGCACAGGTTGCATGTTGGCAAAGGTGACTTCATTGACCGTTGGCTCGTCGCTGTCATCCGGCAAACGCGGTTTCACCAGATCCACCGCTTCGCGCACATCCGCCATAGCCTGGTCGAGATCCACGCCCACATTGAACTCCAGTGTCACCGAAGCATGGCCTTCCGAGGCAGTGGCCGTCATCTCTTTGATGCCTTCAATCGAGCGAAGCTCCTGCTCGACTGGACGAACCAGCAGACGCTCGGCGTCTTCCGGGGAAATGCCTTCGTGGCTGACAGACACATAGATCACCGGGATAGTGATATCCGGATCAGATTCTTTGGGAATAGTCAGATAGGTATGTACACCGGCCACCAGAAGGAAAAGCAGCAGAGTGACCATGGTACGTGTTCGTGCCAGTGATGCATCAATCAAGGTTCTCATATGATGCTCCTGTTATTGAACCGCTGGCTGACGCACTGCCTCAACCGCATCACCGTCGCGGACAAAACCCTGTCCACGGGTGATCACATCGACCTTGTCTCCCAACCCGGATAGCCAAACCCCGTTTTGCTCCGCCTTGACAACATTGGCGCCGATAAACGCCACTTTGTCCCCCGCGAGCGTTTTGACGCCGAGGTTACCTTTCTCATCCAGAGCCAAAAGGGAAGGATTGAGCTTCACCGCCTGCTCACGTTCAAGCGCAAGGTCGACTTCCGCACTGATACCGGCAGGCAGTTTCTGATCGGGGTTGGAGACTTCCAGCTCTACCGTAAAGGTATTGGTGGCGGGTGAGGCAATGCTGGAGCGGTAACGCAGTGTACCTTCTTTGTTGATGCCGTTAACCAGCTGCACCCTGGCCGGCAGTGTCCCATCAATCTGGTTGATATGGCGCTCGCTGACATCCACAGTCACAATCAAAGGATTGAGGTCAATCAGTATCGCCATAGGGTCTCCCACGCCGAGGTAATCCCCCACTTCCACCATGACATCATCCACGATGCCATCAAACGGTGCGCGCACTTCGGTATTGGCCAGAGCAAGCTTTAGGTTTTTCACGGTTGCCCGCGCTTCAACCAAATTTGCTTCTGCCAGGGAGTAGGCCACTTCTCCTTGAAGGCCTTTTTTCTTGAGCGACCGGGCTGCCGTAAATTCTTGTTGTCTGACCCGCATAAGGCTTCCGCGCGATCCAGCTGCGCTTCACGATCCCCCTTGTCGATAAACAGAAGCAGGTCGCCCTTTTTCACTGACGCACCTTTGCGCACACTCACTTTGGTAATGCGGCCATCGGCTTCGGCCGAAATTGTCGCATCACGGTCAGGTGCGGTCTTGCCGTAAAGGGATATCGTGCGGATAACAGGTTCGGAATAGAAGGTTTCTACCGCTACCTGTGTCAGTGGGACTTTTTCCGGTGCGGATTTTTCAGTGGCGCTTTCCTGAGAGTGACCACTGCCAACCCAAAGTACCAACAACACAAGAAGCACCAAGGATATAATCCAGGGGTGCTGGGAAAAGTAGGTCGTTTTTTTGCCTGCATTCGCCATAGTAGTTTCATCCTGACGTGGGTACTGCAGTGAAAGAAACAGGCACTGATCCTTCCGGCCCGTTTTAGAAAGGCCGCCTGCCCTAAGCAGGCGCCTTAGTGTGTACTAGAGGTTATACACTGAAAGATGCGCCACAACCACATGTGGTGGTTGCATTTGGGTTGTTAACGAAGAAACGCGATCCTTCTAACCCTTCTGTGTAATCGACTTCACCACCGATCAAATATTGCAGGCTCATCGGGTCAACCACCAGGGTAACGCCGCTGTTTTCGATGGTCATGTCACCGTCGTTTACGTTCTCGTCAAACGTAAAGCCATACTGGAAACCGCTGCAACCGCCGCCGGTAATGTATACGCGCAACTTCAGGTTCGGGTTTTCCTCTTCCTGGATCAGCGTCTTTACCTTGCTCGCCGCTGCATCCGTAAATTGCAATGGCAAAGTGGTATCGCTCATTTCTACCTCACAAAACGTCTTATCTGTTTGATGGCATTATCCAATACCCGACTAATTCGTTCAAGTATTGCTCATCTGTAAAATGCTTACGCCGCAATATACACCAAGTTTAAGCCGGATGTGATGGTTGCCGCATCATCCATCTCGCCACTGCTGCCTGCTTCCCTTACAATATCCCCCGACTTTGAATTCAAGCATCAATGGCCAAGGAATTACCATGACCAAATCAGCCGAACTGTTCCAACAAGCTCGTAAAACCATTCCAGGCGGTGTTAACTCACCGGTTCGCGCATTTAATGGCGTGGGCGGCGATCCAATCTTCATCGAACGTGCTGACGGCGCGTACATCTATGATGCAGATGGCAAAGCCTACATTGACTATGTTGGCTCATGGGGCCCGATGATCCTTGGTCACAACCACCCAAGCATTCGTGATGCTGTGATTGCAGCAGCGCAGAACGGTCTGAGCTTCGGCGCGCCGACAGCCCGCGAAATTACCCTGCTGAACTGGTGAGCCAACTGGTGCCATCAATGGAAATGGTGCGCATGGTAAGTTCAGGCACCGAAGCAACCATGAGTGCTATCCGCCTGGCGCGTGGTTTTACCCGCCGCGACAAATTCATCAAATTTGAAGGCTGCTACCACGGCCACGCTGACTGCCTGCTGGTGAAAGCGGGCTCTGGCATGCTGACACTGGGTGAACCAACTTCACCGGGTGTGCCTGCTGATTTTGCCAAACATACCCTGACCTGTACTTTCAACGACTTGGCATCTGTACGCGCCGCATTTGAACAGTACCCGGAAGACATTGCCTGCATTATCGTTGAGCCGGTAGCGGGCAACATGAACTGTATTCCGCCACAGCCTGGCTTCCTGGAAGGTCTGCGCGCGCTGTGTGATGAATTTGGCGCCCTGTTAATCCTGGATGAAGTGATGACAGGCTTCCGTGTTGCACTGGGCGGCGCTCAGGCTTACTACAACATCAAACCTGACCTGACCACGTTGGGTAAAGTGATTGGTGGCGGTATGCCGGTTGGCGCATTTGGTGGTCGCCGTGAAGTAATGGAATACATTGCTCCGACCGGTCCGGTTTACCAAGCTGGCACCCTGTCGGGTAACCCAGTAGCAATGGCAGCTGGTGAAGCCGCCCTGAACGCCCTGCGTCAGGAAGGCAATGAAGCACATCTGGCACAAATCACCCAGCGTCTGGCTGAAGGCTTTAAAGCGGCTGCTGATAAACACGGTATTCCATTGGCGATTAACCAGGTGGGTGGCATGTTCGGTTTCTTCTTTACCGACAAAGAAAGCATCACCTGCTTTGCTGACGTACAGCAGTGCGACATCGAACGCTTCAAGCGTTTCTTCCACCTGATGCTGGATGAAGGTGTTTACCTGGCACCGTCAGCGTTTGAAGCCAGCTTCACCTCTCTGGCTCACGGTGAGAAAGAGCTGGAAGCGACACTGGCAGCCGCAGACCGCGCGTTTGCCAAGCTGGCTGCGGAGTAATCTCCCGGCCCTCAAAGACAGCGGAGCCCAGGCTCCGCTTTTTTATTGCCAGTTAAAAACAATCAGCAACCCCAAGCACACGGCGAATAAAATCCAAAGACGTCGGCTGCGTCTTTTCTTTGCCTGACAATCTCCCTCGCAACATGCCATATTTTTTATCCTTTCTCGCTGATTTGTCACAACGTATCATAGTACCGTTCTATGTTAAGACTAACTTTATCCCTCTCCGCAGCTAACGGAGAAATACCAAGGAGCCTACTGTGGCATCATCTTTCAAGGCTGAACCCCGACACTGGACACTGATCGCTGCTTTGGGTCTGGCGGCCTATGCATGTTATGTGTTGATTGCGCCCTACGTCGGTTCAATTGTGCTCGCATTCATTGTCTCCCTGCTGTTTTTCCCATTGCATGAGCGCATCGACAATAAACTCAAGTCGCACCCCAACATCGCCGCCACCCTTTCCTGCACCCTGCTGACGGTAATGATCATCATTCCGATGATTTTTGTGGCCGCCGCTATTCTGCGCCAGGGAATTACATTCTTCACCAGCGCCTATGAATGGCTGACCAGCGGCGGTGCCAAACAGATCCTGTCTGACCCTTCTGTGCAGGAAGCGCTGAAACTGGTGGATAAATGGCTGCCTGTTGAGTCCATCAACCCGCAGGAGCTGGTGACCAAAGCGGCGTCTACCCTGTCGTCACTGAGCTCCCAGATGATTGGCATGAGCTCTCAGATCCTGGGCGACGTCACCGGCGTATTCGTCAATTTCCTCCTGATGTTGTTTGTGCTCTTTTTCCTGCTGCGCGATCACGACAAGATCATTAACACCCTGCGCCACGTCAGTCCATTGTCCCGCACTCAGGAAGACACTTTGCTGGATGAAGTGGAAAAGGTGGCCAAATCTGCCGTGCTGGGCTCTTTCCTCACCGCTCTGGCACAGGGCCTGGTCGGTGGTTTTGCCATGTGGCTGGCCGGGTTTGCGGGGCTGTTCTGGGGCACCATGATGGCATTCGCCTCATTTATTCCCGTAGTTGGTACAGCGCTCATCTGGTTGCCAGCGGCGGGATACCTGCTGTTGACCGGTGAATGGCAATGGGCAGCATTTCTGATTGGATGGGGCGTGTTGGTTGTCGGTTCGGTCGATAACCTGTTGCGCCCGCTGCTGATGCAGGGCAACTCCGGCATGAATACCCTGCTGATCTTCTTTTCCCTGATTGGCGGTCTGCATGTTTATGGTCTTATGGGTGTGATTTATGGCCCAATCATCTTTTCGCTGACGTTGGTTCTGTTCCGGATGTATGAGACAGAATTCCACAGCTTCCTCGAAAAGCAGGACAACACCTGACCTAGCTTGGCGCGGTTCCCACCAGCTGTGTTTGTGGGAGAATCCGCGCCTCATTTTTAAAATCCCGAGGCATCCATGTCTTACAGTGCACCCAGTCAAATAGCCGCACGCCAGCTAGAGTATTTTGATGGCAAACATGTTCTCCTTGCCGGTGAACTGGAAGATAGCTTTGCCACTGAGCTTTTGGGCACCGCAGCCAGCGTCAGTATCTTCACCACCAACCTGACCTACGCAAACCAAATGCAGCGTTTTGACAACATTGACGTGCAGTTTGGCGAACAGTATCAGGCGCAGCCAATGTTGATATGGTGCTGCTGTACTGGCCAAAAGCAAAAGCCGAAGCCGAGTTTTTGCTTTCCATGTTGATGGCAGCGCTTGGCCAGAGTACCGAAATTGTCGTGGTCGGTGAAAACCGCAGTGGCGTGAAAAGCATTGAGAAAATGTTCGCGTCTTATGGCCGCGTCACCAAGTTCGACTCAGCCCGTCGCTGCAGCTTCTACTGGGGACAGTGCGACAACACGCCGGCACCGTTTACCCTTGAGGACTGGTTTAAAAGCTACCCGCTCAATGTCGGTGAACAATCACTGACTATCCGCTCCCTGCCGGGTGTATTCAGCCACGGTGAACTGGATGCTGGAACCAGTTGCTGCTCGACACCCTGCCAGCCTGTCTGGCAGCGTGTTTGATTTTGGCTGTGGCGCGGGTGTGATTGGCGCAACCATCAAGCAGCGTTTTCCAAAGGCCCAAATCACCATGGCAGACATCAGCGCACTGGCAGTCGCATCTGCCCGTGAAACACTGCGGTTTAACAATCTTGACGGCGAAGTGTTAGCGTCAGACGTTTACAGTGCCATCAGTGGAAAATTTGACAATATCGTCAGCAATCCGCCGTTCCACGCTGGTCTGAAAACCCACTATGCCGCCACTGAGCAGTTTCTGCAGCTCGCGCCGCAGCACCTGAACCGTCAAGGTCAGCTGATGATAGTGGCTAACAGCTTCCTGCGTTACCCGCCTTTCATTGAAGAGGCTTTCGGTCATTGCAACACCCCGGCAAAAAACAACAAGTTTGCCATCTACCAGGCCGTCAAAAACAGCTGAACCCCGTCAAAATAAGGAGCCTAATGGCTCCTTATTTCATTCCTCACCCCGTTAAAAACGTTAATTTTGCGTGTTGACACGAAGTTCAATAAGCACTTACTTGCCAACAAAAATTAAGCCAGTATAAGAAGTGCAGAGGGACAGTATCCTGCGCTCAAACTCCGTCAAATCCAATAATAACGGAGCCCTCCCCGGCGCATTTATACGATCATTTTTGTCAGGCAAAGACATGCAGAAAAAACAGAAGTTTAAGCGGCTTCAGCACACGCTGATGCTGGCTTTTCTGGTGCTGAGCATTACGCCTTTAACCCTGCTGGCAATGTTCTTTCTGGAATCACACAGCAGCGATCTTGAACAGCAAAGCACCACACACCTCGCCTTCCTACGCGACAATAAGAAAGAGCAGATAGTCAGCTATTTCGACGCTCGCTATTCGGAAGTGAAATCATTTAGCCGCTCAGAACTCGCGACGGCCAGTGGCGGCCGGTTCTATGGTCTGGTTGCGTCATTCCACCAGCTTGGCAACTCGCAGGAGCAATCGCGGCAAATCGCCCGTGAACGCTATGCGTTGAAAGCAGACAGCACGCTGAACGCAGCAACCAGTGACAGTAACTTTGCTGGCAGTGAGCGATACCGCCTGCTGCACAAACGCTATGACTGGGCATATAAAGAACACCTGAAGCGCTCAGACTTTTCCGACATCCTGCTGGTCGATATCAACGGCAACGTCGTCTATTCCGCCCAGAAGGACGAGACGTTTGGTGCCAACCTGCTTTCCGGACATTGGCCGGAACCGCCGTGGGGAAAACCTTTGCAGATATCCGTACCACGGTCAGCTCTCCCCTGATAGACAACGATGCCACCCCTATCGCATTCACCGATTTTGCCCAATCGGACAATGGGGAGATGGTCGCCTGGTTTGCAGCGCCCATTACCCAGCAAGGCTATCTGCACAGTTATGTGCTGTTCAAACTGCCCAACACGCCTCTGGTCGAAATGCTGAACAAAACGCCGAAGGAAAAAGGCTATATCAGCACCCTGTTGGTTGGCAGTGACAAAATCCCTCGAAACCTCAGCGCAACATCGGTGTTAACACCGGTGGACAGCAGCTCTATCCAGCAGCATTGGCCGGACAAAGTGACGTCGCAGCTTCCTGAGTATTGACCAGCAAAAAGTGTTGGGGGCGTTTGCGCCTATCTTGGTGCAGGATAAATCCTGGGCCATTATTCTGGAACTGCCGGAAGAAGAAGCTTTTGCCCGCATCTACCAACTCGAGAAAATCTTTATCGTGGTCATGCTGGTCGCGATTTTCCTGGTTGTCGTCGCCTCACACCTGCTCTCCAACTCCATTACCGCGCCACTGCTGAAACTGACCTGGGCGGCAGAGCAGGTTTCTGCCGGGGATTTAGACCAAAAGATCAGCAGCACAGACCGCGAAGATGAAATTGGCCGTCTGGCAGTCAGTTTTGCCCGTATGCAGCGTTCTGTCAGGGACAAGTTGGCGCTTATCCGCGAGCAGAACAAAGAGCTGGAACACAACATTCAACTGATCAAGCAAAAGAATGATGAGTTGCAGCAGGCCGACAGGATGAAAGATGACTTCCTGGCGACCACATCACACGAGTTACGCACGCCGCTGCATGGCATGGTAGGCATTGCAGAATCCATGCTGGCAGGCGCAGAAGGCCCGCTGCCGGAAAGACAAAAGCACCAGTTGCAGATGATCATTAACAGCGGTGAACGCCTCTCCAATCTGGTTGACGACCTGCTCGACTACCACAAGATGCGCTATGGCGATCTTGAAATCTCGCCCCAGGCAGTGGATACCGCCAATGCAGTGCGACTGGTTATTGAACTCTCAAGTCACCTGCTGGGCGGCAAACCGGTCCGCATTATTAATCAGGTCCCGATTGACCTGCCGCTGGTTCGTGCCGATGAGCAACGCCTTGAGCAGGTGCTGTACAACCTGATCGGGAATGCTATCAAGTACACAGATGAAGGTAAGATCATCATCTCTGCCACTGTCCTTGAAGGCCAGTTGCGGATTCAGGTGGTTGATACCGGCCAGGGCATTCCGTCAGACCAACTCGAATATATTTTCGAGCCACTGACCCAGGCGGCGGGCAGTTCTGCTAATTACCGTCAGGGCGCGGGGCTGGGCCTTTCTATCAGCCGGCAACTTATCGACATCATGGGTGGCCAACTTTACGTCAGCAGTCAACCGATGGTGGGCACCACATTCAGCTTCACCCTGCCTCTGGCAACAGAAGAAGACAAAGCCAGAACAAGACTGGCAAACAATGTGCATTTTGCTGCGCCTAAACTCGAGCTGGATAACACAGGTTTCAGTGAGTTGCCGGACAATCCGGATGGCCCGCTCATTCTGGTTGTCGACGACGAACCGGTAAATCTCCAGGTGCTGAATAACTTCCTGCGTCTGGAAGGCTACCGGGTCAAAGCGGTGGAAAATGGCCGTCAGGCAATTGAATCCGTCACCATGGAAAAGCCAGCTCTGATGCTGCTGGATGTGATGATGCCGGAACTTAGCGGTTATGAGGTTTGTAACCACCTGCGCGAACGCTATAGCCGTACCGACCTGCCCATCATCATGCTGTCTGCGCTGGGTCAGGTGCAAGATAAGGTCAAAGGGTTCGATGCCGGCGCCAACGACTACCTCACCAAGCCTTTCAACAAAGACGAACTCAGCGCACGCATCCGCGCATACATTGATGCCGCTTTGACGGAAAAAGAACGCGAGCAAAACCGAGAACTGCAAAGTGAAATCCACTTCAGGGAGCAGGTGGAAGCAGGTCTCCGCGAAGTACAGAACCGTCTCCTGGGTCTGTTGGATAGCGCGCCAGAAGGCATTCTCTGCGTGCAGGAAAACGGCCGTATAAGCTATGCCAACGATGCCTGCAGCGGTGTATTCCATCTCAGTGCAGAGCAGCTTGAGCGCCACAATATCGAGGACTTTCTTGCTATGGCATTGCCAGAGCCTGACAGCAATCGAGGGCACTACAGTGGCCAGATCCGCTTTAAGGTAGACGGGGACATCCTGGCACTGGACACCGATGTGATTGCCCTGCCGGAAAGCTCGGGCCTGCAGATGATGTTACTGATTAGCACAGGACACAAAGCATCCTCACACCGCGTGCACCAATTGGAAAGTGCCGTTGAAGCCTTGGCGGAATATGCTTTTGAAGCCAATCCAGAAAAACTGCAACAATTGAGGGAGTTAGGCGGCGAATTTACCCGTATGGCGGATAAATTTACCGGCAATAAACCGGACAAAACAGATCTGCTGCGCGATACGCTGGTCAAGGTGATGACAACCACATTGAGCTACTGGCACAACAGCACCGGCAAAACCAAGTTCGATTTGGCTGAAGAAAGCGGCTTGTGGCGGGTTTACCTAGACCGCAGTACGCTTCAAACCCGCACGCTGGACAAGTATCTGCACACAGAAACCGTACCGAAGACGCCTCGCTGGCGCACTGTGATTAACACTATCGACTTTGTTCTGGAGCGTTGTCAGGACGATAACCCTGAACGAAAAGAGCTGGAACAACTCAGGGAACGGTTACAGTTGTTGATCACCCGATAACTCCGCACAGTACGAACCACCAAGCCCCGCATGTCGGGGCTTTTTTCTGCCCTCTCCCCCTTCGCGTTGTCAGCTAGAAAGCATGTTTCCACTCACGCTTCACCTGAGAAACGCCTGCTGAACCAACCATGCAATGCAGTCTCGATGCACCTGAAGCCACAGAAGTTGTTGCTGTCGACCCCGTCGCAATTAGCCTGCTATCAGGACTTAATTCGGGATGCGAAGGCTCATCTATTAAACGGCATAAAGACGAATTTCGGGTAGCAACAGCGACCAAAATGGCGCTCAAAAATCGTCCTCCCACCTGAGTCAACCCAGTAAATATTCGTTTATGAGAAGATAATCACAACAAATGGACATCAGAAATTTTCAGCAAAAAATAAACCGGTTTTAACGTTGGCGATCAGGATCACCATTATTAACACCAAAAGGCGAAGACTATAAGCAGGCAATAATAACGATAGTAACCACTCACATAGGTATAAAAAAGCACAGGGTTTGTGTCGATATTTGACCTGCATCAAACCACTTTTTACCACGTTGAAATCGTCAATATTGACGGTTTTAACGCACTGCATTTTTGTTTTAACGGTTTTTACGGACGACCCGATTGACCAAAAAATGGAACCGGAGTTTCCTTAGCTTGCACTGAGCCTGCACGGCCATGTGAATAGACAGGATCACTTGCCTGATTATTCATAGCGGGTTCCGGCCTGACCAAATTGATTAAACGGTCAGAACCAAGTGGAACAAAGCAACTAGTAAGGAACAGCTATGCTTGCCAATCTAAAGAAAACAAAACTTGCGTTAGCCGTCGTTGCGGCCGCAGCGTCGGTACTGACAGCTCCTGTTGTCAGCGCTGCTGATCGAGTAGAACTGACTGTTGTACCTGACTTTTACCCTCAACTTACCCGTAATTTTAACCCGTTCCTGCAGAACAACCTGAAATCAACGCTGGACTTCGTTTACGAGCCACTCGTTATTTTCAACCAGTTGGACGGCAACAAGCCAGTTATGCGTCTGGCGAAGGACTACACCATTTCAGATGACCTGAAAAAAGTAACCTTCGAAATCCGCGACGGCGTTAAGTGGTCTGACGGCAAACCTTTCACTGCAGCAGACGTAGCATTTACCTACGACCTGATCCGTAAAAATGCAGCGATTGACCTTGCTGGTAACGCAGCGCTTATCACTGACGTTAAGCAAAAAGGCAACGCAGTTGAAATTACTCTGAAAGAAGCAAACTCTTCAGCGCCTTTCAAACTGGTTCAGACTCCAATCGTTCCTAAGCACATCTGGAGCAAGATTGACAAGCCAGAAGCGTTTGCAAACGAGAACCCTGTAGGTTCTGGTCCATTCACAGAAGTAGATACCTTCACAAGCAACCTGTACGTTCAGTGTCAAAACCCGAACTACTGGGACGCTTCCAATCTGGAAATCGACTGTCTGCGTATGCCTCTGATCAACAACAACGACGGTCTGCTGTCTAAGATTGTTGCTTCTGAGCTGGACTGGACTTCTTCGTTCATCCCAGACATCGACGCAGTTTATGCTTCTGTGAACAAGAACCACAAATACTGGCCAGCGCCAGTAGGTTCTGCAGTTAACCTGCTGGTTAACTTCGAGCACCCAGAAGCAGCGAAGAACGAAGCACTGACTAACGTTGACTTCCGTCGCGCAATGTCTACCGCTATCGACCGTCAATCTATCATTGACATCGCGTTCTACGGCGCAGGTACTCCAAACCACTCTGCAGCAGGTATCGCTGCTCTGTACCAAAGCTGGTCTGACAAAGACGTCTACGAAAAAGCGAAAGTATTTAACTCATACAACGTTGCTAAGTCTAAAGAGCTGCTGAAAAAAGCTGGCTTTAAAGACACCAACGGTGACGGCTTCGTAGAAACCCCATCAGGTAAGAGCTTCGAGCTGGCTATCCAGACTCCATCTGGCTGGACTGACTGGAACAACACTGCACAACTGGCTGCAGAAAACCTGGCTGACGTAGGTATCAAAGCGAAAGCAGTAACTCCAGACTTCTCCGTATACAACGAAGCAATGGCTGGCGGTACTTTCGACGTAGCGTTGACTAACTACTTCACAGGTCCAGATCCACACCTGACTTGGGACTCTGGCTTCCACTCGCGCTTCATGGGCAAAGAAGGTAACCCACGCTTCGCGATGCACCGCTTCAAGAGCGCTGAGCTAGACAAACTGCTGGACAGCTTCTACGCAACGGCTGACATGTCTGAGCAAATGGAAGTTGCACACAAGATTGAGAAGATCCTGTCTGACAATCAAGTGGTAATCCCAGTTCTGTCTGCTGTTCAGATGTACCAATTCAACGAATCACGCTTCACCGGCTGGTGGGGTGCGGACAACGCGAAAGGTCGTCCAATGATTTGGCAAGGTACTCCAGAGCGTCTGCTGCACGTTCTTGACCTGAAGCCTAAAGCTTAATCTCTAAAACTGGCGGCGCATCCGCGCCGCCATCTTCCACAGATAAGACTATCGGTACTTTAGACCTCAGAGTTGATTCTTTGGTTACGGCTTCGTCGTGCCACTTAAGGTGTGTGTTATGGGATTTTTTCTTAATAGATTAATGTTTTATTTTGGTGCGTTGCTCATCGCAGTCACACTGAACTTTATTTTGCCTCGCGCTATGCCGGGCGACCCAGTGACAATGATGTTTGCAAACGCCAGTGTTCAGGTAACACCTGAGCGTATCGCAGCGATGAAAGAGCTGCTTGGCTTCGTCGACGGCCCTATCTACATTCAGTTCTTTACTTACGTGAAAAGTATCTTTACGTGGGAACTGGGTATTTCGACACAATTCTACCCAATGACAGTGAACGAGCTGATTGCCAAATCACTGGCTGGACCTGTTCCTCGCAGGTAGCTCCACAGTCATGGCATTCTGCATCGGTTCTCTGGTTGGTATTTTTGCCGCCTGGAAACGTGGTAGCGCATTTGACTCCATGGTTTCTCCGGGTTTCATGGCACTTCAGGCTATCCCGCCAGTCGTTATCGGCATGCTTATCCTTTTTGTATTCGGTATCAGCCTCAAATGGTTCCCAACTTCTTACGGCATGCCAGAAGGCGCCATCCTTAACTGGACAAGCTGGGAAACCTACTCCGGTATTCTTTATCACGCCGTTCTGCCTCTGTTCTGTGCAACCGTGGCTCAGATTGGTGGCTTCCTGATCAACATGCGTAACAACATGATCAACCTGCTCAGCGAAGACTACATCACCATGGCGAAAGGTAAGGGTCTTTCTGAAAACCGTGTTGTCCTGAACTACGCAGCCCGAAATGCACTGCTGCCTACCGTTACTGCCCTCTCAATGGCACTGGGTATGGCAATGGGCGGCCAGCTGGTTGTTGAGATGATCTTCCAATACCCAGGCCTGGGCACTGCAATGCTGAACGCCGTTACGGCCGCGACTACCAGGTACTTCAAGGCCTGCTCATCATGATCACCATCGTGATGCTGACCATGAACTTTATCGCTGACATTCTGATTGTGATGCTAGACCCACGCCTGCGTAAAGGAGGCAAATAATCATGAAAGACTTTCTCAAGATCATCAAAGGAAATACCAAAGCACTGATTGGTGTGACCATTATCCTGATGTTTATCCTGGTCGCTGTATTCGCACCATTCCTGTCAAAGTATGACCCACAAAAACGTACAGGTGCTCCTCACGAGTACCCAGGCTTTGTCGTGAAAGCTGCGCAAGCTAACCCTGATGGTTGGGTAGCTGAAAACCTGGCAGACAACGCCCGTCGCCTGCGCATCTCTAAAGATGCAGAGCATGTTCTGGGCACCACCCGCCTGGGCCGTGACATTTGGTCTCAGGTTGCACACGGCGCGCGTACCTCACTGTTCGTTGGCTTCACTGCAGGTATCTTCGTGTGTGTGGTTGCAACAGTACTGGGTATTTCTGCTGGTTACTTCGGCGGCCGCATCGACAACGTCCTCTCCGGTGCGATGAACGTTATGCTGGTGCTACCTCAGCTCCCGATAGTCATGGTCATCGCCGCCTTTGTAGGCCAGGCAGGTCCTCTGACAATTGCGGTGGTTATCGCCCTCACCTCCTGGGCTTGGGGTGCGCGGGTTATCCGCTCGCAAACGCTGGCAATTCGTGAAAAAGAATTTGTAAAAGCTGCAGAAGTGCTGGGTGAATCCAAGTTCCGCATCCTGTTTGTTGAAATTCTGCCAAACCTGATCCCACTGGTTGGCGCAAGCTTCATCGGTTCGGTGATGTACGCCATCCTGACTGAATCCGTCCTGTCCTTTATCGGCATGGGTAGCCCAAGCGCAGTGAGCTGGGGTTCAATGCTGTACAACGTGCGTACCTCTTCAGCAATGCAACTCGGTATTTGGTGGGAAGTATTGGCACCGTGTATTGCCCTGAGCTTGCTGTCATTCGCACTGGCTCTGTTCAACTTCGCCGTCGATGAAATCGCTAACCCACAACTGCGAGCGCAGAAAGGTCTTAAGCGCTGGAAGAAAATGCAGGCTGAAGAAACCAAGTCCCGCGCACAAACTGATCTGGCTCCACAAGTAGCAATGAGCGGAGAGAAATAATGAGCGACGCACAACTACAAATCCGCAACCTTTGTGTTGACTATATTACCGACGCGGGCGATGTCCGCGCGGTAAACAACGTAAGCTTTGACATTGGCAAAGGCGAAGTATTCGGTCTGGCCGGTGAGTCTGGCTGTGGTAAATCCACCGTTGCCTTCTCCCTGATGCGTCTGCATAAGCCACCTGCTTACATCAGCGGCGGCGAAGTGTTCTTCAACGGCGAAGACATCATGAAGTACAGCGATGAGCGCATGAGCCGTTTCCGCTGGAAAGAAGTGTCCATGGTATTCCAGTCAGCGATGAACGCCCTGAACCCAGTTCTGACCATGGAAGAGCAGTTCTGCGACGTGATCATGCGCCACACCAACATGACCCGTGAGCAGGCGAAACGCCGTGCGGAAGGCTTGCTGGAGATCGTAGATATCCACCCAAGCCGTTTGAGCGACTACCCGCACCAGTTTCTGGCGGTATGCGTCAGCGTCTGGTTATCGCGATTGCGCTGGCTCTGAACCCTAAGATGATCATCATGGACGAGCCAACAACGGCACTGGACGTGGTGGTACAGCGTGAGATCCTGCAAAAGATCTATGCACTGAAAGAAGAGTTTGGTTTCTCGATCCTTTTCATCACCCACGACTTGTCGCTGATGGTCGAGTTTACTGACCGTATCGGCATCATGTACGCCGGTCAGTTGATCGAAGTGGCGCCGTCAAAAGAGATCCTGAAAACCCCATATCACCCTTACACCGAAGGTCTGGCTAGCTCATTCCCTCCACTGACAGGGCCGAAAACGCACCTGAAAGGTATTCCAGGCAACCCATTGAACCTGCTTGAAATCCCGCAAGGCTGTCGCTTCCAGGCGCGCTGTGGAAAGACCAAAGAAAGCTGTTTCAGCGTGGCAAACACCCTGACGCAGATTGAGCCAAACCGTTTCACCAACTGCCACCTGTTTACAGGCAAGTAATTGGCTTTTTGCGACTTGTAGGAGTGAGCATGACTAAAGAATTAGGCCAACCAATTGTTGAAGGGAAAAACCTGGTTAAGGACTTCCCTATCAGCAGCAATACGCTGAACAAGCCAATGATGCGCGCACTGAATGACGTGTCATTCAAACTGTACAAAAGCCGCGGTCTTTCAGTGGTCGGTGAATCCGGTTCCGGTAAATCCACCACAGCAAAATGATCGCCAAAATGTACGCGCCGACCTCAGGTACCATCGAGTACAAAGGCCGCGACATCGCTACCATCAACAAAAAAGACGACCTGATGACCTATCGCGAAGGCGTCCAGATGGTATGGCAAGACCCGTTCGGTTCCCTGAACCCGACACACACTATTTTCCACCACATTGCGCGTCCGCTGCACATTCACAAGAAAGCGAGCAGCAACCCGAAAGAACTGGAAGAGCAAGTGTATGACCTGCTGAATCAAGTAGGTCTGACGCCGCCAAAAGAAACGGCGCAGAAATACCCGCACCAGCTTTCAGGTGGTCAGCGTCAGCGTGTCAACCTGGCGCGTAACATCGCAGTAGGCGCTGAAGTAGTGCTGGCTGACGAACCCACCTCCATGCTTGACGTATCTATCCGTGCAGGTGTCCTTAACCTGATGGAAGAGATGAAGTTCGAGAAAGAGATGGCGTTGCTATACATCACACACGACATCGCGACTGCCCGCTACATCGCTGAAGACCTGGCCGTTATGTACGTTGGCCACATGGTGGAATGGGGTGACTGTGAAGAGATCATTCACCGTCCACAACACCCTTACACCCGTCTGCTGGTTTCAGCGGTGCCGGATCCAGCGAAATCCATTCACACCGAACTGGAAGGCAACAAAGGCGAAATCCCATTGTGGACGCCTGATTCTGTAGGTTGTCCGTTTGCTGGCCGCTGCCTGCACGCAACCGAAAAATGTCGCGAGAAACTGCCTGCTGTCACCAAGCTGGCAGACAACCACTTCGTTCGCTGCTACCTGTTCGAGTGATCCTCGGACCGGTAATTTAGGAGGTAAAATGCAGCTGTTGACCAACCATATCGGCTACGAGCGCACAGGCTCCAAACAGGCGCTTATTCTTTCGGCACAAGCTGTCGATGCCGCACATGCCGATATCGTTGATTGCCGCAGTGGGCAATCTGTGATGCAGCTGCCTGTTTTTGCTTGTGGTTCAGTAGACCAATGGCATACCGGCGACGTATTCCGTGTAGATTTCACCGCGCTTCAGGAAAGCGGTGAGTACTGCCTCAAAGTCGGGGAGGTTACCTCCCTTCTTTTTCCATTGCCGACGGTATTCTGTTCGATCGCACCTTTTCCGATGTGATCCACTACTTCAAATCCCAACGTTGTACAGGCATCTTTGATAAACACGACCGCGCCGCCCAGGTATGGGGAACAGAGCGCCGCGTAGATGTACATGGCGGTTGGTACGATGCGTCCGGTGACGTCAGTAAGTACTTCAGCCACCTTTCTTACGCTAATTATCTCAATCCACAGCAAATTCCGATGGTAGTCTGGAATATGCTGCACAGCCTCGAAACCCTATCCGAGGCATTACCACGTTTTACCCAGGTACGCTTGCAGGACGAAGCCGTGCACGGCGCTGACTTTTTGGTACGCATGCAGGATGCAGCCGGGTACTTCTACCTGACGGTCTTCGACAAATGGAGCAAAGACCCTGCCCAGCGTCATGTATGTGCGTACGAAACCCAACAAGGTCACAAAACCGACAGTTACCAGGCAGCATTCCGCCAAGGCGGTGGTATGGCCATTGCAGCCCTGTCTGCCGCAGCCCGTTTGGGACTGGACGGCGAATTTGACGCAGCGACCTACCAAAACACTGCGGAAACCGGGTACTGGCACCTCAAACAGCACAACACTGAGTATCTGGACGACGGTGTAGAAAACACCATCGATTTTTATTGTGCCCTGCTGGCAGCCACCGAACTTTACAAGCTGACAGAAAAAACAGCCTTCCTTGAAGAAGCACGGTACTGGGCAACCAAGCTTGCTGAACAACAGCACAGTGACAGCACCATCAAGCATTTCTGGTCGGCCAACGGTGACGGCTCGCGTCCTTACTTCCACGCTGCAGAAGCGGGTTTACCCGCTATCTCTCTGATGCAATACCTGCAGGTTGAAAGTGATGCACCGTTGAAAACCAAGTTTGCCCAAGTTGTCGTGAACGCGCTGAACTTTGAACTGAATATCACGCAGGAAGTGGCCAACCCGTTTGGCTATCCACGTCAGTACATCAAAAACGTGGATGCCGACAAACGCACCAGCTTTTTCATCGCCCAACGCAATGAAACCGGTTACTGGTGGCAGGGTGAGAATGCTCGACTCGGTTCACTGGCAGCCATGGCATATATGGCCACCAGCTATGTTGACGATGAGTCCCTGAAAACGCGTCTTCGCGAGTTCGGCCAAAATGCACTGAACTGGATTGTTGGGCTCAACCCCTACGACATGTGCATGCTTGATGGCCATGGCCGCAACAACCCGGATTACCTGCCCATCTTGGATTTTCAATGCCAAAGGCGGTGTCTGTAATGGCATTACCGCAGGCTTTGAAAACGAACATGACATTGCCTTTAACCCTGACGGCCAAAAAGACGACATGCTGCAGAACTGGCGCTGGGGAGAACAATGGATCCTCACGGTGCCTGGTACCTGCTGGCAATTGCGATGCAAAAGAAGGATGTACTGAATGACTGAGTTCTTTTGCGGCGTAGACGGAGGCGGTACCTCATGCCGCGCACGCATTGTCGATGCCAACGGACAATTTCTTGGTGAAGCGAAAACCGGCAGTGCCAATATCCTGCTGGGTGTTGAGCTCGCGATGGAAAACATCCAAAGCGCTGTTACCCAGCAGCAGATCAGGCGGGCATTACTGATTTGAGCCAATTGCACGTAGGCATGGCATTGGCAGCAGCAGAGCAGCAATCCGCCTGGCAAGCTTTATGGCACTGCCACATCCCTTTGGCCATCTGACATTAAATACCGATGGGTATGGTGCCTGTATGGGAGCCTTTGGCGGTGAAAACGGCGCTATCGTGATTGCTGGCACAGGCTCTGTTGGCATTTATCTGGAAAACGGTCAGCAGCATGTGCTGGGAGGCCGTGAGTTTCCAATTTCCGATCAGGGCGGTGGTGCTGTGATGGGACTTCGCCTGATCCAGCAGACACTGCTGGCCCATGATGGGCTGCGCACTCGCTCTACCATGTCGGACCATGTACTTGCACATTTTAATCACGATCTCGATGCCATCGTGACTTGGTCAAAAACCGCCAAGCCTTGCGATTACGGCCAGTTCAGCCCGAAAATTTTTGAGCTGGCAATGCAACGGGATGAACTTGCCATGGAGTTACTGCAAGGCTCTGCCGACGATGTGGAACGCCTAATCCTCGGTTTGAACCGAAAAGGGGCGACACAAATTGCACTGATGGGCAGCATCGGGGAACGCATTGTTTCCTGCTGTCTCCAGCCGCGCAGGCTTTGCTGGTACAACCCAAGGCGGATGCCATGGCCGGCGCTATTTTAATGGCGCACGGCGATCACAACCTTTATCCGTTTTCGAGGTAAGCCATGAACTTTCGCCTAGACCTCAACGTTATTAACGTTCAGCCCAATGAAAGCCGTTTTGCGCTGGTACTCCATAACCTGTCAGAAACCAATATTGAACAGTGGCAACTGACGTTCAGTGTCAGCCGATATGTCAAACCGGCCAGTGTTTCACATGGCACGCTGAAACAAATCGGTAGCCTGTGTATTTATGAAACCGGAAAGCCGCTGAATGCCAACAACCACCTGTATCTGGAATTCAGCCACAACACCAAACCTTTCTCTTTGCATGACGAAGGGATTGGCGATGCCTGTCTGCTGATCACCACAGCAGATGGCGTAAAAGCGTGTCCAGTGGAAACCACTGTGATCAATCTGGGCACTCAGACACCAGAACGTATTCCATTGAATCTGCCAGCACCAAAAGCGATCAATTTGATCCCCCAGCCAAAAGCGATGGTGGCAAAGCAAGGGTACTTTGCCCTGACTGACGAACTCGCGATTGCGAGCCCGTCAGATTGCGCCAAACCTGCAGCGTTGTGGCTGGCAGAAGAGCTTTCTGCACACTTGCGCCGTGATGTTTCACTCAAGCAGGAAGGCCACATCAAACTGGTTCAGGATGCGAAGCTGAAAGACTCACACTACCGTGTCAGTGTGACCCAGCAAGGCGTCACCATTACAGCATCCGATGCGACCGGTTTTTCACACGGTGTCGCGACAGTGTTGCAGTTGCTGCCTGTCCAGGCTTCGCACCGCCACTACGTCGCCTACTCTCTGCCATGTGTTGAGATTGAAGACCACCCGCGCTTTGATTACCGCGGCATGATGCTGGACTGCGCACGTCACTTCCATCCGCTGTCACGCGTGAAGGATCTGATCAACCAACTGGCCCGCTTCAAGTTCAACCATTTCCACTGGCACCTGACCGATGATGAAGGCTGGCGTATCCAGATTGATGCCTACCCTGAGCTGACTGAAATCGGCGCATGGCGCGGTCCGTTTGAAACTTTGGAGCCGCAATACACTTCGCTGTCAAAAATCCACGGTGGCTTTTACACCAAGGACGAAATCCGCGACGTCATCGAGTTTGCCGCCAAGCGTGGTATTACCGTGGTACCGGAAATCGATATTCCCGGCCATTGCCGCGCCGCTATCAAATCACTACCTCAACTACTGGTGGAAGATGCGGACACTTCGGTCTACCGCAGTATTCAGAACTACACAGATAACGTGTTGAACCCGGGCTTGAAAGGCACTTACACCTTCATCGAAACCGTGCTGAAAGAGGTATGTGAACTCTTCCCTGCGCCATACGTTCACATCGGTGCTGATGAAGTGCCGGAAGGTGTCTGGATTAATAGCCCAGCCTGTCAGGCATTGATGAAAACCCACGGCTATCAGGACTTTAAAGATCTTCAGGGACACCTGCTGCGTCATGCTGAAAAATTTCCTCAGCACCAAAGGCAAGCAGATGTTCGGCTGGGAAGAAGCCGTGTTTGGCGACAAAGTCAGCAAAGACACAGTGATCTTCTCCTGGCTCAGCGAGGAGTCGGGCATTGAGTGTGTCCGTAACGGATACCCTGTTGTCCTCCAACCAGGTCAGGAGACCTACCTAGACATGGCACAGGACTACTCTGCCTGTGAACCAGGTACTGACTGGGCCTGCAAGGTACCACTGGAAAAAGCCTATCACTATGAACCTTTTGCCAACTCAAACGTGACTGCGAAAGAGTTTGAGCGCGTGAAAGGTATTCAATGCGCACTCTGGTGCGAGATGACCCATACCCAAAGCCGCTTCGAGTACATGATCTTCCCTCGCCTTATGGCGATCGCAGAAGTGTGCTGGAGCGCCAAGGAACAAAGGGACTGGTCTGATTTTCAGGCCCGCCTCAGCGGACAATTGCAATACCTGGATCGCCTGGGTATTAACTATCGTCGGTAATTATTTAAATTTATTAAGATTTTTGTAGAAGGAAATATGCCATGAAATACGGCTTCTTTGATAACGACAACCGGGAATATGTCATTACCCGTCCTGATGTACCGGCGCCTTGGACTAACTACCTGGGTACAGAGAAATTCTGTACCGTAATTTCCCACAATGCCGGCGGTTACTCGTTCTACAACAGCCCAGAATACAACCGTGTCACCAAGTTCCGTCCAAACGGCACGTTTGACCGCCCAGGACACTACATCTACCTGCGCGATGATGAGACGGCAGACTACTGGTCAATCTCTTGGCAGCCAGTGGCAAAGAGCCTGGAAGAAGCTACGTACGAAGTGCGTCACGGCCTGTCCTACTCCAAATTCAAATGTGAGTACAACGGCATCACTGCACAGAAAACCCTGTTTGTGCCTAAAGGTGAAGACGCGCAAATCTGGGACGTAAAAATCAAGAACGACGGCGACAAGCCGCGTACCATTAGCGCATTCTCGTTTGTAGAGTTCTCGTTCAGCCACATCCAGTCTGACAACCAGAACCACCAGATGAGCCTGTACTCTGCAGGTACTTCGTACAAAGACGGTGTGATTGAGTACGACCTGTACTACAACACCAATGATTACGAAGGCTTCTACTACATGGCTTCAAGCTTTGATCCAGACAGCTACGACGGTCAGCGCGACAGCTTCATCGGTATGTACCGTGACGAAGCCAACCCAATTGCGGTTGAAAATGGCCGTTGCTCGAACCACGTTCAAACCTGTTACAACCACTGTGGTTCCCTGCACAAGCAATTCGTTATCCAGCCGGGTGAAGAAATCCGCTTCGTGATGATCCTGGGTATCGGTAAAGGTGAAGGCGAACGTCTTCGCGCGAAATACCAAGATTTTGCCAACGTTGATGCAGCATTTGCTGATATCCGCGCACACTGATGAGCGTTGCAACAAGTTCCAGGTGAAATCACCGAACGAAGGCCTGGATACCATGATCAACGCATGGACTCTGTACCAGGCAGAAACCTGTGTGGTTTGGTCTCGCTTTGCATCCTTCATCGAAGTAGGCGGCCGTACCGGCTTGGCTACCGTGACACCGCGCAGGATGCCATCTCTGTTCCTCACGCGAACCCACGTATGACCCGCAAGCGTCTGGTAGACCTGCTGCGCGGCCAGGTGAAAGAAGGTTACGGTCTGCACCTGTTCGATCCAGACTGGTTCGATCCAGAGAAAGCGGATGTTAAACCATCCAAGTCACCAACCGTTGTGCCAACACCAAGTGACGAAGACAAGATCCACGGCATCGAAGACACCTGTTCTGACGACCACCTGTGGCTGGTACCGACTATCTGCCGTTACGTGCAGGAAACCGGTGAAGAAAGCTTCCTGGATGAAATGATCCCTTACGCAAATGGCGGTGATGCATCTGTTTACGAGCACATGAAAGCAGCGCTGGACTTCTCTGCCGAGTACGTGGGCCAAACCGGTATCTGTAAAGGTCTGCGCGCAGACTGGAACGACTGTCTGAACCTGGGTGGCGGTGAGTCTGCAATGACCTCATTCCTGCACTTCTGGGCACTGCAAGAGTTCATCAAACTGGCGAAATACAAAGGTTTGGATGCGGACGTACAGAAGTACACTGAAATGGCAGCCAACGTACGCGAAGCTTGTGAACAGCACCTGTGGGACGAAGAAGGCGGCTGGTACATCCGCGGCCTGACCAAAAACGGTGACAAGATCGGTACAGCGCAACAAGCTGAAGGCCGCGTACACCTGGAGTCTAACACCTTGGCAGTCCTGTCTGGCCTGGCGTCTCAGGACCGCGGTGAGAAAGCAATGGATGCGGTTGATGAGAACCTGTTCTCTGAATACGGTCTGCACCTGAACTCACCTTCATTCGCTACACCAAACGACGACATCGGTTTTGTTACCCGTGTATACCAGGGCGTGAAAGAAAACGGCGCGATCTTCTCGCATCCAAATCCATGGGCTTGGGTAGCAGAAGCGAAACTGGGCCGTGGTGACCGTGCAATGAAGTTCTACGATGCACTGAACCCGTACAACCAAAACGACATCATCGAGAAGCGTGTTGCTGAACCTTACTCATACGTTCAGTTCATCATGGGTCGCGACCACGAAAACCATGGCCGAGCAAACCACCCATGGCTGACCGGTACCTCTGGTTGGGCATACTTCGCAGTGACCAACTTCATCCTGGGTGTACAAACCGGTTTTGACGGCCTGACCATTGAACCTTGTATACCAACCAGCTGGCCTGGTTTCGAAGTGAACCGCGAATGGCGCGGCGCGACTTACCAAATCAAGGTACAGAACCCGAACGGCGTCAGCAAAGGCGTGCAATCTATCACTCTGAACGGTGAGCCAGTGACAGGTGCTATCCCTGCACAAGCCGAAGGTTCAGTGAACGAAGTGGTTGTTGTTCTGGCTAATC
The DNA here is from genome assembly GCA_001310415.1 of Enterovibrio sp. JCM 19048. Classification (GTDB taxonomy): domain Bacteria; phylum Pseudomonadota; class Gammaproteobacteria; order Enterobacterales; family Vibrionaceae; genus Enterovibrio; species Enterovibrio paralichthyis. The sequence continues at coordinate 5,866 of BAXE01000018.1, read as the reverse complement.
AGCCAAAGCGGGGCCTTTGTGCCCCGTTTTTCGAGTTTTAAAGGAGTTCCACCATGATCCAATTTGGTACCGGTGGCTGGCGTGCGCTGATCGGCGAAGAGTTTACCCGCGATAACGTGCGTTTGGTTGCCAGAGCCTTGCCAACATTATGCTGAACGAAAACGCGGTAGAGCCGGGTTTCGTCATCGGTTATGACCGTCGCTTCCTGTCTGACAAAGCAGCCGAATGGTTCGCCAGTGTTTTGGCGGCCAACGGCATCACCGTGAGCTTTATTGATAAATACGTGCCAACCCCTATCGTCATGTTCAAGGCGAAGGAGATGAACACGCATTACTCAGCATGTATAACCGCTTCGCATAACCCAGCAGATTACAACGGCGTTAAAGTCTTCATCAGGGGCGGCCGTGATGCCGACGAAGTGATCACCGCCAAGATCGAGCAGCAGATCAGCCAACTTCAGCCAAGCGATGTGAAAACCATCGACTTTGAAGATGCTGTCGCTCAGGGCAAGATCGTCGTGATCAACCCAATGAATGAATTCGTTGATTCGATCATCGACTTCATCGACATCGAAGCGATCAAAAAAGCCAACCTGCGCGTACTGATCGATCCTATGTTTGGTGTGGCGAAAAACGCCTGCAAACGGTGCTGATCTCTGGCCGCTGTGATGTTGACGTGATCAATGACGGCGCAAACCCAGGCTTTGGTGGCTTGATGCCATCACCAAGTGCTGCGACCCTGTACCGCCTGAAACACCTTGTCGCCCATGAAGGTTATGACATCGGCATCGGTACCGATGGTGATGCTGACCGTCTGGTATTATCGACGAGAAAGGCAACTTCATTCACCCGAACGAAGTCCTGCTGCTACTTTACTACTACCTGCTGGAATACAAGGCTGGAAAGGCTCAGTAGTGCGTAACATCGCAACCACTCACCTGCTGGATAAAGTTGCCGCCGACCACGACGAGAAAAGCTTTGAAGTGCCGGTTGGCTTCAAACATATCAGCTCCCAAATGGAAGCAGACGACTCACTGATCGGTGGTGAAAGCTCTGGTGGCCTGACTATCCGCGGTCATATCAAAGGTAAAGACGGCGTATTCGCATCAAGCCTGCTGGTTGAAATGATCAGTGTAACGGGCAAGAAGCTGTCTGAGCTACTGGATGAGATCTACGGTAAGTATGGCTATGCTACACCGCTGAGGGTGACTGCACCTTCAAAGCATCCCAGCGCCAGGAGCTTTACAACAAGATTTACGTTGAAAAAGCACTGCCTGAATTTGCCTATGAGATTGAGAAAGTCAGCTACGCCGATGGCCTGAAAGTGTACTTCAAAAACGGTGGCTGGGCGCTGGCGCGTTTCTCAGGCACTGAACCACTGCTACGTATTTTCGTAGAGTGGGAAGACAAGGACACAGCGGAAGCTTTGGTGCGTCAAATCAAAGAGTTCCTGTACGTTTAACGCAGTAAAAGCGCAATATTGGCAACATTGCGGTTCATTGATGCAGGCCGTCAGGTCTTCGCAAAAAGGGTAGCTGAGCTACCCTTTCTTTTATCTGTTTTTCCGCCGATTAAGGCTGCATAACACATTCTCGCAAGGTGACATCCCCCACCACCAACATGCCTTCTTTCCCTTTCGTGTACAAACCGACAGATTTGTCCTCAAGTTCATACATCACGCCGGAAGCAGAGCGGATACGCGGCAGTTGATATTCCGCATCACCGAACCGCACCAGAGCTTGGTCTGACGTTACCATGGCATCGAAAGACTGGTTATCCTCGCACACATATTGATGCGGCAAAGAAGCCGAGCAGGCGGTGAGCATCACAGACAGAGAAACAAGGAGTAATCGTGTTTTCATTCTTCGCCCTCATTCATCATTTCCTGCCTTCATCATTTCACGGACAGTGCAAGTTAACTACACACAAGATCACACTCCGCTGATTTTCAATCGCCCGCCGCACACAAATTAGCAACGGAATTTTTCTTTCATTTTTATAGGTTAACGAAGTTTAATTATTCATCCATCTGTTATTTAGGGTATTCCCTTTAAGCTATTCAAACGTCGGCACATCCAGACTGGCGACATAACTATCAGTTCCCCCAAACTGGTTTTGGCTCGCATTACCAATGCGAGCCTTCTTTTATTCGTTCAGTCACACCCTGCTGGAAAAGTAAAATACCTCCTGGCAGGTGGACGGAGGGAAAATGAAAATACTCATCATCGAGGACGATACGACGACGCGCGAATTTATCGCCAAAGCCCTCAAGGAGCATGGCTACGCCGTGGATGTGGCAGAAGACGGACAGTCGGGGCTGATGATGGCGCTCAGTTGCCAGTACCAGATGGTCATCCTTGACCGTATGCTACCTGCCTTGGACGGCATGAAAGTCCTCTCAGCGCTGAAATCGACAGAGCCTAATCTGCCCATCCTGATCCTCAGTGCGCTGGACAGCGTCAAAGATAAAGTCGATGGACTAACAGCAGGCAGTGATGATTACCTAACCAAACCTTTTGCCCTCGCCGAATTGATTGCCCGTGTCGATATCATTATTAACCGCTCCCACCGTCAGCAGGCTGTCACCAGTGAAATTACCTATGATTGCCTCAAGCTGGATTTAAAATCACACACCGCCTTTTGCCATCATCACCAACTGACCCTGCAGCCAAAAGAGCTGCGCCTGTTACAGTATTTCATTGAGCACAATGAACAGGTTGTGTCGCGGATGCGGTTGTTTGAAGCCATCTGGAGCTACCATTTTGACCCCAAAACCAATGTAATTGATGTACATATCGCCAACCTCAGACGAAAACTTGAGGACGCAGGTTGCGCTGATATTCTTCATACGGTGCGAGGGGCTGGCTATGTTCTTCGCCGATAATTACACCCTCACCCGTTCGTCTATTTTTCGCACTTTGATCGGGCTTTTCCTGCTAATTGCTCTGGTCAACGTCGCCGTCATCCGTCAGGTCTATATCAACTCTGAGGCTTTTCACCAAAGCCAGCTTGCCGAACAGCTCAACGACGAGATCTCCGAGTTTAAATATGCAGCGCGGGCAAACCGTCTGGAAGTCGAACAACTTCTCGCTGCCAAGCAAACCCGAGAGCGCTTGTTCTATTACCAACTGCGCGATACGCCCTCAGTTCAAACGGGTGAATATCCTCTGCACCGTCTTCCACAATCCAATACCCAAATCCCGCTGGCACCGGATTACCACCTGGAAGTCAGGGTAGATCCTGCAATGATGGAAGCCTTCCGCAAAGCGCTGGTACTACTGGTTTTTTCAGGTAGTTTGCTGCCCATTGCCGTCATGCTCATCGTCGCTTTCTCCTTTACCGTGGTCATCCAACGGCGGCTTGAGCAGGTAAACCGCGCCATGAACCAGTTTGTGTGTGGCGAGAGCAACGTCAAACTGCCCGTTTCCCGCCGCGATGATGAGTTCGATATTCTCGCTATCCACCTCAATTTCATGATTGAGCAAATGACTAAAAACGAAATGACCCTTCGCTCGCTGACCACGGGTCTTGCACATGACATGCGAACCCCGATGGCAAGGCTCAAGCTCCAGCTGGAACAAGCGTTGGAAAGCCCTTCGCTTCCTGCCCCACAGGCTAAAACAATTGGCGCCTGTCATGATGAACTGGAACTTTTACTTTCCCTTTTCAACAGCATGCTGGAGATCGCCAAACTCAATACGTTAGAGACAGATCTTGATACTGAGTTGGTTGACCTTGGGCGGGTAGTCAGTGACGCACTGGATTTCGTCCAGCCGCTGGCAGAGCAGAAAAACCAGTCCCTTCAGTTGCGAATGGATCAAACTTGCGAGCTTTTTGGTGACCGTTCATTGCTGTTTCGCGCCGTCTTCAACCTGATTGAAAACGCCGTTAAATACACGCCGGAAAACGGAAACATTGAGGTCGTCGTCGACAGGTTTGGCGTCGTGGTCGCCGATAGCGGAATAGGGATCAGTGATGAGGATAAGATGCAGGTATGCAAGCCTATGTTCCGCGCAGACAAAAGCCGCTCCGAAAAAGGAAGCGGCCTTGGGTTAGCTCTGGTTGATGCTGTCGTTACCCGACATCGCGCCAACCTTTTGTTCCGTGACAATCACCCTGGTCTGCGTGCGAGGATATTGCTTGACCCTATCAGGACCCACGCCATCAACAGGCAGGTGTGATTTGCTAAAGCGTACTAACTGGCAGTAACCAATTTATCCGGTTGTTGCTCCATGGCCTGCGCAATCAACTCCGCCTCTGTTCCAACAATTACCTGAACATTGTTACCACCCAGCTTCACAATACCCATTGCGCCCAATTCCGTCAGGGAAGCTTCATCCATCAAGCTGATATCATTGAGCGTTAAACGAAGGCGGGTAATACAGGCGTCGATATTGGCAAGGTTGCCTTTGCCGCCCAGCGCCATAACGTACGCTTCAGCGCGATCATCTACTGGCAACTTTTGCGATTGTGGGTCGATACTTTCCCTACCCGGCGTTTTCAGATCGAACTTTTCGATCGCAACTCTGAATACGGTGTAATAGAGCAGCGCAAAGCCAAGGCCTTGGAGAATCAGCATGTAAGGCTTCATCGCCAGTGGCAAATTGAAAGAGAGGATAAAATCAATCAAACCGCCGGAGAAGGTGAATCCTGCAAACCACTGCATGCTGGCGGCGATAAACAGCGAGAGCCCTGTCAACAATGCGTGAATGACATAAAGCACAGGCGCCACAAACATGAAGGCAAATTCAATCGGTTCAGTCACGCCAGTGATCACTGCCGTGATGGCTGCAGCCCCTAAAATCCCACCGACTTTTGCTTTATTTTCGGGCTTGGCACAGTGATACATTGCCAGACATGCCGCGGGTAACCCGTAACCCATCACCGGGAAAAAACCCGCCTGATACATACCCGTTACGCCCAGCTCGCCGGTACCAGACCAGAATTTGGAAATATCGCTGATGCCAACCAAATCGAAGATAAATACCTGGTTCAGCGCATGATGAAGCCAACAGGGATCAGCAAACGGTTAAAAAAGCCATACACGCCAGCGCCAACCGCTCCCATGTCAGATACTACAATACCGAAGTTCACCAATGCCCCGTAAACCGTTGGCCAGACATAAACCATGATGATACTGATACCAATCGCCGAAAATGCAGTCACGATCGGCACAAATCGACGCCCACCAAAAAAGCCGAGCGCGCTAGGAAGCTGGATGTTATGGAAGCGGTTATATAAGGTTGCCGCCACAATACCCATCAAAATACCGGTAAATGCACTGACTGCCGCCCCAGAGGCAACCACCTGCGCCTGAGACATTGGTCGACAGGTACACCGGTGATCTGGGAAATGACATTGATATTCCCCACCACCATTTCCACTATCAACAGCCCAAGAAGACCAGACAACGCCGCCGCACCATTGTTGTCTTTGGCAAGCCCATATGCCACGCCCGCAGCAAACAGCCATGCCTGATTATCCATAATGCCTTTGCCGCCAAACACCAGGATGGTTGCCAGCGGGCTATTCGCTCCCCAACCGCTGGGTCGATTGCATACCCTAAACCCAGCATTAAGCCGCCAGCAGGCAGCACGGCAATCGGCACCATCAGCGCCTTACCAATCTGTTGTAAATACCCCAAAATATTCACGCGTTGCTCCTTATCTATATTCTGAAATGCCATTTTCAAACGATTCAAAATGGTAAATTCAGACTAAGTAAGGTGCGGTTAACCCAACCTTTTAGCTGGATTAACAATTATTAATATTCATCGTGATTCCAGGGAGGAAATCCCAAAAGGGAATATTTGCCAAATTACAAACGCAAAAAGGCCATCCTTACGGATGGCCTTTTTGACTGTATTT
>BAXE01000017.1 GCA_001310415.1 Enterovibrio sp. JCM 19048 | reverse complement strand
TCGTCAGGGCTGCGAATTCTACGCTGCCAGGCGATGAAGTCAAGAAGAAATTTTGAGATTTTTCAGCGTTGCTTTCGCAACCTTCAAAATGTCTTGTTGACTTGCCTCGTAAGGCTTTCATCACACTGATTGGTTTCGATTTCCAAACTTGGAAGCCGCTCTCCGTGTCAGTGAGGTCGCATTATAGGGAGGTTCGAAATCTTGGCAAGGGGTTTTCTGCAGTTTTTTGCGAAAAAAGTCGACTTTGAATGACATTCACTCGAAAGCTCCATTTTCACACATTATACCCACATCAATCACACAAAACCCTGTGGATAAGTGCGCTTCACACATTCATCTGAATAACGACAACCGCCACCACAAGGAGCAACAGATAAAGAAAAGAGGTCACGAGGACCTCTTTTACTGTTGGCGAAGCTGCTACTACTGCACTGCTTTTATCTGACCGTCTTCTACAATCAGTTTCACAGGCAGCCCCGGTTTTATATCACCGCGCAGAATAGACTGCGCCAATGGGTTCTCTACACTTTGTTGAATAGCCCGCTTCAATGGACGCGCACCATACACTGGGTCAAAGCCTTCATCAGCAATCATAGTCAGCGCTTCATCGGTCACTTCTAACACCAGATCACGCTCAGCCATTCGCTGTGCCAGGTGTGCAAGCTGGATACCGGCAATTGACTTGATGTGCTCCTGACCTAGTGGGTGGAAGACAACAGACTCGTCGACGCGGTTGATAAACTCAGGTCGGAAGTGTTTACTCACCACATCCATGACCATGGCTTTAATACCGTGATAATCGAGATCACCGAAGTGTTCCTGAATACGATCCGAACCAAGGTTCGAGGTCATGATGACAACCGAGTTGCGGAAGTCGACCGTACGACCCTGACCATCTGTCAGACGCCCATCGTCCAGCACTTGCAGAAGCAGGTTAAACACATCAGGGTGCGCCTTCTCGACTTCGTCCAACAAAATCACTGAGTAAGGACGACGACGAACCGCTTCTGTCAGGTACCCCCCTCTTCATAACCCACATAACCTGGAGGTGCACCGACCAAGCGAGCTACGGAGTGTTTCTCCATAAACTCGGACATATCGATACGCACCATGGCATCGCTGCTGTCGAACATAAACTCAGCCAGTGATTTACACAGCTCAGTTTTACCCACACCGGTAGGGCCAAGGAACAGGAATGAACCGATTGGACGGTTTGGATCTGCCAGACCAGCGCGGCTACGACGAATGGCGTTGGCAACAGAGGTTACCGCCTCTTCCTGACCAATCACGCGATCATGCAGTTCGTCTTCCATCTTAAGCAGTTTTTCTTTCTCGCCTTCCAGCATCTTGGCAACCGGGATACCAGTCTGACGCGACAACACCTCTGCGATTTCCGCGTCAGTCACACGGTTTTTCAGCAGTGTCATTTCCTGCATTTCCGCCTGACTTGCCAGATCCAGTTGTTTCTCTAACTCTGGGATGCGACCGTATTGCAGTTCAGACATACGGTTCAAGTCACCTGCACGTCGGGCGATCTCCAAATCGGTACGAGCCTGCTCTAGCGCACTCTTGATATGTTGGGTTCCGGAAAGTGCCGCTTTCTCAGCATTCCACACTTCTTCAAGCTCTGCGTATTCGCGCTCTTTCTCGTCAATTTCGCTTTGCAGGGTTTCCAGGCGCTTTTTACTTGCATCATCGTTTTCTTTCGCCAGTGCTTGCTGCTCAATCTTCAGTTGGATCAAGCGACGCTCCAGACGGTCTAGCTGCTCTGGCTTAGAGTCAATCTGCATACGGATGCTGGAAGCCGCTTCATCAATCAAGTCGATAGCTTTATCCGGCAGTTGGCGATCCGAGATATAACGGTGCGATAAACTTGCCGCCGCAACAATCGCAGGGTCAGTAATTTCTACCGCATGGTGCAATTCATAACGCTCTTTCAGGCCGCGCAGGATTGCAACGGTATCTTCCACCGTTGGCTCATCCACCAGCACTTTTTGGAAGCGACGCTCAAGGGCTGCATCTTTTTCCACGTACTGACGGTACTCATCCAGCGTAGTCGCACCCACACAGTGCAGCTCACCGCGCGCCAGCGCAGGTTTGAGCATGTTACCTGCATCCATTGCGCCTTCTGCTTTACCTGCCCCCACCATGGTGTGGATCTCATCGATAAACAGAATGACATTGCCTTCTTCTTTTGCCAGTTCATTGAGAACAGACTTCAGGCGCTCCTCAAACTCACCGCGGTATTTGGCCCCCGCAACCAGTGAACCCATGTCCAGAGACAATACACGTTTGTTGCGAAGACCTTCCGGCACTTCACCATTTACGATGCGCTGCGCCAGTCCTTCTACAATCGCGGTTTTACCCACGCCCGGCTCACCAATGATCACTGGGTTGTTTTTGGTGCGGCGTTGCAAAACCTGCACAGTACGGCGGATTTCTTCATCACGGCCGATCACAGGGTCAAGCTTGCCCTGCTCTGCTTTTTCGGTCAGATCGATGGTGAATTTTTCCAGCGCCTGACGCGCTTCTTCCGCATTGGGATCATTGATAGCCTGACCACCGCGAACTTTATCGATCGCATCTTCCACTTTTTTGGTGGTCAGCCCCAAACTTCTCAGCAGCTCACCCAGAGGCCCTTTGTCTTCTACAGCGGCCAGGATAAACAGCTCAGAAGAGATGTATTTGTCTTTACGCTTTTGCGACAACTTGTCACACATGTTGAAAAGCATACCCATGCCATGGGATAGCTGAACATCACCGCCAGTGCCGGTGACTTTCGGCAGCTTGTCGAGCATTTCACTCAGGCTCGAGCGCAGTTGGGTTAGATCAACATTGAGCAGTGTCATCAGGGGACGGATAGTGCTGCTGTCCTGGTTGAGGAGAGACACCATCAAGTGAACGGGCTCGATATATTGATTATCGCGCCCTAAAGCCAGTGACTGAGCGTCAGAAATGGCTAATTGGAATTTGCTGGTAAATCGGTCAAGGCGCATAGCCTCCCCCCTTTAATTCATTCGATAAAAACTTTGTGTGTTGCTTATCGAAAAAATGGGAGCGGCTATGGCTGTTTTCAAGTGAACTGGCGAAATTTTTATCGCTACAGGTCAGCGGTTTTCTGTACTGATCCAGATACAGGTTGCCTGACGACCTGTAATACTTTCTCTGCGATAAGAAAAAAAGCGGGATGGGCCTGAGACGGTGCAAAGATCGCCGCCATATACCTTAGTAATACCGGCAGCAGCCAGGCGGCGTCGGGCGAGGAGATAGATATCTGCAAGCCAGCGGTCGTTGTGCGCAGTAAACGCAATGCCTGCGCCTTCATCGTGCGCAATAAACTGCTCGCGAACTTCGTCGCCCACTTCAAACGCAGAAGAACCAATCGCTGGGCCAAGCCATACCATGACCTTGCTGCTGTCATCGAAATGGGAAAGGGTTTGCTCGAGGACACCGTTGACCAGACCGCGCCACCCCGCATGCGCCGCAGCGACCTGGTACCTTCCTCATTACAGAAAAGCACCGGCAGGCAATCCGCTGTCATCACCACACAGACTTCACCTTGCGCATCGGTAAAGGATGCATCTGCATCCGGTACCTGCACACATGACAGAGGCAGTGTCACTACCTCTGTACCATGGATCTGATTAAGCCAGGCTGGTGACCTTGGCATTGCCATCGTCTTGGTCAGACATTCACGGTTTGCGGCGACAACCGCCGGATCGTCCCCCACATGATCACCTAAATTCAGGCTGTCATAAGGCGCTCGGCTAAAACCACCACTACGCGTCGTGCTGATGGCTTTAACATTTAATGGCGCTGGCCAATCCGGCGTAATCCAATCCATGAAATCGTCCTGATCAGTAATCTTGGTCGCCGTGCTCCAGCGTATCTGCGCGCAGCACTTCCGTCAGTTCCACCATATCGTCTGGAACTGGCGCATGCCATTCCATCAATTCTTTGGTGGTTGGATGCTCAATACGCAGCATCACCGCATGAAGCGCCTGACGGTCGAACTTACGCAGGCCCTGAACCAGTTCATCACCGGCATTACGAGGCGGACGTGGACGGCCACCGTAAAGCTGATCACCAACCAATGGATGGTTCAGGTATGCCATGTGAACACGGATCTGGTGCGTACGGCCTGTTTCCAGACGCAGACGCAGACGGGTGTGTGCACGGAAGTGCTCAACCACGCGGTAGTGGGTGATTGCCGGTTTACCCAGCTCCTGCACTGCCATATGGGTGCGTTTGGTTGAGTGACGGCCAATCGCCTTCTCAATTGTACCGCCGCCCGTCATGGTGCCAATGGCAATCGCTTCGTATTCACGGGTGAATTTCTTACGTTTTTGCAGCGCGCGCACCAAACGGGTCTGGGTTGGGATGTTCTTCGCCACCACCATCAAACCGGTGGTGTCTTTATCCAGACGGTGAACGATACCTGCACGCGGCACTTCTGCGATGTCAGGGTAATGGTAGAGCAGTGCGTTCAGCACTGTGCCATCCGGACAACCCGCACCTGGGTGAACCACCAGATCACGTGGCTTGTTGATCACGATAATATCGTCATCTTCATAAACGATGTTCAGTGGGATGTCCTGTGCTTCCCAACGCTGTTCATCTTCGATTTCCGCCTGAACGACGATGGCTTCGCCACCCATCATCTTCAGGCGTGGTTTGTTGACGATCTCTCCATCGACACTTACTTTGTCGGCCAGAATCCATTCTTTGATGCGGGATCGGGAATAATCCGGGAACAACTCTGCCAGTGCCTGATCCAGACGCTGACCCAGTTGATTCTCATTTACTGTACTGATTAACTCTAACTGCTGTGCCATAACGAACTTTTTGATTCTCAATGAGACTAATACCAAGTAGCGTACTGCTAAGCCCTAGGGCTTGGTCACGTTTACCAGTTGGTATTATATCTGGTCGATGGGTAGAATAGCCCACAATCGCGCCATTGTAGCTTTTTGCGGCTGACTCCGTAATGGCAAAGGCTGAAAATATTCTTTCAAGGAAGCACCTGTAGTAATGAAACGCCTTACTCTCTCCTCTTTACTTGCCATTTCTGTGCTGGCCGGATGTTCAAGCACAGAAGAAGTTGTGCCTGATATCCCGCCATCAGAGCTGTATCAGGAAGCACAGGTTTCACTCAATGAAGGTAGTTGGAATAACGCTATTCAGAAACTGGAAGCATTGGACTCCCGTTACCCGTTTGGTGCGTATTCAGAGCAGGTGCAGCTGGATTTGATCTATGCCTACTACAAAAATGACGATTTAGCGCTGGGCGAAGCCACCATCGACCGCTTTATGCGTATGAACCCAGGCCACCCGCAAATTGACTGGGTACTCTATATGCGCGGCCTGACTAACATGGCGCAGGACAGAAGCTTTATCCACGATATGCTGAATATGGATCGTGAAGATCGCGACCCAGAGCCAGCCCGCCGTGCGTTTATAGATTTCCGCCGTCTTCTGGACAGATACCCTGACAGTGAGTACGCCGCAGATGCCGCCAAGCGTCTAGTCGCGTTGAAAAACCGCTTGGCCGACTATGAACTGGCAACCGCTGATTTTTACGTACGCCGCGAAGCCTGGATTGCCGTGATCAACCGCTGTCAGCAAATCCAACGTGATTTTCCGGATACCGATGCTGCGAAAAGATCGCTGCCATTGATGCTCAAGGCATATGAAGAGCTGAAACTGGAAGAGCCGGCACAGCGTACCCGCGAGCTGATGAAACTGAACAACGTCAGCGCGTAACCGCTTCAAGCCGACAGAAAACGCCGAATAACAAACAAGCAGCCATGGGCTGCTTTTTTCATTTAAGGCATGTGTGTTTTGGATGTCCAGGTCAAAAGATGCACTGTTGAAATCTTCACCACATCCTTCTTTAGCACGAACAAAATCCCTAACGTACCGTGTTCGCTAGCGACCTTAACCTACTCATCTTGCAACACATATCATCAGGGGTTCAAGCACTTTTCGCCCAGAATCGGCCAGAGTTAAAGACAGGATCACAAATCCTCAGACAGAAAAAAAATCACGCCCTAAAGGTGATCATGATCACATTAATTCAATGCCAGAAACGTAATCTGAAAGTGAGCCCAGCAAAGGGCAAGCAAAAGAGGAAACATCTATGAGAGTAGAAATTACTGGTAAAAACATCGACATCACTGCCGCCATTCGTGATCGCATTACGTCTCGTTTTGAAAAGTTGGAAAAGTGGCAGGTCGCTCTCATTAACCCTCATGCCGTGATCAGTGAAGAACCGGGCAACAAATTTAAAATTGAAGCGGGAGTAATGATCCCAGGTGCGAAGCTGATTGCTTCTGCTGAACACGATGACATGTATGCCGCCATCAATGAAGTGGGCCAAAAACTGGAGAAACAGCTGAACAAACAAGCCCACAAAGGCGAAGCACGCCGCGCAAGCCACGCTGAACTGCCTGCAGAAGAATCAGAATCTGAAGAAGTTGCATAAGCTAAACAAGAGGCCTATATCCGTCAGCCCCGCTTTAAGCGGGCTGATTCGTCTTGACATGACAACGCCGCCCCAATATGGTTGAACAATAATTGAACCAATAAGATAACGTATCGATGACGCCAACAACTCCATTTTTCTTTCGCTTCTTTTTCCGCTTCTGACGAGGTGGGGCGTAAGGACGAGCATCGATAGCGGCAAATCCCGAAAGCCTCCCTCAATCAGGGAGGTTTTTTCGTTTTGGGCATAGCATTACAAGCAGGAACAAGGAATGAGTAAACCAACACTTTCACTGGATGAAATACGGGTCAATGTCAGCCGGATTGATCAAGAGTTATTGGCCCTATTGGCAGAACGCCGAAAGCTGAGCCTGGAAGTTGCAAAAAGTAAGATCCAGACACAAAAGCCTGTTCGCGATGTAGAACGAGAGCAGGCACTGTTGGAAAAACTGGTGGCCAATGGCAAAACCCACGAACTGGATCCGCAGTATGTAACCAAAATCTTCCATACCATCATTGAAGACTCTGTGCTCTATCAGCAAGCCTTCCTGCAGCGTCTTGCCAATCCGGAAAACGAGCAGCCTCTGGCCCGTGTCTCTTTTCTCGGTGGTAAAGGCTCATACTCTAATCTTGCTGCCCGCAATTTTTTGCGCGTAAACACACCAAACTCGCCGAAATTCAGTGCCAGAGCTTCAAAGAAGTGTTGGACATGGTGGAGACCGGCAATGCTGACTACGGCGTACTGCCGATTGAAAACACCAGTTCAGGTTCGATCAACGACGTCTACGACCAGCTGCAGCACACCCGGCTGTCGATTGTGGGGGAAATTACCCAACCGATTGAACACTGCCTGCTGACAGCTGTTGACACTGATATCGATAAAATTGAGGTGCTCTATTCCCACCCGCAGCCACACCAGCAGTGCAGTGAGTTTTTACGTTCCTTGGGAGACATTAAACAGGAGTATTGCTCAAGCACCGCTGAAGCAATGAAAGAGGTGGCTGCCCTTGCCAGCCCGTCTGTTGCCGCTATTGGAAATGCCTCCAGCGGAGAGCTGTACGGACTCAAACCACTCAAGTTTGGTATTGCCAACCAGCAAGAGAACCACACCAGATTTATTGTGGTGGCACGCAAGCCCGTTGAAGTGACCGCACTCATTCCGGCCAAAACCACGTTCATTATGTCGACTGGCCAGACTGCAGGTTCTTTGGTGGAATGCCTGCTGGTATTGCGTAACCACGGCATCAATATGACCAAGCTGGAGTCGCGACCTGTTCTGGGCAACCCATGGGAAGAGATGTTTTACGTCGATGTCGAAGGCAATATGCGCACCGATGTGATGAAAGCGGTTCTGGAAGAGCTGACAAAAATCACACGCTATATCAAGGTGCTGGGATCGTACCCGATCGAAAACGTCGCCCCGACTGAAATTGATGTTTAACCCCAAATGACAAAGGAGCCTTCAGGCTCCTTTGTCATATCTATCCCTTCACCAAACCAATCCACCAATCCAATCAACTACGGTGTGCAGTGTCATTGGCTTGGCGTAACAACGCCTGGCTCTCTTTCATAAAGCGGGGAGCAAACTCCCCAAACCAGTTTTCAACTTGGTTAAAGGCGCTGATAAAACCTTCTTTGTCTTTAGCATCCAACAGTTCAATTGCTTCACCAAAGCGGGCGTGGAAGCGTTTGATCATGTCGATATTTTGCGGTGACGACATAATGATGTCAGCGTAAAGCTGGGCATCCTGCACAAACAACCGGCCGACCATCGCCAATTCCAAACGGTAAATCGGTGAACTCAAGGCCGTAAGTTGCTCAAGGTTCGGGTTCTCTTCGGCAAGGTGCAGGCCGTAGACGAATGAGGTGAAGTGACGAAGCGCCTGAATCAGCGTCATGCCTGATCATGCTCAATCGCACTGATGCGGTGAAGGCTCGCACCCCAAATTCGAAACTGCTCCAACAACCATTGGTAGGCTTCAGGATTTCGACCATCACAGTAAACAATCACCTGCTTAGCCAGACTCGAAATATCCGGGCCAAACATAGGATGCAGACCGACTACCGGCCCCTTGTGCGACTCAAGCATCGCCTGCAGGGGCTCACTCTTGATGGAGGTTAAGTCCGCCAGAATGCAATCGTCCGGCAACTTACCCAGGGAGCGGATAACACCGTCCGTTTTGTGGATAGGCACGGTCACAACCACCATACCTGCATCATTGAGCATCTCGTCGGCATGATCCCAGTCCTGGGAGCCCAGTACTTTGACGTTATAGCCAGACAGGCGGAACAGTTTGCAGAACAGTTTACCCAACTGGCCATTCCCCCCAACGACCACAACGGAGCGTAATTCTGGGTTCAGGCACTTAAAGCCTGAGTCATTTTCACTGGCATAGGATTCACGCATGGTGCGGCGCAGAATATCCTCAATCAAATCAGGCGGTATCCCTTTCGACGCAGCTTCTTCACGTCGGGAGGCCAACATAGCTGCTTCCCTGTCCGGGGCATAAATAGGCAAGCCGTGTTTACTTTTCACTTCGCCCACTTCCGCAACCAGCGCAAGACGACGCGCCAGCAACTCGACCATTTGTTTATCAACCTCGTCAATCTGATCCCGAAGCTGGGTTAACTCTGCAACCATGTGACTTAGTGTCCTTTTAAACGTTGTTCAAGGAAGGGTATCAGTTCTTCATGCGCCCTGCGCAGCAAGGTTTCAGTATCTTGCCAGTTAATACAGGCATCGGTAATGGATACACCGTAGGCCATATCCTGACGAGGCAGATCTGCCGACTGATTCCCTTCATTGATATTACTTTCAATCATCAGACCAATGATAGAGGTGTTCCCCTCACGGATTTGATGGAATACATCTTCCGCGACCAGCGGCTGGCGGCGGAAATCTTTGCGTGAGTTAGCATGGCTGCAGTCTACCATCAGTGAGGGTGCCAGCCCTGACTGAATCATCTCATTTTCGCATTCGTTCACAGAGACTGAGTCATAGTTTGTCTGCTTGCCGCCTCGCAATATGACGTGTCCGTCAGGATTGCCCTGGGTCGTGAGCAATGCGACCTGCCCTTCTTTGTTTATCCCCATGAACCGATGGCCGGAGGCCGCCGCTTTCATCGCATTGATGGCGGTACCAAGCTGCCATCGGTACCATTTTTAAAACCGATAGGCATGGAAAGGCCACTTGCCATTTCACGGTGGGTCTGGGATTCCGTGGTACGTGCACCAATCGCCGCCCAACTGAAGAGATCGCCAATGTACTGTGCTGATTGGATCCAACGCTTCTGTCGCCAGTGGCAGTCCCATATCAGCCAGTGTGATAAGAAGTTCACGTGCTTTGTGAAGCCCGGCTTCTACATCAAAAGACCCATCGAGGTTGGGATCGTTGATTAACCCTTTCCAGCCAACAGTGGTGCGGGGCTTTTCAAAGTAAACACGCATCACGATGTAAAGTTGGTCACTGAGCGATTCAGAGAGTGCTTTGAGTTTCTTTGCGTACTCAATTGCCGCGTCCGTGTCGTGAATAGAACATGGTCCACACACCACCAGAAGACGGTGGTCTTTTTTATGGATGATATTGGCAATGTCCTGACGGGCTCTTGAAATGAAATCAAGCGTCTGGGCTTTTACCGGCAGCTTTTTACGCAACTGTTCCGGCGTGATAAGTACGGTTTCGTCCTGAATATGGACGTTGGTTAGCAGGTCTCTTTCCATGACAAACTTCCTTTTGAATTATTTTTCGCAGCAAGTGGACATTTTCTACGCGACTGTTGGACACAATAACAGCCTCAATGACGATTGCAAGCCATCGTAAATAAAAAATAACAGTGTAAAATTATATTTACAATTCAAGAAAATAACCCACTATTTAGGGAATGGTGCACGAAAAATCAAAACTCATGTGTAACGATAAGATGACGAAATAGAAAAAAGCCACCTTAGGTGGCTTTTTTATTCTTACTGGAATTAAATGGAAATCAGAAGGTTTGATCAGCAGACTGAAAATCTTCAAAACCACGTTGCCATTCCATCTGGAAACGCAAACCGTCCGGCAGATAAGAGCACACACCCAGATATTGCATACCGGACAAACCGATGTCATAGGCATTGCCCACATCGCAGTAACGATCAATGCCTTCGTTATATCCGGCTTCGTACTCGTTCACATCAACGTTATCCACGCCAGCGCGTTGTGCCAATTCTTCCAGATCCGTCATTGACCGTGATGGCAATCCTCGAACACCATCCTGCTCGCCGACAGCTTGCCATTTGCCTTCCTTGACCAGAGACTCTGCATTTTGCACCGCGGCACAGCCTACCATCAGCAGCATCACCAATGACGCTAGCATTTTCTTCACCATACTGATCCTCAGTCTTTGTCAGGGAAAAACAGCACTATATACAATTATCTGCACTTCACAGGTCAGGACGGCATGTTGTCAGCTTTCAATCCTTTCAGTTTCAGGGACAAGGCAACAAACAAAACCCCAAACACAAAAGCATACATAGCGATCACCCATACCAAAGCCGCCGCACCCGCTGCAGGACTCGCCATCAGGAAACCACCGAACAGGATAGACAAAATGCCCCCAAGGATAAGCATCCACTCGCCTTTGATCTCTTTACGCAAACGAACAGCAGTGATGATTTCCAATACGCCTTTGACCACCGCCCAAATTGCGATATAGAACAGCAGTGCCACGGCAGTCAGTCCGGGAACGGAGAAGGTCATAATACCGGCGGCTATACCGACAACCCCCCAAAGCAGGAGAACAACCCAGTTGTCGCGCTCTTTGCGCTCCATCAGTGCTGTCCATACTTGCAGGGCACCGTCAATAAAAGCGAAAGCCCCGAATACCAAAACCATGGTTTCAATCGACTCGCCAGGCGGCAGGGTCCAAAGTAAAAAACCGAAAATAATCGATGCGATACCCCGCAACAACAACACCCACCAGTTCCGGGATAACGCGCCCACCAATTGTTTTTGTAACGTTTCTGTTGGCTGCATAGCGCCGCTCCTCTCATCAAAAACAGCAATTTGATTGCCACAATATTCAGCAGGCTCTACCTGCTGACAGGAGTAAAGCGTATCTTTTGGCTCGCCGTTGTTCTATCTTTGCAACCCGAGAAATATGTTCGCGTTTTTGAAGGGAAATTATTCTGCCGACATAAAAAACGGGGAAGAAAACTGGCGTTATCTTCCCCGCATGGTGCGTTTTTTACCGTCTAACCTAGAAGCAGGCTGTGGATCTCCTGCCAAGAGCGGGCAGTATGTAGGCATTACACCGTGCGGCAAAGGTTTGTCATCGACATTCAGCCAACAAGTATCAATCCCGGCATTCTGACCACCACGAATGTCGGAATCAGCATTGTCACCGACCATCAGGATACGTGATTTATCCGGCAGCCCAATCTGCGCAAAAGTATGGTCGAAAATGGCGACATCCGGCTTTGCCACCCCGACCTCTTCCGAAATCACAATGTGCGAGAAGTATTCACTAAGGCCGGTTTTTGTCAGACGGATTTGCTGTAACTGCACAAAACCATTGGTAATAATGCCAAGTTTTGCGCGCTGCGCCAGTGCTGGCAGCACTTCACGCACACCCTCTAGTGGCTGGCAGATATCCGCCATCGCATCCAAAAAGCGGCTGTTCAGCTCGGCCGGGGATACATCCAGTCTTTCAGACCAGACCAGGAAGCGGTCTTCTTGCAATTGTTTGGCAGAAATTTCACCGTCTTGGTATTTCACCCACAGCGGTTTGTTCACGGTCTGGTATTCGGCAAAATCCTGCTCGCTAAAATCAACACCTAAACCTGCAAACATCACCTTGAGACCCGCGAAAGCATCAAAAGAAAACAGGGTCTCGTCAGCATCAAATAGTATCCAATCGTATCGCACGTCATTTCTCCTTAATTTGGGCGCATTATGGCATGGCGATGCTTCGACAAAAACGAAAACGCAGAAAAAGAAAAAGCCCGTCTTTTCAGACGGGCTTTCTGACCCTTTCGGGTTATAAACGCCGGAGCGATTATTTCTTAGCCAGACGCTCTTTGATACGAGCTGCCTTACCAGAACGCTCACGCAGGTAGTACAGTTTGGCACGACGTACTGCACCGCGGCGCTTAACAGTAATGCTGTCAACAACTGGTGAGTGAGTTTGGAATACACGCTCAACGCCTTCACCGTTAGATACTTTACGTACGGTGAATGCAGAGTGTAGACCACGGTTACGCTTAGCGATTACAACGCCTTCGTAAGCCTGCAGACGAGAACGCTCGCCTTCTTTAACTTTAACTTGAACGACAACAGTGTCACCTACGTTGAACGCAGGAACGTCTTGTTTAAGTTGCTCATCTTCGAGCGCTTTGATGATGTTACTCATTTTCTATACCCTAGAATAAACTGATACTAAATATCTTTAGGTACTTGTCTGTGTTCGTTAATGAACTCAGCAAGCAGTAATTCCTGTTCGTCAGTCAGAGCTAGGTTTTCCAGGAGCTCTGGTCTTCTGAGCCAGGTACGGCCCAGCGATTGTTGTAATCGCCAGCGGCGAATGTCCTTATGGTTTCCAGATTTCAGTACCGCAGGCACTTCCAATCCATCCAACACTTCAGGACGTGTGTAGTGAGGGCAATCGAGCAAGCCATTTGCGAAAGAATCTTCTTCCGCTGACGCAAAGTCTCCCAGTACACCCGGCACAAACCGGGCAACCGCATCAACCAAGGACATGGCTGGCAGTTCACCACCACTGAGCACAAAATCCCCGATAGACCATTCTTCATCGACTTCGGTTTGTATAATGCGCTCATCTACCCTTCGTAGCGTCCACAGATAAGAATCAGGTTCTCGTTCTGCGCCAGCTCCTCAACACCTGCTTGGTCAAGCTTTCGGCCTTGAGGGGAAAGGTAAATCACTTTCGCCTTGCCATCAGCGGCGTTCTTGGCAGCGTGAATGGCGTCGCGCAAAGGCTGCACCATCATCAACATGCCCGGGCCTCCACCATATGGGCGGTCATCAACCGTCCGGTGTTTGTCGTGAGTAAAATCGCGGGGATTCCACGTTTCTACTTCGAGCAGGCCTTTTTTCACCGCCTGGCCAGTTACCCCAAATTCAGTAACAGCACGGAACATTTCAGGAAAAAGGCTGATAATACCAACCCACATTTTTCCGCTCCTATTGCTTTAAATGTTACTGGGGGAATTAAAATCCAGGATCCCAGTCAACTTCGATCCGTTGAGCAGAGCGATCAATCGACTTGATGACTTGCCCATCGAGGAACGGTACTAATCGTTCCTTCTGTCCGAAAGCATCTTTCGGGTTAGCTGCAATAACCAGTACGTCATTAGAGCCGGTTTCCAGAATGTCAGTAACTTTACCCAGGTTGTAACCTTTGGTGGTCACTACTTCCATTCCGTACAGTTCGCGCCAGTAGAATTCTTCATCTGACAGCGACGGCAACGCTTCTGCATTAATTGCAATTTCAGCATTTGTCAGAGCCTGGGCGTCTTCACGCTGATCCAGACCTTTCAATTTACCGACATAACCCTGACCGTGGCGTTTCCAGTCTTCAAGACCGAATTCCTGCCACTCGCCACGCACCTTGATAAACCAAGGTGAGTAACTGAAGATGTTTTCGGCATTTTCAGTGTAAGAAAAAACTTTGAGCCAGCCACGGATGCCATAAGAAGCACCTAGCTTGCCTACTACAACCTTTTCTTGCTCACTCATTTCTTTTTCTTCAACCCTGAGACTGTTCAATTACGCAGCTTTAGCAGCGTCTTTGATCAGTTTTGCTACGCGGTCAGAAACAGCTGCACCTTCGCCAACCCAGTGGTTAACGCGGTCCAGGTCCAGACGCAGTTTCTCTTCTTGACCCTGTGCAACTGGTTGAAGAAGCCTACTTTCTCAATGAAGCGACCGTCGCGAGCTGTGCGGCTGTCTGCAACAACGATTTGATAGAATGGACGCTTTTTCGCGCCGTGACGTGCCAAACGAATGGTAACCATATCGTCCTCTTTGCATTACTGAATAAAATTGGCCCCGTGCTAATACGGGGCCTCGTGCCAAAATAAAGCTCCGGAATTTTACGCTTTCTGTGATCGAATGCAACTGCTTTAGCCAAAAAAGCATCAGCTAAAACCGTCATTCAATCACTTAGCGAATCCCTTTGCTTTATTATCAATTAGGTGGATTACTCCCCCTAACAGAATACGGTTTGTGTGCAGATTAACGCGGGAACATTCCGCCGCCACCACCCATGCCGCCCATCATGCCTTTCATATTGCGCATCATGTTCTTCATGCCGCCCTTCTGCATCTTCTTCATCATCTTCTGCATCTGGGTGAACTGCTTAAGCAGGCGGTTGACGTCCTGTACCTGGGTACCGGAACCGGCAGCAATACGCTTCTTGCGTGAACCTTTAATCAGGTCTGGGCGCGCGCGCTCTTTCGGTGTCATGGAGTTGATGATGGCTTCCATCTGAACAAACATTTTGTCGTCCACCTGGTTTTTCACATCATCCGGCAGGTTCGACATGCCCGGCAGCTTGTCCAGCATGCCCATCATGCCGCCCATGTTCTTCATCTGCTGCAGTTGGTCGCGGAAGTCCTGAAGGTCAAAACCTTTTTTCTCTTTAAACTTCTTCGCCAGTTGCTCGGCTTTTTCTTTGTCGACGTTACGCTCAAGATCTTCGATCAGCGAAAGTACGTCGCCCATGCCCAAAATACGGCTGGCTACACGATCAGGATGGAACGGCTCCAGTGCGTCGGTTTTCTCACCTACACCCAGGAATTTGATTGGCTTGCCAGTGATATGACGTACAGAGAGCGCAGCACCACCACGGGCATCACCATCAACCTTGGTCAGTACCACACCGGTCAGCGGCAGTGCATCGTTGAACGCTTTCGCCGTGTTTGCCGCATCCTGACCTGTCATGGCGTCAACCACAAACAAGGTTTCAATTGGGTTGATCGCAGCATGGACGTCTTTGATTTCGTCCATCATCTCTTCGTCGACGTGCAGGCGCCTGCGGTATCGACAATCACGACGTCATAGAATTTGAGCTTGCCGTGCGCCACTGCCGCCTTAGCAATGTCCACTGGCTTTTGGTCAGGCGTTGACGGGAAGAAGTCGATGCCAACATCCTGAGACAGAGTTTCCAGCTGTTTGATCGCCGCAGGGCGATAAACGTCGGCAGACACCACCAGCACTTTCTTCTTGTGACGCTCTTTGAGCATCTTACCCAGCTTACCGACACTGGTGGTTTTACCCGCACCTTGCAGACCTGCCATCAACACCACAGCTGGCGGCTGGGTTGCCAGGTCCAGTTCAGTGTTAGAGTCGCCCATGACCGCTTCAAGTTCGGTGCGGACAATCTTGATAAACTCCTGACCCGGCGTCAGGCTTTTTGATACTTCAAGGCCAACCGCACTTTCTTTTACACGGCTGACAAAATCACGCACTACCGGCAGTGCTACGTCAGCTTCCAGCAGCGCCATGCGCACTTCACGCAGCGTGTCCTTGATATTGTCGTCTGTCAGTCGACCACGGCCACTGATGTTTTTCAGCGTACGGGATAAACGATCTGTTAAGTTCTCAAACATGTCCTACTCGCTCTCTACGCGACGGCGCCACGTGCATCAGTGGCAATAAACACAAAAATTAGCGCGATTATATCGCAATATTGCTTTCGCTTACATGCTGGCTTGAATGTTAGTTTTAAAGCCTGAAAATGAAATTTCATTCAGGTTTGCAAGCGGCGAGACAGGTTTAGGCCTTGCACCAATAGCGACGAATTGTTGTGCAGGGTATACTAACTGCTTTCTTTTTTGACGCGATGTTGTTGAAAGACACATGGATATCTTTTTAGCACTCACGGCTGCGGTACTTTACGGTGCGGCACTATTACAAATCATTCCCGGCTTGTCTGGCCTAATCAGATCCCGGCCCGCTCGGTATTTTTGAGTGCCTGCGGCGCACTGGTGCTGCACGCCTATTTATTGTCTGATTTGATCCTTTCCAATAGCGGCCAAAACCTCAGTATTCTCAATGTCGCTTCGTTGATCAGTTTTATCATTGCCACCATCACCACCGGCCTGATGTTCAAAATGCGGGTATGGGTGCTCCTGCCAGTGGTGTATAGCTTCTCTGCCATTAATGTTGCTGCTTCTACGTTGTTGCCAGGTGCGTTTATTACCCATCTGGAAGCCAACCCTGAAGTGCTACTGCACATTTCCCTGGCACTGTTTTCTTATGCCACGCTAATGATAGCGACCCTTTATGCCATTCAACTGGCATGGCTGGATTACCAGCTTAAAAGTAAGAAGAGGCTGGTTATCAACCCCAACGTGCCGCCACTGATGGCGGTGGAGCGCCAGCTTTTCAATATCATCCTTATCGGTGAAATCCTGCTGACCCTGACCTTGCTGACCGGCTTTTTCTTTGTGCACGACATCCTTGCACAGGGCAAAGCACACAAGGCCGTATTGTCGGCTCTGGCTTGGGTGGTTTATGGCGTATTGCTGTGGGGACACTACCGCTCAGGCTGGCGGGGCCGTCGCGTGATCTGGATTAGTATCGTCGGTGCCTTTTTGCTGACACTGGCCTATTTTGGCAGCCGTTTCGTACGCGAAGTGATTATCGCCAGTTAGACAATAGAAAGAATTTGCGCCTCAGTGTTTGACACAGGCGCAGATTCTTGCCCTTAATTAGGACTGAACCAACCTAGAAGGAACTTGCAATTTGGACGACATATCGACGGGCACGTTAACGTCCCTTTTGGTATTGCTCATCGTCATATCCGCGTATTTCTCCGGTTCGGAAACCGGCATGATGGCGTTAAACCGCTACCGGTTACGACACCTTTCCAACCAAGGACACAAAGGTGCCAAGCGCGTTGAGAAACTGCTTGAGCGCCCAGACAGGCTGATTGGCCTGATCCTCATCGGCAATAATCTGGTTAACATCCTCGCCTCAGCCATTGCAACCATCATAGGTATGCGCCTGTATGGCGATCTCGGTGTCGCCATTGCAACCGGTGGCCTGACCATGGTGGTGCTGGTGTTTGCAGAAGTGACGCCGAAAACCCTGGCCGCCCTCTATCCAGAGCGCGTTTCCTACATCAGCAGCCCTTTGCTCAGCTTTTTGATGAAGGCACTTTACCCACTGGTATGGCTGGTCAACGGTATCACCAATAGCTTTCTCAGGATCATGGGTCTTGCCACCAGTCATGATGGAAAAAACCACCTGAGCACGGAAGAGCTGCGTACCGTGGTCAACGAGGCAGGCAGCCTTATTCCCCGCCGCCACCAGGATATGCTGCTGTCTATTCTTGAGCTTGAAGAAGTCACCGTTAATGACATCATGGTGCCGCGCAATGAAATCACCGGCATTAATGTCAATGATGACTGGAAAGCGATTATGCGCCAGCTCACCCACGCGCCCCATGGCCGAATGGTGCTTTACCGTGACACCATTGATGAAGTGGTGGGTATGCTTCGGGTGCGTGAAGCCTACCGCATCATGGTAGAAAACGAATTCAACAAGGAAAACCTGCTGCGCGCTGCCGATGAGGTGTACTACATTCCTGAAAGTACCCCGCTTAACGTGCAAATGGTCAAATTCCAGCGCAACAAATCCCGCATTGGCTTGGTCGTCGATGAATACGGCGAAATCATTGGCCTGGTGACCCTGGAAGATATTCTGGAAGAGATTGTGGGCGAATTTACCACCTCACTGTCACCGAGCCTTGCTGATGAGATCACCGCCCTGCCCGATGGCAGTTACATGATTGAAGCAGTGCCAATATCCGTGACCTGAACAAGAGCCTCAACTGGGAGTTGCCTACCGATGGGCCGAGAACCCTCAACGGCCTTATTCTGGAACACCTTGAAGATATCCCTTCCAACTGCCTGAGCATTGAAGTTGAAGGTCACCAGATGGAAATTATCGAGGTGGCGGAAAATATGATCAAACAGGTCAAGATCCTGCCCGTTCCTAAAAACGCCAGAGTTTAAGCCAGCTGCCGGAGTTTGATGACAAGGAAAAGCTCAACCAGAGTGATAAAAAATGCTCCCGAGGGAGCATTTTTATCGGATGCGTTTACCCGTTTCTTTATCAAAGACCACCAGTTTATCTGCATCAAACTGCAACGAGGTCACATCCCCCGCTTTGAGTCCAGCATTGGCAGACATCCTCGCCACCACTTCCTTCCCGCCGATAGACGTGATCACATAGGTATCGGCACCGGTCGGCTCTGTCACATCCACCCGGCAACGCAAAGTGGATGCGCCGGTATCTGCAGTTTCGGTAATGTCTTCCGGACGTACACCCAGCAACACGTTTTTCCCATCGTAGGCGGAAAGCTCTGAGAAGCCACGGGAAAGGGTCATGTTCTGCATCCCTTCAAAACCTTCTATTTGCACCGTGGTAGATTGCGCATCCGCCGATTCAACCTTTGCTTCAATCAGGTTCATAGAAGGCTGCCCATAAAGGTCGCCACAAAGGTGTTAGCTGGGTCACCATAAACCTCTGCCGGTGAACCAAGTTGCTGCAGCTCGCCGTCTTTCATCACTGCTATCTTGGTCGCCAGCGTCATGGCCTCAATCTGGTCGTGGGTGACGTAGACAATGGTGGCATTCAGGCGCTGGTGCAGACGTTTAATTTCCGTACGCATATCCACACGCAACTTGGCATCCAGGTTTGAAAGCGGTTCATCAAACAGGAAAATTTTCGGGTCGCGTACCAGTGCCCGCCCCATGCGACCCGCTGGCGTTGCCCGCCGGACAGTTGCCCAGGTTTACGTTTAAGCAGGTGTTCAATCTGCAGCATGGCAGAAACTTCACCGATTTTACGCTCGCGCTCCGGCTTGGGCACGTTGCGCATTTCAAGGCCAAAGGAGATATTCTGTCCCACTGTCATGTTCGGATACAGGGCATAGGACTGGAATACCATGCAATATCGCGATCTGCCGGATGCAGGTCGTTAATCACCACATCCCCAATTTTGACCTCTCCATCACTGATCCCATCCAGCCCGGCAATCATGTTCAACAAGGTGGATTTACCACAGCCCGACGGGCCTACCAACACCAGAAAATCACCATCATCAATGGCAATATCTATCCCTTTTAAAACCTCAATCTGACCGAAGCGCTTCTTTACATTATTAAGAGTGAGAGATGCCATTCAAACCTATCCTTTTACTGAACCCGCCATCAGGCCGCGAACGAAATAGCGCCCGGCCAGCACATAGACCAACAGTGTTGGCAATGCTGCGATCATGCTCCGGCCATGTGTACGTTGTATTCCTTTACCCCGGTGGATGAGTTCACCAGGTTGTTCAGCGCCACTGTGATAGGCGCGGTATCGCCCGCGGCAAACGAGGCCCCGAACAGAAAGTCATTCCAGATATTGGTGAACTGCCAGATGATGGTGACCACGATGATCGGCCTGAACTTGGCAGCAAGATGCGGAAAAACATGCGGAAGAAGCCGGCACCGTCAATCATCGCCGCGCGGATAAGCTCGCTCGGAAACGCCTCATAATAGTTACGGAAAAACAGGGTGGTGAAACCCAGCCCATATATCACGTGCACCAACACCAGCCCGGATGTCGTATTGGCAAGCCCAAGAATACCGAGCACCTGACTCATCGGCACCAGCACGACCTGGAAAGGAATAAAGCAGCCGAACAACATCAGGCCAAATACCCACTTATGACCTGGGAAGCGCCATTTGGTCAGTACATAACCGTTAAGTGCCCCAAGCATGGTAGAGAGCAAAACCCCCGGCACCGTTATGGCGATGGAGTTGACAAAATAACCGCTGATCCCTTCACAGGTCAGGCCGATACAGGCTGTCCCCCATGCTGATACCCAGGGTTGTACCGTCCACACTTCCGGCAGAGCGAGCATGTTACCCTGGCGGATCTCATCCAGCTCTTTGAACGAAGTCACCAGCATGACGAACAAAGGCAAGAGGTACATACAGGCAAACACCAGCAAGGTGACATAAATCAGCACCCGCCAGAACCGGGTGCCCTGAAACGGTGAGGAGATATCAGTGCTGGCCATGTTTGGACTCCTTCAACTCGCTGTAAAGGTAAGGCACGATAATAGCCGCGATTGTCATCAGCATGATGATGGCACTGGCAGAGCCCACGGCCATCTGGTTGCGTGAGAAGGTGTAGGAGTACATAAAGGTAGCTGGCAATTCCGTGGCATTGCCCGGCCCGCCGCCGGTCAGCGCAATCACCAGGTCATAGCTCTTAATCGCCATGTGAGCGAGCACGATAAACGCACTGAGAAACACCGGGCGCAGCTGGGGAATAATGATCCGCCGGTACATCTGAAACGCTGACGCACCATCGAGTTGCGCCGCTTTTAACATTTCATTGTCGATACCACGAAGGCCGGCAAGGAACATGGCCATCACAAACCCGGAGGTTTGCCACACCCCGGCAATCACCACGGTGTATATCGCCATATCCGGGTTGATCAGCCAGTCAAAACTGAAACTGGTCCAGCCCAGCTCATGCATGGTTTTTTCAAGGCCAAGTCCGGGGTTTAAAAACCACTTCCAGGCCGTCCCCGTCACGATGAAGCTCAATGCCATCGGGTAGAGGAAAATGGGTCGCAAACCGCCTTCAATACGGATTTTCTGATCCAGCAATATCGCCAGAAAAAGACCAAGCGCACAGCAAATCACAATGTAGAGAATGCCGAATGTCGCCAGGTTTTCCAGCGCAACCTGCCAGTTCAGACTGTTCCATAATTTCTCATAGGGCGCAGGCCATCAATATTATAGTTGGGCAGCATGCGCGAGCGGCTGAACGAGATATAAGTCGTCCAGACAATAAAGCCATAGACAAAAAACAAGATCAGCGCGAACGAGGGTGCAATAACGATTTTCGGCAGCAACTGCTGCCAGAACTGGCGGGAACTGTATTTTCCGGGAGAGGCCATAGTTGATCCTTCAATACGACAAGGCGCGACTATCAGATAACAAAAGAGGAAGGCCCATGCCCTTCCTCTCCGCTTTTTCGCTTACTGCGCGTCCTGCACAGCCGCAACCAGCGCTTTGATTGCCTGCTTGGAGTCCATGCCACCGTTAAAGTGGTTGGTCACCACGTCATAGACCGCATTTTTCACCGCAGCCGGCGCGGCATGGCCGTGAGCCATACTGCCGACAAGGGTGTCGTTCTTGTTGGCTTCAGCCAGATCCGCCATACCTTTCTTACCACAGGCATCAAAGGCTGCGTTGGAGACATCGGTACGGGCAGGGACAGAGCCTTTCACCACGTTGAATGCAGACTGAAATTCAGGCGACATGATGGCTTTTGCCATGGCTTCTTGCGCCTTGGACTCACCCACATCAAACATCACGAACTGGTCGGAGTTAAAGGTCACCATGCCTGAGTACCCGGCATGCGGAAACAGAGGAAATCCTCGTTCGGCACCTTACCGGCTTTGAGGAACTCCCCTTTCGCCCAGTCACCCATGATCTGCATACCGGCTTTGTCCTGGATCACCATGGCAGAGGCCAAGTTCCAGTCACGACCCGGGAAGTTTTTGTCCACATAACCGCGAAGCTGGGACATACGGTCAAACACTTTCACCATGGTGTCAGAGCCCAGCGCTTTTGGGTCGAGGTCAATCATGGCTTTCTTGTAGAAGTCGATGCCGCCGGTGGTTAACACCACGCCATCAAAAATGGTGGCGTCCTGCCATGCCTGACCACCGTGCGCCAATGGGATATAACCGGCCGCTTTGAGTTTCTCCAGGGTATCAATCAGTTCATCCCAGGTTTCAGGCTGCTTTGCGCCAACTTCATCGAGCAATTTCTTGTTCGCCCAGATCCAGTTGGTGGAGTGAACGTTTACTGGCGCAGAGACCCATTTGCCATCGTATTTAGCGAAACGTTGCAGCGCATTTGGCACCACATCATTCCAGCCTTCTTCTTTGGCGACACCATTGAGGTTGGCGACCACATCTTCCGCTGCCCAGTCCTGGATATCAAAACCCAGCATTTGCACTGCGGTTGGCGGATTGCCGGAGGAAACTCGCGCGCGCAGCACGGTCATCGCGTTACCGCCACCACCACCTGCTACCGGCATGTCCTGCCAGCCAATACCCTGGCTGGCCAAATCGTCCTTCAACACGTTAAGCGCAGCTGCTTCACCGCCGGAGGTCCACCAGTGCAGAACCTCCACATCCTCTGCCTGCACGGCAGCCGCTGAAAACAGCAAAGTACCTGCGAGGGGCAGGGTTTGCATCATGTTGTTTTTCTTCATGATATATATCCCATTGTTGTCATTGACCTGCGTTTCACACAGTCTTCCTTTCCAAATTGGGAAAACCTAGGCCAGACCCCCAGCCCTTTCCCCCACCAAACAGCAAGACGAACGGACAACCAGCTCTACATCCACCAGCGCGTTGTCTGGTATCTGCTGGATTTTCCGCCATTGCTGCAAGCGTTCTGTTGCCATTTGTGCAATATCTTCTGCCCGTACCCTGACGGTCGTCAGCGCCGGAGACATCAAACGGCTGTCTTCCAAATCATCAAAGCCCACCACGGCAATGTCCTTGCCCGGTGTCAGACCCCGCTCCCTGAGCGCGGTATAAACCCCATATGCCACCACATCGGTGAAACAGATCACCGCGGTGATGCTGTCGTCGCGATCCAGCACCCGGTTGACGGCAATCTTGCCCCCGTGACGCTTGGTCGAGCTGGTTTCTATGTCGCCCTCATTGACCGCTAGTCCCGCTTCACGCATCGCATCTTTAAACCCTTCACGGCGCTCGACATAATCTGAGATAGAGGCCATTCCGCCCACAAAAGCAATGCGCTTGTGTCCCAGCCCAATCAGGTAGCGTGTAGCGACGTACATACCTCGGCGGTTATCCGGTTTAATGACGGGCACCATCGCTCCTTCCACTTCCCGCATCAGGCAAATGAGCGGGTGCGCGTCAGCCAGTGCGCTAAGCCATTCCGCTTTTGTTTCCGGTGCCGGAGTCATAAAAAACCCGCCACATTGTGTTCTTTCAGGGATTCCACCATGGTGGCCTGGCGTTCAACACTCTCGTTGATGTTCACTACTACCGGCATAAAACCCTGTTGTTCCAGTTCCCCTTCCAGGGCAATAATCACCTGCGCCAGATATGGGTTTGCCAGATCGTTAGCGACAATAGCAACTAGGTTGGACTCGCGGTTTCTGAGTCCTGCAGCATCACGGTTGTACACATAACCGAGTGCGCGAATCGCTTCGTTCACCCTGGAGACGGTTTCGGCCTTCACATTGGTGCTGCCACGCAATACCAATGAGACAGTGGATTTCGACACCCCCGCCGCTTTTGCCACGTCAATGACCGTCACTTTCTGGCTACTGGAATGTACGGATTTTTTGCCCTTAACCACCCTCAGTCACCCCAAATTTCCAGCCCAGCCTGTTGCGCCCGGTGCGAAAAAAAATTTGCACTTCAATTACAAAAACCTGCGAGTGAAATGCGGCGAAGTTCGAAAAATAAACTGGAACGTTCCAATAAAGGTAGTATATTTGTGCAAATACGGTTGCAAAATCGTTAATTTCAGATGACGAAATCAGCCTTGAATCACACTCATGGTCAGTCGATCAGGCTGTTTAAGACCCGGATTGAATTGCTGCGCCTGAATGCCAAGACAGCTTGCCTGCAACCTTGGATGAAGCGCAGAAGAAAGGAGGATGTATGGCACTTTCCACGGACAACATGCCGCAACAAATTCGCGACCTGAAGAAAATGCTCAGGGACAACATGCCCGACTACCGCGAGCGGTTTGAGCAGGTCAGTGAGGCAATGGAAGCAGAAGTTGCCCGCATCAAACAGGAAGAAGCGACGAGTTCAGCGATCCCGCAGTTTGAATATGCTGATATTGCCGCGCACGGCTTTTCCGATGCACAGCGCGCCAAAGTACTGCAATCCGGGTGCTGCATTATCCGTCATACCCTGCCTGCGGATGAGGTTTCAGCGCACAACGAAGCGCTCTCCCGTTATATCATCGACAACGGTTACTACGATCATGTCCCTACTGTTGAAGATAACTATTTCAGCCAGTTGAAATCGGACAAACCACAGATCTTCGGCATCTATTGGTCTCAGGCACAAATCTGGCGCGCCAGCACCCGAATATGGCGCTCGCTCGCCGAAACCTGAACCGCCTCTGGACCTGGCAGGAAGGCGACAAAACCTTTTTTGATCCCGACAGGGAAGCGAGTTATGCAGACCGGGTGCGCCGCCGCGAGCCGGGTGATGCGACTTTAGGACTTTCTCCCCATGTTGATTCTGGCTCTATCGAACGCTGGATCGAGCCTCACTACCGCGAGGTCTACCACGATGTGTTTTTCGGTGACTGGAAAAACTACCAGGCATTCCACGGGGCAAACCGCATCGAAGTGGAAGAGTATCCTTCCCCTGCAGTATGCAGCGTGTTCCGCACTTTCCAAGGCTGGGTAGCATTGACACCGCAAGGCAAAGGCGACGGTACATTGCAAATGGTGCCATCTTCGCTGGCAATGCCTTACATGCTGCTGCGCGCGCTGCAGGATGATGTGCCAGAGGATGATTTGTGTGGCGCTGCACCTGGTCGCGCACTGACTGTTTCGCCCAAATGGCACCCATTGTTGCTGGAAGCTGGTTTCTATCCCGCAAATGCAGCCGGGAGATACTGTTTGGTGGCATCCGGATACCATTCATGCCGTAGAAGATAAGCACAATGGTACCGAGTACAGCAATGTGCTGTTTATCGGTGCCGCGCCGGATTGCGGTAAAAACCGCACCTTCCTTGCCAAGCAGCGCACGGCATTCTTAAACGGGGAAAGCTGCCCGGACTTTGCCCCGGAGCATCATGAAAAAAGTTATGCTGGGCGCGCTACACTGGACGATCTGACAGAGCTTGGCCGACACCAGATGGGCTTTGAATAACCGTCAGGGTAAAACAGAAAAAGCGCCGACAACGGCGCTTTTTGGCTTGATAGTGCAGGGATTAAAACGGCCACCAGCTGCGGTTGTCTTCCAGCTCCTTGCGGCAGCTCTGTAGCTGGGCACCATAGGTTTTGGCCTGGCGCTCCACTTTACGAGCTACCTGCATCACCTTGGGTTTGGATTTATACACACCGCGCTTATATCCCCCGCGCCCTTCGTGATAGGCCAGGTACTGGTTATAGGCATCCCATTTGGAAATGCCCAACTGCCGCTGGGTTTCACTGGTGTACCAACCGATAAACTGCAGCGCATCCCCGAAGTCTGTCCGCGACCCACCATTATCCGTCGCTTTCTGGTAATCCTCCCACGCCGGATCCTGTGCCTGCGCATAGCCGTAAGCGCTGCTCACGCGCCCCCATGGGATCACCCAAAGCACATAGTCTCGTGGTGGCAATGCATCATGAACATAGGAACTTTCCTGTTTCACAAAAGCCATGGCAACGTGGATCGGTGTTCCCCAGTCCTCTTGCATATCCACCGCATCTTCATACCAGTCGTCATATTGGCGGAATATGCTGCAGATGTTGTCCTGGTTTTTCGGTGGCGCTGCCGCGCAACCGGTCAGTGCGAGCGCCGTGAACATGAGCATCCACTTGGAACAAGCATGCATGGTGTTTTCTCTTTCTCTGGGTATCAAACGTAAAAAAGGCCGGTAATACCGACCTTTATACAAGATGTTGGGTATCACTACAGGGATACACTATCACCAAAATACTCAGCCAGGTACTGCTCAAAGCTGATTGCGTCGCCCTGTTCCACATCTTGCTGACGCTTCACACTGGCTTCGCTTTCATCTTTGAACTGCTGCTCTGAAAACGTGACATAGTCGCCGCCGGCAAACAGCTCGCGATTTCCTTTGGCGATCTCCAGACCCACTTTACCAATACTCTCGGTTTCCAGAATGGACTTCAGCATACGGGCTGACAGTGTTTTTTCCGGCTCGTCGAACCAGGTCACCAGCTCGTTACAGGTACGCTGGTAATTCTCACCACCAAAGGCTTCGTCCATCACCACCGCCAGTGCAGACAAGTCCGCAAAGACACGGCGTCCCCACTCGGCCTGGGTCAGTTGCTCACCGTCACAACCGATCTGCAGAGTCAGCCCAGGCTTACGGCCTTCCAGTACCACCTTGCTCCAGTTTTGGCGCCAGCATTGCAGTTCGCAATCAGTCATGGGTGCAGACTCTGACAGCACACTCCAGGTCAGGAACAGGTCGAGGAAGTACACCTGGTAGTCATCAATGCCGACCGGACTGAACGGGTTGACGTCCAGCGAGCGCACTTCGATGTACTCAACACCACCACGCTCCAGCGCTTCCGACGGTTTCTCGCCACTTTTCGTGACACGTTTCGGACGGATTGGCGCATAAAGCTCGTTTTCTATCTGCAGTACATTGCTGTTGAGCTGACGGAAACCGTTCTCGTCCTTCACGCCAATTCTGGCGAAATCTTCTGATGGCGTACCAATCGCCGCGCGCACACCCTGAAGATATTGCTCCAGGCCGTTAAAGCCGATTTTCAGGCTGCTTTGCGCGTTGTTGGTATAACCCAGATCGCTCAGGCGCAGGGAGGTGGCATACGGCAGGTAACAGGTACCATTGCCGACAGTTTCAAACGGCAGGTTAGTCGCTGCTTTATTGATAAAAGAGCCACATAGCGCCGGAGATGCACCGAACAGATACGGGATCATCCAGCCAAAGCGGTAGTAATTGCGGATCAGGCCGAAGTACGCTTCAGACACGGATTCCTGTCTGGCGTAAGGTGTTTGATCGCCAAACAACTGCTGCCAGAAACTGTCGGAAAACGAGAAGTTGAAATGCACACCGGAAATGATCTGCATGACACTGCCGTAGCGGTGTTTCAATCCCTGACGGTACAGGGTTTTCATGCGGCCGACATTGGACGATCCATACTGTGCCAGCGTGATGTCATCTTCCTCACCGACATAGCACGGCATCGACAATGGCCAAAGGGACTCTTCTCCCAGCGCACGGTAGGTGAAACGGTGGATGTCCTGGAGTTGGTTGAGCATCTCCGGCACCGAATGGCTGACAGGCGTGATAAATTCCAGCAACTGCTCAGCGAAATCGGTTGTGATCCATTTGTGGGTCAGGGCAGAACCTAACGCATCAGGGTGGTGGGCGGCTGACAAGGTACCTTGCGGCGTGATCCGCAATGCTTCGCGTTCAACGCCTCTGCCAATGCCGCTGAGCGCTTCCGGGTTTGCGGAGAACGCTTCCAACCTTTGGGAAAAACTAGTCAAGGCTGCACTCTTTTATTGTAATTAAAGCAGTAAGATGACTAAGCATAATCACTCTTGGTGGCAAAAGCATCTCACTGTTTCTCACTCGGCTTACACTGTCGGTAACGTGGCGTCAGTTCTCAATAGTCAGACGCTTAACCGGCAGTCCCAAGGTACTCAATGATGGCGCCAGCGCCTTTGCATCACCGACGATAATCACCTGATAATCTTCGGGCTCAAACCAGATTTTTGCCAGTTCATTGAGTGTTTCTTTCGAGACTGTATCGATGATCGCTTTCTGTTTTGCCTTGTAGTCGGCGGGCAGATTGTTGCGCATCATATTGGCGATCAGTCCCGCCTTATCCCCCGGCGTTTCATAGCTCAGGCTTCGTTTTGCCCGACAGCCAGGCGCAAAAAGGCCAGCTCTTCGTCAGTCATACCGTTTTCGGCCATGTTGCGCAGTTCACTTTGCATCTCTTTGACCGTATCGGCTGTGCTGTCTGCGCGCACCTGTGCCTGATATACGACAACGCCTTTATCCTGATCGCCATAGACATAACCGCTTGCCCCATAGGTGTAACCCTTGTCTTCGCGAAGGTTCAGGTTCAAGCGTGAATTAAAGTTCCCGGCAAGGTTAAAGTTGGCCAGCTGGGTTTTAAACATCTCGCCGGTGGCGTCGTAAGGCATGGCATGCCGTACCATCTGCACCACGCTTTGCGGTGCGCCGGGTTTGTCCACCAGCCAGATTTGCGGTTTGCTGTATTCCTTAATCAGGGTTTTAGCCGGTGCCGTTGCAGGCTCCCCTTTCCATTCTGCCAAGCCGTTAATACTCGACAACAGGTGGATTTGTCGATATCACCGACAGCAATCAGTCTTGCCGAATCCGGGGTGTAGTGACGGGCATAGAAGTCTTTCACATCGCCGACAGTCAGCGCACCCAGCGTTTCAAGGGTGCCTTCCGATGGCAATGCATGCCACGGGTCACTGAACAGCACATGGCGTCTTGCCTGACTTGCCTGCCACTGGGGTGTCTGGTGACTGAACTGGATACTTTCCAACGCCTGTTTTTTCAGACGTTCGAAATCATCCTCGTCGAACTTGGGATGAAACAGCATATCGCCTGCAAGGGTCAGGGTTTCTTCGAGGTTTTTAGTCAGGGAAGAAACACTGATGGTGGTACCACGGGAAGACGCACTGACACTGATACTGGAACCAAGGCGATCCAACTCGGCAGCAATCGCTTCACTGGTACGGTTGGTGGTTCCCTCTGCCAGCAGATCGGCGGTCAGCGATGCCAGGCCATTTTTACCTTCCGGCTCCATCAAGCTGCCTGCGGGTAAAATCAGGTGAACAGTCACTGTTGGCGTTTCATCCGACGTTGCACCGGCAATTTGAATACCGTTGTCCAATTTGGCCCGGTAAAGCTTCGGCACTTTCACCGTCACAGCGCTGTCTGGTTTTGGTACCACAGAACGGTCAAAGGTTTCCGGTGTTTCACGCAACGCTAACGATGCATCACCGGTATCCGCATTACCGTCTGTTTTGGCACGCACCGGCGAAAAGTTGGGGGCTGCAGCGGCGAGGCTGGTTTTGCCAACCGGCACGACCGACAGGCTCAGTGATGGCTTATTCCAGATAAAGCGGTCAAAGGCGGCTTCCACTTCCCCGGTCGAGACATCGTCTAGCTCATCCAGCCAGATAGCCAGCCT
Source organism: Enterovibrio sp. JCM 19048 (assembly GCA_001310415.1). Classification (GTDB taxonomy): domain Bacteria; phylum Pseudomonadota; class Gammaproteobacteria; order Enterobacterales; family Vibrionaceae; genus Enterovibrio; species Enterovibrio paralichthyis. The sequence continues at coordinate 72,857 of BAXE01000017.1, read as the reverse complement.
ATCCGGCTCGCCATAGAAGGTCTCGTTGGAAGCCAGTTGTGCCACTTTACCGTGCACGCTTTGCAGGCCAAATACGGCGCTTGCCTCAGCGCTGCCTTTCACCTGCGCCAGATCATCCGCTTTGATACCCCGCGTCTTGAGGGAAGCCAGTACGCCCATGACATCTTTACGCAGCGATTGCAGGCTCTGACCCTGATTGCCCAGCACATATACCTGAAGGTTACACGCAAGCTCAGCACAGTCCTGATACGCGCTGGCACTCAGTACCTTGCCCGGTTTGACCAGTTCCTGATAAAGCAGACTGTTACGTCCCTGCCCCAGCACAGAGGCGAGCATGTCGAGCGCGACACGGGAGTCTGCCCCTGGATATTCCGTTGGCCAGGTCATCACCAGCATCGGCTGCTGGATATTGTCTTCAAGAGTAACGAAGCGGTTAGCGTCCAGGGTCACCGGCCATTTATCCGCCGTTTTCACCTCGGGCCCGGCAGGAATATCACCAAAGTATTTCTCTACCCACTCTAGGGTTTTGGCAACATCGATATCACCGCCGATGCTGAGCGTGGCGTTGTTTGGGCCGTACCAGCGCAGGAAGAAGGCTTTCAGATCGTCCACGTCCACGCCATTGAGATCTTCGACATAGCCGATAGTCGGCCAGCTGTAGGGATGAGTCGGCGGGTACAGACTGGCAGACAGGGTTTCCTGCACTAGGCCATAAGGGCGGTTGTCGTAGTTCTGTGCCCGTTCGTTTTTTACCGTATCGCGCTGGATTTCAAATTTGCGCTGGGAAACGGCATCAAGCAAAAAGCCCATGCGGTCAGATTCCAGCCACAGCATTTTTTCCAGCTCGTTGGCAGGCACGGTTTCGTAGTAGTTGGTGCGGTCTCGGTTGGTCGTTCCGTTAACGCTGCCGCCGGATTCCGTCACCAGTTTGAAATGCTGCTGGTCGCCGACATGCTCAGAGCCCTGAAACATCATGTGCTCAAAGAAGTGGGCAAAGCCAGACTTACCCGGCTCTTCACGGCCGAACCGACGTGATAGGTCACATCCACATGAACCAGTGGATCGGAATCATCAGGGTGAAGCAACACCGTCAAGCCGTTGGAGAGACGGTATTTTTGATAGGGGATGGCCGGGGCGTCACCCGTAGCGCCTTTTTCTTCAATAAAAGTGACGCCATCAGGCAGCGCGGGTGTGGACGGAAAGATGCCACACCCTGACAACCCAAACAGGGTTGCCGTCAGGATAAAATAACGCACACGCTATCCTTTGATAAAAATTAAAACATTAAGCCTCGGGTCACGAGTGCCAGTATCAGGTATCTGAGGGCTTTGCCCGTGGCAATCAAGAGCCAGCACCAACGCTGCTTGAGTCTCAGCCAGCCAGCAGCCAGACAAAGCGGGTCGCCGATAATGGGTAGCCAGCTCAGCAACAAGGTCCAGTAACCGTAGCGTTGAAGCCAGTTAATGGCTCTTTGACCGTGTTTCTGCTCAAGGGTTCGCGCAGGAATGAAACGGCCAATCCAATAGTTGGTCATGCTCCCAGCGTGTTACCAAGGGTGGCGACCAACACCAGTGTCGCCAAGCTGAACTGGTTTTGCTTAAGCAGTAAAACGAGGTTGGCTTCCGAACCGCCAGGAAGCAAGGTGGCGCTGAGAAAACCAGTTGAAAACAACACCCACAGCGCCGAGTCACCACTAATCCAATCCAATGTCTGTCACCCGAACATCAATGACATCCATGCCTGCCGCTTTCGCTGCGTTGATACCAAACACCGCATCTTCGAACACCAGGCATTTTTCCGGTGCCACGTTTAATCGTTCTGCACAGCGTAGGAAAGTATCCGGCTCGGGTTTATGGGCAGAAACCTGATCAGCACCGACAACGACATCCATCAAAGGTAAAAGACCGGTCTTTTCCAACATTCGTTCAGCAATATCTGTCAGGGTGCCGGTTCCAACTGCCATCGGCTTTTTACCTGCGAAATGCCGCGCCACTTCCGCAAACGGCAAGATCTCGAGATGATCTTCCATGATGGCTTTGAATTGCTGTGTTTTATGGGCAGCAAGCACCGCAGGATCTATATCCAGGCTTTTCTCTTCCACCAGCGACTTGGCCGTTAGCAGGGTTGGGCTGCCACCGCGTGTGTGGTACCAGGCTTCATCAACGTCAAATCCAAAATCTGCAGCTGTTTGCAGCCAGGCCGCATAGTGACCCGGCATTGAATCAATCAAAGTGCCATCGAGATCGAAAATAAAGGCTTCATATTTGTCGTAACGACACATTACTGGGGGATCTCCAAAATGATTTTGCGCGTGTGCGGCCACTCTCTATATCTTTATGGGCTTGGACGCCTTGCTCTAACGGGTAGGTGGCACTGATGGTGATGCGCAGTTTCCCTTCATCGGCGGCGTGAAGCAGAACATCCAGATCCTCTACACTTGGCTGCACCAGCATCCCTTTGGCCTCAATGCCCCGTTGCTTGGCCGCTCGATGATACGCGGTGCAGTGATGGTAGGGACAGTTACCACGCGCCCTGACGGCTTGACGCATTGAAGCGCCGCTTCACCTACATCGCCGCCCATCAAATCAATCAGCACATCGATATCTTTCACCTGCTCTTCCACGGGAGCTTTGTGGTAATCCACCGCCTCCGCCCCCAGGGAAGAGACAAAGTCCACATTGGCTGTCGAACAAGACGCATACACCGTTGCCCCGTTGATGTTGGCAAGCTGGATTGCGATATGACCAACCCCACCGGCACCGGCGAGGATCAACACTCTGTCCTGATGGCGCACATCGGCATGTTCCAGCACCTGAAGTGCCGTCAGCCTGCGACGGGAAATGTGGCGGCAATCTCCAGCGGGACACTGTCTGGCACCCTTGCCAACGCTGACTTGTCTGCACAGAGATACTGACCATAGCCGCCACCTTCAACAATGCGGCCGACCACACGGTCACCAGCTGTAAACTCTCCGGCATCCTGAGCAACGATACCGGCGGCATCAAAGCCAGGTACCCACGGCAGGCTGTCTTTGATTTTCTCTGCACCCCATCCCAACCCTGCGCGGGTTTTGGCATCAATCGGGTTTACCCCGGCATAAGCGACTTTGACCAATACCTGATTGTCTGCAGGTACCGGGATGTCGGTGGTTTGGAGCTTGAGGGTTTCCGGCCCGCCAAACGCGGTGATTGCCAGTTGAAGGTTAGCCATGCGTATCGTCCTTTTTTGCAGCCTCGAGCTTTTCAGTGTTAATAAAAAAGGCGGAAGACTCAATGCCTTCCGCCCTATTATTTTGTGAATGTATTTTAAACGCGCAGTAACGTTAGCCGCCGACCAGCGCCAAAAGTACACCCGCCGCCACCGCTGAGCCTAATACGCCCGCCACGTTTGGTCCCATTGCATGCATCAACAGGAAGTTGTGGGGGTTGGCATCCAGACCCACTTTGTTCACCACACGCGCTGCCATTGGCACAGCAGAAACACCCGCCGCACCAATCAATGGGTTAATGCTGTCTTTACTCACCTTGTTGAGTAGTTTAGCCATCAACACACCCGCCGCCGTACCGATACTGAAAGCAACGGCACCCAGTATCAGGATACCCAGGGTTTCAAAGTGCAGGAATTTATCCGCCTGCAGCTTTGAGCCAACAGCCAGTCCCAGGAAGATGGTCACCACGTTGATCAGCTCGTTTTGTGCTGTATTGGACAGACGGTCAACAACACCACATTCACGCATCAGGTTACCCAGACAGAACATCCCCACCAGCGGCGTAGCTGAAGGCAGGAACAGGATTGCCATCATCAGCACTGCCAATGGGAACAGGATCTTTTCTGTTCTTGATACGTGACGAAGTTGGCGCATTTCAATCTTACGCTCTTCTTCGCTGGTCAACGCCTTCATGATAGGCGGCTGGATAATAGGTACCAGTGCCATGTAGCTGTACGCCGCCACTGCAATCGCACCCAGTAAGTCAGGAGACAGACGGCTGGCAAGGAAGATCGCCGTCGGACCATCTGCACCACCGATGATAGCGATAGACGCCGCATCAGCGAGGTTGAACTCCATGCCCGGCACCAGGTTCAGCAAAATCGCGCCAAACAACGTCGCGAAAATACCAAACTGCGCTGCCGCCCCTAACCAGAGCGTGCGTGGGTTGCGATGAGCGCCCCGAAGTCTGTCATGGCGCCAACGCCCATAAAGATCAACAGCGGGAAGATGCCCGTTTCGATACCCACATAGTAGACGTAGTACAGCACGCCGCCTGGCTCTGTAAATCCCGCATTCGGAATGTTAGCGAGAATGGCACCAAAGCCGATCGGCAACAGCAGCAAGGCTCAAAGCCCTTGCGGATGGCGAGAAACAGCAAAGTACAACCAACGGCGATCATGATGAGCTGACCAAAATGGAAATTAGCCAGGCCAGTCTCCGTCCAGAGGATCCATAAACCTTCCATGTTTACCCTCTTACGCCAGACTCATCAGCGGTGAACCGACAGTGACTGAGTCACCTTCTTTCACCATCACATCTTGAACTGTACCTGCGCGGGTCGCACGGATTTCGGTTTCCATTTTCATCGCTTCCAGGATCAGCAGTACATCGCCTTCCTGAACCTGATGGCCTTGTTTCGCCACCACTTTGAAAATGTTACCTGCCAGCGGCGCAGCCACAGCTTCAGATGGCCCCGCGCTAGGCGCTGGCGCAGTAGGTGCTGCTTGAGATGCCGCAGGCGTTACCGATGTCAGTTCACCCTGGGGACCAACAACCACATCATAAGTCTGGCCATTCACCTGAACGCTGTAAGCTTCCACGCCTCCGGTAGACGCAGGCGCTGCCGCAGGCACAGGAGCCACAGCAGGCTCTGTACCTGGTACCGGCTCGAACGCTTCCGGATTGCCACGGTTTTTCAGGAACTTAAGACCGACTTGTGGGAACAGTGCATACGTCAGTACGTCATCTACCTGCGCTTCAGCCAGTAAGATGCCTTCTTCTTTCGATTTGGCAATCAGCTCGTCGGTCAGAATATGCAGTTCAGGCTTCAACAGATCAGCAGGACGGCAAGTGATTGGGTCTGCACCATCCAAAACCCGCGCTTGCAGCTTTATTGACTTCTGCAGGTGCCGCGCCGTATTCACCTTTCAGCACACCGGCCGTTTCTTTGGTGATGCTCTTGTAGCGTTCACCGGTCAATACGTTGATCACAGCCTGGGTACCCACGATTTGGGAGGTTGGCGTTACCAGAGGGATATAACCCAAATCTTCACGGACGCGTGGGATTTCCAGTAGCACTTCGTCGAGGCGATCTGCCGCGCCCTGCTCTTTGAGCTGGCTTTCCATATTGGTCAGCATGCCACCCGGTACCTGAGCGATCAGGATTCGGGAATCTACACCCTTGAGCTGGCCTTCGAACTTGGCGTATTTCTTACGCACTTCACGGAAGTACGCCGCAATAGGTTCGATTTTCTCCAGATCCAGCCCGGTGTCACGCTCCGTGCCCTGAAGCATGGCAACCACAGTTTCGGTTGGCGTGTGGCCGTAAGTCTGGCTCATGGAAGAAATCGCCGTATCCAAAACGTCCAGACCCGCTTCAACCGCTTTCACAGCGGTGGCAGTGGAAAGGCCGGTTGTCGCATGACAATGAAGCGCCAATGGAATATCACAGGAGGCTTTAATACGTTTGATCAGCTCTTCCGCTTCATACGGCTTGAGCAGGCCAGACATATCTTTAATACAAAGTGAATGACAACCAAGGTCTTCAAGACGCTTTGCCAGTTCGGTCCAGGTGTCCAGGGTATGGTAAGGACTGGTGGTATAAGAGAGTGTACCCTGGGCGTGCGCACCGACAGAGACTGCAGCTTTTACCGCTTTCTCAAAGTTACGTACGTCATTCATTGCATCAAAGATGCGGAAAACGTCCATACCATTGGCGTGGGCGCGCTCAACAAACTTGTCGACGACATCGTCAGCGTAGTGGCGGTAGCCCAACAGGTTTTGCCCACGAAGCAGCATTTGCATCGGGGTTTTCGGCATGGCTTTTTTCAATTCGCGCAGACGAACCCATGGGTCTTCACCAAGATAGCGGATACAGGCATCAAACGTTGCGCCGCCCCAGGTCTCTAACGACCAGTAACCCACATCATCCAGCGCTGCAGCAATCGGTAACATGTCATCCAGACGCATACGGGTCGCAAACAGCGACTGGTGCGCGTCACGCAGGACAACGTCTGTAATAGCGAGTGGCTTAGACATACGACAATACTCCTTGTAATTGTATGTTTCGCATCAGCTAACGCTGGCGATTACGGTATTTATGCACCGCTGCAGAAATGGCAGCGATGGTTTCCCCTGGAATTTGACCACTATTATTGGGCGTAGTGGTCGTGGTTGCCTGAGGTGGCAACTCTTCGGGGACAAGACGGGACATCAGTTTGACCAAACCGACCAAAACTGTCAGAAAAATAAAGACGACCAGCATGCCCGTTATCATGAGCGCTGCGGCCTGTTGGAGTGTGCTACCCAAATCCATATGTCAGCTTCCTTTCCATTTCACCACCGGTCTGACACCGACAGGTGGTCACAGCTAATCCCAGCGATGTGCTTCTCAACATTTTGTAGAGAATTTACTCACTGAGTTAAGTTATTGGTCAAAATACTAACAAATCACAATAATGACAATCCTGTAATACTCTTCATTTGCGCCATTTTCGGCCTCTGACGCAATAAAATCGCACAATTGTTATCATGTTGTTAACGCAAATGCAGGGTTATCTGGGGTGTTTGATTGCAAAAACTTTATAGAAGAAATATACAGAAATTCAGGGAATTAAAAGTGGGTTTTGTAGCAGATATGAACGCAGGAAAAGCGAATTTGAAAAAACTGGAAAAAGTGCAGGTAACGCCAGGAAGTGTGTGTTTTGAGAAAAACGATAATCCAATCGGATTAATTGAATAGACATTCAAAAGAAATGGCGCGACCGGGAGGATTCGAACCTCCGACCGCCTGGTTCGTAGCCAGGTACTCTATCCAGCTGAGCTACGGTCGCGCAGGCAATGATTGATTATAGATGTCAATCAGGGTGAAAGTGAAATGGCGCGACCGGGAGGATTCGAACCTCCGACCGCCTGGTTCGTAGCCAGGTACTCTATCCAGCTGAGCTACGGTCGCGCAGTAATCACTTCATGCATCATCCAGATGCCAGCGCTTCGTCGGAAACGGAGCTTCGTCCTTGGTAGGCATAAGCCTAAGTTGGAGCAAGTAAGGATGGCGCGACCGGGAGGATTCGAACCTCCGACCGCCTGGTTCGTAGCCAGGTACTCTATCCAGCTGAGCTACGGTCGCACAACTTACTTACTAAATGGCGGTGAAGGAGGGATTCGAACCCTCGATGCGGCTATAAACCGCATACTCCTTAGCAGGGGAGCGCCTTCAGCCTCTCGGCCACCTCACCGCACAAATCATGGCGCGCTCGGGAGGATTCGAACCTCCGACCGCCTGGTTCGTAGCCAGGTACTCTATCCAGCTGAGCTACGAGCGCACAACAATTCGGGCTTGTTTACTGACGCTATCAATAAACATAAATAATGGCGCGACGGGAGGATTCGAACCTCCGACCGCCTGGTTCGTAGCCAGGTACTCTATCCAGCTGAGCTACGGTCGCGCAGTGCAAGAATGGCGGTGAAGGAGGGATTCGAACCCTCGATGCGGCTATAAACCGCATACTCCCTTAGCAGGGGAGCGCCTTCAGCCTCTCGGCCACCTCACCGTCTTGCGGAGGCACATATTACTTTGAGCCGAGAATAAGTCAAACATTTTATCGGGAAAAATCTGCATTCACGTTGCGTTTGCACACTTCTCACTCAACATGCGCAATATTTGATTTATCGAATCATCAATTGCGTTTTAAATGAACAACCTGACGTGTCTCCCAAATAGTAAAAATTCAGGAAAGCGTTTTTCGCCATTTCGAGTTTATACTCGCGAGTATAAATTCTTCAGATATAGAAAAGGCCGTTAAATTTTCCGGCCTTTACGAATACGTTGGTGCGTTTACTTAGAAGTTTCCGCCCGTCGGTGCAGGGTTACCTTTCTCTGCTTGTATACGCATGTAGATTTCTTCACGGTGCACAGACACCTCTTTCGGTGCGTTTACGCCGATACGTACTTGGTTACCTTAACGCCCAGTACAGTAACAGTCACTTCATCACCAATCATCAGCGTTTCACCTACGCGACGAGTCAAAATCAGCATTCTTCTACTCCTTGAGTATTTACAACTTTCTTATTAGTTGAGTCGGTATGGTCTTCATACTGCGCGAAGTCAATATGCACGGCAGCGTAAGCGCCGGGGCGGACAATCAACTACTTTCCTTCCTTGCGAGCATCCTTTTGCAAGCTTGACTTCAAATTAGCCAGCGCCAGTCTGGTTTTTCAATATGGCTTATTTCTCCAGCTAACTCCAGTTAACCCATGAGAAAATACACATCGAATCCAGACATTGTGACCCCTGTGCCCAGAAGATCACGTTGTCAGATACTGCGAGGCAGGAAAAGTTCATCCCACCGGCGCGAATAATCGAAACGGGTACTGCTCAAAAAAGTAGCCGCACCGTTATTGAGGCGATGCACTATACAGTGTTAAAAAAAAAGTGCAAAGAATAAACGCGAGTTAAGGTACTAAAGAAAAAAGGCTTCCATAGGAAGCCTTTCTTTACGCATTTGTCTCAGGGACTTTACCTTACAGGCGCTCAGTCAACCATGGTGTAACGGTTTCCAGAGCCGCAGGCAGTGCAGCAACATCGGTACCACCCGCCTGTGCCATGTCAGGACGGCCACCGCCCTTACCACCCACCTGCTGCGCAACCATGTTAACCAAGTCGCCGGCTTTTACTTTGCCAACCAGATCTTTGGTCACACCGGCAATCAGCCAACTTTGTCATCAGCCACGTTCCCCAGGAACACGACACCGCTGCCCATCTGATTTTTCAGATCGTCAACCATGGTGCGCAGTGCTTTGTTGTCAGCGCCATCAAGCTTGCTGATCAGCACTTTGATGCCGTTGATTTCCTGAACCTTGTTGATCAGGCTAGCGCTTTCCTGAGCCGCCAGTTTCTCTTTCAGCAACTGGATTTCTTTTTCCAGTGATTTCGCACGGCTTTGAGACTCAGCCACTTTCTGTGCGAACTCTGATTGCTGACGGTAGAACGCATCTTCTGCACCCTGACCGGTTACCGCTTCAATACGGCGTACGCCTGCTGCAATACCACCCTCAGAAGTGATCTTCAGCATACCGATGTCACCAGTACGGTTAGCGTGAGTACCACCACACAGCTCGATCGAGAAGTCACCCATGGTCAGTACGCGCACATTGTCGTCGTACTTCTCACCGAACAGTGCCATTGCACCTTTTGCTTTCGCAGACTCAATGTCCATGATTTCGGTGCTAACGTCGTGGTTGCGGCGAATTTGTTCGTTCACCAGCTTTTCTACCGCACGCAGCTCTTCAGCCTTCACCGCTTCCAGGTGAGAGAAGTCAAAACGCAGGCCTTCAGCGCGAACCAAAGAACCTTTCTGCTGTACATGGTCGCCCAGTACGATACGCAGCGCTTCGTGCAGCAAGTGAGTTGCAGAGTGGTTCAGGGCAATCGCCTGACGACGTGATGCATTCACCTGCGCTTCAACGTTGTCGCCAACGCTCAGGGTACCGTCCACCAGCTTACCGCGGTGGCCAATCGCCGCGCCGTATTTCTGGGTATCGATAACTTCAAACTTGCCCGCATCAGTGATCAGGAAGCCTGCATCACCGCATTGACCACCAGATTCCGCGTAGAATGGTGTCTGGTCAAGAATGATAACCGCTTCATCGGCAGTCGCTACTGTCTCAGCAGCCATACCATCAACAAAGATATCCGTGATGATGCCTTTGCCTTCTGTCGCGCCGTAGCCGGTGAACTCAGAGTTACCTTCTACTTTGATCACTGCGTTGTAGTCTGTGCCAAACTGACCCGCTTCACGGGCTCGCTGGCGCTGCTCTTCCATCGCCGCTTCAAAGCCAGCTTCATCGATAGAGAAGCCACGCTCACGCGCTACGTCGTTAGTCAGGTCAGCCGGGAAGCCATAGGTGTCGTACAGTTTGAACACGGTTTCACCGTCCAGTACATCACCTTCAACCGCTTCCAGTGCATCGTTCAGGATCGCCATACCGCGGTCCAGAGTACGACCGAAGTTTTCTTCTTCGATCTTCAGCACTTTCTCAACCATCGCCTGCTGCTTCTTCAGCTCTTCACCAGCAGTGCCATGATGTCAGCCAGAGGGCCAACCAGCTTGTAGAAGAATGCACCATTCGCGCCCAGCTTGTTACCGTGACGTACTGCACGACGGATAATACGGCGCAGTACATAACCACGGCCTTCATTTGAAGGCATTACACCGTCAACAATCAGGAAGGCACATGAACGGATGTGGTCAGCCACAACGCGCAGGGATTGGTTAGACAGGTCTTCATAGCCAATCACTTCCGCTGCTGATTTGATCAGGGTTTGGAAGATGTCGATTTCGTAGTTTGAGTGAACGCCCTGCATGATCGCAGCAATACGCTCAATACCCATACCAGTATCAACAGATGGCTTAGGCAGCGGTTCCATCGTGCCATCGGCATGACGGTTGTACTGCATAAAAACGTTGTTCCAGATTTCGATGAAACGGTCGCCATCTTCTTCCGGAGAACCTGGAGGACCACCCCAGATGTGATCGCCGTGGTCATAGAAAATTTCGGTACATGGACCACAAGGACCAGTGTCACCCATTTGCCAGAAGTTATCTGACTCGTATGGCTTGCCGCCTTTCTTGTCGCCAATGCGCACGATGCGATCAGCCGGGATACCGATTTTCTCGTTCCACAGCGCGAAAGCTTCGTCGTCTGTTTCGTACACGGTCACCATCAGGCGATCTTTTGGCAGTTGCAGTACTTCAGTCAGAAACTCCCACGCGAACGCGATAGCATCGTCTTTGAAGTAATCACCAAAGCTGAAGTTACCCAGCATTTCAAAGAAGGTGTGGTGACGGGCAGTGAAGCCTACGTTTTCCAGGTCATTGTGCTTACCACCGGCACGTACACAGCGCTGTGCTGTTGTCGCTCGGGTATAGGCGCGTTTTTCTAGGCCTAGGAAGCAATCTTTAAACTGGTTCATACCTGCGTTTGTGAACAACAGTGTTGGGTCGTTGGCAGGCACGAGCGATGAGCTAGGCACGATGGTGTGCCCTTTGCTTTCAAAGAATTCGAGAAACGCGCGGCGGATCTCGTCGGTGCTCATGTACATTGGCTAATCCTGAAAATTGGAGTGGTAGTTATCACTGCGTCGCATAACAGGCGACGTGATCAGAGTCAATTGGCGGTCATTGTAAACAACCTGACCAATTGCGAAAAGAGGCAGAAACAAGATAGAAGCAGACCGAGCAGGGATTTAATGCTCTTTTGACAGTGCGTAGTTGATTTGATCGAAGCTGAAACCGCGACTTTGCAGGTATCGCGTCCATTTGGCACGTTGCTTGAAATCGACCTCTGGCAGGTTCCCATCGATATCGCCAAAACGGCGACAGGCTAACTCTTTTGCCAGTTCATACCAGTCATGCTGCTGGTTGTCCTGCGCAGTTTCAAGCAGTGCGGTACTGATGCCTTTGCGTTTGGCATCAAAGCAGATACGTTGCCAACCGTGGCCTTTGCCAACGCCGTGGCGCAGGAGCATTTCCGCAAACCGTTTGTCATCCAGCCAGTTGTGGTAAAGACAATGTTCAATGGCAGCGTCAATTTCGTCAGGAGTGCACTGTCGCTGCGCCAGTTTTTGACGCAGCTCCAGCTCAGAATGGTCGCGGCGGGACAGCATGCCCACCGCTAATTCTCGGGCAGTCAGACTCAGAATGCTTCCTCTTCAGGTAGCTCTGCATCTTCAACTTGCGCTTTGTCTTGGGTGTCATTGTTTTGCAGCAACATATCACGCAGGGTCTTATCCAGCTCCTTCGCAATCTCAGGGTTTTCTTTCAGGAACTTACAAGCGTTCGCTTTACCCTGGCCGATTTTGTCGCCGTTGTAGCTGTACCACGCACCCGCTTTCTCAACCAGTTTGTGTTTCACGCCCAGGTCAATCAGCTCACCGTAAAGGTTGATACCTTCACCGTACATAATTTGGAATTCAGCTTGTTTAAATGGTGCCGCAATCTTGTTTTTCACCACTTTCACGCGGGTATCGTTACCCACCACTTCATCACCCTCTTTGATAGAGCCGATACGGCGGATATCAAGACGGACAGAAGCGTAGAATTTCAGTGCGTTACCACCGGTAGTGGTTTCTGGGTTACCGAACATCACACCGATCTTCATACGGATCTGGTTGATGAAGATCATCAGGGTGTTACTGTTTTTGATGTTCGCAGTCAGCTTACGCATTGCCTGAGACAGCATACGTGCCTGCAGACCCATGTGAGAGTCGCCCATTTCACCTTCGATTTCCGCTTTTGGCGTCAAAGCCGCTACGGAGTCGATAATGATAACGTCAACCGCACCAGAGCGGGTCAGGGCATCTGCGATTTCCAGCGCCTGCTCACCGGTGTCTGGCTGAGATACCAGCAGGTTGTCGATATCAACATGCAGTTTACGTGCATAGACTGGGTCCAGCGCGTGCTCAGCATCGATAAACGCACAGGTTTTGCCTTGCTTTTGTGCTTCCGCAATGACTTGCAGAGTCAGTGTGGTTTTACCTGATGATTCAGGACCATAGATTTCAACAATACGGCCGTATGGCAGACCACCAGCGCCCAGCGCGATATCCAGAGACAACGAACCGGTTGATACGGTTTCAATGTCCATCGTGCGGTCGTCACCCAAACGCATGATCGAACCTTTACCGAATTGTTTTTCGATCTGACCCAGGGCTGCGGCTAACGCCTTCTGTTTGTTGTCGTCCATTTGATTCTCCAACGGAAGCAATAATCGTTCGATAGCTGTGAATTGCTGTTAAGTATACTGTCCATTTATACAGTGTCTAGCCCTGTATAAAACTTTTTCTCCGCTTTCGTGTTACTGCTCCGGTTTTTCGCTTTCCAAGTAACTGAGCAAACGACAAAGGCTGTGGGCAATGGTATTGCGGCGGATATCATGCCTGTCTCCATCAAACAGACACTTTTCTGTTACCACACCATTACGGGTCGCCCAACCAAAACAGACCAACCCCACCGGCTTTTCTTCCGTCCCTCCGGTTGGGCCCGCAATGCCGCTCACCGCAAGGGCAAAATCTGCCTTGGCAGCTTCCAGCGCACCGGTCGCCATTTCAGCAACCACCTGCTGGCTGACCGCACCATAGGCTTCCAGCGTGGCTGTCGACACACCGACCAGATCGTGCTTCGCCTCATTACTGTATGTCACAAAACCGCGTTCAAACCATGCCGAGCTTCCTGCAACCTCTGTCAGGATATAAGCAATGCCACCGCCAGTGCAGGACTCTGCGGTCGTCACTGTTTGCCCGTTCTCTTTGAGTTTTTCGCCAACCTGCGTGGCCAGCTTTACCAGTTGTTCCATCTCATCCCCTGTTATTTCATTCACACCATCGCGATATCGATACTTTACCCATTTACCGCGATTCACGTATCCTTGTTCCCTCTTCTTATATCGTAATTTTGCAGGCCAGATAGTGACAGTACAAGCGACAGCCAATCATACGCCCATGATGCAGCAATACCTGAAAATCAAAGCGCAGCATCCTGAAGAACTGCTTTTCTACCGTATGGGTGATTTTTACGAGCTGTTCTACGACGATGCCAAACGTGCATCACAGTTGCTTGATATCTCTCTGACCAAACGCGGCGCCTCGGCCGGTGAACCTATTCCGATGGCAGGCGTTCCCTACCATTCTGTCGAAGGCTACCTTGCCCGTCTGGTTCAGCTGGGAGAATCGGTGGCGATTTGTGAGCAAATTGGCGATCCGGCCACCAGCAAAGGCCGGTAGAACGTCAGGTTGTCCGTATCGTGACACCGGGCACGGTCTCGGATGAAGCCCTGCTTAACGAACGTGTTGATAACCTGATTGCCGCAATCTTCGCGAATGGCGACCGCTTTGGCTATGCCACCCTAGATATTACCTCTGGCCGCTTTTTGCTGAGCGAACCTGGCAGCGAAGAAGAAATGCAGGCAGAGCTTCAGCGCACCCGTCCGGCCGAGTTGCTTTATCCGGAAGATTTTGCTTTCCCGGCGTTAACAGAAATGTGTAAAGGCAGCCGCCGCCGTCCTATCTGGGAATTCGATCTGGAAACCGCCAAACAGCAGTTAAACCAACAATTCGGTACCCGTGATTTGGTGGGCTTTGGCGTAGAAAACTGCTCTTTGGGACTAGCCGCTGCTGGTTGCCTGATGCAGTACGTCAAAGATACCCAGCGCACCGCCCTGCCCCATATCCGTTCGCTGGTAAAAGAAAATAAAGACCAGTCAGTGATTCTGGATGCAGCCACCCGCCGTAATCTGGAGCTTACTCAAAACCTTTCCGGCGGCTTTGAAAATACCGTTGCCTCAGTGCTGGATAAAACTGCCACAGCAATGGGTAGCCGCATGCTAAAACGCTGGCTGCACCAACCAATGCGTGATTTCACCATTGTTAACCGCCGCCTGGATGCCATTACTGCGCTGAAAGATACCGGCCTGTACGTGGAATTGGCATCAGCATTGCGACCTGTGGGCGATATGGAGCGAATCCTGCACGTCTGGCACTGCGTTCAGCACGCCCGCGTGACATGGCGAGACTACGCGGCGCGCTGCAACAACTGCCGGAGATTGAATGCCTGTTGGAGGAAGTGCAGGACGAGTCCATCGCACCGCTAAAAACGGCCAGCATGCCAATGCCTGAGCTGACCGCGCTGCTTGAGCATGCCATTGTAGAAACGCCACCAGTGGTTATTCGTGACGGTGGTGTGATTGCCCCCGCTACAACGCCGAACTGGATGAGTGGCGCGATCTGGCTGACGGCGCTACCCGCTTCCTCGAAGAGTTGGAAATCCGTGAGCGTGAGCGCCATGACATCGATACCCTGAAAGTCGGTTTCAACTCCGTCCATGGTTTTTATATTCAGGTCAGCCGTGGTCAGAGCACCTGGTGCCACCTTACTATGTGCGACGCCAAACGCTGAAAAATGCTGAACGCTACATCATTCCTGAATTAAAAGAGCACGAAGACAAAGTGCTGAACTCCAAATCCAAGGCATTGGCGTTGGAGAAAAAACTGTGGGAAGAGCTGTTTGATAAGCTACTGCCCCATCTGGAACAACTGCAAAAAGCGGCAGAAGCACTCTCGACACTGGATGTACTGGCAAACCTTGCCGAGCGTGCAGAGTCACTGGGTTATTGCCGTCCAACATTGACATCAGAGCGTGGCATCGCCATTGCCGGTGGTCGTCACCCTGTGGTTGAACAGGTGCTGGATGCACCCTTTATCGCCAACCCAACTTCGTTGAGCCCGGATCGCCGTATGCTGATCATCACAGGGCCAAACATGGGCGGTAAATCGACCTACATGCGCCAGACTGCGCTGATCACCCTGATGGCCCACATTGGTTCTTATGTGCCAGCAGAGTCTGTCACACTGGGCCCGGTCGACCGTATCTTCACCCGTATCGGCGCATCGGATGATTTAGCGTCTGGCCGCTCAACCTTTATGGTAGAGATGACAGAAACTGCGAACATCCTTCACAACGCGACAGAGAACAGTCTGGTATTGATGGATGAGATTGGCCGGGGCACCAGCACTTATGACGGCCTGTCTTTAGCATGGGCAAGCGCTGAGTGGCTGGCAGAAAAACTCAAAGCCAGACCACGGTTTGAATAACGGCGGGAAATCTTCACCACTAATCGAAGGTTACTCTCGATCATTCGCTTGCGGGCAGCTTCATCACCACGCAGGGCACGGCGCGCATACAGCACTTCTTCTTCAGCCGTAAGCAAAGGCGAATAGCCTATTTCGCTTAGGTAAAGCTGGGTTGCATCAAGGGCTTTAGAAGAAGCAGCAAACGATATGGACTCTTCAGCCTCTTCAATCGTCTCTTCTTCATTCTCAAGCTCGATTTGCTCCATTTCGACGTCTTCAACCATCATGTCGTCGACTTTTTTTGCAGTATTATTCTGACTCATAGCGCCTCCCGATTTGGCGTAGCAGCAAGACAGTACAACAAAATCTGTCCCGGTTTACCGTTTGGGTAGATACCTCAAAGGGTTTACCGATTTTCCTTTATAGCGAATCTCAAAATGCAACCGAACACTGTTAGTACCAGAACTTCCCATTGAGCTATTTTCTGCCCTTTTTTAACACTCTGGCGCTCTGAAACAAATATACGATCATTGTGTGCGTATGCGCTCAGGTAATCATCGTTGTGTTTAATAATGATTAAATTACCGTATCCACGAAGCGCGTTACCTGCATACACCACTTTACCATCTGCTGATGCATTGATTTGCTGCCCACGTTTACCGGCAATATCAATGCCTTTGTTACCAAGCTCTGAGCTTGAAAACCCTGATATCACCCGACCGCTTGACGGCCATTGCCAATTTATTTTGGCAGGGGTATCAGACGATTTATTTATAGGTTTATCAACAGGTGGTTTACTTTTTGTTACAGCTCGACTGTACTCCTTCACTTTTTGCTGTTCAACATTTTTCTTAATTTGAGATGTTGATCCCGACTTATTTTGCGACACGTATTTTTGATTATCCTTCGCGGTCTTAGCAGAAGATCCTGAAACCGCTACCGGTTTAGAAGCCGCCACAACAACCGGTGCTGTCGATGCTGCAGCCACCACCACCGCCGCTTCTGGCTTGCCTTTCTTCCCGTAACTTGGCGGGACATATTTTTCCCGCCACAGGTTCAGCTTTTGCCCGGGATAAATGGTGTAAGGTTTAGACAGCTTATTTGCATCAATAATGTCATTCACATCACGGTCAGTGATGTAAGCGATATAGTACAGTGTGTCGCCTTTTTGCACCTCATAGAAGCTTCCGCGGTAACTCCCCCGTTCAACTTGATTGTAATCCGGCCCGACACTGGACACAGGTGCAGGCTTGATACCGAACACGCAGACAATAATCCCAGTACTGAGATGATTACTAATATTTTCAACTGAATTGAAAGGGCTGTCACCGCTCGTTACCTATGCCAAATCACCCGCAACAAGTGGGACAAAGCGCACGGCTTCAATCGGTGAAGTATCAAACTCATCACCGCGACGTGTCACTTTGTAGAGGGTCTGATCGGCTTCTCCGACAGGAACAATAAGGGTTCCACCGTCCGCAAGCTGTGTTAACAATGCATGCGGCATGCTGGCAGCAGCGGCTGTTACTATAATGCGTCAAACGGCCCTTTACTGGCCCATCCTTGCCAGCCATCCCCATGTTTTGTCGAAATATTATAGAGCTCAAACTGCTTGAAACGGCGCTTTGCGACCATTTGCAGTTGCTTAATTCGCTCTACGGAATAAACATGCTCAACCAGTTGCGCAAGTACGCATGTCTGAAACCCGGAACCGGTTCCCACCTCTAATACACGGCTATTGTGTTTAAGACCTAACAACTCGGTCATTTTAGCCACAATGTAGGCTGAGAAATGGTCTGGCCGAAGCCTATCGGCAGTGCATTGTTGTCGTAAGCCTGATGAGCCATGGCTTCAGAGACAAACAGATGGCGTGGTAAACGACCGATTGCCTCCAGCACACGCTGATCGGTGATTCCCTGCTGACGTAATAGTTGTATAAGTGAATGCGAGTAATTCACCAATATCACCCTTTTTGTTCCGTAGTTTGTGACAACCAATGCGTTAAGGTCGCAATAGAATCATGCGCGGTTAAATCAACCTGCAATGGTGTCAGTGAGACGCAATTGTTTTCAATGGCATAAAAGTCAGTCCCTGGACCGGCATCCTGTTTGGCGCCTGGAGGGCCAATCCAGTAAATCGCATGTCCACGGGGATCCGTGTCTTTTATCATGTCTTCAGCACGGTGACGTGCACCAAGACGGGTGATTTCCCACCCTTCGAGTGCTTCCAGAGGGCAATCCGGTACATTGATATTCAACAACCGGTTACGGGGCAACGGGTGCTCTTTATCACTGAGCACCACCTCTTTTACCACCTGCGCCGCAGTATGGAAATGCGTGTCACCACAAAGGGAGACCGCTATCGCAGGGGCTCCCATGAAAAAGCCTTCTGTTGCTGCCGCAACCGTGCCCGAATACAGCACATCGTCACCCAGGTTGGCACCATGTTGATTCCGGCAATAACGAAATCCACTTTCTCGGTCAGCAATGCATTTAAAGCCACATGTACACTGTCCGTCGGCGTTCCCTGCACGGCATAACGGTTTTCACCCACCGCACGGACACGCAGGGGATTTTCCAGTGTCAGTGAGTTAGATGCGCCAGAACGATTCCGGTCCGGCGCTACCACGGTCACTGTGGCAATGTCTGACAGCACCTCTGCCAGTACATTGATCCCTTCTGCAAACACACCATCATCATTACTGATCAATATGTGCATCAGCATCTCCGTCTGATAAATCTTCGATGACTTCCCGCATCACTGCCGTTGCAAAACAGCCTGCTGGCAAAGCGAACTCCACCTCCAGGGTGTTTCCGTCACGTTGCCACTGCATATCCTGTGGGTAGAGCAGCAATGGACGGCGCTCGTGACGCATACGGTTGGAACGGATCACAGCCAGCAAATGTGGTTCGGTATCCACAATGTCCTGCTCAAATTGCTGCGCTTCACCTTGGGTTGGCAACGCATTGTCGCCGGTCATTGGGCCAGAGATCTGCCAGTGACGCTTGGTGAGCTTTTCTTGCGCGGCTGCAATGTCGTCCACCAGCTTTGTGTTTTCCTGATCATCAATGAGCAAGTCACCCAATATTGGTGTATGGCAGAGTTGCTTTTCAATACGTGCAGATAACACCTGGTTGAACAGGTAAGAGCGTGCGGCTGAAAGATAGAACTGCGCTTGCTCTTGTCGCGGACACGGAACTTGTCCTGTCCCCAGTCACGGGCTGACGTCACGTTATTGCCGTTACGGCCAAAACGCTGGCTGCCAAAATAGTTTGGTACACCTTGGTCGCGAATGTTGGCCAGACGGGTTTCAATCGCATCATCACCATCAAAATCTGTGATCACCAACTTGAAGTGGTTACCGATAAGGCACCCGGACGCAATTTCTTATCATGGCGGGCGGTTTCGAGAATCGCATCCACCCTTCATGGGTCGCCACAAATTCGCTCAGATCCGGATCCGGCTGGCCAGGAAGATGCACACTGAACCACTGCTCGGTTACCGCATGGCGATCTTTCAGACCAGCCCAGCTGACATCACGGGAAGTCACACCACATGCTTTTGCCAGTTCATTGGCAACATATTTGGTGTTTTCACCAATTTTACGGATGCGAACCAGGAAATGCTCGCCGTGTCCTGCAGGAGTGAAGTCGAGAGTTTCGCTGACAAAGAAATCTTCAGGTTTTGCTTTCAGACGGCCAGTGGCCGTCGGCTGGCCATGCAGATAGGCCAGCGAGTTCATTAAATCAGTCATTGGAGTCCTTACGGATGATAACCACGGCTTCGCAGGCGATGCCTTCTTTGCGGCCGGTAAAGCCCAGTCGCTCCGTGGTGGTTGCTTTCACATTAATGTTTGTGACATCCGTTTCCAAATCTTCGGCAATCGCCGAGCACATAGCGTCGATATGCGGTGCCATTTTCGGCGCCTGTGCCATGATAGTGACGTCCAGGTTACCTATCACATAGCCTTTCGCTTTCACTTTGGCGAACACATCGCGCAATAAAAAGCGGCTGTCTGCCCCTTCCCATTCTGCGTCAGTGTCCGGGAAATGACGGCCGATATCGCCAGCTGCAATTGCCCCCAACAGGGCGTCACAGACTGCGTGTAATGCAACGTCGCCATCAGAGTGGGCAACCAGCCCCTGCTCGTAGGGAATGCTGACGCCACCAATAATTACCGGGCCTTCGCCGCCAAACTTGTGAACGTCAAAGCCGTGTCCAATTCTTATCATTTGCTTTCTTCCAATCCGTTATCCTGACGGCGCTGTGCCAGGAAAAAAGAGGCCAGAGCCAGATCTTCCGGCTGTGTCACTTTGATATTGTCTGCGCGTCCTGCAACCAGCTTTGGGCTCCGCCTGCCAGTTCAATGGCCGATGCTTCATCGGTCACATTCAACGATTTTTCCAGCGCACTTTTCAGCGCCTCAAGCAGTTGGGTACGGCGAAACATCTGCGGCGTCAGGGCATGCCAAAGCTGCTCCCGGCACACGGTGGTCTCAATACCGCTTTCAGCATTTCCACGTTTCATGGTGTCACGCACCGGCGCAGCAGAATAGCGCCATCATTGTGGCTCACAGCGGTAGCAATCAAAGCGTCAATATCGTCATGGCGGACACATGGGCGGGCAGCATCATGCACCATCACCCATTCTGCATCCGTGGCTTCGAGCCCGGCCAACACTGAGTCTGCCGCTCGCCACCACCGGTCGCAATCACCACTCGTGTATTGCCGCTCAGTGACGTGGAATGAAAATAGGCGTCTTCGGCACTTATCGCTATCACGACCTTTGAAATTGCCGGATGCTCCAGCAGGTAGTGCACCGTGTGCTCCAACAGGGTTTTATTTTCGATGGTCAGATATTGTTTGGGCACGGCAGATTGCATCCGCTTGCCCACACCAGCCGCAGGAACAATGGCAACAATGCCAGAAATGGTGTTCTGCGTTTGGTGCAGTGTTTCTTCACTGGACGGGGTGGTCATCTTTCTCTTCTTTGATAGGTGAGCGGGTTATTCGCTAACGATGCGGAAGAAGGTTTCTCCCGGCTTGATCAGCCCAAGCTCATTGCGCGCACGCTCTTCAATGGCTTCCTGCCCGCGTTTCAGATCGGCAATTTCTGCGTACATCTGCTGGTTACGCTGATGAAGGTTTTCATTGGCCAACGCAACAGATTCAGCAACGGCACTCACCTCCAGGTAGTCGGTGACCCCGTTCTTTCCCCACCATAAGTGGTACTGGAGCCATCCAAACAACACGAGCAACATCAGTGTCAGCATTCGCATCGTGTTTTGCCCTCCGCCACAACGCCAATTAACAAGATAGATTATACCCAAACATCCTGATCTTGTTGGTTTTGAGGCCGCTTGGGTATAGAAGGCTAATAATCCCATATTCGCTACTGCCACACCAGCAATGGCAGTGGCAGATCATGCAATTGGAAGTGGAAAAGGTGCAATATGCGCAGCGCTGTGACAGCAATTGTCACGCATTGAGATAATAGACAGGATTAGGTAATGCCCCCAGGATATCTGGAAGGGCTTTGGCGGGAAACGCAAAGGTCAGCTCTGGTGGCCCCGGTGTGTACATCAATTCGTCAAAAGTAAACAAAACCTCATCAACAACCAGTGGAATATCTTCAGGCAGAGCAAATGGGCACACTGCACCTGGCCTGCACCCCAGTTGTGTGATCATTTCTTCATCCGAGGCAATTGACGGACGTTTACCCAACAAGGTTTTGATTTGTTTACTGTCCAGTCGGGCATCACGGTGTGTCAGCAGCAGCGCGTTTCCGCCATTTTTCAACCGAAGGAAGAGGCTTTTGGTCGGCGTTGCCGTCCAACCTAACTCGACGCCGATTTTCCCATCCATCTCAAAGTCCAGGATCGGCTCATGCGTCCATTGTTGGTATGCCACTCCACAACTTTCAAGCAGGTCGATATTGCGCTGTAAAATCTGCGCCAAGGTCATTGCCATTTATCCCCCCAACATCCATTTTTGAGCCAGCAGAAAAGCCACATATATCATCATCGCCGCCACCAGCACATCAATCACCTGTCGCACCCTTGGTTTTGACAACCAGGGAGAAAGCGATGCCGCACCGATTGAGATACCGTAAAACCAGACACAAGAGGCCAGCATGGTACCGAGGGCAAACGCCACCCGTTGTGAAGCATCAAACTGTCCGCCGATAGAACCCAACACCACCACAGTATCGAGATACACATGCGGGTTGAGCAACGTCACCGCCACGGCACCGGCAAGCACCGCAAACATGCCTTTTTCGCCTGTCCGCTTGTAACCTCCGCCGCCTCATCCTCCCCCTGCCAGGCGCGTTTCAACGACTGAAATGCATAGGTCAGCAGGAAGGCTATCCCCCAACAGTCACCACACTGAGCAACATTTCATTGCTGGCAAGCAGCGCCCCACCACCGAACACCCCCAGAAAAATCAAACGCCACATCGCAAATAAAACAAAGCGTTGCCGTGGCGATATGATGATGACGCCGAATGCCTGATTCAGCACAAAGGCATTTTGCGCGCCGATAGGAATGATCATACTCAACCCTAAACCAAATCCCTGTAATACGATTGAACTGCTCATGACTATTCCCTGATTCCCGTCATCTCTAAACAGCTTCAAGGTAGGAGGATGACAAAAGTAAGTAAATCTAATAATTTTAATTACAAATAAGATTGGCTAATGTGAATCATGAAAGGACTCGATTACCGCTGGCTGGAAGCACTGGATGCCGTGATTGCCCACGGCGGGTTTGATAAAGGGGCTGAGGCGCTGTTTATCACCCAGTCCGCCGTGTCACAGCGAATCAAACAACTGGAAAAATGGCTGGCACAACCTGCGTTAGTGCGTGATCCCCGCCTCAACCTACCGCCATTGGCAAAAAACTGTTGGGGCTCCATCGCCGGGTACAACTGCTGGAAAAGGAGCTGCTGCCGGAGCTCGCTACTGAAGGGCTTTCCCATGCGGTGCCGGTGTCGATTGCCACCAACGCTGACAGCCTGGCGACCTGGTTGCTTCCTGCCCTGACCCCGCTAATGAAAGCACAGGCGTTGGAAATCAGCCTGCTTGTTGATGATGAAAGCCGCAGCCTGAACCGCCTTCGCTCCGGTGAAGCAGTGGTTGCCATCAGCGCTGAGCCGACGCCCCTTCATGCTGCAGCGCCCAGTTTCTCGGTGCAATGGATTATCTGTGTGTCTGCACACCGGCATTTAAAGCGCGTTACTTTCCCGAAGGTCTTAATGCCGATGCTGTCAGCCGTGCCCCGCGGTGGTTTTTGATCGCTTCGATGATATGCACACTCAATTTGTTTACGAGCGCTTCCGCTTGCCCGCGGCAGGCTGGCGCAGCCATATGGTTCGCTCATCCGAGGCGTTCGTAAAAATGGCCAAGCTTGGGGTTGCCTACTGCCTGATCCCCCGCTTGATGATTGAGGATGAACTGCAATCCGGCGCGCTTATCGATTTGTGTCCGGGCGATGGGATCACCCGTCATCTATACTGGCATCACTTTACAACTGAAAGCGGCATTCTGGCTGAGATGACAAAGGCGTGTCTGAACCATGCCCGTCAGGTGCTTCGCTCAAATACAGACTAGGTTGAAACGGCCAGCGGCTGAAAATTTTTCCTTTGCTGTGAATCATTTGATATCCAGTGTGGTCATACAACCAAACATCATCAGGATGGAAATATCACCATGCGAAAACTTCTTCTTGCTTCTATCGTCAGTGCAACGGCAGCACTGTCCCCCTTTGCCTTAGCCCGACACGCCTAGCTTTCCCCACCTGGAAACAGTCGGCGTCGGCGAAGTGACCGTTCAACCGGATATGGCAACAATCAATGTCGCCGTGTCCTTAGATCGCACCACCGCCCAGGCAGCAAAGATAGCCTCTGATGATGCTATTGCCGCACTGCTGGCAGATTGGAAGGCATGGGTATCGCCCGGAAAGATATCGAAAGCGCCAACCTTTCCCTGCAACCCCAATACAGCTACCCGAAAAACGGCGAGCCCAAGCTCACCGGCTACAGGGCTACGCGAAATGTCTCCGTGACTGTCCGCGAACTTGCCAACCTCAACGATATTCTCGATGGCGCACTTGCCGATGGCCTGAACCGCGTCAACACCATCTCCTTCTCTTCCAGCAAGGAAGATGAATACAAAGAGCAGGCGCGGATGGCAGCGATTGCAGATGCAAAAGCCAAAGCCGCGTCTTTGGCAAAAGGTTTTGGAGAACCGCTTGGCGGCGTGTGGCAGATCAGCTACATGACAGAATCACCAGTTCGCCCGATCATGATGCGCATGGCGGCAGAAGCTGTTTCCAACACCAATGCCAGCTATCAGGACGCAGAAATTACCATCCGCGATCAGGTGGAAGTGATATACGCCCTTGGCGAATAAACAAAAAAATGGCCGCTGTATGCGGCCATTTTGCTTAATTGAGAAAGAGTCTGTCGGGGGAAACAAACTCGTCAATCTGTCAAAAACAATCAGTGAAGAATACGCGCACGCAGTGTGCCGTCGATCGCTTTCAGCTTCTCCAGCGCTTTTTCTGAGTGTTCGGTTTCCACATCAATTACCACATAACCGTATTCTGCATTGGTTTGCAGATACTGGCCGGCAATGTTGATCCCTTCTTCAGCGAAGATGGTGTTGATTTTGGTCAGGATGCCCGGCTTGTTCTGGTGAATGTGCAGCAGACGCGAAGTACCGCGGTGCTCAGGCAGCGACACTTCCGGGAAGTTCACTGAAGACAGGTTGAACCGTTGTCTGAGTACTTCACCATTTTGCCAGCAACCTCGATGCCGATATTTTCCTGTGCTTCCTGCGTTGAACCGCCGATGTGTGGCGTCAGGATAACGTTATCAAACGCCATGAGCGGTGAACTGAACGGATCGCTGTTGGTTTTTGGTTCAGTCGGGAATACATCGACAGCTGCACCGCCAATATGGCCGCTTTCCAGTGCGCCACACAGCGCATCAATATCCACCACGGTGCCACGCGCCGCGTTGATAAATACTGCGCCAGGCTTCATACGGGCAAACTCTTCGCTGCCCATCATGTTTTGGGTGGAATCGGTTTCCGGTACGTGCAGGGAAATCACATCACACTTGTTGAGCAGCTCAGACATTGATGCCACTTGCTGTGCATTACCCAGAGTTAGTTTGTTCTCGATATCGTAGAAGTAAACGCGCATCCCCAGGTTTTCAGCCAGAATGCTGAGCTGGGTGCCGATGTGGCCGTAACCAATAATACCGAGGTTTTTACCGCGCGCTTCAAATGAACGGTCTGCAGATTTCATCCACTCGCCGCGGTGCGCCATGGCGTTTTTCGCTGGAATGCCGCGAAGCAGCAACAGGATTTCACCTAACACCAGTTCAGCCACGCTGCGGGTGTTAGAAAAAGGTGCGTTGAAAACAGGAATACCGCGTTTGGCGGCCGCATTCAGATCAACCTGATTGGTACCGATACAGAAACAACCGACAGCAACCAGTTTCTGTGCTTTTTCAAATACCGCTTCTGTGAGTTGGGTACGGGAACGAATGCCAACGAAGTGCGCATCAGCGATAGCCGTTTCCAGTTCTTCGCCCGCCAGTGAACCTTTGTGGTATTCGATGTTGCTGTAGCCGGCGCTTTGCAGCACTTCTAATGCAGATGGATGGACACCTTCAAGAAGAAGGATCTTTATTTTGTCTTTTTCAAGCGACACTTTAGCCATTCAATTCTCATCCTTAAAAAACAAACCTACGATTAAAATCGGTTTCCGTCATCCAGACGTGGGAGCTATTACGCGTGTTTGCATGAGGTCCCGTAATATACCCAACCGGCCTCTTTTTGAGGTTGCTTATCCTGCAACGGTGAGGTCGCTTGGGTATATTTAGTGACTAAGGTAACAAAAATTTTTTTGAATGGGTAAGAATATTACGTCATATAGACGAAAAAAAGCGGCGCCAAAATAGCGCCGCTAACTTATTGAGAAACTTATACGCAAACGTTTGGCTTTTGCTTCAAAAAAACGACAGCGTTAACTTGTTCTCTTCGTTCTGTTTTTAGCTTTTTACTACACCGTTGGCAGTACCTTCCAGCACCACGTCCGCACCACGGTTTGCAAACAGGCCAACAGTCACCACACCCGCGATGCCGTTGATTTTGTCTTCCAGCTCTTTGGCATTGGTGAT
The DNA here is from genome assembly GCA_001310415.1 of Enterovibrio sp. JCM 19048. Lineage (GTDB taxonomy): Bacteria > Pseudomonadota > Gammaproteobacteria > Enterobacterales > Vibrionaceae > Enterovibrio > Enterovibrio paralichthyis. The sequence goes on along the minus strand of BAXE01000017.1, from coordinate 46,835 downwards.
TTGCAGATTGTGTACATCCAGGATCACGTTGCCGTTGTCTGTGATGCAACCTTCACGGTAGCAAGGATCGCCGCCCAGCTTGACCAGCTCGCGTGCCACGTAAGAGCGCGCCATCGGGATCACTTCAACCGGCAGTGGGAATTGGCCCAGCACATCTACTTTCTTGCTGTCATCGATGATGCAGATAAATTTCTCAGCGATAGCTGCAACGATCTTTTCACGGGTCAGGGCTGCGCCGCCGCCTTTGATCATTTCGTTGTTTGCGTTGATCTCGTCAGCGCCATCTACATAGATATCCAGACTCGCCACTTCGTTGGCGTCAAAAACTGGAATGCCAATTTTTTCCAGACGCTCAGTAGAAGCAACGGAGCTTGATACCGCACCTTTGATTTGCTCCTTCATGGTTTCGAGCGCGTCGATGAAGTGATTAACGGTTGAACCAGTGCCGACACCGACAATGCTGCCTTTGGTCACGTATTCCAACGCAGCCCAGCCAGCCGCTTTTTTCATTTCATCCTGAGTCATGAGGATCTCCTGCTAAAAAGGGGTAATTTGCGACGCCGATTATACAGATCTCATTTTAGAGCGGGCAGATTTTTGCGAACGCAGATCCCGTTATTCGGGATCGATGCAGATCACATCAGATCGACCATTGCCAGTGCCTAGATGGCGTTAAGATCTCCGGTAACGGCACATCCCAGGCTTCCACAGGCAGCGTTTCCACCCGCTGGCAATCATGGGCAATACCAACAGGTTTCGCCCCATTACCACTTTGATACCAAGGTGCCAGGTTCTGTCATAGTAACCCCCGCCCATACCCAGCCGCTGACCACTCCCATCAAAAGCGACCAAAGGCGTACAGATCACATCGAGCTGATTGGCAGGTAACACGTCCAGCACGTTAAGCCTTGGCTCTAAAATACCGTAGCGGTTTGGCACCAGCATTGAATCTGGCCGGTAATGCAGGAAAAGAAGATGGCCTTTGCTGAAAGGATGGATAACTGGCAGATAGACGTCTTTGCCTTCGCGCCAACAATGCGCAATCAAAGGTTGGGTATCCAGTTCACCATCGACAGAAAGGTAGAGCGCAATACGTTTGGCTTGCTGGATGGACTCGGCGCGTTGGAAATGGTGAAGCAAATCGCTGGCCGCCTGTTGCTGCTCACATGCAGTCAGGGATTGTCGTCTGGCCCGGATAATTTTCCGCAGGTCACTGCGGGAGGTAGATGGGGTTGTCGCTCGCATCGGCTGTCCTTGCCGTTAAAGCTTTTTTGGAAAGAAGGCCCCGGAGTGCCGTTGGGATCTTTTGCCCTTGAACCCTGCGGTTCAAGGCGGATGAGAAGAACACACCGTAGGCTTCTCGGTACGAGCCGAGCCTGCTCAATAGCATGTAACATCCCACCCTTAGATGTGCTTATCGGCTCAGGGACGCGGATCCGCTGACGCACACTCCAGGGTCAAACAGGTTGGAAACGTCTTACGCTTCCTTGGACGCGCTGTGTTTTAACAACGCCTCTTCAATCGTTTGTTGTAACAGCAGAATTCGCTGTTCCATGTCCGTTTTATCGTCGACATTCTTTTGCTTTTCCGCCCGCAATTCATAGCAGACGTTCAGTGCCGCGATAGTGAGCAACTGCTCTGTATTCGTTACTTTAGTGCGCTCGGACAATTCGTGCAACCGTTGATCAAAGTCATCTGCTGCATCTTTCAACGCCTGCTCCTGACCTACCGGACAGTTAACACGCATCAATTTGCCAAGGATCTGAATTTCAACAGCCTGCGTAGTCATATCTTTTTCTGAGCTCCCTTCAAAGCGCGATGTCGCACCCTGACGTAACGGGCGCAAACTATAGAAAATGGCAGATTAAACTGCAAGTCTATCCTAACGTGGAACGTCTTCCGACGAACTAAGCAGACGAAAAGCAATCAATGTGATGAAAATCAGCGCTATTTGGGGTGACCGTAACGCAATTGCCGCCACCAAGTCACACAGAGTAGTTCGAACAGTTGGCGTGAAATGGTAGGATAACCCAATACACAATCGGTACCCAAGGTGATCCCGTGAACCAAGTAACACTTCCTGAATACAGCAAAATGGCATCGACCCTCCGCTCTGATTCACTGGCCGTTACGCCAGCTGAAATGCATGGCCTGCTGGCCGGCATGCTCTGCGGCGGTCTTGATCCTGAGTTGGGAACCTGGATGCCGATACTTTATGACTACACCAACGACGGTGCTGGCTGGCCACACGAATCGAAAGCACTGGCAGCAACTGCAGTGAGTTTGGCAAACAGCCAGCTGGCAGCAGGCCAAATGGACTTTGAACTCTTAATGCCTGATGAGGATGAGTCGCTGCTGGATCGTGGCGATGCGCTGTCTGAGTGGTAGGTGCATTTATCGCCGGTATCGGCCTTGTGGGCGTCACTGCTGGCAAACTGTCTGACGATGCCAAAGAGGTACTGACCGATTTAACGGAAATTGCCCAGCTTGGCATCGATGAAGATGATGACATGGAAGAGCAGGCTCTGCTGCTTGAGCAGGTCATTGAACACGTTCGCGTGTGCGCCATGACACTGCATGCCGAGCTTGGCATCAAAGCACAGCCTGAAGAAAAACCGACCCTGCACTAACAGCAAACGCGCCGGAGAATTAAAAGAATGGACGCAGCGCCATCTGAACATGATTTTGATGTTGTCATCGCCGGCGGGGCGATGGCGGGGGCAACCCTGGCGCTCGCCATTGAACGCCTGACAAACGCTGGATTGAAGGTCGCGGTGGTTGAAGCCGCGATCCCCGATAATCGCCATCCAGGTTATGATGCCCGCAGCATCGCCCTCTCTTACGGCAGTTGCCGACTGCTGGAAGATATCGGAATTTGGTCAGGTTTATCCCCTTTTGCGACGTCAATCAGCAGCATTCATGTGTCTGACCGCGGCCATTTTGGCCTGACCGAGATGCATGCCAGTCACGAAGGCGTCGAGTATCTCGGCAGTGTGGTTGAACTTGCTGATGCTGGTCGCGTTTTTCACCAGACCCTCAGCAAGGCAAAAAACATTACCCTTTACTGCCCGGCCTTTGTGACCGACATAGAACGCAGTATCAACCAAGTTACCCTGACATTGAACGATGGGCAGACGCTCACCACCAAACTCATGGTGGCCGCGGATGGTGCGGTGTCATCTTGCTGTGACATGGTGGGTATTGAGCGATTTGAACATGACTTCCAGCAAGTAGCTCTGATTGCCAACGTCACCACCGACATGGCGCACCAAGGCCGTGCATTCGAGCGTTTTACCCAAACTGGTCCTGTTGCCCTGCTGCCAATGTCCGAAGGCCGCAGTTCGCTGGTGTGGTGCGTCAAACCCCACGAGGCACCGGCAATGCTGGCGATGTCTGACGACCAGTTTGCCGATGCGCTGCAACGCGCATTTGGTTGGCGTTTAGGCAGGTTGTTGCATGTTGGCGAGCGCGCGAGCTATCCACTGATCTTGCGCCAGGCAACGCGCCTTATCAGTCACCGCTTTGCGTGGTAGGTAATGCAGCCCAAACCCTGCACCCGATTGCGGGTCAAGGCTTTAACCTTGGACTTCGTGATGTGGTGACGCTGGCAGAAGAATTAGCCAATGCGTTTCACGAAGAACAGGACATCGGCGAGATGCCAATGCTGCAAGCGTATCTCACGCGCCGCGAACCTGATCGCGATGCCACTGTCGCCATGACATCCGGCTTGGTACACGGTTTTTCCAACACCACAGCACCACTTATTCTGGGACGAAACTTCGGGCTGGCTGCGATGTCAGTCTGTAGCGAATTAAAAGCGCCATTGCTTAAACGCGCCATGGGCTTGGTAGAACGATAATGAAAATGACAAATGTAGACATCGCCATTATCGGCGGTGGCATGGTTGGGCTGACCCTTGCAGCAGCGCTGGCTGACAGCGATTTGCGTATCGCCATCATCGAAGGCAAAGAGCCTGAACCATCATTGAATGCACTGCCTGATCTGCGTGTTTCTGCACTGAGCCGTGCCAGTGAGCGTATCCTGAAAAACGTCGGCGCATGGGAAGGTATCCTGTCCCGTCGCGCTGCGCCCTACCAGAAAATGTCGGTGTGGGAACAAGACAGTTTCGCGGCGATTGATTTCGATGCGATGGATTTGGGACAACCAAACCTCGGTTATATCGTCGAGAACCGCGTTATCCAGCTGGCACTGCTTGATCGCGTCAAACAACAGCACAATATCACCCTTTTCTGCCCAGAACGCTGCCAGACATTGATGTTCGGTGAAACCGAAGCCTGGCTGACGCTCGAATCCGGCAACGCCATTACCGCCAAACTGGTGGTCGGTGCTGATGGTGCAAACTCTTGGGTGCGCAACCAGCTTTCTATCCCACTCACGCATTGGGATTACGGCCATAGCGCACTGGTAGCCAATATCCGCACTGAAGAGCCGCACGGTGGTGTTGCACGACAGATCTTTACGCCGGACGGCCCACTGGCCTTCCTGCCATTGTCAGACCCATATCTCAGCTCCATCGTGTGGTCTCAATCTCCGGAAAATGCCGATGTACGTTGCTCAATGCCAACAGAAGAGTTCAACAAAGCGCTGAGCGCGGCGTTTGACCTTCGTCTTGGACTTTGCACCGTGGAAGGCGAACGCGCCGCATTCCCTCTTAAAATGCGTTATGCGCGGGACTTTGCGGTTGAGCGCGTCGCCTTAATTGGCGATGCAGCCCACACCATTCACCCGCTGGCAGGTCAGGGCGTTAATCTGGGCCTGCTAGATGCCGCTACACTGGCGCAGGAGGTGGTGCGTTTGAGTGATGAAGGCAAAGACATTGGCGAGAGAACCAACCTGCGCACCTTTGAACGTTGGCGCAAAGCAGAAGCAGCGCAGATGATTGCTGCGATGCAAGGTTTCAGGGATTTGTTTGCTGGCGAGAACCCGGCAAAAAAACTGTTCCGCGGAATCGGTCTGATGGCAGCTGCCACACTTCCGGGCATCAAAACGCAATTTATTAAACGAGCCTTAGGTTTAACGGGTGATTTGCCGGAGTTGGCGAAGAAGAAATAGATTTGAGATTTGAGATTTGAGATTTGAGATTTGAGATTTGAGATTTGAGATTTGAGATTTGAGATTTGAGATTCATCAACATGATATGAGGTAAGGTGGTTAATAACTATCAACCTTAATCTAGGATGATGTTTGATCTTTTATCTCCCAACTCGAATCTGCTCTTTCTCGCATTCTTCCATACATAAAAAAACAGCACCTTTCGGTGCCGTTTTTCAATCTAAAACAGTTTCAGGTAAGCGATTACGCTTGGCCTTTAACTTCTTTCAGACCGTTGAAAGGTGCGCGCTCGCCCAGTGCTTCTTCGATACGGATCAGCTGGTTGTACTTAGCAACGCGGTCAGAACGGCTCATAGAACCAGTTTTGATTTGGCCTGCTGCAGTACCTACCGCCAGGTCAGCGATAGTTGCGTCTTCAGTTTCGCCTGAACGGTGAGAGATTACTGCTGTGTAACCTGCATCTTTAGCCATCTTGATAGCAGCCAGAGTTTCAGTCAGAGAACCGATCTGGTTGAACTTGATCAGGATAGAGTTAGCGATGCCTTTCTCGATACCTTCTGCCAGGATCTTAGTGTTAGTTACGAACAGGTCGTCACCAACGATTTGGATTTTGCTGCCCAGTTTCTCAGTTTGGTATTTGAAACCATCCCAATCAGACTCGTCCAGACCGTCTTCGATAGAAACGATTGGGAATTGTTGAGTCAGCTCTTCCAGGAAGTCAGAGAAACCGTTAGAAGTGAAGATACGACCTTCGCCTTTCAGGTTGTATTCTTTCTTCTCTGCGTCGTAGAACTCAGATGCTGCACAGTCCATCGCCAGAGTGATGTCTTTGCCCAGCTCGTAACCAGCAGCAGCAACTGCTTCTGCGATTACTTCCAGTGCTTCTGCGTTAGATTTCAGGTTAGGCGCGAAACCACCTTCGTCACCAACTGCAGTGTTGTAGCCTTTAGACTTCAGTACTTTTGCCAGGTTGTGGAATACTTCCGCACCCATGCGAACTGCTTCTTTCAGAGTTGCAGCGCCAACTGGCTGAATCATGAACTCTTGGATGTCAACGTTGTTGTCTGCGTGCTCACCACCGTTGATGATGTTCATCATTGGCAGAGGCATAGAGAATACGCCAGCAGTACCGTTCAGCTCAGCAATGTGCTCGTACAGTGGCATGCCTTTCGCAGCAGCTGCTGCTTTTGCGTTCGCCAGAGAAACAGCCAGGATTGCGTTTGCACCGAAGTTAGATTTGTTCTCAGTACCGTCCAGGTCGATCATGATCTGGTCGATTTCTGCTTGGTTTTTCGCGTCTTTGCCTTCCAGAGCAGCGGCGATTGGGCCGTTAACTGCTTCGATTGCTTTCAGAACGCCTTTACCCAGGAAACGTGCTTTGTCGCCGTCACGCAGTTCCAGTGCTTCGCGAGAACCGGTAGATGCACCAGATGGAGCAGCTGCCATACCTACGAAACCACCTTCCAGGTGAACTTCTGCTTCTACAGTTGGGTTACCGCGTGAGTCAATGATTTCACGGCCCAGAACTTTAACGATCTTAGACATTGTGTTTCCTCTCATATGTCAATAGCTTAGAAATGCGAAAAAGCGGCTGCACGTCATACGCAACCGCTTCTTTGTTTCAGTTACAGCTCACCACGCTGATTTTTACCTGCTGCCGCCACGAAGCCTTCAAACAGAGGGTGGCCATCGCGTGGGGTAGAAGTAAATTCAGGGTGGAACTGGCACGCCACAAACCATGGGTGCTCAGGGTTTTCGATGATCTCAACCAGCTTTTTATCCGCAGAAAGGCCAGATACAACCAGACCCGCTTCTTCGATCTGCGGACGCAGCACGTTGTTCACTTCGTAGCGGTGACGGTGACGCTCATGAATCGTTGCGTTGCCGTACAGCTCACGTGCTTTGGTGCCTTCTGCCAGGTGACACAGTTGCGCGCCTAGACGCATGGTGCCGCCAAGATCAGATTTTTCAGTACGCTCTTCGACTTTACCTTCGCCATCAACCCACTCAGTGATCAGGCCAACAACCGGGAACTTGCTGTTCTTGTTGAACTCGGTAGAGTTTGCACCTTCCATACCCACAACGTTGCGTGCGTATTCAATCAGTGCAACCTGCATGCCCAAGCAGATACCAGGTAAGGGATTTTGTTTTCGCGAGCGTATTTCGCTGCCAGGATTTTGCCTTCAATACCACGGTCACCGAAACCACCAGGAACCAGGATGGCATCCAGACCTTGCAGAACTTCTGTGCCTTTGGTTTCCACGTCCTGAGAGTCAACGTACTTGATGTTGACTGTCAGGCGGTTTTTCAGGCCACCGTGCTTAAGCGCTTCGTTTACAGATTTGTAAGCGTCTGGCAGCTCGATGTATTTGCCAACCATACCGATAGTGACTTCACCGGTTGGGTTCGCTTCTTCAAAAATAACTTGTTCCCATTCAGACAGATCAGCTTCTGGTGCAGTAATGCCAAAGCGCTGACAGATCAGGTCATCAAGACCTTGAGAACGGATCAATGAAGGGATCTTGTAGATAGAATCCACGTCCTTCATTGAAATAACCGCTTTCTCTGGAACGTTACAGAACAGGGCAATCTTAGAGCGCTCGTTCGCTGGAATTGCGCGATCGCTACGGCAAACCAGAATGTCTGGCTGAATACCGATAGACAGCAGTTCTTTCACAGAGTGTTGGGTAGGTTTGGTTTTCACTTCACCAGCAGCCGCCAGGTAAGGAACCAGCGTCAGGTGCATGAACATTGCGCGCTCACGACCCAGCTCAACCGCCATTTGACGGATTGCTTCCAGGAACGGCAGTGATTCGATGTCGCCCACGGTACCGCCGATTTCTACGATGGTCACATCATGACCTTCGCCACCAGCCAGTACACGCTCTTTGATTGAGTTGGTGATGTGAGGGATAACCTGAATCGTTGCACCAGGTAGTCGCCACGGCGCTCTTTGCGCAATACGTCGGCGTAAACGCGGCCAGAGGTAAAGTTATTGCGTTTGGTCATCTTGGTGCGGATGAAACGCTCATAGTGACCCAAGTCTAGGTCGGTCTCTGCGCCGTCTTCCGTAACGAATACTTCACCGTGCTGGGTTGGGCTCATTGTGCCCGGATCCACGTTGATGTAAGGGTCAAGCTTCATCATGGTCACTTTAAGACCACGTGCTTCTAGAATTGCCGCCAGTGACGCTGCTGCAATACCCTTACCTAGGAGGAAACCACCCCGCCCGTAACAAAAATGTAATTCGTTGTCATGCTAAACCTGAGAGTTGGATTTAGGGGAAATTATTGGAAATCTGGACGGGACGACATGATACCAGAGCCCGAAACTTCCCACAACGTGAAAACTATCACACAGAATGCCGAATTTTTTTGTCGTAAATCAATGGAGTGATTTACCTAGATTTTTTGCGCCTCTTCACGTTTCACTTCTTGCCACAGCATTTCGAGCTCATCCAGCTGACTTTCCTGCAAGTTTTTACCATTATCGCGTAATTTCATTTCAACTTTACGAAAACGTTTTTCAAATTTCAGGTTGGCCTTGCGAAGTGCTTTTTCCGGGTTTGTGCCAAGGTGGCGGGCAAGATTGACTACCGCAAACAATAAGTCGCCGACCTCTTCGTCGACACGCTCCTGATCGATATCCGCCATCACGGCTTCTTCCATCACTTCTTCGAGCTCCTCCTGCACTTTTTCAGCCACAGGCCCAAGCGTTCCCCAGTCAAACCCAAAACGGCACAACGCTTTTGCAGCTTGCTGGCGCGCCCCAACGCAGGCAGCGCTGTCGGGACATCATCGAGAATGCTGAGCGGCTCTTCCGGTTTGGCTTTGGCAGCACGCTCAGCGGCTTTGATGCCTTCCCAGTCGGCTTCCACCAGAGGATTACCCTGCTCGTCTTTGTCACCGAAGACATGGGGGTGACGGCGTACCAGTTTGTCGCACATTGCCCCGGCGATGTCTTCGAAGTCAAACAGCCCCTGCTCTTTACCGAGTTGACTATAGAACACGATCTGAAACAGCAGATCCCCCAGTTCATCCCGCACATCTGCCCAGTTCTGGCGCTCAATGGCATCCACCGTCTCAAAAGTTTCTTCGATGGTGTAAGGAATTATGGAATCGAATGTCTGTTTTTTGTCCCAGGAGCAGCCGTTTTCCGGGTCCCGTAAGGTGGCCATAATTTCGAGCAATTCTTGCATTCGCGACATATTTTTCATCTGTAACCTTTGGTGTCCGTAAAGAAAAAAGGGAAAGACCAGCTTTCCCTTTTGACCGTGTTGTTTAGTGCAGCCGCTTGGCTGGTGCACGTCCTTGACCTGTTCAAGACGGGCAATCACCCGCCCCAGCACTTCGAGATCGCTCAGCTCCAGATCAAAATCCATGATGGACATTTGCTGCTTATAGTCGACCCGTGACTGCATGCCGGAGACTTTCACCTTCTCGTTTGTCAGGACGCTGTTGAGATCCTTGATAAGACCGCTGCGTTCCGAAGCAGATACCCGCACAGTGATTTGATAGCTGCCGATATAACCGCCGCCCCACACCGTATCAATGATACGTTCCGGCGCATGGTGGCGAAGCTCGGCAAGCTGCTCACAGTCCGCGCGATGCACGGAGATCCCGCGCCCTTGCGTCACATAGCCTTCGATATCGTCGCCCGGAATGGGCTGACAACAACGGGCCAGGTGAGTCATCAGGTTATCTACCCCTTCCACCACCACAGCGTCGCGGCGCGGCTTCTTGGGTGCAGAGCTGCTGTCGCCGTGTTCCAGCTTTTCACGCAGCTGTTGATCTTCTTCTTCCTTGGTCAGTTTGTTGACCACGGAGTTGATGTAGTTCACCACCTGGTTAATACGCAGGTCGCCACTGCCCACACCCGCGTAGACTTCATCCAGACTGTTAACGTTGAAGCGCTTCATGGCCAGTGCGGCATCTTTGCTGCTGCGCCAATCTTGGCCAGCTCCGCATCAAGGATCTCTTTGCCGGCCTCGACGTTTTTCTCACGCGCTTGTTTACGGAACCAGGCATTGATCTTGGCGCGGGCTCGGCCGGAGGTCACAAAACCCAGGCTTGGGTTCAGCAGTCGCGGGACGGGTTAGGCTCTTTCTGGGTGATGATTTCAACCTGATCGCCCATGTGAAGCTGATAGGTGAACGGCACAATGCGGCCTTCCACCTTGCACCAATACAGCGGTGCCCTACTTCAGAGTGAATGTGGTAGGCAAAATCCAGAGGTGTCGCGCCAATTGGCAGGTCAACAACGTCCCCTTTTGGGGTAAAGGCGTAAACGCGATCATCAAACACCTGACTGCGAAGCTCATCAAGCATTTCGCCGGAGTCTGACATCTCTTCCTGCCAGGCCAGCAGTTTACGCAGCCAGGTAATTTTCTCGTCATAGCCGCTGCGGCCTGCTGATGAACCTTCTTTGTATTTCCAGTGCGCGGCAACACCCAGTTCAGCATCGTCGTGCATCTGCTTGGTGCGGATTTGGATTTCTACCGTTTTCCCTTCCGGGCCCAACACCACAGTGTGGATAGACTGGTAACCATTGGGTTTAGGGTTAGCGACGTAGTCGTCAAACTCTTTAGGAAGATGGCGGTATTTGGTGTGCACCACGCCAAGGGCGGCGTAGCAGTCTTGTAATTGGTCAGCAATGATACGCACGGCACGCACGTCGAAAAGCTCGTCAAAGGCGAGGCCTTTCTTCTGCATTTTGCGCCAGATGCTGTAGATATGTTTCGGGCGGCCGTAGACCTGTGCATTAATGGCGGAAGCTTCCATCGCCTCCTGCAAATCAGACACAAAGGTTTCGATGTACTGCTCGCGGTCGATACGACGCTCAGCCAGCTGTTTGGCGATTTGCTTATAGGTGACCGAGTGCTGGTAGCGGAAGGCGTAGTCCTCGATCTCCCACTTGAGCTGGCCGATACCCAGTCGGTTTGCCAGCGGCGCGTAGATGTTGGCGCACTCTTTGGCGACAGACTGACGCACGGCATCCGGCTCGTTTTTTACTTCACGCAGGTAACTGATGCGCTCGGCAAGCTTGATCACCACGCAGCGAAAATCATCCACCATGGAAAGCAGCATACGGCGGACATTGTCCACCTGTGCCGCGGTAGCTTCTTCGTTGTGGGCGTTAAGATGGCGAATAGCCGCCATTTCCTGCACACCGTCCACCAGCTTGGCGATGGTGTTGCCGTAATGCTCTTTGAGGTCTTCAGCAGACAGCAGACCGTCCTCGGCGACCGGGAACAGCAAGGCTGCCAGCAGGGTATCCTTGTCCATACTCAGGGTGACGAGGATTTCAATCATCTCACGGCCAGACCACAGCGGCTGCGCCAGTGTCTGCTCATCGCCCAGCGTCTGGCAATGGTGGTAAGCGTCAATCAACGCTTTGGAGATGGCGGCATCCTGAGCCAATCCTTCTACCCAGCGTTCAAGTACAAATTCTTTGTTGTCATTGAGGTGCGCGCCACGAATTGCGACCATTTCACTATCCTGTTTTTCTTATCCTTAACCGGGCAGCCCTGAAGCTGCCCGCTGAACACTCAATCTTTGACAAACAGCGCCATCGACTCCAAGTGTCCGGTGTGAGGGAACATGTCCAACATGCCCAACCTAGCCAGCTTGTACCCGTTTTCCAAAAGCACCTGACTGTCACGTGCCAGTGTCGCCGGGTTGCAGGACACATAAACGACCCGCTCTGCGCCAGATTGTGCCACATAAGGCATAACCCCTAAAGCACCTGCGCGCGCAGGATCGAGCAAAATTTTATTGTGTGATTCTTTACCCCAGACCGTCTCCGCCGGATCAAGTTCCAGGTTGGCGTGATAGAAACGCGCGTTCGATAACGCATTGCGCGCAGCGTTATCCGTTGCACGCGACACCATCTCTTCCACACCTTCAATGCCAACCACACTTTTCACCTGAGCGGCAAGAGGCAGGCTGAAGTTGCCAAGGCCACAGAAAAGGTCGAGCACAGTGTCGTTGTCATCCAGTGCCAGCCAATCCAGCGCCTGGGCAATCATCTTTTCATTGATGTCTGCATTGACCTGGATAAAATCCTGCGGCTCAAAGGCCAGCGCTTGGTTGCCGAGCGAGTAGAAAGGCTGCTCACCACAAACGCGGCTTGCTGCATCGTCTTCCTGCTGAAGATAGAAAATCAGGCTGTTTTGCTCAGCAAACGCGGTCAGGCGTTGCACATCGTCTTCGTGCAGTTTCTTGGTGGTGCGTACCAAAAGCACGCGACCGGCATCAGACGCCACCAGCTCAACATGGCCGACAATACGGCGGCCACGCAAGCCATCAAGCAGAGTGTAGAGGTCAGGCAGCAGAGCATTGAGTTCGGTGCTCAGCACCGGACAATCAGTGACGGTGACAATGTCATTGCTGCTGCGCTGGCGGAAGCCATTTCCAGCTCACCGGTTTTGCTGATTTTGACACTCAGTCGCGCACGGCGGCGGTAACCGGTTTCTGCCGAGACCACAGGGGCATCCTGCGCCAGATCGGCTGATGCGAATTTTTTCATCAGCTGGGACAAGGTTTGCTGCTTGGCTGCAATTTGCGCTTCATGCCCCAAATGCTGCAGGTTACAACCACCACAGGTGCGGTAGTGCTGACAAAACGGCTTGATGCGCTCTGCACTTGGCGAGACCACTTTCATCAGGCGCGCTCGGGCAAACTGGCGCTTGTCTTCTGTCAGTTGCACCAATACATCTTCACCCGGCAAAGCACCCGCGATAAACACCGGTTTCTTGCCTTCAAAGGCCACGCCATCGCCCTGGTGATCAAGACGTTCAACCGTCATCGCCTTGTGTTTGGTATCAATACTCTTTTTTTCTGAGGCTTAAAAAAGCGCGCCATGCTCGTGTTCCAGCTTGCGCAGCGGAAGGACGTAGAGTCTGCCGCCGCATTAATCGGTCGCCCGGCGGGAGATCAGGTGTGATAACCTGCTGAATTCTCGCCGTCAGCGTTGGTGTCATCGCATACCTTGTTTAGAATGTTGACTAGGTACGCCGCAAAATTGGCGGCAATTCTCCCACAGAATAGACAGCATGACCAAATACGGACTTCGCGCCAGAGTAATCACCCTCACCCTTGCCCCGACGCTCATTATCGGCATTTTGCTGAGCGCGTATTTCATCACCAACCGCTATCAGGAGCTGGAGCAACAGCTTTCCGTTGCCGGTCAGGCCATCATTGAACCGCTCGCCATCGCCAGTGAAATCGGGCTCACCAACGAGAGCCGGGAAAGTGTGCGCCGCCTGATTGGCCACACCCACCGGCAGCAAAGTCAGTATATCCGCAGTATTGCGGTGTTTAACGACCACAATGAGCTGTTTGTTACCTCTAATTACCACCGCAATCTCGACCTGTTGGCCATCCCCGCAGGTCAGCCGTTGCCGGACAGTCTGGAGATAAGCCGCACCAAGGACACCCTGCTGCTGCGCACGCCGATCCGGGCGATTGCCGGTATTCACGACACGCTGGCCGTTGAGCAGCCGATTGGCTACATCACCATGAGATGGATCTCTCCACGGTAAAACTCAAGCAATATCAGGAGATCATCTCCGCCGGTGTGGTGCTTATCCTCGGTATTATTCTCTCCGGCTTTTTTGCTTACCGCCTGTTGCAGGATGTCGAAATTCCTATCAAGCAGATGATAAGCATGATCGACAGAATCCGACGCGGGCATCTCGATGTTCGGATTGAAGGCAAGTTGCTGGGCGAACTGGATACGCTGAAAAACGGGATCAACGCCATGGCGATCTCCCTGTCGGAATACCACCTGGAAATGCAACAAAGCATCGATCAGGCGACCTCCGATTTGCGTGAAACGTTAGAGCAGCTAGAGATCCAGAACGTGGAACTCGACATCGCCAAGAAAAATGCCCAGGAAGCAGCGCGGGTGAAATCCGAATTTCTGGCCAACATGTCTCACGAACTGCGTACACCGCTGAACGGTGTCATCGGCTTTACCCGCCAGATGCTGAAAACCCAGCTTTCCAGCAGCCAGCATGACTATCTGCAGACCATCGAAAAATCGGCCAATAACCTGCTGACCATCATCAACGACATCCTGGATTTCTCGAAACTGGAAGCCGGCAAACTGCTGCTGGAAAATATCCCATTTGATTTTGAAGACTCGCTGGACGAAGTGATGCGACTGTTGGCACCGATGGCGCACGAGAAGGGGCTGGAGCTCAACCTCCGTATCGACCCACGTATCCCTGCTGGTGTGATCGGCGACCCGCTGCGTATCCAGCAAGTACTCACTAACCTGATTGGTAACGCAGCCAAATTTACCGAACGTGGCAATATCAGTGTCAGCGTCGATCTCAAGCAACAGCGCGATGAAAGGCTGGAACTGCAGTTCATTATCCGCGACACCGGTATCGGTATTTCCGAGCGCCAGCAATCCCAGTTGTTCCAGGCATTCCGTCAGGCCGATGCCAGTATCAGCCGCCGCTATGGCGGTACCGGTCTTGGTCTGGTGATCACCCAAAACTGGTACAGCAAATGGGCGGAGACATCGGTTTCAGCAGCCGACTGCACCAGGCTCGACCTTCTGGTTTACCCTGACGCTTATCCAGACCGACTTGCCTCTGGTACAGCCAGTTGACTGCGCGGCACTCAAAGGCCAGTCCCTGATGATTGTCGAGCCGGACACAGAAAGCCGTCAGATGATGGGCGAGCGCTTGGCAACCTGCCTTTGGACATCCATAGCTTTGCGGCGCTCCCTGAAAGCTCAGACCCCGTTTCCTCAGTACTGATTTGTGTGGATGCGCGGATGTGCCGGATAACAATGCGCTCATCACACTGGCTAAACGGCAGAAGCGTTCAGTAATAAGGTGATTTTCTGCCTGCCAACCACAGAGCTTGCTTTGTCTGAAGCGCTGCTGGCTTCCGGGGTAACTGCCTGCCTGGCTAAACCGCTTGCAACGAGAAAACTGGTGGAGCTGATCCAAGGTGCCCAAGCGACTCCTGCATTGTTACCACCTGTCGTTGAGACGCAAACAACCAAAGTGCCTATCACCGTCATGGCCGTGGATGACAACCCAGCCAACCTCAAACTGATTACCGCCTTGCTTGCCGAGCGGGTTGATAATGTAGTAGCTGCCTCTGATGGCCGACATGCGGTTAACTGTGCCCTGACGCAGAAATTCGATCTCATCTTGATGGATATCCAGATGCCGGAGATGGACGGCGTCACCGCCTGTAAGGAAATCCGCAAAACGCCGCTTAACCAGCATACCCCGGTGGTTGCGGTAACAGCACATGCGATGTCCGGCGAGCGGGAACGCCTGCTGGGAGAGGGAATGGATGACTACCTGACCAAGCCGATCGAAGAGCATATCCTGGAGCAGGTGTTACATCATTGGACCCACCCCCACGCCAGCGATGTGCAGCCGACGACACCGCTTATCAAACCGAACAAAGTGGGCGAATCGCTTAGCATTGACTGGTCACTTGCGATGAAGCAGGCGGCGGGCAAAAGCGATCTGGCTAAAGATATGCTGCAGATGTTGGTACGCTCTTTTGATGAAGTCACAGACAAGGTGAACCGCGCAATAGATGATGCGAAGCCGAGGATTTGTGGCCTGTGGTTCATAAACTGCATGGCAGCTGCGCCTACAGCGGCGTGCCGCGGCTGAAAAAACTTTGTTATGAACTGGAAACCCAACTCAAACAGGGCGCGTTCATCGAAGATATCGAACCCGAGCTTTTTGAGCTGATGGATGAAATGCAGAACATCCGCGATCAGGCGCCACACTACCTCGACGAAAACGACTGATCTGACTCTATCCTAAACGCGGTGACAAACTCAGTCACCGCTTCTGGTTTCGTCACAAAGACGCCCTACTGAACCACCATCACACATTTTCACTGTGGCGTAGTCTATTTTCTCCATCACCCGCGTATTTACTTTCAAAAAAGTAATCCCCCTCACGGCTCATTTTAAAAAAAACCGACTCACCACACATCACAAGATGTAATTATTAGACTTAACAGTAGCATTTACGCCAATTCACTCTTAACTCAATACTTATTTATGGACAAAAATTAACAACTAAATACTTTGTGAATGAAATGACGCTTGCGATTAAAGAATAAGTCAATGAGCAGTATTCACTTTAACATCACAAAGATTCACGCACTTTCACCGGGGCTGGAAAATAAATCCGACTGGATGGTGTGGGCATTGCAAAAAAGCCCGTCACTTCAAAAGCCTGACTTTCCGGCAGTCGCTTTAGTTCCTCCTGCGATGCGCCGCAGAATGAGCAACCTGAGCAAATTGGCGGTTCAGGTTGCCGCAGAGCTTTCAGAAAAAGAAGAGATTCATTACACCGTTTTCTCCAGTAAACACGGTGAAATACAAAGAACCCTGTCGTTATTGTTGAGTGTACTTTCCGGTGATGATGCCTCACCGATTGCATTCTCCCAGTCAGTCCACAATACCGCTGCTGGGCTTTTCACCATCGCAACCAAAAAGGCCATTCCAGCCAACTCAATCGCCGCCGGAGAAGACTCATTTCACTGCGCCCTGCTCGATGCCTTTCTCTACTTACACGATCATCCAGAACACAGGGTATTGGTGATCGACTTTGATGAGTCATTGCCGGATATCTACCGCCACCATGTGCCATCCCTGATGCGCCCTACGCGATTGGCATGGTACTGAGTGCAGGGCGTGATATCGAAATAACCCGGCAGGCGCAAAAAATCACACCAACATATCCGAAGCTGCCTCAATCCCTGTTTTTTATTCCTCCTGGTTAACGGAAAGTCGCGCATTTTCCATTGCCGGAAGAACGCAATGGGACTGGAAAATACATCGCAGGTAAAAATAAAAATCAGCAGCACATAAAAAGCCTCATAAAAAACAAACAAGGCGCTGAAAAATTATTTAATCAGTTCCAAAAACGCACCGACTTGTTATTCACAAACATATTCTTTGGCTAGGTAATGGAGAAAACCATGTCTGAACTTCACCTTGAAATTAAAAAGCTCATCATCGAAACGTTAAACCTCGAAGATATGACACCGGAAGATATCGAAACGCAGGACCCACTTTTTAATGACGGTCTCGGCCTGGACTCGATTGATGCCCTAGAGCTGGGTCTGGCGCTTCGCAAAGCGTATGGCGTTGTTCTCGATGCAGATGACAGCAACACCCGTACCCACTTTGCATCCGTCGCCAGCCTGGCGGACTTTATCTCTGCCAGCAGACTGCAATAACGTCCAGCAATCCAGGGAAGCCGCAAATTGAAACACTTTGCCCCACTTGCCTCGCTCTGCCTGTCAGGGCAGGCACAACAATGCGTTGCTATCCGCGACAGACAGGAAATTACCCGGGAGACGTTTATCCAACACGTCACCCAGTTGGCGCAAGCGCTATCAGCCTCGCCATCTCAGCGCTGGGCGTTGGCGTTTGAAGACAGTTACCT
Source organism: Enterovibrio sp. JCM 19048 (assembly GCA_001310415.1). Taxonomy (GTDB): domain Bacteria; phylum Pseudomonadota; class Gammaproteobacteria; order Enterobacterales; family Vibrionaceae; genus Enterovibrio; species Enterovibrio paralichthyis. The sequence goes on along the minus strand of BAXE01000017.1, from coordinate 29,315 downwards.
GTTTGCCACAGCATTTTTCGCCTGTGCCCATGCAGGCAAGGCAATCGTCTTACCCGGCAACCTCCAGCAAGGTGCGCTCAATGAACTCTCGCCGCACTTCGATGCGCTGCTGCACGATGAAAGAAGTGATGATCTGACACATTTACCGTGTCTTTCCCTGCCATTGGAGAAGGTACCCGATTATGGCGAAGCGCTACTGGAAGAGATTACCTCGCTGGATTTGACCCTTTTCACCTCAGGCTCCAGCGGCTCCCCCAAAGCGGTCAGCAAAACTCTGGCGCAGTTGCAGGCAGAGCTGTGTGAGCTTGAATGCCAATGGGGAACATTGTTGGCGGGCACTCAAATTCAAAGTACGGTTTCCCACCAGCATATCTATGGCCTGCTGTTTCGCGTGTTATGGCCATTGTCCGCGGGCAGGCCATTTCACAGCCGCGATCTTGTTTACCCTGAACAGGTCTGCAACCGCGCTGACAAAAATCAGGTATTGGTAAGCAGCCCTGCCCTGCTTAAGCGGATCACCGAGCAAGGCGGCGGGCAATACCGCACTATCTTTTCGTCCGGTGGCCCCCTGCCTTTTGCCGCGGCGCAGCAAAATAGACAGCTTTTAGGGATATTGCCCCTAGAGGTATATGGCAGTACGGAAACCGGCGGGATCGGATTTCGCCAGCAAACTCACGAGAACACGTCATGGCAATTCTTCCAGGGCATTGATGCACAACTCGACAAGGAAAGCTGCCTGGCGATCCTGTCCCCTTACATCGACCCGGAAACCTGGTATCAGACTGCCGACATCTGCGAATTTGGCGACGGGCACACCTTCACCCTGAAAGGCGTGCTGACCGTATCGTCAAAATCGAAGAGAAGCGGGTATCACTGGCTGAAGTGGAACAGCGACTTTGCCAAAGCCCTTGGGTAACCGACGCTTTTTCACTGCTTCGACAGGAAAACGAACGCCAGACCATCGCCGCAGCAGTCGTTCTCTCAGCCAAAGGTCAGCAAGCGCTCACCGACAACGGCGCGGCCAGGTTCAAACTGGCTTTGCGGCAACATCTCCGTGACTGGCTGGAGCCCGTAGCCATCCCAAGGCAATGGCGCTTTGTTGATGCTATCCCACAAAACACGCAGGGGAAGCGTCAAGTACCGGCGATTGAAGCGTTGTTTACCCAGCACTAACCCAACATCGAGAAGGATAACGATGCGAACTCCCACTTTGCTTCAGGAAGAAGCGTCACCAAGCGGCACAACACTGACCGTGAGAATGGATGCCCAGTTAGATGTGTTTAAAGGCCACTTCCCTGATTTCCCCCTTCTGCCCGGGTGGCACAAATTGATTTTGCTGTGCGCTATGCCCGCCAGTATCTGGCCGTTGACGGTGAGTTTGCCGGTATGGACGCCATCAAATTCCAGGATCCCATTCTGCCGGGCAGCACAGTGACGCTGACCCTGGAATGGGCGCCGGAGAAAGAAAAACTCGGGTTCAGCTTCCGCTCAGGGAACCGAGCGCATTCATCCGGGCGCATCCTGCTAAAACAAAGCGCTTAACTCATTAAGAAAAAACCATTTCTTGTTTTATTTACGTCAGTTAACGAGTAGAAAATATGAATCCCCACTCAGATAGCACCATCGTTTTCGGTAGCGAACGACTCACCATAGAATCCGTTGCTGCCATAGCCGGCGGCAGCCGCGCACAGCTCAATCCTTCAGACGAATTTTCGGCGCGCATTACCAAAGGCTCACGATTCCTTGAGCGCTTGCTTCAGGAAGAAGGCGTCATCTATGGGGTGACCACAGGCTATGGTGACTCCTGCACAGTGAGTATCCCCCCTTCTCTTGTGCACGACCTTCCCCTTCACCTGACACGTTTCCACGGCTGTGGTCTGGGTGAGAACCTGGACGCTATGCAAAGTCGCGCCGTACTGGCAACCCGCCTGAACTCCCTCACCCAGGGCGTATCCGGTGTCAGCATGGAATTGCTCAACCAGTTGGTGACTCTGATCAACCACGATATTTCTCCGCGCATTCCCCAGGAAGGCTCGGTGGGCGCAAGCGGCGACCTTACTCCACTGTCATACGTTGCTGCGGCACTGATTGGCGAACGTGAAGTGATTTACAAAGGTGAAATCCGCCAGACTGCTGACGTATTCAGAGAGCTGGGCATCAAACCTATCCGCCTGAAGCCGAAAGAAGGGCTAGCGCTGATGAACGGAACCTCAGTAATGACGGCGCTGGCCTGTCTGGCATTCAAACGCGCTGAGTATCTGGCCCAGCTTTCCACCCGCATCACGGCCATGGTATCGCTCGCCATGCATGGCAATGACTTCCACTTTGACGAGGCTTTGTTTGCAGTAAAACCTCACCTTGGCCAACAACAAATTGCCCAATGGCTGCGTGACGATTTGCAGGCAGACAAGCCACCGCGCAACAGTGACCGCCTGCAGGATCGCTACTCGCTGCGCTGTGCCCCACACGTGATTGGTGTCTTGCAGGATACCTTGCCGTGGGCGCGCCAGATGATCGAGAACGAACTCAACAGTGCTAACGACAACCCAATCATCGACGGTGAAAATGAGCGCGTGCTGCACGGTGGGCATTTTTACGGCGGACACATCGCGATGGTGATGGACAGCCTTAAAACCGCCATTGCCAATATCGCCGACCTGCTCGACCGCCAGATGGCGCAGCTGATGGATTACAAGTTCAACAATGGCCTGCCGTTTAACCTGACCGGCGCTGAAGGCAGCCGTAAACCGATCAACCACGGCTTTAAGGCGGTACAAATCGGTATCTCTGCGTGGACAGCAGAAGCGCTGAAACACACCATGCCTGCGAGCGTTTTCTCCCGCTCCACCGAATGTCACAACCAGGACAAGGTCAGCATGGGCACCATTGCCGCCCGCGATTGCCTGCGCGTATTGCAACTGACCGAACAGGTGACAGCAGCGAGCCTGCTGGCCTCCACTCAGGCGCTGCAGCTTCGCCTTCGCAGTGGTGAGCTGGACTTCAACCACTTCAGTCCGGCGCTAAAAGAAATGACTAAGCAAGTGACCCGTGAGTTTGATGTGGTGATTGAGGACCGTCCACTGGAGCAGGATCTGCGCCGTTTCGTCGCCAGCATCCAGACCCAGCACTGGCCGCTGTATCCAGACAATCGCGAAGTCTGATTACAGGTTTAGCAATACCCCCTCGGTACGCAATTACCGTGCTGAGGGTGGTGATTTGTTCTCGACGTACAGGGAATTTCGCCTATGAAGGATTCAACCCATCACCCACAGCCTGTTTATATCCAAGCCTGTGGTTCGCACTCGGCTTTGGGCTTGACCCATGACGACATCCACCACAGTCTGATTTCAGGCATTGGCAAAGGGATGTCAGGTGCGCCCTTTACCCTCAGCAATGGACTGACTGTCAACGTTGGCGGGTAACAGATGAACTGCCAGACATTGCCGATTCATTCAGCCACCAGCAAACCCGCAACAACCGGCTGGCTCTCTCGGCACTGCTGCAAATTTCTGATGCCGTTGAGCAAGCCAAGACCGCCTATGGTGCCGATCGCGTCGCTGTCATTGTTGGCTCAAGCACATCCGGCATTGCCGATGGTGAAGATGCGCTGAAAAGCTATCAAGCAGAGGGTGAACTACCCAGTGAATACAACTATTACCAGCAGCAACTGAACAACTTGTCTGACTTCATTGCGGACTACTTTGACGTAACCGGCCCAGCTTATGTGGTGTCCACAGCCTGCTCATCAAGCGGGCGGGTATTTCTCAGTGCCAAACGTCTTCTACGTTCAGGGCTGGCGGACGCTGTGATTGTGGGCGGTGCAGACACCCTGTGCAACCTGACCTTGAATGGCTTTTTCGGGCTCGATTCGGTTTCCAGCGGATTGTGTAAACCGTTCAGCGATGAGCGTGATGGCATCAATATCGGGGAAGCTGCCGCTTTTATGTTGCTCTCCCTTGAACGGCCTGATGCACCGGAGGCCATTGCCTTGTTAGGGGCGGGAGACAGTTCCGATGCGCACCACATTTCCGCCCCCCACCCTGAAGGTCTGGGCGCCGAGGTTGCCATGCGCAACGCACTGGCAGATGCCGGCCTGGCTGCCGCAGACATCGCTTATGTCAATGCTCACGGCACCTCGACACCACTGAACGATGCCATGGAGTCCAAGGCTATATTCCGCGTTCTGGGTGAAAACGTGCCGGTCAGTTCCACCAAACCCTTAACCGGCCACACACTGGCGCCGCAAGCGCCATTGAAGCCGCCATTTGCTGGCACCTCCTCAGCCACGGCCTTCCACTGCCAGTCTCCATCCACCAGCAGTCACGGGATCCTGAGATTGCCCCAATCCGCCTGGCAACACGCGGGGAGTCACTGAAAGGACACGCCATTTTGAGTAACTCATTTGCCTTTGGCGGCAACAATGTCTCGCTGATTTTGGGAAAACTATGAATCCGTTACCTTCAGTGCAGGACATCCTGCCCACAAAGCGCCTATGGTGCTGATTGACAGCCTCGTGAGTGTCGGTGATGACTCAGTGCATTGCCGCGCCACTATCGAGCGTGAAAATCTGTTTTTCGACCCGGCAATCAATGCTGTGCCTGGGTGGGTGGGTTTAGAGATCATGCGCAATCCGTCGCAGCCTGGGCGGGTTATCACGCCCAAAAAGCTCACCTTCCACCACAGGTTGGCTTTCTACTTGGCAGCCGCCGCTATCAGGCGCAGCGGGCAAGTTTCCTTAGTGGACAAACGCTGGATATCAAAGCGGCAAAAGTGCTCGAAAACGCAGGTATGGCGGTGTTTGATTGCACCATATTTATCGACGATGAAGAGGTTGCTAGAGCGCAACTCAATACCTATGTGCCGACCCAGGAAAAACTCGCCGAGATGGCAAAACAGGAGGTGACTGAAAATGGATGACAACTCACAACGAGATATTCTGGTGACAGGTGCCAGTAAAGGCATTGGCCGCGCCATTGCGCTGGAGCTGGCCAAAGCAGGTTTCCCCCTTGTGGTGCACTATGGCCGGGACAGGAAAGGCGCAGAAGAAACCCAGACGCTGATTGCTGAACATGGCAGCCACGCCCGACTCATCACCTTTGATATTGCAGACAGAGCGCAATGCCAAACCGTCATCGAAAACGATATCGCCGAACATGGCGCTTACTACGGCGTGGTCAATAACGCAGGTGTCACCGCTGATACCGCCTTTCCTGCCATGAGCAGCGACGCCTGGGATGGCGTGGTACACACCAACCTCGACAGTTTTTACAACGTCCTGCATCCGTGCATCCTGCCGATGATCAAACGCCGTCAGGGCGGGCGCATTGTCACCATGGCGTCGGTATCCGGCATGATGGGAAACCGCGGCCAGACCAATTACAGCGCAGCGAAAGCGGGGATTATCGGGGCAACCAAAGCGCTGGCACTGGAGTTAGCCTCTCGCAAGATCACGGTCAACTGTGTTGCGCCAGGCTGATTGATACCGGCATGGTGGACGAACAGACCAAAGCCCATGTCATGCCCCAGGTGCCGATGTCCCGCCTCGGCAAGCCGGAAGAAGTGGCTGGATTGGTCGCCTATCTGATGTCAGACAATGCGGGCTACATTACCCGCCAGGTGATTTCGGTTAATGGTGGGATTATCTAGGGTCTGTTGACCTTTGATGATGATTTTTGCAGCAGTTTGTGGGGATTTTATGCAAGGCAGAGGCTTCGATGTGTAGCTAGCCTACATGAGAAGCCGATAACACAGCAGAAATTCCCCACAAACACTGCCCGAAGTTCTGCCCTAAGCGTTTTATGCTTTGTTGAGGTGTATTTGCTTAGAATAACTAGGCGGCACACACCTCGCCGCGCCTAAAACGCTTATGGCTAGAACAAAATTTAACCACCAAAGGTCAACAGACCCTAGAAAGGTTCACGCGGGAGAAAGAAAAAGTCCGGGACTAGTGCCCGGACTCCAGCAATACGGTTGCGACTGCATATTGTTTTTCATCTGCGATGGTGAGCAGAATATTGGTCACCCCCCGCTCGTCAGCCAGCTTTCTGGCGACACCGGAGAAGGTCACCATAGGCTTGCCCAACTCATCGTTTGAAACGTCGAAGTCGTGTAGGGTGACACCACAGGCGATGCCGGTACCCAGCGCTTTGGACGCAGCTTCTTTTACCGCAAAGCGTTTGGCGAGGAAACGGGCAGGAAACTTGGAGCCGGAATAACTTTCCAGCTCCCTGTCAGTAAGGACACGTCGTGCGAACGCATCCCCGGTGCGCGCGATGACTTTCTCAAGGCGCGCGATTTCTACAATGTCGGTTCCTAGGCCAACAACTGCCATTAACGGCGAGCTTCCAGCATCAGGCTTTCATATCCGCTACCGCTTTCGGCAAGCCTTCAAAGACTGCGCGGCCAATGATTGCATGGCCAATATTCAGCTCATAAATCTCCGGAATCGCCGCAATCGCTTTCACGTTGTGATAGGTCAAGCCATGGCCTGCGTTAACCTTGATACCCAGATCGTGCGCGTACGATGCACCGGCAGCAATTTTCTTCTGCTCTGCCAGCATTTCTTCTTCTGTCTCGGCATCAGCATAATGACCGGTGTGCAGCTCAATGAACGGTGCGCCACACGCTTTTGCCGCATCAATTTGAGTGCGGTCAGCGTCAATAAACAGGGATACCTTGATGCCTGCCGCGGTCAATTTTTCGGTCGCGGCTTTGACTTTCTCAAGCTGGCCCGCCACATCCAAACCACCTTCTGTGGTCAGCTCTTCGCGCTTTTCTGGCACCAGACACACATAGGCAGGTTTGACATCCAGCGCGATGTTGACCATTTCATCGGTCACTGCCATTTCCAGGTTCATACGGGTTTGCAGGGTATCTTTCAGGATGTAAACATCGCGGTCTTTGATGTGGCGGCGATCTTCACGCAAGTGAACGGTAATACCATCCGCACCGGCACGTTCAGCGATATCTGCTGCGTGAACCGGATCAGGGTATTGGGTGCCACGTGCGTTACGAACAGTTGCGACGTGATCAATATTGACGCCCAGATAAATGGTATTCATTGCGTTGATTTCCTTGTTCTTAACAAAAATAGCTCACGGCTTTTGAGCGGTTTGGAGCCAAGATAAGGCTTGAGGGCCATACGTGTAAAGCGCTTCGCCGCTTTTAGCTGATCGGCGGTGGTAAATTGTCTCGCCGCCAAGGCTTGTAGCTCATTGCCGGTAAACGCGAGGTTATTGCTCTTCATCAGCGACGCCACAAAACCCTGCTGTTCACGGAAGATATAGCTCATGCCGTCTGAGACCGGCTCACCGCTGCCCGCACAGTGGAGAAAGTCCACCCCGTAACCGAGCGAGTCCAACAGCGCAAGCTCAAAGCGGCGCAGGGCAGGTTCTGGGTTACTGTGCTGGGCAAGTTCGGTCAGGGCGCTGACGTAATCAAAGAAAAGCTGGTGATACGCGGTTTCAGGCTCGACAACGCGGCTTAGGATTTCATTGAGGTAAAAACCGGAGAAAAGTGCATTGCCGGAAAGTGGAATAGCCAGTCCCATGGCTTCAGCATGACGCAGGGTATGCATCTCACCACGGCCGGACCATTTCATCAAAAGCGGAGTAAAGGCTGGAGCGCCCCTTTCAAGGGAGAGCGTTTACCACGGGCGCCTTTTGCCATCAGGCTGACGCGCCCGTGATTTTCGCTGAATACATCCAGAATCAGGCTGGTCTCACTGTAGGGTCGTGAGTGCAGGACAAAGCAGCGCTGCAAGCCTTCCATATTGCTCCTGAATGTATTTTGCAGTGGAACGGTTACAGGTCGTCGATGTAACCGAGGCTGCGCAGGGCGCGCTCGTCATCTGCCCAACCTGATTTCACTTTCACCCACAGCTCAAGGTAAACCTTGCGCTCGAACAGCTCTTGCATGTCCAGGCGGGCTTCACGGCCGATGGTTTTGATTTTCTCGCCACCTTTACCGATCACCATTTTCTTCTGGCCGCTACGTTCAACCAGGATCAGACCGTTGATTTCAAAACCGTCGGTTTCCGGGTTGTAGTCAAAGCGCTCGATTTCTACGGTGACAGAGTATGGCAGTTCATCACCGGTGAAACGCATCAGCTTTTCACGGATGATTTCAGACGCCATAAAGCGCTGTGAGCGGTCAGTCACGTACTCTTCCGGGAAATACCATTGGCCTTCCGGCAGGTGTTCACGAACCAGCTTTTCGACCACGTCGATGTTTTTGCCGTTCTTGGCAGAAACCGGCACCACGTCCACGAAGTCCATCTTATCGCTCAGCGCTTGAAGATGCGGGAACAGCTCACTTTTCTCTTTGACGTTGTCCACTTTGTTGATCAGCAGCACTACCGGCAGTCCAGACTTTTTGAGCTTGTTCAGCACCATTTCATCGTCGGGAGTCCAGACGGTACCATCGACCAGAAACAGTACCAGTTCAACATCGGTCAGAGAGCTTGCTGCCGCGCGGTTCATCAAACGGTTGATGGTGCGCTTTTCTTCAATGTGAAGTCCCGGCGTGTCCACATATACCGCTTGGTAACCGTCGCGGGTATCCACACCCATAATACGGTGGCGCGTGGTTTGTGGTTTACGCGAGGTAATAGACAGTTTCTGCCCAACCAGACGGTTCAGCAGGGTCGATTTACCCACGTTCGGGCGACCTACGATGCAATAAAGCCACAGTGGTGTGTTTGATGCGTGTCTGTCATGAGTCCAGCTTTTGCAATGCCAGTTCTGCAGCCGCTTGCTCAGCCTTGCGACGACTGCTGCCCTTACCTACAACAGGTCGTTCCAGACCTGCTACTTCACATTCCACGGTAAATTGCTGGTTGTGCGCTTCACCCTGTACCTTAGTTACATTATAGGCAGGCAGCGGCTTACGGCGTCCTTGCAGGAATTCCTGCAACCGTGTCTTTGGATCTTTTTGGTTGGCACCCGGCTGGATAGTTTCCAGACGCTCTTTGTACCAGCCAAGATGATTCCACGGACCGTTTCCAGATCGCTGTCGAGGTAGATAGCGCCGATGATCGCCTCTACGGCGTCAGCCAGGATCGAATCACGGCGGAAACCGCCACTTTTCAGCTCACCCGGCCCCAGTTGCAGTACGTCGCCCAGTTCGAACTCGCGGCCCAGTTCGGCCAGCGTGTTACCACGAACCAGCGTTGCACGCATGCGGCTCATATCCCCTTCATCAACGCTCGGGAAACGATGGTAGAGGTCGTCAGCAACAACGAAACTCAAAATAGAATCGCCCAGAAACTCCAAACGCTCATTGTGGTTTCCACTGGCGCTTCGGTGTGTCAGGGCGAGACTGAGAAACGCCGTATCGCTAAATTCATAGCCGATACGACGTTGTAGTTTATTTATAGGTGTTGTCATGTCGTTCCAAGTTAATCAATGCCGCCGATGCGGTTGAACCGCACGCCGACAGGTACCCAAGACGGCAGGAAGCTGTCGCCTTGTTCATCAAATTCAAAACTGATCCAGATACCGACTGCTTTACCTACCAGATTGGCTTCTGGGACAAAGCCCCAGAAGCGGCTGTCTTTACTGTTGTCACGGTTGTCGCCCATCACAAAGTACTGGCCTTCCGGCACCACCCACTCACCCAGACCCGGGGTTGGGTAGTACTGGCTGGTCTGATTCGGCAGGTAAGGGTTCACCAGGATCTGGTGTGGGTGCTGACCCAACTCTTCCTGCGCCTGAATCAATTCCACGCCGCGCTGATAGAAATCGCTCTTGTGAACGTCATCCACCGGCACCAGCTCACAGGTTTCTTCGCCTTTTTTCTGGATGCACAGACGCTTGTCTTCGCTGTAGCGAACCGTGTCACCCGGCAGGCCAATCACACGCTTGATAAAGTCGACGCTCGGTTGTGGTGGGTATTTAAACACCACCACATCACCGCGCTCAGGTTCACCGGTTTCCACCAATTGAGTGCGGAAAACAGGATCCTTCAACCCGTAGGCAAACTTCTCTACCAGGATAAAGTCGCCCACCAGCAGGGTCGGCATCATGGAACCAGACGGGATCTGGAACGGCTCGTAAATAAACGAGCGCAGCACCAGTACAAGGCCAATCACAGGGAACACAGACGCTGAAGTTTCTACCCAGCTTGGCTGCGGGGCGACTTGCGCCACCTGCTCAGCACTCAGCTCGCCGCTGTCCAAATTGAGCACTTCTGCCGCCTTTTGCTGGCGACGCGGCGCCCACTTGAACTTATCCAGTGCCCAGATAATCCCGGTAAACAGGGTGACGAGCACCAGAATCAGCGAGAAAGTATTAGCCATTGTGTTCCCCTAAACCTCTATCCCTTTTTATTACTTAACCCAGCGTCAACACGCTTAGATTATTTATCTTTACCTACGTGCAGAATCGCCAGGAACGCTTCCTGAGGCAGTTCGACGTTACCGATCTGCTTCATACGTTTCTTACCTTCTTTCTGTTTCTGCAGCAGTTTCTTCTTACGGCTCACGTCACCACCGTAACATTTCGCCGTTACGTTCTTACGCAACTGCTTCACGGTTGAGCGCGCAATAATATGTGTACCGATAGCTGCCTGAATAGCGATGTCGAATTGCTGACGAGGAATAAACTCTTTCATCTTCTCAACCAGATCACGGCCGCGTGATTGCGCCTGATCTTTGTGGGTGATGATAGCCAGTGCATCCACATTGTCACCGTTCAGCAGAACGTCTACACGCACCATGTTCGACGCTTCGTAGCGCTGGAAGTTGTAATCCAGTGATGCATAACCGCGTGACGTTGACTTCAGGCGGTCGAAGAAGTCCAGAACCACTTCTGCCATAGGAATGTCGTAAGTCAGCGCAACCTGGTTGCCGTGGTAAACCATGTCTACCTGCATACCGCGTTTTTCTACACACAGGTAATTACGTTACCCAGGTACTCTGCCGGTACCAGGATATTACAGCGTGCGATCGGCTCACCCATGATGTCGATGTCGTTAACGGCCGGCAGTTTCGCTGGGCTGTCCACGTACAGGGTGTCGCCATTGGTTTTCTTCACTTCGTACACTACGGTTGGTGCCGTGGTGATCAGATCCAGATCGTATTCACGCTCCAGACGCTCCTGGATGATCTCCATGTGCAGCATGCCAAGGAAGCCACAACGGAAACCAAAGCCCAGTGCCGCAGAGTTCTCTGGTTCATAGAACAGAGACGCATCGTTCAGGCTCAGTTTGCCCAACGCATCACGGAAGTTTTCGTAGTCGTCAGACGATACAGGGAACAGACCCGCGTATACCTGAGGCTTCACTTTCTTAAAGCCTGGCAGTGGTTTCTCTGCGCCGTGTTTTGCCAGCGTCAGGGTATCGCCCACTGGCGCGCCCAGGATGTCTTTAATACCACAAACAACCCAGCCCACCTCGCCGGTACGCAGACCTTGGGTGTCGGTTTGTTTTGGCGTGAAGATACCGATGCGGTCAACGCCCCACACCTGACCGGTGCTCATGACCTTGATCTTGTCGCCCTTCTTCAGTTCACCGTTTTTAATGCGAACCAGAGAAACAACGCCCAGGTAGTTATCGAACCAGGAGTCAATAATCAGCGCTTGAAGCGGCGCTTCTGGATCGCCTTCCGGTGCCGGGATGTTCTTAACGATATCTTCCAGAACCAAGTCTACGCCCACACCGGTTTTCGCCGAACAGCGGGTTGCTTCAGTCGCATCAATACCGACGATGTCTTCAATTTCTTCTGCAACGCGATCTGGATCTGCCGCTGGCAGGTCGATCTTGTTCAAAATTGGCACCACTTCCAGGTCCATTTCAATCGCGGTGTAGCAGTTTGCCAGTGTTTGCGCTTCTACGCCCTGACCTGCATCCACCACCAGCAAAGCACCCTCACACGCTGCCAGAGAACGTGATACTTCGTAAGAGAAGTCAACGTGTCCCGGGGTGTCGATGAAGTTCAGTTGATAGGTTTCCCCATCGTTCGCTTTGTAATTCAGCGTCACACTCTGTGCTTTGATGGTGATACCACGTTCGCGTTCCAGATCCATGGAGTCCAGAACCTGTGCTGCCATTTCACGGTCAGTAAGGCCGCCACACACCTGGATCAGACGGTCTGACAGGGTCGACTTACCGTGGTCAATGTGGGCAATAATCGAAAAGTTACGAATGTGCTTCATAAATGGTGTGACTAACTCGTTAGTGAAAATTAGAGATCGTACGATCAAGTGGCGGGATTCTACCGAAATTAATGGCTAGTCGCTATCCTCAGTTGCGGCATTTATCACCGCAATATCGCTGGCCGGCGCGCCAAGTATGCGAAGAAGTTTAGGGGCAATGCTGCATCCTGCTCCATTTTTTGCGAGATCCGGCGTGCTACAAGGCCGCCAACTACCCCGGCCAGCAGCGCAGTTAAAATGATAACGCCCTCACCGGCTGACATCAGAGATGCCAAAAACTGTCCCAGCAGCGCGCCACCCATGGCAAACAGCAGTGGCAAGATATAAACAACCACCGCAGATTTCACGATAGTGCGCTCTTCCAGACCTATTTCTATCAAGGTGCCGGCGGCAACGTTTTTGTCCGTCGGGACACGGATGTCGAGCACTTTACCGGGAAGGGCATTGCTGACTACGCCGGTACCACAGTGGTTTTTGGAGGCACAGTTGCCACAACTGGTTTTCTGCTGGCAGCGAACGGTCAGAAACCCCTTTCCACTGCCAGTCACTTCAGCCAATGCAGTGATCATGGCGCAGCATCACCGGTTTTAACCGGTGCGGTAATACGCACGGATTCAGCCACTTTCTTCGCGGTATCAGGTGGAATATCACCTACCACTGTGATTTCTGCATTGCCGGAAACATGGCTGTGCAGCGTCCGGCGCCCTTTACGCACGACCTGTTCACGCACTGAAAGGTCGTCGGCTTGCGACAGGTACACGGAGAAACTGAACAGGCCATCGCTGAACATCTGGCTTTCGACCGGGCGCTCAGTGATCATCAGGCGGTGGCGGTTGCTATAAATGGGAGTGAAGCCTTCCGGCATGGAGGTTACCTTCCAGCCAAGGCCGGAGTCTTCTTGTTTCGGCAACTGCACCACGGGCGGCAATTCAACCGTCGCCAGCTGACGCATCAATTCTTCTACCTGTGGCGACTCCACCAGCGACAGTGCGCGGTATTGCTCAATCGGATCGCCATCGCGGTCTAACAGATCGGCACGGACCAGCAGCTTGGTTTTCTGATCAATCCACAATACATAGGCGTATCGTGCACCGTCTTTGGGTGACACGCGCACCACTTCACAAGGCAACCCGGCTTCGCGGGCACGTCCGAGTGAAACAAAGTCGTACATGGTGGCAAGGTGGTCAATATCCGCCTGCATGATAGTTGGCAGCGGTGCAACCATCTGGGTGCTTTGGATAGTGAAAGGATCGATACCTGGCTCGAAGTAGCTCACCTCATCCCCGCGGCGAATGGCTTCACGCAGCGGACCACTGAGGTAGGCAAAATGGCCAAAGGACTCGCCATCCACCGTTGCATGACGATAGCGCAACGGCTCAATGCTGTTTTTGCGGACCAGAATGTAGGAAAGCTCGTAGTTCAGTTGTTCGGTTGCCTGGTCCATCTGATGCAGCAATGCCTCGGCGGGATTTTCCTCCACCGAGGCATTGGCAAGCAGACTGACCAGTGACAAAGCACCGATCAGAAGATGTTTCATCAATCTTTTACGCTCGTTTCTGCAGGTAACTCATTGTTGTGATTCATTTCATCAGCATTGAGTCGTAACTGCAACTCGTAGTCCTGGAACATCGCGTTCACGCGACGGCGTTGCTCCATCAACTCAGCTTCATTCGGGGTGTTTGTTTTCAGCGATTCACGGCTGAGGCTTACCGGCTCTGCTGAGCCCGACAGCGGAATAGTCTGCAGCACTGGAGCTGGGAAGCTGCCAATGCAGGATCGCTCTGCTCGCCGCCGTTATATTGCTGAACGCCAACAATCACTGCCAGTGAAACCGCTGCCGCCATACCAACCTGTGTCAGTTGCTGCAACCAGACTGGCATGCTCCTTCTCGCCGTTTGCGGCGTAGGCTGAGCCTCGTGCATAGGTACCACGTTTGGCGCAGGCGTCACGCTGTGCGCCGGTTCATTCTCCAGCGCGGCTGCGACACTTGCCGCAATATCCCAGCTTGGATTTTGGGGCGCATCGCCTCGCATTACATCACGGGTGACAGCAAAGCTCTTCCATGCTTGCTGTGCGGACAGATCGTTTTCCAGCTCATCAAGTAGCCGTGGATCTATCTCATCACCATCAAATAATGCAGAAAGGTTTTCTTTTTCAGCCATTTATTTCACCGTTATAAACAGGTAACACTGTTAAGGGTTCATCAAAGGACGAACACGCTTGTCTACCGCTTCCCTGGCACGAAAGATACGCGAACGCACCGTTCCAACCGGGCAGTCCATCACTTCTGCGATCTCTTCATAACTCAAGCCATCGATCTCACGCAGGGTGATCGCCTTTTCAAATCATCAGGCAATGCCTCGATAGTGTTGAAAACGACCTCTTTCAACTGTTCTGACAACATTAGGTTCTCAGGGTTCGATATTTCTTTCAGCGCACCGCCATTTTCGTAATTTTCCGCTTCTTCTGCGTCAATATCACTGGAAGGCGGGCGGCGTCCCTGTGCAACCAGATAGTTCTTCGCCGTATTCACGGCAATGCGGTACAACCAGGTGTAAAACGCACTCTCGCCACGAAAACCGGGCAAAGCACGGTACGCTTTGATAAACGCTTCCTGGGCCACATCCGGCACGTCACCACTGTTGCTGACGTAGCGGGAAATCAGGTTGCAAACCTTATTTTGATACTTCACTACCAGCAGGTTAAAAGCCTGCTTGTCGCCATTTTGTACGCGTTCTATTAAGCTTGATCAGTTAACTGCTCGCTCATTCGAGCGCCTTCTCCTTATTATTGATACCTTCCTGCTGAGTCTGCCCTGCCATATTCGGTGCAAGGTCAGCGTCTTGTCAGCAGTCGGTATTTCTTTTCGCTCGTCGCCACTGTTGATGCCGGGCTTGCCACACGCTTGCAAGCACTGATTGAGTGAGCAAAGTGTATGAGTAGATTGTGAAAAGAAAGTTCCCCTAACGGTACGGAATCGTCAATAGTTCCGATCCCGCTCGCAAAGTCTAACAGAATGCATGACCACACCCCATCAAGCAATCACTGCGTTGCGTCGCAACCTAGTGGTACTGATTGCTATCAGCAACGTTCTCCGACCTGCCACATTAGTGTAAACTCACTGACATCAATCGAACTCGTTGTTTCAGATGACAGGGAAACCGTTACCGAGCCGTCATGTGAGAGAAAGGAATACGCAACCAATGAGCAATCATCAAGAACACGTGTGTGATGTACTGGTGATCGGCAGCGGCGCTGCTGGCCTGTCACTGGCGTTGCATCTTGCCCCGACCCAGAAAGTCATGGTGCTGAGCAAAGGACCGAGCAGCGAAGGAGCAACCTACTACGCACAGGGCGGTATTGCCGCCGTTTTCGACGAAAGTGACTCTATTGAGTCCCACGTGGAAGATACCCTGATCGCCGGTGACGGCATTTGTGATGAAGACGTCGTGAGCTTTATCGCAGAAAACGCCAAAGAGTGTGTGCAGTGGCTGATTGACGGCGGCGTCCCGTTTGACCGCGAAGAAGACAGCGGTGATGCCGAACCGAAATTCCACCTGACCCGCGAAGGTGGCCATAGCCATCGCCGAATCCTGCATGCTGCCGATGCAACTGGCGCGGCTGTGCAGACATCGCTTCAGGATAACGTGATGCAGCACCCGAACATCACGGTACTCGAGCGCCACAACGCCCTTGACCTTATCACTCGCAAGAAAATTGGCATTTCTGGCGCTAACCGGGTGTTGGGCGCCTATATCTGGAACCGCAACCTTGAGGCCGTGGAAACCGTGCGCGCCAAATTCGTGGTACTGGCCACCGGCGGTGCATCGAAGGTTTACCAGTACACCTCCAACCCGGATGTTTCCTCCGGAGATGGCATCGCCATGGCGTGGCGTGCAGGTTGCCGTGTTGCCAACCTCGAGTTCAATCAGTTCCACCCGACCTGCCTGTTCCATCCTGAGGCACGTAACTTCCTGCTAACCGAAGCCCTTCGCGGTGAAGGCGCTTTCCTGCGCCGTCCGGACGGCAGCCGCTTTATGCCGGACTTTGACGAGCGGGCAGAGCTTGCCCCACGTGATGTGGTCGCCCGCGCGATCGACTATGAAATGAAGCGCCTTGGCGCCGACTGCATGTACATCGACATCAGCCATAAAGATCCGGAATTCGTTACCAAGCATTTCCCGACCATTTATGAAAAACTGCTGGAATTCGGTTTCGACCTGACCAAGCAGCCCGTGCCTATCGTGCCAGCAGCCCATTACACCTGTGGTGGCGTAATGGTCGACAAGAACGGGCAAACGGATCTGGAAGGGCTGTATGCCATTGGTGAAGTGAGTTACACCGGTCTTCACGGCGCAAACCGCATGGCATCAAACTCCCTGTTGGAGTGCGTGGTGTATGCCTGGGCAGCCGCCATGCATATCGGCGAGAAAGCCTCGCTGGCAGAAGTACCGCCAAGCCTTCCCCATTGGGATGAGAGCCAGGTGAGTCATTCTGATGAGGAGGTGGTTATCCAGCACAACTGGCACGAGTTGCGCCTGTTTATGTGGGACTATGTCGGTATTGTGCGCTCGACCAAACGCCTTGAGCGCGCCCTGCGCCGCATCGAATTGCTCAAGCAGGAAACTCACGAGTATTACAGCAATTTCCGCGTGTCCAACAACCTGCTGGAACTGCGTAACCTGTTGCAAGTCGCCGAACTCATGGTGCGCTGCGCCATGGCGCGCAAAGAAAGCCGGGGCCTGCACTATACACTCGACTACCCGGAAAAAGCACAGGACAGCGGCCCGACTGTTTTGGTGCCCGACTTCCCTTGCTAGACCCTGCGTCAGGGAAAACCTACCGGTACAAAAAAGCCTCTTGCGAGGCTTTTTGCTGCCTGATCGTCAGGCGCGGAAATCGGCAATCGCCACTTCCAGTTCCCGGCTTTGCTCAGTCACCCGAGCAGCCGCCTTGGCGTTCTCGCTGGTCGATGCGGTATTCACTGCTGTGATCTGCTGAATCGAATGCACATTCTGGCTCACTTCACGCGCCATCATGCTCTGCTCTTCAACCGCCGCCGCAATCTGGTTGCTCATGTCCATGATTTGCTGCATATCGATCATGATGTTATCGAGCTCGGACGCTGCTTCACCCACGTAATTCACCGACTGCTCGCTGTCGTGCTGGCAAAGGTTAATACGCTCTACTGCGTTGTTGGTCTGGGACTGCAGCGAGGCAATCATGGAGCAATTTCATCGGTCGACTTATGGGTGCGGGTTGCCAGTGAACGGACCTCGTCGGCGACAACCGCAAAACCTCGACCCTGCTCCCCGGCACGCGCCGCTTCAATCGCTGCGTTCAGTGCCAGTAGGTTGGTCTGCTCAGAAATGTCTTTAATCACATCCACCACAGAGCCGATTTGCTGTGACAGCGACACCAGACTGTGAATGTCAGAAACCGCACTGCCCAGGCCGTCAGACAGCGCAACGATTGCCTCGCGGGTTTCCTGCACGGTGTGGTTACCTTTCTGCGCACGGCTCAAGCTCTGGCCCGCATTCGCTGCCGCGGTTTCCGTGTTCACGGCAATCTCGCGGATAGTCAGTTCCATCTGGCTGACGGAGTTGGCAGCCAGCTCGGCTTCTTCGTGCTGTCGGTTCAGCGCGGACTCCGCGTCTTTACTGCGCATCTGTACATCAGACGCCGTGGAGTTCAAAGCAGTGATTGATGTCTTCACGCCAGCAATCAATGTTTGGCAATGCTCCAACACCGCATTGAAATCCTGCGCCACCAAGGTCAGCTCATCATTTCCTTCTGCGTCAGCCCGCAGGGTCAGGTCACGCTCATTGGCGACCTGGGCCATGGTTGCCGTCAAGGTGCTGAGTCGGCGTTGGATAAAGCGGTTAATCCAGATGCTCGCCACGATGAGCAAGCAGGAAATCACCATAAGGATCACCACTGCACCCACGACAAGATTGCGCTCTGCACGCTCCAATTCAGTGGCCAGTTGCGCGCGCATTTCATCAAAGTCAGCTTCCACCTGGTGGGTCTGGGCGCGGATTTGTCCCAGCAAGCCCGACTGGTGATCCAGCCCCACTTCACGGCTAAGGCGCATGTAACGATCAACCAGTGATTTTTGTCTATCCAGCTCAGCCAAATTGGTCTGCGCCCTTACTTCGCCCCAGTCTCTGTTGAATTCAACAAGACGGGTTTCGCTGGTGTCCACCATCAACAAGCGGCTCAAGGTCACCAGATGGGCAATCTCTTTGTCCAACGGATTGTTATCCAGCAGCTGTTGATTGGCAGCGCTTAACTCACCACGGATACCTGAGTGGCGATCCAACCCCAGGGTTTCGTAGCCCTTTGCCAATCTGTTAAAACCGTCGCGGTATTCCATCATGGCGCGGGACACTGCACTTACCTGAGGCAACTCGATGTCCAGGCGTTTTGCGTCATGATTCAGTATTTTCAATTCCGATTCGAATGCTGCGACGTTTTTACCAAAGCTGGTGACATATTTATCACTGAGACGGGCCAGAAAATCTTTTTCATTGCGGCGCAGGTTCAGCAACCGTACTTCCAGCTCAGCAATCAAAGCCTGTTTGGTTTTCAAATCAACCAAACGATCTGATGCTTGCCAGCTGATGGATGCAAAAAGAATAAGAGAGACGGCCGAAAAGGCAGTCAGGGCGTAGAGTTTGGTTCTGATCTTCAATTTGTAGGTCCCATTAAACAGCGCGGGTTCGGGCAAGGCCAAAGTACAGCGGATAACGTATTTAATCATTATCGGCCGGATGAATCATTTATTTAGATCAGTTATCCACTAAATTAAATTACTTACATAGAAAATAAATTTATTAAAACTAAAAATAGCAGATATATATATTTTTAATTCATCGTTCAATAGCGAGACAAACACGGCTGAAGTGACGGAATGCCCTGTCCGGAACCGCATCACAAACCAGTGGAAGCCTTCTCACACCGGACGGTGCTTTGAGTTCAAGGATGATGAGGTAACGGCTGAAAAACAGGACTCTGGACACCTTATAAGGCTCCCCATCAATCCGGCATTCCCCATTTATATGGATAAAGAACTCACCACAGAATTGCGTGAGTATTGAAAAGCGCTGTTGCCACTCACGGCAAAGAAGGCAAATCAGGAAAAAACGAAACTCTAGGGGGAGATGGGTGGCGACAAACAGCATTACTGCGACAGCCGCATACAGGAGGGTTAAAACAGCGCCCAGTAAACGTGAGCGCTGAAGGAAAGAATTAGCGGAGTTTGCTGCGGTTGTGCGCGACAATTTTATCCGTCATTGCCGCCAGTGCAGGGTTTTCACTGCGGCCATGCCCCATCATCCCAGGTAAACAGATCCGGATCATCACACTCAAGCAGCGCGACGAAGTCATGTTTTTCCTGCTCCGACAGTGAATCGAAGCACTCTTCAAAAAACGGCATGATAATAACGTCCAGTTCCAGCATACCGCGACGGCACGCCCATCTGATCCGCGCTTTGTCTTCTGCGCCCAGCATGTTTACCTCTAAATTACGCCATAAATAACTGGCACAAATAGTATCAGTGGGGTGAAAGCCTTGCTATCGCTCACCGATTGAATCTTGCAACCCTGTGATCTGACCCCATATCAACAGCATATTGCTGACTTTGTGCCGCCTTCACATTACCATAAGAACCCTGATTTCTAAGCGAGAGACACCATGACAAACTGGTACCAAACACACGATTTTAATCGCCTTTCTTTGTCTTCGGACAGCACGCTGCCAGCCCTGTCCGTGATCGCACTGGATAACCTTGCGCTGGTGACTGCCGTCGGTCAGGACACGGTGCCATACCTGCAAGGCCAACTCACCTGCGATCTGGTATCGCTTGAGAAAACCCGCTCTACCCTGCAGCCCATTGTGACGCCAAAGGTAAAGTATGGTCCGCTATCCGCCTGTTTCACCATAATGATGGCGTTGCCTATGTACAGCCTGCTTCCGTGGCGGAAAAACAACTGACCGAGATAAAAAAATACGCGGTGTTCTCCAAAATCACCTTTACCCAGTCAGAGCAGGTTTTACTGGGTGTTGCCGGTGAGAAAGCCGACAACGCCGTGCAGTCTCGCTACATCGGTGATGGCGATGTCCGTGCGACACAAACTGGCACCGCCGTGCGTATTGAAGCCAACCGCTGGTTGCTGGCAATGGATGCGACAGAGGCTGACGCCTTATTGCTGATCTTGGCGAGCGTGCGACCCTTTGCGATAACAGTGTCTGGCAGATGCTTGAACTTCGCGCTGCCATCCCGGCGGTTGAGCTGGTGAACACCAACGAATTTATCCCACAGGCCCTGAACCTGCAGGCGCTTGATGGTATCAGCTTTAAAAAAGGCTGCTATACCGGCCAGGAAACCGTGCTCGCGCCAAATACCGTGGCATCAACAAACGTGCGACCTATCTGCTGCAAGGTGAAGCGGAACAGGCACCAAAAGCAGGCGATGTGTTTGACCGCAGCGTCGGTGATAACTGGCGCATGGGCGGCACAGTGCTGAGTGGCTACCGTTTTGATGACGGCCAGGCGCTGGCGCTGGTGGTACTGCCAAACAACCTGGAAGAAGATAGCCAGTTCCGTCTGGCCGATACCGAAGCGCTTTGGCACAAAGTTGACCTGCCATACAGTCTGGAAGACGATGCCTGAGTTAAACACCCCGATCATTGCGATGCTCCGTGACGCGGGCATCGCCTACCGTATACTGCCGCACCAAAATGCCGTCACGACGGTCATCGAGGCGGCAGCAGAGCGTGGTGTAGAGCCAGACCAACTGGTCAAATCCATGTTGCTGCGCGACATGGGCGGTCAACTGGCGCTGGCGTGTGTACCGGGCACTGAATCGGTCGACCCAAAAAAGGTACGCGCAGCACTGGGCTGTCGTCGGATGACCTGTGTCGACAGTCAGCATGTACAGAGCATTACCGGATACTCACCCGGCATGGTAACGCCACTGTCAGTCATGGGGATGGTCCCCATCCTGTTTGACCCCAGCCTCGGTGATTTTGACTTTATCAACATCAGCAGCGGTTCACCGATGGCGGGCGTCGAGCTTCGCTATCAGGATTTGGTGGCTTTCTGCCAGCCGACCGTGGTGGATATTCGGCGCGATGGAGAGTTAAAGGCGTGAAGCCGGTTAACTGGCGCGGCGTAGATCTTAACCTTCTGGTGGCCTTTGACGCTCTGATGGAGACCCGCAGCGTCACCCGAGCGGCAGAAAAGCTCTCTATTGGCCAGTCGGCCATGAGCCACAACCTGTCGCGCCTCCGTACCCTTCTTGACGATCCCCTGTTTCACCGCCAGGGCAATGAAATGCAGCCTACTGCACGTGCCTTTGAACTGGAGCCCGTGATAGGCCAGTTACTGGAAACGATTGCCATGGAGGTACTGACGCCGGTTACCTTCGACCCGCAACAGTATGACGGCCCGGTGCGTATTGGTTTGACCGATTATGCCGAGCTGGTTTTCGCTCCTGTGCTGTTTGACGTATTTCGCGAGCAGGCGCCGCAGTGCCAGTTAAGCTGCCGTCCGGTCGACAGGATCAACTATCGTGAAGCACTGAAGAACGATCATGTCGATGTCGTGTTGGGCGCGGTGGAGACCGAAGACCCGCTGTTTCTGATGGAAGATCTCTACACTGAACGTCACGTCTGCCTGTTTGACCCTGCCTCCACTGGACTGAAAGCGCCCCTGACACTCGACGACTACACGCACACCCCTCATGCACTGGTCACCGTGGACGGTCAGCTGAGCAGCCCGGTGGATGCCACGCTTAAAGCGCTGGACTGCGACCGTCAGGTGGTGATGGGTTCGCAACGCTTTCTCACCGTCCGTCACCTTTTATCCGGCCGCAACCTACTGTGTACCGTTGCGGAACTGATGGCCAAACTGGATATGTTTAATGACCATCTCGCCATCAGCCCAACCCCGATAGCGGTGAGCAATTTCGTTATCCGCCAGATCTGGCACAAGAAAAATGCCACCAGCGCAAAAAACCTCTGGATCCGACAGACCATTGACCGGACTGTGCGCCAGCAAGTGCAAGATTTACGTGCCAGATAATGGCCATAACTGCCTTATTTTCTGGATTGTGACAAACGCCAAAGTCATGCCCTTGCATCGCAGAAAATTCGGTTAAGTGTCTTGCATGTCACACTGCAGTCATACCCGCATCGCTATAATCGCGCCCGCCAAAACCGGAACAGGTTTCCGGTTTACGGAGTTGGCTAGATAACAAAATTAAAAAAGGAATTGCGAATGCGGATGTTTAATCGTTATGTCCCGACACTCATTGCGAAGCACGTTTACCGACTCTTCAGTGGACGCCTTCACATTGACGGTAAGGGGGATTTCGAATTTCATCAGGGAATGGTGCAGGCGCAATCAGATGCAGATATCGAACATTACCGCACGGTCAAAGAGATTAACTCCGAGATCCGCAAGCTTAAAGATATGCACTGATGATTCGGGGTCGGTTGACCCTAATACTTCGCTTGGCAAAAACACCGCGTAGACCGCGGTGTTTTTTATGCCGGTTACTCTTCTTCTTCGTCGAGCGTGTCCTGATAAGCTTCCGCATCCAGCAGCTCGTCCAGCTCATCTGCATCCTTGATACGGATCTGGAACAGCCAGCCATCACCGTAAGGGTCACTGTTGACCAGCTCTGGTGAACCTTCCAGATCTTCATTGATTGCGACAATTTCTCCCGTCAGCGGGGTATAAATATCTGAAGCTGCTTTTACAGATTCCGCCACAGCGCAGTCATCACCGGCGTCAACTGTGTCACCCACCTCCGGCAGGTCAACAAACACCATGTCGCCCAGCATAGCCTGAGCGTGGTCAGAAATACCGACGGTATACACATTGTCACCTTCAGGCCTCACCCATTCATGGGAGGTGGTGAATTTCAGCTCAGATGGGATATTGCTCATAAATCAGGTTCCTTCTCAATACATGCAGCCGACGCACAAAGAACATTTAGGGGTGCGCATTACATCCGTAAGGCAAATTAGGAAAGCCTTTGCGACTTCGCAAGTAAAATCACCCCACAAGAAGCAATTGTTTTAACTTGATCATGCCTTTCCGTTAAGCCCAATATTTCAGCGAATTTATGGCCGGTTTTTTTCCATACAAACAAAAACGCAACGACACTTTCAGCATCGTTGGCGCTTGGATAAGACGGTGAGTTAACCGTCTACTTTGTTCAGATGCACATCCATCTGTGGGAATGGGATCTCGATGCCTTCGCTGTCCAGCGCCTCTTTAATCGCCTGCAGCAAGTCAAAGTAAACCGCCCAGTAATCCGCAGTACGCACCCAAGGGCGAACCACCAGATTGACTGACGAATCCGCCAACGCTACCACACCAATGGTTGGTGCCGGAGTAGTGAGTAGACGCGTTTCTTTTTCCAGAACACCTGCCAGCACTTCCTTGGTTTTTTTCAGATCGGCTTTGTAGGAAACACCGATAACAAAATCAATACGGCGGGTATCGTGACGGGAGTAGTTGGTGATTGGGCTTGAGATGATCGCACCGTTTGGTACTACAACCATTTTATTGTCAGGCGTTTTCAGGACGGTAGAGAAGATTTGGATGGAATCCACTGATCCTGCCACACCTGCCACCTCTACATAGTCACCCGATTTAAACGGACGGAAGGCAACAATCAACACGCCGGCTGCGAAGTTAGAAAGCGAACCTTGCAACGCAAGACCAACTGCCAAACCAGCCGCACCGATAACCGCAACCACAGAAGCGGTTTGTACGCCAAGGCGTCCCAACGCTGCAATGAGCACGATAATGAACAAAAGATAGCGAACAAAAGTATGAATAAAATCAACAACGGCGTTGTCGAGTTGCTTCTTGCGCAGCACTTTCGCTACACCATTGGCGATAGCTTTGACCACCCAGTTACCGATGATCAGAATAAGAAGCGCGGAGATGACATTAACTGCGTATTGAAGCAGCAAATCCTGGTTTCCATTAAACCAGTTCAAGGCTTCATTGGTTGCATTTTCCATTTGCGATGTCCTTGGAGTTGAGACTTAGAATTAATCTTCCTGAGATTTGACAGCTTACATCTCTTTGGTTGGGCTTATCCACTCAGAGAAAAATCAGAGCAGAGTTTACAGTTTAAGCGGCAAAAAAAGTGTCTCAAATATAAAACGCAAATACTCTTCTCACTTTCAGTAGGTCGCGCGCAGACATAAAAAAACCCTGCCTTTCGACAGGGTTTCACGCTTAATCGTGAGAAGTCTGGCGTTTACGCTACCTGCTTGTTCTCTTCAGCAACCACTGCTTTGGCAACAGCACTATGGTAGTGAACATCCATTTGTGGGAATGGGATCTCAATTCCTTCCTGATCCAGACCTTCTTTGATCGCTTGCATCAAGTCGAAATAGGCTGACCAGTAGTCTTCAGTTTTCACCCAAGGACGAACCACAAAGTTGACCGATGAGTCTGCCAGTGCCAGCACACCTACTGTCGGCTCTGGATCAGGCAGCACGCGCGCATCGGCTTTTACGATGCGGGTCAGTACTTCTTTCGTCTTTTGCAGATCAGACTTATAAGACACGCCAATCACAAAGTCGATACGACGGGTGTCGTGACGTGAAAAGTTGGTGATTGGGCTAGAAATAACCGTGCCGTTTGGTACGACAACCATCTTGTTGTCTGTGGTTTTCAGGACGGTTGAGAAGATCTGGATAGATTCAACCAGACCTGCCACGCCTGCCACTTCTACATAGTCACCGGATTTGAACGGACGGAAGGTCACGATCAGCACGCCCGCGGCAAAGTTAGACAGTGAGCCTTGCAGTGCCAGACCAATCGCCAGACCCGCCGCACCAATCACCGCAACAATAGATGCCGTTTCAACGCCCACACGACCCAGTGCTGCAATCAGCACAATGGCAAACATCACATAGCGAACCATGTTCTCGATAAAATCGACCACGGTCTGATCCAGGTTGCGCTTTTTCAGTACAACCGCCACAGAGCCCGCCACTTTCTTCACCAGCCAGTTACCCACCAGCAGGATCACAAGGGCAGTCACAATGTTGACTGAATATTGGATCATCAGTTCCTGGTTTGAGGAAAGCCAGGTCATTGCTTTGCTGGCAGTGCTTTCAACCGCTGCTACAGCCTCGACAGCATTTTGTTCGATCATCTACTTCTCTCTTTCAAAAACACCGAACCACCTCAAGAGACTCAATCACCCACAGGCAACTTTTCTTGAAGTGGCTCAGACATGAAATGGCCAAATCGCGGCCATAAAAAAACCCGCTAAATTTAGCGGGTTTCGTCACGTTTTTTAACTGATTTTTCAGCAGAAGCTGAAATTACAGTACGTCGATCGCGTTAAGATCTTTGAACGCTTGCTCAAGACGCGCAACCATAGACTCTTGACCAGCACGCAGCCATACGCGTGGATCGTAGTATTTCTTGTTAGGCGCTGCTTCACCGGTAGGGTTACCGATTTGGCCTTGCAGGAAGTCGTGGTTCTTTGCTTCGTACTGACGGATACCGTCCCAAGTCGCCCACTGAGTGTCAGTGTCGATGTTCATCTTGATTACGCCGTAAGAGATAGACTCTTTGATTTCTGCTTCGCTTGAACCAGAACCGCCGTGGAATACGAAGTTCAGTGCGTTAGACGCGATACCGAATTTCTCTGCACAGTATGCTTGAGAGTCACGCAGAATGGTTGGAGTCAGTACAACGTTACCTGCTTGGTAAACACCGTGTACGTTACCGAAAGATGCTGCGATAGTGAAACGGTGGCTGATTGGGCTCAGTTTCTCGTAAGCGTATGCAACGTCTTCTGGAGAAGTGTACAGCTCAGAAGAGTCCATGTCAGAGTTGTCAACGCCGTCTTCTTCACCGCCAGTACAGCCCAGTTCGAATTCCAGAGTCATGCCCATCTTTTCCATGCGCGCCAGGTACTTCGCACAGATTTCGATGTTTTCTTCCAGAGACTCTTCAGACAGGTCGATCATGTGAGAAGAGAACAGCGGCTTACCAGTTTGCGCGAAGTACTCTTCACCCGCGTCCAGCAGACCGTCGATCCATGGCAGCAGTTTCATTGCAGCGTGGTCAGTGTGCAGGATTACTGGCACACCGTAAGCTTCAGCGATAGCGTGAACGTATTTCGCACCCGCGATTGCGCCTTTGATTTGTGCTTCCTGACCTTCCAGTTTCAGACCTTTACCAGCGAAGAAAGCTGCACCGCCGTTAGAGAACTGAACCACTACTGGAGCTTTAACTTTTGCAGCAGCTTCCAGAACAGCGTTGATAGAGTCAGTGTTTACCACGTTTACCGCTGGCAGAGCGAAGTTGTGCTCTTTAGCAATTTCAAACACTTTCTGAACGTCGTCACCAGAGATAACGCCAGGTTTTACGAAATCAAAAACTTTAGACATAACAATAGTCCTATTTACTCTGTTGTCTTGAGTGAAATCCTATTCAAGCTGGCTGCATAACCGGCCAACTCAAAGCAATTCGGCAAACGTTTGCGAACAGTGCTGCGCATTGTACCCAAACGTGAAACCAAACACATTATTTTTGTATCTGGTTTTTTCGGCTCACTCCTGAATATTCTCAGGCAGTAGCCATAAAAAACGGGGGCAAAAACCCCCGTCTAACAATTACGCTTTAGCGCGAGTTTCCAGCATTTCTACTGCAGGCAGTACTTTACCTTCAACGAACTCAAGGAATGCGCCGCCACCGGTAGAGATGTAAGAAACATCAGCTTTGATACCGAACTTGTCGATAGCTGCCAGCGTGTCACCACCACCTGCAACAGAGAAGCCTTCAGAAGCTGCAATCGCTTCAGAGATACCTTTAGTACCCGCTTCGAAGTTCTTGAATTCGAATACGCCAACTGGGCCGTTCCACAGGATGGTTTTCGCACCCTTCAGGATTTCTGCCAGCGCAGCAGTAGAGTCAGGACCCAGATCGAAGATCATGTCGTCGTCCTGAACTTCAGAAACGTGTTTGATTTCCGCTTCTGCGTTTTCGTCGAATGCTTTCGCACATGCAACGTCAGTCGCTACTGGAATCGCACACTCTTCCATCAGTTTCTTCGCAGTATCAACCAGGTCAGCTTCGTACAGAGACTTACCAACGTTGTGGCCTGCAGCCGCGATGAAGGTGTTTGCGATACCACCGCCAACAACCAGTTGGTCAGCGATTTTTGACAGAGACTCAAGAACAGTCAGTTTGGTAGAAACTTTAGAACCACCAACGATTGCAACCATTGGGCGCGCTGGATTGTCCATTGCTTTGCCCAGTGCTTCCAGTTCGTTCGCCAGCAGAGGACCTGCACATGCGATTGGTGCAAACACACCTACACCGTAGGTAGATGCTTGTGCGCGGTGCGCAGTACCGAATGCGTCCATAACAAACACGTCACACAGTGCAGCGTATTTCTTAGACAGCTCGTCTTCGTTTTTCTTTTCGCCTTTGTTGAAACGAACGTTTTCCAGAACAACCAGCTCACCTGCGTTCAGCTCCAGGCCGTCCAGGTAGTCTTTTGCCAGTTTAACGTCACAATCCAGTGCGTCGTTCAGGTAGTTAACAACAGGCTGCAGAGAGAATTCTTCAGCGTACTCGCCTTCAGTCGGACGACCCAGGTGAGAAGTAACCATCACTTTCGCGCCAGCTTCCAGGCAGTGTTTGATGGTTGGCAGAGACGCCAGAATACGCGCGTCAGAAGTCACTTTACCGTCTTTTACTGGTACGTTCAGATCGGCACGGATAAATACGCGTTTGCCAGCCAGATCCAGATCGGTCATTTTGATTACAGACATTTTCGTCCTCTCTCTAAGTTGCAAAAATCAAAAAATTTGCTTTGGCTTTAATTACTTCAAAGCCCGTGACTCAAGCCTTCGAGTCACCAGAAACAGTTGCCATGGCCAACGCTGTATCCAGCATGCGGTTGGCAAATCCCCACTCGTTGTCACACCACACCAGCATTTTCACCAGATTGTGGTTACTGACCGGGTCTGTGAGCCATCGACAATGGCACTGTGAGGATCATGGTTAAAGTCAATCGAGACAAGCGGTGCCTCGGTATAGTCGACAATGCCGCTCAATGTACACCGAGCTGCCTCCTCGAGTGATTGATTTACGTCATTAACTTTCACTTTTGTGTTAACTGTGACACTCAAGTCCATTGCAGTGACGTTAATTGTTGGCACTCTAACCGAAATTGCCTCAAATTTGTCAGAAAATTTCGGAAAGATTCTTCCAATTCCCAAATGTAATTTGGTGTCGACAGGAATAATTGACTGACTCGCTGCGCGTGTACGTCTCAAATCTGAGTGATAGGCGTCAATCACCTGTTGGTCATTCATGGAAGAGTGAATGGTTGTGATGGTACCGGACTCAATCCCGAACTGCTCATCCAGCACCTTAATCACAGGTACGATACAGTTGGTGGTACAGGAACCATTGGACACAATGCGGTCGGAAGGTCTGAGGGTCTCTTCGTTCACACCAAAAATGATGGTGTTGTCGAGGTCATTACTTCCCGGGTGGGAAAAGAGTACTTTTTTGGCACCGGCATCAAGATGTGCCTGACCGTGTTCACGGTTACCAAACACCCCCGTGCAATCCAGTACGATATCAACGTCCAAATCGCGCCACGGCAACAGGTTGATATCACTGAGATGAAGGATGCGGATCTTGTCGTCGCCAACAAACAGGTTTTCCTGACTGTTGGTGACTTTCTTGAAAAAGCGCCCGTGGCTGGAATCGTATTGCAGCAGATGCGCCATGGCATCAGGTTCTGCTAACTCATTGACCGCAACCACTTCTATCTGTCACGCTTGTCACTTTCATACAGCGCACGGAGCACACTGCGGCCGATGCGGCCAAATCCGTTGATTGCGACGCGTAGTGCATATCCCTGCCGTCAAACCTTGAACGTTGTGAAGAAATGCGGCGAACAGTCTATCTCAAGCACGTAAATTTCGCACGTGGAATGTGACCCCGCTCCCGCACGAATTTGTGAACGAGACAAATGCCGTACCAAAAAGAAAACCCGCCGGATGGCGGGTTTTGTATTTGAGGCTGTTTGCTTACGCCAGCAGTTCTTTCGCAGTCTCAACCACATTTTCAGTGGTGAAGCCGAACATCTC
>BAXE01000016.1 GCA_001310415.1 Enterovibrio sp. JCM 19048 | reverse complement strand
TGGCGATGTATCCAAAGTGGCTTGCCCTGTAAGGCTTAACGGGGCCGCCCAGGCTTGCGACATATCGCGTAGCGACATTCTCAAACCGATGACTCGTCACTGACCAATCATCTGAAATTTGGCTCCCCCTGCAAGACTTGAACTTGCGACATACGGATTAACAGTCCGCCGTTCTACCGACTGAACTAAGGGGGAATTGCTGAAAGCGGGGCGAATCTTAGCTATCGCCCCCAAGGCTGTCAACTCCCGAAACACCACAAATTCGTGATTTTAAATCATCTGCTTATTGTGCGATCAAGGTTGGGTGCTTTTTTGCACTAACAGGTATATATGGAGAGAGTTTTTATTTGGATCTCTCCGTTTTTAGCCCGTCAGAAATACACAGAGCGGTCTGCAAAGAGGAATGCGCTTTCTGTGGCTTTACCAGGAGGGTATTCGCTGGGAGAAACGCAAAATTCAAGCTAGCGGTTAGATTGGTTACTTTGTGACCTTTGTCGCGAGCTGGCTTGGCTGATTTGGGTCTCATAACGCTCTGGCGCACAAAATTTCGGCAGTGAAATACTGTGATGTAGCTCTCATTGGTGGTTTTGCTGTGTGATTCGTCGA
The DNA here is from genome assembly GCA_001310415.1 of Enterovibrio sp. JCM 19048. GTDB lineage: Bacteria > Pseudomonadota > Gammaproteobacteria > Enterobacterales > Vibrionaceae > Enterovibrio > Enterovibrio paralichthyis. Next base: position 105,406 of record BAXE01000016.1, on the reverse strand, counting down.
TTTCACTGAGAAATTACTAAAAATGGATTGACTTTTGTTGTCGCTCTCCAGTTCTGAGTCCAACGAGGTTACCCACAAAATCTGTGGATAACTATGTTAATCACAGATATTGCCCCTGTTTTGAGTGCATAACAAATGTGCTAAAGCGGGCAGGAAAGACAATGTTGCTCAAAACTTCAGCTATCGAAGTGGTGATAACCTGATTCTTGTGATGTTGGAGTGTTCGATACATCTCTTGTTGAGTGATTGTGGTTTAATTGCGTGAATTCAGTAAATGAGACAAGCTAGGACAGTACAAAACGAAAAGGAAGACGATATTGGACACATTACCCAAGCTTAGCCTTAAAGGAAAAGTGAGCGAATCAGAATGGCAGCGTCGCGTCGATTTGGCGGCATGCTATCGCCTTGTAGCAAATATGGGGTGGGACGACCTCATTTATACCCACCTGTCTTTACGCATTCCGGACACCGACACTTATTTAGTCAATGCGTTTGGTGTGGCGTTCGATGAAGTGACAGCTCGAACCTGGTAAAAGTCGACTTGGATGGCAATATCCTCGATGACACGCCTTTTACTATCAACCCAGCGGGTTTCACAATTCACAGTGCGATCCATGAGGTTCGCCCTGATGCCCATTGCGTTATCCATCTGCACACAAACGAAACCATCGCAGTGGCGACACAAAAAGAAGGGCTATTGCCGCTCAGTCAATATTCTATGTTTTCGCTGCCTTCGCTTTCTTACCATGCCTATGAAGGTTTGGCAGTGAATGCGGCTGAGCGGAAACGGCTGCAGGATGACTTAGGCAATACCAACCATATGCTGTTGGTCAATCATGGTGGATTAACCCTGGGTCCAACAGTGGGCGATGCATTTATGCGGTTTTACGATTTGCAGCGTGCTTGTGAGGTTCAGTTGATGCTTCAGTCTGCTGGAAAAGAGAACGTTGCTGTGCCGCAGTCTATTCAGGACAACATCTTTGCTCAGGCAAATATTGTGCATTCCGGTGCTACCGGTGGCCAGAAAGCGTGGCCTTCGTTGCTGCGTAAGGCATGGCGTTTAGACCCAAGTTTTATGGAATAGAAGAAAGCGTTAATTTTGGAGACCAAGGATGAAAGTCACCTCTGTAGAAATTTTTGATATTCATTGCCCGGAGCGCCCGCCGTGGAATCCGGTATTTGTGCGCATTCATACCGATGAGGGGATCAGCGGCGTCGGTGAGGCGGGACTGGCCTATGACCTCGGCCACAGCGCGGCGGCAATATGATTAAAGAGATGGCAGAAGCATTTTTAATTGGCCACGACCCTTTCCAGACGGAGATGCTTTGGTCGCGCATGTTGCGTGAGAGTTTTTGGGGCTTAGGTGGCGGACCGGTTGTCTATGCCGCCATGAGCGCGATTGATACTGCGCTTTGGGATATCAAAGGTAAGGCGCTTGGCTTACCGGTTTATCAGCTTCTTGGCGGCAAAGTGAATGACAAGTTGCGTACTTATGCCTCCCAGCTTCAATTTGACTGGGATAAAGAGTTCAAAGCGCTTCACCTGCCTGAGCAATATGCAGAAGCTGCAATGAAGGCAATTGCAGAAGGCTATGATGCGGTAAAAGTTGACCCCATCATGTATGACAAAGACGGCAATACCTATTATGAGCGCACCAAAATCATTTCCCGTGCGGAAATGAAACTCTACCGTGCCCGTATGCGAGCCATTCGTGAGGCGGTGGGTGATGAAGTGGATATCATTTTTGAATGCCACAGCCTGCCGGGTGCCACGACAGCTATCCAGCTGGGCGAGATTGCCGAAGAGTTTGACTGCATGTACTACGAAGAGCCGGTGAACTATCTCAACCATTCCCTGCACAAGAAAGTGGCTGACCGTGTCAATGTGCCGATTGCCGGTGGTGAGCGTCTTTATAACCGCTGGGGTGTAAGACCCTATCTGGAAGATCAAAGCGTGGATGTGCTGCAGCCGGATATTGGGCTTTGCGGCGGTTTTACGGAGACCAAAAGGTGTGCGATTACGCTGATATCTTTGATGTTCGCATTCAGGCACATGTTTGTGGTGGGCCTGTTGCAACGGCGGCGTCATTGCACCTTGAAACGGCCATTCCTAACTTCCTTATCCATGAACATCACACCTATGCGATTAAGTCGTGGAACCGTGAACTTTGTATTCAGGATCCGCAGCCTGTGAATGGTTTCTTTGAAGTGTCCGAAGCGCCGGGTATCGGTATTGAATTGAATGACGAAGTGGTGATGCGCTCTCCGCACTTGATCGTGAAATAATTTGCTACCGCAAATGCAAAACAACCCGCCAGAGTGCGGGTTGTTTTTTAGAAGCGGTAGAAACCAAATGCGTTGTCATGTACCAGTTTGTCCAACGTCTGAGGCGTTAGATTTAGCTGGGCATAATCCTGCCAGAGCACGTTGTAAGGGGTACGAAAGAGCGTTAGCGGAAAGTTGCTCGCCAACATCACCCTGTCTTCACCAAACACTTCAATCAGGGTCTGGATCACGTTGGCAATTTCACCCGGTGGAAAAGCACGGTCACACATTTCCCAGCCAGACGCTTTCACATAGAGATTGGGCAACGCAGCCAGCCGGCCAATATTGCTTTTCCAACTGCCGGTAATCGCCAGCGGCGGGAAACCCGCGTGGTTCAAGGCTATCTTCAGCGTAGGCAGAGCAGTAACTGCAGAAACAAAGGCGGTTACGGCGTCATCATCTTTAACATCAAACTGGGCTTCGAAAATCAGCTTCCTTTTCAAGGTGCGCGAGATTGTGCAGTACCTGCGTATCATTCAAAAGTCGCGACGCATCCTCATCCAGAATATGGCGAACCCCAACGACAGATTTAAAACCGGATAGGCGAGATACCTGAGATTCAAAAGCAGTGTCCGGCAGTGTGAGATCCGCGCAAGCGATGGCGCGAAACGGCTGGTGACAGCTTCGTTCCAGCCATTCAATTTCCCGCCAGCGCGTCATTATCAAACCCAGCTTCTACATGCACAAACCCAGCCATAGAGAAGGGGGGCGTCAGAACCACATCGCGCTCTGTGAAATCGCGCTGGATACGCGGTTTGTCAGGCCAAAACGGTGGATTCTCTGTTTTCAGCCAACCGTAATGACCTTCGCTAAGTGAGAACAGGTGAAGATGGGGATCGATAATTTTTTCATCATTGCGCCGTATAGCCGCCATCGACAGCGTGCAGACTGCCTGTGATAAAACTGGCTTTGTCGCTTGCCAGGAAAACCACCAGATTTGCGATTTCTTCAGGTTGGGCGATGCGACCCAATGGCTGCAGCTTTCCTTCTTCCGCGTGCACGGCTGCTTTGTCTGCTCCTGAGCGGTCGCAGTATGCGTCGATTGCTTTGTGGTAAAGAGGGGTTTCAGTGGTTCCGGCGCAGACAGCGTTCGCACGGATGTTGTACTTGGCATAATCCAGCGCAGTAGTTTTCGCCATGGAAGCAATTGCATGTTTGCTGAGGTTGTAGGCGAAAGAGTTGTTTTTAGCGACTGTACACTGATCGGAGCCTAGCAATACAATGCTACCGTTTTTGGCGTCTTTCATCGTGGGCAGGCAGGCACGGATGGCGTGGTACGCGCCTTTCACATTGATATTTATCACCCGGTCAAAATCGGCTTCGCTGGTATTTTCAATCGTTGAGCTAAAGTGAATACCCGCGTTGCAGACCAAAGCATCTATTCTCTCTTCTTTCTCTAGGATCTGGGTGATAGCCGAATTCACCGCATCAGCCGAAGTGACATCACAGCCGATCCACTCGCCAGTTGGCCCTTGTTGGATATCAAGGCTGTACACTGTGTAGTTCTCTGCCATCAAACCTTCAACCACGGCAAGACCAATACCGGCTGCGCCACCGGTTACTACTGCCACTTTATTCATCCTATTCCTCAGTCTTTCGTTCTGACAGCCATTGTCTGCCTTTTATAGTATGGGGGAGATCTTCTGCGTCAGGAGGGGGTGTGTCAACAACTCCGAGTCTTGTCAGTATCTTGTCAGTATCTTGTCAGTTGACTTAGGGAAGTGAGAGCGGAAAATGAGTGCTTTAACGATTGAACCACGGAAGCATCATGGGTAAGACTTTCAAACTGCATTCACCGTTCAAACCGTCGGGTGACCAACCCACGGCGATTAACCAGTTGCTGGAGGGCCTGGATTCCGGTCTGGCACACCAGACTTTGCTGGGGGTAACGGGGTCGGGTAAGACCTACACCATGGCGAATGTTATCGCAGAAGCGGGACGGCCTACCATGATCCTTGCACCCAACAAGACGTTGGCGGCGCAGCTTTACGGCGAAATGCGGGAGTTCTTTCCGGAGAATGCTGTGGAGTATTTCGTTTCTTACTACGACTACTACCAGCCAGAAGCTTACGTGCCGGCTTCCGATACCTTTATCGAGAAAGATGCCTCCATCAACGAGCACGTCGAGCAGATGCGATTGTCTGCCACCAAAGCGCTGATGGAACGCGTGATGTCGTGATTGTGGCGTCGGTGTCTGCTATCTATGGTCTGGGCGATCCGGACTCTTACCTGAAAATGATGCTGCACCTTCGCGTGGTGACATGATTGACCAGCGCGCCATGTTACGCCGCCTTGCGGAGCTTCAGTATACCCGTAATGATCAAGCATTTACCCGCGGTACGTTCCGGGTTCGCGGCGAGGTGATTGATGTTTTCCCGGCAGAATCTGACCGTGACGCTATTCGAGTTGAACTCTTTGACGGAGAAGTGGAAAACATCAGTGTGTTTGACCCGCTGACAGGCGCAATCTCAGAGCGCAATCTGCCCAGGGCGACGATTTACCCGAAAACGCACTATGTTACACCGCGCGAAAAAATCCTTGATGCAATTGAGCAGATCAAAGTTGAGCTTGTTGATCGCAAACAGGTGTTGCTGGACAACAACAAACTGATTGAAGAGCAGCGTATTTCCCAGCGCACGCTGTTCGATTTAGAAATGATGCAAGAGCTGGGTTACTGCTCAGGCATCGAAAACTATTCACGCTACCTCAGTGGTCGAAATGACGGCGAGCCACCACCGACCTGTTTGACTACCTGCCTGCAGATGGCTTGTTGATCATCGACGAATCCCACGTGACAGTGCCACAAATCGGTGCCATGTATAAAGGCGACCGTTCGCGTAAGGAAACCCTGGTGGAGTACGGTTTCCGTCTTCCGTCGGCGCTGGATAACCGTCCGTTGAAGTTTGATGAGTTTGAAGCGCTGGCGCCGCAGACGATATATGTGTCAGCGACGCCGGGTAAATATGAGCTTGAAAAATCAGACGGTGAAATTGCCGATCAGGTTGTGCGTCCTACCGGTCTTCTTGACCCAGAAGTGGAAGTGCGTCCGGTTTCGACCCAGGTGGACGATTTGCTGTCTGAAATACGTATCCGTACAGCAATCAACGAGCGTGTACTGGTGACGACACTGACAAAACGCATGGCGGAAGATCTAACCGAGTATTTGGAAGAACACGATGTCCGCGTCCGTTACCTGCACTCGGATATTGATACAGTGGAGCGCGTGGAGATCATCCGTGACTTGCGGTTGGGTGAGTTTGACGTGTTGGTAGGGATCAACTTGTTGCGGGAAGGCTTGGATATGCCGGAAGTCTCGCTGGTTGCCATTCTTGATGCAGATAAAGAGGGTTTCCTGCGTTCAGATCGTTCACTGATCCAGACCATTGGCCGTGCTGCGCGAAACCTCAATGGTAAAGCTATTCTTTACGGTGACAGGATTACCGGATCAATGCAGCGTGCGATTGAGGAAACTGAACGCCGCCGTGCTAAACAGGAAGCCCACAATGCTGAGCATGGTATTGTGCCGCAAAAACTGAACAAGAAAATTGCCGATGTAATGGAGTTGGGTGGCAAACGTAAGCCGCATAAACCGAAAGTGTCTACATCACTTAAGGCAGTCGCTGAAGAAGATGCTGCCTATATCGCCAAGTCGCCACAGCAGATCGAAGCCCGTATCCAGAAACTGGAAGCTCAGATGTACGAAGCGGCACAAAACCTCGAATTCGAGACAGCTGCGGGGCTACGAGATGAGATTGCAGAGCTGAGGAATTTGTTCATTCAGAACAGCTAAAAAAAAGCAACCGGAAATTAGTCGGTTGGCTGTCTTGTTTCAGTGAACGAAGTGCTCACAAACAACGTCAGTTGGCTAGGTGACCCAAGAAGGGTCGAGAAATATAATGCATATAACATGCCAACTTTTTTGACACAAAACATAGTAAATTCAGGCGACTAGCATTATCGTATTTGCAAATTCTTTTGCATTTTGCAATGCAAAACGCGGCGATAGTGCTTTAAATCTGCAAATCAGCGTTATACTTAAAGCAGATTTTTTGGAAAAGTATTTTTTTAGGGAGCAATGGCGGGGGTCAAATGCTAGATGCTGGGGGCAAAAAACGCATACTGATGGTCGAGGATACGGCTTCAGTGGCGGCGCTATACAAATCTTATCTCAATCCACTTGATGTAGAAGTGGAGATCGCCACCACCGGGCAGGAGGCCATTAACAGTTTTGCTGCCGGCCAGACTTTCGCGCTGGTATTGCTGGATTTGCGCTTACCGGATATCTCCGGTTTCGATGTGTTGTCCGAATTCAGGAAATATCACCCCGATGTGCCTGTGGTGATTATGACAGCACATGGTTCTGTTGATGCTGCGGTTGAAGCCATGCGTTATGGCGCGAGCGATTTCCTTATCAAGCCTTGTGAAGCTGACCTGTTACGCGTAACGGTCAACAATGCGCTTAAACCGAAGAGCAATTTGCGGGTGCAGCCTGCTGAAGGGTCCTATTACGGGTTTATTGGCCAAAGTGTGCCTATGCAGGCGGTTTACCGTGTCATTGACTCGGCAGCGCCCAGCAAGGCGACCGTGTTTATTACCGGCGAAAGCGGTACCGGTAAAGAGGTGTGCGCAGAAGCGGTTCATGCTGCAAGTACCCGAGCCAAAAAGCCTTTTGTTGCGATTAACTGCGCCGCTATTCCCAAGGACTTGATTGAAAGCGAACTGTTCGGTCACATGAAAGGGGCTTTCACTGGTGCGGCTTCTGAACGTGAAGGTGCGGCCGAGTTGGCTGATGGCGGTACCCTGTTCCTGGATGAAATTTGCGAAATGGATTTGGATCTCCAGTCCAAGTTGCTGCGTTTTATCCAAACCGGTACGTTCCAGAAAGTTGGCTCTTCCAGGGTGAAGCAGGTGGATGTTCGCTTTATTTGTGCAACCAACCGCGATCCTTGGGAAGAAGTGCAAAAAGGAAACTTCCGTGAAGACCTCTATTATCGTCTTCACGTTATCCCCTTGGGTCTGCCTCCGCTCCGTGACCGCGGAGATGACGTTGTAGAAATCGCACAGTCGCTGTTGTTGATGTTCGCGATGGAAGAGGGTAAAGACTTCCGAAGCTTCGACGACGAAGTGACCCGCCGGTTGCTGAATTACGATTGGCCGGGGAACGTCAGACAGCTTCAAAACGTGATCCGCAATATCGTCGTGCTACACAATGGGCGGGAAGTCACAGAATTTATGCTCCCGCCACCTTTAAACACAGTTTCTGGTGTCAAAATTGCATCAGCGTCACAAAGAAGTAGTGCGCAAGACTCTCTCTCGCAGCCTCGCGAAGAAAGTTTTGCCGCAGCCTCTGCGATGTTGAAACAAGGTGCAGTGACAAAAGCTGACATAGAACCCTTGTGGTTGGTTGAAAAGCGCGCTATTCAAATCGCGATTGATGCCTGTGATGGGAATATTCCTCAGGCGGCGGGTTTGTTAGAAGTCAGCCCTTCAACGATTTATCGCAAGCTGCAAAGTTGGCAAGAATCACAAGAAAAAAGGAACTAGTTTATGGCGTCGACGGTGAACCATGATACGTTGCGGCGGCTGGCAGCAGAGGTCGGGGAAGAGACAGTGTCTTCCCTGCTTGTTGTGTTTAGTGATGAACTGGCTCGCTATTCGAATCAACTTTCAGATGCTCCTACAGCGCTGAAAGTACGCGATATCAGCCACGCAATTAAGAGCAGTGCAGCGAGCTTTGGTGCTGATGAGTTGGCAGAGCTGGCGCGTGAGTGTGAATCCCGCGTAAAGTTGGGTCAGGAAGCATGGGTGCAAGACCAATTGCCGCGCCTGACCTCAATGTTGGAAGGTACAGCCTCTCACTACAAAGCGTTAGCCAGTGAGCAAAACCTGATTAATCGCCTCGGATAGTTTATCCCTGTCATGGCGCCACTGATGGTTGGCAGACGCCAAGTCTGTCACCATCTGATGGTAGCTTCGTCGATGTCAGCCGTGTCTGGCCCCAGCACCACATCGATACGCCTTCCCCCCATAGAACGCTCACACCAGCTCAGCATCTTTTCCAATGACATTTGACCGGCAGGACCATTTTCTTTATCCAGGTTACGGATAAAAATCACTTTGGCTTGGGTTTGTTTCAACGCACGGCTGATTTCCGGCAACAGTAGTGGCGGCATGATACTGGTCAGAAAGCTGCCTGGTCCAAGAATCACTAAATCGGCTTCCTGAATGGCGAATACCGCTTCTTTGGTAGCGGGCACGACAGGCTCCAGTAGCAGTCTGGCTGGTGGTTCATCCAGTTCATCAACATTGGTTTCGCCGGAAATTAACTCACCAAACCGGGTTTGAGCGGCCAGATCTGCAGGATGCTCTGACATTGGCACAATCTGGGTTGGCACTTTCAGCATGTCACGAATGAGGTTTATTGCTTCCAGCGGACGGATAGAGAGATTGTCCAGTGCTGTCAGCATCAGGTTACCCAGGTTGTGACCGTCGAGTTCGCCATTCCCTTTGAAGCGGTATTCAAAGATCATTGAGCCAATGGACGGTTCAGTGATCAGCTGATTGATGCAGTTACGGGTATCACCCCAGGCAATGCCACCCTGACAGGCACGGATTCGACCGGTTGACCCCCCGTTATCTGTGGTGGTTACAATGCCGGTGACATGTTCACCGTGGTCGCTTAGCGCAGAAAGAACTCGCCCCAAACCATGACCGCCACCAATCGCGACGATTTTTGGTTGTTTCTGTTTTTTTGATTTCATTGTGCTGCTTAATTTGGGGAACTCGCTTCAATAATACGGCATCACTCGCAAAACCAAGTGGTTTCATCACTATTTGATGTGTGTTTTTTATTTCTGATCACGCAAAGATTAAAAAAGACCAGCTTTTACACTGGTCTTTTCAGGAAGAGGGGGATCAGTGCGGGTCTTTCATCAGACTGAGCAGGTATTCCGCCGTATCTGTACAGGTGTGTGCTGCCATCAACACCTGTTTTTCGCTGGCGGGAATGGGAAGCAGTTCCAACCAGCGCTGACAAAGCCAGGTGAGGTTGTCAAAGTTAGGCTGTTTATGCAAAGAACTGAGTTCTGGATAACGCTCAAACATAATCAGCAAACGCTCGGCAAGTGGTGCCGCATCGTTGCTGACTTCGCGTTGAGGCCAGGCGGGGAGTGCCTGACAGCGCGCTTCAACGATGCCGCTTTCGTTTTCTCGAATACCGTCGATGACAAAACTTTCCTTGCCACACACAATGATGGTTAGAACACCTTCGTTTTGTGACATGTGAAAATCTTCGATAGTTACACGCGTGCCAATGCCGGCACCGATTGGCTGGTTTCATCCATACAGACGCCCAAGTCGAGGCCATTTCGCATGGCGTATTTTACGGTTTCCAGCTGCGCGCCTTGTGTGATGCGCAGTGGTAGACGACCCTCTGGGAGAATGTGTCGGTTATTGAACAGGATCGGCAATGTTGTTGTCATGGTGAGCTCCCTTCCGGGTGGCGAAGCCGGATACATCCGTGCAATTTTCCGCCACCATCTTATTTGGTTTATTTTATCGGGACTACTTAGATACCGTTGTCATACAACCCTGTTGTAGCAATTTCAATGCCTGCTAAATAACCGTTTGATTTATCGAATTTTGCAGAACGTCCGTTGCAAAATGCATTTTGAAATTGCGACATCCAGTCCGTGTTTTTGCAAAGATAGAACGGGTTTACTGCTCACCGTCTTTGGAACACCTGATCGGGTAATGCAGAGATTTTTGCCTGTATTGAAATCCCACAATAAGATTGCGGGTCAATTGTGCTTGAAGGTTGTCCCACAGATCTGTTTGTGTTTTGAGACGGTGACAAAATAGTTAAAAGTCAGGCGCTACTGCATAAAAGTGTAGGACGATTCTTGTTAGCGAAGGTGTTCTTTTGCTAGATTACAGGGTACGCGTGCTGAAAGTGACAGTCTCACTGAAGTGCGTAAATAACTCCGAAGCCTGCTTTGCTAAGTTCGCCAGAATAGGGGATGCAGGCCGTGACATAACGTCACCAGGGCGATCATAGAAATGTGCTCGTCTCCCGTATTTGGAAAGGTGTTTAGTGTCTGTTCAATTTGAAGATTCCTTTCATCGCAAGTTTTATTATTTGCGATTGTCCATTACTGACGTTTGTAACTTCCGCTGCACTTATTGTCTGCCGGAAGGGTATAAGCCTGCAGGTAAGAATTCCGGCTTCCTGACACTCGATGAACTGCGTCGGGTAGTTACTGCGTTTTCGCATTGTGGTACCAGCAAAGTCCGTATTACTGGCGGTGAGCTACGCTTCGCCGTGATTTTACTGACGTGGTTGCCATGATTGCGGCGCAGGATGGCATCAAGAAAGTGGCCATGACCACTAACGGTTACCGTCTTGAAAAGAACGCCCAACAATGGCGGGATGCAGGGTTAACCAATATCAATGTCAGTGTGGACAGTCTTGATCCGCGCATGTTTCACCAAATCACCGGCGAGAACAAGTTTCATCAGGTCATGCGTGGTATTGACGCTGCGTTTGATGCGGGATTTGAGCAGGTGAAAGTGAACGCAGTGCTGTTGAAGAACCTGAACAGCGGCGAACTGCCAGCATTCCTTAATTGGATTAAAGACCGACCGATACAGCTACGTTTTATTGAGCTGATGCAGACCGGCGATATGGACTCCCTTTTCGAACAACATCATCAGTCCGGTGTTTCGGTCAGAAACCATCTCATCGCCAATGGTTGGATTATGAAAGTCCGGGATCAAAGCGATGGCCCTGCGGAAGTATACTGTCACCCGGATTATCAGGGTGAAATCGGGCTTATCATGCCCTACAAAAAAGATTTCTGTTCATCATGCAACCGCCTGCGTGTCTCTGCGCTGGGTAAACTGCACATGTGCCTGTTTGGCGATTACGGTGTCGATCTGCGTGACCTGCTTCAGGACAATGCGCAGGAAGAGGCATTGGTCGCACGCATTCAAGGTGAATTGTTGAACAAGAAACAAAGCCATTTTCTCGACCAGGGGCATACCGGTATGACGCCGCACCTGGCATCTATTGGCGGTTAATCCCGCATCAGATCAATTCGTAGAGGTTCAAATTTTATGGGTCACGCTGTTACTGCTTTTTCACCGGCAAAAATTGCTGTTCTGACGGTTTCTGATACGCGCACTGAAGAGAACGACACATCAGGAAAGTTCCTGGTTGATGCGCTGACAGAAGCGGGTCACACCCTTGCTGACAAGCAAATTGTTATTGATGATGTTTACAAAATCCGCGCGGTGGTTTCCCAGTGGATCGCAGACGAAAACGTTCAGGCGGTAATGATCACCGGTGGTACGGGCTTCACTTCCCGCGACAGCACGCCGGAGGCACTGAAGCCACTGTTCGACAAAGAAGTGGAAGGTTTTGGTGAGTTGTTCCGCGCGATCTCATTCCAGGAGATTGGCACATCGACTATCCAGTCGCGTGCGATTGCAGGCTTTGCCAACCATACCGTTATTTTCGCGATGCCGGGTTCAACCGGTGCGTGCCGTACTGGCTGGAATGGCATCATCAAGCAACAGCTGGATGCGAGCCACCGCCCATGTAACTTCATGCCACACCTGGGTCAATAATCCATGACAGGCTTTACACACATTAATGCTTCCGGTGAAGCGAACATGGTTGATGTATCGGGCAAGGCTGAAACTGTGCGTGAAGCACGTGCTGAAGCGTATGTGGACATGGCACCTGAAACACTGGCTCTGATTGTTTCGGGCAAACACCACAAAGGTGATGTGTTTGCCACTGCACGTATCGCAGGTATCCAGGCGGCCAAACGCACATGGGATTTGATTCCTCTGTGCCACCCACTGATGCTGACCAAAGTGGAAGTCTCTTTGGAAGCGCTCCCTGAAACCTCGCAGGTACGCATTGAGTCGGTTTGCAAGCTGTCCGGGAAAACCGGCGTTGAGATGGAAGCCCTGACAGCGGTGTCTGTCGCTGCGCTGACCATTTACGACATGTGTAAAGCCGTACAGAAAGACATGGTGATCGGCCAGGTTCGACTGCTTGAAAAAACCGGCGGAAAATCAGGACATTTTAAGGTGGAATCATGATCCAGGTTCTCTTTTTTGCTCAGGTTAAAGAGTTGGTGGGCGAGAGCCGACTGGCACTTGACGGTGACTTTGCGTCGGCGGAAGAGATCCGCCAACACCTTGCTGAAAAAGGTGACAAGTGGGCACTGGCGCTGGAGTCCGGAAAACTGCTGGTGGCGATCAACCAGACGATTTCAGACCTGTCTGCACCGGTAAAGCCGGGTGATGAAGTGGCATTTTTCCCACCTGTGACGGGAGGTTAACTGTGATTTCAGTTCAGGTTGACGACTTTTCTGTTGCGGAAGAATACGCGCGGCTGAATGACTGCCATGGCGACGGCGCTGTGGTCACATTCGTTGGCAAAGTGCGGGACATGAACCTGGGTGACAATGTAACTGGACTGACGCTGGAGCATTACCCGGGCATGACGGAAAAGTCACTGACCGAAATTTGCGAGCAGGCAAAATCACGTTGGCCTCTAACCTATGTGCGTGTCATCCACCGTGTTGGTGCACTCGATATCGGCGATCAAATTGTGTTTGTCGGTGTCTCCAGTGCCCACCGCAATGCAGCATTTGAAGCATGCGAGTTCATCATGGACTACCTCAAAACCCGTGCGCCATTCTGGAAGAAAGAGCGTCTGGTTGATGATGAGCGTTGGGTTGAAGCCCGTGACAGTGATCAGGACGCGGCAAAGCGCTGGTAACTGTCTGTCACTAAACAAAAAAGGGATGCAATGCATCCCTTTTTGATTTCCGCTTTCAGTGCTTATTGGCAGTTAGCCGCACCCAGCGTTTTCCATACACCCCATTGACCGGTAGTGCCTGGCTCTTCATTGGTAGTCCACCACTTGGCTTCGTACTCCGTGCCTTTGTGGGTAACCACATTGCCGCCGGTGTAGACTTGACCTTCTTTCCATGCGTTGTCACAAGTAGGGTCAACCGGGCCTTCGGTTTTCAGAACCGTCACACGAACTGCAGCGCTGTCGGTCAGTTCTCCATCCGATACAACAACCGAGAAATCAAACGCGGTATCGACATCATACTCACCGGCGATGAAAGTCAGGGTTGCGCCATTTTCCGTCGCGTTAATCGACGCTGGGTATGACCATTTGAACGTCAGTGAATCGTTTTCAGCATCTGTAGATCCGCTGGCATCCACCAGTACAACTTGACCGGCTTTCACGGTTGCCGGAGCGCTGATAGCAGCTGTTGGCGCGGTGTTGACAGGGTCAACCGGGCCTGATTCAGCTTTTGCATTCACCACAACCGTGTCGGTTGCTGACGCACCGTCGTCATCTGTTACGGTCAGTGAGAACACAAAACGGGTGTCAACAGTCACGGCTGGAATGTCAGCCGATGCTGAAACCGCATTTGCGCCAGTCAGGGAAACAGCAGGACCCGCAGTTTGCTTCCAGCTGTATGAGACAATTCGGCCATCAGAGTCTGATGACAACGAACCACTCAGTGCGACAGTGCCAGCGGCGTTAACGGTAACATCTGCACCGGCATTGGCAATAGGCGCCTTATTGCGTGGTGGCTGTGGGTCACCAACCAGTGACTCTTGCATTGCATTCAGGATATCGCCGTTGTCGGCATCGATTTCCCAGGCAAACAGGCCGGCGAAGTTGTTCTCGCGAACGTATGCGCCTTTGGCCATCACAGAGCGCTTGTCATCATAGGTGATCAGATCACCATTCGATGGATCGTATACCCAAGGGGCTTCTGCTTGCTGATCGTAGCCTTTGACAACGCTAGGTTTATTGAGGTACTTGGTCACGATATCTTTGTAGTCGATAACGCCCGCTTCCCAAGAGCCTGCAACCTTGCCATTGCCCACACCCGTCATTGGGTTGGTTGGGTCTGACATGCTTGCTTCTGTCACGCCCGTCCAGCCGCGGCCGTACATGGCTGCACCGATCACCATTTTCTCGGGTGGAACGCCTTTTTCAAGCAGCAGGTTCACGCCATTTTTGGTGGTGTAAGCAGGCCCTTTGCGTGGCTTGCCCTCTTCGTCCAGTCCTTTACCTGCACATTCATCTGCAGTCATGTGGCTGCCACAATCAAGGGCTGCCTGGTGACCCACGACATTGTTCCAACCACCGTAGTAGTCGTATGTCATGGCAAAGATGTAGTCCATGTATGGAACGGCATCTACATAGTTAACGTTCGCAATCTTGTCGTAACCGACACCCACTGCAGAGGTCAGCTCGTAAGTGCGGCCAGTTTCTGCAGACAGTTCGTCCAGCATGGCGCGGAGTTCTTGCATCAGTACAGCGTAGGTGTCGCCATCTTTAGATGGGTCGCCGAGGTTAGGGTTGGCACCCAGGCCGCCCGGATATTCCCAGTCGATGTCTACGCCATCATAGAATTTCCAGGTTTGCAGGAATTTCTTCACTGAAGCGACAAACTTGTCGCGTTTCGCTTTGTCGCCGAACTCGTAGAAAGGATCAGACAGTGTCCAGCCACCGATAGAAGGCAGGATTTTCAGATCTGGATAACGCTGTTTAAGCGCCATGATCTGGCCATAGGTTCCCTTGTAGGAGGAAGAATAGCTTTGACCCGATTGTGGATGCGGCATCTGAACGGCAGCCCAAGGGTCATGAATAACCACTTCATAATCCGGCAACCCGGCACAGGCACGGTTAAGCGCAGCAAGGGGACCATCGGCCAGTGAAGGGTTGTTGCCACAAATTGGAACGAAGCCGTAGATAATGTGGGTCAGATTCTGCGCAGGGATTTTGTCGACCGGGAATTTACGTCCATACACACCCCATTCAACGAAGTAAGCGCCGACGACGGTATTGTCCGGCGTTGTGTAGTTGCCGTTATTCGGATCAACATTCATTGGCAGTGGATCCAGGTGGCTACCGTCTGTGTCTGCAACAACGATAGGCTTGGCCGCACTTTGGGTACAGGATTGTGCTGCACCGGTTCCGCTACATAACTCCACCACCATGTCATATTTACCGCCTTTGGCGACCTGAAGCACGGTGGATTCTTTCTGCGTTGCTGAAGGTGTAACGGAAGCTTCGTGTACAACCTCGCCATTCAGTAACACACGCCACGAATCAGCGGGTTCTCCGGACCAGCGATCCCAAGTGACAGGAACTTCTGCGTAAGGTTTTACTTTGACCAAGTCTTTGTATGCAGTGGCAGCATCGTTGACTTCAATGATGGCGAAATTGGTTTCCATCCAGGAAATGACAGGAGCGCCCGGCGCAGCGATCGCCGGTGATGATATGGCACTTGCGATAGAGGCCGCTAAAAGCCCCTTGAGAAAAGCCTGTTTGTTCATCTTAATATCCCTCGAAAATTTATTGCGTGAATAAACTATCCAACGCGCGAATAGGAACCGATCTCCGTCGATTCTTGTTCGATAGTTGTTGGGAAAGGTAAATTACGCAAAATCAGTGACTAATGTTTTAGAGGCGAGAGAGGAAAATATTTAACCTTTCCGTTACATTGCGGTTGTTTTTTGAACGGGTCGTCACAAAATCGCAAGGGTTTATCAGTGAAGGAAAATAAGTGACAGGCAAAAAAATAACCTCTCTTTCGAGAGGTTATTATTCAGCAGTTAATACTGTGTTTCAGCGGCTTTCTTTTGCTTTTTCTTCGTTTGCCTGTTTCTTGGCAGTAGGAATAAAGCCGTGTCGGACGCGAGAGCACAGAGGTCTTGAATGGGAACCGGCAGGTCTCATTTTGATGATCGTCTCTTTTTAAATTTTGTTTGGTAAAGGGTTTGTGTTGCACCTCAGTGCCGATCAAAACAACGTTTCTTTACATCGGTACAGAGATATAGTGCGCAAAAATTAGGACTTTCACAAACAGATTCGTGTCACATTCGGAACCATTTTGAATAAATTCTAACCAGCATTTTTTTTATTCCTCCTTGTTATTAAAACCCTTCTAATTGCAAGGAAGTAGGGTTGATTTCCAAGTGGTTGCTGACTTTGATTTGGCCGAGAACTTCTGCGGTCAAGATGTGGGAAGGATCTCATTGTGTCAAAGTTGGGGCGGGGGCGTCGTGACGTTTTGCTACACTGAAATCAGCGCGGTGTAATGTCTATCACCTGCGCGCGCACGAGCAGTTGGTGTGCCATGTGGAATGAATCAATCAGGAGGATCACGATGGGACATAGACGTATCAGCAATAAAAAGATGAAGCAGATGCTTCAGGAAGTGCTGCCGGATGACTACCGCCAGGGTAAAGATGGCGCATTGGTTGAAGGTAAAGAGCAAAAACGCAACCAAGATCCTCTACCTCTCCAGGATTCTCAGAAATAGTCTTTAATTACTGTTTGTTAACGCATAAGCCAGCATTTATTGCTGGCTTTTTTGTGCCCAGGAACGACCATTAAGAGGGGAGGATATGCAGTAAAAATCTATTTACTAAGTGTAAACAAGTAATAATTTCTTTTTAAATCATCTTAGTAAGATCCCCGCCCACCATATTGCTCCCCCTGTTGAATATTCAATTTATTCGTTTTGTGAGCATTTTTATGCTTTCTTGAATTCTGCAGACGTGAAGTTTGTTCGAATAATGTCTCAATTTATACCGATAACACTAGTTATTAATGCTCAAAAAAGGCGCAAAAATAACTATTCGTACAATTTTCCTCTTTGTATTTGCCAAGGTATGAATGAAGTGTTCATCTTGATGCATTTAAATGGATGATTGTGCTGCTTATGGTTTACATGTTAGATGGATGTGATTTTTTTGCCTATTTTGTGGCAAATTACTTTGGAGCTTGGTAAGGTTCCAAGCAATTCTCCGTAAATCCCTCTACTTTTGTGCAGAAAAGCAGCTTTTTTTGCTTCACATTCTGGTAGATGCGGAGAGTGTCATGGATGCAACTGAAGGATAAATTGGAGTATCTGCATGTATAAGAACAAAATCACTCAGGCGCTGCTTCTCGGCGCGGGTATGGCCGTAGCGGCTACCTCTTTCACTTCAACCGCAGCTGAAGTACCAGCCGGCGTGAAACTCGCGCCAAAACAAGAATTGGTTCGCGGTAATGGTACTGAAGTGGCGTCATTGGACCCACACAAAGTGGAAGGCGTGCCTGAGTCACATGTTTTGCGTGATCTGATGGAAGGCTTGGTTATCCAGGATGCGCTCGGTAACACCATTCCGGGTGTGGCTGAATCCTGGAGCACGGACGATAACCAAACGTTCACGTTCAAAATCCGCAAAGACGCGAAGTGGTCAAACGGTGACCCGGTAACCGCGCAGGATTTCGAGTACAGCTTTAAACGTGCTGCTGACCCGGCCACTGCATCGCCTTACGCTTGGTATATCGAATACACCAAGATGAAGAATGCGAAAGACGTTATTGCAGGGAAAAAACCTGTGAGCGATCTGGCTGTGAAAGCTGTCGATGACCAGACACTGGTCATTGAGACTGAAGTTCCACTGCCATATTTCGTGAAGATGCTGGCACACACCACCATGTATCCGGTGCACAAAGCAACCGTTGAGAAATTTGGTGATGCGTGGACCAAGCCAGGCAACTTTGTCGGTAACGGTGCTTACCAGCTTGCTGACTGGGTCGTGAACGAGAAGATCGTTTTGGCGCGTAACCCTAACTATTGGGATAACAAAGATACTGTTATCGATCAGGTTACTTTCCTGCCAATCGAAAACCAAAATGCGGAAATGAACCGCTTCCTGTCAGGCGAAATTGATATCACTTATGAAGTGCCCAATGAGCAGTTCCGTCGCCTGTCAAAAGAGTACCCGGACAACGTTGTTGTGTCTCCAAACCTGTGTACTTACTACTACGGCTTTAACAACCAGAAAGCGCCATTCAATGATGTGCGTGTCCGTAAAGCGCTGTCTTACACTATTGACCGCGATATCGTAACAAAAGCAATTCTGGGTCAGGGTCAGCAACCCGCTTATGCGCTCACTCACAGCGGCATTACCGGTTTTGCGCCAGAAAAACCTGCTTATGCAAACATGACGCAGAAAGAGCGTATTGCTGAAGCGAAGAAACTGCTGGAAGAGGCAGGATTTGGCCCGGGTAACCCGTTGGACTTCACCCTGCTTTACAACACCAGCGAAAACCACAAGAAGATTGCGGTAGCAATCCAATCTATGTGGAAAAAATCGCTGGGTGGTTTTGTCAACGTAACGCTGGAAAACCAAGAGTGGAAGACGTATCTGGACAATAGTAAGCAAGGCAACTTTGATGTTCGCCGTGCAGGCTGGTGTGCAGACTACAACGAAGCGTCAACCTTCCTGGCTATCGCGATGACCGAAAATGGTTCGAACGACCAGAAATACTCAAGCGAAATCTTCGACAAAGCCATGAATGACGCGGTTAAAGTGGCGAAAACCGACGAAGAGCGTAACCAATACTACGCAATCGCAGAAGCGCAACTGGCTAAGGATATGCCAATTGCACCAATCTATCAGTATGTTCAGCCGCGTCTGGTTGCAACACACGTAGGTGGTTACCCAGAGAAGAACCCACAAGACAATCTCTACACCAAAGATATGTACATTATCGCAGAATAATTACAGGGTTTTTCCATGCGCCTGTGGCCCAACTGCGGGCGCATGTTTTTTCGAACATAAGTAGGATGCTTTATGTTTAGATTGATTTTTACTCGTACACTGGAAGCGATACCAACCCTGTTGGTATTGATTACGATTTCATTTTTCCTGATGCGTTTCGCGCCCGGAAATCCCTTTTCTTCCGAAAAAACACTGCCTGCTGAGGTCATGCAAAATATCGAAGCCAAATATGGTTTGGATAAGCCATTGTTTGAGCAATACACCACGTATCTCGGAAATGTGGTACTGCGTGGCGATTTTGGCCCTTCATTCAAGTACAAAGACTACACAGTGAATGAGCTGATCGCCTCTGCGTTGCCGGTATCTGCCAAAGTGGGCTTCTATGCCTTTATCGTGACCGTCATTATTGGTGTCACCATCGGCACCATCGCGGCACTGCGGCAAAACAGTTGGGTGGACTATCTCATTATGTCCACGTCCATGTTCGGGGTTGTTTTGCCCTCCTTTGTACTCGCCCCGGTACTGATATACATCTTCTCTATCGGCTTTGGCTGGTTACCAGCTGGTGGCTGGAACGGCGGTGCACTGGAATACATGGTGCTGCCGATTATCGCGATGTCATTCCTTTATATCGCAACGTTTGCCCGTATTACCCGTGGCAGCATGATTGAAACCTTGAACAGTAACTTCATCCGAACCGCCAAAGCGAAAGGCTTGAGCATGCGTTACATCGTCTTGAAGCATGCACTTCGTCCGGCACTCTTGCCTGTGGTGTCTTACATGGGGCCTGCATTTGTCGGCATTATCACAGGTTCGGTGGTTATCGAGACCATCTTTGGCCTGCCAGGCATCGGCAAACTGTTCGTTAACGCCGCATTCAACCGCGACTACTCGCTGGTTCTGGGAGTCACAATCCTGATTGGTGCGCTGTTTATCATCTTCAATGCCATCGTAGACATTCTGCTTGCGTGGCTGGATCCGAAGATTCGTTATTGAGGTTTGAATTATGATTTTAAAAAGAGAAGAAAATAACGAAGCGATCGAGAATTTCTCTGCTCAGTTGGAAGTTGAAGGCCGCAGTCTTTGGCAAGATGCGCGCATCCGTTTTATGCGCAACAAAGCAGCGATGACCAGCCTGTTTATCCTGCTGTGTATTACCGCCTGGGTTCTGATTGGCCCGATGTTTGCCACTTATGCGTTTGATGACACTGACTGGTATGCCATGCATGCGGCGCCATCGCTGGCTGAAGATGGGCACATTTTCGGCACTGATGCTCTGGGGCGTGACATTTACGTCCGTACCTGATGGGTGGCCAGATCTCACTGATGGTTGGCTTGATGGGCGCGCTGGTGGCGGTTGTTATCGGTACCATTTACGGTGCGACGTCTGGCTACATTGGCGGACGTACAGACCGCGTGATGATGCGTATTCTGGAAATCCTGAACGCTATCCCGTTCATGTTCCTGGTTATTGTGTTGGTTACTTTCTTTGGCCGTAACATCTTCCTGATCTTTGTCGCCATCGGAGCGATTGCCTGGCTAGATATGGCACGTATCGTTCGTGGCCAAACCCTGAGCTACGTAACAAGGAGTTTATCGAAGCGGCCCATGTTTGTGGTGTCAGTACCCGCAACATTATTCTCCGCCATATTGTGCCGAATGTACTGGGTATCGTGGCGGTTTACTCAACCTTGCTTATCCCAACCATGATCCTGATTGAGTCATTCCTGAGCTTCCTCGGTCTGGGCGTTCAGGAGCCAATGACAAGCTGGGGCGCACTGCTTCAGGAAGGCTCACAAACCATGGAGCTGGCGATTTGGCAGCTGGCCTTCCCGACTCTGTTTATGGTCACCACACTGCTGTGTTTTAACTATGTGGGTGATGGTCTGCGTGATGCGTTGGATCCGAAGGATCGATAAGGAGGAAGTATGAGCCTGTTAGATGTGAAAGACCTGCGCGTAGAATTTAAGACCCAGGATGGGTCAGTAACCGCAGTAAACGACCTGAATTTCTCCCTAGACCGCGGTGAAACCCTCGGCATTGTTGGTGAGTCAGGTTCAGGTAAAAGCCAGACCGTGTTCTCTATCATGGGGCTTTTGGCGAAAAACGGCGTTGTATCCGGTAGCGCCTGTTTGAAGGCAGGGAAATTCTGAACTTGCCTGAGAAAGAACTGAATAAAATCCGCGCCGAGCAAATTGCCATGATTTTCCAGGATCCAATGACATCATTGAATCCGTTTATGAAAGTCAGCGACCAGTTAATGGAGGTGCTCATGCTGCACAAAGGCATGGGTAAAGCGGAAGCGTTTGAAGAATCTGTGCGCATGCTGGAAGCGGTGAAAATTCCGGAAGCGCGCAAACGTATCACTATGTATCCGCACGAATTCTCAGGCGGTATGCGTCAGCGTGTGATGATTGCGATGGCGCTGCTTTGCCGTCCGAAATTGCTGATTGCCGATGAACCGACGACCGCACTGGATGTGACGGTTCAAGCGCAAATCATGGAGCTTTTGAATGAGCTGAAAAGTGAGTTCAACACCGCCATTATCATGATCACCCATGACTTGGGTGTGGTTGCCGGTTCCTGTGACAAGGTACTGGTGATGTATGCAGGGCGCACGATGGAATATGGCAAAGTGGATGAGATATTCTACAAGCCAAGTCATCCCTATACAGAAGGCCTACTCAAAGCCATTCCACGTCTGGATACGGAAGGTGAAGTGCTGCCAACCATTCCGGGTAACCCACCTAACTTGCTGAAATTACCGCCGGGCTGTCCTTATCAGGATCGCTGCCACCGAGTGGGCGATCGCTGTCGTAGCGAATCGCCGATTCTAACGCCGTTTGCTGATGGCCGATTACGCGCGTGTTTTTCTGATCAGGAGGCTTGGTAATGGGTGTGATAGATAAAAAACTCTTGCTGGATATTGAAGATCTGAAGGTGCATTTCAATATTGCGGCCAAATCTGCCTGGCCTTGGGCAAAACCTACGACACTGAAAGCCGTGGATGGCGTTAACATCAAGCTGTACGAAGGTGAGACCTGGGTGTGGTGGGCGAGTCCGGCTGTGGAAAGTCTACGTTTGCCCGTGCTGTCATTGGCCTGGTGCAGGCAACGGAGGGTCAGGTTGTCTGGCTGGGACAGGATCTGACCAGGCTGCAAGGTAATGCGCTGCGCGAAAAACGCAAAGAAATCCAGATGATTTTCCAGGATCCGTTGGCCTCGTTGAACCCACGTATGACCGTCGGGGATATCATTGCTGAGCCACTGCAAACC
Source organism: Enterovibrio sp. JCM 19048 (assembly GCA_001310415.1). GTDB lineage: Bacteria > Pseudomonadota > Gammaproteobacteria > Enterobacterales > Vibrionaceae > Enterovibrio > Enterovibrio paralichthyis. The sequence goes on along the minus strand of BAXE01000016.1, from coordinate 83,195 downwards.
TTCTATCCAGAGTTGTCCAAGGATGAAGTGAAGCAGCGAGTGCAGGAAATGATGACGCGCGTCGGCCTGTTACCAAACGTGATTAACCGCTATCCGCACGAGTTCTCCGGCGGTCAGTGTCAGCGTATCGGCATCGCCCGCGCACTTATCCTGAAACCGAAACTGGTGATTTGTGATGAGCCGGTATCTGCGCTGGATGTGTCGATTCAAGCGCAGGTAGTTAACCTGCTGAAAGAGCTTCAAAAAGAGATGGGTCTGAGCCTTATCTTTATTGCTCATGACCTGTCTGTGGTGAAACACATTTCTGACCGCGTCCTGGTGATGTATCTGGGTAATGCAGTAGAGCTCGCTGAAGGTAAGGAACTGTTTGATAACCCACAACACCCTTACACCAAGGCTTTGATGTCGGCTGTGCCGGTGCCGGATCCTGTCAAAGAACGTAACAAGCAAATCCAGTTGCTGGAAGGGGAGTTGCCTTCTCCGATGAACCCGCCGTCTGGCTGTGTTTTCCGCACCCGCTGCCCGATTGCCACAGAAGCCTGTGCGAAGCAAAAGCCTACCTTGGAGGGGACAGACCTCCACGCGGTGTCTTGCCTGCAGGTTCAGCTGTAAAACTAAGCTAACCTTACAAAAAAGCCTTCCGATTGGAAGGCTTTGTTTTATCTATGGTTTTGCAACACTGCGGGCGATTAAGCCTGTGGATACCACAAACCTTGGTTGCAAAGATCCAGCAGCAGCGCCAGAACAGCAGGGTTGTTAGCCAGTGGACCCAGTTCATCGACAGAGAAGTCTTCGAAGTCACACAGCACTTTGCCGAATGTTTCGCAGCCCTCTGGCAGTTCGATGGTTTCACCATTGATGAAAACGATGCCCGGGTTGTTCTCGTGGTATAGCGCCTTAAGCCTGACACTTTCTCGAGGAACAAACCGTCAGCCAGGAATTGCTGCAGCTCGTCTGATTGCCATGGAGGATCTGCTGGCATGATATCAAGCTCGTGGCGGGATGAGCTCAACTGTTCACCCATCCAGCGCGCTTTGGCTTCTTCATCATTGATAAGCTTCATCAGCATATCATTCAGCGCGTTGTATTCCGCTTTTGGGATCATGCCGTGTTCATCGCGGGTTTGAAGCTCAGGGTTGTGGTAATGCACGTCACCTTTGTCATTCGCAATGATGTAGTCAGCGTAACCGTTCAACAGTTCTTGTTTCTTCGGCGAGCGGTAGCCCACAGAGTAGCTCAGGGACACATCAATAGTGTTGCCTTCATGTGGGTAACCCGGCGGGATGTAGAGGATGTCACCCGGCTCCAGAATTTCGTCGATCATAGGCTCGAAACCTTCAATCTGACGAAGACCTGTGTGGTGGTTGGCATCTTTGTATTCGCCCAGCGGGCCAACACGCCAACGACGCTTACCCATACCCTGACAGATAAACACATCGTATTGGTCGATGTGCGGGCCTACACCACCTTCCGGCATTGAAAGGCAGATCATCACATCATCAAATAACCAGTTTGGCAGGCCGCGGAACGGTTCAGCCAGTGCGCGAGGCCCTGGGTGCCAGTGGTTAGCCGCCTGGATAATCAGTTGCGAATGGGTGTCAGGAAAGTCATCGAAGCTTTCGAATGGGCCATGCTGCGCCTGCCAGTTGCCATCTAGGTTGGTGACAAAGCGGGAATCGATTTCTTCTTCCATCGCCAGACCTGCCACTTCGTCAGGGGAGATTGGGTCTTCGAAATCAACAAAGCCGTTTTTGATAACGACAGGTTCTTTGTGCCAGAAGCGGGTCAGAAAGTCGTTCAGGTCAAAATTTAACTGATACATATCGGTAATGCGGTTACTTGAAATTGGGGGAGAGTATAAACGAGGTGCATTAAAAAAGCCCGAATACTGGTGCATTCGGGCTTTTTAGGCTGTTTGGGATTACAGCAGATCGGTCAGCTTAACAGCGTCACCGATGTAGTTTGCAGGCGTCATCTCTTTCAGACGCGCTTTCTCGTGCTCTGGCAGTTCCAGACCATCGATGAATGCACGCATGCCTTCGCCGTCAACACGTTTGCCGCGGGTCAGCTCTTTCAGCTTCTCGTATGGCTTCTCAATGCCGTAGCGACGCATGACGGTTTGAACTGGCTCAGCCAGTACTTCCCAGTTTTTGTCCAGCTCTGCTTCCAGTGCTGCCTGGTTCACTTCCAGCTTGCTGATACCTTTCAGGGTAGAGGTGTATGCGATGATCGCATAGCCTACGCCCACACCCAGGTTACGCAAAACGGTTGAGTCGGTCAGGTCACGCTGCCAGCGAGAGATAGGCAGTTTCTGAGCAAGGTGACCGAAGATCGCGTTCGCCAGACCCAGGTTACCTTCTGAGTTTTCGAAGTCGATTGGGTTCACTTTGTGCGGCATGGTTGAAGAACCGATTTCGCCAGCAATGGTTTTTTGCTTGAAGTGACCCAGAGCAATGTAACCCCATACGTCACGGTCGAAATCGATCAGAATGGTGTTGAAACGTGCAATTGCATCGAACAGTTCAGCGATGTAATCGTGCGGTTCGATTTGCGTGGTGTAAGGGTTCCAGGTCACGCCCAGAGATTCAGTGATGAACGCTTCGCTGAACTGGTGCCAGTCAACATCCGGGTACGCAGACAGGTGGGCGTTGTAGTTACCTACTGCGCCGTTGATCTTGGCCAGGATTTCCACGTTTTCGATCTGCTTGTATTGACGCTCCATACGGTACGCCACGTTTGCCATTTCTTTACCCATGGTAGATGGGGAAGCTGGCTGGCCGTGGGTACGGGACAGAAGCGGTACTTCGCGATACTCCACTGCCAGTGCTTTAATCGCGTCAATCACGTTGCGGATTTCTGGCAGGATCACTGTCTCACGCGCTTCTTTTAGCATCAGGGCATGAGAGGTGTTGTTGATGTCTTCAGAGGTACAGGCAAAGTGAATGAACTCGTTTACCGCGTTCAGTTCGGCATTGTCTGCCACTTTCTCTTTCAGGAAATACTCAACCGCTTTCACGTCGTGGTTGGTAGTGCGCTCAATCTCTTTGATGCGCATTGCATCTGCTTCGCTGAACTCGGCAGCGATTTGGTCGAGCAGTGCGTTTGCTTCTGCGCTGAATGCCGGTACTTCCTTGATGGCATCTGTTGCAGCCAGTTTCTGCAGCCAACGGATTTCTACGATAGTACGGTACTTCAGCAGGCCAAACTCACTGAAGATTGAACGTAACGCAATCGTTTTCGTCCCGTAGCGGCCATCAACCGGTGAAACAGCTGTCAATGCTGACAGTTCCATGGGCTCTCTCCTGAATTTAATATTACGAATTTCGGGCTAAGATGATTTTTGGCCTGCTCAATCATTTGTTTACGACCAAAAATGAGGTGTCGGCGTTTACCGCTACTTGACGCCAGAGTACGGCACCGCGGATACCCGCTAACAGCAAGGCGCGCACTTTGTGCTGTACACCGGTTTGCTGAAGCTGGGCTGGGTTACCGGTTACCTGAATACGTGGGCCCAGTGGGCTGATGGTATCCAGATAGATGCTGGCAAGGTTGCTGATCATTTGATCATCGAGCAGGTCAAAGTGTTGGATCTGGCGCTGGACGGTCTCGATGCGATCGCCAAGCTGTGCAAGGCTGTCGCGGCGACCGGACAGTTTGCGCTCTAGGGCCAGAAGGTTGATCAGATAACGGGTGAGCTCACTGCCACCCGGGCTGTTATCCAATTCATTGATAAGCGTATTGAGCCCAGGGTGAGGTTTTCTTCATTGCCGAAAACCTCGAGGGTGGAGCCCGGATTAGTTTGGATAATACTGTTCAAGCTGGCGCTGAGTGCGTCGTAATCACAACTTCCTTTGCGTGCAACTTCCTGAACCAGTTTGACGGATTGACAGATACCTGCGAACGCGATGGTACGATCAAACAAAGTATTAGCCACAGATGAATGCTCCTTAAATGCGCTGTTCGATGATGCCGCCACCCAGGCAAACTTCACCGCTATAGAATACCGCTGACTGACCAGGAGTCACCGCAGATTGCGGTTCATCAAAGATCACTTTGATCTGGTCACCATCAATGGGCTCGATGGTACATGATATGTCTTGCTGGCGGTATCGCGTTTTTACGGTGCACTTCAATGGTTCGGTAATCGTTTCACGATCTACCCAATGCAGTTGTCCCGCAACCAGACCTTTAGAGAAAAGGCGCGGGTGATCATGGCCTTGTGCAACAATCAGCACGTTGCGCTCAACGTCTTTATCGACCACATACCAAGGCGCCTCGAGGCCGTTGCCGCCTTTTTGACCACCAATGTGCAAGCCTTTACGCTGACCCAGAGTGTGGTACATCAAACCCTGATGTTCGCCGATGTGCTCGCCGTCAACGGTTTCAATGATGCCTGGCTGTGCTGGCAGGTACTTCGACAGAAAATCTGTGAACTTGCGCTCGCCGATAAAACAAATGCCGGTGGAGTCTTTTTTCTTCGCTGTCACCAAGCCTTGCTCTTCAGCGATACGGCGTACTTCTGGCTTTTCCAGATCGCCAACCGGGAACAGGCTGCGTGCAACCTGTTCATGGCTCAGGGTGTACAGGAAGTAGCTCTGGTCTTTGTTGCTGTCGAGGCCGCGCAGCATTTGTGCCTTTTCGCCTTCCATGGTTGGGAAGGTGCGGCGCACATAGTGGCCCATTGCGATGTAGTCTGCTTCCAGTACTTCGTCAGCAAACTCGAGGAACGCTTTGAATTTAATTTCTTTGTTGCACAGGATATCCGGGTTTGGTGTGCGGCCTGCCTTGTACTCGGTCAGGAAGTGCTCGAACACGTTGTCCCAGTATTCAGCTGCGAAGTTAATGGTGTGCAGGGGAATGCCCAGCTTGTCACAAACGGCCTGTGCATCGGCCAGATCTTCCGCTGCCGAGCAGTACTCGTCGTTATCATCTTCTTCCCAGTTTTTCATAAACAGGCCTTCTACCTGATAGCCCTGTTGCTTCAGTAGGTAAGCGGACACTGAGGAGTCGACGCCGCCGGACATACCGACAATAACTTTTTTGCTGCTGTTATCTGACATGACGAAATTTCTAGCTCCAATTAAATCGGGGGCAGAGTTTAACAGAAACCTTTACGCGGTTACAGATGGGATATGAGTCACAATTTAACTGTATTAACCACGTGGCGGTGGAGGCACTTCGCACCATTCTCCGGGTTTGAGGCCGTCTACTGTCCAGTTTGCCATCTGGTAGCGCACCAAACGCAGAGTTGGGTGGCCTATAGCAGCTGTCATACGGCGAACCTGACGGTTGCGTCCCTCCGTGAGGGTGATCGCTAACCAAGTGGTTGGTACTGAAGGGCGGTGGCGGATTGGCGGGTTACGATCCCAGATGTCGGGAGCGTCCATCACTGCAATCCCCGCGGGTAGAGTCCAGCCATCATTCAGTTCCACGCCATCGCGCAGAGCCTGCAAAGCTTCATCACTTGGAATACCCTCTACTTGTACCCAATAGGTCTTGGCGGACTTGGAAGATGGCTGGGTTAATCGTGCCTGCAAAATGCCATCATTGGTCAAAACCAACAATCCTTCACTATCTTTATCCAGACGACCTGCCGGATAAACATCCTTAACCGGGATAAAATCCGCAAGGGTAGAGTCGCCGGGCTCACCGGTAAACTGGGTCAGCGTGTTAAACGGCTTGTTGAAAATGATCACTTTCGTCGGGCCTTTTGGACGTGCAGGTTTATCGCTGCGTCGGCGTGAAGCACGTCGAAAAGTTTGTTTTGAAGTCGGCGAGTTAGCGCCTTTTTTAGGGGTGGTTTTAAACGTCATGAAGTCGTGTCAATCGGGTCTGGTAACAAATGAGACCTCGGTATTATACATGGAATAATGTGATTGGCGTGTTGCGGGATTTACAGTATTCTTTTGCCCGCATGTAATACTAAAGCTATCTGAAATTAATCAAATTCAGACCGTTCAAGTATCTACCAAGCAGAACAATAATCTGACGTGCTACAAGGAGTTGTTAGACACGTCGTAGTGCGACAGCAAATTGTTCTGTTTGGTAAGCGCAAAATAACAAATGGACGCTAGGAGAATTAAATGGAAAGTAAAGTAGTCGTACCAGCTGGTGAGAAAATTGCAATTGACGAAAGCGGCAAGCTGGTCGTTCCTAACAACCTGTGATCCCTTACATCGAAGGTGATGGTATTGGTGTTGACGTTAGTCCTGCAATGATCAAAGTCGTTGATGCGGCGGTAGCGAAAGCTTACGGCGGTGACCGTAAGATCTCCTGGATGGAAATCTACACCGGTGAGAAATCAACCCAAGTCTATGGTGAAGACCAGTGGCTGCCGGCTGAAACACTGGATTTTATTCGTGAATACAAAGTTTCTATTAAAGGTCCTCTGACAACGCCTGTTGGCGGTGGTATCCGTTCTTTGAACGTAGCCCTGCGCCAGGAGCTGGATCTCTACATCTGTGCGCGCCCAGTACGTTATTTTGAAGGCGTGCCAAGCCACTGAAACAACCAGAACTGACTGACATGGTTATCTACCGTGAAAACTCGGAAGATATCTATGCGGGTGTTGAGTTCAAAGCTGGCACTGCTGAAGCAGACAAAGTGATTAAGTTCCTGCGTGAAGAAATGGGTGCGACCAAAATCCGTTTCCCAGAGCAGTGTGGTATTGGTATCAAGCCTGTATCTGAAGAAGGTACCAAGCGCCTGGTACGCGCTGCAATCCAGTACACCATCGACAACGACCGTGATTCGATGACCATAGTGCACAAAGGTAACATCATGAAGTTTACCGAAGGTGCATTTAAAGACTGGGGCTACGAAGTTGCGAAAGAAGAGTTTGGTGCCGAGCTTCTGGACGGCGGTCCATGGATGTCTCTGAAGAACTAATACGGGTAAAGAAATCATCATCAAAGACGTTATCGCAGATGCGTTCCTGCAACAAATCCTGCTGCGTCCTGCAGAATACGATGTGATTGCAACCATGAACCTGAACGGTGACTACATCTCTGATGCACTGGCTGCACAGGTTGGTGGTATTGGTATCGCACCGGGTGCAAACATCGGTGATGGCGTTGCTCTGTTCGAAGCGACCCACGGTACTGCGCCTAAGTATGCGGGTCAGGACAAGGTGAACCCTGGTTCTCTGATCCTGTCTGCTGAAATGATGCTGCGTCACATGGGTTGGACTGAAGCGGCTGACCTCATCATCAGCTCAATGGAAAAAGCGATCAGCAATAAGACTGTGACCTATGACTTTGAGCGTTTGATGGACGGTGCAACACTGCGTAAGTGTTCTGAGTTCGCGCAAGACATGATTGACCAAATGTAATTTGGTTCTGATGAAGAAAAACCCGGCTTTGGCCGGGTTTTTTGTTTCTACATAGGATTGAAATTTTCATCGACGGCATAGACGCGCAAGCCGTCAGGGTCCTGATCATCATCGACCAACCAAGGCGTCAGACACTCCCGGCTCTTCGTACAGGGTCGGTCAGCGAACGCATGAAAGCGGCCAAATCATTGATGTCAGTTTCAGTGTAGAAATAGGGCGATCTGAGTTTGCTTAACCCCATCGTTTGCTGTAGAAACATTGCCCAAAGTGCTTCTCGGGTATTGGAGTGCCAGTCTCCCATTTGGATGTGGGCTTGGGGACCATCATAGGAATAGAGTGCAACTGAATAGAATGGGTCCATATGGTGACGAATGATTCCTTCTAGGGTGTTGAATGCACCGTCATGTCCATAGGGCGAAGTCATCTCTACATTGATGAGTGACGGTGTCCTGAATGCAAACGCATCACGATAGATAAACGTTTCTCTGTATCGGCCAAAATCATTGGTGCCTGTGTCTCCGTCCCCTTTGCCCCGACCAATTTGAGGTACCGCGATATTGTGGAACCCCTCGTCAGTCATCAAGTCACCCCGGTGGCAGGATTGGCAGTTGAATCCGCCATCTGGACGTTTAGAAAAAAACTTCAGCGCTCCTCTTTTCTCTGCAAGGCTGAGTGCTGATTTTTCTCCTTTGATATAGTTGTACCAGCGGTTTTCGACAAAAGCCTGGGAGCGCATGTACTCGCCCAAAACTTCCCGGATAGAGTGGCTGTTTATCACTTCATTAAGGGGAGCATTGGGTTTGTTATAGGCTTGACGGAAAAGGGTCGGCCAGTTGTTTATCTGAAGTGGCTCAAGCTCGCCCCGAAGTCTCGCTGCAATCAGATCCCTGATTTCCTGGTTCGATTTATCCGGCGCAAATGTAAAGCCGCGCATCTCTTCTTTCGGTGTAATCGGGAAGCCTGCCTGAGCATGGGAAAGGTTGGCTCCCGCAGAGGGATCAGGCACACCAATTCCTGAATCAGGCGTGCTGATCGGGCCAACGGAGCCATTTTGGTAAGGAACCGGCAACATAGCCTCAATCCGACCATCATGAAAAATATGGGTGTCCCAAAACCCCAGGTTGAAAGAGGTCGGCACATTTCTCGGCATTGTTGGGCCACCATCGTAATTCACTGCTGTTGGGCGATGTTCTCTTCCGGGGCCTAACATGTCAGGGTTGGTTGCATCGACACCAATTGAGATTGACAGTGCGTCGGCCCCGCCGAGTGTTGGGTGATGGCAGCTCACGCAAGCGGTATCAAAGTTTCCGCTCTGGATTTTGCTGAAAAACAGCAACTTTCCAAGCTGGGCTTTCGGAGAGTGAATGGAAGGCAAAGTACGGTGTTTTGCTGGTTCACCGGTCAGGGAAAAATGTGAGATTTTTTTGGAGAGGTTGTCGTCGAGCCATCTTTCACTGCGATGGTCGATAGTACTGGCATAGGAAAAGGATGAAAAAAAATGGGTAAGGATAATTCCTGATGCATAAAGAGTCGTCTTCATTGTTCCTCCTGCAATCATCGTCATACGTCTGCGCATGAGACGCTAAAGCGATGTAAATTCAATGTAGGCAGGCGAAACGGATTTTATGAGTTCCACTCTTGGGACTACTCCAAATCAAAGCGGGGACTACACCCAAACGACTTGAAGATGCTCGCATTGATGTCCTCCCGTCGGGCGGGTTGACTGACGCCGCACTCTTTATTGTTCCTTTTTGATGGCGGTGACCACACCGACAAAGAAACGCCACGATCACAATGCCAGTCGATCTCGCTGAATCCTGCATCTTTAGGTTGTTTGGGTGTAACAGTAAAGTGCCATGCTTGACTCATCAGCTATAAAGGAGGGACGTGAGGGGGCATTTTGTCGTCTTCTGGAATTATAGGGAGAAACGAATGTAGAGAAGGGTAGGGAGAATTTGTAGGAAAACAACAAAACAAAAAGAGCGAACCTTAGTTCACTCTTTCTCAACTCGACCTTTCGGCAGCAAAAAATGTGATAGCAACTCTTTTTATTTAGGGGCTTCGTTTTCTACTGGAACAATTTGGCTGGCGTGGTAACCCTTTGGACCTTCCTGCACTTCGTAGTTCACGGTCTGGCCTGCTTTGAGCGTGCGATAACCGTCCATTTGAATTGTTGAATAATGCGCGAATATATCGCCTTCACCTTCGTCAGGGCAGATAAATCCGAACCCTTTAGCATTGTTAAACCATTTAACTGTACCAGTTGCCATGCGAAACATCCCTCTTGCATTCAAATTGCATAACTATGAGTAAAACCTACGAGCGCTATCTTCTTACTCAGTCGTAATTGAAGCTGTATGTTTTTACTACAATTCACACTCTAGTAGAAAGATTTAGACAGTCAAGCGTGCGAGGCTTCATATAACAACATTTTAATAAAAATAGCCAACGTTCTGGCAGAAGGATGATGTGGGTATCATTTTTGTTAATTAAGTTTCATAAATGAAACCTTTTTTCAGCCAATAAGATCTTGATAATGCTTACTAATTTATAACTGTATAAGTTGTCGACAATGCTGTTTCAAAGTAGAAGAGCATTCGGATTGTCGTTAATTGCATGAATTCAATACTGTGTTTAGAGAGTTTATCAATAGTGTGCTAACTCATTAATACGGCTTGAGTTAGATATTTTTCTCGCTGATGAATGGCGTTTAAATATTTGTTGCGGGAAATAACTTCGCAGAATTCGAGACTATTGTTGCATTTGTGAGTCACTGTAAATGCCTCTTTGCGTGTACAAAAATCACTACAATTTAAGGTGGGGTGGATGGACGGAAGATGTCAGAAAAGCCTAATGAAAATTTAAGTGAATTGAATTTCTACTTTGGTAGTACTTTATGAAAGTGGATGGCGACAAGATAGCATTGCAGCGGTTGCTGGAATACAATCTGTGCATTACGTTTTAAATAGAGGTAGACATTCTTGTGTTGGCAGTCTCAATCTGCAAATCTGACGCATAAATGTTTGTTTTGTAAAGAACAGATGAGCTACCTTAAAGATTGTAAGTAGTTATGAGTAAAATGTACGAGTGGATTGTTCCGGATTCTGACGTTAAAGAAGCGGAAGAGACAAAAGTAAAGCCGCCTTCCTTGTATAAAGTGGTGTTAAACAATGATGATTACACCCCAATGGAATTTGTGGTAGAGGTATTACAGCGGTTCTTTTCCATGGATTTGGAGCGGGCGACACAGCTGATGCTGACAGTGCATTATGAAGGACGCGCTATCTGTGGCGTATACACCGCAGAAGTAGCCGAAATGAAAGTTGCGCAGGTGATGACCTATGCGAAAGAACATCAACACCCTTTGTTGTGTACGATGGAAAAAGCTTAGGTAAGGAGAAACACCGTTTTCTCCGGCACACCGTAATGTGGTATTTGAGGGAGGTGCCTTATGCTAAATAAAGAACTTGAAGCTAGCCTCAACGGGGCTTTTGCGAGAGCACGTGAAAAACGTCATGAATTTATGACGGTCGAGCACCTGCTATTGGCGCTTCTGGAGAATGTGGCAGCCCGCGAAGCTTTGCTCGCCTGTCGCGCCGACCTTGATGCTCTTCGAAAAGAGCTAGAAGCATTTATTGAACAAACCACACCGCTCATCCCTGTCGATGACGACAACCGTGAAACACAACCCACACTGAGCTTCCAACGCGTACTTCAACGTGCTGTTTTCCATGTTCAGTCATCGGGTCGTAGTGAAGTGAGCGGTGCCAACGTACTGGTCGCTATTTTCAGCGAGCAGGAATCCCATGCAGCTTACCTGCTGAAGAAAAATGACATTAGCCGATTGGATGTCGTTAACTACATCTCTCATGGCACCACCAAATCTGCCAGCAGTGATGAAGATCTGCCCGGTGCGGATCTGTCCTCTGATGAGGCAGCGGTTGAAGGCGGTGAAGAACGTCTTGAGAACTTCGCAACCAACCTGAACCAACTGGCACGTGTTGGTGGTATTGACCCACTTATCGGCCGCGACAAAGAGCTGGAACGTACTATTCAGGTGCTATGTCGCCGCCGTAAAAACAACCCACTGCTGGTGGGTGAAGCTGGCGTGGGTAAAACGGCGATTGCAGAAGGTCTGGCCTGGTGCATTGAAGAAGGTCAGGTGCCGGATATCATCAAAGATTGTGTGATTTACTCGCTGGACATCGGTTCACTGCTGGCGGGCACTAAATATCGTGGTGATTTTGAAAAACGCTTCAAAACGATTCTCAAGCAGCTGGAAAAAGAAGAGCACGCAGTGCTGTTCATTGATGAAATCCACACCATCATTGGTGCAGGTGCAGCGTCTGGTGGCCAAGTCGATGCGGCTAACCTGATTAAGCCACTGCTCTCAAGCGGTAACTGCGTTGTATCGGTTCAACGACCTACCAGGAGTACAGCAGCATCTTTGAAAAAGAACGCGCGCTGGCACGTCGTTTCCAGAAAATCGATATCCTTGAGCCGTCGCTGGATGACACCACCAAGATCCTGATGGGGCTCAAACCTAAATACGAAGCACACCACGAGGTGCGTTACACCAATAAAGCCATCCGTGCAGCGGTGGAGTTGTCGGCGAAATACATCAATGAACGTCATCTGCCTGATAAGGCAATTGACGTGATTGACGAAGCGGGTGCGCGCTGTCGTCTTGCGCCAGCCAACAAACGTAAGAAAACTGTCGGAGTGCCAGACATTGAGGCAATGATTGCCAAAATGGCGCGTATTCCGGAAAAATCGGTCTCTTCCACTGATCGGGATATTCTCCAGTCACTCGAGCAGAAACTCAAAATGCTGGTATTCGGACAGGACGACGCCATCAGTGCATTGTGCGAAGCAATTAAGTTGAGCCGTGCAGGTCTTGGGGCGGAGAATAAACCAGTTGGTTCATTCCTGTTTGCAGGCCCAACCGGCGTAGGTAAAACCGAAGTGACGGTGCAACTGGCGCGTGCGATGGGTATCGAGCTTCAGCGCTTTGACATGTCTGAGTACATGGAGCGTCACACGGTGAGCCGTCTGATTGGTGCACCTCCGGGCTATGTGGGATACGACCAGGGCGGATTGTTGACCGATGCGGTCATCAAACACCCGCACAGCGTTGTGTTGCTGGATGAAATTGAAAAGGCGCATCCGGATGTCTTTAACTTGCTGCTGCAGGTGATGGATAACGGTACCCTGACGGACAACAACGGCCGTAAAGCCGACTTCCGCAATGTGATTCTGGTGATGACCACCAATGCGGGTGTCACGGAAACGGTTCGCAAGTCGATAGGTCTTATTCAACAAGATCACAGCCATGATGCGATGTCTGAAATCAAGAAGGTGTTCTCACCAGAGTTCAGAAACCGTCTCGACAATATTATTTGGTTCAACCATCTGGATCAGAGCATTATTCTCCAGGTCGTCGACAAATTTATTGTCGAACTTCAGGCTCAACTGGATGCACGTGGTGTGTCGCTTGAAGTCACAGACAAAGCGAAGAAATGGCTGGCAGAAAAAGGCTACGACAAGGCCATGGGTGCACGCCCAATGGCGCGCGTCATGCAGGAACACGTCAAGAAAAACCTGGCAAACGAGCTGCTGTTCGGTTGTTTGGTGAATGGCGGTACGGTGAAAGTGGGCGTGAAAAACGACAACCTGACTTTCAGTTTCAGTGATGAAATGGAACCGGCATAAGCCTTTTACAGTACGACAAAACCCGGCATTAGCCGGGTTTTTTTGTGTTCGCGAGACGTGAGGATTAGCGCGCGCGGAAGATGATGCGACCTTTAGACAGGTCGTAAGGCGTCATCTCAACGGTAACTTTGTCACCGGTCAGGATACGGATGTAGTTTTTGCGCATCTTACCAGAGATGTGTGCAGTAACTACGTGGCCGTTCTCTAGTTCTACGCGGAACATAGTGTTTGGCAGGGTATCCAGAACGGTACCTTGCATTTCAATTACGTCTTCTTTTGCCATTTAATCCTCTTGGGCTACCGATCAGCCAATTTTTGACCGGCAGATAATGCCTTGATTGGTTGAGTCTGTAAAGTTTAGGGGCGGAATTTTACCGCTTTGCCTCCCTACTGACCAGCAAAAATCGGCTATTGGTTAAGCTTTACACTAAATTTCGCAACGAATGAATGCCGGAATCGGGAGCTAACGCGTGTTGGGGTTCTTGAATTTGTGTAACAAGATATCCCTTAGTCTCCGTTACGCCACTCACCGGCAATATATCTTTGATGGGGGTTAAACTTTCGTTTGTAGTTCATCGCGGAACACTCATCAATCTGGAAACCAAGATAGAGCCAGGGCAACTGGTAATCTTGTGCCAACCGGATTTGCGCCAGCACACATAATGACCCGAGAGACCAGGGGTGCACCGGGTCGAAGAAGCTGTATATCGCGCTTAAACCGGTATCCAGAACATCCGTGACGGCGACGGCGACAAGTTGGCCATTTTCGTAGAGATGCAGATAGAGAGAGCGTTGCCAGCGGCTCTGTACAAAGCTCAGAAAGTCGTTTTTGTTGGCCGGGTACATAGAGCCATTACGGTGCCGGACGGAAATATAATGCTCATACAGGGCAAACCAGTTGTCGTCCAATTGATCACTGATGACAGTATGAAAGCGCTTGAGTTGGCTGATATGACGTTTCTGACTTTTAGAAGGCGCAAATTCGGCGACGTTGATCCTCAGGGACTGGCAGGCAGTGCAGGCGAGGCAATGTGGACGATAAATATTGTTACCACTGCGACGGAAGCCACTTTGGATCAGAAGGTTGTACCCTTCTTCTGAGTGCATATCCGGTTCAAGCAGCACAGCTACCGACTCTTGCTGGGCGGGCAAATAACTGCAATTTGATGGCGCCATGACGCCAAATTTAATCGGACGGCTAGCATGGTTGAGCTCAATCCACTGTGAACGGAACAAAGCTGGGCTGGTGACCTGCTGTTTAAGCGTCTGCAATCTGGAAATAAAAGTGTCTCTGGCCAGTGGCTTGGCGCCTAGTGATGCCAGGTGCTCTGTCATCATCTGACAGTCGATAAGTTTTCCGCCATGGAGCGTGAAATGCTCACAAAAGTACCAAAGCGCGGTTTTGGAGGCATTGGTCTTGAGAGAGAACATGGATTCACCGCAAAACAGCGTCCCAACGCCCACGCCATATAGACCACCAATCAATGCATCACCCTGCCATACTTCAATGCTGTGCGCCGAGCCAAGCTTGTGGAGTCGGGTATACGCGGTGCGCATTTCCTCAGTAATCCAGACCTTATTTTCACCACGGATAAGCGCACAGTGCTCAATTACCTCTTCAAAGGCTTGGTTGATGGAGACCCGGTAACCTTGCTTGCGGACATATTTTTTCAGACTGCGGCTGGGGGTGAACTGGGTCGGATCAATCACTGCCCGCTCTGATGGCGACCACCATAGCAACGGCTCATCAATGCCAAACCAAGGAAAATGCCTTGTGAGTAAGCAGCCTTTAGCCGCTCAGGGGAAAGATCACCACCAATAGCAAGTAGACCATCTGGGTCTGCCATTGCGGTGGAAACCGAAGGGAAATGCTCCGGCATCGTTTCATCCAGGGGAGGAAGGTAAATCGTCATAGCGCCTTTTATTCATTTCAGTAAAAAGGGAGCAGATGCTCCCTTCAGTATAACGACCTTATTGTATTCGCTGTAGCAGTTGTGCGTAGCGACCACCGGCATTTTTCAGTGTGTTGTGCGTACCATGTTCAATGATGCGCCTTCGTCCATCAGGCAGACTGAATCCATTTGAGCCAGTCCCACAAGACGGTGAGTAATGAAAAGCACCGTTTTGTCTTTTGCATGATCCAGCAAGAGCGACAGGATTTGCTGTTCTGTCTGCACATCCAATCCTTCGGTTGGCTCATCCAGCAACAGGATTGGTGCGTCGCGCAGCAGCGCACGTGCAATCCCCAGACGGCGGCGCTCGCCACCGGGAAAGCTGTCGACCACCGTCTCCCAGCCAAACATCCAGCCCTGGGCCTTCCAGCAGCGCATGTAGGCCAACTTGTTCCAGCGCAGCGGTCAGTTCTTCGTCACTGGCTCCCGTTTTTGCCATTGCAAGATTGTGGCGAAGCGAGCCGTTAAACACATCGACACGTTGGCTGACAACTGCAATTGAGCTGCGAAGTGCCGACTCACGCCATTTGGTCAACGGTGTGCTGTCAATGCTTACGGTGCCTTGTGAAGGATCCCAGGAACGGGTCAGCAGCTGGAGCAGGGTAGACTTACCGCAACCGGTACGGCCGAGCAATGCCACCTTTTCACCGGCGTTAATGGTCAGTGAAACTGAATTCACCGCCGCTTTTTCTGCACCGGCATAAGTAAAGCTCACATTGTCGAACTGGATAGCGCCTTTCGCAGTGTTGTTATAGCCAGTTGGGTCAAAAGGTGTCTCCGGCTCTGCTTCAATGATTTCATTCAGGCGTTTGGCCGAGGTTACCGTTTGGCTCAAGTACTGGAATGCTCCTGCAACTGGCATCATCAGCTCAAAACTTGCCATCGTGGCAAAGGCGACCATGCAACATACGGATTTGGCAATTCGCCGCCAATACCATCTGCCGCCAGCCAGAGCATCAGCACTAAAGTTAAACCGTTGGCAGCCAGTAACACACCATTGGCAAGGCCGGTGATCCCAGCCATCTGGCGTTGTGCGTTCAGCAGGCGTTTCTCTGCATGGACAGCATGTTGGCGGTAGCGCTCTGCCGCGCCAAAAATTTGCAGCTCTGCGTGGCCTTGTAGCCAATCCAGCAGCGCGATACGCAGATCGGATTTTGCCTTCGTGATTTCTGCCCCGTGAGGTTTACCAAGGTGATAGAACACCACAGGCAATACCAGCATCAATGACAGCAGGATAGCACCCAGGGTAATGCCAAGTGACGGTTCAAACCAGTACAGGAATCCACTGATCCCAAGAATACCTAATACGCCGACAATCAGCGGACTGACAAGCGCAGGTAAACGTGTCCATGGCATCGACATCGGCAACCAGGCGGTTGAGGATGTCAGCATCGCGTAAGTTTGCTGCTTTGCCCGGAATAAGCGGGGTCAGCTTGTCAAAAAAGAAAATTCGCAGATCGGCCAAGAGTTTAAAGGTGGCATTGTGGCTGACGACACGCTCACCCCAGCGACCGGCGGTACGTGCAATAGAAAATCCGCGAACACCGGCTGCAGGCAGCATGTAGTTAAAGTTCGCTGTTGCCAGTAAGCCAGCCACTGCCGATGCGGCGATAAACCAGCCAGACAGTGTCAGCAGGCCAATAGCGGAAGCGAGTGTGGCAAAGGACAACAGCATGCCCAGTGTTAGGCCGAACCAGTGTTTTTTGTACAGTTTAAGGAAGGGGATCAAATCACGCATCGAGATCGCTCCTGTCTACAGCTTGGATCATCTCAGCGAAGACCCCTTCTTGTTTCAGTGCTTCAAAGGTGCCCTGTTGCACCAGTTGGCCTTTTTGCATCACCAGAATGTGGTTACAACCGCCAAGCTGGTCAATGCGGTGGCTGACGAGCAGGGTGGTCGTGTCGCGGGTAGCATGGTTAAGGCTCTCCATCACCAAACGCTCGCTGGACGCATCCAGGCTCGCTGTTGGCTCATCAAGCAGCCAGAAGTGACCGTTTTGCAATAGTGCCCGTGCGACGGCGATACGTTGTGCCTGACCGACAGAAAGGCCGGTTGCGCGATCTCCAACAGGGTGATCCAATCCTTTTTCCAAGCGTCCGATAAACTCATCAGCATAAGCGGTTTGAATTGCAGAAGTGATTTGCTGTTCGGTTGCCATTGGCGCAGCCAAGCAGATGTTTTCACGCAGGGTGCCATGGAACAGTTGCGGGTTTTGTCCAACCCAGCTCACTTGTTTGCGCCAACTGAACAGCTCTGCATCGCGCAGCTCAACACCATTGATTTTAAGACTGCACGGTAGGGCAGAAAACCGAGAATCGCGTTGATAAGGCTGGTTTTACCGGCACCACTTTGGCCAACAAGGGCCACTTTTTGACCGGCTGAAATCGTAAAGCTCAATGGACCGGCGAGGACGGTGCCATCAGGCTCAACACTTCCAGTTCGGATGCTTGGATATTGACGACATCAGAAGGAATAGTTGCTGAACCTGAGGTTTGGTGTTCTGGCTTGGCATCAAGGAAATTAACGATAGATTCCGCCGCACCGATTGCCTGTGCCTTGGCGTGGTAGAAGGTACCCAGATCGCGAAGTGGCTGGTAAAACTCCGGTGCCAGAACCAGAACGAAAATACCGATAAACAGGGTGATACTCAGGCCGTAATGACCGAAGTTCAGTTCACCGATGTAACTGAAACCGAAATAGACGGCGGTGACGGCAATGGAGAGTGCGGTAAAAAACTCCAACACTGCGGACGAAAGAAACGCCAGACGCAACACTTCCATGGTGCGTTTGCGGAAATCATCAGACGCAACACGCAGGTACTGGCTCTCTGTTTCAGCCTGATCAAACAGACGAATTGTCGACAGGCCGCGCAGGCGATCGTAGAAATGTCCAGAGAGGCGCTGTAACGCCTTAAAGTTGCGGCGGTTGGCATCTGCAGCTCCCATGCCTACCAAAGCCATAAAGAATGGCACCAGTGGCGCGGTCACGAGGAAAATCAGCCGGCCGCCCAGTTCATTGGAAACACAGCAATCAGGATGATGAAAGGTATCAGCACGGCAATTGCCATCTGCGGGAGATAGCGGGCAAAGAAGTCCTGCATCTCTTCAACCTGTTCAAGCACCAGGCTCGCCCAAGTGCCTGCAGGTTTACCTTGAATGGTTGCAGGGCCAAGCAATTCGAGTTTGTCCAGAATCAGGTGGCGAATGTGGCGGCGGACGGCTTCCCCGGCGCGGTAACCGGCTTGCTCTTTGCCCCAGCTGCATGCAGCGCGGACGCAGACAACAATGGCAAGCGCGACAAAAGAGAGCCAAAGCTCGGATTTATCCGCTTTTTCAATAATCAGTGCGTGGAGAATGTGGGCCAATAGAGCGGCCTGGGCGATAAGAAATAATCCGGAGACAAAAGCCAGACCAATGGCGGCCATGAGCCATGATTTACCGAGCTTACTTTGTCCCTTGAGCCATTGGGCAAGCGAGCGCTGTTTCTTTTTGTCCATAATACTTCGTTGGTCTTTTTTATTACCCGTTGCGACAGGGAGACTGTGTGCGTCTTTCTTATGTAAATTCGCGAGTTGGAAGGCTGAAATGGCAAAATCATAGGCCCGCGAAAAGCGGGCCTGATAGCTTGGATTAGTCGTTTTTAACCAACGCATCCAGATAGCGCTCTGCGTCAAGCGCTGCCATACAGCCAGTGCCTGCAGAAGTAATCGCCTGACGGTAGATGTGATCCATAACGTCTCCGGCAGCAAATACACCTTCAACGCTGGTTTGGGTAGCATTGCCTTCAAGGCCAGATTGCACCTTGATGTAACCGTTGTGCATTTCAAGCTGACCTTCAAAGATGCTGGTGTTCGGCTTGTGGCCGATTGCCACGAACAGACCCATGACTTCCAGTTCTTCAGTTGCATCAGACTGGGTGTCTTTGATGCGGACACCGGTAACGCCCATGTCATCGCCCAGCACTTCGTCCAGTACACGGTCAGTGTGAAGCACGATGTTACCGTTTTCGACTTTATCCATCAGGCGGTTAACCAGGATTTTCTCCGCACGGAAGCTGTCGCGACGGTGGATCAGGTGAACTTCAGACGCGATGTTTGACAGGTACAGCGCTTCCTCAACAGCCGTGTTACCACCGCCAATAACGGCAACTTTCTGGTTGCGGTAGAAGAAGCCGTCACAGGTTGCACACGCTGATACGCCGCGGCCTTTGAAGTTTTCTTCTGATTCAATACCCAGGTATTGGGCAGATGCGCCGGTAGCAATAATCAGTGCGTCACAGGTGTATTCTGCGTTGTCACCTTTCAGGCGGAATGGACGCTGAGTCAGATCAGTTTCATTGATGTGATCGAAAATGATTTCGGTGTCAAACTTCTCCGCATGCTCTTTCATGCGTTCCATCAGCGCAGGACCCGTCAGACCTTCTGCATCGCCCGGCCAGTTTTCAACTTCAGTCGTGGTCGTTAGCTGACCGCCCTGTTGCAGGCCAGTCACCATCACAGGTTTCAGGTTAGCGCGCGCTGCATATACCGCAGCAGTGTAGCCCGCAGGGCCAGAACCCAGAATAAGAAGGCTTGAATGCTTTACGTTGCTCATTATATCTCCGGACGGATTTTGTGTTATGCAATGAGTCAGATTGTAGGGAAAACGGGAAGCTAAAGAAAGGGCACCGAGCGGTGCCCCTGACGATTAGTGTAATTAGCTATTACAAAGTACTTAAGCCAGCAGTGCTTTCGGGTCTACGTACTCCAGATTGAAGGCTTCTGCGACTTCTTTGATGGTCACTTTGCCGTCCATCACATTCAGGCCGTTGAGCAGGTTTTTATCCTGCAGAAGCGCTTCTCGGTAACCAAGGTTTGCCAGCTTCACAATGTACGGCAGGGTGGCGTTGTTCAGTGCAAAAGTCGAAGTGCGTGCACAGCGCCCGGCATGTTGGCGACACAGTAATGAACCACATCATCAACGATATAGGTTGGATCTGCGTGGGTTGTCGCTTTGGACGTTTCAAAACAGCCACCCTGATCAATCGCGACATCGACGACGGCGGAACCTGGTTTCATGCGTTTAATGTGATCTGCAGTCACCAATTTTGGTGCTGCAGCGCCTGGGATAAGCACAGCTCCGATGACCAAATCTGCGGCGAGTACGTGTTTTTCGAGAATTTCTTCCGTCGAATAGAGCACTTTCGCACGACCCTGGAATTCTTCGTCCAGAGCACGCAAGGTATCGATGTTGCGGTCAAGCACAGTCACGTCTGCACGCATGCCAACGGCCATTCGCGCAGCATTGGAACCGACGACACCACCACCGAGCACCACAATTTTGGCTGGCTCGACACCGGGTACACCTCCCAACAGCATTCCTGCGCCGCCGCGGGATTTTTCAAGCGCCTGGGCGCCGGCCTGGATCGACATACGGCCAGCTACTTCTGACATAGGTGCCAATAGTGGCAATCTACCCCTAGAATCTGTTACGGTTTCATAGGCTATACAGATAGCTTTGCTCTTGATAAGGTCTTGTGTCTGTGGAAAATCTGGTGCAAGGTGCAAATAGGTAAACAAAATTTGCCCTTCGCGAAGCATGGCTCGTTCAACGGCCTGAGGCTCTTTAACTTTGACAATCATTTCAGCAGTCGCGAAGACCTCTTCTGCTGTTGAAAGAATGGAAGCACCCGCGTTGATGTAATCATCATCGCTAAAGCCAATCCCCGCGCCTGCCTGCGACTGGACGTAGACAGAGTGGCCGTGTGAGATTAGCTCGCGGACGCTGGCAGGAACCATACCAACCCGATATTCGTGGTTCTTGATTTCTTTAGGTACACCAATGATCATCCTGATTCCTCGCTTATTTGTAGAGTTATTGGCTGTTGTTCTGTTGTATTGTTGTATTTAGGGCTAGTATAGTTCGCAAAAAGCCGGATTTGATGCTAAATATATAAAATATGTTACGAAAAATGGCATTTAACATTGCAAGGAAGTAAAAAGGTGGAATAAAAAATGGTTGACGCCAAAAAGAAACCCTCCAAGGAATTGGACCGTATTGACAGAAATATTCTTAACGAATTGCAAAAGGATGGCCGCGTCTCGAACGTTGAGCTCTCCAAGCGCGTTGGACTGTCACCAACCCCATGTTTAGAGCGTGTTCGTCGACTGGAAAGACAGGGCTATATCTCCGGATATACGGCGCTGTTGAATCCGCAATATCTCGACGCTTCATTGCTGGTATTCGTGGAAATTACTCTGAACCGCGGTGCACCGGATGTGTTCGAACAGTTTAACAAGGCCGTTCAACAACTCGAAGATATCCAGGAATGTCATCTTGTATCAGGGGATTTCGACTACCTGCTGAAAACACGTGTATCAGATATGTCTGCATATCGTAAGCTTCTGGGTGAGACGCTGTTGCGCCTTCCAGGCGTTAACGACACCCGCACCTACGTGGTGATGGAAGAAGTGAAGCAGACAAACCATCTGGTGATCAAAACGCGTTAACATGCTCACAGCTCTCGGACAAAGAGGGCTTTGACGAGTGTTATATTCTGCAAACCGGGCAGCTTGCTGCTCGGTTTGTTTTTTTGTTTGGTGTACACTTTTGCAAAAGTAGGGGTATTAACCCAGTATTTGCCCGTAATTGATGCGTTTTTCGCCATATGGGCGCAGGCAATCATAATGAAAAATAAAGCCGGACCATTCAGCAACACGGCTGACAGGTTATGAAACGATTTCAGGGCTTAAAGTTAGAAAGATAGGTGATAATGGAGTTCTTCTTGCGTCAGGAGCAGAAACAGACCGACACCTCCCGTCGATTAAACGGCATCCAACGTTTAAAAGAGAGTGCACTGATCCTTGCGCTCTTGTCTGCTGTGTTTATTTTTGTGTCGTTAATCAGTTACGACTCTTCAGACCCATCATGGTCCCAGACTGCCTGGGATGGTCCTGTCCGCAATGCCGCGGGCAATGCCGGTGCATGGGTCGCTGATACCTTGTTTTTTACATTGGGTACATTGGCATATCCGGTCCCATTTTTACTGTTGCTCGGTGGCTGGGTCTTTTTCCGTCGCCGTGCTGCCTCTGAGCCACTGAACTACACCATCCTTGCCACCAAAATCTTGGGGGTCGTACTTCTTTTGCTGACAAGTTGTGGTCTGGCCGATCTCAATTTTGATGACTTCTGGTTCTTTTCATCCGGCGGTGTCGTTGGGGATGTCCTCACAGAGCTGGCATTGCCGATGTTTAACATCCTTGGCACAACCTTGGTGTTCATGTTTGTCTGGGCGGCCGGTTTTACGCTGTTTACAGGCATTTCATGGCTGACCATCGTTGATACCCTTGGTGAGAAAACACTGGATGGACTGACTTGGCTGGTTAACCGTATTCGTGGTGATAAACCGCAAATGGTGGGAGCGACTGTCGATACTTCTGATCTGGACGCTGACGATCCACTGTTCTCCGAAGCGCCTTCAGCGCAGCGGGAGCTGGCAGATGTTTCACTGCTGAATAAAGTACAGCGTGTGAAGTCGACAGAAGTGGCTGAAGAGAAACCGGCCGCACCGATCATCCATGCATCAACACCTGCGCCAATTTCTGCACCTGTTGAACGCAAAGAGCCGACAATCCAGCTTGATAACGTTGTCGATACGTCTGTTAGTGACGCGACAGTGGCTGCCCGTATCCCTGTGGATGAAGAAGAGGTCGCTTTTGATTCGCCGGCCGTGGCTGTAACACCTGCGCCAAACGCAGACGTTGCCGACGAGCGACTGCCTTGGGATGATGAGGTTGAAGAGACGCAAGCGCGTGATGATTGGACTGACGAGCCAGACGTTGAGCCGCAGCACAATCATCCACCACGTGAAGACATCGTGATCGGTAATACCGATGGTTTGTCTGAACTCGACCGTGCGCAAGCCCAATCCGTTATACCGGATGACGAAGATCCATTCCTTGAAACTATCCGTGAAGCGCAGAAAAATGCGGCGGGTGCCTTGCATCCTTTCCTGGTGAAAGACGAGCCGAACCTGCCGAAGCCGACTGAACCATTGCCAACGATTGATTTGCTGGATCCACCGCGCAACACCGCAACCCGCGCGACAGACGAAGAGCTTCAGTATCAGGCGCGCCTGATTGAAACACGCCTGGAAGAGTACAAAATCAAGGTAACGGTCAAAGGTATCTTCCTGGGCCTGTTATCACCCGCTTTGAGCTGGAACTGGCGCCTGGCGTGAAAGTCAGCAGGATCATGAGCCTTTCCAAAGACATCGCCCGTTCACTTTCAACCAGTGCAGTGCGTGTCGTGGACGTGATCCCAGGTAAACCGTATATCGGCTTGGAGCTGCCAAACAGCAGCCGTGAAACCGTGTTTATGTCGGAAGTGGTCGCAAGTGAGCGCTTCCAGTCATCCAAGTCACCACTTTCCGTGGTTTTGGGTAAAGACATTGCCGGCGAGGCCATTGTGACCGATCTTGCCAAAGCACCGCACCTTCTGGTGGCAGGTACCACAGGTTCCGGTAAGTCAGTCGGTGTGAACGTGATGATCGTTTCCATGCTTTACAAAGCTGGCCCGGAAGATGTGCGCTTCATCATGATTGACCCGAAAATGTTGGAGCTTTCGGTATACGAAGGTATTCCGCATCTTCTGACCGAAGTGGTAACAGACATGAAGGACGCCGCCAATGCCCTTCGCTGGAGCGTGGCGGAAATGGAGCGCCGTTACAAACTGATGTCAGCGCTCGGCGTGCGTAATATCGGTGGCTACAACGAGAAAATCCGTGAGGCAGCTGAGGCTGACCACCCGATCCCAGATCCATTGTGGAAGCCGGGCGACAGCATGGACGAAACCGCGCCAATGTTGGAAAAACTGCCGTATATCGTTGTTATCGTGGATGAATTTGCTGACCTGATGATGGTGGTTGGCAAGAAGTTGAAGAGCTGATTGCGCGTTTGGCGCAGAAAGCACGTGCGGCGGGTATCCATTTGGTGCTGGCAACGCAGCGTCCGTCAGTAGATGTGATTACCGGTCTTATTAAAGCCAACATCCCAACCCGTATGGCGTTTACGGTTTCGACCAAAACAGACTCACGTACCATTCTTGACCAGGGCGGCGCAGAATCGCTCCTGGGTATGGGTGACATGCTGTTTATGCCAAACGGCTCAAACCATCCTGCGCGTGTGCATG
This sequence comes from Enterovibrio sp. JCM 19048, assembly GCA_001310415.1. Lineage (GTDB taxonomy): Bacteria > Pseudomonadota > Gammaproteobacteria > Enterobacterales > Vibrionaceae > Enterovibrio > Enterovibrio paralichthyis. The sequence goes on along the minus strand of BAXE01000016.1, from coordinate 59,033 downwards.
GTGCGTTTGTTAACGATGACGAAGTACACCGCGTGGTAAGCAACTGGAAAGCGCGTGGTAAGCCACAATATATCTCAGACATCACCTGTGGCGATCAGGGCAGTGACGGCCTATTGCCGGGTGAAGCATCGGAAAATGGAGACGATGACGAGCTGGATCAGCTGTTCGACCAAGTGGTTGAATTTGTGACTGAATCCCGCCGCGCTTCAGTCTCAGGGGTACAGCGCCGCTTTAAGATTGGCTATAACCGTGCTGCGCGCATTGTGGAACAACTGGAAGCGCAGGGCATTGTCAGCGCTCCGGGACATAACTCGAATCGTGAGGTGTTGGCGCCGCCACCACCGCCTAGAGATTGATTGGAAACAGAATGAAAAAGATGTTGTTTTCCCTGCTGCTGGTGGCACCGGCAGTATTTGCAAATCCTCAGCAAGAACTGAATACCCGCTTGGGCAAGCTCAACAATTTCACCGCCAGCTTTGAGCAAACGGTGACAAGCCCGGAAGGGGATGTGATCAGCGAAGGCGAAGGCCAGCTTGCGATGAAGCGCCCGAACCTGTTTAACTGGGAAACGGTCACGCCGGATGAGAATTTCCTGATTTCAGATGGCAAAACCCTATGGTATTACAGCCCGTTTATCGAGCAGGTCACCGCAATGTGGCTGGAAGATGCCACGTCGCAAACGCCGTTCGTATTGCTGACCCGCAACGATCCGAAAGACTGGGACAACTACAACGTTGAGCAACATGGTGACACCTTTACCCTGTCACCGAAAAAAGCGTCCAATCTGGGCGAGTTCGTGGTGAAAGTGCAGCCAAACGGCGAAATTACCGAATTCGCGGTGGTTGAACAGGACGGACAGAAAAGCCGTTTTGAACTCGGCAATGTCAAGAATGTGTCGCCAAACCCTTCGCTGTTCAGCTTTACTGTACCGGAAGGTGTCGAGCTGGATGATCAGCGACAGTAAAGTGGGATCCTAAAGTGAGTAATTTCAGTCTGGATTTTGCGGACGATTTTCGCCCCTTGGCCGCGCGTATGCGGCCAACCAACCTCTCTGAATACATTGGCCAGAAACACCTGCTAGGTGAAGGAAAGCCGCTTCGGCGTGCCCTTGAAAGCGGCCAACTGCACTCCATGATCCTATGGGGGCCTGCGGGTACCGGTAAAACTACGCTGGCGGAAGTAGCGGCAGGTTATGCCAATGCGGAAATTGAACGCGTCTCGGCGGTGACTTCCGGTGTGAAAGATATCCGTCTGGCTATCGATAAAGCTAAGGAAAGCCAGTTGGTAGGTCGCCGCACCATCCTGTTTGTGGATGAGGTACACCGCTTTAACAAAAGCCAACAGGACGCCTTCCTGCCCCATATTGAGGATGGTACCATCACCTTTATCGGTGCAACCACGGAAAACCCGTCATTCGAACTGAACAACGCACTGCTTTCCCGTGCCCGGGTTTATAAGCTGAAATCGCTGGACACCGATGATGTGCTGGAGGTTATTGAGCAGGCGTTAACGGATAAAGCGCGCGGCTTAGGCAATGACGCTCTGGTATTCGCTGACGGCGTGAAGCAGCAACTGGCAGAGTTTACGTCGGGTGATGCCCGTATGACGCTGAACTATCTCGAACTCTTGTCTGATATGGCAGAGCCGGACGCCAGCGGCAAGAAAACCATCACGGTTGAGTTACTGGCTGAAGTAGCGGGTGAAAAGGTTGCGCGGTTCGATAACAAAGGCGATCTTTGGTACGACTTGATTTCGGCCTTTCACAAATCTGTTCGTGGCTCTGATCCGGACGCCGCGCTCTACTGGTATGCCCGCATCATCACTGCCGGCGGTGACCCGCTCTATGTTGCCCGCCGTCTGTTGGCGATTGCTTCGGAAGATATCGGAAACGCAGACCCAAGGGCGATGGAAATTGCCATCAATGCCTGGGATTGCTTTACCCGAGTAGGACCGGCAGAAGGGGAGCGCGCTATCGCGCAGGCGGCGGTTTACATGGCGTGCGCAGCGAAAAGTAATGCGGTTTACACCGCCTGGAAGCAGGCGCTGACTGATGCAAAGATGCATCCGGACTACGAAGTACCCAATCACCTTCGCAATGCACCTACCACCTTAATGAAAGAGATGGGATACGGCGAGGGTTATCGATATGCCCACGATGAGCCGAATGCCTATGCTGCCGGGGAGAGCTATTTCCCTCAGGAAATGAAAGGCACGCGATACTATCACCCGGTTAATCGTGGAATGGAAATCAAAATTGCGGAAAAGCTGGCGTTTCTTGAGCAATTGAATGCAAATAGCCCTCGAAAACGCTAGGAAATAAAACCCAGTTTGGGTATTGTTTTACCCACTGACCACGGTGAGAAATTAAGCCTCTCCGGAAGGGACACCAATCTTATTGACGTTGCCATAATAGTGCGTGGCAGCGTCAACTTCTTTTAAGGCACTGTTTAACGATTCACAGGATTAACATGCTGGATTCAAAACTACTTCGTACCGAGCTGGACGCAACAGCTGAAAAACTGGCACGTCGTGGCTTCAAGCTTGACGTTGACACTCTCCGCAACCTGGAAGAAAAGCGCAAATCGCTGCAAGTACGCACCGAGGAGCTGCAAGCTGAGCGTAATGCACGATCCAAGTCCATTGGTCAGGCGAAGGCAAAAGGTGAAGATATCCAGCCGCTGCTGGCTGCTGTTGAGAACCTGGGTGACGAGCTGAACAAAGCGAAAGCTGAACTGGCAGAGCTTCAGGATCAACTGAACGACGTTATTCTGGGCATTCCAAACCTGGCGGATGACGTTGTACCTGTAGGTAAAGACGAAACGGAAAACGTTGAAATCTCTGTTTGGGGCGAGCTAAAACGTATGATTTCGAAGTGAAAGATCATGTTGATCTGGGCGAGCTGACTGGCGGTCTGGATTTCGCAAGCGCAGTAAAACTTTCTGGCTCACGCTTCATCGTGATGAAAGGCCAAATGGCGCGCCTGCACCGTGCAATTGCACAGTTCATGCTGGATCTGCACACCACTGAGCACGGTTACACCGAAATGTACGTGCCTTACCTGGTGAATGCAGACAGCCTGTTCGGCACCGGCCAGCTGCCTAAGTTTGGTGAAGACCTGTTCCACACCAAGCCAGCGACTGAAGAAGGTGTTGGCATGTCGCTGATCCCGACTGCAGAAGTACCGCTGACCAACATGGTTCGTGACGAAATCGTTGACGAAGCAGACCTGCCAATCCGCATGACTGCTCACACACCATGTTTCCGTTCAGAAGCAGGCTCTTACGGCCGTGATACCCGTGGTCTTATCCGTATGCACCAGTTCGACAAAGTTGAGCTGGTACAAATCGTGAAGCCTGAAGATTCAATGGCAGTTCTTGAAGAGCTGACTGGTCACGCAGAAAAAGTACTGCAACTGCTGAACCTGCCATACCGTAAAGTACTGCTGTGTACTGGTGATATGGCTTCGGCTCTGCAAAAACTTACGATCTGGAAGTGTGGGTACCGGCGCAAGGTACTTACCGTGAGATTTCTTCTTGCTCCAACATGACTGACTTCCAGGCACGTCGCATGCAAGCACGTTTCCGCCGTAAAGGCGCGACTAAGCCAGAACTGCTGCACACGCTGAACGGCTCAGGTCTGGCTGTTGGCCGTACTATGGTCGCGATCCTGGAAAACTACCAGCTTGAAGATGGCCGTATCGAAGTACCAGAAGTACTACGTCCATACATGGGTGGTCTGACTCACATCGGTGGCTAATAAAAAGTCCCGAAGTCAAAATTTGAAACCGGCCTGATTAGGCCGGTTTTTTTTCGTCTGGGCATTACAATGCTTAAGAAACCTCAAGGATATAGCCGTCAAAAAATTGTGGATATATAGACATTTTTAGCTTCGTTACTTTGATATTTTTCTTCAAATATCCAACACTTCTTTGCTGATACATTTATTAGCAGTGGCTAATTCATATTGAAAAATAAAAAGAAATAGAATTAGAAAAGTGGTGATTTTTCCGAAAGGCAACTCTCTCATTTTGTTTTAAAAATCTGGACTACTATTAGTGAGAAGTAAGTCTTAACTCTAAGAAAGGAAAATGTGGTATGCGAGTTAATAATCCTGTGACTGATAAAGAGGTAAAGTTTCCCGCGGACTATAACCTTCTATCTACAACTGACACGCGCGGTATTGTGAAGTATGCAAGCAAAGACTTTTGTGAGGTTGCGGGATATACCCAGGAAGAAATTATCGGGCAACCACACAACATTGTCCGTCACCCAAGCATGCCGCCAGCAGCGTTCCAAAATCTTTGGGATTATATTAAGTCCGGAAGATCCTGGATGGGGATTGTTAAAAATCGAACCAAAGACGGCGGATTCTACTGGGTTAATGCATTCGCTTCTCCTATCAAAATCAATGGCCAGATTGCTGAATATCAGTCGGTTCGCACCATTCCAGATCGCAATGCCGTGGAGCGTGCTGACAAAATTTATCCGCAACTGTTGGCGGGAAAAACGCCTTCTGCACTGAAAATGCCGCGAACCCGTCTGTGGCAACGCGCAGCAATGTGGTTTGTTCCTATCGGTATCGCTGCAGGCGCAGCGGGTTTCTTTGCCGGTTTTTATGCAGCTGTCGCTGCCCAGTTTGTGTTGTCTGTAGGCGCTGTTTACGCGCTTACCCGCCGTCTTGAAAAAGTCACCTCCATGGCGAGAGACGCATATGACAACCCGCTGATGGAATACATATACAACGGTGCAATTGATGACGTTTCTGAAATTGAACTGGCGCTTAAAATGCGCAGTGCCGAGCTGAATGCTGTCGTCGGGCGAATCCTGGATGGGAGTGACCAGGTACTTGGTGCAGCCAATAAAGCAAGAGAGAACGGTCAGCGCACCTCTGAAAATCTCGACAGGCAAAATGCGGAAACAGACCAGATTGCTGCGGCCATCAATGAAATGTCTGCCACTGCCAATGATATGTCCGGTAACACGCAAAGTGCTTCAGATGCCGCAATGGAAGCCCAGGAAGCAACCCTTGCCGGTATGGAGACCGTCGGTAAGACTGTTGATGCTATCCAGAATCTGGCGAAGCAGCTTAGCTCTGCATCCAATGTGATTTCTAAACTTGAAGAGCACGGCAAACGTATCGGCGCGGTATCTGATGTTATCCAGGGCATAGCAGAACAGACCAACCTGCTGGCATTGAATGCCGCGATTGAGGCAGCCCGTGCCGGTGAGCAGGGTCGCGGTTTTGCGGTGGTTGCTGACGAAGTACGTGCTCTTGCGCAACGTACTCAGGAATCAACCTCTGAGATTCAAGATGTGATTTCGCAAATCCAGAACGGTACACAGCAGGCGGTAGACGCCATGTCTCGTGGTACTTCACTGTCTGAAGAGTGTGTGACCAGTGCAGAGCAAGCCGGTGAAGTGTTGAGACGTTCACAAGAGCTGGTTTCTAACATTAACGACAGAAACCATCAGGTGGCCGCAGCTGTTCAACAGCAAGCGGCGGTTTCCAATGAGATGAACGGTAACATCCAGTCTGTCGCTGAATTGTCACAGCAAACCATGTCAATCTCCCGTGAGTCGGTGGAGGAAGCCAAAAAGCTTTACGATTCACTGGATGAACAAAAACGCTTGGTCGCTCAGTTCCGACGTGTTGGTTGATGCACCGGAAATGGAACATCAAAACAAGGAAGGCCAGCATTTGCTGGCCTTCCTTTTTGGTGTGGGTTACCGCGTTATCCGATACTTGCTGGCAGTGCTTGGGTGCTGCGTGAGCGTCGATGACTTTATCTGCCTGCGTTTTTGAGTTCCAGTTCGCGGTCAAACAAATGCAGCAAGATAACGCTGAGATCCTGGCTGATTTTTATCAGTGAAGAAGCCGGAATACTCTCTTCGTCCGCACGGATCACTGAATCAAAACGTTGCTCAACACGTTCAAAAGCCAGTGATGCATCGCTGCTTGCCATCAAAGAAAGCTGATACATGCGCTTTTGCAGAATACGGCTTTGTAAGCTGACCGACTGCCATGCGGCAACTTTACCATCCATCAGTCGCATTGCGGCTTGTTCAAAGCGCAGCTGTGCTTCTTTGGTATCAATCCAGGTTTGCCAGAAAGCTTGGTATTCCTCGTACATCGCGTCCTGATTAAGCTCAGAGATATACGAGCGGGTCACTTCATCAATAATGTAAATCAAGTGATCTGAAGTTCTGTGGTGCAATGAAAACCAGCCAGCACGGGATTGGTTAGGCAGTGACTGCAACACTTCTTCCATGCGTGAGCTGAGCACACGGAAAAGCGGACGTTGCGCGTTGCTGCAGTGCTTGAGCATGCTTTCGCAAAAATCACGGATTTCATCTCGGGCTTTGCTTGCCTGTGGTGATTGTGGGCAACGGATATAACGGGTGTTGTGGTCATGCAACATCCACAAAAGCTCGCGCATATTGCTGATTTGGTTGCGGTATTGTGCACAACGTGATTCCCGGGTGCTGGACATGCCAGAAGCAAGACGGAGTAACCAGTTTGGGGTGATGGTTGTCAGCAGTGCCATAATCTTTTCCTCTTTCCTGAGTGCCTGATTATGTAGTGCAGAGGCTGTGCCAGAAATTTATCTTTTTAATATCAGAGAGATAGGATTTTAGCCGAATTTTTATGTGCGGAGATGATGCATGAGCGAACCAGATTGGTGCAAAAATGTGATGGAAGTCGCCTGTCAACGCATACAGTTTCAGATACAAAAAAGGAGCCTTAATGGCTCCTTTTAAACTGGGTAGGGTGATTACATCACGCGCATACCTGCTTGTGCACCTTCATGTGGCTCAAGCAGCCACAGGTCTTTACCACCAGGCCAGCCGCCAGGATCATGCCTTCAGACATGCCGAACTTCATCTTGCGAGGCTTCAGGTTAGCCACCACAACTGTGTACTTACCAATCAGGTCTTCCGGATTGTAAGCAGACTTGATGCCGGAGAAAACCTGACGAGTTTCGCCGCCGAGATCCAGTTGGAATTTCAGCAGTTTGTCGGCTTTTGGTACCAACTCACAAGAGATGATTTTCGCAATGCGAAGGTCAACTTTTGCAAAGTCGTCGAACTCGATTTCCGGTGCGATAGGCTCATCGTCCAGCGGGCCTTTTTGCTTTTTCAGCGGCCGCTTTCTCTGCCGCTGCATCTTCTTTTGATGCTTCAACCATAGCTTCAACGTTCTTCGGATCGATACGGCTGAACAGCGCTTTAAAGGTATTCACTTTGTGCGCAGTCAGTGGCTGTGCAACGCCTTCCCAGCTCAGAGTTTCGTTCAGGAACGCTTCAGTACGCTCTGCCAGCTCAGGCATAACAGGCTTAAGGTAAGTCATCAGAACGCGGAACAGGTTAATACCCATGGTACAGATAGCCTGAAGCTCTGCGTCTTTGCCTTCTTCTTTGGCTACAACCCAAGGTGCTTTCTCGTCAACGTACTGGTTGGCTTTGTCAGCCAGCGCCATGATTTCACGGATTGCACGGCTGTATTCGCGCTTCTCGTACAGATCGCCAATACGCTCTGCCGCAGATGCAAATTCAGCGTACAGTGCAGGCTCTGCGCATTCAGCAGACAGCATGCCGTCGAAACGCTTCGCGATGAAACCCGCGTTACGTGAAGCCAGGTTAACCACCTTGTTCACGATGTCAGAGTTCACACGCTGAACGAAATCGTCCAGGTTCAGGTCGAGGTCATCGATGCGGTTGTTCAGTTTGGCTGCGTAGTAGTAACGCAGGCATTCTGGATCCAGGTGCTTCAGGTAAGTGCTCGCCTTAATGAAAGTACCTTTCGATTTTGACATCTTCGCGCCGTTAACGGTCACGTAGCCATGTACGAACACGTTGTTTGGCTTGCGGAAACCTGCACCTTCCAGCATTGCAGGCCAGAACAGGCTGTGGAAGTAAACGATGTCTTTGCCGATGAAGTGGTACAGCTCAGTTTGGCTGTCTTTGTTCCAGTACTCGTCGAAGTCTACATCGCTGTTCTTGTTACAGTAGTTCTTGAAAGAACCCATGTAACCGATTGGCGCGTCCAGCCATACGTAGAAGTATTTGCCAGGCTCACCCGGGATTTCGAAGCCGAAGTATGGCGCATCACGTGAGATATCCCACTGCTGCAGGCCAGACTCGAACCACTCGTTCATCTTGTTCGCCATTTCTTCTTGCAGCGCACCGGACTTAGTCCACGCTTGCAGCATGCCTTCAAACTGTGGCAGGTCGAAGAAGAAGTGAACGGAATCTTTCAGTACCGGGGTTGCGCCACTGACGGCTGATTTTGGATTGACCAGCTCAGTAGGCTGTAAGTTTCGCCACAGTTGTCGCAGTTGTCGCCGTACTGATCTTCAGAACCACATTTCGCAGGTGCCTTTAACGAAACGGTCTGGCAGGAACATTTCTTTCTCAGGGTCAAACAGCTGAGAAATAGTGCGGCTGTTGATGAAGCCGTTGTTCTTCAGTTGGGTGTAGATGTAAGACGCCAGCTCACGGTTTTCGTCGCTGTGCGTGCTGTGGTAGTTGTCAAAGCTGATGTCAAAGCCAGCGAAGTCTGCTTCGTGCTCTTTTTGCATTTCAGCGATCATGGCTTCAGGCTCGATACCCAGCTGCTGAGCTTTCAGCATGATTGGCGTACCGTGTGCGTCGTCCGCACAGATGAAGTTGACAGTGTTGCCACGAAGGCGCTGATAACGCACCCATACGTCTGCCTGAATATGCTCGAGCATATGACCCAAGTGGATAGAGCCATTCGCGTAAGGCAGGGCACAGGTAACCAGAATTTTACGTTGGTTTGCAGCCATAATTTAGATAGTTCGCTTTTGACAATTGAATCGAATGAATGCCGCAAATCTTACCTGATACCGCATGGAAAGCATAGGGTGTGATGCGCTTCATACCGTGTGAAAACCTGCTCAATCAGAGGTAGTGCAGTATTTGGTATATCCCTACAAGCAAAAGGGTGTGAAAAGGCCAAAATTTCATTAGGCTAGAGGAAACCTTACGAATCCGTTCAGCTTTGCTACGAGGAGAGTTTCCCATGTTTTTTGGCCGCAAGAATGATGAAAAACCGGATATGGATGCTGTCAAAGCCTTCCTCAACCAATTTTCCCATGCTGCATTGGTTGACGACTGGGCAAGTTGTCCTGGGCTTGTGTCCCAATCCAAAGCGGGCGAAATCACAGTTACTTTCCCGTTTGCGGCCGACCCGGTCTGCGAAGCACTGACGCAATGGCTTGATGCACAGAAAAGCGAAGGTGAAAACCTGCCTGCGATTCAGGTGCGCCAGCGGGTCGTGCCACTGAAGGCGGGAGAAAAATCGCCGCTTAAGGGCGTGAAAAATATCATCGTCGTCAGCTCAGCCAAAGGCGGCGTGGGTAAATCCACAACCTCCGTGAACTTGGCTCTGGCACTCAAGGCACTGGCGCGAAAGTCGGGATCCTGGATGCTGATATTTATGGCCCTTCGCTGCCGATCATGCTGGGAACCAAAGGCAAACAGCCCACCACGCTTGATGGCAAAACCATGGAACCGATAGAGGCACATGGTTTGTTCAGCAACTCTATTGGTTATCTGGTGCCCGATGAAAATGCCATGGTCTGGCGCGGCCCGATGGCGTCCAAAGCGTTGCCCAACTGGCAAATGAAACCCATTGGCCGGACATCGATTATCTGGTGATTGATATGCCACCGGGCACGGGAGATATTCAGCTTAGCCTTGCGCAGCAATTTCCAGTCACTGCAGCGGTTGTTGTTACAACGCCTCAGGATTTGGCGCTTGCGGATGCGATTAAGGGAGTGGCGATGTTTGGTAAAGTCGACGTGCCCGTGCTCGGGGTGGTAGAGAACATGAGCTACCATATTTGTAGTCACTGTGGTCATCACGAGGCGATCTTTGGTCAGGGTGGGGCAGTGAAAATGGCCACAGACATGGGGCTTTCGTTGCTGGCGCAGGTGCCTTTGCATATTGCTATCCGCGAAGACATCGATGCCGGGGCTCCTACTGTGATCAGCAAGCCTGAAAGCGAACATGCCGAGATGTATATAGCGCTGGCGCAAAAAGTTGCCAGCCAGCTTTTCTGGCGTGGTGAGCCGATGGCGGAACACATTTCGATTGTGAATGTAAACGACCAATAACGAATGTGAATGATAAGCAAGTGAATTGGTTAAAAGTTGAATATTGAGAGCGATATGTGGCGCGCAATCCGTATGCATAGTGATGAAACAATGCGCGGATTGCTTTTATTTGAGACTTTAATCACATATTTAGATGGCATGCGCGAAGTCAACTCCCTATAATCAGGCGGTTTATTTCTCGCCATATTCCCGGGTATTCATTTATGAGTGACAACAACCAATGTGTCATTATCGGTATTGCAGGCGCATCTGCATCCGGTAAAAGTCTGATCGCAAGCACTATTTATCAGGAACTCAAAGAAAAAGTTGGCGATCATCAGATCGGTGTTATCACGGAAGACCGCTACTACCGCGACCAAGGCCACCTGAGCATGGAAGATCGCGTTAAAACCAACTACGACCATCCTCAAGCGCTGGACCACGATTTGCTGTGCAAGCACCTTCAAGAACTGATGGAAGGTAAAGCAGTGGAAGTTCCACAGTACAGCTACGCAGAACATACCCGTATGGAAGAAACCACCACGCTGACACCGAAAAAAGTGATCATCCTGGAAGGTATTCTTCTGCTGACGGATCCACGCCTGCGTGATCTGATGCATGCGAGCATTTTTATGGATACCCCGCTGGACATCTGCCTGCTGCGCCGTGTTAAACGTGACGTAGCTGAGCGCGGCCGTACTATGGAATCTGTACTGGAACAGTACCAGAAAACAGTTCGTCCAATGTTCATGCAGTTCATCGAACCTTCAAAACAGTATGCTGACATTATCGTACCGCGCGGCGGCAAAAACCGTATCGCAATCGACGTGTTGAAAGCACACATTGCTAGGTTGCTAAAATCTTAATGAAAAGAGCCGGTTATCCGGCTTTTTTTATATCTTGAATTCGATAGGCTAACTTAATTGGGTTAGCCTTTTGCTTGTGTGAGGGAACACGCAATGAGATTGAGTGACAAACATATAAAAGAAAGCCTGGATAGTGGCCATATTGTGATTGACCCGCGCCCCAGTGACGATGCGATTTCTGGCGTGACGGCGGATGTGACCTTGGGCAACCAGTTTCGTGTCTTTAGTGAGCATGGAGCACCTTATATTGACTTGTCCGGGCCGAGGGAAGAAGTCTCAGCACAACTCGACAAAGTGATGAGCGATGAGATTGAAATCGCCGATGGCGAGGCGTTTTTTCTCCATCCCGGGCAACTGGCACTGGCTGTCACACAGGAAGTGGTCACTTTGCCGGATGACATTGTGGGCTGGCTGGACGGGCGCTCATCCCTGGCGAGGTTAGGCCTGATGGTGCACGTTACGGCACACCGTATAGACCCGGGCTGGCAGGGTCGTATTGTGCTGGAGTTTTACAACAGTGGCCGATTACCGCTCGCGTTGCGCCCCGGTATGCCTATTGGTGCATTGAGTTTTGAGACCATGACCAGCGCCGCTGAGCGCCCCTATCACAAGCGCCAGAACGCCAAATATAAGAACCAGCAGGGGGCGGTGGCGTCACGGATAAATGAAGACCGGGTTGAAGGCAAATAGTAAAGATTGTTGAAAACAAGGCAGAAATTATTGTTTTGTTTGGGTAATCTCCCCCGCATCACAAAAGGAAATGTTATTCATCATGAAAAAGCTTCTCTACATTCTGATTGGATTGGTGCTCTTGGTGGTGGTCGCTGTGGGTGCCATCGTCGCGTTTATCAACCCCAATGATTTCAAACCCCTGATTGCGGAAGAGGTCAAAAAGGCCACCGGACGTGATCTGGTAATTGATGGCGACATCAGTTGGCGCTTCTGGCCAAGCCTTGGCCTGTCGGTTGAAAAGCTGGCGTTCAAAAACCCTGAAGGGTTTGCAGAGCCGGATATGCTGACATTGCAGCAGGCTGAAATGTCTGTTGCGGTAACCCCATTGCTTTCAGACACGCTGGATATCGGGGTGGTTAAACTGCTGGGGGCGCATGTCTTTATCCAAACGTTGCCAAACGGTACCAGTAACCTTGATGGTCTGACTGGCGAGCAGGCAGGTTCTGACACTGCAACGCAGGAGAAGTCTTCTGAGCCTGCCACTTCGGCACAACCAACGAGTGACACTAAGCCCTGGGCTATCAGCATTGGTGGACTTGAGCTGGTGGATGCTAGCGTGACCATGCGTGATGACAAGACACATACAGCCAGTGAAATCAGTTCGCTGAACCTGATGATCGGTAAGCTCGAAACCGGCCTTTGGGTGCCGATTGAATTTGATGTGAAGGGGAAACAAAACGCCCTGAACTTTGATGTCAAAGGCAGCGCGGAAGCCATGCTGGAAAAAGACGCCATGAAGTCCAAGTTGCGTCAACTCTCAGTGACAGCCAGTGCCAATGATGCCCAAATGCAGCTGGAAAGCCTGTCATTGAAAGCCGATCAGGCGGGTCTCGCGGTGCCGATGGTCATTGATTTCTCTGCCAAGGGTAAATCGGCTGATATGGCTTTCGATGCCAGCGGCAAAACCACGGTATTGGTGGACGAAGCGATTTCGCTGATCACCGCTTCCGGACTGGATCTGGCGAGCACACTTTCTGGCGCATCATTGCCTAAACCCGAGATGAAGGTGGGTTTGAAAGGCGATGTGACTTTTGACAATAAAGCTCAAAAGCTGTCGCTGGAAAAACTGCATGCCACTGTCGATGACACCGAATTTAAAGGCAAGGCGTCAGTCGCACTGGCTGACATCCCAGTCATCCGATTCGATGTCATGAGCCCAAAAATCGATCTCAATGCGTTGTTGGGTACACCATCCAAACCGCAGGATAAACCAGCTGCACCGGCTAACAAACCGGCAGCGGGTGGTGAGAAGCCTGCCGCGGAGAAAAAAGTGCTGAGTGACGTTGAACCTGATCTCTCTGCGCTTAAATCTCTGGATATCGCCGGTAAAATTGCCATTGATGAATTTATTGCTGACAACGTTGAAGTCAGCAGTGTGGTGACGGCATTTGCTGTAAACCGCAGCAAAGTGAATGTGACCCAATTTGATGCCAAGCTCTACGGCGGCACGATTAACGCCACAGGCACATTGGACGCCACAGTAAGCCCTGCACGTTACACGGCGAAGAAAGGCATCAATAACGTCAGTGTCCAGCCATTGCTTCAGGCAGTGGCCGGTCAGGACATTTTGTCCGGCAACGGCAGTATCGATGTTAATGTCAGCGGTGTTGGCTTGTCAGAGAAACGCCTGCGCACCGGGATCACCGGGACGGTGGCGATTAACTTTGCAGACGGTTCAATCAACGGCATCAATATTCCGGAGATGATCCGTGAAGCAAAAGCAGCCTGAAAGGCCAGAGCGCGACCTATGTTGAAGAAACACGTAAAACAGACTTCAGTGCCTTAAGTGCAACCTTCAATCTTGGCAAGGGCATTGCCACAACCCGCAATATGAAAATGGAAGCGCCGGCACTTCGCGTACACAGTGAAGGCCAGACCAACCTGGTGAATGAAGACCTGGATTTTAAAGTGCTTGTTTCAGTTGTGGGTACCAGTAAAGGGCAGGGCGGCAAGGACATCGATGAGCTGAAAGACATCACGATTCCGGTCAATATCGGCGGTACCTGGCAGGCACCGAGCTACAAGCTGGATGTAAAAGCGCTACTGACTTCCAACAAAGTGCTGGAAGATAAAGTGCGCAAGGAAGCTGAGCGTGGTCTGCAAAAACTGCTGGGTGACAAGGCAGGGGATGACAAAGTGAAAGAAGCGGCAGATAAGCTGCTAAAAGGACTGTTCAACTAAACCCTGAACCATCACTAAAACGAAGAAAGCCGCAATCGCGGCTTTCTTTTTTTCCGTTGCTATTCTGGGTATTTTAAAAGGGACAGGCCTTAGCCTTTGGCTCTTTTGAGCGATTTTTCACGCTTGAGGATGTCCTGAAACGCGGTCAGCAAGTCGACAGCGGAGAGGATACCTACCAACTCTTCCGTTTTATCAAGCACTGGCATGGCGCCGATGTTATGGTCCAGCAGGCGCTGGTTGGCTTGGTGAGGGTTTCATAGGTATGGCTGACAATCACGTCTTTGACCATCACATCACCCACAGTTAAATCGTCGGAGAGCAGGTAAGGGTGTGCAATGTCAGGTGCTTCGTCTGCCCAGTTCGGCCGACGCAACTGGCGGTCGCTGATGATCCCGACCAAGGTGTCGCCGTCAACAACCGGGAGATGGCGAATATCCTTATCCCGCATCAGGAAGTAGGCTTCGCGTACGCCTGTATCAGGGTGACGGTGACAAGTTTTCGCGTCATGTAATCGGAAACTTTTCCTGGCATCGTATCAATTCCTCCTCGATGGGTGCGTAGAACCTCAAACCTACCGAAAGCAGGGGGAGGATGTTGGGACGAAGAGCGCAGAATTTTCCGGACTGGTGCCTGTAAACACATTTAATCGTTTCAAGTTGTGTATAGGTTGTTACGCGTGGAACAGCGTGAACCTGCGCTGTGCCTCAGCCTATAGCGTTGATTCTCTCCTGAGCTGCTTTGCCGCATCCGCGATTTCTTGTCTGGCTAGGTATAATCGCTTTCACTCTCAGCGCAAGACGTTAAAATCATGTTTCTGCATGATAAAAAACCAAAATAACTGGCTTTGCCTCATACCTCGATGCTTGGGTAACGCCTGAAAACAGAAAGGAAAAGTCGTTAATGGATTCTATTTCTCAGGCCGCGCTGGGTGCTGCGGTTGCTGGTTGGTGGCGGGAAAACGCTGTAGCCCCAAAGTTCTTTTAGCCGGAGCGGCGCTCGGCACCTTACCCGATCTTGATGTGTTGCTGGATTATGGTGACCCAATCTCCAACATGGTGAAACACCGTGGCTTTAGCCATTCACTGTTTGTGCTTGTGCCATTTTCTGCTTTTCTGGCTGTTATCTGGCACCGATTGTTCGCCAAAAGTTGGCCGCTTTGGCAGCTAATTGCATTGATCACTGCTGCGTTAACAACCCACCCTCTGTTGGATTCATTCACGTCCTACGGCACTCAGTTATTCTGGCCGATGGATGTGCCACCGGTGGCCATTTCGAGCATATTCATCATTGACCCGCTCTACACCATACCGCTTTTGATACCTGTATTGGCAGCCTTTATCTGGCGAAGTAGCGCGGCATGGCTCTGTGGCGTCGGCCTTGCGCTTTCTTCGGTGTATCTCATGTGGTCGCTGGTGGCATTGAGCATGGTTGAAGACAGGGTGGAAGCCAATATTGCAGGCACCCACCTTGAAGGACAGCCGGTGTTTATTACACCAACGCCGGTTAACACCGTGCTGTGGCGTGTGGTAGTGCTGGACGGGGATCAATATTGGGAAGGGTTAACCTCTTTGCTGGATGACGACACAGAGATCAACTGGTTGCCAGTAGGCAGAGGGCAGTGGCCATTTCCGAGCAAGCCGTCGCTGCTGACGGATTTGGAGAATTTTACCGCGGGTTTTGTCAGTTACCAGCGTGATGGAAATGCTCTCGCGGTGACCGATTTACGCCTTGGAATGGCCATGTACCATCCGTTCAGTTTTGTCATGGCGGAGAAAAATGCCGACGGGATCTGGCAATCTGTGTCGCCGGAACAACTGGATCCTGGTCCGGTGTTACCGCGTCAAATTCCGGCATTGTGGATGCGCCTGCTGGGTTTGCAGTCTATTGATGCCATGCTCTGTAATGAAAACGACTGTTACCGCGATTAAGCGCCCAAACGCAAAAAAGCCCTGCACTGCAGGGCTTTTTATGAGACTCAATAATTTGTCTTACCAGTCTATGCCTTGGCGCACTTTGATACCGGCGTCAAAAGCGTGCTTAACATTACGCACTTCCGAAACGGTATCAGCCATGTCTGTCAATGTGCGGTGCGCGGCGCGTCCGGTGATAATGACCGACTGATCCTTTGGACGGTTTTCCAGCGCCTCGACAACTTCATCCAGTTCGATATAGCCATAAGTGACCATGTAAGTCATTTCATCGAGCAGGATGACATCGTAGGAAGGGTCAGCCAGCATGCGTTTGCACTCCTGCCACACTTCCTGTGCGGCCTGGGTGTCCGCTGCTTTATCCTGAGTATCCCAGGTAAAGCCGGTCGCCATGACATGGAATTCAACCCCGCACTTCTCTAACAGATTGCGCTCGCCACAGGCCCAGGTGCCTTTGATAAACTGCGCCACACCACATTTCTGACCGTGCCCTGTCGCGCGCGTAACCATGCCAAATCCGGAGGTGGATTTCCCTTTTCCGTTTCCGGTGATCACCAGCAACAGCCCCTTTTCAGTCTGCGCCGCCGCTACACGCTCTTCTACCTGTTCTTTTACTTTTTGTTGTCGGGCTTTGTAGCGTTCATCGCTCATTTGCTTTCCCTCAGTGCATTTTCTGGTTCTGAAATTTTCTGGCAATGGTACGCAAATACGTGTGCCGCCAGTAAAAAGAACACAACATACCAAAACAAAAGTGAGATGGAAGTGCAAAAGCAAATAAAAACCGACTAAACCACTTGGGTATTTCTGAACGTACCTTATCAGGGAAACTAAACTGTTCAAAAACACCACAAGAGGACGGAAAGATGAAACTGCTCGGATGGCTGGCAATGGGTTTATCGTTCAATGCAATGGCGGGGGAAGTGGTTGACTACACATCGGATGGCATGGCGCTGGAGGGGTACTATGCGCCTGCACAGGGGCAAGCCAAAGGCTCAGTGATCCTCATCCATGACTGGGATGGCTTGACGGAGTACGAAGAAAGACGTGTCGATATGTTGTCGTCGATGGGTTACAACGCCTTTGCTGTCGACCTTTATGGAAAAGGCAATCGCCCAGTTGAAACCAACGCCAAGAAAGAAGAAACCGGCAAACTGTACAATGACCGGGAAAAAATGCGAACTTTGATCCTGGCGGGTATCGATAAAGCCAGGGAACTGGGTGCGCAAGATGTTGTGGTCGCGGGCTATTGCTTTGGCGGCGCAGCAGTGTTGGAGTTGGCGCGTTCTGGGCAGGGGAAAGGGGTGAACGGTTATGCGACTTTCCACGGCGGCCTGAAAACACCGGCTGACCAGAGCTATCCGGAAAACACCGCACCGATATTCATTGCCCATGGCGGCGCGGATACTGGGATCCCAATGACAGACGTGGCGGATTTATCTGTGCAATTGGAAAACGCCAAAGTGCCTTACCTGATTGAGGTTTACTCAGGCGCGCCCCACGCTTTTACCGTATTTGATTCCCCGCGTTACCGTGAAACCGCAGACAACCGCTCATGGGAGACATTTACCACCTTCCTTGGCGAAAACCTCTGATTCAATGCCTGTTTGGAGCCGCGCGCGTAGAAACCTGCCGC
Organism: Enterovibrio sp. JCM 19048; assembly: GCA_001310415.1. Lineage (GTDB taxonomy): Bacteria > Pseudomonadota > Gammaproteobacteria > Enterobacterales > Vibrionaceae > Enterovibrio > Enterovibrio paralichthyis. The sequence continues at coordinate 41,576 of BAXE01000016.1, read as the reverse complement.
GCGGCTTAGTTTTTTGCGCTCAAAGAAGTCATTCGTTACAGTATTCCTTTGAAGTAAGGGAATGGCCGCTTACAAAAATGTCAGTCAGCAGAAATGCATGGAGAGAAAATGACAGCCAATAAACCGAAACTACTGGTCGTCTGCATGGGGAATATTTGCCGCTCACCGACAGGTGAAGCGATTTTGCGTGCCAAAGCGAAAGCGCGCGGTGTGGAAGTGGAAGTGGACTCTGCCGGTACCATTGGCTATCACGCTGGCGCAAAACCTGACCCCAGAGCCCAGAAAGCGGGCGAAGCGCGTGGCTACGATTTTCGGGTATCCGCTCACGTCAGGTGGAAGATAAAGACTTTGCCTACTTTGATATGATCCTTGCCTCGGACAAAGCCAACCTCGCCGATTTGCTTGACCGCTGCCCAGAGGAATACCGCGAAAAACTGTCCCTTTTCCTGAGTCACAGCGACAGTGACATGGATGAAGTACCCGATCCGTACTTCGGCGGCTCCCGCGGTTTTGAACTGGTATTGGACTTAATTGAACAGGCCAGTGACGACATTCTTGATAAATGCGCTCAGGGTGTATCACCACAGACGTAAAACACGAAAACGCTAACCTCTTCTGGGTGACAGCCCGGCCGGGCTTCCCCTTACCGTCCCAATCTTTGGTGCATGTCGAGCATTTTGCATCGTTTCGCTTGTTAAAAAATGTTTGCTCTTATAAATTTAAGTTCTAACGCTGATATCGTCGTATGAGGTAAGGGATTGAAACTTCAGCAGCTTAAATATCTAAAAGCGATAAAGGATAACAACCTGAATGTTTCCGCCGCTTCGCAATCACTGTTCACTACCCAGCCGGGTGTCAGTAAGCAAGTGGGTCTGCTGGAAAAAGAGCTTGGGGTACGCATTTTTGAACGCCGCGGGAAAAACCTGAGTGGTGTCACACCTATTGGTGAACGTATTCTTGAGCAGGTTGAACGCATGCTGGCGCTGGAGCAAAAAATCAAAGCGCTGGCGAGTGAACACCTCGACCCTAGCGTTGGTACGCTGAACATCTATACCACGCATACCATCGCACGATATCTGTTGCCTAACAGTGTTTCCTATTTCACCAAGAAATATCCCAACATCAACTTCCATCTCCACCCAACATTGCCACTGCAAACCAAGGGTGTGATCAGCAAAGGCCACTCGGACTTCTCCATCGTGGCGCACGATATCGGTGGCGACAATGATCTGATTGTACTGCCTGCCTACCGCTGGACGCTGGGGTTGGTGGTGCCGGAAGACCACCCTTTGGCTACGGTTTCCAAGCCGACGCTACAGCAATTGGCAGAATACCCCATCCTGAGTTACGAGCCGGGCTCGACGGGGCGACGCACACAGGATGAAGCGTTTGGCCGTTTGGGTATTCGCCCGAACTACTTTATGACCGTCATGGATGCCGACGTGATCAAACGTTACGTCCAGTTAGGTTTTGGTATCGGCATTGTTTCTACCCTTGCGGCAAAAGACATCGAAAATACCGGCTTGTCTTATATCAATCTGGATCACCTGTTTGAACCGTCCAACGCCTGGATTTGTTTTTCAAAGGACATCCTGCTGCAAAACTACATGTATGATTTCCTGACTTCATTCTCCCCGCATCTGACGAAAACCCTGATGGAAAACGTGCTGATGCAAAGTGGCAGTGACAAGGTAGAAAAGCTGTTCGAAGGATTGGAATTACCCATTTACTGATGTGATGGGATGCCGAACAAAAAAACGCCAGCAATATGTTGCTGGCGTTTCTGTTTTAGAGCTCCCGGATCAGTTGCTGCTTTCAGACGATTCAGTGTCTGAAGGCGGCGTTCTGATCACCCGCCCCTGATTGTTGTTCAGTTCAGGGTGATCAACCAGCAAATGCTTGGTGATCTTGGGTGGAACCGATTCGTTCTCCGGATGGTTCTGATGAAATATCGGTGTTCTTGGACGGTACACATGTGGTGGACGTCCGTCATCAAGCGTTGTTTCAGTGATGCGTTTTCCGATAATCACTTCAATTGCCGTCATTGGATCTGACGTTGGCAGTTCTACAGCTTCCGTTTCACTTTCGCTCACCGTTACCTCTTCAGAGGCTTGGGCGACAGGAGAAACAGCCAGCGCCAATAACAGTGCCGTCACCCCAGTGAGTGGCAATCTGTATCTATCATGCATCTTGGACCTCCTAGGCCATAGAGCCGTTGTTGCTGTCTCGAGCGGCAATGAATCCGTAGAAAATATAACCAAACAGGGTCAGAATCGCACCCCAGAATACGGCGGACTGACCACAGGCGTACACGCCGTAGATACTGTAAACCACCGCCAACGTACCGATAACCGCCCCGGTTTTGTATTCCTGTGCGCTGACATTTTTCTTGCGAAGGATAACTTCCAAGCCAGTGAGCGAAAGGATGTAAGGCACCATGTTGATGAACACGGCCAGGTTAAGCAGGATATTGAATTGGCTGACCAGGTTTGGAGAGATGGTCATGATGGCCAGACCCAGCTCTAACGCCAGCATGATAAGCATGCCTTTAACGGGTGCGTTGGATTTGTTCACCTCACCGAACACTTTCGGGAACAGACGAATGTCTGCAGCGGCTTTCGACACTTGGGCGTTAGTGAACTGCCAGCCTAAGAGCGAACCGATACAGGCGATAACTGCCAGTGCCGTGATGACTTGCCCGACGGTGTCGTTGAACATGTAGGTATACACAAGACCAATGGTGCGTCTGACTTCGCAAGCTCAGCATTCGGGATAATACCCTGAATAACGGCGGTGGAAGCGATGTACACAATGGCGGTAAAGCTGGTGGCAAGCATACAGGCCAGCGGCACGTTCTTCTCGGGGTTTTCCACTGCCCCGGAGTTGGCACCGGCGGACTCAATACCGAGGAATGCCCACAGGGTGAGTGCAATACCAGAAGAAATTGCGGTGACTGTGGTGTCTTTGTGTGGGTTCCATGCTTCAGCGAAGACTTCTGGCTTAAACCAGAACCAGCCGATGATCGACAAACCCACAACCGGAATGATGATACCCCACACGGTAAATGCAGAGATCTGACCGGTAATTTTTGGTCCCCCGAAGTTTGCAACCATGGTGACAACGAGGATGGCACACACAGTGATAAACGTATGGATAGGGGTAGTTTGATCATGGGAAGAAAGGCACCAAGTAACCTGCCGCTGATACTGCAATGGCAACCGCACTGATCACAAGGCACACATAGTAGGTGTAAGAGGCGATAAAAATGAGGACTTCCCGTGTGCTTCGGCGGAGTAGGCTGACATACCCCCGTCTTTGGTGCAGTACATCCCACACTTAGCGAATGCGTAGGCGATACACATTGCACCCACCGCTGTTACCAACCAGGACAACAGGGATATTGCCCCTGTTTGGGCAAGACTTGCCGGCAACATGATGATGCCGGAGCCCATCATGTTAACGGTCACAATGGTGGTCAAACCGACCAGCCCCATTTTGTTTTGTTCTGATGCCATATTGATTCTCCACTCTCAAATTTTGGGCGCAAAACACGGATGCTTAGTCTTGTTGCGTACTTAATCAATTGATCGAGCTTAGTTGCCGTACCAATGAAAAGTGAGCCACTGACTATGAAAAATGTTGTTGCCGACGAATTGAAAGTAGATGTGGGAGTGTGAACTGTTTGATTCTTTTACAAGACACTTCGCAACAAACCCATTTTTCTTTTTGCGCCATAAATTCGGACAGTCGCAAAAAGATGAGAGATGGCGGCGCATATAGGGTTTTTCTGGGGTGGCGGGGAGAGTGACAAGAATTATTTTTGGATTTTGTCTTTTTTGCGACTCTTCAGAAAGCATGGCTATCCTAACTTGAAATGGACTCAATAAAGATTGAGTGACATTTCTCCTCATAAAGTGCCGGAGCTTGGTTATGAAAACCTACGGAAAGAAATTTAATGTTTTGATTTTGGAAGAATCCCGAAAAGAAGGGGTGGTCGGAAATGCCATTGACAGGCTCATTGCCGAGCTTGAGGACGGTGGCGCCAACGTGATGGTCGCGAGCAGTTTTGACGATTGTTACTCAGTTATCTTCACTAACACTGCACTGGATTGTTTGATGCTGACGTCCGCCATGAGCGGCTCGCAGAGCGAAGAAAATGAAAAATTCTATGTCCTGATTGACAAGCTGAACCGCCGCCAACAAAACGTGCCGGTGTTCCTGCTGGCAGAGCGTAAAAAATCACGCTGCACGTTACCCGCGAGATGATGGAGAAAGTGGACGAGTTCGCCTGGATTCTTGAAGATACTCCGGACTTCATTGCAGGACGTGCCATTGCGGCGATGAATCGTTACCGCAAAAATCTGTTACCACCTTTGATGTCTGCGTTGATGAAATACGACGACATCCATGAATATTCCTGGGCGGCACCGGGTCACCAGGGTGGTGTGGGCTTCACCAAAACACCGGCAGGCCAGCGCTTTTACAACTACTACGGTGAAGGTATTTTCCGCACCGATATGGGTATTGAGCGCGGCAGTTTGGGGTCGCTGCTCGACCACACCGGCTACTTCGGTGAGAGTGAGCGTTATGCAGCAAAAGTTTTCGGTGCACACCAATCTTATTCACTGGTAACCGGTACATCCGGCTCTAACCGCACCATTATGTCCGCCTGTATGAACGAGGACGATCTGGTTATCTGTGACCGTAACTGTCACAAGTCCATTGAGCAGGGTTTGATGCTTTCCGGTGCGCGTCCGGTTTATCTGGTGCCAACCCGTAACCGTTACGGCATTATCGGCCCAATCTTCCCGGATCAACTCTCCAAATCTGTGTTGGATAAACGCGCGAAAGAGTACTCGCTGACCAAAGACTACGCCGACCAGCGTGCCACCTATGCGGTGCTGACCAACTGTACCTATGACGGCCTTTGCTACAACGCGAAACGCGCGCAGGACATTCTGGCAGAGAGCAGTGACCGTATTCACTTCGATGAAGCCTGGTATGGTTACGCGCGCTTTAACCCGATTTACGAAGACCATTATGCAATGCGTGGCGAGCCAGTTGACGATCCGGATGCGCCAACCGTATTCGCGACTCACTCAACGCACAAACTGCTGAATGCGCTGTCTCAGGCCTCTTGGCTGCATGTGCGTAACGGTAAGGGCGCAATCAGTTATGAGCGCTTTAACCAAGCGTATATGATGCACGCGACCACATCGCCACTTTATGCCATCAGCGCGTCGAACGATATCGCTGCTTCGCAGATGGACGGTAACCGAGGTCACTCACTGACGCTGGAAGTGATCCGTGAAGCGGTCGACTTCCGTCAGGCAATGGGTCGCCTGTACCGCGAATACAATCAGAATGGTGACTGGTTCTTCAAACCTTGGAACGCAGAAACGGTGAAAGATCCGGAAAGCGGCCAGACTTATGCGTTTGAAGATGCACCGGCAGACTTGCTGTGCACCAGCCAGGATGCGTGGGTCATGCACCCGGGTGACAACTGGCACGGCTTCCACGATATGCCAGCCGACTGGTGTATGCTCGACCCTATCAAAGTTAGTATCCTGGCTCCGGGTATGGGCGATGACGGCAACCTGCTCGACAGCGGCGTGCCTGCTGCCTGGTAACGCTTTACCTTGGCCGCTTTGGTATCGTGCCAACCCGTACCACAGACTTCCAGGTTATGTTCCTGTTCTCAATGGGTATCACCAAAGGTAAGTGGGCAACGCTGGTTAACACCCTGATGGCGTTCAAACGTCACTACGACGCGAACACCCCGCTTGCTGATGCATTACCGGATCTGGTGGCTGACTTCCCGGATGTCTATGGCGACATGGGTCTTAAAGATCTGGGTAACAAGATCTTTGGCTACCTGAAACAGCACAACCCGGGTGAAGTGTTGAATGCAGCTTACGAAACACTGCCGGAAGCGATCATGACGCCTCGTGCCGCTTTCCAGGCTATCGTCAAAGACAATGTCGAGATGGTGCCTTCGCATCAACTGGAAGGCCGTGTCGCTGCCAACGCTGTAATTCCTTACCCACCAGGCATTCCTATGCTGATGTCAGGTGAAAGCTTTGGTGATGAAAACAGTCCACAAATCAAATACCTCAAGAGCCTTGAGGTGTGGGATGAAGAGTTCCCCGGTTTCGAGAAAGAGACGGAAGGTACCGAACTTCACGACGGCATTTACCATGTAATGTGTGTGAAGAACGTTTAACGGTGTAGATCGCTGAAAAATGAAAAGGTCTGGTGGTGAGCCAGACCTTTTTTCTTACAGTTCCTTAACTACAGTTCCTGTAGTTCCGATCAGTTGCAGGCGATGCGGATAAAAATCTGCGCGCCAATCAACAGAAAGTCGTCATCCACGTAGTATGGATTTGAGTGCAGGTAGTTACAGATACCCGCTTCTTTGTTACCGCTGCCGAGGAAGAACATCGCACCTTTGCGATCTTCTGCCGCGTTCACCATCAGGCTGAAATCTTCAGAACCTGTCATTGGGTTACCATTAGGGTCCAGACGGTCTGCCGGTACGGTTGCACGCGCTGCATCTACCACACGCTGATACGCTTCAGGGTGGTTGATAACCGCTGGGTAACCTTCACAAACCATGGTGGTTTTAAAGCCACGGATTTCACTTTCTTTCACGAAAGTTTCAAAGCTGTCTTTCAGGATTTGATCGGTTTCTGCATCCATTGCACGGATAGTGCCGCGCGCCTGAGCGTAGTCAGGGATCGCGTTTGGAATGCTGCCGCCGTTGAACATGCCACAGCCGAATACCGCAGGGCTGAACGGATTGGTGCGCTTGGCAACCACATAGTCCATGTCCATGATGATGCGGCTTGCTTCGCGGATAGCGTCCAGACCTTTTTGTGGCGTTGAACCATGGGCAGAAATACCGTGAACATCCAGCGTCCACGCCGAGCCGTAGGAAGACATGATGCCGTTGTTGATTTTCACGAAGCCGTATTCCAGCGCTGCATCGTTATGCAGGGCGTACACTTCGGCAACGCTTCCATGCAACCCAGCTCAACCATTTTGCTTGCGCCCGGTACACGCATGTCTTCTTCCGCCATCTGGAAGATAAAGCGAACGTTGTGCTTCAGTTCGCCTTGGTTTTCTACCAGATATTTCGCCGTGGTCAGCACGATAGCCATGTGGGTATCGTGACCACAGTTGTGTGAACGGCCTTCATGCTGGGAACGGTAGTCGTTCTCCGTCATGTCGTTCATTTCCAGTGCGTCCATATCGGCACGGAAACCTACACGTTTCCACTCTGGGTTAACGGTCAGATCTGCGATAAAACCGGTGAAACCTTCGTAAGTGGTCAGGCTGTAACCCATCTCAGTCATCAGCGCCTGGCAGTAAGCCGAGGTTTTGAATTCCATGCCCGATACTTCCGGGATCTGGTGCAGTGCGCGGCGGGTTTCAATGCTGAAACCGTGCAGCTCAACCAGTTTGCCGTCCAGGTTAAACGTATTGTATTTGTTAGACATTTAGATAATTCCTTTCATCTCAAAGCCGATTTGCGCAATCATCGATGCACCGAAGAAACAGCTGGTCGCAACAATCAGGAAAATAACGATCACTTTCCACGACATCTTCTTCAACTCTTCCATCTGGCCGCCAACAGACAGGCCTGCGAACGCCAGCAGAGGCACACACACAGACAGGAACTGGATTTTGCCCACAGATTCCAGGAAGTAAGTGCGAACCGGTGTTTCAGGCAGACAGATCAGAATGCCGATGATGGTCGCGTAAGCGAAAGTTGGCAGTGAAGACGGGATAAACTTCTTCGCTACCAGAGACAGGAACACAATCACCGACATTGCGATGAAGCTGTGAACCATCTCAGTTGGCGCAGTGCCATTGGTCAGAAATTGGGTAAAACCAGCCAGTACAATCGCAAGCGATACCAGCTTCATGTCATTCATAATCGCTTTCATGGCTTATTTACCTTTGTTGCAAATCTTGTACATCAGCTCAGCCAGTGGCAGGCCAAGGAAAGTCAGCGACAGTGCGCCCAGAACAGAAGAAAGCAAGTTAGATGCCGCAGCAATACTCAGAACTTGTTTCGCCATTTCCGGGTCCAGACCTGAAACCAGTGCGCCAGATGCTGCGCTCAGCATGGAGCCAGAACCTACGCCCGAACCTGCGGCAAGCGCCAGTGGGTGAAGGCCGGTCAGAGGGGCGATACTGCCAGAACAGAGAACCACAGGTACCGATAACAGAACCACACAGGTAAATAGCCAGTACGCCAACGTATTCAGGGCTGCCAGTGCCGAATTTGCCCTGGATTACAGCAATTGAAGGTTCGCGGCTGATAGACGAACATGCGCCGATTGCTTTACGGCCGAACTGGAATTTCACCGCCAGTGGAATCGCAATCAGGATTGGCAGCAGGTTACCCAGCTCTTGGAACAGCAGTGGCACGCCGGCATCAATGATCATTTCCAGGTTAGGAATGATCATACCTGCGTATTGGGTACCCAGTACCAGCAGACAGTAACCAACCATCTTGCCGCAGAAGCCTTCTTCTTTCTCAGTGAAGACTTTGCCCCAGGCTTTGATTTTGTCTTTGGTGCCTTTCACAGACAGTGCCATACCGAACATCACGGCAAACAGCATTGGCAGGATAGAGATGGTGGCAAAGCCAAGGTCGATTCTTTTGGTACCAATCACAAATTGAGATAGGAAAATGAGAGCTGATACCGTCATAACGCTGGTAAGGACGACGCGCGCCTGACCGCCTTTGGTTTCTTCTGTGTTCATAGTTCATCAACAGTAAAAGTGGAATTCGCCGCTGATTATAGGGAGTGGTTTTGGGCGAAACGTGAATGAGATCAACAGAACGTGGCGGTATCTAGATGAATTCTAAATATGATATTCCCATATGGAATTAAGGGTTATTGGTGGGTTAAATCGGCAACAAACCGGTGTTTTAGCTGTTGGTTTTTGGTGTGTCGCCGTAACAATGTTAACCGGTTAAATCCCTGGCAATAACAGTCAGGGCAACGGAGAACAACCGCTCTCCATAGGTAAAACAGAAAGCAAATGGCGGATAAAGAAAACCCGGCCATCAGGCCGGGTTTAAAGGAAAGGTTATTGCAGCAGGGGAGTGCAGTCACAGGCTGCTCAGGTGTGACTTCCTTGCGGTCACGCTGTGCTGATACCAAGCATCCAGACCTTTCTGGAGTTGGCTGGTGGCTTGTGCCGGTGTCATCTGACCGGACATCACACTGGTGGTGGTTTCCCAGATTTCCAGCTCGAAGTTTGGCTCGCCGCGTGAAAGCACCTGCGCAGAGTTACGGATGGTCGAGTCACACTTGTCGCGCCACGACATCATTTCCTGCGCAATCGGATCTTTCACATCGAAGAAGTGGTTAGACAGCGAGAAAAAGCCGGAGATTTCGTTGGTCAGCAACTCGGCAAACTCAGCGGTCGTCATCCATTTCAGGAACAGCTCGGCCGCTTCCGGGTTCTTCGATTTGGAGTAAATGCCCATGCCGAGATCGGTGTGGTCGGTGAAATAGCAGGCATCGCCTTTTTTCTCGACCGGTGGCGGGAACACACCCATGTTCACCTTGCCTTTGAACGTCATGATGTCCCAGGAACCTGCCGGGTAGACGGCAGCTTTGCCGTCAGCAAATGCTTCGATGGAGTGGCTGTAGCTGCGCTGGTCGAAGTCCTGCCCCATGTATTTGGCCCACTTTGCCAGCTCCTGGAAGGTGCGGCGATACGGTTCACTGGTGACAGGTGCTTTACCTGTCAATAGGTCATCGCGTCCGTCTTCGCCTTTCCAGTGCGTCGGGCCAATGTTCTGGAATCCCATGGTTGCTGCTTCCCACTTGTCGCGGGTACCGATTGCGAGTGGCAGGTAACCAGCGCGCTTGGCTTTTTCCAGCGCCCAGTAGAAATCGGCATTGGTAACAGGTTCATTGACACCGACTTCTTTGAAGATGTCTTTGTTATAGAAGAAACCGTGGATCACCGATGCCATGGGTAAACAGAAAGTCGTCGCGCCGGAATCTGTTTGCCAAGGAGCGAGGGCAAAGCTTGGGAAGTTTTCCATGCCTTCCATTTCGGTCACTTCTTTTAGCAAACCACGTTGGTAGAGTGCCAGCGAACCGTCGAATGGGCGGCAGGCGATCAGATCACCGGCAGTGCCTTTGTCGAAACGGTTCTCCATCTCGCCGTTCCACTTTGAAGCATCCCAATCTGGTGGAGAGCGATATTCCACTTTGATGTCCGGGTAGTGCTTGTTGAAGGCTGGGATAATTTTTCATTCCAAACCGCATCATCACTGCGCCAGGAATCAATAACCAGTGTTGACTGTGCGTTTGCCAGCGTTGATGCCGCAAGGGTGAGGGCAGCTAGTGGCAAGAGGGTTACTTTTTTCATGGTCTGCTCCTTACACGCGGAAGTTGGCAATCAGGTTCTGTTGATCTTGTGCCAGATCAGCCAGTGACTCGCTGCTGGCTGCAGAGGCACGGGCATCTTTCTCAGCTTCATACGCCACGTGGCGATGCCGTTGATGTGTTCGGCAACGTCATGGCTGACCTTGATTTGCTCTTCAGTTGCCTGAGCAACGTGAACGGCCATTTCATGGATTGAGCGCATACGCGACACGATATCCTGCAGCGTTTCATCGGTCATGCGGGTCTGGTTCAGGCACTCTTCCATCTGCTTTTGGCTGATGCCCATGGTTTCGGCCATGCGTGACGCATTCCCCTGCAGGTTGTGGATCATCTGCTGGATTTCTTCGGTCGATTGTTGGGTACGGGTTGCCAGGGCTCGCACTTCATCAGCAACCACGGCAAAGCCACGGCCATGGGAACCTGCGCGTGCGGCTTCGATGGCTGCGTTGAGCGCCAACAGGTTGGTCTGCTCTGCGATATCCTGAATCACGTGCAGGATGGAGCCGATGTTGTTGGAGTATTGGTTCAACTGCTGGGTGTTGTTCACCGCTTCTTCGATGTTGCCTGAAAGCTGTTCGGTCAGCTGGCGGCTGCGCGATACCTGGACGCGGCCACTGTTGGCTGCATCATTGGTGTTTTCCACTTCTGCCACGGTCAACTCTGTAGAGCGGGCAATCTCTTTCGCGCTCACTTCCATCTCAGAAATGGCAGCCGCTACCTGATCGGTACGTGATTTCTGGTCTTCGACACGAGTCATGGCGCTGTCACTGACATTGGCCGCACGGCTTGCTTCTTCAAGCAGGTGCTTGGCGCCATCGCCAAATTTCGCCAGAGTCTGGGACATGGTATTGGCAAGGGTATCAATCGAGCGGCTCAGTTCGCCAAACTCATCCTGCGCAGAGTAGTTGGCGCGGGTGCGCATATCACCACGGGTCATCTTGTCCAGCACATCATTGATCAAAGCCAGTGGCTTTTGGATGCTGCGGGTGGTTTTAAAGCCAACCCAAAGGCTGATAGCAGCGGCAACCGAAGCCATGACCAAGACGTACAAAAATGCCTGGCTGACTGCAGCGTCTGCTTCATCGCGGCTGGTGCGAGCCAGTTGCTGGGCAAAGCCTGCGTAACCTTCGAGTTGCGTCTGGATATCGTCCATCATGCGTGCAGTTTGCTGACTTTGCTGCGCAAGGCGGGCATCAATGTTTTGTTGGCGCGCCAGTACATCCAGCAAACCGCCGTTATCCAGCGTCAGGGCTTTCACTTTTGTCAGGTTGCGGGAGTAACGTGCTTTTACGTCATCTTCTACCGAAATCAGTTCCAGGCGTTTGAATGCAATTTCGATGTCTTTTGACAGGGCGTTGCGCAGCTGACCGAGATCTGTGGTGTCATTGGCGCGGCGTAGCAGTTTCAGGTCACGGGCAATACCGCTGGTGATCAACTCTGCACGGTTGTGCAGCGAACGCTTCACCGAAGCTTTTTGCAGTAGCAGATTCGCTGCCCACTGGTAGGTGTCTTCCAAACGCAGGAATTTCAGTTCCAGGGCATTTTGTTCTTCAACCAGATTGATAGCCTGTTTTTTCAGTGAGAGCAGAGCCTGTGCCTGTTCGAAATAGCGGTTAGAAGCCTGATAAATACGATCCAGTTGCTGGCGTTCTGTGCTTCCGGAAGCGTTTTGTTGCGCGTTCTCCAGCGTGTCGAAGAAGCGTTGTTTTTGTTGTCTGAACTGCGATTCTATCTGGGTATCTGAGGCCGTATTCTCGTTGAACGTACTGACCAGCAGGTTGGTGCGCATCAATTGAGTGATCAGATCGCCTGATGCGACGACCATTGGCGTGGATTGTTCAGTAATTTGCTCCACTTTTCCCTGTAGAACACGGGCGTTGAAAAGACTCACACTGCTAAGTATTGCCATTAATAGAAACATTAAGGCAAAACCCGCCACTGTTCTCTGTACGATAGACAACTTCATTGTTTTTTCTCTCTACGACAGTCTTGCGATGGGAAGACGAAAATGACGCTCGGCATAAAATTCGTGAATAAAAATAAATCGGTTCACAAAGCCAAGAAATGGCTGCGGATTGTGACACTAATCGACTTTAACGGCACTTCAACCGGATTTCTTTAGCGAAAAAGTGTTATCTGGCGCACAAATAATTCGAAGCGGAAATTAATTTGGAAGCAAGGTATCAAAACGGATGGAGGAGGTTCATCCCATTGTCACAATGTCGTTGGATAGAAGGGGGGCGGCGTTGTGAATATCCGATACATCGAAGCTCCACACAAAGAAAGGCTAAATGATGTGTTTGGGCCGGAACAGGGCAATAAAAAAGCCCCTGACGGGGCTTTCTCGAAAGAAGGGGAGTTACCACTTTTTCTTAGGGGCAAAGAGCTCATCCAGCTCTTTATTTTCATCATTTTTCGGTTTCAGCACCTTATCCTGATTCAGGATAGCATTAACTTCATCCAGCATCGCGGCGAGGTTATCTTTCACCGACTGGCAATAAGGGTCGCTTTTGCTGCTTACCACATCCAGGGCTTTTTCAGCAGTTGTTGCGCAGTACCCATCTGGCCTTTTGATTTTTGCGTCGTTAACACGCTTAAGCACGTTTTCGATGTTGATCTTCATCTGCATCTGTTCAAGTCGCGCGTTTTCAGCCACAAATGCCTGGGTTTGCAAACGGCCTTTGGTGTGCTCAGCTTGATGACGGCACGAAGACGTTTTACCAGTTTGAGCATGGAAATGGCTTCGCGGTCGCTGTCAGGCACGCGGAAAGAAGTGGACTCTTTGTTCTGGTAAGTTTGCTTGATTTGATCGACCTGAGCTTGAACATCGGCGATGCGTTGAGGCAATGAGCGATCGGATTTATCGATCTCATGCATGGTTTTCAGCGCATCAAGAATTTTCTGGTTCAGGCATACCAACAGGGTTCCGCTATACGGAAGATTATGTGCGTTACCGATCAGCTCTTCGGTGGCATCAATAACTGCAATATATTTAGCCATTTCCTGGCGCTTTGTTGACTCTACACGTTGGCGCTGCTGCGACATGATGTTGTAACCAACAATCAAACCGAGCAGGATGACGCATAAGCCAGCAATTAAGGCGATATTCATAAGTGAGCGTCGATATTCCCTGTTAAAACGAAGACTGACTAAGATACACGATCTGCCAGTAGGGTTATAGTTAGATAGTACTATTTTGGATCTTAGCTAAAATCTGGCGTCTCGTAACCCTTTTCTAAAACTTCGTGCGCTTGAACGCACGTTTATTGGTAGCGTTATCATTTAATTATGAGCGCCAAACCTATTCGCTACCACTGCGTCGTCGCGATGAAAATGGGCGCTGGGTAGGGGTTATGGTACGTAGTACTACAACAAACAAAAAAAGCACGATATAACTTGAACAAGAATATGATGAGGCGTGCTACAACGCTATGAAATTACAACAACTAAAGTACATTGTGGAAGTGGTCAACCACGATCTGAATGTCTCTTCTACTGCTGAAAGCCTTTACACCTCGCAACCCGGTATCAGCAAACAAATCCGCGCTCTGGAAGATGAACTTGGCGTTCAAATTTTTGGCCGAAGTGGCAAGCATCTGACCAAACTGACGCCCGCAGGCCATCAAATAGTCGAAATCTCCCGCGATATCCTGTCCCGTGTCGACAGCATTAAATCGGTCGCGCTTGAGTATACCAATCCGGAAATGGGGCAATTGAATATCGCGACCACCCATACCCAGGCACGTTACGCGTTGCTACGGTGATCGCCCAGTTTGTCCAGCGCTACCCGAAGGTTTCGCTGCATATGCATCAGGGCGCTCCAAGCCAGATATCCGATTTCGTCCTGAAAGGCTTGTCGGACTTCGCTATTGCGACAGAAGCATCGCACCTTTATGAAGACCTGATTATGCTGCCTTGCTATCACTGGACACGTTCTTTGATTGTGCGGAAAGACCATCCACTGGCACAGCGCTCTGCTATCACCATCTACGATATCGCCCGATTCCCTCTGGTGACTTATGTCTTTGGCTTCACCGGTCGCTCAAGTCTGGATGTTGCGTTTAATGAAGCCAAGCTCAAACCCAATATCGTCTTCACTGCGACTGACGCTGATGTGATCAAAACCTATGTCCGTCTGGGGGTGGGTATTGGCGTGATGGCGCGCATGGCGTATGACAACGAGCTGGATAAAGATCTGGTAGCGATTGATGCCAGCCATATATTCGATGCCAGTACGACCCGTATCGGCTTTCGTCGCGGGACAGTGCTGCGTAATTATATGTACGACTTTATCGAGAGTTTCGCACCTCACCTGACGCGGGACGTGATTGATCAAGTGCTTGCGATGAAAGATGCCAAAGAAATAGACCGGCTGTTTGCAAAGTTCGATCTGCCGGTAAGGTAAGCTTCTCCCTCGTCATTCAGGCGCTTTCCGTTGATAGGCTGAAAGCGTCTTCATTCCAAGCATCTCCCACTGAAATCGAGGTATAATTGCGCTGATTTTTGCTGTCAGTCCGCAACAGTGCGGGTGGAGTTTTTGTTGTCCCCTCTTTCACACGAAGCACATTTTCTAGCCCTGGATGCCCTGTTAACCCAGTACCGTGATTACTGGCAAGGCGTGCCGTTTGATTGTCTTGATTTGCCATGGCGGGACTCAACCCGGGGCTTTGTGACTGGCTGGATGCCCAATCGCTTTCTGATCTGCAAGCCTGGAAGGCGCAACCTGTCGCGCTGGCCAAAGCGGTTTCGCAATGGCTTCCGGAAGCCGGGGAATTATTGGCCTTGTGCGAGGTTACTGAGAGCGAGGGTGGGCAATTCGATTGTGATTCGCATTGGTCTACCGGCGTGCCCGGACGCAAATGGGAGCAGATTTCTGCTTTTAACCGCGCCCTTCCTTATTCGCCGGGCAAACGCTGGCTGGAGTGGTGCGCGGGGAAAGGGTATTTGGGGCGTATCCTTGCGGTGACCCGTGAGGCAGACGTGACAAGCCTTGAGTGGCAGGACGCACTGTGTGTTGAAGGGCAAGCGTATGCGACCAAACACAAGCTGCCTATGCGCTTTGTGCAAGGCGATGCCTTTGCCAGTGAAAGCAAAAAGCTGGTGGATGAGTGTGACCACGCGGTGGCATTGCATGCGTGTGGCGATTTACACGTGACCTTGCTGCGCCATTTTGTGGCGGCAAAAGCGGAAAGTGTGACCGTATCTCCTTGCTGTTATCACCTCATTCACGGCAGGCAATACCAACCTTGTCGTCAATCGCCAAGCAGTCGTCACTGGTATTGAGCAAGCACGACTTGAAACTCCCTTTGCAGGAAACGGTGACAGCCGGGCAGACGGTAAAAAACAAACGTTTTGTCGAGGTCAGCTACCGCTTGGGGTTTGATGCGTTGCAACGCAGCATTAACCCGGGTGCGCATTATCTTCCTGTCCCCAATGTACAAAAATCTTTGTTAAACGAAGGCTTTGAGGCATTCTGTTTTTGGGCCGCGGAACAAAAAGGTTTGACGCTGGATCCTGCCACCGATTTCGCTGCATTCCAGCAGTTGGGGGAATCCCGCTTTTTAATGGTTGAACGGATGGAAACCGTTCGAACTCTGTTCAGACGACCGCTGGAAATGTGGCTGGTGTACGACAGGGCGCTTTATCTGCAACAACACGGATTCGAGACTGCAGTGACCACTTTCTGCGCAAGGGAACTGACGCCGAGAAATATACTGATTTCTGCCACAAGGAAGGGCTAAATGTCACTGAGCGGGGAAGAGCTCTTACTGGTGATCGTTGCGCTGAGCGCAGGTGCGTTCGTGCAAAGTTTGATTGGTTTTGGACTGGCGATTGTCTCTGCGCCATTTCTCATGATGATCGAGCCTTCCCTTGTGCCAGGCTCAGTCACTATGGTGACGCTGGGGCTTGCGGTGGTAAATACATGGCAATACCGACGCCAACTCTCCCTGAAAGGGATCGGCTGGGCGTTTGTCGGCCGTATTCCTGGAACGGTCGTTGCCGGTGCGCTCCTTTTTTACCTTTCCCTGAACGCCCTTGAAATCATCATGGGTCTTGCTGTTTTGCTGGCGGTTGTCGCCAGCGTCTTCAAACTGGCCGTTGAACCGACCAATAAAAATATGTTCTGGGCAGGCTTTGCTGCCGCGGTTATGGGGACGACGACCAGCATCGGCGGTCCCCCAATGGCGTTGGTTTTACAAAAAATGGATGTGGTCAGGCTGCGGGCAAATCTGGCGGGATACTTCATCTTCAGCTGCGCCATTTCACTCGGTGTACAGTGGATGGCAGGGTATTTCACGTTGTGGCATGCCAAGGTCAGTATGTACGCCTTGTTGCCCGTGATTATCTGTTCCTGGGTAGCATTCAGGTTGCAGCAACACGTTAAAGCGAAATGGGTAAGAGTGGGTTTGTTAGGACTGTGTACCTTTGCCGGTGCGGCAACCTTCCTGCGAGGCTTCAGCTAAATAGCCGCGAGTCCAAACGTTAGATGTAAAAAAGCCAGCATGCGTGCTGGCTTTTTCGTGTCAGTTTGGCAGATCAGAACTTCAGGCTAACCTGCATACCAATGAACTGGTTGTCGTAGTTTGCACCGGCATCGGCTGCAAATTTCGCTGCATCGGCATTGTTGAACCATGGGTCGTAGCTCATCTGAACTTCAGTGTCGCCTTGCCAAATACCGGTTACCCAGTGGTGGATATGACCAACAGGGTTCAGGAAGAACAGGCTGACATCACCGATGGTTTCTGAGCCCAACACTTCTCCACCGTTAGCAACGATGTCTTTTTCTGCCAGATACATCCATTCACCCACTGCAGCACCAAACAAAGGCGTCACAATGATGTCCTGAATTGACGGCACTTCTGCGAACGACTCCACGCCGTATTCCCAGAAGAACGTTGACATGGTGAATGAGTAAACAAACGATTCAAATTCATTGAAACCTGAGTGACGCGCAGCTGTGTAGTAAACACCGCCAAAGTATGGGTGCATCACATAGTTCAGGTAGTGGTCATCCTTGTCCCAAACCGGGCCTTCAGACACGTTATCCCACCACTTTTTGGTCAGGTTGGAGAAGTCACGGTCTTCTGCTGTCCAGTTGGTCACGCTTTCAGGCAGGAAGGTCATCATACCGACAGTGGCTACACTCAAACCCAGAATGGTGTAGGTTTGACCCATCAGGTAATCCCAGTCTTTCTCTGGTGCTGTGGTCAGGTAGCGTGGCAGGCGATGTGCAGGAGAATCATTGAAGCCCAGCGTATCGTCGTTGTTTTCCAATGCCTCGTCGCTCAATCCCAACTGCGTGTAACTTACGCTGCTGTTGTAGTCGTAAGCCTGTTGTTCAAAATTCAGCGTCGAAGCATCGAATGCGGCCGCAGATTGGGCGCAAAGTAGAGTGGCGGCAGCCAAGGTTGAGCGAAAGCGCACAAATATCTCCCAAACAATAAAATGCCAAACCGTGTCGCAGTATGACCTGGACGGGTCTGGCAAAGAATTCTTTTAATTGATGATAACGTCAGTTAATCGGTGCTTGAGATACGTCCTTGATGCGACACCGAAACGGATGGTTTTTAACCAATACCGTGTGCCAATTGTGAAACAATCACAACGAGGCCGCTAATAATAGCAATGGAAAGGGTGATATTTCCACCAAAAACTTGATATCGCTCTCGATTTAACCCCAGTTTGCGCACTTTGTGTGCCATCAGCACAGGAAGCAGAATCGCGAGGACGACCAGTGCAATGGCCGCATAGCCGAGCGCGGCAACAAACCCTTGTGGGTAGTAGAGTGCAATAACCAGTGGTGGGAGGAAGGTGATCATCCCGGTCTGGATCCGGCCTTTTGCATTGGCTGGACGCTTGAGCAAATCGGCTAGAAAATCAAACAAGCCAAGGCTCACACCCAAAAACGAAGTAGCCAGCGCCAAATCAGCAAACAGGGAAATAGCCTGAGTGAGTTTTTGCGAATTGACTGTTGCGCCAATCGCACCTAAGAACATGCCCAGTTCATTGTTTTCAGACAGCTGCCCCTGCCCCAGAATACCAAAGCTCGCGGCTTGCCATAGGACATATATGATGAGCGGCAGTGCCGAGCCAATCAGCATAATCTTCCGCAGTGCGCGGATATTGAGGCCGGTGTAGGCAACCACGGAAGGGATGCTGCCGTGGAAACCGAATGAGGTAAACATCACCGGGATAGCAGAAACCAGCAGGCCTTTCTCAAGTGGCATGGAAAGTAAATTCACCTGATCGCCTTGCGGTAAGAGAAACATCAGCGAAAGGCCAAGCAGGACGATTTTGGTGATAAACAGCACGCGGTTAATGACATCGACCTTGCTGGTACCAGCATGACAGCGCCTGCCACCAGCGCGGTGAACAGCAGGGTACCTGTTTGTGTTGGCAGAGAAGGCAAAGACAGGGATGCCAATTTGCTATGGAACTGACTACCGCCGCCGGCGATGTAAGCCGCGCAAAGGGCGTACAGCAGAAAGAGGGTAGCCGCGATCGCTAGGTAACGGCCTTTCTTACCCAAAAACTGATCGGCAAGGCTGCCTAGTGTTGCTGATTGCGGAGCATGCTGGTGGACTTCCAACATCAGCAGCGCGGTATAACTCATCAACATCCACATCGCGAGCATCAGGGCAACGGATGGCACAAAGCCAATACCCGATGAAGCGAGCGGGAGAGCCAGCATACCGGCACCAATGGTTGTTCCGGCGATAATCAGGGTGCTTCCAAACACTTTACTGCGCATAAATCGTCTTCTCTGTAATTATATTTTTACAGTGGCTGTTTCTTCCGTGCGCCACTGGGTAAGTGCGCATTATATATAAAAGGCCATTGTGTGGAATATGGAGTGATAAATTTACGTGTGTAAATTAATGATTACACTTAGGTTGTACGTCTGGGGTGGAAGGCTGACGAAAGGGAAATTTTGTACTGGCACGCGCTTATTGATACGGTGGTGATGATCATCGCTGTATTGAACGTGGCAAGGTGTATACTTTATAGCTAGTCCATGAAAAACAAGGAGATATCGGTGGAACAAAGCAAACTGCGCGTCGCAATGTTGAGCACTGGCGAAGAAGTGCTTCATGTGATATCACCGATACCAATGCTGCCTGGCTGTCATCACGTTGTTTTGAAGAAGGTTTTGCCCTTCACCGTCGCATCACGGTTGGAGACTCACTGGACGATATCGCGATTGAGTTGGTTCGATGCAGTCAGGTTTCTGATGTGGTGATCGTCAATGGGGGGCTGGGTCCGACAACCGATGATCTGACCACGGAAGCCATGGCAATGGCGATGGACGTTGACCTGGAGCTTAACAATCATTGGCTGACAGAGCTGAAAAACCGTTTTGAACGCAACGGTAAAACCATGCCGAAAAGCAACATCAAACAAGCGATGCTGCCGGAAGGGGCTGAGCTTATTGATAACCCGGTTGGCAGTGCCTGCGGCTTTGCCGCGTTTTTGAATGAATGTCTGTTCTTTTTTACCCCGGGCGTGCCGTCAGAGTTCAAGCAGATGTTCGACAATGAAATTCTGCCGAGACTTCAGTCCCGCTATCCGAACAGCCAAAAACGCGAAGTTCAGCGTCTTTATACATTTGGTTTCTCCGAATCCCTGCTAAACGACAAGCTCGCGTCACTGTCAATGCCCGAAGGGTTTGAACTCGGTTACCGATCTGCACTGCCTTTTATCGAACTGAAAGTATTTTCGCCAAAACAGCACTCAGAGATCTCACTGGTAACAGAGGCTGTGCGCAATATTCTGGGGGATCGTATCGTTGGTGACGGTATGCCAATGCTGGCAAACGTTGGCAGTCTTCTTCGCCATCACGGTGTCACGCTGCATTGGCCGAAAAATTCTCCGGAGGGTACCTTGCCAACTGGCTAAGCGAAGATGACGACACCCGGGATGCGCTGCTGCAAGCATGGGTGCTGAGTGAGTCAGCGCTGAATGCAGAAGGGGACTACAACCCGCTTGCTTCTGTGTTGGCAATGGCGACGGCTGCCCGTGAAAATTCAGGCGCTGGCATTGGCTTGGCTTGTGGCGATTTGGATGCCGGACGAGTCTCCCTTGGACTTTCTACTGCAGTCGGTGATTGGGGCATTATTGTAAAGCCGCGCCGCAACCAGAGTTTAAATGACCTGCGCTGTTATGCCGCTACCATGCTGCTGGATTTATTAAGGCGCTACCTGGAAGGGCAAGACATGTTCAGTGACATTGCCTCTCTGGTCACGTTGGAATCGTTGCACATTCCGGCTGAAGAGCTGGATGCATAAGAAAATGGCCTGATATTCAGGCCATTTTTTATATCGAATCATGGATAAGCGAAAGCGGTTATCCGTACAGGTTGAGATTGAGTGATTTGGCAACCTGCGCAATCATTCTCTGAGCCCGGACGCTGTTGCCTGATTCATCCAGTGGCGGAGAGAACGCAGCAATGCCCATTTTGCCCGGAACAACAGCCAGCAAACCGCCGCCCACGCCGCTTTTCCCGGGCAGTCCCACTTCAAACGCCCAGTCGCCGGAATAGTCGTACAACCCTTCCATCGTCATCTCCGCCAAAATCGGCGCGACATTCTCCGGGGTGACGACTTGTTCGCCGCTGATAGGGTTTTTGCCGTGGTTGGCAAGAGTCGCGCTCATCACCGCCAAATCCTTACAGGTCACCAACGTTGAGCACTGGCGGGTATATACCTCACACGCTTCCATCGGGTCGCAGAAACAGTTGCCTGCGGCATACAGCAACCAGGCAATTCCACGGTTATGGAAGTTAGTGGTTTGCTCGGATTCATTGATTTCGTCAGACAGGGTGATGTTGCCCGCAGTCAGGCGTCGCTGCACATCCAAAATGCGTTGCCAGCGCTGTTCAGCACTGTCTGCTTTTAAGAGACTGACGCTTGCCATCGCACCTGCGTTCACCAGCGGTGATAGCGGTTTGTCGTGGTGCTCACACAGTGCCAGTACGGAGTTAAACGGCAGGCCAGTCGGCTCTGCCCCAATTTTCTCGCGCACCATTTCAGGGCCAACATCCTCCATCAGTAGCGCCAGTGTCGCGACTTTGGAGATCGACTCAATAGCAAAGCGGTACTCGATATCACCGGCTGATAGACATCACCGTTTGCAGTGACAATCACCAGTGCAGCCAATTCATCGGGCACCGAGGCCAGATAGGGAATGTAGCTGGCATTCTCACCACCCGGCAGACCGTGAAACTGCTGGAACGTCTCATCCACCAGCTGCTGCAGTGCTTCGGCAGAAGGAAGTTGACTCATTGTGCTTCTCCTTTGCCTTCACGGTGCATCGCTGTGACAGATTCAGTGTGCTTGTCGGAGTGGTTTTGCAGCCCGGGATGCACACCTTCAATTTGCCAGGTGAAGGGTGCAAAGTCTGAGTTTTCATCTCGCCAGTGTGGTTTACGCACGGCGTAAATCAGAAACGGGATGATGGCAAACAGCAGGCTCAGGCCGACCAGAATCGAAATGAACACAGTCGGGCTGCCCACGGCAATCTGGCTTGGCGGGATAAAGCTGAACGCAAATGCAATAGCGGATGCGGTGAAGCCGATACCGGCAAACATATACAGCCCTTTGCGGCCTCCAGGGACGTTGTAAGGGCGCGGGCGGTTAGGCTGGCTGAAACGCAGGTAAATCGCAGCGGAAAACATCAGCATGTAAAGCGCCAGATAGATAACCGCCGCCAGTTGGCTCAGGATTTGGTACGCCGCTTCGACCGACGGCAGCACCACAAAAGTGATCGCCAGGAAGCTGACGATGATGCCTTGCACCAGCAGGATATGGGTTGCCATACCGTGCTCGTTGGTGTGTTGCCAAAAACGCGGCAAGTAACCGGCCTTCGCGACTTCCAACAGACCGGTTGAAGGGCCAGCCACCCAGGTGACAATGCCTGCCAGCACGCCTATAGCCAGACAAATAGCCATGATCGGCGCCAGAAAACCCAGCCCCGCCCATTTGAACATATCAAAATAGGCAACCAGCAGGCTTTGAGTCAGGTTGATATCGGCGTTAGGGATGACAAAAGCGATGGCCAGAGTGCCCAAAACAAAAATGACCACAGTCCCCAGCGCCGCCATGCCAATCGCCAGAGGGTAGGACTTGGTTGGGTTATCCAAATCTTTTACGTGGATGGCGTTCATTTCCATACCGGCGTAAAACAGGAAAATACTGGCGGCCAATACGACGTTATTGAAGTTGGAGAGATCTGGGATTAGGTCTTTCCATTCCATCTGAATCTGGATTGGCTGTCCGCTGAACAAAAACGCAAAGCCCAAGATGATCAGGATGATAGCCGGGATGATGGTGCCGATGATGCCGCCCCATTTGGACAACAAGGTAAAGGCACTGACGCCACGAAACGCCACAAAGGTGGCGAACCAGTAAATGGCGAACACGATGGCGAGAACAAAGAATTTATTCTGTGACAGGGCGGCATCGAAGCTCTGATCTGGGCCGATAAAGGCCAGCGAGACGGCGCCGAAAGTCAGCGCAGTAGGGAACCAGACACAGACCTGCACAAAGAGCAGGAACATTGACATAAATGCAAGGCGGGGGCCGAAGGCTTCACCCACCCAGCGGAAGATACCGCCTTTTTCCGGCCAACCGGTAGCAAGCTCTGCTGCCACCAGTGATACAGGCACCAAGAAGAAGGCGGCTGCAAATACATAGAAGAACATTGAGCTGAGGCCATACTCCGCTTCTGCGGGAAGACCACGCAGACTGACAACAGCCACAATGTTCATGATAGCGAACGTAAATACGCTGATTTTGCCGACATTTTTCGCCGGCGATGAGGTTTTCTTATCCATTACGCAAGTCCTTGATAGTACAGGCCACTATTCAGTGGCCTTCTTGTGTGCAATAGAGCGGGTTTCCGGGCGGTTTAACCGTGATGGAACGAGGAAGTCGCACCGGAATGCACTTGCGGGTATTGCTTGAAGTAGTCCACACAGCGTTTGAGGTCTTCAAGCAGCAGCGCTGCCATGTCTTTACTGACACCATGGCGGATCATGATGCGCTGAATAACGGTATCCTGTCGGTTTCCTGGAAGCGGGTAAGAGGCTATCTGCCAACCACGCATACGCATGCGATCAGAAAGGTCATAGAGAGTGAAACCCCAGTCGCCTTCTTTCAGGCTATAGCTGAGCGCCGGTAAACCGCCGCGTCCGTCGTAGAACAGATCGAATGGGCCAATCTTGGCAATTTCATCTGCCAGCCACTGTGCGGTACTGATGCAGGCTTCCTGAATGCCTTTGTAGCCCTCAAAGCCGAGGCGGAGCAGGTAGTAATACTGCGCTACAATCTGGCCGCCCGGGCGGGAGAAGTTCAACGCGAAGGTCGGCATGTTGCCGCCAAGGTAGTCCACGTTGAACACCAGCTCATCAGGCAGGTGTTCTTTGTCGCGCCATACTACCCAGCCCACACCCAGTGGTGCCAACCCATATTTATGGCCAGAGCTGTTGATAGAGACCACGCGGGGCAAGCGGAAATCCCACTTCAAATCAGGGTTAACGAAAGGCGCAATAAAACCGCCGGAAGCACCGTCTACATGGATTGGGACGTCAAGCCCCGTTGATGCTTGGATCTCATCGAGCTTTTTCGAGATTTCCTCTACCGGCTCAAAAACACAGGTATAGGTGACACCCAAAGTTGGCACGACGCCGATGGTATTTTCATCCACATACTGGGCGAGTTTGTCCGGATTCATACAAACTTCATCACCATCGAGTGGGATTTCACGCATCTCTACATCAAAGTACCGGGCGAACTTGTGCCAGCAAATTTGTACTGGGCCACAGACGATATTCGGCTTGTCTGTTGAAAGACCCTGCGCTTCGCGTTTCTGACGCCAGCGCCATTTCATGGCAAGGCCACCAAGCATGGCAGCTTCCGAAGAGCCGGTGGTGGAGCAACCAATGGTGTCTTCGCTTTGCGGACTGTTCCAAAGCTTGGCGAGGATATGAACACAACGGGATTCAATTTCAGCCGTTTGCGGGTATTCATCTTTATCAATCATGTTCTTATCGATACAGAGATCCATAAGGTCATGCACACTCGGCTCCATCCAGGTAGAACAGAACGTCGCGAGATTCTGACGGGCATTACCATCCATCAGAAGTTCGTCTTTAAGCAGTTGATCTATAAGTGCGGGGGACTGGCTTTCTTGGGGAAGTGAAAACTTGGGCAGTTGGGTTTCCGACAGGGCTTCTTCGTAAATATCTTGACTCTCTGGCGTTTGTTTTTTGGTGTAATGCAATCCCATTGTGGGCTCCTTAATTTTCGGAAATTAGCGCGATCCTGATCTTGTTCTTAACAGCATTGAACAGTTGTAGTAGCGCTGTGCGCGTCAGGAACATTTTCAGCGTAGATTGCATATGCTTTGGTAGTGCCTGAAATATGAGACAAGTAGCAAAGACGGTCAGATAAGCATCAATGGAGGATGTTTTGGGGAAGTGTGCCCGTGGAGATCGGGCACGTTTGGGTATAAGAACTATCTAAACAGGTTAGGAAGGAACATCACCAGATCTTCGGAGAAGGTCAGTATCATCAGTACGGCAAACAGGGCGCCGAGCAGCGGCAGCGCTTCACGTACAAAATCTACCAAACGGACTTTGAGTATCGAACACACGGTAAACATCATGGAACCAAACGGCGGTGTCACGCCTCCGATCATTATGTTCACGATGACGACCACACCGAAGTGAACGGGGTTGATCCCCAGATTCAGCACCGCAGGCAACAGCAGTGGTGTGAGGATAATCATCGCCGCGCCACCTTCAATAAACATCCCCACAATCAGCAGCAGTAAGTTGATAAGTATCAGCAGCACATATTTGTTATCTGTCAGGCTTATCAGCATAGATGCAATGTTCTGCGGAATTTGCTCGAGTGTCATGTAATAGCCAAAGACCAAGGCTCCGACAATGATGAACATGACGCTGCCTGTTCCCTGAATGGTCTCACGCAGTATTTGCACGAAATGCTGTGGTTTGAGTTCGCGGTAAATAAGAAACCCGATGATGGTGCACAACAGTACTGCAATGGCGCCGGCTTCTGTGGGGGTGAACAGGCCAAAACGCATACCAAGGATGATGCCGAAAGGGATCAAGAGTGCAGGTATGGCTTTGCCAAAGTAGTGCCACCTTTCTTTCGCTGATGCTGGCTTTTCACGCGACGGTTTGTAGTTCCGCTTTTTCGAAATAATGGCGATGGTGAACATCAACGCTGCTGCCATTAAAAAGGCTGGAACATACCCGGCGATAAACATGGAATGAACGGAAACGTTGGCGAGCAGGGCGAAAATAATCAGGTTGATACCCGGCGGGATCACCGGGCTAATGCTCGAAGACGTCGCGGTAACTGCGGCACTGAACGCAAGCCCATAGCCCCGTTTTGTCATCTCCGGCACCAGAATTTTAGACTGCATCGCCGCATCGGCGTTGGCGGAACCGGAAATTCCTCCCATCAGCGTACTCAGCAGCACGTTCACGTGTGCAAGGCCACCGGTTTTGTGACCGATGAGCGAATCCGCAAAGGCAAGCAGGTTCCGGCTGATCCCCGAATAATTCATGATCGACCCGACCATGATAAAGAAAGGTATCGCCAAAAGAGGAAACGAGGAAACGCTGGAAATAAACCGCTGCATGACCAGGCTGACGGGTAACGAATCATTGATGAACAGGAAATACACCATTGATGAGGCGATCAGCGAAAATGCAATCGGGATATTCAGCAAAAACAAAACAAAAAGCAGGATGATAGGTATATAGATATCCACGGCATTCACCTACTGCGCTGGGTGATTGGGATCAGATGGCTTGAGGTCGTCAATAATGAATCTCACGGTATGAAACGCCATCAGGGAAAAACACACGACCAACACCCCGTTAATGGTGAAATAGGACATACCCATCACCGGGGTCACTTTTGTCGATAGCATGGTGTAGTTGTAACTCAGGTATGCCATCAGCAGGTTAAGCGCCAACAGGAAGAAAGAGACCATCAGCCGGAAGTACCGCTGACCTGCTTTGGGGATTAAGCTCAGGATCACGTCGACGCCCATGTGTAGCTTGTGTTTGTAGCAGGAGCTGATTCCGAAATAGACCGCCCAGGTGAAACAGATGACGGATAACTCTTCACTCCAGGGGACAACAAAGCCCAGACCGTAACGCAGGAAAACGTTGATAATCACCACTATAACAGTGATGGAAATCGCTATTGATGCGAGTATTTCCTCGAAATTCTTTAAAAATCGCATTGCAACTCCAACGCATGAATAAACGCCCCCGCGGAGGGGGCGTAGCGTTAAACCTTTTGATTATTTTGACGCGCGGATTTTTTCCAGCTCAGCGTTGATAGTGGCATGCACGTCTTTGCTCCATGCCGGGAACTCGTTGTAAACCTGAGCGGTCAGTTTGTTGAACGCTGCTGTGTCTACGTCGTTGAATGTCACACCTTCTTCTTTCAGCTTCTGTGTGTATTCTTCATCAAGCTTAACCAGTTGTTCCGTATTGGATTTTGCGCCAGCGAGGATCTCTTCCATCACGATTTTCTGTTGTTCTGCATCCAGCTTGTCCCAGACGCTCGGTGAAATGTACAGGCCAACAGTACCCAGGAAGTGACCGGTCTTTGACATGTTTTTCGCCACTTCGTAAATCTTGGTGGAGTACATGGTCAGGATTGAGCCTTCCAGGCCATCAACGACGCCCTGTTGCACACCGGCATAGGTTTCAGGGAATGGCAACGCCGCCGGTGATGCACCCATTGCTTGCAACGTGCTGATAAACAGCTGGCTTCCCGGTACACGGATACGCATTCCTTTCATGTCTTCCGGCGTTTTGATCTCTTTGTTGGTGATCATGTGGCGGAAGCCAAAGATGTAATCCGCATTCAGGACTTTGATGCCTTTTTTCTCTACTTGTTCTTTCAGGTCAGCCACATAGTCAGACTGCATGAGCGCCAGGTATTCGTCGTAGTTGTTGTAAAGCATTGGGCCAGCTAGCGCCGCGAAGTCCGGCACGTAGTCGCCGAGGTAGCTTAAATCCTCAACGGCGATCCAGTTTGCGCCGTTGACCACCTGCTCCAGGTTGTCCTTGTACACAGGCAGCTGGCCGCCAGGGAAGACCTTAATGTTCACACTGCCATCTGTGCGTTCGCGGATGTTATCTGTGACTTTAATCAGCTCTTGTGTCAGCAGCTCGTTTTGCTGGAACACGAGGCTCATGTTGATGTTCACTTTGTCTGCGGCCAGGGCATTTGAAGCCGCACCAAAGAGTGTTGAAAGGGAAAGTACAGTTCCAAGGAGTAATTTTTTCATCGTTTTTGCCTTTAGTTCTCAGTTAGGTCCGTTTATACCAAGCGCATTTTGGCGTTATGCAACAGCGTCTCTTTAAATGTTGTGAACTCGCTCGAAATACGATACGGCATTGCTGGACTCTTTCAAATGAACATTTTTGTGTTCGTTCGAATGTTGTGATCCTGTTAACAATGCGTGTTTTGTTAACTTGAGCATCAATAGATAGCGGGCATCTTTATAGCGCTATCACCAATACAAAATCGGTTTTGGGATTTTCAAGTGAACATGGATGAGGCTTAACATGATAATCGGTCATCGGGGAGTAGCTGCGCTTGCTCCTGAAAACACACTATCAGGCATTAACGCTGCTGCAGACCTCGGAATAAAATGGGTGGAGCTGGATGTACAACTCACCCGCGACAATGTCCCGGTGCTATTTCATGATGAATCCGTCAACCGTTGTACCAATGGCATAGGAAGGCTTGATTTGTTCACGCTGGCACAATTGAGGGAATTGGATGCTGGCGCCTGGTTCAACGCCCGGTTTGAAGGAGAAAAGGTTCCTACCCTGGAAGAAACGCTGACACTCTGCGCGCAAAGGGGTATCAGCGTTAACCTTGAGATCAAATGCCACAGCAAAACAGCGCCAGGGTTACTGGTGGAAAAAGTGGCGAAGGTGATTAAAAGCACCGGATTTCCTAGTGAAAATCTCTTACTTTCAAGCTTTTCGCTACCAGCGATTGAACACTGTCTGGCAATGTTACCCGATTGCCGCGTGGGGCTAATCACTGAACAAACCGCCCCAGCGTTTCTGGATGATATTGAGCCGTTGAATATATTCAGTGTGCATTGCGATCAACGGCATCTGTCACCGGAACTGGCTGACGCTATTCTCAGTCGTGGTTATCAGCTCAACATCTGGACGCTGAACGAAGTCCGAAAGGCGCAGTATTTTCACGGATTGGGGGTGACACACATCATCACCGATGACCCTGCTCCATTTTCCGAATAAGCGCGTAAACCTAACTTCTGGTGACATGCTATGACGCCCAGACAAAAACAAATTCTGGAGTTTCTCAAAGCCAACGGCAATGTGCAGATTGAAGAGCTGGCGGAAATGTTCTCAATGACAACCCAGACGATCCGCCGTGACGTGAACCGGCTTTCTGAACAGGGGTTGGCACGCCGGGTTCACGGTGGGGTGAGTCTACCGGCCGTTCTGACCAATACCACTTATCAGGTTCGCTTTGAGCTGGAAGCGGATGTAAAGCAGCGGCTTGCCAAAAAAGTGGCCAGTCTGATCCCCGAAGGCTCGACTGTGTTTTTGGGTATTGGTACATCAATGGCCTACATTGCCCAATGCCTCACCCACTATGACAAGTTACGTATCGTGACCAACAACCTTCAGGTGGAAAAGGTGGTGGAAGGAAACCCAAACATAGATGTGTTTTTGGCTGGGGGGTTAGTCAGGAGCAAGCATCAGGATGTGGTCGGGCAGAGCGTGCTGAGATTCTTTGATGGCTTCGAAGCGGATATCGGTATTGTGGGGTGCGGGTCGGTGACAGCCAGTCATTTTGCAATGGAGTATGAGCCGATCGAAGCTGAGATTTCCAAGGCCATTGTCGCCAATTCACGCGAGAGTTGGTTGTTGGCTGATGCCAGTAAGTGGGGAAGATTTGCTTCTTCGAAGGTTTGCCGGCTTTCTAAATTCTCAAAAATCTTCACCAACAAGCCATCACTGCCGTCAGATTTGCCAGTTTATAAGGTTAAGTAACAGCTCAGTCGAGAATAGAGAAAAACAGACGTAAGCAGGCAAAAAGAGCGCCGCAGAACCGGAGTCAGAGGTTCGCGGCTTTTTTGCTATAAAAGAAAATTGGTAATCGAATGCCAGAGACACGTCGTCTTTTGGCACAGAGCTGCAGGTTAGAATTTCTCCTGCAGCAAGGTATGCCATGGCATCTTCTTGTGTGACCTGGCCTTTATCAAGTCTGCAGCGGCAAGCGCCACATACCCCATTACGGCATTGAAATTCGGGTTGCATTCCAGCTTGCTCGAGTTGCTCGAGCAGAGGCTGGTGGGTGTTCCCCACCAGCGATTGTCCGTTCACTGTGATAGTGATTCGGCTCATAGTTCGAAATCACCCAAATCGTCCATGTCGACGTCGTTGTCGATTTGGCCAACGAGGTATGAACTGATTTCCGCTTCCTGAGGCGCAACCTGAACGTTGTCAGAAGACAACCATGCGTTGATCCAAGGGATTGGGTTTTGGCTTGCCCCTTGGTAAGCCTGTTTCAGGCCAACCGCAGACATACGCAGGTTCGTGATGTATTCAACATACTGACACAGGATGTCTTTGTTCAGACCAATCATTGAGCCGTCTTTGAACAGGTACTCCGCCCACTCTTTTTCCTGCTCTGCAGCAGCTTTGAACAGTTCAAAGCACTCTTGCTCGCACTCTTTGGCAATCTCTGCATTTCAGGGTCGTCATCACCGCTGCGAAGGATATTCAGCATGTGTTGGGTGCTGGTCAGGTGCAGGGCTTCATCACGGGCAATCAGCTTGATGATTTTGGCGTTGCCTTCCATCAGTTCACGCTCGGCGAATGCAAACGAGCAGGCAAAGCTGACGTAAAAACGGATGGCTTCCAGTGCGTTAACCGACATCAGGCAGACGTACAGCTTTTTCTTGAGTTCACGCAGAGACACAACAACGGTTTCACCATTTACCGTGTGCTCGCCTTCACCCAGGCGGTGGTAATCGTTGGTCGCTTGGATCAGGTCATCGTAGTAACCTGCGATGTCATTCGCGCGCTTGATGATGTGTTCATTGACCACGATATCATCGAAAACAACGGCAGGGTTGGTGACGATGTTACGGATAATGTGAGTGTAAGAGCGCGAGTGAATGGTCTCTGAGAATGACCATGTCTCAATCCAGGTTTCCAGTTCTGGAATGGAAACCAGCGGCAGCAGAGCCACGTTCGGGCTGCGGCTTGAATGGAATCCAGCAGCGTTTGGTATTTCAGGTTGCTGATGAAGATGTGTTTTTCGTGGTCTGGCAGTTTGTTGTAATCGATGCGGTCGCTCGATACATCCACCTCTTCCGGACGCCAGAAGAAGGAAAGCTGCTTTTCAATCAGTCTTTCAAAAATTTCGTATTTTTGCTGGTCGTAACGCGCCACATTTACAGGCTGGCCAAAGAACATAGGTTCCTTGAGCGCGTTGTTGTTTTCTTTTGAAAAAGTGCTGTAAGCCATTGCCGTCTTTTTACCGGTTAGTTGAAACTTCAAAGAGGGAGCATTCGCTCCCTCAGTATTTGTTACTTAGATTTTGCAAGCGCCGCCTGCACAATCATCATCTTGCGCTGCGAGATCTTTCTGTGCGTCGTCTGCACCATCGCGCGTGTTGTGGTAGTACAGGGTTTTTACGCCAAGCTTGTATGCCGTCAGCAGGTCTTTCAGCAGCAGTTTCATTGGTACTTTGCCGCCTGGCTGTTTGCTTGGGTCGTAGTTGGTGTTCGCGGAAATCGCCTGGTCGATAAATTTCTGCATCAAACCTACCAGCTGCAGGTAACCATCGTTTGACGGAATGCTCCACAACAGTTCGTAATTTTCACGGTACTGTTCGTATTCTGGAACCACTTGCTTGAGGATACCGTCCTTCGACGCTTTCACGGAAACGAAGCCGCGCGGTGGCTCAATACCATTGGTGGCGTTTGAAATCTGCGAAGAGGTTTCAGACGGCATCAGGGCAGACAGCGTTGAGTTACGCAGGCCGTGCTCCATGATTTCGGTGCGAAGAGCATCCCAGTCATAGTGCAGTGGCTCATCACAGATCGCATCCAAATCACGCTTATAAGTGTCAATTGGCAGCAAACCTTTGGCGTAGTTGGTTTCGTTGAACGCCGGGCACGCGCCGCGTTCTTTTGCCAGACCGACAGAGGCTTTCAGCAGGTAGTACTGCATCGCTTCGAATGTCCGGTGAGTCAGGGCATTTGCGCTGCCATCAGAGTAACGCACACCATTTTTCGCCAAATAGTAGGCAAAGTTAATCACACCTACGCCCAGTGTACGGCGATTCATGGTCGCTTTACGTGCTGCAGGCAGTGGGTAGTCCTGATAATCCAGCAGGGAATCCAGTGCACGGATAGTCAAGTCTGCCAGGTCTTCCAGCTCATCCAGCGACTTAAGCGCGCCCAGGTTGAATGCAGAAAGGGTACACAGGGCAATCTCACCCTGATCGTCTTCTACATTGCTCAGTGGTTTGGTTGGCAGTGCAATTTCCAGACACAGGTTAGACTGGCGGATTGGTGCAACTTGCGGGTCAAACGGGCTATGCGTATTGCAGTGGTCGACGTTTTGGATATAGATACGGCCTGTCGACGCGCGCTCTTGCATCATCAGCGAGAACAGTTCAACCGCCTTGCGGGTTTCACGCTTGATGGATGAATCGTTTTCATATTGAACATACAGGCGTTCAAATTCATCCTGATCGGCAAAGAAGGCATCGTACAATCCCGGCACGTCTGATGGTGAGAACAGAGAAATGCTCTCGCCTTTGATCAGGCGGGTGTACATCAGTTTGTTGATTTGAACGCCATAATCCATGTGACGGACACGGTTCTCTTCAACACCACGGTTATTCTTCAGCACCAACAGGCTTTCAACTTCACGGTGCCAGATTGGGTAGAACAGGGTAGCTGCGCCGCCACGCACACCGCCTTGTGAGCAACACTTAACGGCAGTCTGGAAGTATTTGTAGAATGGAATACAACCTGTGTGGAATGCTTCACCGCCGCGAATCGGGCTGCCCAGTGCACGGATACGACCTGCGTTGATACCGATACCTGCGCGCTGGCTGACATAACGCACAATAGAACTTGCGGTTGCGTTGATAGAATCCAAACTGTCGTCACACTCGATCAGTACACAAGAGCTGAACTGACGGGTAGGGGTGCGCACGCCGGACATAATAGGCGTAGGCAATGAAATCTTGAACTGGGAAACCGCGTCATAGAAGCGACGGATGTAATCCAAGCGGGTTTCTTTTGGATAATTCGCAAACAGACATGCTGCAACCATAATGTACAAAAACTGTGCACTTTCGTAGATTTCACCACTAACACGGTTTTGTACCAAATATTTCCCTTCCAACTGCTTCACAGCCGCGTATGAAAAGTTCATATCACGCCAGTGATCGATGTAGGTGTCGAGAATGTTTAGCTCTTCACTGGTGTAGTCTTCAATTAGGTGCTTATCGTATTTACCCATGTCGACCATTTTGTTCACGTGGTCAAGCAGTGTAGGAGGCTCAAACTGACCATAAGCCTTTTTTACGCAGATGGAATACGGCGAGGCGCGCTGCCAGATACTGGTAGTCCGGTGTCTCTTCAGAGATCAGATCGGCGGCAGTTGATGATGGTTTCGTGAATGTCTTCAGTTTTTATACCGTCGTAAAACTGGATGTGCGAGCGGAGTTCGACTTGTGAAACGGAGACATTGTCCAGACCTTCTGCGGCCCAAGTGATCACGCGGTGGATTTTATCCAGATCAATGTTTTCCTTAGCACCACTGCGCTTTTGGACGGTAATTTGTTGGTTCATTTATCTTGTTCCCGGTTTTTCCTTGCCTGAAGACTTATTTTTGCAAAATTACACAAATTGCAAGGATGATTTGTGATCGAAGTAAAACTTACTGAGCGATGACTAAAACACTACATATAGGGGGTGCGCTCGTTATGAGTAACAAGATAGTGGTGAGTATCAAATATTGCAAGTTCACCCGGTGGGGCGATCTGTGGATATCTTGGGGATTAGAATTGTTATGTTAGTGCTTACTAACCGCTTTATGGTAAGAAAGGCAATGGTATAGAAAAAAGCAACGTTTTTTAGGGTGTGAAAATAAATAAAAAAAATATTCCGCTTGATTCTGTGTGGCTTCAGTGAATGACGTTAACATGCTGATATATGGTTATTTTGCGCTCAGCTCACCTGTGACAATGATCAGAATAATGACAGAATCTCTTCAACTTTGTTAAAAATAAGATCTGCCTCCCACAGGCAGGGATCGTCATCTTTCCCTATGTAGCCCCAGCCAGCGACGGCGGAATACATGCTGGCAGCTTTGGCCGCTACAATGTCATTTTCTATATCCCCTACATAGATACATTGCTCTGGTGCGATCGCCAATATTGATGCGCCATGAAGAAGTGGTGCAGGATGAGGTTTGGCGTGAGGTGTGGTATCGGCACAAACAATTGTCCGTGCTTGCAAGAGTTCGGGAAAATAGGGGAGCAGCATGCCTGTCAGGAATCCGGGCTTGTTGGTGACGATGCCCCAGGGAATACCTTTCTCACTTAACCCGTTCAGCAGTTCGTTAACGCCTGCGTACAGATTTGTATCGATGCAAATGCTGGCTGCGTAGTGGTCGAGGAAAGCCAATCTCAACTCGTCGATGTTTTTGCCTTCCAAAGCGTTACCAAACCCGGCTTTAAGCAAGCCTCTTGCCCCATGGCTGGTTAGCGCCTGAACCTGCTCGGGCTTCAGCGGCGGTAGTCCGTGGTCTTTCAGCACGTTGTTAGCGGCATTGGCCATGTCCGGTGCGGTATCGAGTAGCGTGCCATCCAAATCAAAAAGCACGGCTTTGATGATTCCTTTCATCCCTGTTCCCCTAAAACAAAAATGCCCGGTCTGAGCCGGGCAGCGCCGGATTAACCGGGGCAATGAGTATGTACAATATAGTTCACGTCAACATTACGTGGTGACAGCCAGTAGCGGTCAGTCAGCGGGTTGTAGTGCAGGCCTGTCATATGTTGTTCCTGCAGTGGCGTGCAGTCGATCATTTTCAGCAGTTCTGACGGGCGGATAAATTTATTGTGGTCATGGGTGCCCTTAGGTACCACTTTCAACAGGTGCTCTGCACCCACAATCGCAAACAGCCAAGATTTGGTATTGCGATTTAACGTAGAGAAGAACACATGACCGCCCGGTTTCACCATTTTGGCGCATGAAGCGATGACTGAAGCCGGATCGGGCACGTGCTCCAGCATTTCCATACAGGTAACCACATCGTAATACCCTTGGTGGGTTTCTGCGTGTTCTTCAGCCGTTGATTGGATATATGAAAGGGTTGTGTTGGTTTCCAGCGCATGCAAACGTGCCACGGTCAGCGGCTCTTTACCCATATCCAAACCTGTTACATCGGCACCTTCCCGTGCCATGCTTTCAGCGAGGATGCCACCGCCACACCCGACATCCAGCACTTTCTTGCCGAAGATACCGTTGCTGCGTTCAATC
Source organism: Enterovibrio sp. JCM 19048 (assembly GCA_001310415.1). GTDB lineage: Bacteria > Pseudomonadota > Gammaproteobacteria > Enterobacterales > Vibrionaceae > Enterovibrio > Enterovibrio paralichthyis. The sequence goes on along the minus strand of BAXE01000016.1, from coordinate 6,543 downwards.
ACGTAGTTAAGGCGCAATGGGTTGATTTGGTGCAGTGGTTTAAATTCACCTTCCAGATCCCACCAGCGCGAGGCCATGTCTTCGAACTTCTGGATTTCAGCTGGATCAACGTTGAGTTGCGTAGTCATCTACATCTTATCCCTAAAATTTTTTTGCCATTATATCTCAAGCTACCTGAAGTTACGCAACCTGGGTGAACTTGGTTTGCAGACTTGTTCGTTCAGGATAGGTCGCGAAGGGGAAGGAATGGTTTTTGAAAGGGGAGATACGCAAAGCCGGAGGCGCACCCCCGGCGAGGTTAATTTATATAGCATCAGTGTCAGAAAGAAGGATTAGGCAGCGTTAGTGACAGCAACAGCAGCCAACAGCCCCAGCAAAGTGTATTTTCCAACAATGATAGCCATACCCACCGCGTTGATAGCTTTATAGAACATAGCTCTTCCCCCGATGTTGGCGACACAGCATTGTGTCAGGGGTATTTTCACGCACTAAGTTTGCGGATATTGAGACCGGCTTCCCATTGTATATCTCCCTCCTTTATTACATCCCTATTCGTGATCGAGACACCTAGCTTGACGTTAATAAGCAAAAGACCCCTGGCGCTTTCTAAGCTTGTCTAACCGTTTTACCTAGTTACACCTTGAGGTTGAGTGTTTTTTCGCCCTGTAGCGCCTTAGAGCGACGATATAAGAGTATTTCGTGATTTATCTCGGGTTTAGGCTATGACTATTTGTCTGCTTTTATGGTATTCTTTCGGATCTTGCACGTAGTCATTTTTGACATACTTACCTGAGGGATATTGGCTCCATGAGCGATCTTGCTAAAGAGATCACGCCCGTCAACATTGAAGAGGAGCTGAAAAGCTCATACCTCGACTACGCGATGTCCGTTATCGTGGGTCGTGCTCTTCCAGATGTGCGTGATGGTCTGAAGCCTGTACACCGCCGCGTGTTGTACGCGATGAATGTACTGGGCAACGACTGGAACAAAGCATATAAAAATCTGCCGTGTTGTCGGCGATGTGATCGGTAAATACCACCACACGGTGACAGCGCAGTTTACGACACCATTGTTCGTATGGCACAGCCGTTCTCACTGCGTTACATGCTGGTCGATGGCCAGGGTAACTTCGGTTCGATCGACGGCGACTCTGCGGCAGCAATGCGTTACACCGAAGTTCGTATGGCGAAAATCGCCCACGAGCTACTGGCTGATTTGGACAAAGAGACCGTTGATTTCGTTCCGAACTACGACGGTACCGAGCAAATCCCAGAAGTAATGCCTACCCGCATTCCAAACCTGTTGGTGAACGGTTCGTCCGGTATCGCTGTAGGTATGGCGACCAATATTCCTCCGCACAACCTGACTGAAGTGGTTAACGGCTGTCTGGCGTATATCGAGAACGAAGATATCACCATCGAAGAGTTGATGACGCACATTCCAGGTCCGGATTTCCCAACTGCTGCGATGATCAATGGCCGTAAAGGTATTGAAGATGCGTACCGCACCGGTCGCGGCAAGATTTACCTGCGTTCAAAAGCAGAAATCGAAGTTGAGAAGAACGGCAAAGAAACCATTATTGTTTCTGAAATCCCTTATCAGGTGAACAAAGCGCGTTTGATCGAAAAGATCGCCGAGCTGGTTAAAGATAAGAAGATCGAAGGCATCAGTGCGCTGCGTGACGAGTCTGACAAAGACGGTATGCGCATCGTTATCGAATGTAAGCGTGATGCAGTGGGTGAGGTTATCCTCAACAACCTGTACGCCCAAACTCAGCTGCAAACTTCTTTCGGTATCAACATGGTTGCGCTGGATAACAACCAGCCTCGCCTGTTCAACCTGAAAGACATGCTTAAGTGCTTCGTGAACCACCGCCGTGAAGTGGTGACACGCCGTACTATCTATGAGCTACGTAAAGCCCGTGACCGTGCCCATATCCTGGAAGGTCTGGCGATTGCGCTGGCAAACATCGATGAAATCATCGAAATGATTCGTAATGCGCAAACCCCTGCGATTGCACGCGAAGAGCTGCAACAACGTGGTTGGGATTTGGGCACTGTAGCGGCAATGCTGGAAGCAACCGGTGTTGATGCAGCGCGTCCTGAGTGGCTGGAAGACGAATATGGCGTTCGTGATGGTAAATACTACCTGACCGAGCAACAGGCTCAGGCAATTCTGGATCTGCGTCTGCATAAACTGACTGGTCTTGAGCACGAGAAGATCCTGGATGAATACAAAGAGCTGCTGGCACTGATCGGCGAACTGATGTTCATCCTGTCGAGCCAGAGCGCCTGATGGAAGTGATCACTGAAGAGCTGATTGCTGTTCGTGATGGCTTTGGCGACGAGCGCCGTACTGAGATCACCGCAGCAAGTGCTGACATCGATATCGAAGACCTGATCAATCAGGAAGACGTTGTTGTGACCCTGTCGCACGAAGGTTACGTGAAGTATCAGCCTCTGTCTGATTACGAAGCGCAGCGCCGTGGTGGTAAAGGCAAGTCAGCAACGCGCATGAAAGAAGAAGACTACATTGAGCGTCTTCTGGTTGCCAATACACACGACACTATTCTGTGCTTCTCAAGCCGTGGCCGTATGTACTGGCTGAAGGTTTACCAGTTGCCTCTGGCATCGCGCACTGCGCGTGGTAAGCCTATCGTTAACTTGCTGCCGCTGGAGCAGGATGAACGCATCACTGCAATTCTGCCTGTGAAAGAATATGCGGAAGACAAGTTTGTCTTCATGGCAACCGGCGACGGTACCGTGAAGAAGACGCCGCTGACTGATTTCAGCCGTCCTCGCAGCGCCGGTATCATTGCAGTTAACCTGCGTGACAACGATTCGCTGATCGGTGTGGATATCACCACCGGTGACAACGACATCATGCTGTTCTCGAAGTCTGGTAAAGTTGTTCGCTTCAACGAAGGCCAGGTGCGTGGCATGGGTCGTACCGCAGCGGGTGTTCGCGGTATCAAACTGGCAGAGGGCGACAAGGTTGTTTCTCTGATTGTGCCTCACAATGATGGTGATGTACTGACTGTGACTGAAAACGGTTATGGTAAACGTACAGAACTTGGTGAGTACCCAGCGAAGAGCCGTGCAACACAGGGTGTTGTCTCCATCAAGGTTTCTGAGCGCAACGGCAGCGTTGTCGGTGCCGTTCAGGTAGAAACCGGTGATGAATTCATGATGATCACCAACGCTGGTACCTTGGTGCGTACCCGCGTCGCTGAAGTGAGCCAGGTTGGCCGTAACACCCAAGGTGTGACGCTGATCCGTACCGCTGAAGACGAGAAAGTGGTTGGCCTGCAGCGTATTGACGAGCCAGATGAAGAAGATCTGCCGTTGGACGAAGAAGGTGAAACAGAAGGTCAAGTGACCGCTGAAGCGCCGGCAGAAGACAGCACTGACGGTGATACTGAAGAATAAAATTCATTCAGTTTAATCATATTGTAAAAAACGCAGCATTCGCTGCGTTTTTTTATCCCCTTTTTAATTGTGACTGAAATTGATTGCGCCTATCCGTTCCAATCACCTAAAAAAGGTGATAAAACAAAACCAATAACAATTCTTCTTGGCGTCTTGTGCTCCCTGAAACCGGGAGTTGGCGGAAACGGAAAGCTCACTGATTCACGAGACAGCATAAATAAGCGATTTAATGCAGGAGCATTCGATAATCATGGAAAAGGTATATAACTTCTCTGCTGGCCCGGCAATGTTGCCGGAAGCGGTTCTGGAAAAAGTACAGGCTGAACTGACTAACTGGAATGGCTTGGGCACATCCGTCATGGAGATTTCTCACCGCAGTAAGGAATTTCTGGCTGTTGTTGCAGAAGCCGAGAAAAACCTCCGTGAGCTGCTTTCTATTCCAGAAAACTATCATGTTTTGTATGCACAGGGTGGTGCTCGCGCGCAATTCGCTGCCGTACCGATGAACTTGCTTGGCAGCAACACCATTGCTGACTATGTGGATGGCGGCTACTGGGCGGCGAGTGCAGTCAACGAAGCAAAGAAATACTGCACACCGAACGTTATCAATATCAAAACTGAAATTGATGGCAAGCGAGCGGTGCTCCCAGCCAAAGACTGGAAGTTGAGCAGTGATGGTGCCTTTGTGCACTTCTGTCCAAACGAAACCATCGACGGTATTGAAATTCGTGATTTGCCAGACACCAACAAGCCAATTGTTGCAGACATGTCTTCAACGATTTTGTCCCGTCCTATCGATGTGTCTAAATACGGTGTGATTTACGCAGGCGCACAGAAAAACATTGGCCCTGCGGGTATCACGCTGGTGATTGTCCGTGACGATCTACTGGGACGTGCGAAAGAGTTCTTGCCGAATGTGTTGAACTACAAAACGCTGGTGGACAAAGAATCTATGTTCAACACGCCACCAACATTTGGTTGGTATCTGGCGGGTGAAGTCTATAAATGGCTGAAAGAGCAGGGTGGTGTTGAAGCGATGCAGCAGAAAAATGAAGCGAAAGCTGCGCTGCTTTATGACTTTATTGATGCGTCAGACTTTTACGTCAACAACATCCATCCAGACAACCGTTCATTAATGAATGTGCCTTTCCAACTGGTTAATCCAGAGTTGGATGAAGCATTCCTGAAGGAGTCTGAGGCGGCAGGGCTGGTTGCATTGAAAGGACACCGTGATGTAGGTGGTATGCGTGCATCCATCTACAACGCCATGTCTCTGGAAGGTGTTCAGGCGCTGGTCGCCTTTATGAAAGAGTTTGAAGCCAAAAACGCGTAATCAGACTCTTTTGAAAAACCGCCGTCCATCGGCGGTTTTTTATTGCCTTAAAGTTACCTTTTGGATGCCTGGCGGTTAAATATCGGTAAAGTGCCACCAATTAAAATACACTGTCTACGCAAACGATTGCTTTTTGCTGGCTTGCGGTTAGAATGGCGCGAAATTTCTTTCATCCCAACCACTTAACCAGCCGAATGTTCTGAGTAACAGCAATCACAGAGCATCACATTCAGCAGGCTGCTTTACCCATTCAGCGTAATGCAGAAGTGTGTTAATACAGGTAGTAAAACAAATGAGCCTTTCGCGCAGTACCGAAAACAGCACCGAAAATGTCAGACCATCCGAACTGGTTTATCGATTGGATGACAGGCCACCTTTGCCACAAACCCTTTTTGCCGCTGTGCAGCACTTGCTGGCAATGTTCGTTGCGGTTGTTACTCCTTCATTGATCATCTGTCAGGCTTTGGGTCTGCCGGCTGCAGACACCAATACCATTGTGAGCATGTCACTGTTTGCTTCCGGTCTTGCCTCGTTTATCCAAATTAAAACCTTTGGACCGCTGGGCTCGGGGCTACTTTCTATTCAGGCACCAGCTTTAATTTTCTGGGGCCAATCATTGGTGCTGGTCTGGCTATGAAAGCGGGCGGTACACCGACTGAAACAATGATGGCTGCGATTTTCGGCACCATCATGGTGGCATCACTGACTGAAGTGTTCCTGTCGCGCGTACTGGATCATGCCCAACGCGTTATTACACCGCTGGTTTCCGGTATTGTGGTAACCCTGATTGGCCTGACACTGATCCAGGTCGGTTTGACTTCAATGGGTGGTGGTTATGCAGCAATTGAAAACGGCACCTTTGGTAGTTTGAACAATCTGATGTTGGCTGGTTCGGTATTGGCCGTGATTGTTTTGCTGAACCGCATCAACAATCCTTACCTGCGTGTCTCTTCTATTGTTATCGCAATGACAGTCGGCACCGTTTTGGCCTACTCGCTGGGTATGGTAAATACCGCCCCGGCTCAAGACGTGCCGTTTGTCGCTATCCCGCAACCTATGCAGTATGGCCTGTCGTTTGATTTCTCTTTGCTGATCCCTTTGGTGATTGTATTTCTTGTGACTTCACTGGAAGCAATCGGTGATATTACCGCCACCTCTGAAACATCAGAGCAGCCTGTTGCTGGCCCACTGTACATGAAGCGAATTAAAGGTGGTGTGTTGGCTGATGGTGTTAACTCTGCACTTGCAGCAGTGCTGAACAGTTTTCCTAACTCTACATTCAGCCAGAACAACGGCATTATCCAGCTGACGGGTGTGGCGAGCCGTTACATCGGTTACTTCGTGGCGGGCATGTTGGTTATTCTGGGTCTGTTGCCGGGCGTGGCAACCTTGGTCCAGTTGATACCTGAACCTGTGCTTGGCGGTGCGACCATTGTGATGTTCGGTACGATTGCAGCGTCAGGTATCCGCATTATCTCCCGCTGTGATCTGAACCGCCGCGCGATTCTTATCATGGCACTGTCCTTCTCAATGGGGCTGGGTATCGCGCAAAAACCGGAAATTCTCCAGTTTATGCCAGAGTGGATAAAGAACATTCTGTCATCGGGTATGGCAGCCGGTGGTCTGACTGCAATCATCCTGAACCTCGTGCTGCCACCAGAGCCAAAACACAAAGACTAATTTTCTGAATCTTGCCAAAAGGGTAGTGTGGTGAAATATTCACTGCGCTACCCTTTCTTCTCTCTTCTCTCTTCTCTCTTCTCTCTTCTCTCTTCTCTCTTC
>BAXE01000015.1 GCA_001310415.1 Enterovibrio sp. JCM 19048 | reverse complement strand
GTTTAGGTATACATCTCAAATATGACGGTTTGCCTGATACAACGAAGCGGGCATCATGCCCGCTTTGATTGATTTCAATTTGCCTGCATTAATGCCCTAAAACAAGGGCTTTAATCCATTTCTTCCATCCAGCACAGGATGATCGCCTCCAGGATTTTCTCGTTGGAGTGATTTGGGTCATCAGAGAAATCTTCCAGTTCCATTACCCAGCGGTGCAGGTCGGTAAAGCGCACCGTTTTAGGGTCAGTGTCCGGGAATTTTTCTACCAGCTCAATCGCGATATCACGCGAATCAATCCATTTCAGGCTCATAGTCTCTCCTACCAATTCTGTGCTTAGTGGTTTTCTGCCGCCAGGTTCAGGGTGTAGCGTGGGATTTCGACCACCAGATCTTCGTCCGCCACTTTAGCCTGACAACCCAAACGTGATTCAGGCTCCAGACCCCATGCTTTATCCAGCATGTCATCTTCCAGCTCGTCGCTCTCTTCCAGTGAATCGAAGCCTTCACGGATCACAACGTGGCATGTGGTGCATGCGCACGATTTTTCACAAGCATGTTCAATCGCAATACCGTTACGCAGCGCAACGTCCAGTACTGTTTCACCGGCATTTGCTTCCAACACCGCGCCTTCAGGGCAGAGATCCTGGTGTGGCAGAACAACAATCTTTGGCATGTTTAAACCTCGTCAATGGAATGGCCAGCCAGCGCTTCACGGATGGATTTGTCCATACGGCGTGAAGCAAATTCCTGGCTCGCTTTATCTGTATCTTTAATGCCTTGCTCAATCGCAGCAGCATCGTCACCGTTGCGCAGGGCAATCAGTGCTTCAATGGCTTTCACCAGATCTTTCTGTTCTTGCTCAGACAGCAATGTGTCGGCATCGGCTTGCATCGCCACCAGAAGACCTTCAATCACTCGATCCGCTTCCACGCGCTGCTCCGCCAGATAGCGGGCATCTTTATCTTCCTGCGCATGGCTGAATGATGATTTGATCATGTCGGCAATTTCGGTATCACTCAGACCGTAAGACGGTTTCACCTGAATCGACGCCTGCACCTCAGTGCTCTTTTCCATCGCAGTCACAGACAGCAGACCGTCCGCATCAACCTGGTAGGTCACACGGATATGGGCAGCACCTGCCGTCATTGGTGGAATGCCTTTCAGGGTGAAGTTTGCCAGTGAGCGGCAATCGTCCACCATTTCACGCTCACCCTGAACCACGTGCACTTTCATGCCTGTCTGGCCATCTTTGAACGTGGTGAATTCCTGCGCACGGGCGACAGGGATCGTGGTATTACGCGGAATAATTTTCTCCACCAGACCGCCCATGGTTTCGATACCGAGCGACAGTGGGATAACATCCAGCAGCAGCATTTCGCCGTCCGGCTTATTGCCCACCAGAATGTCTGCCTGTGTCGCGGCGCCGATAGCAACCACTTTGTCCGGGTCAATGCTGGTCAGTGGCGTACGGCCAAAGAAAGCGCCTACCTGCTCACGTACCAGTGGGACACGGGTTGAACCACCCACCATCACCACTTCCAGTACGTCTTCAGCACCCACGCCCGCATCTTTCAGCGCGCGGCGGCAAGACAACAGGGTTTTCTTCACCAATGAACCAATCAAATCGTCGAACTGGGCACGGGTCAGTTCACCCTGCCAACCCAGCACGTTGATGTCTGTACGTTCTGCACCGCTCAGCGCCACCTTTACTGCCGTTGCAGCATTCATCAGACGCGCACGGTCATCGCCGGAAAGTTTGGTAAAGCCCGCTTGTTCGCTGATCCAGTCAGCCACAAGATGGTCAAAGTCATCGCCGCCGAGCGCTGAATCGCCGCCGGTTGATAGCACTTCAAACACACCTTTTGACAGGCGTAGGATAGATATATCAAACGTACCGCCACCCAGGTCGTAAACCGCAATCACGCCTTCCTGACCTGAATCCAGGCCATAGGCAATTGCCGCAGCGGTTGGCTCGTTCAGCAGACGAAGTACTTTGAGGCCGGCCAGTTTGGCGGCGTCTTTGGTGCCTGCACGCTGCGCATCGTCAAAGTACGCAGGAACCGTGATCACCACACCTTCCAACTCACCACCCAGTGCCGATTCTGCACGTGCATTGACGGCACGGAGGATATCTGCTGACACTTCAATCGGGTTCTTTTTGCCGGCGCGGGTTTCAATCAGGGGCAGACCATTTTCAGAGGCTGAAAGCGTGTAAGACAGGTTTGGATAACGCGCCTGAACGTCCGCCAGAGAACGCCCCATCAGGCGTTTGACAGAGCTGATGGTGTTGGCACTGTCAGTTTCTGACATCGCCTTGGCCTGGAAACCCACTGTGGTTTCTTCGCGTAATGAACCACTGACGGGATCAGCGCTTGACCGTCCAGATCGTTAAGCGTGGTTGCGGTGCCGCTGCGGACAGAAGCCACCAGCGTATTGGTTGTTCCAAGGTCAATACCCACCGCAAGCTTGTGCTCGTGCGGCGCAGCACTTTGACCCGGTTCTGCAATTTGTAACAGTGCCATGAGGATTCCTGTAGCCTGACCTGCTGCGTTGCGTTAGCCCAACAGCCGATCTTCGATTCGTTCGATTTCTTGCTTGAGTTTGACCAAGAACTTCAGCTTGCGCACGGCGGCTGCCGCATCGGGCCATTGTGCTTCATTCAGTTGAGTGGTCAATTCTGCCAGCAACACCTTGTGCAAGGTGGTAGCGCGTTGTTCAAAGTCGAACAACAAGTCTTCCGGCGTATCGCTGTCTGCAATCTCTTCCAGCTCTTCACGCAGCTCCATTTGCTGCATCAGAAATTCCGGATCTTGCAGGGTTTGCTGCTCGTCGCGCAGTTCAATACCGTTGAGGGAGAGAATATATTCCGCACGGCGAACAGGGTCGCTCAGCGTTTGATAGGCATCGTTGATTTGGGCGGCTTTCTGCACGGCCAACCTGCGATCCTGCTCAGAGGCTGTCGCGAATTTGTCCGGATGAAAACGTCTTTGAAGTTCGCGAAACTGCGAAGAAAGAGAGCTACCATCCAGTTCAAACTGACATGATAGCCCGAATAGTTCGAAATGATTCATTTCATCTCACGAGTTAAACGTTAAAGCTTTCGCCGCAACCACACTCACTGCTTACGTTAGGGTTGTTGAACTTGAAGCCTTCGTTCAGCCCTTCTTTTGCGAAGTCCAACTCAGTGCCTTCCAGGTACAGCATGCTTTTGCTGTCGACGATGATTTTCACACCGTCATGGTCGAACACCTGGTCTTCTTCCTGGAGCTCATCAACGAACTCCAGAACATACGCCATTCCTGAACAGCCCGACGTGCGAACACCCAGACGCAGGCCGATGCCTTTGCCGCGATTTTCAAGAAAGGTGCGAACGCGCGATGCCGCTGCGTCAGTCATAGTAATGGCCATAGATACAACAACCCTTTTATTACGTATTAAGCTTCGTGTTTTTTCTTGTAGTCGTTAACTGCTGCTTTGATAGCATCTTCCGCAAGGATTGAGCAGTGTACTTTTACTGGTGGCAGTTCCAGCTCTTCTGCGATTTCAGCATTCTTGATCGCAGCCGCTTCGTCCAGTGATTTGCCTTTTACCCACTCAGTAACCAGTGAGCTTGAAGCAATCGCCGAACCACAGCCGTAAGTTTTGAACTTCGCATCTTCAATGATGCCCTGCTCGTTTACCTTGATTTGCAGCTTCATCACGTCACCACACGCCGGGGCGCCAACCATGCCGCTACCTACGCTTGGATCGTTTTTGTCAAAGCCACCCACGTTACGTGGATTTTCATAGTGATCGATTACTTTTTCGCTGTAAGCCATGATTATGTCCTCAAATCCTGTAGCCGCTTAGTGGTGTGCCCACTCAACAGTGCTCAAATCAATACCTTCTTTGTACATGTCCCACAGAGGTGACATTTCACGCAGCTTGGTTACCGCTTTGCGAACCTGCTCAACTGCGTAGTCGACTTCTTCTTCCGTGGTGAAACGGCCGAATGAGAAACGGATTGAGCTGTGTGCCAGTTCGTCATCCAGTCCCAATGCACGCAGTACATAAGAAGGCTCAAGCTTGCAGAAGTACATGCAGAGCCAGATGATACTGCCAGGTCTTTCAGCGCCATCAGCAGTGATTCACCTTCAACGAAGGCAAAGCTCACGTTCAGGTTAGACGCAACACGTTGCTCCAAATCACCGTTCACGTAAACCGCTTCCAGATCTTTCACACCGTCGAAGAATCGGTTACGCAGGGCAAGTGAATGCGCCATGTCTTTATCCAACTCTTCCTTTGCGATGCGGAATGCTTCACCCATGCCCACGATTTGGTGGGTTGGCAGCGTACCGGAACGGAAACCACGCTCATGACCGCCGCCGTGCATTTGCGCTTCAAGACGGATACGTGGCTTACGGCGAACATACAGTGCACCGATACCTTTAGGGCCATACGCTTTGTGTGCGCTCATGGAAACCAAGTCAACTTTGATGTCCTGAGTGTCCAGTGGCTGTTTGCCAACAGATTGCGCCGCATCAACGTGGAAAATGATTTTGCGCGAGCGGCAAAGTTCGCCAATCGCTTTAATGTCCTGAATCACGCCGATTTCGTTGTTCACGTGCATGATAGAAACCAAAATGGTGTCTTCGCGCATCGCGTCAGCCAGTTTATTCAGGTCGATAATACCGTTTGATTCTGGCTCAAGGTAAGTAACTTCGTAGCCTTCGCGCTCCAGTTGACGACATGGGTCAAGAACCGCTTTGTGCTCGGTCTTACAGGTAATGATGTGCTTACCTTGCTTGCCGTAGAAGTGCGCAGCGCCTTTGATTGCCAGGTTATCTGATTCAGTCGCACCTGATGTGAACACGATCTCACGCGGATCAGCGTTCAGGTAGTTGGCGATGTGTTCACGGGCAGTATCAACCGCCTCTTCAGCTTGCCAGCCGAAACGGTGTGAACGGGATGCCGGGTTACCGAAACATCCATCGATGGTCAGGTACTGCATCATTTTCTCTGCAACACGCGGATCCACTGGGCATGTTGCTGAGTAGTCAAAATAAATCGGCAATTTCATTTGTTTCTCCAAGTACTCCGGCACGACTGATCACGAGCGAATGTTAACGCTCACATTGGTGGCTGGCCTTTCACTGCCACTGGAGTTTAAACCATGTCTTACAATAGTTGTGGACTCTAGCGAAGAGTCCTGACGACCCGCGATCTGCTTAACTTCGTTGTCTTGCATCAATTCGCCGAGCGTAATGTCATTTAAAAAGCTGCTGATACGCGAGCTAAGGTCACGCCAAAGCGTGTGTGTCAGGCAACGGGTTCCACCCTGGCAATCGCCTTTACCCTGACACTTGGTGGCATCGACAGATTCGTCCACCGCGGCAATCACCATCCGACTGCAATCTCATTTGCGTCCACACCCAGACGGTAACCACCACCCGGACCACGAACGCTTGATACCAGCCCCGCTTTGCGGAGACGGGAAAACAGTTGCTCCAGATACGACAGAGAAATTCCTTGGCGTTCTGAAATGTCCGCGAGAGGCACTGGCCCCTGTTCGGAGTGAAGTGCGACATCGAGCATCGCAGTAACGGCATATCTGCCTTTCGAAGTCAGTCTCATAACATCCTACCTGTGAGCGAGTAATGGAATGAGTCTGACATACCCGACTAAAAGGGTCAAGTATTTAACCTACTAAAACAGTCAGGCTTTTAGCCCTAACCGTAAAGTGGTTATTTTTGCGCCTCTTTCATCTTTTTTTCAACCGATGAAAGCACACCACGCAAGATATTCAGTTCCTGACTCTCAGGTCTTGCACGGTTGAACAAACGGCGAAGCTTGGTCATGACCATGCCCGGGTGAGACTTATTGATAAAACCGGTGTTATCCAGCACTTGCTCAAGATGGTTATAAAAACGCTCCAGATCTTCAGCCAGCGGGTATTCCTGCTCTTTCACTTCACCTTTGTAAGCCTGGCTGTCGAGCCACGCCATACGCGATTCATAGCAGAGGGTTTGCACAGCCATCGCCAGATTCAGAGAGCTGTATTCAGGGTTGGCCGGGATAGCAACGTGGTAGTTACACGCCTGCAACTCGTCGTTGGTCAGCCCTGTGCGCTCACGGCCAAACACAAACGCAACCGGATGCTGGGGCGCTTCTTCAATGGCTTTGATACCACACTCGCGGGAATCGAGCATTGGCCAGTCCAGCGTACGGCTGCGTGCACTGGTACCAATCACCAGACCACAATCTGCCACCGCTTCTTCTACCGTCTCCACGATACGTGCATTGTTAGCAATATCGCTGGCACCGGCAGCCAGTGCGATAGCCTGACCATCTACTTTACACTCAGGTGCAACCAGCACCATGTGTTTAAGACCCATCACTTTCATGGCACGGGCAGCAGAGCCAATGTTGCCTGAATGCGTGGTGCCGACCAGCACAATTCGAATATTATCTAACATTTAACGTTCACTGAAATTCGTTGACGAAAAGCAATCAAACCGCGCCTTGGCGCCATTTGATAATAAAGCCGCGGGATTCTAACACAGCAGCTTTTGATTTTCCCTTTTTAGCGCCTGTGTAAAAAGCAGATGAGCAAAAAATAACCACTTCCCTTTTGCCGCAGCTCTGATATACTCGCCGCCGCTTTCCGTTCTTTAACATCCGTTGGGAAATTCGTATGCATCCAATGCTAAACATTGCTATTCGCGCTGCGCGAAAAGCTGGCGATTTTATCGCTAAATCTGCTGAAAACTCTGATAACGTTGAAACCACTCAAAAAGGTTCTAACGACTTTGTTACTAACATCGACAAAGCAGCAGAACAAATCATCATCGACGTGATCAAGAAGTCGTACCCAGAGCACAACATCGTGACTGAAGAAGCCGGTGTTATTACTGGTAAAGACACTGATTACCAATGGATCATCGACCCACTGGATGGCACTACCAACTTCGTAAAAGGTTTCCCACACTTCTCTGTGTCTATCGCGCTGCGCATCAAAGGCCGCACCGAGGTAGCTTGTGTGTACGATCCACTGCGTAACGAACTGTTCTCTGCTCAGCGTGGTGCCGGTGCACAGCTGAACAGCAAACGTATCCGTGTAGGCGTAGCGAAAGATCTGCAAGGTACTATCCTGGCAACAGGTTTCCCATTCAAAGCGAAACAACACTCTGAAGGTTTCATCAAAGTTGTTGGCGCGCTGTTTGTTGACTGTGCAGACTTCCGTCGCACTGGTTCTGCAGCACTGGATCTGTGTTACGCGGCAGCTGGCCGTGTAGACGGTTTCTTCGAGCTGGGCCTGAAACCTTGGGACATGGCGGCAGGTGAACTGATCGCACGTGAAGCTGGCGCACTGTGCACCGACTTCGCAGGCGGTACTGATTACATGCAGTCAGGCAACATCGTAGTTGCTAACCCTAAAGTACTGAAAGGTATCCTGGGTAAAATTCGCGACAACGCGAACGAAGCAATGAAGAAATAAACCTCTTCGCTTTCGATAAAAACGGCGTCCTTCGGGGCGCCGTTTTTGTTTGGGGCGATGGAGACTGGAGACTGGAGACTGGAGACTGGAGACTGGAGACTGGAGACTGGAGACTGGAGACTGGAGACTGGAAGGTTATTGTCTCTCCGGTTGAGGTTCGAGAAAATCTGCTTTATCTGCTTTATCTGCTTTATCTGCTTTATCTGCTTTATCTGCTTTATCTGCTTTATCTGCTTTATCTGCTTTATCTGCTTTATCTGCTCTATCTGCTTTTTCTACTCTATCTGCTTTTTCTACCCATCTGCTTTTTCTATTCCCTGCTCTTATCTCGATCACCAAATAAAAAACGGAGCCTTTCAGCTCCGTTTTCTATTTCACCGTTTCAGCTTGCCATTAAGGCATTGCATCGAACTCTTCACCTTCTTTGTCCACCGGTGGTGGTGGCAGCAGGTGCTCACGTCAGACCCAGAGACAGAGCAATCGCGGATGCAACATAGATAGATGAGTATGTACCGACGGTGATACCAATCAGCAGCGCTGCGGCAAAACCGTGGATCATGCGCCACCTTGCAGGAACAGTGCGATTACCACAAACAGGGTAGTACCTGAGGTGATAATAGTACGGCTCAGTGTCTGCGAGATTGACTCGTTCATGATGTCCGCGCTGTCGCCCTTACGCATCTTGCGGAAGTTTTCACGCACACGGTCAAACACAACGATGGTATCGTTGAGCGAGTAACCGACAACGGTCAGCAGTGCTGCAACAATCGTCAGGTCAACTTCAATCTGGAACAGCGAGAAGATACCCAGCGTAATGATAACGTCGTGAGCCAGTGACATTACTGCACCGGTTGCCAGACGCCATTCAAAACGCAGTGACACATAAAGCAGGATACAGATCAGCGATACCAGAATCGCCAGGCCGCCCGCTTCGGTCAGCTCCTCACCCACGTTCGGGCCCACAAACTCGATACGGCGCATTTCCACTTCTTGGCCAGTACCGGCCTTGATAGCGTCCAGAATTTGCGTACCCAGCAGTTCGCCCTGCAGATCGTCACGAGGACGCAGGCGCACCATCACATCACGTGCAGTACCGAAGTTTTGTACGATCGCATCGCCAAAACCTTTTGCTGCCAGTGCTTCACGATTTGAGGCAAATCCGCTGGTTTTTCGAACCCTACTTCAATCAGGGTACCGCCCGTGAAATCCAGACCCCAGTTCAACCATTTGGTTGATAGGGTAAAGATTGAGGCGGCAATCATCAGCGCCGACAAAATATATGCAGGCTTGGTCAAGCGCATGAAATCGAAGTAAAAAGTTCGGCTTTAAAAGTTGAAACATTTTAATGCCTCCTTAAATCGACAATTTATCAATGCGCTTACCGCCGTAAACCAGGTTAACCAGGCAACGGGTACCGATAATGGCAGTGAACATAGAGGTGAGAATACCGATAGACAGTGTCACCGCGAAGCCCTTCACCGGACCTGTACCCACAGCAAACAGGATGATTGCTGTGATAAGGGTGGTGATGTTGGCATCGGCGATGGTGCTGAATGCATTCGCATAACCCTGGTGAATCGCCTGTTGAGGGTTGCGTCCCTCATTGAGTTCATCCCGGATACGCTCGAAGATCAGTACGTTGGCGTCAATCGCCATACCTACGGTCAGTACGATACCTGCGATACCCGGCAAGGTCATGGTTGCGCCCGGAATCATCGACATCACACCGATGATCAGCACAACGTTTGCCAGCAAGGCAACGTTCGCAAACAGACCGAAACGACGGTAGTAAACCGCTGTGAACAGCATGACTGCCAGCAGGCCGTACAGACACGCCTTGATACCCATGTCGATATTCTGCTGACCCATAGACGGGCCAATAGTACGCTCTTCGACAATAGAGATTGGCGCAATCAGGCACCGGCACGCAGCAGCAGCGCAAGGTTGTGCGCTTCAGCCTGGGAGTCGATACCAGTGATACGGAAGTTACGACCCAGCGCCGATTGAATGGTCGCTTGGTTGATCACTTCTTCGTGCTTGGACAGGATAACCTTGCCGTTCGCATCACGTTTGCCGCTGTCTTTGTATTCAGCAAAAACCGTCGCCATCAGCTTGCCAACGTTGTTCTTACTGAACGCCGCCATCTTGCTGCCACCTTCGCTGTCGAGCGAGATGTTAACCTGTGGACGGCTGTATTCGTCAAAGCTTGAGCTTGCATCTGTAATGCTGGAACCGCCAAGAATCACGCGCTTTTTCAACACGACAGGACGGCCATCACGGGTCATCTTCACTTCACTGCCCGGAGGCACACGGCCTGAAGCAGCTGCTGCAAGATCTGCACTGTCATCCACTTCGCGGAATTCCAGGGTTGCCGTTGCACCCAGAATTTCTTTCGCACGAGCCGTGTCCTGAACACCTGGCAGCTCAACCACGATGCGGCTTGCACCCTGACGTTGAACCAGTGGCTCAGCCACACCCAGTTCGTTTACACGGTTACGCAGAATGGTGATGTTCTGATCAACAGCGTAGTTACGGATTTCCTGCAGACGAGCTTCGGTGAACTTCGCAGAAACAGCAAAACGGTCGCTATCGGTGGTAAACACCATATCTGGGTGCAGTTTCGCCAGTTCACGCTCAGCCTCTTCCATTTCGTTCGCGTTACGCAACATCACTTCGATGTTGTCGTCGTTGCCGACACGGATACCACGATAACGGATTTTCGCTTCACGGAGTTCTGTACGGAAAGTGTCTTCCTGTTGGCTCAGCAGTTTTTCCATTGCAGCGTCCATGTCCACTTCCATCAGGAAGTGCACACCACCACGCAGGTCCAGACCCAGTTTCATTGGGTTGGCGCCAATTGCTTCAAGCCATTCAGGGGTTGCAGGGGCAAGGTTCAGTGCGATAACCAATCCTGCTTCTTTGAAGTCAGCATTCAGCAGGTCTCGGGCTTCAATCTGATCATCGGTGTTTTTAAAACGAACCAGTACTGTGCCGTTTTCGAGCGCGATGGATTGATAAGGAATCTTGTCTTTTTCGAGGGTTGATTTAACGGTGTCCAGAGTTGAGAGATCAACCGAGGCGCCACGCGCCCCGGTGATTTGAACCGCTGGATCTTCACCGTAAAGATTGGGAAGTGCATAAAGTGCGCCGATCAAAAGGACGGCGACAACCATAATGTACTTCCACAAAGGATAACGGTTTAGCACTGCTAGGATCCTTTATGGTGATGGGCTTACAGCGACTGAATCGTGCCTTTTGGCAGAACTGCAGTCACAAAATCCTTTTTGATTGTCACTTCGTTGTTCGCGCTCAGTGCGATAACGATGAAGTCGTTGTCTTCAGAGATTTTAGTGATTTTGCCCACCAGGCCGCCGCCGGTCAGAACTTCGTCGCCTTTACCCATAGAAGCCATCAGGTTTTTGTGTTCTTTAACACGTTTTGCCTGCGGACGGTAAATCATGAAGTAGAAAATAACGCAAACAGGCCAAGCATGATAAATAGCTGCATACCGCCACCTTGTGGTGCGCCTTCTGCTGCTGCATGAGCTTGAGAAATAAACATTCAGTAACGTCCTCGTCTTAATATGAACATTGTCCAGACATTCGCCGCAGCAGGATTATCCCGTTGCGGCGACACATCTTAGTCTTCTTTCAGCGGTGGCACTTCACGGCCACGGCGTGCATAGAAATCTTCAACAAAGGCTTCTAATCTACCTTCGTCAATAGCGTTACGCAAACCTTCCATCAGGCGCTGGTAGTAGCGCAGATTGTGGATAGTGTTAAGGCGCGCGCCAAGGATTTCATTACAGCGATCAAGGTGATGTAGATACGCCTTGCTGTAGTTGCGGCAAGTGTAACAGTCACACTCTGGATCCAGTGCAGATGTATCGCTTTTATGCTTCGCATTGCGGATCTTGATCACACCGCCGGTCACAAACAGGTGGCCGTTGCGTGCATTTCGGGTCGGCATTACACAGTCAAACATGTCGATACCACGGCGAACACCCTCAACCAGGTCTTCCGGTTTACCTACGCCCATCAGGTATCGTGGCTTATCTTCCGGCAGTTTTGGACAGGTGTGTTCCAGTACGCGGTGCATGTCTTCTTTTGGCTCACCAACCGCCAGGCCACCCACAGCGTAACCGTCGAAACCGATGTTAGTCAGGCCTTCAACAGACACATCGCGCAGGTCTTCGTAAACTGAACCCTGAACGATACCGAACAGTGCGTTCTTGTTGCCCAGTTTGTCGAAATGGTTACGGCTGCGTTGTGCCCAGCGCAGGCTCATTTCCATCGATTTTTTCGCTTCTTCGTGCGTCGCCGGGTATGGCGTACATTCGTCGAAAATCATCACGATGTCAGAACCCAGGTCGTACTGGATTTCCATCGACTTTTCTGCGTCCATGAAAATCTTGTCGCCGTTTACCGGGTTACGGAAGTGCACACCCTCTTCGGTGATTTTGCGCATTGCACCCAGGCTGAATACCTGGAAACCGCCTGAGTCTGTCAGGATAGGACCTGCCAGTTCATAAAATCGTGCAGGTCGCCGTGAGCGCGCATCACTTCCTGGCCAGGGCGAAGCCACAGGTGGAAGGTGTTACCCAGCAAGATTTGTGCGCCGGTTTCGGCCACTTCTTCCGGCGTCATACCTTTTACGGTGCCGTAAGTACACAGGCATAAATGCCGGGGTTTCTACTGTGCCGCGTTCAAATACCAGACGACCACGGCGGGCGCGGCCTTCTTTCTTAATCAGTTCGTATTTCACGATACCTCCGAAATGCCAGAGAAACAGTCTGGCGCTAATGTGCCTGTCGCACAGAGACAAAACTGGCTGTCGTTCACTGACAGCCAGTCAAAATGGGGATTATCACGCCTTCGGGCAGTGACTATCAGCGTCCGGGGCTGATTATACCTCAGTCTTGCGGGTAACAAACATCGCATCGCCGTAACTGAAGAAGCGATATTCATGATTCACCGCTTCCTGATACGCCTTCATGACGTTGTCATAGCCAGCGAATGACGACACCAGCATGATGAGGGTCGATTCCGGCAGGTGGAAGTTGGTCACCAGGGCATCCACCAGCTGCCATTCGTAGCCTGGGTAGATGAAGATCTGGGTGTCATCGAAAAATGGCTTGAGTTCTGTGCCTTCCTGCTTGGCACGTTGTGCCGCGCTTTCCAGTGAACGTACAGATGTGGTACCCACCGCAATGACGCGGTTACCGCGTGCTTTAGCTGCCAGCACCGCGTCCACCACTTCCTGAGGTACTTCTGCATATTCAGCATGCATCACGTGGTCAAGAATATTGTCGACACGAACCGGTTGGAAAGTGCCTGCACCGACGTGCAGGGTCACGAATGCGGTTTCCACACCTTTGGCTTTAAGTGCTGCGAGGATGTTATCGTCAAAGTGCAGACCTGCTGTTGGTGCAGCAACGGCACCCGGCTTTTGGTTGTAAACCGTTTGGTAGCGCTCTTTGTCTGAATCTTCATCCGGACGGTCGATGTAAGGCGGCAGGGGCATGTGACCCACCTGGTTCAGGATATCCAGAACCGCCTTCTCACCGGTAAATTTGATTTCGAACAGGGCATCATGGCGTGCCACCATTTCCGCTTCGTATTCGTCGTTTTCACCCAGGAAAAGCTGGTTACCCGGCTTAGGTGGCTTGGATGCACGGACATGGGCAAGGATCGATTTGTCATCCAGCATACGCTCCACCAGCACTTCAATCTTGCCGCCAGAGCTTTACGGCATATACGCGCGCCGGAATAACACGGGTGTTGTTGAACACCATCAGATCGCCCGGTTGCACCAGCTCAAGAATATCGGTGAATTGTTTGTGGCTCAGTTCGCCACTGTTGCCGTCAAGTTGCAGCAAGCGGCTCGCCGTGCGGTCCGGTTGCGGATAACGCGCAATCAGTGCGTCTGGAAGGTCAAAATGAAAATCGGATACTTGCATTGAAAAAGCCCCATTCTACAGCAGCCCGCTAGTATAGGCTGCCTTGCTGCAATATCAAGCCAGATGGGGTTTGCCCGCCGTAAATCCAGCGGGCAAATTGTCAGGAGTTATGACAGGCGACGGCGGAAAGTCAGCAGTCTAATGGAATAAGGGACAGCCACCCAAGTGAACCACCACCACCACCAGAGTCGTTGGTGGTGTTATCCGATGGCGGATCAAAAATATCAAGGCTGAAACTAGGATTAGGCTGGGAGTATCCGCCGACTTCACCGTCTATCCAGTTCAGGTAGGTACTGATCTGGGTGAACGCATCTTCTGACTGGGTACTGCCACACCCGAGCGTGCCGCTCGAAAAACTGACAATGCCGACAGCGCGGTAACCAAGATCGGAATTACTGGCAAGCTCGGGTCGCGCCAAACCAGTGCACCACCTGAATCGCCATCACAGATACCGGTTGTACGGGTCTGGTTAGCACACACCAGGGCATCACCCAGGGCCTGATCGTACACCCCGTTGTTATCCGTCCAGCTGCACTGGTCATCCGGTACGCCATTGAGGAAAGTAAACAGCAAATAGCGTGTGACGCCACCACCTCCGGTAGAGGTTGCCCCCCAACCAGCCACATAGAGGTTATTCCGCTGGCCAGTCTCAAACTGGTTATCCATATCAATCTGTTCTGACGGCGTCAGCAAGCCAATAGGTTTAACGCCGGCAGGCAAGGAGTCAGCAAGGCGTATCAGCGCCAAATCACCCGTCAGTGTACTCGCGCTGTATCCCGGATAGACTGTCACATCCGACACATCAATGACATTAGAAGCAGTGATATTCGCCAAATCATCAATGCCAGCGTATACGGTTGTTGCTGATGCATTATGTCCAACAGCGCAGTGCGCTGCGGTAAGCACATATTGATCCGAAATGACAAATCCGCCGCACGCGTCATAAGTACCGTCACCATTGTCAAACTCGATAAACACTTGCCACGGTGCGTACTGTATATCTTCCGAGTAGCCGTTAACGATGCGTGGTGCGCGCACATTTTCTTCAGCAATCGATATTCCTGCCTGTGCAAGCATCAGCACCGGTGCAATCCAAAACATTGACCTCATCACGTTTCCTCCTTGATGCATGATCACGTCACACACTCAAGGTAACGGCTGAGACTCACAACTCAAGCTCAGGCTGTCTCGATTGCACTGTGGTTCTCGCTTTTACATCGCAATTGCAAGAATTGAGAACACCAAAATTATCAGTTCCCGGTTTACTGCCTTGTTGCTCTTCCTACTGGTATCGGCAAAAAGCGTCGCAACAAAGCGAGCAGCAAAAACCCTAACGTCATACTTCCAAACCCGCCACCGCCACCGTCTGATTTGGAGAAGATTGTGACATTCGACGTTTCAGCCGCACAGTTGCCCGCCTGACAGGTGCTTATCCAACTTGAATAGTTCGATACCTGGGTATACACATCAGGAAACGATGATGATGCGCATTGGGCATCAATACCAAAGCTTACCAGCCCCACCAGCGTCGCCCCGCCATCTGCATCCCCAGCGCGGGATGGGTCAAACCAGACCAACGGGCCACCGGAGTCACCATTACATGCCCCCTTCCCGGGCGCTTCAGCACAAAAATATTTTTCTGGTAATTGGACACACCACTGACTGTCGTCCCCCAGTCTGACGCGCAGGTGGCATCACTGACTGTTGAAAGGGCAGCCTTTTGCAGAGTGTCGGTATAACCGGTGCGGTTGGCATTGGTAAATCCCCACCCGGTGAGCTGTAAGTCGTTGTTGGAAAGGTTGGCTGTGGCATCGACATCAGCCTGAACCGTCAAATCGGCTAACTGCACGGCAGACGCGTTGGCGTGGATATCGGTGGAGAGCTTGATCAGCGCAATATCATTGGAGAACGTGGTTTTGTCGTAGTTACTGTTGGCATAGATGGCGGCAACACTGGACTGAAAACTGGAAAACCCGACGCCATTAATCTCTGCTGTGCCAGTATACACAGACACGTCATTGGCTGACGCAAGATCAAAAGCGTCATTGTCATCGGCCGTATCCAGACAATGGGCTGCAGTCAGGATCCAGCGATCAGCAATCACCACCCCACCACAGTAAGCGCTGCCAATGCGCACATAAGCCTGCCAAGGGGCATCAGATATGAGTGCATCACTGCCACCGACAACCCTAGGCGCACGTTCTGCGGCCTGTGCAATTCCGGCCGCTCCCAAAACCAGAAGAGCTATCCCTTTCATGCTTTTCATACGCAATCCCCGGAAAATGTGAAGCGCTTGCCTGCCGTCTCTCAAGTTAGGAGTCTTTGCTCCTTTCAACCCGGCTGAACTTTGAAAGCGGTCACCTAACTGCCCGCTTTTTTGGCTACATTCGATATATACACATTCAACCTGAGAGAACCGGAGGCACTATGTTTACCGTTCAGGATATGATGAGCTCAGACCCCATCACCCTTACCTCTAAGCATAAGATATCTGAGGCAAAGCGCCTGATGGATTCACACCGAATCCGTCACATTCCCATCGTCGGCGAAGATGACCACCTGCTTGGGCTAGTGACACAAAGGGATGTTCTGGCAGCACAAAGTTCCAGTCTGGAAAAAGCCGTCGGGGACAACGAGCCCATGGAAGCTGAACTGGCACGCTTTCTCGACCGTCCGCTCTACACCGTCTCACCCTGCGCAGGCTTGAAAGCGGCCGCTCTTTATATGCAGAAACATAAAATCGGCTGTTTGCCTGTGGTTGAGAAAGAAAAACTGGTGGGCATTATTACGGATACTGACTTCGTGCTATCGCCATCAATTTGCTGGAGATTCAAGAAGAAGCTGAACCATTGGAAGAGGATGAATAACCGGCTGGCTAGAAAAAGGAAACACGATCAAACCGCCTGAATGATTGAAAGCGGGTGCAAATTAAGCTTAGGCTACGCCTTCTACATGACGGATTGAGGTTGAAGGCGAGTGAACTATCTGGCACACCTGCATATTGCCAAACACTGCAACAGCCAGTTAATGGGTAACCTGTTGGCAGACTTTGTGCGGGGCAAACCTGATGGGCGGTTTAATCCCGATACCACCCAAGCTATCTATCTCCATCGCTTCGTAGACAGTTACATCGACAACCTGCCTGCTATCCAATCCTGCCGCTCACTGTTTCCCAAATCTTTGTATCGTTTCAGTGCCATTGCACTGGATATCTTCTGGGATCATGCGCTGGTGCACCACTGGCAACATTTCAGCTCAGACGCCTTCTCCCGGTTTATTGAAAATGCTGAGGATGCATGTGTAAATGCCGCCAGGCAGGAAAACTATCCATTGCCGGAAAACTATCTTCGCCTTTCTTCAAGGATGTGGCGCGAAGGCTGGATTGAGTCTTATCAGGATATACACACCCTGCCCTTTGTACTGCAACGCATGTCAACGCGCAGCCCTCGTATGGCGCCGCTGGCAGAGACCGCAGACACCCTGCTTACGTACCGCCAACCGCTCCTCGATGCATTTGTGCCGATTTATGAAGATGTACTGCAAGCCGCCCTGCAGTTCCGGAAACAACAGGCATGAAAAAGGGCCACCGCAGTGACCCTTCATCGTTTTATCTAAACCGCGGGCTTAGTTAACTGAACACACTTTCGTCCAGCTACCGTCGCTGCCCGGCTCGGCTTTCGTCCACCAGTTCGCTTCGTACATTGCGCCATTGTGAACCATGCGGTCACCACCGGTGGCGTGGTCAGGGTTACCTGCCAGTCAACCTGAGGCCAGTTCGGGTACACGTTCACACCTGTGGTGTCACAGTCGCTTGGATCCGGGTTCGGACCTGGATTCGGACCCGGGTTCGTGGTTTCGTCATCCAGGTCTGCCAAAGGCAACTCTGGGTATTCGAATGCGAACGCATACTCAGTGCCGTTGATGATCACTGTGTAATTGGCCGGGCCAGAGATTGGCAGATAATGCACCATGTCCAGCTCGTAAGTTTCACCCGCCGCCACGTCAGACCATTGTGGCAACTTGAACGAAACGCGGTGCATTTCACCGTCCATACCGCCCACGTTGTTGTCACGGCTGTGCGCCGATTCCACCACCGAGAGTTTCGCGCCTGACCAATCCATTGCGTTATCCGGCGTGGAAGTCGGGATGTCGAACTGGAACTCGGTACCGCCCGGCAGCGCCATGCCTGTGTTATTGGTGAAGGTCACTTTCGGGTTGATCGGATAGTTCTGATCACCCTCTTTGTAACCGCCCACAGACACAGTGATGTTCACAGCCTGCGCCGGCATTTCACGCACTGCACGCTTGTTGCCATAAGGTTCTGCATTCTTGAACTTGTCGTACATGGTCGCACTCAGGGTGTCACCCATGTAGTACTCACCGCGACCGGCCAGACACGCCTGCTCAGACGGGTCTTTCGCACCGCGTTCACCGTTTGCGCCTAGCTCGTAACAGCTGTAGTCACCCGCCAGTTCCCAAATCAACACACCGCCGATGCCTTTATCGACGACATAGTCAGCCTTGTTGGCGATAGACGCTTTGTCTTCAGTCGACAGGAACACTTTCTGCTCGGCATTCCACAGCCAAGGCGCACCAGCCACCTCGTCGTAATGACGGCTGTAAGTACCGCGAACCTGATGGTCAGGGTTATTTTCCGGATCCATACCGTTGGTGAAGGTATAGCTGCCCTGACGGCCGATTTGCAGGTTCATGGCGTGCCACATCGGGTTCACACCTGCGCCAATCTCATTGCCGTTGGCATCCAGATCGTGCCACAGGTTGTTGATACCCATAGCGCCATCACCACACTTGCCACCGGTACCGCCAGTGCCTTCCGGACACTCGCTCTGGTTTGGCAGTGGCGCACGACCCCAAAGACCATTTTCACCACCGGTTACACCCTGCCAGCCACGGCTGTAGTAAGGCACACCAATGTTGATGCGGCCAGATTGCAGCGCACCGCGCATATAGTTGAACGCCCAGTCGGTGTTCAGGTAGCCCACGCCCTTGTATTGCGCTTCATCGTAAACGCCCCAATGTGCCAGCTCGGCATCTTCGCCGGTGTCAAACAGTGCCGCGTTGTGACCAACATATTCGTTCCACGAGCCGTGCAGGTCGTAAGACATGATGTTGACGTAATCCAGGTACTTGAGCGCTTCGAAGTTTTCCATACCGCGCAGCAGGTACGCCGATGAAGGCGACGCGATGCTCAGCATATAGTGGGTGCCATCTGCTGCAGATGCCTGATCCAGCTTCTCACGCAGTACGCGCATCAGCTCGTTGTAAGAGCGCATCAGGTATGGACGACGGGCTTCAGAGAACTCTGCGTCCATCGGGTTACCTGCACCGCCCATGCTGGTCGGGTATTCGTAGTCGATGTCGATACCGTCGAACTGGTATTTACGCATCATTTCAACGGCAGATTCCGCGAACTTCTCGATACCGGCATGGTTGACGCTGCCATCGGCATTGGTAGTCATGGTGTAGAAACACCGTCTGCCACGCGATCGCCGTTGACATCAAAGTGACCACCGGTTTCCGCCCAGCCGCCAACGGCGAACAGGGTTTTCACGTCATAGCGTTTCTTGTAAGTCGCCAGCGCACCGAAGTGACCGGCAAAGCAAGATCTGGGTCAACATCCACACCCGGCCAGGTTTTACCCACAGCCACGTTGTTCGGATCGTTCACGTCACCGATGTTGACGCGGCCATCCTCACCAATGCTGACGAAGGCATAGTTAATGTGGGTCAGCTTGTCCCAAGGAATATCGTTAGCCAGGAATTTGCCGGTTGCCGGGTTGTCGCCGGTACGCCATGAGGTGAAGTAACCAATCACGCGACGTTGGTGATCGTCACCCAGCATTTCGCGGCCTTCTTTGTCATACACAGAACAGTACGGCACGTTCACGCCTTCCGTCTGGTACAGGCCTTCAGGGCGGCAGTTTTCAACGATGCCACCAGTGTCATCACCCTGCACCTTCACTACTTTTTTCAGTGAATCGCGGGTAGCGTTTTCATTGTCTGTTGCACGGGCATGGAAGGTCACATTACCAGCGGCGGTTGATGTCCACGCCAATGAGTAAGGTGCCGTTGCGCGGGTGCCGATCAGCGCGCCATTGGCATAAAAGTCCACTTTCGCAATGGAACCGTCAGCATCAGCAGCGGTGGCATCAAGAGTGACACTCTCACCGACTTTGATGCTGGTGCTGGACACGGCCAGCTCAACGGTTGGCAGTTGGTTTTCTGGCTCAACCACTTCTGGCTTAACAGTCACAGAGGTAGTGGCTACCGCCGTTGCACCTTCGTTATCAAACGCGGTGGCGGTAATGGTCTGATTGCCTTCGGTTGCTGTCCAAACGGTCTGGAAAGGTGCACGGTTTACCGTCGCAATGGTGGTGCCGTTTACAGCAAACTCGACTTTCGCAATGGCGCCGTCGCTATCCGCAGCGTTGACGCTCAGTGAAACTACATCACCCACGGTGAACTCACTGCCCGCAGCCGGTGCTGTAAATGCCACTGTCGGTGCTTCGTTTGGCAGTTCAGGATCGGTGCCACCATCACCAGAGCAGACATCAACTTTGGTCCATTCCATGTAAGGCGCTGAATGCTGAACCGGATCGTTACCCTGCGTCCACCAGTTTTGCCTTGTAAACCACACCTGATTTTTGAACCTCTGCGCCGCCATTGTAAGCAACAGAGGCATTCCACTCTGCAATGCCAGAGCAATCCACAGCTGCTTGCGCCTGGAACGCCAGCAAGCATGACGCTGCTACGATCGACAGCGCAAAGCGCTTACCCGTCTTGTGACCCGGTGTCTGCATCTTCTTGTCCTAGATATATAAATTACTGGGAAGTTATTGAGCTAAATGCCCTTTTTCTTTTGCGCGCAATATATCCACAGAATTAATGCGGACTAGAAAATTTTTAAAAATGTGGACTGAGGCACACATTTTTGATCTGTATGACAAAAAGTTCACAGAAAGGCGGGTGATTTTTCCTGAGATATCAAGTAGAAGGCCGAATTTTCGCTGGGTGTCATTTGATCTGGAAGTGCAGATATACGCCAGAAATAAAAAAAGCGGCCCAAAGGCCGCTCAAATGCGTGGATAAAACGGGGGCTCGGGAAGCCCCTGAACAGCTAGGAGTCTTGCTTGTTTAGAACTGCTCTTCTTCGGTAGAACCAGTCAGTGCTGTGACTGATGAATTACCACCTTGAATCACGTTGGTCATCTTATCGAAGTAGCCGGTGCCCACTTCCTGCTGGTGAGCAACGAAGGTGTAACCACGCTCTGCAGCTTCAAATTCAGGACGCTGAACTTTTTCCACGTAGTGACGCATACCCTCACCCTGCGCGTAAGCATGTGCCAGATCGAACATGTTGTACCACATGTTGTGGATACCGGCGAGGGTGATGAACTGGTACTTATAGCCCATGTCTGACAGCTCTTGCTGGAACTTGGCAATGGTTTCTGCGTCCAGGTTTTTCTCCCAGTTGAACGATGGCGAGCAGTTGTACGCCAGCAGTTGATCCGGGAATTTCGCGTGGATAGCTTCAGCAAACTGACGCGCTTCTTCCAGATCAGGCTTCGCGGTTTCACACCACACCAAATCTGCATATGGGCAGTAAGCCAGACCACGTGCGATAGCTTGCTCAATACCCGCGCGGACTTTGTAGAAGCCTTCAGAAGTGCGCTCGCCCACGATGAAGTCTGCATCGTATGGGTCGCAATCTGAGGTGAGCAGGTCTGCTGCGTTCGCATCGGTACGTGCAATCACCAGTGTTGTGGTACCTGCAACGTCAGCGGCCAGGCGTGCAGCAACCAGTTTTTGAACCGCTTCCTGGGTTGGTACCAGTACTTTACCGCCCATGTGACCACATTTTTTCACTGAAGCCAGTTGGTCTTCAAAGTGAACACCTGCGGCACCCGCTTCAATCATGCTGCGCATCAGCTCGTAGGCATTCAGCACACCACCGAAGCCCGCTTCTGCATCCGCGACGATTGGCAGGAAGTAATCGGTACCTTCTTCCGGAGAACCGCCTTTCGACCACTGAATTTGGTCAGCACGGCGGAACGCGTTGTTGATACGCTTCACCACTGCCGGTACAGAATCCACTGGGTACAGTGACTGATCCGGATACATAGAAGATGCGGTGTTGTTGTCAGCCGCGACCTGCCAGCCTGACAGATAAATCGCTTCAATACCCGCTTTTGCTTGCTGAACAGCCTGACCACCAGTCAATGCGCCCAGACAGTTCACATAGCCCTTCTTCGCGCTGCCGTTGACCAGTTCCCACAGTTTGTCAGCACCGCGCTGGGCGATAGTGTGCTCTGTCAGGAAAGAGCCGCGCAGGTCGACCACGTCTTGTGCGGTGTAAGTGCGCTTCACGTTTTTCCAACGTGGATTCTCTGCCCAGTCTTTTTCCAGTGCTTCAATTTGCTGCTGTCTTGTCAGTGTCATTGTGCTTCCCTCTCTCAATGTTCAAGTATGTTGATTAGTCCAGCAATTCGTATCCGGATAACGTCAGGAAATCTGCCAGCTCGTCACTGGTGGTCAGTTGCTCCATCAAACTGGCCGCCTGCTGGTATTTACCTGCGTTGAATACGTCTTCCCCAAGTTCCTGTTTCAGCACCTCCATTTCCTCTGCGAGACATGCGCGGAAGAAATCGGCGGTCACGGTCTTGCCGTTGCTGAGTGATTTCTGGTGTTTGATCCACTGCCAGATAGAGGCGCGGGAGATTTCCGCCGTCGCCGCATCTTCCATCAGGCCATAGATAGGCACACAGCCGTTGCCCGAGATCCAGGCTTCAATGTATTGCACCGCCACCCGGATGTTGTGACGCATACCATCTTCAGTGCGGTCACCGTCGCAAGGCTCAGTCAGCTCCTTGGCAGTGATCGGCGCATCGTGTTCACGCATTACATCCAGCTGGTTTTTACGCTCACCCAATGCGGCATCGAAGACGGCTTTCGCGGTATCAGCCAAACCAGGGTGTGCAACCCAGGTGCCGTCGTGGCCGTTTTTGGCTTCCAGCGATTTATCCGCGTTGATTTTCTCCAGCACCCAGGCATTTTTCTCTGGGTCTTTCGACGGGATAAATGCTGCCATGCCCCCCATCGCCATCGCGCCGCGGCGGTGACAGGTTTTCACCAACAGGCGTGAGTAAGCGTTGAGGAAAGGTTTTTCCATGGTCACGACCTGGCGGTCTGGCAACACACGGTCAGGATGATTACGGAAGGTTTTGATGTAGCTGAAGATGTAATCCCAGCGGCCACAGTTAAGCGCCACAATGTGGTCTTTCAGCGCATGAAGGATTTCGTTCATCTCGAACACAGCAGGCAGCGTTTCAATCAGCACCGTCGCCTTGATAGTGCCGCGATCCAGCCCGAATTCGTCTTCGGCAAAACAGAACACGTCATTCCACCACGCCGCTTCCTGGTGCGCCTGCAGCTTCGGCAGATAGAAATACGGGCCAGAGCCACTCGTCAGCAGCGCTTTGTAGTTGCGGTAGAAATAAAGCCCGAAATCAAAAAGAGCACCGGGAATAGGCTTGCCATCCAGCAGGACATGCTTTTCTTTCAGGTGCAGGCCACGGACACGGCAAATCAAAACCGCGGGGTCATCATTCAACGCGTATTTTTTTCCGTTGCCGGGGTTTTCGTAGGAAATCGTACGCGCAATGGCGTCGGTGAGATTGCGCTGGCCTTGCAGCACAGACCCCCAAACCGGAGAGAATGAATCTTCGAAGTCTGCCATGAACACTTTCACGTTGGCGTTCAGGGCATTGATAACCATTTTTCGCTCAGGCGGGCCAGTGATTTCGAGGCGGCGATCCTGAAGATCAGCGGGAATGCCCCGGATTGTCCAATCCCCTTCACGGATATCAGCCGTTTCAGAGAGAAAGTCAGGCAAGGCACCGGCATCAAATTTGGCTTGTCTCGCTTCTCGAGCCGCCAACAGTTCAGGCACACGGTGTGCAAATCGCGTTGCCAATTGATGAATAAACGCCAGCGCATCATCAGTTAGCACATCAGATTCTTTCTCAGTGATCGGCGGAACGAACGATAACTCCTTAAAAGCGTGTTGTGCTTGTGATCCCATAAAAGGCCTCCATTTCCATTTGTAACTAAATCACAACGGTACTCAATAATCCCTTACTGCTTCGAATACATTCACATCGCCGAAACACCCCATTAAGCTGGCGTATTTCTTTTTGTGCGTCAACACCTAAGCCAAGGTTAGACTTAAGTATTAATTCTTATATTTGTATATATTTCAATAATTTAAAAAATATAGAGTTTTAACTCAAAACACTAAATTAAAACGAATCTTAGAGGGTTATACGGTTTGTGACCTTTTCATCCTTTGGAGTGATTTTTGTAACCACTTACGAAATTAAATTACACAAACAACTAACACACCGAATATTTGTACGGCATGTTTTAAACGTAGCACCTGTATGGAATTTGTGCAGAAAATCTTTTTATTACAAAAAGATAACATCATTTGATTTTGTGACAGAGAAACAGTTATGCAGATTAAGTGATTAATAATTGATAAAAAAATGTCGGCATTCCGACAGAATTTAATTTCAGGAATGCATATTGGTTACAAAATTGTAAACAAAAATTAAAATCTAAAAAGAGGGGAATAAGAGGATGATTCGACCAAAGTTATTGCGAATACCAAAAAGTACTAAAGCATATTGAAAAAACTGGGGAAATTTCATCATTTTCAGGCGTTGTCACGCCGAAACAGAATGAATAATCCCCAGCCCACCCACTGCGTTTTTAAGTTACAGCAGGGTTTCCACTAAATCGGCCAACTGCTCAAATGTCGCCTTACGGCTCGACGTCGGACGCCAGACCAGACCGATCTCCCGGTAGGCTTCGCGGCCAGGCGGCTCAACCACAACCAAGTCCAGGTTATCAATTAACCCATGGTTGATCGCCATTTGCGGCAGGAAGGTAGTGCCCAGTCCATTCGCGACCATCTGCACCAGAGTGTGCAAACTGGTTGCTGTGAAAGGGTTTATCTTTTCCGATGAAGTAAGCTGGCAGGCAGACACGGCGTGATCGGTCAGGCAGTGTTCCCGCTCCAACAAAAACACTGACTCATCAGGGAGATCGGCGTATCTCACAGGCACATTGACGTTTTGGGCTTGCGTGGTATTGAGCACCATTTTGAAAACGTCTTTACCCACAATACGGCTTTGCATGCCACCAATCTCAACCGGCAATGCCAGGATCAGCACATCCATCTCGCCGCTTTTCAGTGCGGTCAGCAGGTTGGCGGTGGTGTCTTCACGCAGCAATAGATGCAGTTCGGGATATTGCCGGTTGACCGCCTGCACCAAATCACACAACAGGAAGGGGGCAATGGTGGGGATACAGCCCAGCCGCAGGTTGCCCTGCATCGGCTTTTCACTGACTTGCGTCAGCTCCATCAGATCCTGACTACGTGCCAGAATCTCCCGGCTGCGGGATACCACATCTTCGCCTATCGCGGAAAAACCAAGGTTTTGTTATCGCGCTCAATAAGCTGAGATCCAATCAGTTCTTCAAGGTTCTGTATGCCGGAACTTAGTGTAGACTGGCTAACGAAACACTGTTTGGCAGCCTCGCCAAAATGGCGGGTTTCATACAGTGTGACCAAATAATGGAGTTGTTTGAGAGAAGGGAATTTTGTCATCGATTTTTCCGATTGTATTAATCTGTTAAATCCGCTTTTTCCAATCTAGCAGTTCCATTATAGTTTGTCCCGTTCATAGATGAATCAGGCGTTTAAGCCTGATAATTAAACATTTTTAGGAGCTGAGAAATGGTACTAGTAGGCCGTCAAGCACCAGACTTTACTGCAGCAGCAGTTCTGGGCAATGGTGAGATCGTAGAAAACTTCAACCTGAAAGAGTTCACTAAAGGTAAGAAAGCGGTTCTTTTCTTCTACCCACTGGACTTCACCTTCGTATGTCCTTCTGAGCTGATCGCATTCGACAAGCGTCACGCTGATTTCCAAGAGAAAGGTGTAGAAGTTATCGGTGTTTCAATCGACTCTCAGTTCTCTCACAACGCATGGCGTAACACTCCAGTGGACAACGGCGGTATCGGCCAAGTTAAGTACCCACTGGTAGCAGACGTTAAGCACGAAATCTGTAAAGCGTACGACGTTGAGCACCCAGAAGCAGGCGTTGCTTTCCGTGGTTCTTTCCTGATCGACGAAGACGGTCTGGTACGTCACCAAGTCGTTAACGACCTGCCACTGGGCCGTAACATCGACGAGATGCTGCGTATGGTTGACGCTCTGAACTTCCACCAAGAGCACGGCGAAGTATGTCCAGCTCAGTGGGAAAAAGGTAAAGCAGGTATGGACGCATCTCCTAAAGGCGTTGCAGCTTACCTGTCTGAGCACACTGAAGACCTGTAAGTTTTGGCAAGCTGCTCGCGCAGTTTCCCCCTAACGCGTAAGCGTAAAGCCAAAAGTCAGCTATAAAAATAAAATTGAGGCCCGGACCACCGGGCCCTTTTTGTATTTGAGCCTCAGAGATTTGGTGGCTCACTACCTCTTGATTAAGCCCGTACTTTTGAGTTTCAAAGGGACTTTATAGGTCCTGGGTCCTGGGGAACGAGGTCCTAGGAAAAGCAAACTCTCGGTCATTAAATTGATTTCCAGACACGCCCAACTTTCAGCGCATTTTTTTGCATTGCTCTAATCTATACCTTCGCTTTCCTGCTTCTTCTCTTATCTCAAATCTCGTCCCTGCTTTTTCTGCCCTTCCTGCGCTTTCTTGCTCTTGCTCTTGCTCTTCCTAGGACCTAGGACCTAGGACCCTAGACCCTGCTCTTGCCTGCTCTTATCTGCTCTTTCTCGCTTCTGCTCCACCTGCTCTTCCCAGGACCTAGGACCTGCTCTTCCCAGAACCACTTTTCTTTGCCCCCAACTTTTACCAAACTTTTACACCCCCACTGCTTCAATTCCACCGCTAACTCGTTGATGATGAGTCTCCCATTTGCAAGGAGAGTTGTATGTCTGTGTTGGTCGAAGTGTGTATTGATAGTATTGAATCCCTTCCTATTGCCGAAAAAGCCGGCGCTGGGCGCATTGAGCTTTGCAGTTCACTGGCGACAGGCGGGTTAACCGCCAGCGCTGGCTACATGAAACAGGCGACGCGCATATCAGGCATTCCGGTTTACGGCATTATCCGACCACGCGAAGGGGATTTTCTCTACAACAGTGACGATGTTGAAATCATGCTGGCTGACATTCATACCGCCAAGCAGGCTGGCCTGAACGGTGTGGTGATCGGCGCGCTGAAAGCAGACGGAAAAATCGATGAGACTGTCGTGGCCGACATGGTGAAGGCCGCTTCCGGCATGGGGATGACTTTCCACCGCGCCATCGACCATTGCTCAGCGCCATTCGATGCGCTGGAATTTTTAATGTCCCATGGCGTTGAGCGCGTTCTCACCTCCGGCCTTGCCAAACGCGCTGACGAAGGCATTGATACCCTCAAAGAAATGGTCACTTTTACCCAAGGCAAACTCAGCATTATGCCGGGCGCAGGTGTTTCGCCGGACAATGCCAAACGCATCATCGAACAAACCGGCGTTACCGAAATTCACCTTTCAGGAAAAACAGTGCGCAACTCCCTGATGAGCTACCGCAACGAGAAAGCCACCATGCAGCGGTGACTCTGATTTCGCGATCACTGTTACCAACCCTGAGACAATCGCCCAGACCATTGCCGCCATCCGCGCCTGACCACCAGCCAGTATCGCACTTTTCCAAAAGGGGGATTGCAAACATCCCCCTCACTTTCTACGGTGAAAATAAGACCAACGAAAGGAAGCGGTACGATGGCAGATTCCAACACGCCCAAAGACAAAAAATCCAAAAAACTCTCCAAATCAGCCTACGAAAACAAGCTTGCGGAACTGCAAACCGAGCTGGTCAAACTGCAGGAGTGGGTGAAGCTGAAAGGCTTGAAAGTGGTGGTGGTGTTTGAAGGGCGCGATGCCGCAGGGAAAGGCGGCGTCATCAAACGCATTACCGAAAAGCTCAACCCCCGCGTTTGCCGCATTGTCGCACTGGATAAACCCACAGAACGTGAACGCACCCAATGGTATTTCCAACGCTATGTTTCTCACCTCCCAGCCGCAGGCGAAATCGTCCTGTTTGACCGTAGCTGGTACAACCGCGCCGGTGTAGAACGGGTCATGGGCTTTTGCACCGATGACCAGTACGAAGAGTTTATGCGCACCTGTCCCGAGTTCGAGCGCATGCTGCAACGCTCTGGCATCATCTTGCTTAAGTACTGGTTTTCAGTTTCCGACGAGGAACAGGAAAAACGCTTCAGCGAACGCATCACCACCCCCATGAAACGCTGGAAATTCAGCCCGATGGATTTGGAATCCCGCAGCCGCTGGGTGGAATACAGCGAAGCCAAAGACAAGATGTTTGCCTTTACCGACACCAAAGAATCCCCCTGGTGGGTAGTTGAAGCCGACAATAAAAAGCGGGCGCGCCTGAACTGTATTTCACACCTGCTTGCAAGTATTCCTTACGAAGCGATTGAATATGACCCTATCGAATTACCGGAGATCAACAAAGAAGGGTATGTACGAGTACCGTTGGAAAGCCAGAGCTTCGTACCGGATGTGACTGAAGATCTCAGCTGACAACCGCCTCTGGCAGAGGAAGCGCTCCAACAAGATGGCACTTCCTTTTTGTTTTGTCTGGATTTTATTTTGTTTTGCCTTCCTTTCCTGACAGAGTCAATCGCTTGAATTTCCTCGAAAAATCGCCGAAAAATTGTCACTGCAGTGCCCTGCTGCCAATTTAACGTTTTGATTTGAGGCACTGGTTCAAATAACCGCTTGTTTTGATCACTAACTTATTCATCCCTCTATATATTCCCGCCCCTTCCTATTAACCAGAGCAACAATCAGCATATGAGCAAGAAACTTTTGGCTTGCCTGATCCCTGCCCTTCTTACTGGCATGAGCACTCAGGCAGTCTTTGCAGAAACGCAAAACACCCAAACCGTCTTTTTTAACCAAAAATCGCTTCCGTCGGATACGCAGGGCACTCTCGCCGCCAGTGTCAGTATGGCGCAGAGTGTGATCGTGCCGACTGTGCATGGTATTGAAGGCGATCGCCAGCCGCACCTTGTTGCCTTGCGCAAAGCGTTGGTCATCTTCGAGCCAAAAGACAGTGAGGCGCTAGTAGGTAAAAACATCTCTGTCGTGGTAAAAAACCGCGAGGGTGAAGAAGTGCACCGGGCAACCATGCGACAGCCTTCTGCACAGCCAAAACTCACAGGCCAAATTGACGTGGATCTGGACCTTGTTGTGCCAGACAGCTACGCCCACCGTATTGCTTCACAGCAGGCTATCGACACCATCGCCTACGAATCAGGAAAGGCGGCTTTCAAAGCCCTGCTGATCGAACATGACACGGTAGAAATCGCAACCAGTAACGGTAACTTTGCCTACGACTTTATGTTGCCAGAAGGCGCAGAGCTTGATGGAAAGATCATTACTTTCTCTTCGCAGGCCGGATACAACTCGCGCATTCATTACACTCACGGCATCGACACACTTTCCTCAGGCAACCGTATTACCTACAACAATGTCGGTGGCGACTGGGTTGCCCAATCTGATCTTGATTACAGCAAACTGGCATACAGCGATAAAGCCTACACCGCCATTTTGCCTGCCGAAGCGGTTGAACCGGGCTTTAGCCTGACGTTCAATGACGGCAACCAGGAAGGTGTGGTTGAAGGAATAAAAGTTGGCGCAAACACGACGCTTATCATGAACACGGTAGATGTTGGCCTGCTGACCGAACCACGCGGTGAATTCCGCTTTATGAATGATGAAAACCTGCACCGCGATTACTTCCAGTCCCTGCAAATCAGCAAGCTTATCGTCAACCCTTACGCGCCGATCCATCTCGAAGAAATCATGTTGCCGGACGGCAGGTTACTGGTCGATGTCGACCCAAGTAAAGCCGACGCCTACGGCAGTGATTCCCACTACCGCATTGCCCGCGAGCTGATTTCCGCCGGTATCAACAGTGCCAACTACGGCGTACATAGCGCCGATGTGATGAACGGCTCGCAGTGGAACATCAGCGCACCTTACTTCGCCGCACAGGTGACCGTGAATAACTCACGGGGCAATTACAGCAACGGCATTATCAACCACGGGTTGCTCGGCTCTTATGCCGGTGTCGCTTCAGTCGTCAGCTCAACCGGCAATGAGTTCAGCCACGAAGTCGGCCATGAATTTGGCGCAGGCACACACGCAGAAGCCCACTACCTGGGTGGGTTTGCAGGCTCAGTGCACAACAGCTCTACCAACATCAATTCCACCTGGGGTTGGGATCTGTTTACCAACACATTCCTGCCTAACATCAGCAAAGCCAGAACCAACGGCTCAACGTGCTACGAAGGCCAATGCGCGGAGCCGTTTTCCGGACACAGTTTTGGTAAAGGCACCATGGCGGGCGGCTGGCCGCTTCATCCAAAAGGCAACGAGTACACGCTCCACACCCCTTATGAACTGAACGTGTTCCAGAACTTCCTTGAAGCAAAGCCAATTTCGACCCAGCCTCTCCAACCGGTTTCAGCAAATGGAACCCGGAAAGTCAGCGTATGGAACCTTGGCAGCACAATGTGAAGGACGATTTGGCCTACAACATAGTGACTGTCAGCGACAACAATACCCTGAGCCAATTTGGCGCGGACAGCCGCAAGTTCCACGAACTGTTCCAAGACGCCGATGCGGTGCGCATCAACACCGGAAACGGCTATTGGGCGCGTGAATTCTACCTGCCTGCAGACAGCAGTTTCGAAGGCAAGGTCGTGGTATTCAGCTCCTCAGCAGGCTACAACTCCCACATTTACTTCGGCGATCAATCCCAGCTTCTGGTCAACGGCACCAAGTACGCCTACCGTTTTGAAGCGGGCCAATGGATGGAAGTGGAAAAAGATATCATCGACAAAACGGTGCCACGTATTGCAACGAAACAGGGCATTGCTGTCACCACTCTGGTCGGTTATTACGATCCTACCAACTCACTGCCAAGCTACATCTACCCTGCGCTGCACGGCGCTTACGGTGCAGTGTATGCAGATAACTTTACGACATCGTCATGCCAGCTGAATGTCCTTACCCAACAAGGCGGCACTCAGACGTTCAACCTGCACAACCGCCGCTTTAAGGAAGGCTGATGAACCGCTTCCATGTCAATGTGGAAACGGCGCTCATCCCTTACCGCGCTGAACTTTTCTGTGATAACCAGCTGCTGGCGAGCACTGCCATTACCGCGCCAACCGTCGAACTGAAGGCAGGCGTTGTTACCACAGAGCTTGGCGAGGCGCCGACTCTCACAGGCGCAGAGCACATTACCCTGCAACAGGGCGATGCATTCAATCCATTGGATGGCATTCAGGCATTTGATGCAGAAGACGGTGACATTACCGCCAGCATTGTTGTTTCAGGCAGCGTGGACACCCAAACACCGGGCGACTACGTGCTGACCTACAGCGTAACAGACAGTGAGGGGCAAACAGTCTCCGTCACACGCATCGTAACCGTGGAAGCAAGTGCGGTTTGTATTGCCAACTGGGAGAAAAAGGCAACATACGTGGGCGGTGATAAAGTTTCGCACCAAGCTCCGTCTGGCTGGCCGGTTGGTGGACCAAAGGTGAAGAGCCGGGTACCACGGGTGAATGGGGCGTATGGAAACAAACAGACGACACCACCTGCGGTGCACCTGATACCGAGGAGCCGGACATTACTCCTCCTGTTCCAGGTGAATACCCAGATTACGAGGCAGGTTTTGCCTATCAGGCCGGGGATATTGTCAGGGCGCACAACAAAAAGCTTTACCAGTGTAAGCCGTGGCCAAATTCAGGCTGGTGCAGCAACCCAAGCTATGAGCCGAGTCGCTCACCATACTGGCAGGATGCCTGGCTGAAGCTTTAATCCATCAAAAAGCGGTGGCCAATGACCACCGCTTTTCTTTTTTATTCTTATCCGCAATTAGAAAGCGGAATTACTCACCTTTGCGCAGCGGGTTCACCTTCCCGCCGGTTACCGGATCAGATTTGCCTTCCGACTTCATGCGCTCGGCACGGCGGCGGCGGATTTCTTTTGGATCAGCTACTAAGGGGCGGTAAATCTCAATACGATCACCATCAAACACAGTGGCATCAAGTTTCACCAAGCGGCTGAACACACCAACTTTGTTGCTGCCAAGATCGATTTCAGGGTAAGCATCCAAGATGCCAGACTGGCGGATAATGGCCTCAACCGTGGTATCAGGCTTTACCACCACCTTGAACACGCGCTGCTCTTGCGGCAAGGCATACACCACCTCAACGTGCAGCAGCTTTTCATCACTCATAAATCTCTCTCGCCCTTTGGGTAAACGCCTTCACCATGTTCATGGCCAACTCGTTAAAAATTTTGCCGAATGCCATCTCCACCAAGCCATTAGTGAACTCAAAATCCAGATTCAGCTCGATTTTGCAGGCATCCACATCCAGCGAGGTAAAATGCCAGCCGCCCACCAGTTTGCGGAACGGGCCGTCGACCAATTCCATCTTAATGGCTTCCCCTTTCACTAGCTCGTTGCGGGTAGTGAAGGTTTTGCGGATCCCGGCTTTGGACACATCCACTGATGCCGTCATCGAATTGTCGCTCGCTTCCAGCACACGTGAACCGGCACATCCCGGTAAAAACGCCGGGTAGGCTTCCACATCATTAACAAGTTTAAACATCTGCTCTGCACTATACGGCACCAGCGCAGAACGGGTAATTCGCGGCATAGCGTCTCCTTTCAGGTATTGGCGACATCATATCACCGCCGCACAAAATAGCCCAAACACCTTCAATCTTCGGCCAATTTCCACCATCAGGCATATCACCGCCCACGGTTTTGTGTCGCGACCTCCCAAAGCCCCAATATTGCTGATACAAGCAGTTGCCGACAGCTCAAAAATCCGTTAAAAACAGTTTCGCCTGTGAATTCCACTACGTATAATGCCGCCACTATGGTAAAGAAAAACGCAAAGAATAAGGCGGGCAGCAACACGATTGCTATGAACCGCCAGGCTCGCCACGAATACTTCATCGAAGACGATATTGAGGTAGGGCTTGAGCTACAAGGATGGGAAGTGAAATCACTTCGTGCTGGCAAAGCCAACATCAGCGAGAGCTATGTGTTCTTCCGTGATGGAGAGGCTTACATGTCCGGCGCGACCATCACCCCATTGAATGTTGCCTCTACGCACGTAGTGGCCGATCCTACACGCGTACGGAAACTGCTGCTCAAGCGTCGTGAACTCGACACCTTGATTGGCAAAGTAAACCGCGAAGGTTACACCGTGATCGCGCTTTCCCTGTACTGGAAACAGTCATGGCTAAACTTAAGATTGGTCTGGCAAAAGGTAAGAAACTTCATGACAAGCGCGATGCAACTAAGGATCGCGATTGGCAGCGCGACAAAGCGCGTATCATGAAACATGCCGCCAGATAATCGTTGACGCAGCAGAGCTTTATGCTAACATCGCGTCCATATTCCGGGGCTGATTCAGGATTCGACAGGATCAAGAAGGCTCGTGGAGCATGCCGAGGGGCGGTTTGCCTCGTTAAAAGCCGCAAAAAAATAGTCGCAAACGACGAAAACTACGCACTAGCAGCTTAATAACCTGCTTAGAGCCTGCCCTCCTAGCCTCCGCCTGTAGGACGGGGAATCAGGCAGTCAAACCCAAACAGGATCGCGTGGATGCTTTGACTCGAGAGCTGAAGCGCTAAAGATAATTCGGGTGTGTCTTTGTATGGCGTGTCTACCGCAGTGCACTGACGAGATTAAAGATAGACTAAGCATGTAGCGCCATTAGTTAGACTGATTTTGGACGCGGGTTCAACTCCCGCCAGCTCCACCAAACGTTTGGGAAAGCGCCAACTCGAAAGGGTTGGCGCTTTTTTTTGCGTCGCCCTCAACGAATTACAATCTGCTCAGTTTTATAGGCACTTCAAAATATTGATGTATGTAAAGTGTTCATTAACTCAATAGTGGTAAGCTCTTACCTAATTCGCTTCCAGAAGAACCAAATCAAATGAGTACTTATTGCGAAACCTCACAAAGAAGCACGGCTACAAGGATTATTGATGCCGCACCTTATGCATCATCTTTAATAGAGGGCCATAGAGACTTTGGATACAATCTCAAAACGGCTCTAGCTGACATAATAGATAACTCCATATCAGCTGGCGCTTCGACGATAAAAGTTGAAGTAGACACTGTATCTGATAGTCCCTATGTAGCTATATCTGATGATGGTTGTGGAATGTCATCCGAAGAACTGTATGAAGCTATGCGTCTTGGAACCAAAAACCCAACTCATGAAAGAGCACCGAAACAACTGGGACGATTTGGGCTTGGTTTAAAAAGTGCTAGTTTTTCTCAATGTCGTTCATTAACAGTGTTAAGTAGAAAGAACGGCTTAACATCGTGCGCTCGATGGGATTTAGACTTAGTAGCGGAAAAAAATTCATGGGCCTTACAGCTAATAGATAACCCTCAGGAAGTTGTCGGATATGAACTGCTACCTAGCTCTGGTACTGTTGTTATATGGAACAAGCTAGATCGCCTTATCGGAAAGACAGAATTAGCAGCCAAAAGAACCGAGTACCTTAATGCGGAATTCTCAAAAGCAGAATATCACCTAAGACTTGTATTCCATCGTTTTTTGGAGGGGGATTTAAAAATAATGCTCAATGGACGTACAATTAAGCCTCTTGACCCCATGGCAAAAACCACCCATCAAACACAAAAAGATCCTGTTGATTCAATAAAAATTGATAATGAAATTGTTGTTATCCAAAGCTTTACGATCCCACACTATAAAAAATTGTCCCAACTAGAATGGGACGAATTAGGTGGGCCTGATGGTCATATTAAGTCTCAAGGACTATATATATACAGGGAAAACCGTTTGATAATTGCAGGCGGTTGGCAAGGGCTAGCTAAACAAACAGAACTCACAAAA
Source organism: Enterovibrio sp. JCM 19048 (assembly GCA_001310415.1). GTDB lineage: Bacteria > Pseudomonadota > Gammaproteobacteria > Enterobacterales > Vibrionaceae > Enterovibrio > Enterovibrio paralichthyis. The sequence continues at coordinate 81,765 of BAXE01000015.1, read as the reverse complement.
TTAAGCCGTATTGCAATTGATATACCAAACTCTATTGATTCTCAATGGAAAATTGATGTGAAAAAAAGTTCTGCTCAGTTACCTCCTCTTGTTAGAGAAAGGCTTTCTCGATTAATAGAGAGGTTCGTTGGAACTTCAAAAAGAACTTATAAACGTCGAGGCCAAAAGCTAGTAGATGTCACAATGTATCCTTTTTGGAATAGAGTCATTTCTGATGGAAATATTTATTTTAAACCAAATTTAAATCATCCCGTGATTGAATCATATTCGGAATCTCTTCCTGCTGAGTTTAAAGAAGGTTTTGAACGCTGTATTAGACTTATAGGCGCGGGGTTACCAATTGATGCACTCCATGCTGAATTAGTAGGTGGTTCGGAGTCTGTATCATCTATTGATATTATAGAAAAAGATCTCAAAGAAACCATTTTTAGAATATCAAATGTATTGTTAGAAAATAATATACCTCTAGATAAGATAAAAGAGACACTACAAAGTCAACCATTATTTCAAGAGAATTGGGAAAGATCTAAGATAATTATTGATAAGTACTTAAAGGAAAAAGGTTTATGAGTACAAAAATCCAAAGTTTTAAATATGGTAGAGTCAGCTCTTTTTGTTTCACCTCGTAAATCTGAAGAAGAACTTAGAAAGTTTGTAACCGCAATAGCAATGGCGACTGATCCAAACCTGACTCAACAAGATGTTGAGGATATTTCTCGCGAAATTGAATATAAGCAGGGAATTAAGATTGGATTAGGTGCCGTTGTCGATGGAGCTGAGTTTAAACCATGGTTAGATGATGCCAAATCAAATATTAATCCATTTTACTGGAAAAGATACGAAAAACTACTAATTAACAATGGATTACCAAGAGACGTAGTAACAGCAACTGACACCGTTACTGACAAGATACTTAGCAGACTAGGTAACCCAAATGAGCATACGCCTTGGGACCGAAGAGGTATGGTTGTCGGTCATGTACAAAGCGGAAAAACTGCAAATTATACAGGGCTAATTTGTAAAGCCGCTGATGCAGGTTATCGTCTAATCATTGTTATCGCCGGCATACATAATAACTTACGAAATCAAACTCAAGCACGAATTGATGAAGGGTTTATTGGTAGAGATACAGGTAAAAATTCAGACAAAAATGGTAATGGCTCTAGGCATATTATTGGTGTTGGAAATTTTGACCAGAGCAATACTCCAGTTAGTCTAACGAATACTTTAAGAGACTTTAATAAAGATACTGCATCCACTAATACTAGCGAAATTGATTCATATCGAGTACCAGTTGTACTTGTTATCAAAAAAAATCATAGGACCCTTAAAAACCTTCTCGAGTGGCTAAAGGACAATAGTGCTCGTGGTGACAAAGAAATGATTGACCAGCCTATGTTGCTTATCGATGATGAAGCTGACAACGCATCAATTAATACACAATATAGTAATAGCTTAGTAACTACAATAAATGGACAAATAAGGGATCTATTGAAAATGTTCCATCGTAGCTGCTATGTTGGTTATACTGCCACTCCCTTTGCTAATATATTCATTGATCCTGATGAAGAGCATGAGGTTCATAAAGAAGACCTATTCCCTAAAAATTTCATCATTGGTTTAGATGCACCAACCAATTATTTTGGCCCTAAAAAGATATTCATTGATGGCTTACCTGACGATGGAGAAGCAAAATGGCTACGTTCAATAGATGACAATGAACCATTACTTCCAATAAAACATAAAATTGATCATGATATTAGTGATTTACCATCTTCTTTATTGACGGCTATTCGCTCATTTTTATTATCTAGAACTATAAGAAATTTAAGAGGACATTCTTTTTCTCATTGCTCAATGCTGGTAAATGCTAGCAGATATACCTCAATACAGGGAAAAATCAGGAATAGAATACATGAAGCGTTAGAAAGAATTCAAAATTCACTTAGATTAAATTCAAATGATGTTATAAGAGCATCTAAAGATCCCGAGATAAGCGCTCTTTACAATACATGGGTAAGTGAATACAAAGATACTGAGTTTGATTGGAGTGATATCCTAGATGCTATTTTTGACTCCATTGCTTCTGCAAAAGTAGTTGAAGTAAATAGTAAAGCTAATGATCTAGACTACTCGAACTCAGGAGAAAGGGGTCAAACTGTTATAGCTGTCGGCGGGTTCTCACTATCGAGGGGCTTGACACTCGAAGGCCTTACTATTACTTGGTTTCTCCGCAATACAATGATGTATGACACATTGATGCAAATGGGAAGATGGTTTGGGTATCGTAATGGTTATGAAGACCTCTGTAGAATATGGATGCCAGATGAAGCGATTGAATGGTACTCATTCATAGCTAACGCTTCAGAAGAGCTCCTTATTGAACTAAAAACAATGGAGCAAGCGAAATCCACACCAGAAGACTTTGGATTGTCGGTAAGAAGCCACCCTGCATCCCTTTTAGTAACCGCAAAAAATAAAATGGGCTCTGGGAAAGAAGTGGTGACATTAGTAGGCCTCTCAAACGAATTCATAGAAACATCGAGAGTACATACTAACAATGATGTAATACAATCAAACCTCGATATTGGAAAAAATCTCATCACAAGGCTGAAATCCGAAGGCTTTACAAAAAATCATACTAAATGGGCCCCTTTTCACCAATATACCAGTTGATTTAGTCGACGAGTTTTTAGCTGCATGGATAAATGCGCCTGAAAGCGTTTTAACAGAAACATCACCAGTTAGAGCTTATATTGAACTACACAAGAAAGATGAACTCAAGTATTGGGATATCCTAATCCCTAGCCTCAACAAAGGTGTCAGCTATAATACTTTAGGTATAGAAATAAACCCAGCAAATCGCTCAGTTGGCCTCGAAGAACTTTCTTCTGGATATATGTCATTTAGTGGAAAAAAAATGAGAATTGCTTCTCGAGGCATTGAGAAAGCTGGAGTGTCAACGAGTAAAGCATTATCTGCTGAAAGGAAATACGAACTAGATAATAAAAGTTCAAATTTTCCAGATAAAATCTATCGCGCAGAAAGAGATAGAGCTTTATTAATAATTCATTTTGTTAAAGCCAAAGCTCCTAAGGGAAAAGAAGATCACCAAAACTCTCATTTAATACCTAAAGATCCAGTTTTAGCTTGGGGCATAAGTCTACCAAGATCTAAAAAACCAACGGAAAAGGTAAAGTATATTGTCAACTCTCAAAGATATACCGAATTGTTCGGAAGTGATGATATTGATGAAGAAATGGAAGATACTTTAAATGAATAATACACCATGGAAGAATCTAGGGACAGGAGAAGCCAGAAGGGTTAACACTGTTAGTGACTTTGATTTTTTCTGGGTAGTACTAGAAAATAGTATGCCAGGACTGATATTGAAACTAAACTCAGAGCCTAAAAATAAGCCTACGCTACCTGAACTAAAAAACTTGTCTGTTAGCTTCAGAGTTAACTCTGGTCAATGGTCATTTGTTTTAGCATTAAAGGAGAGTGATCATATAGAATTGTTTGAGATACTATGTAGAGATATTGTATCGTATTCTGAGCAGTCTGAAAGCATAAATGAAGCACTCCACAAGGCTAGCCTACGAGCTAGAAGATGGCATTACCTATTACGGGTTGGTCACTCAGATAGACTAAGTTTAGAGGAACAACAAGGTCTAGTTTGTGAATTAGCTTTTTTAAGAGCTCTTGTAGAGCACTTAGGTCCAGAGCTCGCTATTGATTCATGGAAAGGTCCTCTCGGATCATCAAAAGACTTTGAGTTCACAGGATGCTGCATTGAAGTAAAAATCTCGAAAAGTAGCAGGTAAAAATGTCATATTAATATCCTCTGAAGATCAGTTATCTGACATGGAGGGAGGACAAGTATTTCTTAGCGTTTTTTCTGTTGAGTCTGCAATAGGCATAGATGGGATGACGATTCATGATCATGTAGCCACAACACAAAAACTTTTTGAAAGCTCAATAGGCTCTCTTTTAAAATGGGAGAGCTTGATTCTTTCAACTGGCTATGACGTTGACAAGAAATATGAAAATAGATGCTGGAATATTATATCACATCGCAGCTTTGAGGTATCGGAGCACTTCCCTCGCTTATGCCCTCCATTACCAAATGGTGTCCATAGATTAAAATATTTAATTGACTTGGAAGCTTGCTCCGATTTCGAGATAAAAGAAAGCATATATAAGATTATTAAAGAGCATTATAAAAAGTGAATGAATTGATAGATTTTCATCATCAGCTAATAGCAGACATACAGGGCGATGCCGATGCTTTAGGGCTGGTTACAGTGGAAGCATTTTTTGAAAAAGTTGGTGATTTTCTAAGCGAAGCGGGTGAAATAGATTCGGCTCATAGAGCTTTCCACAGCAGTATTTATGCAAAAGGTACGGCCCAGATTGACGGTTACGCAGGTGACCCAAGAGAATGCGATGGGTACTTAGCTTGATTCTGTGTGATTTTTCATTGGATCGGGAAATTCGGGCACTAAACAAGTCTCACATTGTCAGATTATCTCAGCAGCTATCTAGATTTCTCAAAGCCAGCTTAGACCCTAATTTTAGAAACAAGTTGGAAGAAACAAGTCAAGGTTTCGCAGTCGCAGATTTAATAAGTACTACTTGGAAAAGTATAGAAAAAGTTAAACTTATTATTATTACTAATGCTGATTGTAGAGCACGAATAGATGCTCTAAATGTAGAGGAGCTTGATGACAAGCATATCACTCTAAGCATATGGGATTTGAAACGGTTAAAGAAATTTGTAGAGCAAGGACAAGTTAGAGCTGACGCCGTAATCGACTTTAAAGAAGATTTTGGCGGTGGAATTCCTTTGTTAAAAGCGTCGGGTTCAATGCAGTCTCTCGAAAGCTATCTAGCTGTTATACCTGGTAAACAACTAGCCGAAATATATGATAGATGGGGATCACGATTGTTAGAGTCTAATGTCAGAAGCTTTTTACAAGTTAGGGGAAATGTGAATAAAGGGATTCGAGACACGATCCGTGACACCCCCCATATGTTTTTCTCCTACAACAATGGCATTAGTGCTACAGCTGACAATATCGAGGTTGATACAACAACTCACGGTTTGATTCTTACGAAGGCTGAAAACCTACAAATTGTAAACGGAGGGCAAACTACAGCTTCATTACATGCCGCGTATAAGAGTTATAGGGAGCAATTAGATGAAGTTTATGTTCAAATCAAATTAACTATAACTCCTAGAGATATATCTGAAGAAGTAGTACCAAAGATTTCCGAGTATGCAAATAGTCAAAACAAAGTAAATGCAGCAGATTTTTTCTCTAATCATCCTTTTCATATTAGAGTTGAGGAATTATCTCGACGTATTTTGGCACCATCTGGAGATAGTAATTACAGAGAAACCAAATGGTTTATGAACGAGCAAGAGGACAGTTCGCAGATGAAAGGAGCAAGAGAAGTCATTCTGAACGTAGAAAGTTTGATTTGGAATTTCCACGTAAGCAATTTTTCACAAAGACTGATTTAGCTAAGTATCAAAACACTTGGAGCGGACTGCCTAACATTGTTAGTTTAGGTGCACAAAAAAACTTCTCTGAGTTCGCTAAACGCATTGGTACTAAATGGGGAAAATCAAACTTAGAGTTCAATGATGTTTGGTTTAAAAGACTCGTTGCGAAAGCTATAATTTTTCGCGAGACAGAAAAAATAGTTTCTGCCGCTGACTGGTATGAAGGTGGCTATAGAGCGAACATAGTAACTTACACAATTTCAAAGCTGGTAAAAGAAGCACAAAATATAGATATGGTGATAGACCTCGATAAGGTTTGGAAAAGTCAAACAATTTCATCTGATTTTAGAGAGGTTCTTTCTATTACAGGAGAATTAGCTCAAAAGGTAATTACTTCGCCTCCTGAAGGTATTCGCAACTATAGTGAGTGGGCAAAAAAACCTTTATGCTGGCAGAGGCTAGATGAATTAGAACTACCTAAACACAATTCCTTCTTCAGAATAATAAAAGGTAAAGAACTAGCTGAAGAAGAAGCAAAAGAAGGCAAGGCAAACTACTTATTAGATAGTACTTTGAACGATGAACTAGAAGTCGTTAAGCTAGGTTGTGAGTTCTGGAGAGCGGCTAGAAATTGGGCAAAAGAACATGGTTTTCTTACTCCAAGAGAGATAAGTGTATTGGAAGTATGTGCTGCAATGCCATTAAAAATCCCCTCTTCAAAACAATGTAATATAGCTTTAAGCGCGTTAAAAAAGCTTCAAGATGAAGGTTTTTTAACAAAATGATGGCAGTGTATTGTTGGATTATTTCCAACAATACACATAATTTCAACGTAACAATTTTATTACTATGCCCCCAATCTTATGTGCTAGAAATGGAGGTACCGCATTCCCTACCTGAACATACTGCTGAGTCCTATTCCCTTCAAAAATATAGTTATCCGGAAATGTCTGAAGCCTTGCTGCTTCACGCACAGTCAAGCTCCTACATTGGCTAGGATCGTAGTGAATAAAGTAATGGCCATCTTTAGATATATGACTAGTTACAGTCGTTGCGCACTTATCGGCCGCCTGAGTTCTAAATCGGTCTGCATGTGAACCCGATTTCCAATTGTCATGGTTAGGCGCTAACTCTTCCGGGAAATCTCTTGCTTTAGGCGAGGTTCCACCACTTAATTCTGTATATCCAGCGCTAAATGCATACCTCAAAAGATCACTATCCATATGCCCACGGGTTTCGTGATTAAGAACTGCAGATGCTGCATTATTTGAGTACCAACGTTTCAACTCTTCAGGCAAGCTTGAGCTTATCCCAGACTTAGTCGACGTTTTTCTCTTGAGAGCCTTCTGCGGCTTTAACATTAAGAGTAAATCAGCTGGTTTTTCTATGTTGAACTTGGCTGCGAGTAAACGAGAAACAAGTTTACTGTTACTTTCAACTTCCACTTCCCATTCAAACGCGTCATCTTTTCTTTTTGAGAATCCGCTTCTTAGAGGCGGTAGGTCGCCGATAGCCTGTTCTACAGTCACATTTTCGTCAGCTGGTCTCAATACATCTGGGACACGATCAACATCCTCTCTAACACCAAGGAGAATGACTCTATGCCTTGCCTGAGGCACACCATAGTTTTCAGCTTTGATGAGAAAAGCTCTAGAGTCTTTATAAATAGGGTCTGATGGGTCTGTTGCTTGCTCTACAAGTGAGTAAATTCTATAGCCTTTAACACTTGATTTATCAGTCACTTTTCCCGGTTCTCGTAAGTCCGCTAGGATTTTGGGGAACATAAACTCACCAGCAACTTTGGCTGACAATATTCCCCTGACGTTCTCCATCACGAACACTTCTGGTTGAGCTATCGAAATAACTTCCAAGTATTCTTTGTATAGGAAATTCCGGGTATCGTTTTCTGCTTTATAGTCTTTGATGCCTGCATTGCGAGAACGGCCAGCTAGCGAATAAGCCTGACAAGGAGGGCCACCTATTACGACTTTAGGTCCTTTATGCTTTTCGCAAAGCTCCTTAATTCGAGCATGTATAAGTCCATTGTCATCGCCTAACGCTCTTGGTGCTTGAAGTGTTTCTAATTGTGCTTCTTCAGCAGCTTCAGGGTAAGCATCAAAGAGTTCAGAACGTCTAATCTTACCTTCAAGATAGCGGTGGTAATCTGCCAGTGAGTCAGGGTTATCTTTTATCTTCCTGTAAAAAGCTCTAGTTGTTAGCGTTTTATGCGCAGAAGCTTCTTTCTCAACGGAAACGCCAATTTGAAAAGGAGAATTCCCGTTATCGTCCTTGCACGATGAGATACCCTCGCCCAGACCACCCGGTCCAGCGAATAAATCTATAACTAAAATTTCACCTGTGTTCATTATTCAGCGCTTACTTATTTTGAATGCGGCCAATCATACCAGGGTTGACTTCTCAGACAATCACTTTAGACATAACCTGTTCTTAATGGTCACAATCTGCACTATGGACAGTTGCAATGTGACTCATCGTCCGTGGCTTATCGCCCTCATATCAATCATCCTTTCCCAACACTACATTAAACGGGAATCCTGCTATGAGCTATTGGACAGAAACCGAGGAGGTCTACAAGGGCTTGATCATCTATATAGATGAAAACTATGATGTTTATCGAGGTGGCTTTGAATTCTGTATTTCGAATGGAACCGAGGTTCTTGAGCAAGGGCTAACAGCAGACCCTGAATCAGCGCTTTCAACTGCTCAAAAATGGATAGATGAGCACCTTGTAAAAACTAACTACAGTTAGCGCATTTCAGACATTGCCTGGCTGTATTTTTGTTTAAGGTTCCATTACACCTCACACCGAAATGCAGGGTTATGGAAGAACTTTCCGAAAGTCGTAAGCGGAACATGCGGGCGATTAAAGCCAGAGATACAAAACCGGAATTACTGATTCGCCAAGGGCTGCACACCCGAGGCTTTCGCTATCGTATCGCTCCCAAAGCTCTTCCCGGAAAACCGGATATCTGGCTACCAAAATACAACGTGGCGATATTCATCAATGGTTGTTTCTGGCACCTTCACCTTTGCCACCTGTCCCACATTCCCAACACGAGAAAACAGTTTTGGAGCGACAAACTCACTGGCAATGTAGCCAGAGACAAAAAGAACATGTCCGCCCTTTTGAACGAAGGCAAAAGGGTATTGGTGATTTGGGAATGCGCTCTCAAGGGAAAAGAGCGGATACCGGAGCCATCTGTTTTTATGCTGATTTCAACCTGGATAAAGTCCGGCGCTGTATTTGGGGAACTCAGCGGGACAGGATTGGAAGCAGTAAATGAAACAGCCCAGGCATTATGCAAGCTGAACGCAGATGACTTCACCACTCCCCCACCAGAAAACGGCTCTTAACCCCTGCTACCTGTAACTGCATGGCTTCAAACACGGACTCAAACTCCCTTTCTTTGGTATGAATATTTGGCAGAGAAAGCGACGCTTCAGTGAAAAAACGTGTTTTATCCTGCTCGCTGTCCCATGCCAGTTGCCAGAAGTCGAGAATATATGGTTTGGCCGTATTCAATCTTTGTTTAGAAGGGACTTTGTCCCGCTTGGTGTTGTTCTCCTGAAAGGAGGCAGGAAACAGGTTCCATCTATCGTTGTTGGGCCAATAGGCGAAAGGTAAACAATGGTCTACCTGATAGCTGTCTTGAAGGGGTTTATTGCTCCAAACACTCACCAGTTTGTGCTTGTCTGCCCGCAGGCTGTCGATGCGTTTTCTCACATCGCGGGTGTCATGTTTGGCATCTATCCAAGCCAGACAGTCATGATAGGTTTGCAGGGAAATGTTGCGGCGTTCATTGTGCTTGTAGCGCTTCATCTCTGCTATCCATTGATTAACAATGAGCGGTTCTATCCAACTTGCATACAGTCGCAGGCAGTCCCAAAGACTCTCTTCCAACGTGAATACGCCAAAGCTTTGCAGGAATTCGCTGTCGAGCACAAAGCTTGAAGCTGTTTTTCGCCTGCCACTTTTTTGTATATCAAACAGTCGGTTATTTTTGTCACCCCGGTACGTGAAGGTAACCGGGCCATCATCGATGGTTTTTATGGCGTCTTTCAGCGCTTTTTGCAGGGCAGTCGCTTCATCACCCAAGAACAAGGCACCAATGGCAAAGTCATCCGGCACGAGATGTTTAAGCTCGCCCCAGCCATCAGCTTTCACAAAACCCAGCCCTTTATTGGTGTTGCTGTTTTGCTGAATGCCAACCCCTTCTCCGGCGTCTGTGTCGATTAACCGCTTGTATTGGCGAATCCAGTAAAGCGCCACCAGTCCGAGCGGAATAGCTACCCGACCATCCTGCCTGTCTGTCACAGCACCGGGGTGGGCATCTGCGATGCGAAGCAGCGTCCTCAGTAAAGCCAGCTTGTAAGTCGCTGATTTATTGTCATTCACAATCACATGCCGGACAGTGAGTAAATCGCCCGAGCCATCGTCCGGCAAGGTGAGCACAACGGTCTGCCATTTGACGCTACTTCGCCCCAGAGAATCGTTAATCAGGTCGGTTTTCAGCCTAACTTGAAGAGCATGATCTTTGGCCAGTTGTTCTATCTCTTCTACTGAGACAGGGTGCGCCGATCTGGCATCTTCAAAAGTGCCATGACGCAGGGTGATCACCAGTCTTCCGTTGGGTGCCAGTAAGTTGGCGAGTTTTCGAAATGCCCGAGGCCTATCCGATGGGGCGATGTGCATCCATATGGCAGACAGCAAAATACAATCAAAGCGGACACTGAGTTGCGTCACCACTTTCAACTCAGGCAAGGTATCTGAAAGCCAGGTTACGGGCAGGATTTCAGTTCTCGCCTCACCTATCGCACGGAATGCATCGGCGGGTTCAACTGCATATACGGTGCAGCCCTGCTCCGCAAACCATTTGGCATCTTTGCCACTGCCAGCGCCAACATCCAGCACGTTGCAGTTCTGGTCATGACCTATTGGCCAGTATGCTCTCCAGCTTTCATGCACCTGTTCAAAGGTTAGCTGTTGATATTGGGCATCAAGGTCTTTGGCATGCAGATGGTAAAACTGGATATTTCGGTTCATGGACGAGGCTTTTATGTGTGGTTTATCAATTGTACTGTGTACGGGCTTTTGTGCACGTCCGATAAAACAAAAACGCGATTGCAGTTAAATGAATGACTACCAGACACATCTAGAGACTACGCCGCTATATACCTTTCTGGGTATAAAAGAACAATCATCCCCGCCAAGATAAGACACCACTCCCCCAACCCACACAAAAATCTTTTGAATGATTGTGTCTGGACATTAAACCCTGCAACTGGAAACATCCTCCACAAACCACCACAATTCTCGATGCGCTGTCATCACTACAACGACTTTTCACTTGGGCTACGGAGAGCCAAATGCGAAAACTTATCTGGGGTTTATTGCTTTCGCTGCTTTGCGCCCCTGCGCTGGCGAACTGGAACGACCCGGCGTATGTGAAAAGGGCGTTTAGCCTGATTGCCCTGAACAATGAGTATGACAACCTCTCCCATCCGGTGCGCAAATGGCACAAACCTATTCGCGTTTATCTGGATCACCGTGTGGTGATGCGCCGCTGCATACCATGCTGACGACCATTCAACTGGCCGATCTAGCGCGGGTCACGGGGCATGATATTGCGCTAGTTGATGCGCCAGGAAAGGCCAATATCCGGGTGGTGTTTACTACTGAGAAACGTTGGCAGGATGAAACCCGCGAGCTTTGGCCAACGCAGAAGGATTTTCCATTCCGTGGTGCGATTTGTATGGCGCACATGACCACATCCTCTGTCGGGGAGATCAAAACGGCGTTGATTGTTATCCCGGTGGATTTAGCCCGTCACCGTGGTAAGTTGCTTGCCTGTGTGGTGGAAGAGTTAACCCAGACTATGGGGCTGCCGAACGACTCCGATAAGGTCTACCCTTCCATTTTCAATGATTCTTCCAAAAACAACCTGATGTCCCCGCTGGATATCACGCTGCTGCGCCTGCTCTACTCATCTGAGGTGCGAGCCGGTATGGGCAAAACGCAAGTGATGCCATTGCTCGACAAATGGTTTACTGACCATCCGGGCTGGCCGCAGCAATCTATCGATCTCTACCTCAAAAGTGAGTTTGTCACCGAACTAGGCTTGTAACGTCGCCAGCCACTGGGCAGGCGTTGTGCCAAAACAGCGGCTGAAAGCACGGGTAAAGGCAACACTGCCACTGTATCCCACTTCCAGTGCCACCGATTTTATCGGCTGTCCGGCAAGCAGCAGTTGCTGCGCTTTCAGCAGGCGTACTTCGGTCAGGTAAGTGAGCGGCGGCTGGCCGAGGGTTTGCTGGAAAACCGCCGCAAAACGGGCGCGGGACATACCGGCTTTCTGCGCCAATGTTTCAATCGTCCAAGGCTCATCCATCTGGTTGTGCATCACTTCCAGTGACGATGCCAGCCTCGGGTGTGAAAGTGCCGCCAGCACACCGGCTTCGCAGATTTTTTCTGCCACCAAATGGCGGATAAGCAGAATCAACAGCAAGTCGAGCAGATGGGCGACGCTCGCCACATGACCGTAGCGCTCTGAAAACGCCTCATCAAACAGCAAGGTCAGCACAGCCTCAAGGTGAGTTAGCTGGCTGAGGGGGATAACCACCATCTCCGGCATTGCCCTGAATAAGGGTGAGTCCTGAAACGACACCGTGGCACACACCAAATCGCACCCTTGCAGTGACTGTGACTGGATTTATGGCTGCGCCCCTTGGGGTAGAAAATCAGCGTCGGTTCAGTCAGCACATGTTTGCCGCCGCCTGTCTCATACACATTTAACTCGCCGCTTTTCAGCAAATGAAGCTGACCGCCCTGCGAGTCGCTCTCTGAGCTGCCACACAAGTTGCCACTGAAAAACAGGTTTGCCTTGGGAGAGGCATATTGAATAAGAGCCGATAGCGCATCCATAAAAAGACTCTTGGTATATCCATTGAGACCATTAGTGATAATTCGTCTTACTCGTCGTGTCAATATGGCTCCAACAAAACAACAGACACAAACAAAAAGGAATATCACTATGTCTCGTATTGAAAAACTGGTTAACCCTCAAGGCGCCGCGGAAATCACCCTGTCTGCTATCAACAAGAAACTGGGCATGGTGCCAAACCTGTACGCAACCATTGCTCATTCGCCAACCGTATTGAATGCGATTCTGGCGTTGGGTGATGAGCTGGGTAAAGGCAAACTGACTGCGCGTCAGCGAGAGCTGGTTGCTCTGGCGGTTGGACAGACAAACGCCTGCCAATACTGCCTGTCAGCACACACACTAATCGCATCAAGCACCGGCTTGAGCAAGGATGAAATCCTCGCAGCGCGTAAGATCACGGCAGACAACCCGCTGGATCAGGCGATTGTGGAATTTGCAGCACTGTCAGTTAAGCAACGCGGCGTTATCTCTGACGAGCAACTGCAACAGCTGCAGGCAAAAGGGCTGACTGACGAGTTGCTGTTTGAAGTGCTGGCGCAGGTAGCATTGAACACCTTCACCAACTACGCCAACCATATTGCTGGCACAGATGTCGACTTCCCAGCGGTATCGCTGACGGTGTAAGACTCCGTTTTAAATAACAAAGAGCCCCGGTTTTGACCGGGGCTCTTTCGTTGATAGGTGTGAGAACGCGCTTACACCCTGAACTTGCTGACGCTTTCCCTGACATGATCAGCCGTTGCCGCAATGCTCGCGCTCTGCTCGCCGCTGACTACTGCCTGCGCCGCCACTTTGTCAGACACATCTTTGATGGCCTGCGTATTGCGGCTGATGTCTTCTGTTACCGCACGCTGCTCTTCTGCAGCACTGGCAATCTGGAACGCCATCTGGGAGATATCGCCAATTGCCTGGGTAATTTGATCCAGCTTGGCGCTTGCTTCTTCCGCCAGTGAAACGGTAAAGGTCGCCTGCTCTGTGCTCGCTTTCATAGTGCTGACGGCCTGCTGGGTATTGCCCTGCAGGTTTTCAATCATGGCGCGGATTTCTTCGGTCGAATCATGGGTGCGGCGGCTCAGCACTCGCACTTCATCGGCCACCACGGCAAAACCACGCCCTTGCTCACCGGCACGCGCTGCTTCAATGGCCGCGTTCAGTGCCAACAGGTTGGTCTGCTCAGCAATGCCCTGAATGGTCGCGATGATCTGGTTGATGCTTTGTGCGTTGGCGTCCAGCTCTTCAATCACGCTGGCTGCGGCATCAATCTGGGTCGACAGGGTTTCGATGCCGGTGCGGTTTTCCCGATAACGTCGAGCCCGTCATGACACGATGTTTCCGCTACCTGCGCCGCATTGGCTGTCATTTCAGCATGGCTTGCCACTTCACCGGCGGTGGCTGACATCTCATGGATTGCCGTCGCCACCTGATCGATATTGCTCTGTTGGCCGCGAAGAACATCCGTTGCCCCTTCCGACAGCACGCGGGACTGCGACGCCGACTCGCTCAGTACCGAAGTCTGGGAAACAATGTCTTTGATGATAACCTGAAGCTGCGCCAGGAAGCGGTTAACACTGCCCGCCAACTGACCAATCTCGTCGTCACGCTCGATGTGCAGGCGATGGGTCAGATCGCCCTCGCCGTTTGCCAGCTCACTCACCGCCTGGTTCAGTTCAGCCAGTGGGCGCAGTTGTTTGCTGATAAGCCAGGTGGCAACCGCGGCAATCAACACAAACAGTACCAGCGACATCAATAGGGTTTCATAAACCGCATCCGTCACCACCGCAAAGGCTTCAGCACTGTCTTCCACGACCACCAGCTTCCATTCCGTGCCACTGACCGGCATCACCACCAGCAGTTTTTCCTGCCCGTTTCTTGCAGAGGTGAATGTTTGCAAACCACCTTCACGCAATGAAGTGGCCAGTTTGTCAGCGGAAAGCGCCTGATCGATGGCGGCTGCGGTTTTACCCACCAGCCCGTTGTCGCGGTAGGCCACAATCAGGTCATTGCTGTCGAGCAAGAAAGTAAACCCGCTGTTGCTGAGCTTGATATTCAGCACCTGTTTGACGATATCTGTCACCGTCACATCCAGCGCGGCAACGCCCTGACGTACGCTTCGGAACGGTTCCGCAATACTCACCACCATGCTGCCGTCAAAATCCTTATACGGGTCGGTAATGATCTGCTCACCGGCTTTCATCGCATCCTGATACCAAGGGCGGGTACGCGGATCGTAATCTGAAGGCCAGGATTCAGACTTATCCCCCACGCGATAGTGCCATCGCTGAAACCGGCATACACCGACAGAAAATCACCGGCGTTTTTCGTCACCAGCATTTCACGGTCAGCATTCTCACCGGCAGCCAGTAAGGTCAGGTTGGCCGAAAGCATGTCGGCACGGATCCCCAACCAGCTGTTGATGTAATTGGAAAGCGAGTGACCGGCATCGCGCATTTCATGCTCGATGGCTTCAGCGGTAGTGCTGCGAAGGGTATTGATAGAAATCCAGGACTGCACTGCACTCACGGCAGCCACAATCAGGGCGATAGAGAGAAGAAGTCGGGTCTTGATGGTTCTTTTCATTCGATACTACTCGGAGGGACGCTACAAAAGCCAAAAGCGGCAAACGATCTCCCTATGTATCGGCAGACAAAGGAAAAAGCTTTGCTATTGTCACAAAAAATGTCGATTCCATCACACTAATTCCAGCCCCGTCCCCCTTCGCCTGTCTCGTTCTGTCGCTATGCCAGAGGTGAAATTCCTCCTTTCTCCATGCAAATCAAAAGTGAGACTAAACTTAATTTTTAAGAGGGTTGTTACCTGACTGCGAAAATCCGGGGAGGCGGCTTTCCGCCAATGGCCTGTCTGCGGTTACGCGGCACTTTGATTGCGCGTTCCTTGCAAGGCCGGAGCACAAAAAGGCAAACCCGACTGGTGCGAATCTATCAAAGAGATAAGAACAGTATGACGTTATTCTTTCGCTCAAAACGCTCACCATCCAAAAATCACAAATCCAAAATACTCATCGTTGATGATAAAGAAGAAAACCTGTTTGCCCTGGAAGAGCTGTTAGCACCACTGGGGGCCGAGGTTGTCAAAGCGCTCTCCGGTACGGATGCCCTCGCCATCCTCGCCAGCACCCCGGATTTTGCCTTGATACTGATGGATGTGCAGATGCCGAAACTGGACGGCTTCAGCACCGCAGAGTTGATTCGTAAACACCCTAAAACCCGTCATATCTCGATTATATTTGTCACCGCCATCCACAAAGACGAAGCCTATGTGGAAAAAGGCTATGAACTCGGCGCCATTGATTACGTCTGCAAACCCATTAACCCCAAAATACTCACCACCAAGGTGAAGTACTTCCTCTCGCTGGATAACCAGAACCACAAACTGAAATCTCTGGTTGAGCAAACCACACAATTCGAACGCGGTAAAAACCTGATCCTTGAGTACGCGCAGGAAGGGATCATCGCCTGCGATGAAAACGGCACCGTGGTGTATCTCAACCCGGCCTCCCTGGTCACACTGGGCGAAACCGAATCCACCCTGCTTGGCAAAAATCTGCTCGATGTGCTCCACCCTGAGGGAGAAACCTATATTGACTGGGCGCAAAGCGCTTTGGCAGAGGCGATTGCCAACAATACCGTGCGCAAGCACCGCCAACTGGACATTGTGACCGCCAATCAGGATGTCAGAACCATCAAGTATTCCTTCGGTCCCTACAACACCACCGAAGGTTCAGGCGGTGTCATGATCTTCCAGGACATCACTGAAGAGATTAAATACCAGAATACCCTGCTCCATGTTTCCACACACGACGCCCTGACCGGTCACCCCAACCGTGTGCTGTTTGCCGAGCTGCTCCGAAACGAAATACACCGTAGCGATCGCCACGCAAAACGCTTCTCCGTGTGTTTTGTCAGCCTGGACAAGTTCAAAAAATCAACGATGAGTTCGGGCATGTTGTCGCCGACAGGTTACTTATCAAGGTGGCGGAAAGGCTGGTAAACCATATCCGTAAAACCGATGTGATTGCCCGCATCGGTGGCGATGAGTTCGCGATTCTGTTCCAGGATGTCGAAGACGGTTTTGACATCAAAGAGACCGCCGAAAAACTGATGTCGACCATTAATGCCCCGTTTGACTGTGACGGCAGGCAGCGCTACATCACCGCCAGCATTGGCGCGGTTACCTACCCGATTGTGGCGGCGATGCCGAAAACATCATCCGCGCCGGGCATATCGCCGTAAGCCTTTCAAAACAATCCGGTGGCAACCAATGGGTGGAAATTTGAAGAAGAGTTTAAAAACTCAACCGCCGATTACTATTCCTTTGAAAGTGAGTTGCGCGAGTGCATTAACCGCCATGAAACCGTCTGCTACTACCACCCCATTATTGATGCAAAAACCGGCCGCCTCGGCGCCATGGAGGCGCTGGTCCGTTGGCCTCACCCGGAGAAAGGCTCATCATGCCCGGCAAGATCATCCCGGTCGCTGAAGAATCCAACCTGATCATTGATCTCGGCGCGCAGGTCATCGACAACGCCTTTGCCCAGTTAAAATCCTGGACGGATGCAGGGCTTTGGCCGCCAACAGCAAGGGTCACTATCAACGTCAGTCCGAAGCAGTTCCAGCAAGGCATCATCATTACCCAAATCAAAGCCGCGCAGGAAAAACACCAGATTGGCCTGCACCTCATCGAGTTGGAGATCACCGAAAACTTGCTGATGAGTGATATTGAAAGTGCCATCCAAATCGTCAAAGACCTCAGGAAACTGGGGATTACCATTGCCGTCGATGACTTTGGTTCCGGCTACAGCTCCCTGATGTACCTGAAAGAATTGCCCGCCGACAAGATAAAGATCGACCAGAGTTTTATCCGTGGGCTGGGTTCTCAAGGGAAAGATGAAGTGGTGGTGAAATCCACCATCGACCTTTGCCATAAACTCGGTTTCAGCGTGGTTGCAGAAGGCGTTGAAAAACGCGAGCAGGAGGCTTTTCTCAGACAAGCGGGCGTCGACTTTACCCAGGGTTTTCGTTACGCCAAACCCATGTCAGAAGCAGACACGCTGGCCTGGCTGAAAAAGCGCAACAAGATTCTGGACGGCATTTATGGCAAAGCATAAGAAACTGCAAACCATCATCCTTTCCGGCTTCAGCCTGAATCTGGTCATATTGCTGATCACCTTCATGCTTGCCTGGTATTTCCTCAACAATGCCCAGCGCGCATCGAAAAGTATCTCGACCGATGATGTCCCTGCCGCATTCTATTACCTGCGAATGCTCGAATCAGCCAACCTGATGCAGTCTACTGTGCTGGAATACCTTGGAGGTGAAGCTGAAGAAATTGAGGTCTTTAAAGAAGCGTCCCTCGACTTCAACACCAAGCTCAACAATCTCATCAAGCTTGAATCAGAAACCGTTGAAAACGTACAGAAAATGGTGACGATCAAAAACCTGATTGATGAGTATAAAACCAGTATCGAAAACGGCGTCTTTGAACGTTTTAATCCCCAAAACGAAATCGACGCCTTTGAGGTATACAACAACCTTGCAAGTGGGGCTGGCACCAACATCATTTTAATGCTGGAAAAGCTGACGGAGGATCGGGAGATAAACCACCGCGGGGGCAAAAGCGCTGACACCGAACTGGTGAGTGAATCCCTTATCATTCAGTTTTATCTCAAAATGATCGATGAAGCGGGCGATATGATGAATGCCCTGCTTGCCTACGTCGCCGGTGAAACCGGCCAGAAACAGGACTTTTCCAGCAGTGCGGAGCTGTTTGTCGAATATATTGAGCGCCTTAACCAATTGGAACTCCAACCGCAGGAAATTGAGAAGCTCAAAGATATCCGTGTCCTGTTTTCAGAGATAAAAACCACCGCCAACGACATCTACCTGAACTACAACCCCACCACAAAAGCGCTCGCTACCAAACGGGTAGATGAGCTGGAACATGATGTCCACGACCGCCTTATCGGTATTTTGGCAAAATCTGCCCAGGAAGAGGAAAACGACGCCAATAAGGCGCTGAACTCCCTCAACCAAACCCTCAGCCTCACCATTTTCGCCCTGTTAACCGCCGCGATCATTTCGGCGCTGTTAGGGCTTGCGATTGTCTACGCACTCAACCGCTTGATCCTCAACGCCCTGTCGAGCGTGATGGATGTATCTGAAGCCATCTCCGATGGGGATTTCAGTGAAGCGAAGCAAAACCTGCTGCAAAACGACCCGACCAATCAGGAAAGCAACACTGCCATTGAAGAGTTTGAGGAAGTACGGGCCAACCTGGTTAAAACACTCGGCGACCTGATAGAGGCGAACCAGCGTAGTCTGCGTCAGGACTGGCTGAAAAACGGGATCAGCGACCTTAACAGCAGTCTGCGCGGTGAGTTGCCATTAGAGGATATTGCCAAACGCTCCATTGACTTTATTGCCAAATATCTGGGGGCCAATGTCGCCTTCCTGTACCGCAGTGAATATGGGGAAGACAACCAAATCAAGGCACTGAAAATTGCTGCCCACTACGGGGCGGCGCTACACACCAACGTAGAATTCCCCAGTGAATACATCCCCGGCGAGGCTTGATAGGCCAGTGCTGCATCGATAAATCGGTCTCGGTACACGAGCTTAACCCAGAAGACACCTTCCCCATCGTCCAGTCCGGCATCGCCAAAGTCCGCCCCCGTTTTGTGATTGTGGCGCCTTTGCTGTTCGAACAATCAGTCGAGGGGGTGATGGAACTGGCAACCCATGAAAGCCCCAGCAGTGACAAACTGGATTTCATTCAGCAGGTGATACCTAATCTTGGCATTGCCATGCGCGTAGCCGTTTCCCGCGACCGGATGGCGCAATTGCTGATACAAAGCCAGCGCCAGACAGAAGAGCTGGCAAAACAACAGAATATGCTTGGTTACACCAACGAGCAGCTTTCAGAAAAAGCGCAGGAGCTGACCGAGCAGCAAGAGAAGCTGCAGGAGAAAAACCTGGCGCTGGAAGCCGTCAGGCGCGATCTGGAAAACCAGACCAGCGAGCTGGAAAAATCGGTCAAATATAAATCCGAGTTCCTCGCCAACATGTCACATGAGCTGCGCAGCCCGCTTAACAGCATGCTCATTCTGGCCGATTTACTCAAAACCAATGCCGAAGGCAATCTCTCTGAAAAACAACGCTCTTACGCCGAAGTTATCTTCCGCTCCGGCAGCAACCTGCTGGCGCTGATCAATGACATCCTGGATCTCTCCAAGGTCGAAGCGGGCAAAATGGCCATGGTAGTGGAAAGCTTCCCTATCGCCACTTTGCTGGGGGATATTTCTGACACCTTCGCCCACATGGCGGAAGAAAAAGGATTAACCTTCACCATTGACGATCACTCAGGCACGGACAACCTCACTTCCGACTTCAAGCGCCTGAAGCAAATACTGATCAACCTTATCGCCAACGCCATCAAGTTCACCGAAAAAGGTTCGGTGGAGCTGCAAATTGATGCCCTGAAGGTAGGCGATACCTCTTTTTACGGCAAACCGTTCCAGACCCCGACTTACTGCTACTGCATCAAAGATACCGGCATCGGCATTCCTGACGAGAAGCTGGACGATATCTTCAACCCTTTCTGTCAGGCGGATGGCAAAGCAAACCGCAACTTCGAAGGCACAGGTTTGGGGCTCTCTATTTCCAGTCAACTGGCGCAATTACTTGGTGGTCATCTGGAAGTAGAAAGTGTCGAAGGGCAAGGGACATCGCTCTATCTCTATCTGCCGCAACAGTATGAAGAAAGCAGCGAGCCGCCGGTATTGAGAAACACGCTGGGCGAAGAAAAGCCCCGCCACACCGTGCTAACGCCCGACAGTGAAAGTAAGTTCAAGGATGTCGAAACCCTGATCCCGCCGGAGTTTCTGGCTGGCCTGCAAGAAGAAAAGAAGCCACCGTCCAGACAAGCGCCAGTCGATGAGCACTATCTGGCGACCTATGAACACAAATCAAGGATCCTCATCATTTCCGATGACCCGAAACTGCACAATCAGCTGCGCAAAATCGGCGAAGAGGCCGGGTACGATGTGGTCGCCGCCTTTGACGGTGGTAAAGGGCTGGAACTTGCCGTCTCCCTGCTGCCAAGTGCCATTATCATTGCTGACAACCGCAACATTGTTGACGGTAAGCTGCTGGTTGAGAAATTCAAAGCCAATCTGGATGTGCGACACATCCCTATCCACCTCATTACCGGTGAACCCAATGAACAAGACGTACTGACGCTGGGTGTCGCCGACGCTCACGCTACGCCGGTCAGCAGCAAACGCATCAAGGCCATGCTCAATAACATCAGCCACTTTTTGCAGCGCGATGTCTGCCATGCCCTGCTGCTTTCGCCTCACCAGACCGTCCTACAGCAACTGAGCGATTTTCTCGCCTCTGACAGTCTGGTGCTGTTTGGTTGTCAGGAACTGGAGACGGCCGGTGAACACCTGCTCAATGACCCCATCGACATTGTAATTGTCTCGCTCGATGACGACCCGGATATCAGCCTGGTGACCGCCCTTTTGCAGCAGCACTCGCTGGCAGGTCAAATCCCGGCACCGGTGATCATCCACTCCAGTACGCCATTTTCGTCAGCACAAAAAGCGGTGCTCAGTGTATTGGAGCGGGGAACACCCCATCGTGCAGGTGATCACGAACGATTCCCTGCTGATTGAAACCAGCCTGTTTCTGCATCAGGTCAGCCTCTCCCTGACCCCGGCGCAGCAAGCCCTGCTGCGCAAGCACTACCGCGCCGATAATCTATACAGCGGTAAGCGCCTGCTTGTGGTCGACGACCAGCTCAGCAATATCTACGCCTTGACGGAGATCCTCGAAACCCATGGCATGCACTGCACCATTGCCAACAATGGGTTCGAAGCACTGGAACTGGTGGAGGATAACGCGGAATTTGACCTGATCCTGATGGACATCATGATGCCGGAAATGGATGGCTATGAAACCATGACCCGTATTCGTGAAATCCCAGCCTATCAGCACACCCCCATCATCGCCCTGACCGCCAAAGCGATGAAAGAAGACCGCCAAATCTGCATTGAGGCCGGTGCAAATGACTACATGACCAAACCCCTCGACGCGGAGCGCCTGTTGGGCATGCTGAGGCTTTGGCTGGCAAGCCACAAAGCACTGCCTGAAGGTGTGACTATTGAACAGGAGAGTGATGAGGGTTAAGCCTGTTCTAATCAATGTTGTTTTTCAGCCAGCCCACAAACTGCTCGTTGCTCTCATTCTGCGTGCTGCTGATCAGGTAATACCCCGCGTTCGCCTTGATGGGTGAAAACGGGGACACCAGACGGCCGGTTTCCAGCTCGTTGTCGATAAGGGCAACCCGCGCCATGGCGATGCCGACGCCGGCTTCGGCGGCTGACATCGCCATGTCGGTGCGGTTGAAAAAATGCCCCTTGTCCGTCGTAATCGGAAGCTGCATTGCCTTTGCCCAGTCGCGCCATTCCAGGTTTTTCTCCGCTTTTTCCCACGGCATGGCGTCGTGCAACAGCGTCACTTCCTGCCAGCGTTTCGCATTTCCCGCATCGTTTTGCAGCCAGCTGTGGCGTTCCAGATAGCGCGGCTCATCACCGGCAGCAGGTATTCATCGAGCAGCAATTCAGCATGGGGGTGGCGAAACGGGTGGGGGCGGTAATCAATCGCCAAATCAAAGTCGCGGGTATCGCTGTTGACCAGCGCCCCTTCGGCAAAAATCTGCACCTGGATATCCGGGAAGCTTTGGTGGAAGCTCTCCAGCTTGGGCACCAGCCACTTGAAAGCAAAAGAAGGTGTCAGCTTCAAACGGATCTCCTGCCGCTTGTGGCTGCTTTGTTGCAGGTTGGCGATTTCTGCGTCAATTTCTGCTAAATGGAAGCTGATACTCTGATGTAAGGATTTCCCCTTATCTGTCAAACGGATACCGCGGGAGTGCCGCTCAAGCAGGGAAAATCCCAGCTGTTGCTCCAACTGCAACAACTGCTGACTCACCGCGCCTGTGGTTAGGCAGAGGCTTTTGGCTGCAGCCGTCAGGGTGCCGTGCTTTCCCACTTCGGCGAACGTAAATAGCGCACCTAAGTGCTGTCCTTTTAATACTTGCATTTTTGCTTATAGAATTTCTAAACACTGCGATTAATTTAAATCGATTGTTAGCGACATGTAACACCACAAACTCACGCTGTTTTCTACGAGGAGAAAAAGCATGAAAGCATTGGTGTTGGGAAGTGGCGTAGTTGGTCTGATGAGCGCCTGGTATTTACAAAAAGCGGGCTATCAGGTCACTGTGGTTGATCGCCAGTCTCGCAGCGCAGAAGAAACCAGTTTTGCCAATGCCGGACAGATTTCCTATGGCTACTCTTCTCCTTGGGCGGCACCTGGCATTCCGCAAAAAGCCATCCGTTGGCTGCTGGAAGAACACGCGCCTCTGAAAGTAAAACCCTCACTGGATCCGGCGCTGATGAAGTGGGCATCCCAGATGCTGGTCAACTGCCAGCTGGATCGTTACAAGGTGAACAAATCCCGCATGCTGGGCATTGCCAATCACAGCCGCCAGTGCCTGATTGAACTGCGTGACAAGCACAATATTGAATATCAGGTCGCCAGAAAGGCACGCTGCAGGTGTTCCGCAACCAGAAACAACTGGATGCCGTAGAAAAAGACATTGCACTGCTGGAACAAAGCGGCACCCGCTACCAACGTATGTCGGTGGAAGAGTGCATTAAGCAGGAGCCAGGCCTGATGGCCGTCAGCCACAAGCTGACCGGTGGCCTGTACCTGCCGGACGATGAAACCGGTGACTGCTACCTGTTCTGCCAGCAAATGACTGAGCTTGCCAAAGCCCACGGCGTCGAATTTATGTTTGATACCCAGGTGCAGGACGTCAAACGCGAAGGCACAAGGATCACCCGCGTGGTCACCGACAAAGGCGAGCTGGAAGCGGATGTGTATGTGGTTGCGATGGGCAGCTACTCCACCAAATTTATGGCTGGGCTTGGCTGAGCATTCCTGTGTATCCGGTAAAGGGTTACTCGCTGACTGTGCCTATCACTGATGAATCGCAGGCACCGACATCTACCGTGATGGATGAAACCTACAAAGTGGCGCTGACCCGTTTTGACGACCGTATCCGAGTCGCGGGCACGGCTGAGCTTGCCGGTTTCGACCCGTCGATTCCGGAAAAGCGCAAAGCAACCATTTCCATGGTGGTGAAAGATCTGTTCCCGAACAGCGGCGACTTTGCCAAAGCTGAGTTCTGGACAGGCTTCCGCCCAATGACGCCGGACGGCACGCCATTGATTGGTAAAACGCCGTTCACCAACATGTTCACCAACACAGGCCACGGCACACTGGTTGGACGATGGCGTGTGGCTCAGGCCACCTGCTGGCGCAGATCATTACAGACCAGATCACTAGCAAGGTAGAAGGTCTGGATTACTTCCGCTACGCCAGTTAATCACAAACACTTAGGAAGCAGCTGTCACGCTGCTTCCCTTTTCTCTTATCTCTTATCTCTTGCCTCCTGTCTCTAATCTCTTATCTCTTATCTCTTATCTCTTATCTCTTGCCTCCTGTCTCTTTTCTCTTGTCTCTCTCTTGTCTCCAATCTCAAATCCCCCATGCGCTTTTCACCTTAATCCTCTCCCGTATCACCTTTGATCCGCTATCATGTTGCCCCCGCTTCTACGCTCAATGCACAACAGGAAAAGAGGACAACATCATGTCGTTTGAATCCTTATTCGGTCTTAATGATCAGGTTGTTATCGTTACAGGTGCCGCCGCCGGAATAGGCCGCCGCATCGCAGAAGTGTTTGCCGATGCCGGCGCTAAAGTGGTGGTCAGCGATCTTGATTTGGACGCCGCTGACGATGTCTCATCACGTATCAATGCGACCGGCAGACACGCCATTGCAGCGCCTTGCAATGTCACCGTTGAAGAGCAACGCGAAGCGCTGGTTGAACGCGCTATCACAACGTTTGGCAAGGTCACATTGTTGGTCAACAACGCAGGGGGTGGTGGGCCTAAACCCTTTGATATGCCAATCAGTGATTTTGAATGGGCATACCAGTTAAACGTTTTTGCCCCTTTCCAGCTTATGCAGCTTTGCGCGCCTGAAATGGAAAAAGCCGGAGGGGGAGCGATCCTGAATATCAGCTCCATGGCGGGTGAAAACAAAAACGCCATGATGACGTCGTATGGCTCGTCAAAGGCGGCGGTTAACCACCTGACCCGAAATGCAGCGTTCGATTTGGGCCCCAAAGGGATCCGGGTCAATGCCATTGCTCCGGGTGCGATCCGTACCGCCGCGCTTGAGAAGGTGCTGACACCAGAGATTGAGGCTGCCATGCTAAAGCACACGCCACTGGGACGCCTCGGCAAAACCGATGATATCGCCAATGCTGCACTGTTTCTCTGCTCACCGGCAGCCGCATGGATCAGTGGTCAAGTACTGACTGTCAGTGGCGGCGGTACCCAGGAGCTGAGCTAGCTTTTGTGCCGCTAGCTACCGGACGCACTCACCATTTTAGGTTGATGTTTTTTGATAAAGCTTTTGATCTTCGGCGCAATGCTTTCCCGGTAACGGCGGCCGTTGAAAATGCCGTAGTGTCCGACGCCCGCCTCTTCCAGGTGGGCTTTTTTCGACGCTTTCAAACCGGCACACAAATCAAGGGCAGCCCGGGTTTGTCCGCGCCCGGTAATGTCATCAAGTTCCCCTTCAATGGTGAACACCGCCGTTTTATTGATGGCGCCAAGGTCAACCGGCTCACCCCGGTAGAGCATGGTTTTGTTGGGTAGCTTTTGCTCCAGAAAGACCTTGCGGATGGTGTCGAGGTAATAGTGCAGGTAAGTCCATCACGGCGAGGTATTCGTTGTAGAACTTGCGGTGTGCCTCGGCATTCTCCCCATCTCCTTTGATCAAATCATCGAAGAATTTGAAGTGTTTCTGCACATGGGTATCAAGGTTCATCGACATAAAGCCTGAAAGCTGCACAAACCCCGGATACACCAACTGCCCCGCCCCTTCATACTGTTCCGGCACCGAGCAAATGACATTGGATTCAAACCACTCCAGATCTTTGCCACTGGCGTAGTCATTCACTTCTGTCGGGTTAATACGGGTATCAATCGGCCCGCCCATTAGTGTCATGGAAAGCGGTACGGCGGGATTGTTCATTGCTGACATTCTGGCAGTTGCCACCAGCAGAGGAACGCAGGGTTGGCACACGGCAATCGTATGGGTGTCCGGCCCCAGCAGTTCCAGAAACTCAATCAGGTAATCGACATAATCATCAAAATGGAATTCGCCTTCGCTCAGCGGAACATCACGGGCATTGCGCCAGTCTGTCACATACACATCATGGTCGGGTAGAAACGCCTCAATACTGCCGCGCAGCAGGGTAGCAAAATGGCCAGAAAGCGGGGCTACGAACAGCACTTTGGGTTGATTTGGCTGCGCTTTGCTGCGGCGGAAGTGGAGCAGATTACAAAAAGGTTTATTGGCAATTACGTTGTACTGGATGGTGAGCGTTTCACCCTTGATGACTGTCGTATCAAGCCCCCAGGCCGGTTCATCGTAACAGCCCGTCAGCCGTTCCATCAGTTCCATAGAGGCATCCAGGGTGCGGGTCATTGGCAAGGTGCGCATGATGTTCCACGGCGCAGCATTGATATCCCGCACTAACCTTGCCCAGCTGTTTAATGGCTTTATCGCATCCATATACGTTGCATTCAGTTCGTAAAGCATATACCGCCCCTTAATCAATGCCGAAGTGGTTACGCCGCCAAAACAGCAATTAACCATTATTTAACATACTAGCGCAGTTATGGATCTCCGCCTTTTATCGCGGATTTATTAAACGGAAGGAAATTCAGTGTGCTGGCAGCGTCGCCTTCCAAACGCCAGCCGTTGCTGGATCACTGCAAAATATCTCACTGGCGAAACATTAATCTCATTTCTAATCTTTAAGTGATTGCCCGCTTTTGTATAAACACTTGTTTCGCCAAACGTTCGGAGATTATCCATGACCCGCTTTTACTGTGTTCTGCTGCTGGCATTGCTGACTGGGTGTGATGAGCCAAAGTGGCTGAGACATCAAAAGCACCGCAGCCCGCAATGCCCACCTCGCTGGTCATACAGGTGAGCAGCCACGAAGGCAGTGCAGCGCATGAGGCTGCCGTTCAGTTTGGTGAATTGGTGAAAAGCCTGTCACAGGGGTCGCTCGAGGTCTTGCCCCAGCACCCCATTGAGCATACAGATGAACGCCGGGTACTGGCCGGTCTTCAGGAAGGGCTGATTGATTTTGCCGTCATACCCAGCGCGAAAATGACGCATATCCGCCCCGAGTTGGAGCTGTTTAATGTGCCGTTTATTTTCTCCAACGTGGAGCAGGTACACAGGGTTTACCGCAGCCAGTTAGCGCGCCAGTTGTTGGAACTGCTGAAGCAGGACAAGTTAATCGGCCTCGGGTTTTGGGATGGCGGCTTCAAACAACTGGTCACCAACTTTCCGCTGGATTCTGTGGACGACTTTACCGGTAAACGTTTCCGGATCATGGAAAGTACCTTCTCCGGCAACAGTTCGAGCACTGGGGCGCGGCGACCACACCGATTGCCCACAGCCTGATTGCTGAAGCTTTTCAAAACGGGGATATCAACGGCTGTGAGGAGTCCCTTTCCCATATCGGGCACCATTCATTAGAAGGTAAACGGGTGTACATGACCAATCACGGTCACCAGACCCTGCTTCTGATCATGTCTGAGAAGGCCTTTTACCGACTGACACCCCAGCAAAAAATATCCTCACGGAAGCAGCGAAAGAGGCTTCCACTCTCCAGTATATCGCCGCTGAGCGTATCAACGGTAAGGCGCTGAAAACACTCGAGGCGAAGGGCGTGGTTTACCAGCCCAGTCCGGCGTTGATGGCATCACTCAAGCAGGTATATGACGACACACTGGAGAAAAACCGCCATGTCATTGGCACGGCCAACCTTGAGCAACTGCTTGAACTCAAACAGGACTGGGAAAATCCCTACCCTGACAAACTGATTGTGGCTCTGGATGCGGCCATGACCGGCGCATCTGCAAAATCAGGCTGTCTATCCGTCGTGGTATTGAGCTGGCCTTGGAGGAAATCAACGCCAACGGCGGTTTGTTGGGCAAGGAAGTGGTATTGCTGGCACGGGACAACACCATGCTGCTTCCCGCGGGCTGGATAACATCAAGCGTTTTTCCCAATACCCGAACCTGCTTGCGGTGTTCAGCGGGATCAGTAGTCCGGTAGTGCTCAGTGAAATCGATCTGCTGCATGAGGAGAAAATGCTGATGCTGGTACCGTGGGCGGCAGCCACGCCCATCACCAGCAACGGACAGGATCCCAGCTATATATTCCGTGTCTCTGTTCGGGATGAATATGCCGCGCAGTTTATGCTGGATGGCGCGTTAAGCGAGACGGAGGATATCGGCCTGTTGATGGTGAATAACGGCTGGGGGCGCAGCAATTACACCGCCTTGCAGGAAAGCATGCAAAAACGCGGTATCAGGCCGGTGCACACAGAATGGTTTGACTGGGGTGAGAAAAACAGCGCAATAAAAATCAAAAACCTGATCGAACGGGGCGCCAAGGCCATCATTTTTGTCGGCAGTTCTCTGGAAGGCCAAGCATTTGTTGAGTTGCTGGCCTCCTATCCCAACCCGCCGGTGGTGTTCTCACACTGGGGGGTAACCGGGTCAGATTTTGGTCAAAAAGCAGCAAATGCGCTGGAGAAGGTCGACTTCCGGGTGCTGCAAACGTTCACCTTTGTGGATAACGATAATCCTCTTGCCGTCTCGCTGGCCAGACGATACCACGAGCGCTACTACACGCAGGATTCGACAGACATCGTTTCGCCATCAGGCACAGCACATGCGTACGACCTGATGAATATGCTGGCAATTGCAACACAGCGCGCTGGCAAGCCGGACATGTCCGCCATCCGCGATGAACTGAAGAAAATCGATGCTTACTCCGGGCTGATGAAGCAATACCAGCGGCCATTTCTCAACGACCCACAAGACGCCTTAAAAGCGGAAGATTATCTGTTCGCCTTCTACAAAGACGGCACGCTGTATCCAAAGGGGTCAGATGCTCAAGCTGAATAACGGCAGTATTGCCAACCGTTTTTCCAAACTTATCCTGTCAATGCTGACAGGCTTTTTGCTGTTTACCGTCTGCGTAACATCCGTCATGGAAGTCGCCAGTGTGGCGCGGCAACAACATGAAAGCCTGCAGGATCAGGCCTTCAACACACTCAACCTGATAGATCTGCAGCTAAATACCCAGCAAAGCGCTATTGTCCGCACCGCACAAAGCCAACTTTCCATTAACAGCCTGGTTGATTTGGGCGCCGGCAGCAGCTACTTCCAATATGCACTGGAAGACCTGACGCTCTACACTGCCATCGAAGACCCACACCTGTTTGACTATGCCGGACGGATTATTCTCACCCATGACGACGACAAGGAATGGTTCAAACCGGACATGGTGGAAGAGGTGTTAGTCTCCGGCAAAGGGAAAACCCTGCTCCGTAAAAACCATCTCTACATTATCGAGCCCATTATTTACTACGGTGCGGTTCAAGGCGGCATTATTGCCCATGTTGATTTGGACAACCTGTTAGCCCCGTTATTGGGCTCCCTGGACAGCCTTTACACCCTGACCGTAGGGAACAACCTTACCTTTACCAATATTGTGGAAAAAAGGCCCGGGGTATCGGTATCTGTTTCCCAAATACCCGGCATGCGCAAAGGGGTACTGCCCATCACTCTGACGCTAACAACCCCCTACATCAACTTGCTGAAAGACATCTCTTCCTGGCTGATAAATTTTAGTCTACTGGCGTTGTTGACCCTGCTTCCGGTGATAATCATTGCCCGCCGGTTGGGTAAAAAATGGCCCGTCCCATCGTCGAACTGGCGGATAAGGTCAAACAAGGTAACTACCCCATTGAAAGCCACTATGAAAGCAGCGAGCTGACTTCGCTCGCCCAGGCATTCAACCAAGCCACAGAGCACATTCGCAAAGCCAGCGAATCCACCCTCCAGGAAGAGCGCCGTTCAGGTTAAGTCAGGTACACGCCATTGTTGATACGGTTATCGACGGCATTGTCACCATCGACACCTTTGGCTTTATCGCAACCTTCAACCCCGCCGCAGAAGGTTTGTTTGGCTATACCGCCTCCGAGGTTATCGGCGAGAAGGTCAACATCCTGATGCCGCACAACTACTCTTCCCAGCATGACCAGTTCATGACCAATTACCTCTCCGGCAAACCGGCAAAAGTCATCGGGATCGGCCGCGAAATTACCGCACGGCGCAAGAACGGCACCGTATTCCCGGCAGAATTGGCTGTCAGCGAAATGCGCATCAATGGCAAGCGTATGTTTACCGGCGTTATCCGTGACATCACCGAGCGTAAGAAAGACGAGGCGGTCAAAAATGAATTTGTCGCCACCGTCAGCCATGAATTGCGTACACCGCTGACATCTATCCGTGGCGCGCTGGGTTTGATTCTGGGGAAATTTGGCGACGAATTAAGTGAGAAGAATAAAAAGATGCTGACTTTGGCGTTACGCAACAGTGAACGCCTGACCTTGCTCATCAACGACATTCTGGATATTGAAAAACTCGAATCCGGCCAACTGACCCTGACGTTTACCCGCGTCAACCTCGACACCATTGTTCGCCGCAGCATCGAAGACAACGAAAGTTATGCCCGCCAGCACAACGTGGATCTCGTGCTGGACTCCCAGGTACAGGAAGCCTTTGTGAATGCCGACTCCATCCGTTTGCAGCAAGTCATGGCCAACCTGCTCTCCAATGCCATCAAGTATTCCAGACCCGGAGAAGCGGTGACGGTTTCGCTCAAACACCTTGCCAATGGTTACCGGGTTGAAGTGATAGATGTTGGTACTGGTATCCCCCTGAATACCATGAAAAAATCTTCGAGCGCTTCTCCCAGCCGACAGTTCAGACACCCGCCGCGTAGGGGGACAGGACTCGGACTGGCAATATCCAAAGCCATTGTTGAGGGGCATCAGGGGACGTTGGAGTTTTTCTCTGAGCTGGGGAAAGGGTCAACCTTCTTCTTCACCTTACCATCAGAATTGGCCACTGGCGGCTGGCAAGACAGCACTCCAGCGCTTAAGGTATCCGGTTACCAGATCCTTTACTTTGGCAACAATGAAAAAATCCTGTCCCAGTTCCGCCAAAGCTTTTCTTCAACTTGCGATGTTTCACACGCTGACGACCTGTCCCAAGCACTGTTGGCGACCTCCAAACAGCCTTTTAATCTTTTAGTGCTGGAATGGCCGGTTAAAGCCGATGAGCATGAGGTGATAAAACTTTTTAATAAACAAGAGCTTCCTATTGTTTTACTTTCTCACGGAGACAAGCCCTTCCCCCATCCTGAGCGGGTGATTGCTATATGCAATCAGTCGACATGCAACATGTCCCATCTAAAATCTGAACTCCGTCTTATACTTAAGAATACCTTCCCGCGAGAGGTGATGTGATGAGTACACCAATTACCGTTCTCTATGTTGAAGACGACGAAGATATCAGGGACGTCGCCGAGATGGCTCTGGAAGGCGATGACTTTGTTTTGCTCACCTGCGACTGCGGCAACCAGGCTTTGGAAAAAGGGGCTCTCGCCAGCCCGGATCTCTTGCTGCTGGATGTGATGATGCCGACATGGATGGCCCGACAACCTTGGCCAATCTCCGGAAATCCCACACCTGGAAAGTACACCGGCCATCTTTATGACAGCCAAAGTGCACCCGTCTGAAGTCAAGGCCTATGAAGACTGCGGCGCTATCGGCGTTATCAGCAAGCCATTCGATCCCATGAGCCTGGCTGATGAGATTAAAAACTTGATGACTGGACGGGGTTTATGAAGCCATCACAAATTCAACGTTTCCAACAACAACAGGATAAATTTGCAGCCGGGGTGCCTGACCGGGTCGCCCGAATAAAAATATTGTGGTCTCAAATGGCGACTTCAGTGCCTGCAGACCAAAGCAGTCGAGAAGATATGGTTCTCGAAGCCCATAAACTGGCAGGCACAGCCACCACGCTGGGCTTTATCGATTTGGGGGAATGGGGCCGCGATGTCGAAACCTTGATCAAATCCCACCAGCAACATGCGACGGTGGCTCATGAAGACCCGGAGCTTCAGCGCCTGATGGACTGCCTGGACGCCGTTGCCAAGATTGAACCCAAACGCGCGGATAAATTACTGAGCGATGAAGCCACACTGTTACATGAACAGGAGCAGAACCATCAGTTGATCTATGTGGTTGCCGAAGACATGGACTCCACACAGGAGATGGTCGATCAGCTGCGTTTTATCGACTACAAAGTGAACTTTTACCAAGATACCGCCACGCTCAAAGAAGCTCTGGATAAAGAAGCGCCATCCGTGATCATTCTGGACATGGACAGCGATGCCTTGCTTGAAGACATCAAGAAAGTGTGGCGAAAAAGCAGCGGTGTTCCTCTGGTCGTGCTCAGTAACTGCAATTCCTGGGAATGCCGTCTGCGCGCATCCCGCGCTGGCGCTTATGCCTTTTTCCAAAAACCCATCGAATACGATGAAATACTCTCAGTGCTCGACTCACTCTGGGAGTCGAGCCATGCCAAATACCGCATTCTGATCGTCGAAGACGACCGGGTACTCGCTGAGCACTTTGCCGCTATTTTGCAAAATGCAGGCATGAGCACAGTCATTGTCGACCAACCCGAACAACTGCTCGAGGAACTGGGCGAGTTTTCGCCGGATCTGGTACTGATGGATTTGTATATGCCAACCTGCTCCGGGGTGGAAGCAGCGAGTGTGATCCGCCAACATGCCAAGCACACCAACGTACCCATTGTTTACCTTTCCGGCGAAACTGACCTGAAGCTACAGATGAAAGCCCTGCAGGTCGGTGCCGATGATTTCCTGACCAAACCTATTAGTGATCACCACCTGACACAGGCAGTGTCTATCCGCGCCCGCCGTTTCCGGGCGCTCAGTGCCATGATGGACAGAGACAGCCTGACCGGACTGCTTAATCACTCCAACCTCAAAATTGAGCTGGAAAAAGAACTGTCCCGCGCCCAGCGCAATCACTCCCAAGTCAGCTTTGTGATGATTGATATCGACCATTTCAAATCCATCAATGACAAATATGGTCATCCTGTTGGGGACAAAGTCATCAAAGGCGTCGCACGGCTGCTCAATTACCGCTTCCGCAAATCGGATACCAGCGCCCGCTATGGCGGTGAGGAATTTGCGCTGATCCTCCCCGACACGCCGGCAGACATTGCTCTGCGGCTGATTGACGAATTCAGGCTAATGTTCTCCCGCACCCCTTTCTCCAACGGTGATGAGAACTTTTACGCTACGTTGAGCGCCGGCATAGCGACCTTCCCTGAATTCACATCGGTGGACAGCATTATCGAAGCGGCAGATTCCGCCCTTTATCTCGCCAAAGAGCGCGGACGCAACCGGGTGCTGACCCATGTGGAAGTGATTCACGTGAACCCGACTGAGCCACCGTTGACGCTCAACAACAATGGTTGAACCGCCTCCCTCCATTGTGAGGTTTTGCGAGAAAGTTGAGATCAGTCTGCTACTTTTACCCGCCATGCTTTGGAGTGAAAACCTCAAAGCATGGAGAACGTCATGAAAACACTACTGCTTAGCTTGGCAATGGGAGCCGCCTTTTCAGCACAAGCGGCCACGGTTGATGTCACCATTACCAACGCGACCGATGGCATTTATTTCACCCCTTTACTGGTCGCCACCCACGCCAGTGACCACTACCTGTTCCGCACCGGCGAAGCGGCTTCGGCAGAAATTGAAGCCATGGCAGAAGGCGGCGATATTTCCGGACTTTCAGCACTGGCCAGTGGCATCGGAGCAGAAATCAGCGAAAACCCCGCAGGCGGTATTCTGAATCCCGGCGATTCTGCAACCACAACCCTTTCAGCAAAACATGGTGATGTCCTTTCGGTGACGGCCATGCTGCTTCCCTCCAATGACGCATTTATCGGCGTCGACAGCTGGAAAATCCCGAAGAAAAAAGGCACCTACCGTATTGAAGCCAACGGTTACGACGCCGGTACAGAAGCTAATGATGAGCTGGCAGGAAGTGTACCTACCCCGCCTTTTATCACCTTTGGTCAAGGGGGCACAGGCGTAGATACTGACGTAGCCAATGACAAAGTACACATCCACCCCGGCAATCTGGGCGACACCGACCCCAACGGCGGACTGAGTGATTTCGACAGCACCAAGCACCGCTGGCTCAACCCTGTCGCTATCATCACTGTCACCGTGTACTGAGGAGGCTCACCATGTATCGCTTTGCCCTGATTGGCGCAGCGGCACTGGCCTTGGCAGGCTGTCCGCTGCAAAAAGAATATACGGTTACCGTTGAAAACCTCACCGATGCCCAACCCATGTCTCCGGTTGCACTGCTCACCCACAGCGACACCGATTTGCTGTTTACTATTGGCTCCCCTGTCTCACAGGCCGTGGAACTGCTGGCGGAAGGGGGTGACAACAGTGCAGTACTGAAATACGGTAAGCAGCGCAATGTTGAAGAGGCGGTATCCGGCAAGGCACCGTTGCCACCCGGTGCATCCGACGAGTTTTCCCTTTACGTGACCAATCCGCATACACGCTATCTCTCTATGGCTTCAATGCTGGTCAACACCAATGATGCCCTCGTTGCTGAAACGGATATCAACATCAGTGCCTGCGTCCGGGACAGAGTATTACCCTGCTGGTACCGGCGTGGGATGTCGGCACGGAAGGAAACAGCGAATCCCAGGCCACCGTACCCGGGCCCGCGGCACAAGGGGAAGGCTATAACCCTGAACGCGATGATGTGAACCGTATCCGCATTCATCGGTGTGCTTTCTGCTGACGACGGACTGACAGGCTCAGCATTGCACTACCGCCATCGCTTCGATAATCCCGCCGCCAAAATCACCATCAAACGCAAGTGGTAACGCAGCTGGAAGGAGTCAATGTATGCGCCCATTCACACTGGGCGCATCATCCCGGGTTTTGGTGTCGGCCTGTGTTAAGCTGATAACAAACCATGCGAACAAGGAGTGGGTGTGCTGGCCTTTATCGAATCACAGGAATCACTGTTCCGCCTGAGTCTTTTTTTCGGCATTTTTGCGGTGATGGCGTTCGCCGAGTGGCGTTATCCGCGCCGCGCGCTGACAGTGAGCAAATCCAAGCGCTGGTTCAACAATATCGCCCTGACCCTACTTAACACCGCCCTGTTGCGCGCTGTTTTCCCATTGGCTGCCGCCGGTTTTGCCTTTGGTGTCGTGACAATGGCATTGGCCTTTTCAACCAGATAGCAGCGCCACAATGGCTGACCATCCTTGTCTGTATTGTCGCCTTGGATGGCATTATCTGGTTCCAGCACAAACTGTTTCACCGTATTCCAGTTCTTTGGCGTCTTCACGCAGTACACCACGCAGACCGCGATCTCGATGTCTCCTCCGGTGCCCGTTTCCATCCCATCGAAATCCTGTTGTCCATGGTGATAAAAGTGGCCGCTATCGCCCTGCTCGGCGCACCAGCCGTCGCCGTGATCCTGTTTGAAGTGATATTGAGCGGCATGGCACTGTTTAACCACAGCAATGTCGCGATTCCCCTTTCACTCGACCGTTGGCTGCGCCTGTTGGTCGTTACGCCGGATATGCACCGTGTCCACCACTCGGTTCACCGCTACGAGAGCGACAGCAATTACGGGTTCAACCTTGCGATCTGGGACAGGCTGTTTAACACTTACCGCGCCCAGCCAGAGGGTGGGCATGATGGCATGACCATAGGAATAAAAAGTCACCGCGACGAGAAGCAGGTGATATGGCTGACCGGGCTGCTCACGCTGCCTTTCCACCTGTTCAGCCGACAACCGAAAAAGAAAACAGAAAAACACATTTAATTCAGGACTGAATGCCCATGACAAAAGTGATCGTCACTTCGTTAAACCCAGCCAAAATTGCAGCCGTTGAAGCTGCATTCAAAGAAGTTTTCCCCAATAACGACATGACGTTTGAAGGCATTTCTGTCTCAAGTGGTGTAGCCGACCAGCCAATGACCAGTGAGGAAACGCTGGCCGGTGCGCGCAACCGGGTACACAACGCGAAAAAGGTGATAGACGGGAATTTCTACGTGGGTGTGGAAGCCGGGCTGGATGCGCCCTACACATTCGCCTGGATGGTGGTGGAATCGGCTTGCCGTGTTGGTGAATCACGCTCGGCGTCTGTTCCCTTGCCGCCACAAGCTCTGAAAATGCTGGAGCAGGGCAAAGAGCTGGGCGATGTAATGGACGAAATGTTCAACGAACAAAATGTGAAGCAGAAAGGCGGGGCAATCGGCATGCTGACGGGCAATTTGCTCACCCGCAGCTCGGTATACCATCAGGCGCTGATCTTAGCGCTGATCCCGTTTATGAATCCGGGACTGTTTCCGACGGAATAAGAGACGAGAGACGAGAGACGAGAGACGAGAGACGAGAGACGAGAGACGAGAGACGAGAGACGAGCAGGATGAAGTCATTTCTCAGAGAGAATCAAACTTTGCTCAGTTCTTTTCGCTTTTTCTTTATCTGCTTTTTCTCACGTCTCAATTCTGTTATCTAGCGACGAGAATAACCCCGTCTCTCGAACCATTTTCACTTTTCCAAAAGCGCCAGCAGCCCGTTTTTCTGCTCATCATCCAGTTGCTTCACTTCGTTGGAGCCACGGGTGATGGTTGCGATCCCCACACCGAGCAACTGGCTGAGCTGACGCTGGCTCATCTCGCCCTTGAGCAGCTCATTGATGATGTTCACGCGCGCAATTAACGCGGTGCGCTCATCCTGCGTCAGCAACATCTTCAGCAATTCGGCTTCCTGCCCACTCTCAATGGCACGGTGGATCAAATCCAATACATCCTGCCAGTCAGAATATTCCGGCGTTGCATTCATAGTCACCTCAGGGATACGGTTCTGATTAACCGTGCCATTATACGCTAACTCCTAAGGAGTCTTAGCAATTCATACCTCAATAGCGGCGATTCGCTTCATTTTCAGACAAAAACTGCAAAGGCTGGCCCAGAAGCTTACGGTAGTAAACATCGTACATCAGCACGTTTTGCACGTAGCGGCGAGTTTCGTTAAACGGGATGGCTTCAATGAAAGCAATCGCATCGAGTTTGCCATCGGTTTTTTCCAGCCAGCGTGTTGCCCGGTGAGGCCCGGCGTTGTAGCAGCAAACGCCAGAATACGGTTGTCATCAAATTGGTCGAGCAGCATTTTCAGATAGCCGCTTCCAAGGCGAATATTGATCCCCGGATCGCTCAGTACTGGCGCCCAGATAGCGGAAACCGAGCTTTTTCGATGTTTCTTTTGCTGTCGCAGGCATCAGCTGCATTAAGCCACGCGCCCCCACGGGTGACACCGCATGGGTGTAAAACGCGCTTTCCTGACGTGACAGGGCAAGCAGGGTTGTCAGCGGCAATTCGCGCTCTTTGCTGAAAAACTCAAACCACCAGCGGTGTGCCACCGGGAAGCGGTATTCCAGATGATCCCAAAGCTTGCCGGAAATGGTCGCCTGTACCGCCAGATGGTGCCAGTTACTCTCGGCCGCATACGCTGCAGCATGGCTTTCTCCTGGCTGTTTACACGCTCTAGCAGGTGGTACCACTCGCGCTTGGCTGCCGTGAGCTTATCGAGTTCAAGCAGTTCGCTGATGCGCCTCAGTGAGGTTTTGTAAGGTGCCAGCGCTTTAACATCCAGTGCAGAGGTCGAATAGTCGAAGGCAATCGGTTTATTAAGGTGAGTGGCTGCCGCCACGCTGTAGAAGTTGCGCTCCCCCACCATGGCTTCAAACAGTTTGTTGGCGCGGGCGGTATCACCGGTTTCCAGTGCAATACGCGCTTCCCAGTAACGCCACTTCAGGGTTTTGCGTTCGCTGGCTGACATACGGCTCAGCCAGCCGGCCAGTGCAGGCCAATCCGCTTGGGTCAGGCTGACCCGGAAACGGCGCTCCAGCAGCGATTGGTTTGCGGTGGTCTTGAGCCATTTATCCCGCCAAGCCGCCAGCTTGTCATCATCAGTAGACATCAGTCGGCTAGCGAGGTAATCCGCCATTTCTGACGTTCACTTTTGCTGTAGTGCTGGCCTTCTACCGTGCGTTTGAACTGGGCAACGGCCTCTTCAGCATCACTG
Source organism: Enterovibrio sp. JCM 19048 (assembly GCA_001310415.1). Classification (GTDB taxonomy): domain Bacteria; phylum Pseudomonadota; class Gammaproteobacteria; order Enterobacterales; family Vibrionaceae; genus Enterovibrio; species Enterovibrio paralichthyis. Next base: position 44,021 of record BAXE01000015.1, on the reverse strand, counting down.
CGGGCCAGACGCTCAAACGCCATTTGTGTCAGGCGTTGGTTGAACGGCGTCACTTTGCTTTTTTTGGAAAAATCCGCCACACCTTGCGGTTTTTTATACAGCGCCAGCACGTCATCTGCCTGTGCTTTTGCGGTGGTGCCGCTAAGCTGCTTATCAAGGTAACGCACCAAGTTGCCATTGCGGTTTTCAAACGCCAGCAACATGCGATCCAGCACCAGTTTGTCGGTCAGCTTGCCTTTATCGTCGAGGTAATCAAACAGCTTGTCACATGCCCTGTCGACTGATGACCCGGACAGGTAAAGGGATTTTGCACCGGAAAGCGCCAGCGCCTTGTCTCCGGCCTGACTGTGGGCATAGTAGTAATTACACTGATAGCTTTCCCCACGCGGCACGCTCGGCTGGAACTTAAGCAGCGCTTTCCAGTCCTTCTGGCTGGCAAGCACATTCATATAGCGGGCACGGACGGTGTCGGTAAAGGGCAGCGCATCGTATCGGGCAAGGAAATTCTCTACCTGTTTTGGACTGGCCTGATTGAGATCGCGGGTAAAGTCACGATATTCCAGATACGGATAAAGCGGGTAATCCTTGATTTGCGCCTTCAAAGAACTGAAGGTCGCCAGATCGTTTCGTTCAATGGCCGCGATGGCTTTTTCGTAGCGCGTACGCTGCTCATCGAGGCTCAGGGCTTGTGCCGGCGCAATACCGGCTATCAACAGCACCAGCCCTATCGGCGCTGCCTTACGAATTCTATCCACTGACTTAATGTACACTTTTGTATTTATTGAGTATTTCATCGACAGCGCGTCTCATGCTTTTTGCGAGCAAGCCAGACCTTAAGCTTATACCTAATCGTCTATCCCGGCAGGCTTTCATTGTGTCGGTCATTCTGTATATCAAATCGCGCCGGACATTGCCGGGGAAAAAAGGTTACGAAAAATAACCGTGTGCGTTCACTCACTTATCCAAAATTCAGATTGGGAAGCGAGGCTCATTTCGGTTGTCTCAGATTGTTTTGATAATTAGAAGGGGCAAATGGTTCCCTGCAACACCTGACTGTTACAATGATGAGGTTTAGCGGTTAGAATAATCCTTTTATGTGACAAGAGAACGCGAGCAGAAATGGCTGAGTACGTTTATACCATGTCGCGCGTTGGCAAAATCGTGCCACCGAAGCGTCAGATCCTGAAAGACATCTCTCTGTGCTTTTTCCCTGGCGCCAAAATCGGCGTATTGGGTCTGAACGGCGCAGGTAAATCAACCCTTCTTCGCATCATGGCGGGTATCGACACCGATATCGAAGGTGAAGCACGCGCACAACCGGGCATCAAAGTCGGTTACCTGCCTCAGGAGCCTAAGCTTGATGAAGAAAAAACCGTACGTGAAACGGTAGAAGAAGCCGTGGCTGACGTGGTTGATGCCCTGTCCCGTCTGGACGCAGTTTACGCCGCTTACGCTGAACCTGATGCAGACTTCGACGCACTGGCAAAAGAGCAAGGCGAACTGGAAGCACTGATCCAGGCGAAAGACGGTCACAACCTGGACAACGCCCTTGAGCGTGCAGCCGATGCACTGCGTCTGCCAGAGTGGGATGCGAAAATTAAGCACCTGTCAGGTGGTGAGCGCCGCCGCGTAGCGATTTGTCGTCTGCTGCTTGAGCGTCCTGACATGCTGCTGCTCGACGAACCAACAACCACTTGGATGCAGAGTCTGTGGGCTGGCTGGAACGCTTCCTGGTGGATTACAGCGGCACTGTTGTGGCTATCACGCACGACCGTTACTTCCTGGATAACGCGGCTGGCTGGATCCTGGAACTTGACCGTGGTGAAGGTATTCCATGGGAAGGTAACTACACCTCTTGGCTGGAGCAAAAAGACGCGCGTCTGCAACAAGAAGCGTCTTCTGAGAAAGCCCGCCAGAAAACCATCGAGAAAGAGCTGGAGTGGGTTCGCCAGAATCCTAAGGGTCGTCAGGCGAAATCTAAAGCACGTATGGCGCGCTTTGAAGAGCTGAACACCACTGATTACCAACGCCGTAACGAAACCAACGAGCTGTTCATCCCACCTGGTCCACGCCTGGGTGACAAGGTTATTGAAGTGAATAACCTGACCAAATCGTTCGGTGACCGCGTGCTGATTGACGATTTGTCGTTCAGCGTACCAAAAGGTGCGATCGTGGGTATCATCGGTGCCAACGGTGCGGGTAAATCTACCCTGTTCAAGATGCTGAGCGGCGCAGAGCAGCCAGACAGCGGCACCATCGAAATGGGTGAAACCGTACAACTGGCATCGGTTGATCAGTTCCGTGACAGCATGAATGACAACAACACGGTTTATCAGGAAATCTCTGAAGGTGCAGAAATCATCCGCATCAACAACTTCGAGATCCCTGCACGTGCATACTGCTCGCGCTTTAACTTTAAAGGCAGCGATCAGCAAAAACGCATCGGCGAACTGTCGGGCGGTGAGCGCAACCGTGTTCACCTGGCAAAACTATTGAAGCTGGCGGTAACGTACTGCTTCTCGATGAACCAACCAACGACCTGGACGTAGAAACCTGCGTGCACTGGAAGAAGCGCTGCTTGAGTTCCCTGGCTGTGCCATGGTTATCTCGCACGACCGCTGGTTCCTTGACCGTATCGCGACCCACATTCTGGACTACCGCGATGAAGGTAAAGTGAACTTCTTCGAAGGTAACTACGCCGAATACAGCGATTGGCTGAAGCAAACGCTGGGCGCTGCGGCGGCACAACCACACCGCATCAAATACAAGCGCGTGACCAAGTAATCACCGCTGATAAGAATCAGGGTCACTTCGGTGGCCCTTTTTTTATGGCGCGTCATCGGGTACCGCATAATGTATTGTTAAAATCATAAATAAGACGCGCAGAACATCACGGAGACGGAACACCAAAGTAGAGATATAGCGTCGACTCTCCTACACTGGTTGTAAATAAATCAAAGGAATTGTCACATGCCAGAACGTCGCAAATTTTCGCGCGTGGTGTACCGCACCCCCGCCACGATCCAGCAAGGAGAGCAAAAGTGGCAGTCCAAAGTGCTCGACCTTTCCTTGAAAGGCGCGCTGCTCGCAACCCCACTTGACTGGGTTGAGGGAAACGACAAGGACTACGACATTTCATTCCGCCTGCATGATTCAGACATTGAACTGGCGATGGAGCTCAAGCTGATTCAAGAATGCGGTGAGTACCTGCGCTTCCAACTCGACCATATTGATATCGACAGCGCCAGCCACTTGAAACGCCTGGTGGAGCTGAACGTGGGTAACGACGATCTACTCCATCGCGAACTTGCACAACTGACAGATTTGAAAGATATCGTATAATCGCGGCAGTTTGCCCAAACGTAAAGTTGTCGGCACGCCGTATTCCGAGAGCGTGCATAGTTACGAAGTAGTAGAAACATGCCACAAAACATACGTATAGCCGTTTCCCATGCGAATGGATCTCGCCATTTTGTGCTCTCTCCGTCGCTGAAGAAAATCCTTCTTTCCCTGCTGGCGACCCTGATCATTGGTATTTTTGCCAGCATCGCGACCATCTATTACCTCAACCACCGCTCTACAGCAGCGGAAGACACGCTGAAATCGATGACAGAAAAAAGCTCTGCATTGGTCGGGCAACTGGAAGATCTGAAACAAAAGCGCCAACAGCTTGAGCAGCTCATTTCCAACAAGGAAGAAGAGTACGCCCAGATCATTGAAGATAAAGACAGCCAACTGAACTACCTGACCCAGCGCGTTTCGACCGTGGAGGAAGTGCTGGGACTGGAGAAAGATGCTGAGAATGCAGTGCACTGGCGGAGCGCCTTGATGTTGCCGCGATTAACTCTGCGGTGCGAGCGACCATGCTGCAGCTGATCCCAAGCGGTAAGCCGATTGAAAGCTATCGCCGCTCATCAGGTTACGGCTCACGCACCCATCCGGTTACCGGCAACAAGAAGTTTCACCTTGGACTGGATTTGACCGCAGACATCGGTACGCCCGTCTATGCCCCGGCGGACGGTGTGGTGGAATACAAGCGCCCAAGTAAGAAAAAGGGCTATGGCAATCTACTCAAGATTGACCATGCCTTTGGCTTTATGACGCTGTATGCGCACCTCGACAAGTTTAACGTCAATACCGGCCAGTTCGTTAAAAAAGGCGATCTGATTGGCTGGTCTGGCAACACGGGGCTATCAACGGGGCCACACCTGCACTATGAAGTGCGCTTCCTTGGCCGTGCGTTGAATCCGAAGCGCTTTATCGCCTGGACACCAGATAACTTTGAATCCCTGTTCAAAGAGGAAGACAAAGTGAAATGGGCAAGTCTGGTGAAAATTGTCGAAGGCATGGTGGCAACCCAGGTACAACTGGCCTCTGAAGTGGTATCCCAGCCTGGTCATGTAACGGCAAAAGCAACCGCAGTGGTGGACGCTAAAGCCAGCGAAAAAGACGCATCAACCAATAAGCCACTCAAAAAATACTCTGAAAAAAATCAATAGCATGAAAAAAGGCGCCCGCGGCGCCTTTTTCCTTTCTAGACTTTTTCCTATCCGGAATAAAGGTTTAGTCAAACTCATCCAGCACCGACAGGGCATCAGACAATTTGCTTACGCCATACACTTTCATGCCAGGGATCTCTTTTTTCGGCGCGTTGGCCATTGGCACCACCGCACGGGTAAAGCCGTGTTTGGCCGCTTCCATCAGGCGCTCCTGTCCGCTCGGTACTGGGCGGATTTCACCGGCCAGACCCACCTCACCGAACACGACCAAATCCTTTGGCAACGGGCGGTCGCGGAAGCTGGAAATCAACGCCAGCAGTAACGCAAGGTCAGCACTGGTTTCCGTCACCTTCACACCGCCAACCACGTTGACGAACACGTCCTGATCGGACATCTGCAAGCCACCGTGTTTATGCAACACCGCCAGCAACAGCGCCAAACGATTTTGTTCGAGACCCACTGCCACGCGGCGAGGATTTGCAAGCTGGCTATAATCACCAGCGCCTGCAATTCCACCAGCAATGGTCGAGTCCCTTCCCAAAGCACCATCACGGAACTTCCTGATGTGGCTTCTTCACCGCGGGAAAGGAAAATCGCCGAAGGGTTACTCACTTCACGCAGCCCCTGCCCGGTCATGGCAAATACGCCCAGTTCGTTCACCGCACCAAAGCGGTTCTTGTGGCTGCGCAGAGTACGGAAACGGCTGTCACTGGAGCCATCAAGCAGGACTGAACAGTCGATACAGTGCTCCAACACTTTCGGGCCTGCCAGCGTACCGTCTTTGGTGACGTGGCCGACCATAAATATCGCCACATTGTGCTGCTTGGCATAACGGGTCAGCGCCGCGGCGGATTCACGCACCTGCGCCACACTGCCCGGTGCAGAGACCACATCGGCGCAGTGCATCACCTGAATCGAGTCGATCACCATGATTTTCGGTTGTTCGGTACGGGCAATTGAGCAGATGGTTTCCACATTGGTTTCCGACAGCATTTTCAGCTTGTCTTTCGGCAGCCCAAGACGCTCAGCGCGCATGGCAACCTGTTGCAATGATTCCTCCCCCGTCACATACAGGTCGGCATCTGGCTTGCCAGCCAGCACATGGTTTGCAGTAGCAGGGTACTTTTACCGGCACCCGGGTTACCGCCAATCAATATCGCCGCGCCGGGTACAATCCCGCCGCCCAGCACGCGGTCCAGCTCTTTGAAACCACTGGTAAAGCGTGGCACTTCCTGCAAATCAATCGCCGCCAGGGTTTGCACCTTGGCTTCGGTAGCACCGGCATAACCGGCATATTTTTCGGTGCGCGCAACGGTAGGTGATGCCGCCAATCTCACTTCGGTAATGGTGTTCCACGCCCCACAGGCCGAGCATTGCCCCTGCCAGCGCGGATAATCAGCTCCGCAGTCATTACAGACGTAGGCACGCTTTGTTTTCGCCATGGTTTCTCCTGAAGTGCGATGTCATACATTTTTACTCACCTTTTCGGAACTTAAGTGTAAAAAGGAGGTAAACTTCCGGCTTTCTCTGCCGTTAAATATTTCAAGATTCTACCAGACTTTACCGAGATGAAGGACCACGACAAGGCGCTGTATGATCAGCTACTGCCACTGCACGAAAAAGACGGCTTTGACGAGCTGCTTAACAAGCTGACACCCAATGAAACCAACCCCCAGCGTCTGCTTATTAAGATAGAAATCCGCCGTCTGATGTCACCCTGTGGCAAACCGGTGGATTTACGCGGCAAGGTCGCCGGTAACTGCCGCCCCTATTTTCTCCACGGTGCCAACCACTGGATGGATGATGTTGCCATTAATCTCTATCACCGCCGGATCGATATCTATCAGGGCCAGATGACCCTTGGTCTGTTTGAAGAGCTGCACCACACTCCCAACAGCTACCGGGTGCTGCAACGCGAGGGTGGTGAAGTGAAGGCGACAGAATCCCTCGATACGCTGGACGCCGTTCCTCTACGCTTCGGTCACTACCTGTCGCGCAGCGAAAACCGCATTCAGATCTCCAGCCGTATCCAGGCATTTCTTTCTGATGGCACGGAAGTCAATGGCTCGACCGTCGATATCTCCCACTCCGGCATGCAGGTGAAGCTTCCTGCCTCGTTCCACTATGAAGTGGGCGCGTCACTGGTTGTTTACTTCCCGCAACTTGGCGATGAATGTCACCTGCCGGAGTTGTTCAGCGGGCTGGAGTACTGCATTGTCGGCAAGGAACTGAATGCTTCCGGGGATACTTTCCAGCGCCTTCGCCTGCGTTTGATGTCGAGCACGGATGCGATTGGCGAGGTGATTGAACAAAAAACGCAGAAAGGCGCTCAGGATATCCGACGGGAAAATGAGGACAAATTCCTCTCTTACCGCACCCGTGCCTATGAGCAGGTATTCTTGGAGCAAACCCCTTCCCTGCCGCTGTTTTTTTGTGAAGGGGATTTGCGTTACAGCCTGCTGACGGAGCAAAACCGCGCCATCTGGGACTACTGGCATGACGAGCGCAACCTGCCGGTGATCGATAAGCTTTTCAGCCCAAAACGGTTGCAACATTTGGCGATGGATGGCCTTTCCAGCAGCGAAACTCTTATCTACTGTTTCAGCCACCAGCATGGCGACAAAACCTTCTTCTTCTCTGCCTGCGCCACCGAGCTGGATCAGGACTTACGCCACCTTTTTTGGCACGTGGGTTCAAGCCGCGCCTCGTGGCGGGTATTGCGCGTCACCATGGCGCGTATCAATGACGAAGATAACCGCCGCCTGCAGGAAGCCGCCCCAGCTATATCCAGCAGATTGATGAACTAACGCACATTGCTACCGTGCAGGATCTCACGCTGGAAACCGCAACCCCGGATTTCCGGCTGGCTATAAAGCCCAAGACACCGACCAAAACCCTGAACCGTTTTGTCCATACCCGCGACCCGATTGTGAAGGTTGAAGCGGTTTCCTCTGCCCTGCTGCCACAGCGTAAAGAACCCCGCTATCAACACCGCACCCGTACCACCTTGGTTCACCACCAAAGCGGTGAGCTGCAGGGGAAAACCATTGACTTTTCTTCACACGGCCTGAACCTTGAGCTGAACAAGCCATTCACCGGCAGCAAGCTGGAACAGGTGTCAGTGACGTTTGATGACTTAAAGCGGGTCGATCCTAACGCACCATTGGGCAATGTGCCTTACAAGGTCGTGCAGATCAGTGAAGACAGAACCAATGTAAAGCTGGCCCTGCTCAAAAACCGCAACAGCCAGCAGCGTAGTCACTATCTTCAGCGCCTGATTGAGCACAACCAGCACAGGCTGATGGTCGACAGCGAAAGGCTGCCACCACCGCCGCTGCTCCGGGCCATGCACCAAATGTTGCTGACAAGGCTCGCTGCTACACCTTATTTCATTGTGCGCCGTGGTGAGACCTTGCAGGTTTCAGCCATAGGCACCAACTACCCAAGTGATGAGCTGAGCCGCCTGCTACATAAGAGTGCGGCATCCGGCATGATGTCGCTGGCTCCGGTGCTTGGGGAGCACTTGTCGAGATACATCAATGGCGTCACCCGCCAGCGCAACCGCCTTACCCAGGTGAAACAGGAGTTTTATCTCGCAGCCACCTGCACGACCGAAGGCAATATTGTCGATATCAATGCGAGGCCGCTGGAAAGCTTTGACACGCCGGAAGAACGAAAACTCTTCATTGCACAGGCCAGGGAGCGGGGTAAATTTTTTGCTGTGCGTAACTGGGTGCAACCATTGGAAGACGGTGAGAAGTGGCTGTCACCGAAAAAGCTGGAGTCTCTGATGCACCTCTCTTCACAGCGGGCAAGGCAACTTGAGATGGAATTTGCCGACCTGTGTGCGTTTGGCGAAATGACGGATATCACCGAGGAAGTCCTGCGCCGGCTTGAAATGGGATAATGCTTTCCTGAAAACAGAAACGGGGCCGTCAGCCCCGTTTTTTATGCCAGTGCTTTTACCAGCTCAGACGCTGGGGCAGTAAAGAGGCAGAGAGTACACAAAGTACACCACCCAGATCAGCATGACGGATCGCCACCTGCGCTGCCTGCTGCACTTTTGGTTTGGCATGGTAAGCAATCCCCAGCCTGCCGCAGCCATCATAGTGAGATCATTCGCGCCATCCCCTACTGCCAAAGTGTTAGCAGGGGTAAGCTCATAACCTGCTGCCAGATCGCGCAGGATATCAGCCTTACGCTGTGCATCCACAACATTGCCCGCGACTTCACCGGTCAGTTTGCCGTTTTCAATCACCAACTGATTGGATTCCGCATACGCCAGGGACAAGTCGTTTTTCAGCTTGTCGGAAAACCAGGTAAAACCGCCGGATGCAATGGCGACTTTCCAGCCGCGTGCCTGCAGGCTGGTGGTCAGGCGCTTCATGCCCGGCATGTAAGGGATATTGTCACGCACCTGCTCAAGCACAGAGATGTCCGTGCCTTTCAGTGTTGCCACCCGTTGGCGCAGGCTTTGCTCGAAATCCAGCTCTCCGCGCATGGCGCGCTCAGTCACCTCTGCCACCTGCTCGCCCACGCCCGCCAGTTTGGCAATCTCATCGATACACTCAATCTGAATCGCCGTGGAGTCCATATCAAACAGCGCCAGACCCGGCTCATAGAGGTTGGGAATATTGTCCAGTGGTGCGCAATCCAGTGACATGGCATCCGCCAGAGCCACGATCTCCGGCGACAGCTCACCACGCATCAACAACACTTCATACGGGCCAACGGTCCAGCCCGCTAAGGGTGCAACCGGCTCGCCGAGCAGAAAGGAGAAATCATCAAGGCAGGCAGGACTGAGAAAAGGGCCAAATAAAATCCAGCCGCCTGACGGCAATCGGAGGGGCGGAAACCGCGCAAGGTTGGAAAGCGATTCAGCAACTTAACGTGCTTTTTGATGGGATAAACCGAATGTGCATCCATTGCATAAATTCCTTTTTATAAACTGAGGCTACTATATCAAAGAGTGCGACAGATCACAGCCGTCACAGTTGCGCAATACACTGGCAGGTTGCTTGCAATTTTCCAGCCACAACAGCAAACTGAGCGGGCGCTGATTTGACGCGGGAAAGTATTCACTCCCGCCTAGAGCCTGGAAAGCCTATGCTGAAAATCAATAAAAAACGCCTGAAGAGGCTTTGGCAGTTCATCATTCTGGTGGCGTGTTTTTCAACCGTCATGATGCTGTTTATGTACAGTAACCAGTTGAACAACAGAAACTACAAAATGCTGTTCGACCAGACGGAGTCATTGTCGCGGGTGATCCTGCGCCAGGCTGCGGCAACGGCCTACCCGGCAGTTGCCAACGATGATATTGAGTCGGTCCAGCAGCTGGTCGCTCACCTGCAGGACGAACCACTGATCCTTGATGCCGCCATCTACGACATCAAAGGAAACCTGATGGCTAGCTCGCTCGGTGCTATGCCGTTGGAACAGCTCACTGCTGAATACCCCGCTGTCTGTCGCCAGTATTGGCCGCCAGCAACTGGTGGAGCCAATTGTCGGTAGTGACAACATGGTGGGCTTTGTGCGCATTACGCTTGAGCATGGCGAGGTGATCAAAGATGCATCAAACCGCCTTGAGCAAAGCATCAATCTGGTGCGCGCGATGATCCTGGTGGCAATTATGACCGGCGCCCTGCTGATCTTCACGTTCGCTAACCGCAAAGATTTGCTGCGTTCAACGTTTTTATTGAAGAGTAACGACTAGTAGAGCGAGAGCGGTACTGGGTACTGGGTACTGGGTACTGGGTACTGGAAGAGAATATCCCAGATAGCAAAAAGGATGGCCGAAGCCATCCTTTTTCGTCTTTGTCTGTCAGCAGAACTTACGCTTCTTCAGCGTCGCCCAGCAGTACAGATTCCAGAGCGATTTCAATCATCTCGTTGAACGTGGTTTGACGCTCTTCTGAGGTGGTTTGCTCACCGGTCTTGATGTGGTCAGATACGGTACAAATAGTCAGTGCTTTCGCGCCGAACTCTGCTGCAACACCGTAGATGCCTGCCGCTTCCATTTCCACACCCAGGATGCCGTACTTCGCCATAGTGTCGAAGAATGCAGGCTCTGGCGAGTAGAACAGGTCTGCAGAGAAGATGTTACCTACGCGTACGTTGATGCCTTTTGCTTTCGCTGCATCGACTGCGTTACGGGTCATGTCGAAGTCTGCAATCGCAGCAAAGTCGTGACCGTTGAAGCGGGTACGGTTGATTTTCGCATCAGTAGACGCGCCAACACCAATGATAACTTCACGCAGTTTCACGTCTTCACGTACTGCACCACAGCTACCTACACGGATGATTTTCTTCACGCCGAAGTCTTTGATCAGCTCAGTGGTGTAGATAGAGCATGAAGGGATACCCATACCGTGGCCCATTACAGAGATCTTGCGACCTTTGTAAGTACCGGTGTAACCGAACATGTTGCGAACATCACAAACTTGCTTAACGTCTTCCAGGAAGGTTTCTGCAATGTATTTTGCGCGCAGCGGGTCGCCCGGCATCAGAACTACATCTGCAAAATCACCCATTTCGGCATTGATATGTGGAGTTGCCATTTTCTCTTTCCTTTTGATCAAATTTCGGCGTTTAACCGAGGTTTCTCTGGCCACAGCGCGCGCTGTGGCGGAATAGGGTTTGGAATTACAGGAAGTTTTTCCCGTATTCCATGTCTGAAGTACCAAAGTACGCTGACAGTGTCTGACCGATATCGGCGAAGGTTTCACGGCGCCCCAGAGAGCCAGCCGGTACTTTTTTGCCATACACCAGTACAGGAATGTATTCGCGGGTGTGATCCGTACCTTCCCAGGTTGGGTCACAGCGTGGTCTGCAGTCAGGATTAGGATGTCATCGTCCTGCAGCATTGCCATGATCTCAGGCAGGCGGCCGTCAAAATATTCCAGCGCCGCAGCATAACCTGCCACGTTACGACGGTGGCCATAGTGGGAGTCAAAGTCCACGAAGTTGGTGAACACAATGCTGTTGTCGCCCGCTTTGGCAATCTGGTCTTTGGTCGCGTCAAACAGCGCTTCCAGACCGGTTGCTTTTACTTTCTGGGTGATACCGCAGTTAGCGTAGATATCAGCAATCTTACCGATAGACACCACTTCGCCCTGCTTTTCGTCAACCAGCTTTTGCAGCACAGTGGCTGAAGGCGGCTCAACAGACAGGTCACGGCGGTTACCGGTACGCTCGAACTGGCCTTTACCCGGGCCAATGAACGGACGCGCGATAACACGGCCAATGTTGTAGTCTTCCAGCTCTTCACGGGCGATCTGGCAAAGCTCTAACAGGCGATCCAGACCGAAGGTTTCTTCATGACACGCGATTTGGAACACAGAGTCTGCTGAGGTGTAGAAAATCGGCAGGCCGGTTTTCATGTGCTCTTCACCCAGGTCGTCAAGGATTTGGGTGCCTGATGCGTGGCAGTTACCCAGGTAATCAGGCAGGCCAGCACGTGCCAGGATGCGGTCGGTCAGCTCTTTCGGGAAGCTGTTCTCTTTATCAGTGAAGTAGCCCCAGTCAAACAGAACCGGTACACCGGCAATTTCCCAGTGACCTGACGGGGTATCTTTACCCGACGACAGCTCTTGCGCATGGCCGTAAGCACCGATGATCTCAGCGTTGGCATCCAGACCTTCCGGGAAGTAGCCAGACGCTTCTTCACACGCTTTACCCAGACCCAGTTTGTTCAGGTTAGGCAGCGACAGTGGGCCAGAGCGGTCTGCGTTGTTGGCGTTGCCCGCCGCACACGCTTTCGCAATAGAACCCAGGGTGTTTGCACCCACATCACCGAACTTCTCAGCATCTGCTGATGCACCGATACCGAATGAATCCAGTACCAAAATAATCGCGCGTTTCATGATCGCCTCCTTTAGACGTCTTGTGGCCGATCTGACAGTACACTTCAGGTGTAGCCGCAGGTGCGGTATCAGCAATTTGCATTGCCGCCTGAAGCTGCTCTGCAGCCTGTTGCCAAGCCGCTTCATCCTTGCGTGAATCACTGCCAGTGGCGTGGTGCTGTCAGCCTGCATACCCAGACGGATAACATCGCTGAAGCCCACAGAATAATCAATGGTATCGCTCGCAACACGCGGCCGCCACCCAGTCCTACCACCGCCATGCCAATAGCACGGGTGTCCATGGCAGAAACAAAGCCTGAGGTGCCCGCAAACACAGGTTTCACTACGTTTGCTGTTGCCAGGTACTTGCTGTAATTCTCTACAAAATCAAGCGGGCCACCTAGGCCAGCTACCATCTTGCCGAAGCACTCTGCCGCCTTGCCGTTATCCAGCACGGTTTGCAGTTTGTTCATCGCTTCGTCTTTGTCTTTTGCCAAACCGCTGATGGTGAGCATTTCCGCGCACAATGCCATGGTAACGGCGTACAGGCGTGGGTTGCGGTATTCACCGGTCAAGAACTGAACCGCTTCTTTCACTTCCAGCGCGTTACCTGCGCTTGAAGCCAGTACCTGGTTCATGTCGGTCAGCAAAGAGCTGGTGCGGGTGCCTGCGCCATTGGCAACAGCCACGATAGATTTCGCCAGCTCTTCAGATTTCTCGTAGGTCGGCATGAAAGCGCCAGAGCCTACTTTCACGTCCATCACCAGCGATTCCAGACCGGCTGCCAATTTCTTCGACAGGATCGATGCGGTGATGAGTGAGATGTTGTCCACGGTTGCGGTCACATCACGGGTCGCGTAAACACGCTTATCCGCCGGTGCCAGATCGCCGGTTTGGCCGATAATCGCCACACCCGCTTCTTTGGTCACCTTGCCGAAAATCTCATTGGTCGGCGTGATGTTGTAGCCCGGAATCGCTTCCAGTTTGTCCAGCGTACCGCCGGTATGACCCAGGCCGCGGCCTGAAATCATTGGGACGTAACCGCCGCATGCCGCCACCATAGGGCCAAGCATCAGGGAAGTCACGTCGCCCACACCGCCGGTACTGTGTTTATCGACGATAGGGCCATCAAAATTCATGTGTGACCAGTCAATCACCATGCCGGAATCACGCATTGCACAGGTCAGTGCCACACGTTCGTCCATGGTCATGTCATTGAAGTACACCGCCATGGCAAAAGCCGCGATCTGTCCTTCAGAAACAGTCTCTTTGGCAATGCCCTGGATAAAGAAATTAATTTCATCAGCACTCAGTGCGACGTTGTCGCGTTTCTTTCTGATGATTTCCTGGGGAAGGTACATGGTCGACCTCACATTCAAGGTTGGTATAAAACAGGGGGAGTGCAAGCACTCCCCATCCGGAAGTGCTTAGTAGCCACCTTCCGCCGCTTTGTCACCTTCACCCAGAGTGTGAAGCAGGTTAGCCAGCAGGCTTGATGCACCGAAACGGTAGTGCGCGTTGTCTGCCCACTCGCCGCCCAGAATGCGGTCAGCCATTGCCAGATACTCAGCTGCATCTTCAGCAGTACGTACACCACCTGCAGGCTTGAAGCCCACTTTCTCTGCAACGCCCATGTCTTTGATAACAGTCAGCATGATTTCTGCTGATTCTGGGGTCGCGTTCACTGGCACTTTACCGGTAGAGGTCTTGATGAAATCAGCACCTGCTTCGATAGAGATTTCAGAAGCGCGTTTGATCAGCGCTGCTTCTTTCAGCTCACCGGTTTCGATGATCACTTTCAGAGTCACATCGCCACACGCAGCTTTACATTGTTTAACCAGTTCAAAACCGGTTTGCTCGTCGCCAGCAATCAGGGTGCGGTATGGGAAAACCACGTCAACTTCATCTGCACCGTAAGCCACAGCTGCTTTGGTTTCAGCAACGGCGATTTCGATGTCATCGTTACCGTGCGGGAAGTTAGTCACGGTTGCGATTTTGATTTCAGGTGTACCCTGCTCGCGCAGTTGTTTCTTCGCCACAGGGATGAAGCGTGGGTAGATGCAGATAGCAGCAGTGTTGCCAGCAGGCGTTTTCGCACTCTTACACAGCGCGATCACTTTCGCATCGGTGTCGTCATCGTTCAGGGTGGTCAAATCCATCAATTTCAGGGCACGAAGAGCTGCTGCTTTTAGATCGCTCATGACTTTCTCCAGTCTTAATATTTCAAAACCAAGTAACAAATCACAATGCCAGGTTTGGCGTTGTCATCTGATGAGCGGACTTGGCTCCTTGAAGTTTGGTGCTGAACGTTCAGAACCAATCAACCATCCTTGTTGCCGCACACTCTAATCAGAGTGTAATCCCACACGCACCTTGTATCGGGGTAACCGGTGCAGGATGTCGTTTCACTTCCGCTGTCGTGAAACAATAGTGAAATTAGTGAAAACCCACCATTGAAACTTTGACAGCGTTCACCAATTTTACCAATCTTCCCGTGTCAGCACTAGGTGTTACCTGTTTCTGTTGATAAACACTTTGTTGCTGTTGGTGACAGATATCCTAGCTCACTATACGAAGCAGGAAAGCCAGCCAGTGTCTTATTCATGGGGAAACCCGGTACCGGGGAAGGGGCACAAAAAACCGCCTCGGTTGAGGCGGTTTTTTAACTGAGTGTCAGACCAGATTACATGGTTGACAGCGTCAGGAAGAAACCAGCGATGGTTGCACTCATCAGGTTAGACAGAGTACCTGCACACACTGCTTTGATACCGAAACGTGCGATGTCGTGACGGCGGGTCGGTGCGATGCTACCCAGACCACCCAGCAGGATTGCGATAGAAGACAGGTTAGCAAAGCCACACAGTGCGAAAGAAATGATTGCTACCGTTTTCGCACTCATTGCTGCGCCAGTTGCCGCAACCAGTTGTGGATCAGCACCCACGTAAGGTACGAAGTTCAGGTAAGCAACGAATTCGTTCACAACCAGTTTCTGACCGATGAAAGAACCAGCCAGCTCTGCTTCTGCCCATGGAACACCGATCAGGAATGCCAGTGGACGGAAAATCTGACCCAGAATCCATTGCAGTGTCAGATGGTCCATACCGAACCATGCACCGATACCGCCCAGGATGCCGTTGATCATTGCAATCAGACCGATGAACGCCAGCAGCATTGCACCGATGTTCAGCGCCAGTTGCATACCAGAAGATGCACCGCCAGCCGCTGCGTCGATAACGTTCGCAGGTTTGTCTTCTTGCTCGTCATCCGCACCGATTTGCTCGATTGGTTCTTGAGTTTCAGGCTTGATGATTTTCGCGAACAGCAGACCACCCGGTGCCGCCATGAATGATGCTGCAATCAGGTATTCCAGTGGAACGCCCATTGCTGCGTAACCTGCCAGTACACCACCGGCAACAGACGCCAAACCACCACACATTACTGCGAACAGTTCTGACTGGGTCATTTTAGGTACGAAAGGACGTACTACCAGCGGCGCTTCAGTCTGACCTACGAAGATGTTCGCAGTTGCAGACATTGATTCCGCGTGAGAAGTACCCAGTACTTTACGCAGTGCGCCACCCAGAATGCGGATAACAAACTGCATGATGCCCAGGTAGTACAGCACGCTGATCAGCGCTGAGAAGAACACAACGGTAGGCAGTACTTGGAAAGCAAAGATAAAACCGATGCCATCCACAGAGAAGTTAACCAGGCTACCAAACAGGAAGCTGATACCGTCTTTACCGTAGTTAATTACGTTTTGTACAGCATTTGACATGCCGTTCAGCAGGTCTCTACCCCACGGAACGAACAGAACAAAACCACCCAGCAGGAACTGGATTGCAAATGCACCACCAACGGTACGCAGGTTGATCGCTTTGCGGTTGTCAGACAGAAGGACTGCGATAGCGAGCAGTACTACTATCCCAACAATGCTCATAATCAGGCTCATAAAAGGGGTTCCTAAAAAAGTCTTGGCGTCTCGACAAATTGGAGTTTTAGTCCGGTCGCGATTATACGCATGTGACGCATGGCAAAGGAATGCATGAGTCACGCTTTAAGTGTAAATTTCGCTGCAATTCACTCAAAAAGGTGACGGAGATCGAATTTTGTGACCTAGATCTTACGCAAACGATTAGGCAAACGATGAAATTTGCCTCTGCAATGCAAAACAATTCGCCGCATTTTGTGATGTGCTGTGAATAATTTCCTCTACAGTCACACCTTTTAACTCGGACAGTGCCTTTGCAATCAGCGGTAATTTCTCCGGTGAATTGGGTTGTCCCTGAAATCCACTGACCGGCATGTCCGGCGCATCGGTCTCCAGCACCATAGCAGTCAGCGGCAACGCCGACACCGCATTGCGTGTTTTATTGGCGCGTGGATAAGTAATCGTGCCTCCTATTCCGAGCATGAAGCCGCGCTTGATGTAATTCTCACCCATTTGCTCGCTACCGCTGAAAGCATGCAAAACACCGTACACAGCAGGAAAGTCGTTCAACACCTGCAAAAGTTCGTTATGCGCTTTGCGGCAATGCAAAATGACGGGCAGTTTGTACTTCACCGCCAAAGCAAGTTGCTCACGCAGTAAATAAAGCTGTCTTTCCTGTTGGGGATTTTCAATGGCAAAGTCCAGACCGCATTCGCCGATAGCCACACACCCTTTGGGAGACGTCGCTAACCATGCATCCAGTTTTGCGATGTCTTCGTCTTGGTGCTCAGAGAGCCACACCGGATGTAATCCCGCGGCAAAGTAAATCGAAGAGAAGCACTGGCTAAGGTCATCTACCCTTTGCCAGTTTTGCCGGGAAACGGCGGGGACAATAAGATGGTGGACGCCTGCATCATGACTGCGGGAAAGCCAATCCTCAGGGCTTTGGTCAAAAGGCGGGAAATCGAAATGGCAATGGGTATCAATCATGGTCGGCCAGAAATGTTGAGTCTCTCTTTTCAAGCTACCGCAACATTGGCGTGCCGTACAGCAGGTATAAAAAACCGGCGAAGCCGCCGGTTTTTAACGTTGTGCAGATTAGCTGGTCAGGTCGTCGAAGAACTTCTTCACGCCGTCAAAGAAACCTTCCGACTTCGGTTTGTGTTTCTTCGCGGCTGTTCCACCCAGGGTTTCTTCAAACTCACGCAGCAATTCTTTTTGCTTGCTGCTGAGGTTAACCGGGGTTTCAACCACCAATTTACAGATCAAATCACCAAGCCGCCGCCACGGACTGACTGTACACCTTTGCCACGCATGCGGAACATGCGGCCGGTTTGGGTCTCAGGTGGCACTTTCAGGCTTACACGGCCGTCCAGTGTTGGGACTTCCACTTCACCACCCAATGCCGCCATGGTAAAGCTCACCGGTACTTCGCAGTAAAGGTTGTTACCATCACGGGTAAAGATATGGTGGTCGCGAACATGTACCTGAACGTACAGATCGCCCGCTGGCGCACCATACTCTCCTGCTTCCCCTTCGCCGGTCAGGCGAATACGGTCACCGGTATCGACACCTGCCGGGATCTTAACGCTGAGGGTTTTGGTTTTCTGAACGCGGCCCTGGCCATGACACTTGTCACATGGGTCTTTGATGATTTTGCCACGACCGTGACAGGTTGGACAGGTTTGCTGTACAGCAAAAAAGCCCTGGCGCATTTGTACCTGGCCCTGACCATGACAGGTTCCACAAGTTTGTGGTGAAGAGCCCGGTTTGGCACCGCTGCCGCTACAGCTGTCACAGCTTACATAAGTCGGTACTTCAATCTCTTTGGTCACACCACGGACTGCATCCTCAAGGGTCAGTTCCATGTTGTAGCGAAGGTCTGCACCACGCTGTGCGCGCGCCTGACCACCACGACGGCCACCGCCGAAGATGTCACCAAACACGTCACCAAAGATATCGCTGAAGTCTGCGCCGCCGCCGAAGCCACCGCCGCCACCCATACCGCCTTGCTCAAAGGCTGCATGACCGTATTGATCGTACGCCGCACGCTTCTGGTCGTCGGTCAGTACTTCATACGCCAGCTTCACTTCTTTAAATTTATCCGCAGCGGTATCGTCGCCCGGGTTTTTGTCCGGGTGATATTTCATCGCAAGACGCTTGTACGCCTTTTTGATGTCGCGCTCGCTGGCATCACGGCTTACGCCCAGCACTTCATAAAAATCACGTTTTGACATGTTTTACTTGTCACCTGCTTTTCTACTAAACGAATCGATTTTTTCGCCCAGTATCATACAACTACGGGCGAAGGAGAAAACCCTCCCACGCCCGTGCGAAATAATATCGGTTATTCCTTTGGGACTGATGTTGAATTTGTTATTCCAACATCAGCCTCGCGGGTTGGTTCCGGTCTTATTTTTTGTCGTCTTTTACTTCTTCAAACTCAGCGTCAACAACGTCGTCGTCTTGCTTAGTTTGTTGTGCACCGGCGTCTTGAGCTTGCGCGGCTTGCGCTTGCTGCTGTGCCACTTCCATCAGTTTCTGAGAAGCTGCGATAAGTGCTTGCACTTTCTCGTCGATCGCTGCTTTGTCTTCACCTTTACGCGCTGTTTCCAGCTCAGTGATTGCAGCTTCGATCTTCTCTTTCTCGTCTGCTGGCAGTGCGTCGCCTGCTTCTTCAACTTGCTTGCGAGTACCGTGGATCATTTGGTCAGCTTGGTTGCGCGCAGTCGCCAGTTCTTCGAACTTTTTGTCGGCTTCTTTGTTCGCTTCCGCTTCCTGAACCATTTTCTCGATTTCGTCGTCGCTCAGACCACCAGATGCCTGGATAGTGATCTTCTGCTCTTTACCTGTTTGTTTGTCTTTCGCAGACACATTCAGGATACCGTCAGCATCCAGGTCGAAGATAACTTCGATTTGTGGCATACCACGTGGCGCTGCGTTGATGCTTCCAGGTTGAATTGACCCAGAGACTTGTTGTACATCGCTTGCTTACGCTCACCCTGCAGTACGTGGATAGTTACTGCACTTTGGTTGTCTTCAGCAGTGGAGAACACTTGGTTCGCCTTAGTAGGGATAGTGGTGTTCTTCTCGATCAGTTTGGTCATCACACCGCCCATGGTTTCAATACCCAGAGACAGAGGAGTTACGTCCAGCAGCAGAACGTCTTTCACGTCACCTGCCAGAACACCGCCCTGAACCGCTGCACCTACTGCAACTGCTTCATCAGGGTTCACGTCTTTACGTGCTTCTTTACCGAAGAACTCAGCAACTTTCTTCTGAACCATAGGCATACGAGTCTGACCACCAACCAGGATTACGTCGTTGATGTCGTTTACAGACAGGTCTGCGTCAGCCAGTGCCACTTTCAGTGGTTCCAGAGAACGTTGAACCAAATCTTCAACCAGTGACTCCAGTTTCGCACGGGTCACTTTGATGTTCATGTGCTTAGGACCAGTCGCATCTGCAGTGATGTATGGCAGGTTCACGTCAGTTTGCTGTGCAGAAGACAGTTCGATCTTCGCTTTCTCAGCCGCTTCTTTCAGACGTTGCATTGCCAGTGGATCTTTACGCAGGTCGATGCCTTGGTCTTTTTTGAACTCGTCAACCAGGTAGTTGATCATGCGGTTGTCGAAGTCTTCACCACCCAGGTGAGTGTCACCGTTGGTTGCCAGAACTTCGAAAGTCTTCTCGCCGTCAACTTCGTCAATCTCGATGATAGAGATATCGAAAGTACCACCACCCAGGTCGTATACCGCGATAGTGCGGTCACCACCTTGCTTGTCCAAGCCGTAAGCCAGTGCAGCAGCAGTTGGTTCGTTGATAATACGTTTAACTTCCAGACCCGCGATACGGCCAGCGTCTTTTGTTGCCTGACGTTGTGCGTCGTTGAAGTACGCAGGTACTGTGATAACTGCACCAGTTACTTCCTCACCCAGGAAGTCTTCCGCAGTTTTCTTCATTTTTTTCAGGACTTCAGCAGATACCTGAGGAGCTGCCATTTTCTGGCCTTTTGCTTCTACCCATGCATCACCGTTGTCAGCCTTAACGATTTTGTAAGGCATGATTTCGATATCACGCTGAACTTCTTCATCTTCGAAGCGACGACCGATCAGTCGTTTGATTGCAAACAGCGTGTTTTCTGGGTTGGTTACTGCCTGACGTTTTGCAGGCTGACCTACCAGGATCTCACCGTCTTGGGTGTATGCGATGATTGATGGCGTTGTGCGATCGCCCTCTGCGTTCTCGATTACGCGTGGCTTGTCACCGTCCAGTACTGCTACACATGAGTTGGTAGTACCCAAGTCGATACCAATGATCTTACCCATTTGGTTTTCTCCGAAAATTCGTCTTACGTCTATGTTGCGTTAACCCATATATGGGGGTCACGGATTAGGGTTCAACCCTGTACAAGAAAAAATTTTTAAATTTTCTTTTCGATGCCCCATAGATAAGGGCGGCGGATAAGCTTTCAAGGGCTGAAACGAAAAAAACCCGCAAAATGCGGGTTTTTTCTGCAAACAGGCCAATTACGCTTTTTCGTCCACGTTACCGGCTGCCGCTTTAGAAACCATTACCATCGCAGGGCGAACCACGCGACCGTTCAGCTCGTAACCTTTTTGCATTACGAACATCACAGTGTTTGGTGCATGATCTGCGCTTTCCTGAATAGACATCGCCTGATGGAACTCAGGGTTGAACGTCTCACCGTGCGGGTTCAATTCTTTCAGACCGAACTTCTCAACCGCTGACTTCATGGTCTTCAGCGTCAGCTCAACACCTTCGATCATTGGCTTGAGGGCTTCGTTTTCTTTGTCGGCCATCTCTACTGCGCGTTCCATGTTGTCCATCACTGGCAACAGTTCATTGGCAAAACGCTCCAGGGCGAATTTACGCGCCTTGTCGATTTCCTGCTCGGTACGACGACGCATGTTTTCCACGTCTGCACGTGCACGCAAAACGCTGTCTTGTTGTTCTTTCACTTTTGCTTCGCTTGCTTCAAGCGCCGCTTCAAGTTCAGTGATCCGGCTGATCATTGCATCGGTTTCTGCATCAAGGGCATTTTCTTCTGCTTGTGCGTCAACCGCTTCGTTTAGCAGCTCTTCTTCCTGGATCTTGTTTTCTTCTTTGCTCATGCTCTCTCCGACACACTACTCTGTGTTGAACCCCAAACGCGTTTGTGTGAGGCTTCATTTTCGACGGTTTTGCCTATTATGGGGATGAATGTTCGCGTTTCAAGATGTCGCTGGCTGTAAAGCACGACAAGTGAGGATGATTCACATATACTCAAGCCACTAATTTACGCAGGATCAATAAGATGACAAAGCGCTTTAATACGATTGCTTTGGTCGGAAAGCCGCGCAACCCAGACGCGGTCGCAACGCACGAGAGTCTGTATAACTGGCTGACCAGCAAGGGATATCGTGCGCTGGTCGATAACAGGCTACATAACTTTATCAATGTTCCTGCAGAAGATTTCCACGATTTACTCTCCCTCGGCGCCAAAGCAGATCTTGCCATCGTCATCGGTGGTGACGGCAACATGCTGGGCGCAGCCCGTGTTCTGTCACGCTTCGATATTTCCGTTATCGGTGTTAACCGCGGCAACCTTGGTTTTCTGACCGACCTTGACCCAGACGACTATGAAGACGCACTGCAGTCCGTGCTGGATGGTGATTACATTGAAGACCACCGTTTCTTGCTGGAGGCGGAAGTGCACCGCCACGGGCAAATCAAAAGCCATAATGCCGCGTTGAATGAAGCGGTATTACACCCCGGGCAGGTGGCGCACATGATTGAGTTTGAAGTTTATATTGATGACAACTTCGCTTTTTCCCAGCGCTCAGACGGCATCATTATCTCAACGCCCACAGGCTCCACTGCATACAGCCTGTCCGGTGGCGGCCCAATTCTGTCACCCAGCCTGGAAGCAATTTCACTGGTGCCAATGTTTCCACACACCCTTTCGAGCCGCCCATTGGTTGTAGACGCCAAACGCCACATCAAGCTTGTGGTATCTCCGGACAACGGCAGCACGCTGGAAGTGAGTTGCGACAGTCAGGTATCCCTGCCGGTCAATCCGGGCGATGAAGTCCATATCTACCGCAGCCCAACACAACTTCAGCTTATTCACCCTAAAAAATACAGCTATTACAAAACCCTGCGTACCAAGCTCGGCTGGTCAAGCAAGCTATTCTAAAACCTCTCGGCTCCCTTTTCGAAGAGCAGGCGTCGCCTGCTCTTTTCGTTATGCCTGTCACAAAATTTTACGCCGTGTCGCATCGAATAACTTTACTGTATACAAACACAGTATATACTGTACATAACAACAGGTGATGATAAACACAGGTACTCTCTCATGCTGGCGCATATCACAATCCAAAACTTTGCCATTGTTAAAGCGTTAGAACTCGACTTCCAAAAAGGAATGACCACTATTACCGGTGAAACCGGTGCCGGTAAATCCATTGCGATTGACGCTCTGGGGCTGTGCCTTGGCGATCGCGCTGACGCATCTATGGTCCGCCCGGGTGAAGAAAAAGCCGAAATCGTAGTGCAGTTCCAGCTTCAGAATAACCCTGCCGCACGTCGCTGGCTGGAAGACAATGAACTGGTCGACGGCGATGAATGTATTCTGCGTCGCGTCATCACCAAAGAAGCCGCTCCCGAGCCTTTATCAACGGCAGTCCTGTGCCGGCTTCCCAGCAAAAATCGCTGGGGCAGCATCTGATCAACATTCACGGTCAGCATGCCCACCAACTGTTGATGAAAAACGACTATCAGCTCACGCTGCTTGATCAGTATGCCGGTCATCAGAACTTGCTGGCTGCCATGCGTGAACGTTATCAGGACTGGCGCGCCGCGCGTAATGAACTCAAGCAACTGGAAAAGAACAAAGAAGCGCTCGAAGCCCAGCGTCAGCTGCTTGAGTACCAGGTCAATGAGCTGAATGAACTGGCGATTGGTGAAACCGAATACCCGGAGCTTGAAGAAGAACACAAACGCCTTTCAAACTGCGGTGATATTGCGCTTTGCAGCCAGAGTGTCTTGCAGGCATTAAGCGAAGACGACGAAAACAACGCCCTGCAACTGCTGCAGTTTGCCCAGCAAAAGCTGGCTGAACTGACAGCCATGGACAGTCGGTTTAACGATCTGGCCCAGATGCTGGATGAAGCCTGTATTCAGGTGCAGGAAACCAGCCATGAAATCTCAAGCTATATGGACAGACTGGATATGGATCCGGCGCGATTGCAGTACCTTGATGAACGCATGGCGACCATTATGCGCCTGTCACGTAAACATCAGGTCACGCCGGATGAGCTGTTCAACACCTATCAGGCGCTGATGCACGATCTGGAAAACCTCAACGACAGCGATAATCAGATTGAACAGCTTGCTGCCAATGTAGAGGTGAAACACCAGGCTTGCCTTGCTGCAGCTGAGAAGCTAAGCAAGAGCCGCAAACGCTACGCCAAAGAGCTGGATAAGCTGATTTCGTCCAGCATGCATGAGCTAAGCATGCAGCATGGCAAGTTCCATATTTCTCTGGATAGTCAGCCAGAGAGTCACCTGTCTCCGCTTGGCGTCGACAATATCGAGTTTCTGGTTTCCACCAACCCAGGGCAACCGATGCAGGCGCTTGGCCGCGTGGCTTCCGGTGGTGAACTGTCGCGTATCTCTCTGGCAATCCAGGTGATCACCGCTCAGAAAGTCGATACACCCAGCCTGATTTTCGATGAGGTGGATGTGGGTATCAGTGGCCCGACGGCGGCTATCGTTGGCAAGCTACTGCGTAAACTCGGAGAGTCCACCCAGGTTATGTGTGTTACCCACCTGCCGCAGGTAGCCGGATGCGGCCATCACCAGATGTTTGTCGCCAAGACCAGCGACAAAGGCACCACAACGACCAGCATGGTGGCATTGGACTCGCAGGCAAGGTACAGGAGCTGGCCCGTCTTCTAGGCGGCAGTGAAATTACCGCTCATACATTGGCAAACGCCAAAGAGTTGCTGATTGCTGCTTAATTGAACACCCTTTCGAATACTGGCTCATACGGGCCAGTTTCACTCCCGAAACTTTTTTCCAATAGCACGGTCAAACAGGCAAGTTCGAGCAAGAGTTTTTACATCTCTCAGTTGCTTGTTTATCATCGTCACCTATTTTGGAATTGAAGTAAGAAGTCATGCGTTGGAAACACATCGTTGCGACATCACTTGTACTGGCCACACTCTCCGGTTGTAGCTGGGTAAACCAACTGGTGTATCGCATAGATATCAATCAGGGAAATTACATCGACCAGACCGCGGTCGAAGAGCTCAAATTTGGCATGACCAAAGAGCAGGTGAAATTCTTACTTGGCCCACCAATGTTGGTGGAGTCCGGCTATCCGAATACCTGGTACTTTGTTCAATGGTTGAAACCTGGACACGGGGAACCTGAGCAAAAAGAGCTGATCCTTTCATTTGATGACAACGGTCAGCTTGTCGGTATGAAAGGCGATTTCCAGCCCGGTACCAGCTTCTTCGAAGTGATCCGCTAATCACAAGCCAATGAGCAAAAAACCCGCTGAATGCGGGTTTTTTCATGCCTAGGCTTTTTCATGGCTTGCGGATGGGTATTTACTTGAGCATCTTTTCCAGTTGCTCTTTGTTGGTATGACGGATGTCTTTGCCTTTTACGAAGTAGATAATGTATTCGCAAATGTTCTGGCAGCGATCCCCCACCCGTTCAATAGCCCGTGCTGACCACATCACTTTCAACACGTTCGGAATCGAACGCGGATCTTCCATCATGTAGGTCATCAGTTGACGCAAAATAGCTTCGTACTCACGGTCAAGGTGATCGTCAGAATGGTACACCTTCATCGCAGCATCCACATCCATACGGGCAAACGCATCCAGCACGTCATGCAGCATACGTGCAGCTTTATGGCCCAGGTTTTCCAGTGATACCAGAAACGGCTGTTGGTGATTGGAAAAGTTGTCCAGCGCCATTTTGGCAATACTGTCCGCAACATCACCAATGCGCTCAAGATCGGTAATGGTTTTGATAATGGCAATCACCAGACGCAGGTCGCCTGCAGTCGGCTGGCGCTTGGCAATAATGCGGGTACAGGCTTCATCAATTGCCACTTCCATTGAATTGACCTTGTGATCTTCCCGGATCACCTGTTTTGCCAAATCCACATCCTGGTAATGCATCGCACGCAGTGCGTCAGTAAGCTGGCGTTCCACCAGCCCGCCCATCGCCAGCACATGGGTACGGATAGCTTCCAGCTCAGCATTGAACTGACCGGAAATGTGGCGGCTGATATTTTGATTATCCATCTGCGTGCGTTTCCTTAGGGTCTGCTGCCCTTTGGGGGTTAAATTTTGTTCTAGAAAAAATCATCACTAAAGATCAACAGACCTTAACCATAACGGCCAGTGATGTAATCTTCGGTTTGCTTGTTTTTCGGTGTGGTAAAGAGTGTATCTGTATCGGCATATTCTACCAACTTGCCGAGGTTGATGAAGGCCGTTTGGTCAGACACACGCGCCGCCTGTTGCATATTGTGGGTAACAATAACGACGGTGTATTTCCGCTTGAGATCGTTAATCAGCTCTTCGATGGTCAGGGTGGAGATAGGATCCAGCGCCGAGGTAGGCTCATCAAGCAGCAATACCTCCGGCTCAATCGCAATCGCACGGGCAATCACCAGACGTTGCTGCTGACCGCCGGAAAGGCCAAAGGCGTTGTCATGCAGACGGTCTTTCACTTCATCCCAAAGCGCCGCAGCGCGCAGTGAGCGCTCTACTGCATCATCCAGGTACGCACATTTTTCACGCCCTGCAGACGCAGGCCATAAATCACATTTTCATAAATGGATTTCGGAAATGGATTCGGACGCTGGAAAACCATGCCGACGCTGCGGCGAAGTGCCGGGACATCCACGGCTTCGTCGTAAACATTGGTGCCGTGCAATGAGATTTCCCCTTCCACGCGACAGCCATCCACCAAGTCGTTCATACGGTTGATACAGCGCAGCAAGGTGGATTTACCGCAGCCCGACGGGCCGATAAAGGCGGTCACCTTACCCTTTGGAATACGCATATTGATATCGAACAATGCCTGGGTATTGCCATAGAACAAATTGAGATGACGGATAGCCAGCGCAGTTTTCTCATCCGGCAGTGCGGAGAGATCAACCGGGTTCAGCAATCCGATATTGGCATTGATGGATATCATTTCGTTGCGGTTTCCTCGTTATATGTCCTGTTCCAGCGAACGGTATTTTTCACGCAGGTGGTTTCGGATGGTAATGGCAGCCAAGTTAAGGCCAACAATCACAGTCACCAACAGTAAGGAGGTGGCGTATACCAATGGCCTTGCAGCTTCAATATTGGGGCTTTGGAAGCCGACATCATACACATGGTAACCCAGATGCATAAACTTCCTCTCCAGGTGGAGAAATGGGAAATTACCGTCAAGCGGCAGTGTCGGTGCCACTTTCACCACACCCACCAGCATCAGCGGCGCCACTTCCCCAGCCGCGCGCGCTATCGCCAGGATCAATCCTGTCATAATAGCAGGGCTCGCCATCGGCAGCACGATACGCCACAAGGTTTCAGCCTGCGTCGCCCCCAGCGCCATAGAACCATGACGTACTGAGATCGGAATGCGTGACAAGCCTTCTTCCGTTGAAACGATGACAACAGGCAGCGTCAAAATAGCGAGTGTCAGTGAAGACCACAAAATCCCCGGTGTACCGAACGTCGGGTTGGGCAAGGCATCGGAATAAAACAGGTTGTCGATATTGCCCCCGACGAAATAGACAAAAAAGCCGAGGCCGAACACGCCATAAACAATAGACGGCACACCTGCCAGGTTGACCACCGCAATCCTGACAACACGGGTAAATGCGTTTTTCCCCGCGTATTCATGAAGGTAAACAGCAGCCAGCACACCAAGTGGCGTGACCATGACCGACATCAGCAGCACCATCAATACGGTGCCGAAGATCGCCGGAAACACGCCCCCTTCAGAGTTCGCTTCACGTGGATTGTCAGTCACGAAAGCGACGACTTGATGTCCCCAGTGTACCAATTTGTCTTGCCAGCTCATGGCATTGGGGTACCAGATCGACAATACATTGTTGAGCGGAATGCGAACCGATTGCCCAAAGCGATCCTTCACCACCAAACTGTCGAGAGCCAGATCGCTGCGGCGCTTCATCAGCACCTCTTCTATCGACTGATAGCGCAGCTCCAGCACATCAATTTCATCTTGCAGCCACTCGGGGACGACCTTTCCTTTTTGCTCAAAACGTTTGCGATCCTGCTTGAGTGCATTGAGACGGTAATTAACGCTCTCAATTTCCGTGCGCTCAATGTTGGCAATCTCTGAGCGAAGGATATCTGCCTGAGCGATTTTCTGCTGATAGAACGCCGACGTAATCCCTTCTTCGACCAGCTTACCGGCATGCAAATAGCCTACAGGGATACCGAAAAATGCGCCGTTCTCTGCGCGCTCAATCACGGCAATATCAGGCAGCGCTTTTTGCGACACAATGTTTTGTGCCAGTACCGAGATAAAGTCATGCGCTTCACGCTCGCGGTTGGCGATTTTAATCATCAGCCGGTCGTGGGTCGGTTGCGTAGGGTCTTGCAAGGTAACGCCCGCTTCCTGAAGCTGACGTGTTGAGACAGATTCTATACCGTAGATTTCTCCGTACGCGGTTTCTGTGCCGCTAGGCGTTTTGATCTCGAACTGGTAGACAGGCGAAGGCCAGAAATAGGTCAGTCCGTTCCAGCCGATAAGCAGCATGACGCCCAGCACTGCGACCAGACACAGACTGACCATACCTGCTGTCATCCAAACCCAAGGCGAACTGCTGTTCAAACGCTTAAACATTCGCGCCTCTCAGGGGGAGAAGAAAATCGGCTGAAACCTTACAACGCACGGTATTTATCCCGTAACCGCTGACGGACAAATTCCGCCACGGTGTTAAACAAAAAGGTAAATGAAAACAATATAAATGCCGTCAAAAACAGGACACGGTAATGCGAACTGCCCACTTCTGACTCCGGCATTTCAACCGCGATATTGGCCGACAGGGTACGAAGCCCTTCAAACGGGTTCCACTCCATCAATGGTGTATTCCCGGTTGCCATCAATACAATCATGGTTTCCCCCACTGCGCGGCCTAATCCCATCATCACAGCAGAGAAAATGCCCGGGCTTGCCGTCAGCAGCACCACACGGGTCAGGGTTTGCCAGTGGGTTGCACCCAATGCCAGTGAACCATTGGTGAGGTGGCTTGGCACCGAGAATATTGCATCTTCAGCGATGGTGAAGATGGTTGGGATCACTGCAAAGCCCATTGCGAGTCCAACCACAATCGCGTTGCGCTGATCGAAGTTCACCCCGAGTACATCGGTCACAAATACCCGGCTGTCTCCCCCCATAAACACGCGCTCAACCCAGGGGCCCAGCGCAAATGAGACATAGCCAAGCAGCAAAATCAGGGGGATCACCACATACAGGTGTCCACCCGGTGGCAATTTTTTACGCAACGCTCTGGGCAAGAAAACCCACACAACCGCTGTCAGCATGAAAGACAACGGCATTGAAACAAAGATCAGGAACATCGCCGGCAGATGGGTTTCAACGATGGGTGCGAGCCAGAGCCCGGCCAGAAAACCCAGAATAACGGTCGGCAGCGCTTCCATAATTTCGATGGTCGGCTTCACCACACGGCGCATACCGGAGGGCATAAAATACGCTGTGTAAATAGCACCACCGACTGCCAGCGGAATAGCAAAGATCAGCGCATAAGCCGCCACTTTGATGGTGCCAAACACCACAGGCATCGCGCTCAGCTTACCTTCAAACGAATCAGACCCAGACGTGGATTGCCAAACATAATCCGGTTCGCTGTAGCCTTCGTACCAGATTTTACGCCACAGTGAGCGGACACTCACATCTGGGTGGGGATTATCGACATCCAGCAAGGTTAGGGTATTGCCCTGCTCCACCAGCAGGCGGTTGGCACGGGGCGAGAAGGCCAGCATATCCACGTCTTTTGACAAATCGGGGAAGTCAAACCGCTCGCGGCTTTCGCTCGGGGCATGCCAGAGTGACAGCACGCCTAGCGTAGAAAGGTTGGCAAACACATTGCGGTGCGGTTCAACGACCGCCTGGCCCGGCATAGTATCGAACTCGCGTACCATGGTAAGGGTGCGTGAACCGGATTTCACCACATCAAACCACTGCCCGATATGGCCATTTTCCAGACGCACCATCAGTGAGTGACCACCTGCTAACAGTGTCATCGCAACCGGTTTGAAACCTGTCACCACGTCCACATTGACAGATTCGCGCAACAAAACGCCTTTTGGTGACAAGCTGTAAACCTTGATCACATCACCCGACATCACGTAGAGCTTACGTCCATCCGGTGTCATCAACACCTGGGTGCCTTCAGTTACCGGCAGTGCATTATGCCAGCGGGATATGCCTTGTGCGTCGGTTGAAACCACCTGCAGTTTATCACCCACAATGCCAGCCACTGTCATTCCACTGGTTTGCTCGGCAAAGGTGAGTGCTGTCACCGGCAGTGGCTGCGCGCCCAGCTCAATGGTATCGAGGGGTTCAACAGTGGGCGTAATGCTGGTTTCACCATTCTTATAGCTGTTGATAAAACGGAGCCGCTGGAAACTCACCCGGCCATCGTTCAGGCCGTACGCTGATATGCCGGCGTACCCATGCTGGGCAGCAAAACTGGACGGGTTCTCAGCCAGAGACTGGCGCAATACTGTCTTCCCATCATTGAGGGAGAAAACGGTCAGGGTGCCGCCGCTTGAATAGCGGAAGCCGAGCTGGTTGTTGTCATCCAGCCCCAGTTGGGCAGCAGGTTGCGGAAAATTCATTGTCAGCTGTTTTGCCACCGCCACATCAGGGCTTTTAAACAGCGGCAAAACGACATAAGCGAGGTAGAAAAATATCAGTAGCAATGCAAATAACACCACAAGACCACCGCCAGTTACGGATAAGCGTGCGAGTCTGTCTTGTAAGCGCCGACGGGTATCTCCCCGCATCAACGCGTTGGTGGCGTCTGCCATTGTTACCTCATTTTCTGGTTAAGCGGCTCATAATATGTCTTTTTGATGACAGTTATGTGACAGTGAGACAGGGTTACACCTTAACTGACTGAAATGAAAGTGTAATAAAAAATCGCTAGCCTCCGCTAACATTGACGTGAAACACAGATCAGAAATGTGCCACGAAAGCGCCGGTGGACAGACTTTCATACAGCTCAGATAATGTCCATTCCCTCCCCGCTTTAGACGTTAAGGAATGACCATGAAGCAGCTAGTTATCACACTTATCGGCGCCGACCGTTCTGGTCTTGTAGAAACTGTTTCCGACACCGTATTCAAACATCACGGCAGCTGGCAAGCGAGTAGTCTGAGCAAGCTCGCAGGCAAATTTGCCGGCATCGTGCAAATTGATATCAAAGAAGACGATGTCCCAGCGCTGACCAAAGCACTCAAGAGTATTCCTGATCTGGACGTTGTGGTCACTGAAGCAAGTAATGCACTCGATGACGACACCACCACCCATACATTGTCTGTTACCGGAAATGATCGCCCTGGCATTATTCAGGAAGTTACCCGGGAAATCGCCAAGTTTGGAATTAATATCAATAATCTGGAAACCAACGCAGAGAGTGCCCCAAATTCAGGCGGCGTGATTTTCACTGCAGCGTTTGATCTTGATATTGCCAACACCATCGCCCTCGACGATATCGGTGCCGCCCTTGAGCGCCTGTCGGATGACCTGATTGTTGAATTCGACGAGAGCGATATCCTCTGATGTAAAGGAAACTCATGAGCACGGATAATTACTACATAGAAAAAGAACTTAGTTGGCTATCGTTTAACGAAAGGGTGTTGCAGGAAGCCGCCGACAAAAACGTTCCCATCATTGAGCGGGTTCGCTTTCTCGGCATTTTCTCCAGCAATCTGGATGAGTTTTATCAGGTACGCTTTGCCGATGTTAAGCGACGGATCCTGATCAGTGAGGAACAAGGCGGCGGCAATGAAGCCAAAGAGTTACTGATCAGAATCCAGCAAAAAGTGCTCAAGCTGAATCAGGATTTTGACCACCTTTACAACGATATTCTGCTGGAAATGGCACGCCGCCATATCTTTTTGGTCAACGAGCGCCAGTTGACCGAATACCAGCAAAACTGGCTTAAAAAACACTTCGTCAGCAACTTACTTCCCCACATTACCCCGATCATCCTTACCGATGATATGGATGTGCTCTCTTTCCTCAAAGACGCCTATTCCTATCTGGCTGTCGAGCTGAAAAAAGAAGGGGAAGCCACCCGCTATGCGCTAATAGAGATCCCGACGGACGAAATCGAACGCTTTATCAAGGTGCCGGAGCCAAAGGGCAAACGCCGCCGTAAAACCATTATTCTGCTCGATAACATCATCCGCCTTTGCCTTGATGAGATATTCCGGGGTTTTTTCGATTACGACAGTATCGAAGCCTACGCGATGAAAATGACCCGGGATGCGGAATATGACCTCACCAACGAGGTAGATCACAGCCTGCTCGAAAACATGTCTGACAGTCTGGATCAGCGTCTGACGGCCCTGCCGGTACGCTTTGTGTACCAGCGGGACATGCCGCAGGATATGGTGAAAAAGCTGATCCAGATGCTTAAGATCTCTGATTTGGACAGCGTATTGCCGGGTGCGCGTTACCACAACTTCAAAGACTTTATCGGCTTTCCGAATGTCAGCATGAAGTATCTGGAAAACCCGCCGCTGCCGCCGCTGGACTCCGCGGACTTTACCGTCTTCGACAACGCATTTGATGCGATCCGCAACCGGGATGTCCTGCTCTATTACCCCTACCACACCTTCCGCCACATGACCGACTGGTGCGTCAGGCATCTTTCGACCCGAAAGTACGCAGCATCCGCATCAATATTTACCGCGTGGCGAAAAACAGCCGTATCATCAACTCCATGATGGATGCCGCCAACAACGGTAAACGGGTTACTGTGGTGGTTGAACTGCAGGCACGTTTTGATGAGGAAGCCAACATCGAGTGGGCGCGCGTGCTGACCGATGCTGGCGTGAAAGTGGTATTCGGTACGCCGGGGCTGAAAATCCACTCCAAGCTTTGCCTTATCTCCCGCCGGGAAGACGATGGTGTGCGCGAATACGCCCATATTGGCACCGGTAACTTTCACGAGAAAACCGCCCGCATCTACACCGACTTCTCCCTGTTTACCGCAGACAAGTCGCTGACAGCTGAGGTTCGTAAAGTCTTTAACTTTATCGAAAATCCCTACAAACCGGTGAAATTCACCCACCTGATTGTGTCGCCGCGCAACTCACGCAGCCGCCTGTATCGCTTGATAGAACGCGAAATTGAACACGCCAAAGCCAAGCGCAAGGCGGGGATCACCATCAAGGTCAACAACCTGGTCGACAAAGGACTGGTCAACCTGCTGTACAAAGCCAGCAGCGAAGGTGTGAAAATCCGGATGATTGTTCGCGGCATGTGCGCCCTGGTTCCCGGCATTAAAGGCGTCAGCCAAAACATCAAGGCCATCAGTATCGTTGACCGTTTTCTGGAACACCCCCGCGTATTTACCTTTGAAAACGGTGGGGATCGCGATGTGTACATCTCTTCAGCAGACTGGATGACGCGCAACATCGATAACCGTATTGAGGTCGGCACACCGATCAAAGATGAACGCCTCAAACAGCGCATCATGGATATTCTTGAACTACAGTTTGCAGATCGCGCCAAGGCACGTGTGTTGGACAAAGACATGACCAACGAATACGTAAAACGCGGGAATCGCAAAAAAGTACGTTCGCAGATTGCTATCTACGAGTACCTTAAACAAGCAGAACGCGCCGAAAAACGTATAGCGAGCAAACAAAAGAATGAGTGATACAACGGTGGATAAACCTAGGGAAATCGCCGCGATTGACCTGGGTTCCAACAGCTTCCACATGGTCGTTGCCCGCGTCGTCGGGCAAGGGCTGCAAATTGTCAGCCGACACAAACAACGTGTGCGTCTGGCCTCCGGTCTGGACAGTTTCAACAACCTCGATAACGCCGCCATTGAACGCGGGGTGGAGTGCCTGCGGATGTTCGCTGAGCGTCTACAGGGGTTCGATGAAGAAAACGTGCGGGTTGCTGCGACATTTACCCTGCGCGAAGCCAAGAACCGCCATATCTTCCTCCAACGCGCCAGAAATGCCTTTCCCTACCCCATTGAAATCATTCCCGGGATTGAGGAAGCGCGCCTGATATATCTGGGCGTCAGCCATACCCAACCGGGAGAAGGGCGGAAACTGGTGGTCGACATTGGTGGCGGCAGTACCGAGCTGGTGATAGGACGGGATTTCACCCCTTCGCTAGTTAACAGCAAGCACATGGGTTGTGTCAGCTACAACGCCCGCTTTTTCAAAGACGGAGACATTTCAACCAAGCGCTTTGCACAGGCGCAACTGGCGGCTGAACTGAAGCTGGAAACCATTGCCCGCCAATATAAAGAAATGGGTTGGGAAGAGGCTGTAGGCTCATCGGGCACGATTAAAGCCATACGCGAAGTGTTGAAGGCCTCGGGGCATGAAGATGGCATTATTACCCGCAAGCGGCTGGATGGCCTGATTGATCAGGTGCTGAAAGCCAAGAACTGTCAGGACTTGAGCTTACCCGGTCTTTCTGACGATAGGCGTCCGGTTTTCGCGGCAGGGCTTGCGATCCTCTCCGGCACTTTCCACGCTCTGGGAATAGAAAAAATGTTTTTTTCTGACGGAGCATTGCGTGAAGGGTTGCTGTATGAAATGGAGGACAGGTTCCAGCATAGTGATATCCGGAGCCGCACTGCCGCTGATTTGGCCGAGCGCTATCATATTGACCAGCGCCACGCCGATTGTGTCCAGCAGTCAGCAGAGCATATTTATTTGCAGGCAGAGCCCGAACTGGGCTTGAAGAAGGCAGAACTCGCGATCTTGCTTAGCTGGGCGGCATTGCTGCATGAAGTTGGGCTGAGTATTGCCCACTCCGGCTTTCACAAGCATTCAGCCTATATTCTGCAAAACACCAATTTACCCGGCTTCAACCAGGAGCAGCAGACGGTATTGGCAACCCTGACCCGCTTCCACCGAAAATCACTCAAGCTGGAAGAAATGCCAGAGTTTACCCTCTACAAAACCAAGCATATCTTCCCGCTGATCCGTGCATTGCGTCTGGCATGTGTGCTGAATGTGCAGCGCACGGGCGAGCTGGCGCCTGAAGTGAAGCTTGATGCCAAAGATGATTGTTGGTCACTGACGTTTCCGGAAGGCTGGCTTGCCAATAACCGATTGCTGGCAGCCGATTTGGATGTGGAGCAAACCTATTGGGAATCGGCAGGCTGGAAACTCATTATTAACGCCTGACTCCCAAAGATAGCTCAGGGTCATAGATACAAAAACGCCGGTGTAAATTCACCGGCGTTTTTGTATCTGAGCCATTCAGGGCATCAACCCAAGTGCATCAAGCTGCGCTTCAATCACGCTTTCCGGCAAAGGTACAAACCCTTCTGCCGCCACCAGCGCCTGTCCCTGTCGGGAAAGGATCAGCTTGATAAATTCCGCTTCCATCGGTGCCAGTGGTTTATCCGGTACTTTGTTGACATAGATATACAGGTAGCGAGAGAGCGGATAGAGGCCGGAAATAACGTTGTCGACCGTGGCATATACCCGTTGGCCATCCACATCCAACGGCAGCATTTTCGCCCCGGAGGTACGATAACCTACCCCCGAATAACCAATCGCGTTGAGCGATGAACTGACTGACTGCACCACAGAGGCAGAGCCCGGCTGCTCATTCACATCCGCGCGGAAGTCTCCATCACACAGAGCTTTGTCTTTGAAAAAGCCGTAAGTACCGGAAACTGAATTTCGCCCAAACAGCTGGATATTGCGTTTTTCCCAACTGCCAGTCAGCCCCAATTGTCCCCATTTATTAAAGCGTTCCGTTGAACCACAACGCAGAGTTTCTGAAAATAGGGCGTCCACCTGTGTCATGTCGAGCCCCTGAATCGGGTTGTCCTGATGGACAAAGATCGCCATAGCATCAATGGCGACTCTGATCGCCGTTGGCGGATAACCGTATTTGCGTTCAAACAGTTCGATTTCACGGGCGCGCATCTGGCGGCTCATAGCACCAAACTGGGTGGTCGCCTCAATCAGGGCAGGCACCGCAGTCGATGAACCTGACGTCTGGATTTGCACGTTGACACTCGGGTAGTACTTTTTGAACAGCACGGCCCATTGCGTGACCAAGTTGGCAAGCGTGTCTGAGCCAACTGAAGAGAGGTTGCCAGAGATGTTGTCGACCCTGTGATAGAGCGGCAGGTGATCATCAGCCACCGCAGGTGTCAGGGTCAGCAACAACGCCAAGGTGGCAACCATCCTTTTTAACATGCAAGGCGCTCCGGCAGGGTGAAAGAGAAGGTACTACCCTTGCCCACCTGACTTTGAATTTCAAGCTCGGACTCGTGGTGGTTCAGCGCATGCTTCACAATGGCCAGCCCAAGGCCACTGCCACCCGTTTCACGGGAACGTGCTTTGTCAACGCGATAGAAGCGTTCGGTCAGCCTGTCGATATGCTGTGGCGCAATACCTTCACCACTGTCTATCACTTCCAGTCGCGGCCCTTTCACCGAGCGGAACCAGCGAACACGGATTTTTGCACTCGGCGGCGTATGCTTCACTGCGTTGTAAACCAGGTTGGAAATCGCGCTGCGCAGCTGATCGTCATCGCCCAGCACTTTCAGTGAATGGTCAATTTCAAACTCAAATTCATGGGCTTGATCGCCACTTAGGGTTTGCGCTTCTTTTTCCAGCACATCCAGCATGGCCGGCACATCGACTTTCTGATCCAGGGCGATCTTCACGCTCGCTTCAATCTTTGACAGGGTCAGAAGCTGCTCGACCAGACTTTCCATCCGCGTCAGCTGCTCGGTCATTACACCGTGGGCTTTGCCCCACATTGGCCCCACCAGCATATCCGGGTCTTCCGCCATTTCAAGGTAGCCACGGAGAACCGTCATCGGGGTACGCAGTTCATGGGAAACGTTGGCAAAAAAGTTACGGCGCATACCCTCCAGCTGTTTGAGCTGGGTAATATCACGTACCACCATCAGGTATTCACCTTCGGCATACGGCATGGTACGGAACTCGAGTGTTTTAGAGGCGTGTAGCGTCGAGCGCATTTCAAAGGCTTCCCCTAACTCTGCACGGGAAAGGTATTCGATAAACTCAGGTGTGCGGATAAGGTTGGCAATGTACTGACCGGCATCATCCGGCATACGAAATCCCAGCAGATCCTGCGCCAGCTTGTTACACCAGACAATGGAGCCGTCATGTTCAAATACCACCACCGCATCGGGCAGGGATTCGGCACCGTTTTTAAAGCGTCGGATCAGATTGGTCAGCTCTTTGCGGCGGCGACGGTTTCGTTTCTGCAGACGATAGATGCCATTGAACAGCGGAGTCCAACTGCCCGAGCCGGTCGGTGGTGTCAGGCTACGCTCTTTCCACAGCCAGTCAGACAGTTTGAGTTGGTGGTAGAAGTTCCACAGCAACACCAACACGGTCGCAAGCAGCAGCAGCCAAGCAGACCGCCAAAGAACCAGCCAATCAAAAACCAGGGTAAATAAAAAAAGCCAGCTCCAGTGCCAGCTTTTTCCACGTCAGTCTTTCGACCATCTATCTCTCCAGTATGCCGTCCCAAGGCTTTGGGCGACACAAAGATCATGTTTGTGGATTAAGTGCGCGTTGAGAAACGGTAACCCGCGCCACGCACGGTTTGCACCAGTTTATCATGACCGTCTTCTTCCAGCGCTTTTCTCAGGCGACGAATATGAACATCAACCGTGCGGTCTTCAACATAGACGTTGGTGCCCCAAACATTGTTCAGAAGCTGCTCGCGGCTGTAAACACGCTCTTGGTGAGTCATGAAAAAGTGCAGCATCTTGAATTCAGTCGGCCCCATTTCCAACGGTTTTTCGTTGGACGTCACGCGGTGCGAAACAGGATCCAGCTTCAGGCCTTGCACATCAATCACATCATCCAGCGAGGTAGGTGACACGCGGCGCATAACGGCTTTCAGACGCGCCATCAGCTCTTTCGGCGAGAATGGCTTAGTGATGTAGTCATCGGCACCGACTTCCAAGCCACGCACTTTATCTTCTTCTTCGCCGCGCGCAGTCAGCATAACCACCGGGATTTGGCGGGTCAGCTCATCGCGTTTGAGGTGTTTGATCAGGTTGATCCCTGAGCCACCCGGCAACATCCAGTCCATCAGGATCAGTTCAGGGTAAGGCTCGCAGATTTTTCCAGAGCACTGTCATAATCTTCTGCTTCTACGGCCTGATAACCTTTTTGTTCCAGCACAAAGCACAGCATTTCACGAATTGGTGCTTCGTCTTCAACAACAAGTATCCGTCTTACCATTTTTCCATACCCAGTTAGAGTGTGTGTAATCGTTATACCCAAACAATCTGAGTTTCTTAGGTGGTTTGGGTATATGTCTTGGCCGTCATTATGTGATTCTATTATGACAGTTTTGTGACCTTTGGCGAGGTTTGCAACCAGCAGTAGCGACAACTGCCTTTTATTCCAGACAGTTGTCGCCCGTATTGAAGGCGCTATCCGACGAAAGCCAGCGCCTGTTACCGCATTGACACTTTTTTAAGCAACGCGGTATTTTTCTTCCAGTTCGCTGATTCCCAAACCGGTTTTCTTTGAAACATGAAGCTGGGTCGGGATCCGCTCTTTCATCGCTTCAATGTGGCTGATCACGCCGATCATCTTGCCCGATGCATTGAGGTTATCCAGCGCATCCAGTGCCACATCCAGCGTCTCGCTGTCCAGGGTGCCAAAGCCTCATCGAGGAAGAGTGAATCAATGCTGGTCTTGTGGCTGACCAAGTCCGACAACGCCAGTGCCAGCGCCAGGCTGACAAGGAAACTTTCCCCGCCTGACAAGGTTTTGGTATCCCGTTCAATGTCGCCCTGCCAGGTATCCAGCACACTCAATTCCAGCCCTTCCCCCTGTTTGCGGTTTAGCTGGTAACGCCCGTGGATACGGTCGAGCTGTTTGTTGGCCAAATACACCAGATTGTCCAGCGTCAGCCCCTGAGCAAACTTGCGGAATTTGTCGCCCTTTTGCGAGCCTATCAGGGCATGGAGATACTGAATATCATCGTATTCCGCACGCAACCTTTCTATCTCCGCAAACAGCGCTTGCTGGTTTTCCCTGCGCTGTTTGTCTGACGCCAACGCGTTGCTCAACTCACCGCTTCGTCGCACAAGATTGTTCAGCGTTTCTGATTGCAGCTGCAACGCCGATTCCACCTGCTCGACCGATAATGTCTGCCACGCTTTCGCTCGCTCATGGGTAAGCACATCACTGACGTGTTGTTGTGCCTTTTTCAGCAGTACTTTGGCGCCTTCCAGCGCATGCTCCAGAGAGCGTTTACTTGCCAGCAGTTGCTGCTTTTCTTCTTCTGGCAACAAGGCCGACTGGAACGCTTCCAGCGAATCAAATGGCGAAGCAGCAAGGCTTTCATCCCACTGGGACAGATTGGCGCGCAACTCGGCATTGGCGCTTTCCAGTGACTGGGTCTGGCTCACAACGTCAGCCTGTGATGCACGCAAATCCCCTTGGTATTGCTGTGCCCGGGTTTGTGCCGCTTTCTGAGCCTCTTCAGCTTGCTCTGTTTCGGCACTGACTCGGCGTTTTTCATCCTCCACCCGCTTGTCACCAAAGAGCGCGACACGTTTAGATTTCGCCTCTTCAAGCTTGGCCGACAAGGCATCGATGTCTGATTGCTGCCCGCGTTGCTGCTCAGACAGCGCATTGATCTCTTTCAGGCAGTTTGCAAGTTCGACCTCAAGCAAAGCGACCTCTTTTGCCAGCGCTTCTTTTTGCTGCTGGTTCTGTTCCCACAGTTCAGCATCCTGCTTTCTCGCTTCCAGCCAGCTTTGCAGCGCGCAGGTTTTGGGGGCTTCATAGCTTTATCAGCAATCTGCTGGTTCAACACGCTTTCCAGTGTTTCGAGATAATCGACCTTCTGACGCTTATCGACAGCCAGCTTCTGGGCTTCCTGTTTTTTACTCTCAATGGTCACAGAGAGAATCGATATGTTTTTCTCGACGGCATCCAGAGCACGAGTCGCTTCATCCCATTGCAGCTTCGCCTGTTGAAGCGCCTTCTCCTGTGCTTTCAACGCATTCAGGTTTTGGGTTAACACATCCCTTGCTTGAGTTTGCTGGTCACTGAACGCAGCAAAAGACTCGCGCTGATCAATCGTCAGGGTTAAGTTGAGTGGCAATGCGGCCTGGCTCCATTGTTCAGCCAGTGCCTGTTGTTGCCGCTGAGTGCTTTCCAGTCGTTTCTGGAGCTCTTCAATATGGCGCTGGCAACTTTCAAATTTCTCTTTTGAATC
Source organism: Enterovibrio sp. JCM 19048 (assembly GCA_001310415.1). Taxonomy (GTDB): domain Bacteria; phylum Pseudomonadota; class Gammaproteobacteria; order Enterobacterales; family Vibrionaceae; genus Enterovibrio; species Enterovibrio paralichthyis. The sequence goes on along the minus strand of BAXE01000015.1, from coordinate 4,227 downwards.
TCTGCCTTTATCAAATATCTCTTTTTGCGCGGATTCTGCATCCGTCAACTGGCGCAGGGTTTCGGAAACATCGAGCACTGCCCCCAACAACGCAGGATGTTCAGTCGAACCACAGAGTGGGCACGCTTCATGTGGCTGCAATGCCGCACGGTACTGTGCGAGGTGTTCTTCCTGACTGACAAGTTTCGAGAGCGCCTCAATCAGTTGCTTTTTATCTTTGTATTGCTGGCGAAGCGAAGTCACTTCCTGCTCTAGCATTTTGGCTTGCTGGGTCTGCTCAGCTAACGCCTGGCGCTTTTCCGCGTTTTCATTGTACAGTTCCAGCCATTGTTGTTGCCATTGGCCTAGCTGGAAATATGTAGAAAGCTGAGCACTTAACTGCTCGCGTTGTTTATCCAGCGCGTCGATATCACCATTTGTTGTGGCTTGGCTCAGCGCTTCTTGCTGTGCTTCCCAGGCCTGTTTCGCCTTGTCACTTGCGCTCAGTGCGACCTGTTTTTCTTTCTCCGCACTTTCCGCTTTCTCCGTTTCTGCCTGCAATTGGGCATCAAGTTCAGTTTCGTATTGCGTCAGTTTGGCAATCGCGCTTTGCTCCTGCGCGATCTGCTGCCCCATTTGTGCCCACTGGCCAAGGTGTTGTTTAAGCTGCCCGGCAGATTGATGGCTCGTCAGATACGCGGTGACCTCTTCCAGCGCATGTTTTTTCGTCTCAAGGTTTTGTGTGGTTATTTCCTGTGAAGAGGCCAACGACTGATGCTTGTTTTTCAACCCAGACTGTTGCAATAACAATTCCTGCAGCCGTTGCGACTGGTGTTTGATATCGGTATCGAGCGGCGACACTTTCTCGCTGATCAGCGTTTCCAGCTCACGCTGCTGCGTTTTGACCAGCGCCAGCGCTTCTGACGCTTTCACCAGGCTTCGTCAGCCTGAGCGCTTTTTTCCGTGTTGGTCTTAAGCGCTTCCTGTTTGGTTACCAGCATCGCGCCTGCGGCTTCAACGCTTTTCAGTGACGACTGCCAGCGCTCGTAAGGCATACGCAACTTTTCGGCCGGTTCGCTGTGAGTAAGCTTATCCAGTTGCGGTTTTGCCGCCTCCCAATTCGCTTCTGCAGCCTGCAGCTGCGCTTGCGCCTGATGTTGCTCCAAGTGGCTTTTCTCATGCTCTTTCCACCAGGAAAAATGCGCCGTCAGCTCTGTATGCTTTTGGCGCTCGGTCTTGAGTGTGGTGTCAATCCCGGAAAGTTCATTCTCCAGTGCTTCCAGCTCCTCGCAACCCAACAGCTGCACGCCCTTGGCTTCAGCTTCTTTCTGGCTTAGCGCCAGTTTGGCGGCCGCAAAATGCTCATGCACTTTTTCAGAGATCCGGCCGTAAATTTCAGTGCCCGTCAGCTCTTCCAAAAGCTCTGCGCGTTCATTTTCCTTGGCATTCAGAAACGCGGCAAACTCGCCCTGGGAGAGCATCATGGATTTGGTAAAGCGGGCAAAGTCGAGGCCGGTAATGCGCTCGACCAGTTCATTTTTCTGCTTCACCTGCGTTGCCAGCACCTTGTCGGACTCAGCATCCACCAACTCCACGTCTGCCTGCTGCAGGTTACCATCCGCTTTGCCGCGCGAACGGCGCATGCTCCAAAACGCGCGGTACGGGTGGCCTTTGACCTCAAACTCCACTTCGGCGGCACACTCTGCCGTGCCGCGGGTCATGATTTCATTGCTCGAGGTGGAGATGAGTCCCAGGCGCGGGGTCTGGTGGTAGAGCGCCAGACAAATCGCATCAAGCAGGGTGGTTTTACCTGCACCGGTCGCGCCCGTGATGGCAAACAGGCCATTGTCGGAAAACGGTGTCTGGGTGAAATCTATTTTCCACTCACCTTTCAGTGAGTTCAGGTTTTTAAAGCGAAGGCTCAGGATTTTCATGCGTCAGCCTCCCCATGCTCAACCTCAGCGACAATTTTGGCGAACTGGGTTTCGATCCGCGCTTTACGCGCCACCTCGTCCTCCCCTTCAAACACTTCAAGAGCAAGACGCTTTTGGAATACATCATTCGGCGTCAGTTCAGACAGGGTTTCTTTTGCTTCCTGCGCCAGCGCCTGGGCTTTTGGCCCACGGCTACGCTGAAGCTGTAACACTTCCACATTGAGCCCTTCGGTCATCAGTTGGATACGTTGCTGCAAGTCAGACAGATAGTCCTGCACGGAGACTTCGATGTGGAGCCAGACAGGTTTTGGATCATCATGATCTTTATACTCCGAAAGCTGTACGTCTATCTCGTCCAGCGACCCTTTCAGAACACCCATAGGCTGAAATTGTGGAATGCTGATGGGTTCGATGCTCACGCGCTGGTCGGCATCAAATTCGACCAACACAACCTGCTTGCTGAACTTCAGTTCATCAAAGCTCAAAGGAATAGGCGAGCCGCTGTAGCGGATATGTTCTGACTTGGCGACAACCTGCGGGCGGTGAATGTGTCCAAGGGCAATGTAGTCCGCCGGTGGGAAGCCATCAGCCGCAAAGCCATCCAGCGTGCCAATGTAGATATCACGTACTGATTTGGACGGGCTGACACCCAGCGCCGTCAAATGCCCGGTAGCGATGATCGGCACTTTCCAGCCATTGTCTTCACGCAGCTTCATCGCGGCCTGATACAACTCGTGGTAGTGGGATTTGATGGCATCACCGAGCGCCTGTCGTTTTTCAACGCCCGATTCCCCAGCCTGGCTGGTTAATACATCACGGGGGCGCACGAAGGGCACTGCACAGACAATCGCCCCAACCTCGCCGCGCTTATCTTTCAGTGTCAGCAGTTGCTCTTCTAAATTGTCACTGGTGTTTGCCACCACATGGGTATGCAGGCAAGCGAGCAAGGATTTGGATTCTTTGAGCGTAGAAACAGAGTCATGGTTGCCCCCCAGCACCACAAGCGAACAATTGCGCTGGCTGATAGAGACTACAAACTGGTTATACATTTCGCGCGCATAGCTCGGTGGCGATCCGGTATCGAAAACATCTCCGGCAACAATGACGGCATCAATCTGGTTTTTATCTATTTCTTGAAGAAGCCATTGCAGAAAAGCCTGATGTTCTTGCTTGCGGCTTTTGGTGAAAAAGTTTTGCCCTAAATGCCAGTCTGACGTGTGGAGAATTTTCATTGAAAGGTGTGCGCCCGTTCTTGTGCTTGAGGCCAAATTGTACCCCATATAAAGGGACATTCGCCCCTGAATGCAATACCATGTGGCCTTTCTCACTACCGGATGGATAAAGCCTCGCCATGATTTGGTTTAAGAACATTTTTGCTTACCGCCTGACCCGCGATATTGAGCTCGACCCTGAGCATGTTGAAAAACAACTGTCTGAGTTTCGCTTCACCCCATGTGGCAGTCAGGACATGCAGAAGTTTGGCTGGACCACTGCGCTCGGCAAGCACGGCGACATGATGACCCACGTCAGCGATGGCAACCTGCTGATCTGCGCCCGCAAAGAAGAAAAAATGCTGCCTGCATCTGTGATCAAAGATTCGCTGGCGGCCAAAGTGGATGCCATGGAGCAAGAGCAAGGCCGTCCGCTGAAGAAAAAAGAAAAAGACAGCATCAAAGATGACATCGTGATGGATCTGCTGCCTCGCGCATTCAGCCGCATGAGCCAGACTTACGCGCTTATCATGCCAAAATCCGGTCTGGTGCTGGTGGATGCCGGTAGCGCAAAGAAAGCCGAAGACATTCTGGCGCTACTGCGTAAATCCCTTGGCAGCTTGCCAGTGGTGCCAGTTGAAACCAACAAGCCGGTAGAGTTGGCAATGACGGAATGGGTTCGTTCAGGTAACGCACCAAAAGGTTTCGAAATCGGTGAAGAAGCAGAGCTGAAAGCCATTCTTGAGCAAGGCGGCGTGATCCGCTGCAAGCAGCAGGACCTTTCCAGCGATGAGATTCTGGCGCACATTGAAGCAGAAAAGCTGGTGACCAAACTGGCTATCAACTGGCAAGACCGCATCGAATTTATGCTGTGTGATGACATGTCAGTCAAACGCATCAAGTTCTCCGAAGAGCTGCGTGACCAGAACGCGGATATCGACCGTGAAGACATGGCACAGCGTCTGGATGCCGATCTGTCATTGCTGTGCGGCGAACTGGGCGCCTTCCTGCCAAACCTTTACGAAGAGCTTGGTGGTATCGACAAGGGCGAATAACCGCCCATCGCCAACATCAGAGACAAAAACAGGCTTAACGCCCTGTTC
>BAXE01000014.1 GCA_001310415.1 Enterovibrio sp. JCM 19048 | reverse complement strand
TCAACAGACCCTAGTATGGCATCAATGTTGATCACTTTATCAATCTGGGCGTATCCCTGTCTCTGTTCTGATTTTTGTTCTTCCGGTGTGTTATCCTCCCCGTGATCTCACAACAGCACACCGGAATTCCCCTTGAAGAAAATTGCCGTATTTGCAGACGTTCAAAATATCTATTACACCACCCGACAGGCTTATGGCCGTCAGTTTAATTACCGCAAACTGTGGCAAAAATTGCAGGAGATGGGCGAGGTGGTGCATGCGACTGCCTATGCGATCCGCCGCGATGACGATCAGCAAATTAAATTCCAGGATGCACTGCGCCATATCGGTTTTGAAGTGAAGCTGAAACCTTATATTCAGCGTGCCGATGGCAGCACGAAAGGGGATTGGGATGTGGGTATCGCCATTGACGTGATGGAGTTGGCGCCTGAAGTCGATGCGGTGATCCTGCTTTCCGGTGATGGGGATTTTGATTTACTGCTCAACAAAGTGCGTGAACGTTATGGCAAAGAAGCCATTGTGTTCGGCGTACCGGCGCTGACTGCTAATTCCCTGATCAACAGCGCCGATCGTTTTATGCGCATTGAAGAAGATTTGCTCCTCTAGATTGCGCTTAATCAGAGGCGACGTTTCAGCAGCACAACATCGGGTTCCGGTCGCGAGCCCGATTGCTCAACAAAATCCAGTTTATCCAACAAGCTCAAACATCGGTGGTTGTCTTCCAGCGTGATAGCAATAAGTGACGTCATTCCCAGCGTATTCCTGGCAACATCTATCATCAGCTCAGCCGCTTCTCTCGCATATCCCAAGCCCTCATATTCGGGCAAGTAGCCAAACCCCAAATCGATATCATCCAGCGTATCGCGGTCAATTAAACCACACACGCCAATCGGTTCACCGGAGTCTTTCAGCTCTACTGCCAACAACCCCATAAACCGGTCTTTGTACATTGGAATCAAGGTTGATCGCAGGTATACCGCCGCATCAATATCGCTGCGGATGTTTTTATCACCGACAAAGTACAAAAAGCCCGGGGTGTTGTAGAGTCGGTTGATAAAACTAGCATCGCTTTCATTGAGAAGACGCAGGGTGAGGCGCTGGGTGGTGATAGGCAAAGACTGCATGATTTTGTCCTATAAGATGCCCGTATCGACATCACCAAGCGGTATGCCAATACGGGACTTTTTCTTTATATATTACTTACCGGCGATGCTCAGTCGCGCAAAGCGGATCATAGGTGCGAAGAAGTGACCGTCGTAGTTGGCGATCACGGTGTTGCTGACTGCTTCCACTTCTTTGATCATGGTGTAGAAGTTGCCTGCCACCGTAATGCCGCGAACCGGTTGGATACGCTTGCCATCGCGGCACAGGAAGCCACTAGCGCCAAACGAGAATTCGCCGCTGACGGAATCCGCACCGGAATGCACGCCCTGAAGCTCTACCAGTTCCAGATATTCACCGGCAGTCACTTCGGCTTCGCTGCTCTTGCCAGCGCCAATCACATCATGGCGTGAAGCAATGCTGAGAGAACCTTCGCCGAACGGCCAGCATTCGGAGTATGTGCCACGCCAAAATGCGCCGCAGTGGCTGAGTTGTGCAGTAAGCCAGTCAGCACACCGTCCTGAATCAGCGGTGTATCTGCCGTTGCGAAGCCTTCGCCATCGAATGCTTTAATGGCATGACCACCCGGCATATAGGCAACATCGGTCAACGTCAGCAGTGGCTGGCAATCTGTTCACCCACTTTATTGCGCCAAGGATTAATGCCTTTTTTCGCCCATTCGCCGGAGAACACTGAACCAAACGCACCCAACACTTCGTTCAGGCAATCCTGTTCAAAGATCACTGAATACTGACCGGTTGGAACTGGCGCTCCCTCCAGCAATGCTTCCGCCATTTCGTAAGCATCTTCGATGATCTTCTCTGGCGTCAGGCCGTCGAAAGTACGGGCAACAGAAGCGGCAATATGCATCGCTTGCTTGTCATTATGATCAATCAGCGCCGTGGTGTAGCAGCTCAGTGTGCGTTCGCGGTGAGAACAGCGGGTGCCAAGTGTGTTTCCCAGTAACAGCAGGGAACTGTTTTCGCTGTAACCGTTGTACGGGGCACTTTTCGCTAGCGGTTTCTCGCGGATTTTGCCTTCCAGCGACAGCGCCAACTCGATTTTTTGTTCGGCGGTGGCGTTATCCTGCTGGTAGATTTCCGGATAATCCGTGCTGATGTTTAAACCTTCCGCGCGGATTTTCTGCAGCGGATCTTTTTTGGTAAAGCTGGCATTGGTCAGCGCCTGATCAACCATCTGCGCCAGATTTTCAGGCTCCAGTGATTCGGAATAGCTAATCGCCACGTGTTCATCTTTGATCACGCGAACACCAATCACCTGGCTGGCTGTGACCTTGTATTCAGACAATTCGCCTGATCAGCTTTCAGCTGAAGCTTTCGCTGCTTGATGCAATCACATCCGCTTCTGCGCCACTTTTTCTCGCCAGTTCAAGCACCTGCTCAATGGCGTTTTCCAATGTTTTCATTTCGCTCATCAGTTACCGCCTCCTACCAGGATATTGTCGACTTTCAGCGCTGCCTGCCCAACCGTGGTGGGAACAGAACCGCTCACTGAACCACACATACCGGCGGCAAGTTCGAAGTCTTTGCCCACCATGCTGATCTCTTTCAGCACTTTTGGCCCTGTGCTGATAAGCGTGGCGGATTTTAGCGGCTTGGTCACTTTACCGTTTTCAATCAGGTAGGCTTCCTGCACGGCGAAGTTAAACTCGCCGGTGCCTGGCTGCACGGAGCCGCCACCCATCTTCTTGGCGTAAATACCGCGCTCAATGCTGCCAATCATCTCTTCAAACGAATCATTACCCGCTTCGATGAAGGTGTTGCGCATGCGCGAGGTCGGCGCGTATTTGTAAGATTCACGACGGCCAGAGCCTGTGCGTTCAAAGCCGGTTTTCAGACTGCCCATGTGGTCAACCATAAAGCTGGTGAGCTTACCGTCTTTGATCAGTTGGGTACGTTGGGTTTCCATGCCTTCATCATCGATGTTGATAGAACCCCATTCATTGGTCATCAAGCCATCGTCGACCGCATTCACGACTGGGTTTGCAATCATTTCGCCCATCTTGTCGTGGAAGACCGACGCCTTCTTGGCAACCGAAGTGGTTTCCAGCAGGTGACCACAGGCTTCGTGGAAAATCACGCCACCAAAACCGTTACCAATTACCACCGGCATTTCACCGGAAGGACAGGCTGATGCGCCGAGCTTAATCAGCGCCTGCTTGGCGGCCATTTCGCCCAGCGCTTCCGGGTCGATTTGGCTGTTAAATTCCCAGCCGGACAGCATGCCCGGTGCTTCGTAACCGGTAGCCTGCTCATTGCCCAGAGTCGCTACAACCGATGAAGCAATGCGGGTGTAATGGCGGGTATCCTGCGCATGAAGGCCAGTAGAGTTGAAGATCTCAATCTGCTGCTCGCGCTGAAGGATGCGGCTGACAATCTGCGAGATTTTGTCGCTTTCAGCACGGGCGCGGGCGCAACACGCTTAAGGAATGCAATTTTCTCTTCAACATGGTTGTTGGTCGAGAAAGGCTGGCTGACCGGATGGCGGTCTTCGCGCTGCATGAAGTTCAATGCGCCAGCTTGTGCAATCTGGTCACGTTTGTCTTTCGCACACAGCAGGGAGGTGACCTGCTTAAGCTTTTCTTCATCCTGACTGTTGGTGTAGCCATAAAGCACTTTATGGCCGAAAAATAGACGGATACCGATACCAAAATCGATGCCTGAATTCACTTTATCGACGTCACCGGAAAGCACTTCAACGCTACCGGAGTGATGTCTTTCAACAAACAGCTCCGCAAAATCTGCCCCCAAAAACAGCGCGTGATCAATCACGGCCTTGGCAGTGTTTGGATTTAACATTCGTTTCTCCTCGCCAGAGTGAGTTTTTCTCTTATTACTTTGAGGTTATCAGCAATGCGTAAACGCACCAATCATCTTTACCTTTTAGTGAGATAGACCATTTCTATGTGCTGAAAGTTTGTTCGATTGCAGTCGAAAACGGAAAAAACACTCCCTTCTTGAAAACAGCTTGATACACTTCGCTTTCTTGGCGCTGCCCGTACATGGAAACAAAAATGGCCGAAAAACTGACGAAAAAAGTTCCGACAAATATCATCACCGGATTCCTGGGTGTTGGAAAAACCACTGCGATCCTGAATTTGCTTAAACAGAAGCCTGAAAACGAAAACTGGGCGGTATTGGTAAACGAGTTTGGTGAAGTGGGTGTCGACGGTGCATTCCTGAGCGAGCAGGGCGCGATAGTCAAAGAAGTCCCAGGCGGCTGTATGTGCTGTGTGGCAGGCTTGCCAATGGCAATCGGCATCAATGCATTATTGGCGCAAAATCCTGATCGCCTGTTGATTGAGCCAACCGGATTGGGTCATCCAAAAGACATTATTGGCAAACTGCTTTCTGAGCATTACGAAAACTATATCGAACTCAATGCGACCATCACGCTGGTGGATGCACGCAACTTCGCAGATGCACGCTACACCGAAAACCAGAATTTCCAGGATCAACTGGCACTGGCAGATGTCGTAGTAGCCAACAAGGTCGATTTATCTTCGCCAGAAGATCTGGCCGCGTTTGATGCCTATGTGGCGAATTCTGAAATTGCCAAGCTGGCGGCAGGCTATGTCGAGCAGGGGCAGCTGAACCCAGAATGGCTGTCATTGCCACGTGTTGACCGCAACGCTCAATTTGGCCACCACCACTCACACGACGGTGATGAAATGCCGCCGTTTGAACTTGAACCGGGTCAGAAATTCTGCCGCAAGGAAAACAAAGGGCAGGGCTATGTCAGCTGTGGCTGGGTGTTTGAACCGAACACTGTATTCCCGTTTGATTCGCTCTATGGCCTGTTTTCCAACCTCAACGCTGAGCGCGTAAAAGCGGTGATGAAAACTGACGACGGCATGTTTGCGTTCAACGTGGTGAACCAAATGGTGACGGTCACGCCAATCAGTCTGGATGGCGTGGAATCTAAAGTCGAAGTGATCGACAAAGACCCGCTGCCGTGGGATGAACTGGAAGAGATCCTGCTTTCATTTATCCAGCAATAACGACGCCAGATGCCCAACCCTGTGTTGGCATTTTTTGTCCCTCTGTCTGCGCCCAAATCCCGCCAAAGGTGGCAATCTTTGGCTAAAAAGGTACAATCGCGCGCCCATCGTGTCGCTGATAGAAGTTTTGCCATGCACCAACCCCACGCACTGTTTACCCGTTTTAACGCCGATATTGCGCACTTAGCGTTGCCAGATGCGTTTACCTTTCCATTCTTCTATCAGCCGCACCCACTGTGTGTGATTGCCGCTCAGGAATTGCAACAACACCTATTGACCCAGACTGAGTGGTTTCATGACTTTGGGCTGGAGTTGGACGCGCATCCGGAAACCCGGCAAGAAAACGACGCCCGCATGGGCAAAATGTTTGGTGTTCTCCTGGTGCGTTCTCCAAAGGGTGAGCTGGGCTACTTCAGCGCGTTTTCCGGCAAGATTGCCGATCAGAATCTCCTGCCGCACTTTGTCCCACCAGTATTCGATATGCTGGCGGAAGAGAGCTTCTTTCCGCGCGAACTGGAAGCGATTACTGCACTCAATGCGCAGGTAAAATCCTTATCAGCGAATCCGCAAATCGACATCCTTAGCACGCAATCGCAGCACTGTTTAGCACAATACAAAACGCTTGAGCAACAGCAACGCCAGAAGATGATTGAAGGCCGCGCTCTACGCAAGCAACAGCGCCAGCAAGCAGAAGCAAACCTGACCGGCGATGCATTGAAAGCAGCACTGGATGTGCTCGCTGTACAAAGCGTGGCAGAGAAGAACACACTTAAATACTTAAAGCTGGAATGGGATGGGAAAATTGCCGCCATTCAATCGGAACTGACAGCATTAACCTCAGAAATTGAACATGCTAAACAGCAACGCAAGGCGCTGTCCAACGCGCTCCAGAACAAGCTGTTTGAGCAATACCGTTTCCTGAACGCAAATGGCGAACAGAAGTCACTGAAAGCGATTTTTGCACCCACCACGAACCCAACACCGCCTGCCGGGGCGGGCGAATGCGCAGCGCCGAAGCTTTTGCAATACGCCTACAAACACGGCTACACGCCGCTGGCAATGGCTGAATTCTGGTGGGGTGTTTCGCCTAAATCTGAAGTCCGTCAGCATCAAAAGTTCTATCCATCGTGCCACGGAAAATGTCATCCGATCCTCAGCCATATGCTGGAAGGTTGAAGGTCGATCCAAACCCGCTGGAAAAGAACTGGGGCGAAGATAAAACGCTGGAAGTTGTGTATCAGGACGAGGCGATAGTGGTGGTCAACAAACCCGCTGGTTTGCTGTCAGTGCCGGGTAAAGCGGTGACCGATTCTGCCTATACCCGCGTCCAAGCCATGTTCCCTGATGTCGAAGGCCCATTTGTGCTGCACCGCCTGGATATGGCGACGTCCGGCCTTTTGGTGTTCGCCCTGACACGCCGTGCGAACAAAGTCTGCAGAAGCAGTTTATTACCCGTGGGGTAGAGAAGCGCTACCTTGCGATGGTTGAAGGCATTGTTGAACAATCAGAAGGTGAGATCAACCTGCCGATGCGCGGCGACCCGGATGACAGACCAAGACAGCTAGTTTGCTATGAACATGGCAAGCCAGCGACAACATATTGGCAATTGCTCGAAGCGAAAGACGGCCGCAGTAAATTACAGATGTACCCAAAAACCGGCCGCACCCATCAACTGCGCGTGCATTGCGCGCACCATGAAGGCTGAATATGCCTATGGTCGGTGACACGTTATACGGCGAACCGGATTCCCGCTTGCACCTGCACGCAGAGCAACTGTCATTTGATCATCCGTACACCAAAGAACGGATGACGTTTAGTGCGGATTGTGAGTTTTGATTTGAGGTCAGGCTGATTCAAAGAGGAGCATTTTACCTTCGTCGTGGAAGTGGAAAATGCTCTTAGTTCTTCCCCCCTTTTTTGGGTTAGCCGCCAGCAATGTATTCGTTTTTCAACTCTTGTGAATGACTTTGTTGTCGAGCACCAAGATGATTTTCTTGATCCTCCTGTAATACCGTTTGAGCTTTTCCAACATAGCGACAAATAAATTGACGATAACAATCGTTTTTGCTTGGGCTAAAAGCAACATCACCATCAATCGCTGAGCAAATCCCTTATCTGCGGCATGTTGAATTGCTTTGTGGATACATCGCTGTTCTGCTCTGTCGATAGGTCAGGTAGCACAAAATGGACTGAGTTTCTATTACCTTTGAGATCTAAAATTAGGAACGGCAATTTAGACTTATCCGAAAATTATTTGATCAACAACACCCCGCAACACCGCTTCACTATAACCGCAAACAACAGTTAACCAACATAACCAAAAATAAGACACCCAATGCATTTTAATGAATTGAAATAAATAAACTTCAAATTAATTGAGTTTGTCTTACTAATGACGCATTGATATTCATAAAAGTGTAATATTCTCTGAAATAACCAACCAGAATCCAAGGGAAATATTTCGTTGATTGGTGGTTGTGTGCAGGATTACTGTTCAATTTTTTATTTTGAAATGCTGAATCCGGTGGCATTCATAGTGAATTTGGCTACTTTGGTGAATGATTGAATGTCCCACTTGAACACTATTAAAAAATGGAGGGAAACGATGGGGTGTTATAATGCACTTAACATTCTCAGTATTGAAATTACATTCAAATTTATAGTTTCATAAGTTGGTGTGTACATTGAATTACAATGTGGTTACCAATGTTTTAGTTTTTCATTTTAACTCATTGGAATTAAAACAAACTCAAAATTGTCATTTTGCTAAGGTGATCTAAGATATGGTTTCTTTTAAATCAAACCCTTTAATTAGAATATTTCTATTGATTTTTTTATGGTTTGCTCAATGGAATTTGCATATGCCCATGAAAATAACGGCGTTTTGTATAGAGTCGATACTCGAGGACCTGACGAAATATTTAATCAGGGTTTTCAAAGTTTTGGCAATAATTATAGTTTGAGAGATCATTCTAGAGGGACTAGTTGTGTTGGAATGAATAGGAATAGTGGATTTATATCAACCAGTGCTGATCCTATTTACGCTGCAAATTATGCTAGAAGATTGACTCAGCATACCAATAGTCCAGTTTATGTATACATCATTACATCATCAAGTAATATGTATAATATGGCTCAATCTTTGCAAAATATATCATATTCTGCTGGTATCCATGATGCTAATACCCAATCAGAGTGGATTGCAGTTGATCGAATTTCTTCTTCACAAATTCGCGGTGTAAGGGCGTACGTTGGAGTTGAAACTCCACCAGTTCAGCCTAATCCTCACTTTGTAGATCCGCAATCAGTGGTAAATACAGTTCCATATATAGAAAATGGTACAGAGGATGGTATTAATCCTGCACAAGCTTTTTACGTTAGTGCCAGACCATCAATAACGCTGGTCTGGCAGCCTCTCTTTATTGCCTTCGTGCTTCTAATAGAGCTATGAACTCCCAGTGTGGCTATTTAGAAAACTTCTTTACTATGACGGATAGAAAAAAGACTTCTCATTTTATTCGAACAGTATCAAGCCCAGGTTTGTTTTTTCCTATTCACGGTAACATTAATAAATGGATTGATATTGATGGACTTGGTAATTTGAGCTATTGTGGATTTGGCACTGATGCAAATAGTGACAGGTTAAATATTACTTGCCTGCGAAACTTGGGTGATTTTTATTTTCAAAAATCGATTGTTTCTTTAAGTGATTACGGTTGGGCAGCGGGTAGAGCTTTTACTGACGCTGATGGAGATGGAAAAACGGATTATTGTCGACTCCAATATACTTGGACTGAGCCAGTTTGTTCATTATCTAAGTCAGGAATGCCATTCAGCGAAAATAAAACGGACCATATGTTAATGGTGGTTATGATGATACAAGGAGTTGGATAGAGGATAAACCAAGTAAGTTTTGTAGACAAACGAGCGGGACGGAAACTGTTTGTAGCGATTTTACAGGAGAAAATACGTCTACATTCACTGATTCAGACTCTGGATGGTCAGATTCTCGCATGTGGCTTGATGTCGATAATAATGGCAAGAGTGATTATTGCAGATTGATATATACCTACACACACTTGCGATGTAACCTGAACAAGATAGATACATGGAAAACCGTTGAAACTGGGTATGTTGATGGTGGATATTATGACTTAAGGTTTAATATAAAGATGTCATATACACACGACAACTATTGTCGAATTGTTGATGATTATAAAAAAATGAGATGCACTGAAATTCAACAAAATGATATCCTTAATGACTACACGGTTGACTTACCATTCAAAATAACAGGAAAAGTCGGCATTGAATTTAATGATATTGACGGTGATGGATTTGATGACCTTTGTAGATACGATTCATCAAATAATCAAGTTCAGTGTTACTTGAATGAAAATAAAAAGTTTAGCAATGATCCTATATCATTAGCACTATCTGGAACCCCATTGGTCGACTTAGGTGAATTCAGTACAAAAGTTATAGGCGCGAGACAGTCGAGCAGCGCACAAAGCGCGATATGTTATAATGTTGGGTTTGGTAGCATGCGTTGTGATATTTTTGAGATATATTGATTATTGTCAATCATAGCCTATTCAATCATAGCCTATTCAATCATAGTGTGTTTAATCATAGGGTATATTGAAGCTGTGGTACTTCAATCCTTAACTTTGAATAGATAAGGCCTGTGATCGTGGATCCCCCGTTTTCTGGGGGATATTATGTTTCGAAAATCCTGAAGGTTGGCAACTGATTGATTCATCTGGTATATTTCTGTTTTTTAGACATGATAACCCTCGCCCCAGTACTAAGTAGCTTATTAGTTACCTAAATCAGATTGAGCTACCCAAGTTCTTTAAGGTGTCTGTCCATTTATATCTTGTTGGGGGAAGTTAGATGCGGTTTTTGGCTCTTTGCGTTTCGTTTTTACGAAGTAGAAAGAGGCAGAAGCGGTTTAGAACTAAAGCTCTAAAGCGTACACTTCGGATAACTTCAGATTGGGAAACGCGAAGCAGACTGCTTTGTTGTTCGAGAGCATTGGCTGCTAACGCAGCCAAAAGAATGCTATTGCCTATTGACCGGAGAAGGGCTCACACGTGTTAGCTGATTACCGCGATATTAATGGATTTAACACCAAGCTCTTCGTTACTTTGTTTAAACCACTTTTCACATAGGCTAAGTTCAGAGCTCAAAAATAGCTCAACTCTTGGTGCCATAGTAAATAGACGCTTCCAAAATGGCTTTTTCGAATACAACTGATATAGAGAATGCTGAATAATTAGAGATAATTGCCTTTCGGATTCCTCAGTCAGAGGCAATTCTAGTAATGGCCACTTAATACATTCCCCTTCTGTTGATTGCTGCTCTCCAATCGCTCTGATTATATTTTTAGTATCAATTGTTATTGATGGCAGACACTGAAAACTCTCACCACTTGACGTGAATTCAACGCTCAACATCTCTTTGGTTAAATACATTCTAATTTCTTTCATATAACCTCGTTTAAGCAGCTAACGTCTGCTTAAGGGAAAAACACTTTCCGGGCAGGAAACCACCTTAAGCTCCAAAATCTTAAAAGACTAAAATTTAACCAGTATTTTAGCTCCCTTGAAATCCTGTTAATACGGGGAGTCTAAAAATTCAATAATTCTGGTTACCGACAAACTTTTAAAAAGTGTCTTTCCATTTGTTTTTAAAATCTTTTCTAACGGTGCGAAAAATGACCTTGTGAAAATGCCCCAAAATGGGACTACGTCGGTATTATGCGACATCTTTGCACCTACTGTGTGTATCAACAGTGGAAAAGTGAGGTTCAGATTATAAAAAGTATGGTAAATGGGGGGCTATAACATACCGTTTTTAAGTTGATGCTGGCTTACTTTGGGGCATAAACGTGCCAGAATAGTCGTTAGCAGGTCAACCTTTTGATGACTCAACGTAACTCTCCGGATATTTCACCTCGAAGTGCAGCAGCTCTGTGTTGTTGTCGATAACAAGTTTCACCACGATGACGAGGGAAAAAGAAGCAAAGAATAGGAGTAGGTTTTTGATTTTGAATTGAAGTTTGGTTAGACAATACAAGAATTTAACCAAATTAATGGCCGCATAGACAAAAAATGCCATTGCAATAAACACAAGAAAAAAACCAACGAATTCCATAAATTAGACTTGTCCCTCTGCTTATCATTGTTGTCGAGATTCTACGAGTCACCTAGAAATATCAGGTTTAGTGACCGAGCTTGCCATTTTAACTCCTTGTCTAAATCTAACAGCTCAACCTTTCAATACCAACAACTGCTTAAATACAGGCGATTTTCTTGTAAGTGCTTTGGGCGAGCAAATTTCGCGGGACACCATAAGAAGACAATGTAGAACAAATGACACACGATAACGAAGTTAGGTTCTACGTTCCTAATGGTCATGTAATTGTTAACAAACGCATAGTAAAAACAAAGAAAAAGATAAGATATCGTCATAAAAATCAGAGATTTAGAGGGTGATAGAAGTGAAGAGCAAGGACCGGCAGCTAAAGAAGATCGGTACGAGCAGGGGCAAAATCAACCCCATCCTAACCTTCCCCTTGAAAAGGGGAAGGGACTAAAAGCTGGAGGCACATCCGGGTTTGGGGCAATACCCCGTCAGAAATGCGAACTCTGGTATGAGTTTGTGTAGCCATTGCCTAAGCTAAATTGTCTCCCGCCAACATCTCCCGAATCGACGCTCGATTTGCCCGCCGCAATAGGTTTTACCTGCACGTTGTTCATCAAGTTCCACGGCTTTGGCAAGTGAGGGTGTTTCGCCCATGCGTTTACATAGCTGGTAAACATTCGGCGCATGTTGGAGAAGGTCGCCATTAAGTTCAGGCAGGCAGCGTGTCATGGTGCCAAACAGAGCGAACACGCTGATATCCGCAAAGGTGACCTGTTCTTTGCCAATAAAGCCACGCTTTACCGACTCTTCAAATACCCGCATCCACCTGGGCAGGCGTCTGGTGCGAAACTGAACCCATTCATCCCTCGTCCACATCGTTGAGCCGTTATAGCGGCAGATCTCCATCAACACATCGTTGCAATCCATCTGTACTTTCATACACATGGCTGTCTCAAAGGGATCTGTGGGAGCGAGCCCCAACTTGCCTGCGGCGTATAAAATGATCGCAGGTGTTTGGCTGAGGTACCTTCCGGTTTCGTGTTCAAACAGAACCGGCGGGCCAGTACAGGGAATGACCTGCTCTTCTGGCTGCTCTGCATTCATTGCTGCGATGCTTTCCCAGGTACCTGCCAGTGTCAGCGGTTCGTTTTTGTAAGCAAACTGATAGCTGATAAAGCAGCCGCGAAAGGCCATCGGCCAGTAGTAAAGGGTGTATTTAGCGTCTGACATCTTTCCTCGATGGCATGTCGTTATCTGGTTGATACGCTAAATAATAGGGGAGTTAACTAGGATTGTTTGGCACAAGTGTGTGACGTATATGGAGGAATACCGTAGGAAGGGGGCTGATTGAACAAGACAAATCAGCCACAAAGGACAGTGTTACGCGGTGATAATGTTGTTCCGCACCAAACCACGGCGAACGCTGGTGCACATTTTCCCGAAGCGCCGGATTTCATCAAATTGCGGAGTGATACCCCGCGCCATGGCAGATTCCCAGTAGGTCAGTTCTGAATCCACCATTTCTAACAGCTTTTTGGGGCAGCCAATGCAGTTGCCTTCAGGCCCACATACAAAGGTGTCTGATTCATAGAGCGGAAGTTCCTGCTTTACCTGCTCGATGATCTGTTTCATTGCGTCCATGCGAGTCGGTTTTTTACTCATGGCAATGACCCGCCTGTTATTGAGACCGGGGATTCTATTCTTCTGTTTTTGAGTTGTCGATAGGGCGCTTGGCAGGTAGCTTGGAGAGAGTCAGAAAAAGGATTGCCTCGATGAAAAACCAAACTCTGCCATTCAAAGGCCAATGTCTCTGTGGCCAAATTACTTATGAAGTCGATCAAATCGAACCGGACATGGGACACTGCCATTGCTCGATGTGTCGGAAATTTCACGGCGCTGCATTCGCAACATTTGGTGAAGCCAAAGCGGAAAACTTCCGATTCACCAAAGGTGCTGACAAGTTGAAGGTTTACGAAGCTGAGAATGGTACCAAACGGACATTCTGCGAAAACTGTGGTTCCAGCTTGTTGTTTGAAGCTTCGGACAGCACAGGGAAATTGGTGGAATTCACCTTGGGTACATTGGAAAGCCCGATCCCGTTAAAGCCAGACGCCCACATCTTCACTAAATTCAAAGCTCAGTGGTATGAGATCACTGATGATTTACCCCAGTTTGATGAGGGTAGGGAATAAGTATGAAAGGCAACGCGCCGAAATACCGGCTTTTCTATTACCCAAACAACGCCAGCCTGGCGCCTCATTTCCTGTTGCATCACATGCAGCTGGATTACGAATTGGTGCTGGTGGATAAAAAGGGGAAAGGGCAAAAGTCGCAAGCGTATTTAAAGCTCAATCCGGCTGGGCGCATTCCAACGCTGATTGCGGACGGTTTACCCATATTCGAAAGCTCGGCTATCTGTATCCACCTGTGTGAAAGTCATCCTGAACATCAGCTTATTCCCAGGTTGGGTAGCCCGCTAAGACCGCAGTTTTTCCAGTGGATGGCGTATTTGAATAACACACTGCAGGCAGAGTTGATGATTCGGTATTACCCACAAAGGCACACGACGGAAGAATTGGCCTGTGACAGTATCAGAGCCGCCCAGGAGGAACGGATCGCAGATGTCTTGTCGATCATTGATGCGCAGTTGAAAGGAAAGCAATACCTGTTGGGTGATACGTTAACCGCCTGCGATTATTTCCTGTTTATGTTAGCGGGGTGGTCGATGCCCATGAAGACATCACCAATGTCGTTTGATTCGCTAAGCGACTATTTGGACAGATTAAGTCACCTTTCGACGATTGAGGCTGTTTGTGGCATTGAAGACATTGATCTGGAGGCGTTTCGCGAACCTGCGATTTGAACACAATGAAGCCACTCAAAACAGGTTCATCTGTTTTGCGTGGTGAGGTTTGATATCGAAAGGGGATTCCACACCCTGAAAATACTCCACCCAGGCGTGTTGCTGCAGGGAAACTCGCGCTGCAACGTCTTCTTTGCCTGCTTCTTGATCCTCACCGCATCACCAAGGTAATTCTCGTTCTTAAAGCCATTCTCAATAATCTGGAATTCATTGGGCGCGATACAGTAAAGGATGAATCCCCGATCTTTCTTGTAAGTTTTAAACTGAACAGCCTCTTTGGGCTCATAGTGCCAATCAGTTTGTCGATCAGCGGCAGAACATGTGAGAGATGAATCATGCTGGATAACTTTCTAGGTTACGTCCAATAAGCCTAGGTGCTGCTTTTTTCAGGTAAATGCCAAAGATGGGAATAGCCCCAATTAAAGAGAACACTATAGTCATCCACACTCTGCAACTGAAGTAAATTGAATCAAGTATGAGACAAAAAGTGCATTTGATTTTTACGCATTTTTGTCTTTCTGGTTTTCATTACAGTCACTATCTCAAATATGAGTTAAGCGTATCAAGTGTTCCATTCATTACATGTCAAATTAAATTCACCTGCTTGTCATGATTGCTGATTTTAAACGTTTTGTTTGGTTTTGACTTTTCACTTGGTTTTGACGTGCATAGCTCCGAGAATTATAGCCACTGACTTTGTTGTTCGAATTCTACTAATTTAATTAAGCGTTTATTAGAGCTTTATTGTTGTCTAAAGTTCTTTATGTTGACCTCTAACGAGTAAATCTTGTTAGACATGATAGGAGTTATTTTACAACCGATTTTTTCTAACTATTTAGTCTTATATTGAGTAGAATAAACTGCATTTGGCTCATTTAGATGGTCGGATCTGTTTGATTAATTCTGTTTACTAGCATTCTCATTGCCTTCAATGAGGCGATAATAAATATAAGGAATGCAATAATGAAATTAATAAGTACAGTGATCTTAAGCGGTATTTTTACAAGCTGTTCCACAATGGCAGTAGATTGTGATTCGTTAGAAAGGTAACTATTTTCACGGACTCCCAGTCAGTGGGTTTTACCACTAATGCCAGTCAAGGGTACGCAGAGCATTTCGTGCTTTTTCCGGAAACTTACCTTGGTAATGTAAGCAAGATCTGTGTTCCTCGGAACACAGTAGTAACCACCTTTACAGGGGAAGTGGGCAGCCTGAAATACAAGGGTATGTATGGAAGTGAAGATGAAGCCATTGAAGTTGGTGTAGGTGCCTTAGGTGGAGTGAAAGCACTAGCATACCGTTATAGCGCCACGGGCGTTCGTTATTGGAAAGCGAATGATGTTGCGGAAACTGGCGATCTTTTTTTGTATCACAACCCTTTTACTTTTTGAAGCTGAACTGTTTCAGGCTAAGCATGACGGTGAATACTGGTACTTCCCAACCAATCAGACTTCAAACGGCGATTGGCAATTTGTAGGCATTGAAAAAATGATCCCAATGACTATCGAATTGTCGGAGCATCAACTTGAAGCCAAACGACGTGCAACTCAAGCGAGAGTTTCTGTTGAACGTATAGAGCAGGAAATATATGACTCATCTTCTTATGCAAAGTTTGAGCTGACAAATGGTCACGACGGTTGGGGCGATTATGGATATACCATCAATTTTGAATTTGAACCTTTAGAAGATGGCTCACAACCTGAAAGTGTGGAATTCCATGAATACACAATAAGAAGCAGACTCTCTCCAACGGTAGGTGAAGACCCTCGACTGGTTAATTTCAACGATTTTGAACAAACAGAGGAAATTAGTTTTACTACAGGTATTGAGCACCACCTTGGCTCGAATTCAGCATTGAGCATCGGTGATGTAATGCAGCTTGTGGCTTACATTCACTATGACAATGGTGAAACCAAAATTGCGCGAAGCAACAGCATTACGCTTCAACGCTAACTATAAAACCCAATCGGCAACTATGCCGATTGGGTTTCCATTATGTAATTTTGCAATAACGCGCCGCGAACTTCGATTGTCTGCGCTGTTATCACCTTAAATCCCATCGCTTCGAAAAATGGTTTAGCGGTAATGCTGACATGAGAGTAATACCGGCTGATCCCTTGCTTATCGCCTTCTTCGAATAAGGCATTCATTAAAGCCCGCCCAACGCCCTTACCTTGATGTTGATGATGACAAAAGAAGTGATCAATCAGGCCATCTGGTTGTAGGTCGGTATAACCGACAATTTCGCCGTCGATTTCTGCCACAAAAGGGTTCAGTGCACAGATTTTTTCTTCCAAACCTCGGAGTCAAAGTTGTCTGGTGCCCAAGCTTCGACCTGTTCGGTTGAATAGTCACGAATATTGATCTGACGGACGGTATGAAAGAACAATTGCCAGAGCTTGGGCTCATCGCCCACTTGATATCGACGGATGGTGATCATTGAAAACTTCCTGTTTGCGCGGCTGGTTAGTTTCAACGAAATGGGAATAATAAAAAAGGGCAGATTGCTCTGCCCTTTGGTTTTCAGTTTGCGATGTTACGCATAGGAGGCGGTGAGTGTCGCCCAGCTGCGTTTTTGCTGTTTGAAGTCGGTTTTCAGAATCTGAAGCTGTTGTACCAGAATCGCCTTCTCGTACTTTTTCAGCAGGTTCTTTTTCTTCAAATCAATTAATCGCATTTTCGCTTCGTAGTAGTCGCTCATTCGGGCAACCAGCGCATCATACTCTTGCTCGATGATCTGCAGGCGGTGCGCCGTGTTTGGTGACACACTCAAACGTGCCTGGATGTTTTTCAGCATCATGGTTGCACGCGCTTTTTCGATGCGGTCTTCAGGCACCACGCGGAGTTTAGTTGTCAGGCCCATCCAGCTGCTCGCTTTGATCAGCCATTTGGTAGGGTCGAACTGCCACCAGTAGATGCCGTTTCGGTAATCGTTCTCAAAGATGTGGTGAAAGTTGTGGTAGCCCTCACCAAAGGTGAACAGTGCCAAAATGCCATTGTCACGCGCTGTGTTTTTCTCGGTGTATGGCTGGCTACCCCAGATGTGCGCCAGTGAATTGATGAAAAATGTAGTGTGGTGGTTCAGTACCAGACGGGCAAAACCCACCAGAATGATTGCGCCCCAGAAATCGCCGTGGATCAAACCAAACGCGATAGGAATACCGAAGTTGGTTGCCAAAACCAATGGGAGGTAATACTTGTGCTGCCACATGACGATTTTGTCTTTTTGTAGATCGCGGCAGTTGCTGTAATCGGAATAGCGGTGTTTTTGATATTCACGCAACATCCAACCGATATGGGAGTACCAGAATCCACGTTTAGCGGAATAAGGGTCGATATCGTTGTTGTCTACATGACGGTGGTGGATACGGTGGTCGGAAGACCAGTGGAGAATACTGTTTTGAAGGGCAAATGCGCCACCCAAAGCAAAAATCATTTTTAGAACAGGGTGGGCTTCATAAGTCTTGTGTGACCAGAGGCGATGGTAACCCGCGGTGATTGACATGCCGCCGAAGCAGAAAGCCGCAACGAACATGGCGATTTGCGCCCAGTCAAATCCGTGGTAGTAAGCCCATAGCGGCGTACCAATGGCCGCGACAGCGAAAGTGATGACGAATACCGATACGTTTAACCATATGATCGGCGGTTTGTTTGTATTTTTCGATTCCATTTTTTAATACCGCAAAAATCCAGCGTACACATGTACGCTAGAATAGGGGCGACCTGTAAAGTGGTCAAGATAGCCATTAACACTTTGTCGCAATTTTGTTGGCTACATCGTTATTATCTGCGCACAAATAGCAAAGGGGTGAAACAGCGACACGCCGTTTCACCCCTTTTTCGAACCCGCTGACCTGGCCGTTTTATTCGATCAATATGGTGCCGTTTTCATAAGCCAACCCATTCTCAACATCATCTTTAATAAGGAATGCGCCGTCTAAATCGACCAAAATAGCGGTCGCCGCAACGGGCAGAGCGGCGCGCATGGCGATAGAGCTGCCGAGCATACAACCTACCATCACTTGCATCCCTGCCGAACGTGCTGCTTGTTCTAACGCAAAGGCGCCGGTTAAACCGCCTGTTTTGTCCAATTTAATATTCACCATTTGGTATTTGCCCACCAGCGCACCCACATCATCCGCAGTGTGGCAACTTTCATCGGCACAAATCGGGATGGGGCTTTGCAATTCCAGCAGGGCATCGTCATCGCCAGCAGGGAATGGTTGTTCGATCATTGCGATGTTCAATGGCGCGATAGCCTTGATAGTGTCTGCAATGTCGATATTTCCCCATGCTTCATTGGCATCAACAATTAAGGTGGCTTCCGGTGCGGCAGCGCGCACCGCCGTTAAACGCTCAACGACTTGCTCACCGTTGAGTTTGACTTTGATAAGCCCCGCGCCTTGGGCGACATATTGCGCGGCTTCATCTGCCATTGCTTCTGGCTCAGCAATGGAAACTGTCATGGCTGTCTGGATTTTGGCGGGCAATGAAAAGTTGTACGGAAACGTCGCTTGTTCAATCGCCCACAGGGCACAATCCAGAGCGTTTCTTGCCGCACCCGGTGGCAGCAGATTTTGCAACTGCATGCGATCGAACGTCTTGCCGTTAACGGATTCAATCTGTGCCTGGACGCTCTCAAAACTTTCGCCATAGCGGCTGGTCGGGGAACATTCCCCGACACCGGTTTTGCCATCCTTCTCAATCGTCACCTGCAGCACGTCAGCTTTGGTTCTGCTGCTGCGCGAGATAGTGAAAGGGCGCTTCAGGGTATAGGAGACTATTTCCGCGGTGATTTTCATTCAACCTGTTCCTCAAATACATCGATCAAGTTGTCGATGATATTGCAACGCCAAAACGCACCGGATCTGTCGCGGGCAGGCCGTAGGTGTTTTCAATGCCCTGCAGGTACGCTTTCGCCTCTTCTTCGCTAAGCATAGACGTGTTGATCGCCATGCCGACAAAGCGCGGATTGGGATTGGTCAACGATGCCAGTTTCAGGCTCAGGTCGATGATGTCCTGTAAGGTTGGAATTGGCATGTGTGGCATGTGGCGTATATGCTCGCGGTTAGCTTCGTGGCACAGCACCAATGCATCCGGTTGTGAGCCATGCAGCAGGCCAAGTGTCACGCCAGAAAACGCAGGGTTGAGCAGCGACCCCTGGCCTTCCACCAATTGCCATTCATCAGGCGGGCAGTCGGGTGACAGTGCTTCAGTCGCGCCTGCGATAAAATCGGAAATCACCGCATCCACTGCAATGCCTTTCCCTGCCACCAGGATACCTGTCTGGCCGGTGGCGCAGAAAGTCGCCTTGAGGTTTCTGGACTGCATTTCGCGCTCAAGCGCCAGCGTGGTGAACATCTTGCCGACAGAGCAGTCTGTGCCAATTGTAAGCAGTCTTTTGCCTGAGCGCTTTTTGCCGTTGCCGACATCCAGCTTTTCTTTGTAGTGGCGAAGGTCAAACAGTGATACGCCGGCTTTTTCCGCCGCCTCAGAAATGGCTGGGATATCCGAAAGGCGCTGGTGAAGGCCGGACGCTACGTGCATGCCGCGCTCGATAGCATCGACAATCATAGGGATCCAGTGCTCAGCCAAAACACCACCCGCATTGGCGGTGCCCAGTACAAATGTCTTTGCCCCTTTTTCCACGGCGGTTTCAATGTCCATTTCGGGTAAACCCAATGAAGGTACGTCGTCATTAAGTCGGAGCTGGCCCAGGCATTTCTCAGGACGCCAGTAATGCACACCACGGGCGGTTTTGATAGCAAGAGGGTCTTTGGTTTCACCCAGCATCAGCAGGTAAGGGGCAGGAATGTTCATGGCTCTCCTTGATGGAATCTGTTGTCTGTCCGTATTCGAGTGTTTTCACTATAGAAGTGAAGGCGCTGGCTGATAAATGCTGTTTGCACCTTGCCTATGCCGAATGGTTATCAAAATCCGCAATAAGTGTGATCAATAAATCATTCTGGTTTTTCGCTGGCTATAAAATGCCAATGATTAAAGGAAGGATACGAAAAGGCGGGATGCTTGAATGCTCAACATTGAAAGTAAATGGCTGGAAGATTTTCTGGCACTGGCCGATACACGAAACTTTTCAACCGCTGCTGCGCTTCGGAATATCACTCAACCCGCATTCAGCCGCCGCATCCGAATGCTGGAACAATCGGTTGGTGCGGAGTTGATTGACCGTACCCAAACACCGGTGGCATTGACGGCGAGCGGCAGGATTTTCCGTGTAACGGCGAGAACCTTGGTTAACCAGATTGAGGAAGGGATCGGACAGATTTCGGCACTTCATTACACGGATGGCAGTGTGGTGCGTATCGCATCTGCATTCACTGGCTCTCGATATGACCCAGGCTATCCAGCACTCTTTTTCTGCTGAATACCGCCCAATGCTGAGTGTGGAGGCGATGAATGTGGATGAAGCGGTGGAAGCGCTGCAACAGGGCGAGTGCGATATTCTGCTGGCCTTTGATAATGAACACCTGAAACTACCGCCGTTCGAGCATATTTTGGTCGGCAATGCGGATTTGCTTCCAGTGTCCGGCGTTAATAGAGACGGAGAACCCTACTATTCGCTTGGTGAAGATTCACCCACACCCTGGCTTGCCTACAGTCCGTCTTCCTACATGGGGCGACAAACCGCGACCTTGCGCCAGTCAGTGAACCTTACGCCGGTTTTCTTTTCCTCGATGGTCGAAATGCTCAAGCAACAGACGCTACGTGGTCAGGGCGTGGCCTGGTTGCCTGATTTTTCAGTTGGGGACGAACTGGCGCAGGGGAAGCTCTGCGTGGTAGGGAACCGGGGTCTTATCCGACAGGTTTCTTACTACGCCTATAGATACCAATCACGGCTTCATCCGACAGGAGAAAAAGTGTGGTCGGTACTGAAAAAAATTGCGGCTGATAACCTCTTAAATTAGCTGCAAAAATCCCCTCATTACGCGATCTGATACTCAAATAAATGTGACAGGTGCTATATTTTTGGAACGCGCTGCCGATAACCATAGCAACAAAACAAGCCCAGACAGCTGCTTTTCTTTTTGAGTACGTGGCATCAATACCGATGGTGTTTAGCACTGTTTGGGGGGACGACTTCTCTGCGATATGGGGATAACGCAAGGGGTCATTGACGCTGGGGGTGTCATGTCGTTGAAAGAACCAATCCCAAATTTCGTCAAAGCCATGGGGCACCGTGTTATCGGCTACATCCTGAATGTGTCCGAGCCTGTCGCGCGTCAGGTGTTTCTGCATCAGGCTAAACTCAACCCCAAGCAGAAAGAGACCCTCGCTTCCTACATTCAATTGTGCAGACAAATGCGTGCTGCCGCTGTGTCACAGGGCGATATCGAACAGTCATTTTTCCACCGTCTTCCCCATGTGCTGCAAAACGGCCAGCACATGTTTACTGTCTGGCGTCGCCAAAACGGTGGCGCAATGCCTGACATAAATGCAAGTGATCCGCTGGCACGAAACCTTGCCCATGTCGCGGCCGAGCTGTACCCGCTGTTTCTGATCAAAGCAGGTGCAAGATCACATCTGTTTTACCGGGCATCAGGATATTTAACCGCAGCCGTTGCCCATCTTCCCGGTAACAAAGCACTTTACCGCAGCTTCACAGAGGATCCGTCATTCGAGCGGGTTTTTGAAACTATCGGCAATGCGCCAAGCGAAACATTCGGCCACTATGCCGACTCAAACGGCAAACGCGGCGTTATCACACTGGCTTCGCTGCCTTCGGCGCTGTTGATCAATAGTTATGACTTGATGCGCGTGCGGGGGCCGATATCACCGGAAATCTTTGTCGAAACCGTACTGGAAATGCTCGAAATTGCAAGAAGCGTGGCAGATGGCGAAGTGGCGCATATTCCCCTGTTTGTGGGCTTTCGAAACGCCGCGCTGGTGGACTTCGATCAACTGGATACCAAATGGGGCATGCTGCGCCGATATACCCCCGCCATAGCCGAATACGTGTTGCAACTGCCCAGCCAGATGGCAAAACGCAAAGACAGCGGCTTTATGCTGGAATCGGGTTACGCTTATGCGATTAACGTCGGGGATTTGCTCGACGATGACGACTGGCCGGACGAAGTGATGGAGGCCGACAACGAAAAGGTCGCCACCGAACTGAACATCACTCTGTGTATGGCCATGTGTTTCCTGAACCAAACACCGCCGTTTGTTGCGCCAGAATGGGCGTGGCATATTGATCCCTTCTCGCTGGAGGGGGCGAAAGCCCAGCTTGATACGGTGCGCGAAGCTGACGAGCCGGTTTGCGTCACCAATCAGGTTTTGGATGATCTGGAAAACTGGAGCCTGCTGCTGGAAGACACAGATTCAACAGGCATCCGCCTAGCGTTTGGTCGCCTGTTCAGTGCAGCGCGCCAGCCGGAACGCCTCGACGGGTTACTGGATGCTATTGTGGCGCTGCGAAATATTTTCGCCGCCGGTGCCAATGCGGACAAAGTGCCGGATGCTGTCGGTGTGCTTATCACAAAAGATGCCCGGGAAGCTTTTGAACTTGCCAAAACGCTGGCTGAGGATTGGGACATGATCCTTTCCGGTGAGGCGTGGTGGGACAGTGAAGAAATCCGCGAAAAGACCACGGCCTGTATGTCACTCTGCCTGACCTGCTTACACCACCTTTACCTCAAATTCCCCGCCATGGTGAGTGACCCATACCGGCTGGAGCGCATTATTGCCTGCAACGGCAAAAGCATCGCCTGTTAGTTGAACGAAATTTAGGTTACGCATTTCTCTTTGTGAACAGTTTCTTGCAGATTTGATAAGGCGTTTGGGTACAATGAAGCTAATCAAACAAAGAAAAATAAACAGGGAGTCAGTGTGGGAAGCAAAGTCAGCCAAATTAATATCTTTCCGGTGAAATCTGCCGGCGGAATTTCTCTTTCAAATGCCTGGGTCGAAAAAATCGGCCTGAGCTTCGATCGCCGTTTTATGGTCACCGACAGCACAGGGAAAATGGTCACTGGCCGCACTGAGCCAAAACTGACCGAAGTCTCTGTTTCCCTCCAAGCCAATGGCATTACCCTGACACATCCAACAATGTCACCGCTGGTGTTGAAGTATGCGCAGTTTTCCATGAGTGAAACTGCCACCGGCGTCTGGAAAGATGAGTTTCTGGGTTTCGCCACAACGTCAACGGCCAATGCTTGGTTCAGTCATCTCCTCGGTGGTAACAAACAACTGCTGTTCACGGGCGAAGAGTCTTCGCCACGCTATTCCCAAAGTGCCGATACCCAAGTGAGTTTTGCTGACGGCTATCCTTTGCTGTTGATCTCTGAAGCGTCTTTGGAGGCGTTGAATGAGCGTTCTCCAGACAAACACAGCATGGATCAGTTCCGCACCAATATCGTCGCACGCGGTTGTGGGGCGTTTGAGGAAGACACCTGGGACAAAATCCGTATTGGCGGCGTCACGTTTAAACTGGATCGTCCGAGCAGCCGCTGTGTGTTCACCACGCTGGATTTGGAAACCGGCCGTTTCCGTCCCAATGGTGAACCTATCACGACCCTGAGCCAGTTCCGTACTGACGGGCAGGGTAATGTGAACTTCGGGATGAACCTTATTGCGCTCAACGAAGGCATTATCTCAACCGATGATGAGATTGAAGTGTTAGCTTACCGCGAACCTGAGCGCTACGAAGACCACACGACGCCAAAACTTAACCTCAAGTGCAGCGACATTGAGCCAGTAGCGCGTGATTTCAGCACCTTCTGGTTTACCAGCAAACAGGGAACGTTCCTACCTACAAGGCAGGTCAGCATCTGCCCATTGAGCTTGATATCGACGGTGAACGTGTTCAGCGCCGCTATACCTTGTCGTCATCGCCAACCCGCCCGGAACTGCTTTCAATTACCGTGAAGCGCGTGGAAGGCGGCACTGTATCTAATTGGCTGCACGACAATATGACAGTAGGCAGCGTTATCAAAGCACAGCAACCGGATGGGCAATTCCACCTCAGTGAAGATAGCGCGAAGCGCCAGTCCCTGTTATTGCTTTCAGGTGGCAGTGGTATCACCCCAATGATTTCCATGCTGCGTGCCTTGTCCGACAACGATGACGTCGGGGACGTGGTTTTCTTCCATCAATGCCGAAGTGAAGAAGACATTCCATTCGCTGAAGAGCTGAATGCATTGAAAGAAAAACATGCGGGGCTGCAAATCTACACGCTACTGAGCCAACCTTCTGAAGCGTGGCAGGGTATGTCAGGACGGTTGAGTCAGGAACATTTGGCCTTGATCCCGAAGCTGGCACAACGTGAAGTGTTTGTCTGTGGGCCTGAAGGCTTTATGGACTCGGCGCTGAATCTGCTCTCCTTGCTGGGCGTGCCGGAAAATCAGTGTCACCAGGAGTTTTTCTCGCCACCAGTCTCCGGGGTTGATGCCCCGCCAATGGAAGTGAATATTACGGTTGAAGGAGAGTACGTTCGTGGTGACAACCAACGTCCGATCCTGATTCAGGCTGAAGAGTCTGGCGTGTTCATCGACTACAGTTGTCGCGCCGGCGTTTGTGGTTGCTGCAAGATGCGACTTCTGGAAGGGGAAGTACATCAACCGGATATGCCGGCCCTGTTCCCGGGCGAAAAAGAAGAGGGTTTGGTGTTGGCCTGTTGCTGTGTGCCGAAAAGTGATGTGGTATTGACTAAAGCCTGACCAAACAGTCGGAATGCAAAGGATTTTTTCCTTTTGCTAACAAAACCCGACGTCCCAGTGCGCTATATTATAAGTACTCAGACACCCGGTGTCTGAGTATTTTCTTTTTTAGGGTTAAGCGGATTTTACCGCAGGGAATACAATGACAAGCGCAAATAAAAAAGGGGCGCTGCTGTTTGTGAGCGGCATTGTGCTGGGGGGACTGGTGGCAACCAACCATTGGTCTTCACAAGAGCACATCCAGAAACAAACACTGGGCTCAGTAGAAGCGGAACTTGCAGAAGCCAAGGACAAATTACAGGCAACAAACCTGACGCTGGAAACACTGACAACGCAGCTGGACCAACAGCGCACTGACGCTGAAAAACTTGCTGAAGAGATTGTGGTTAAGAACGGCGAGATTGAATCGTTGAAGGCGTCGATTTCACAGCAACAAAACCAGGCGAAAAACAGCACGGTTGAACTAGAAAAGACGGTTGAAACCCAGTCTGAAGCCATCGCTAAGTTGAAAAAACGGGTGGCAGACACAGATTATCTCTATGCAGAGCGCTACCGCTTAACCCAAGAAGTGAATGATCTTCGCGAGCGCATTTTGAAAGACAGCCATAAAATGGAACTTAGCCATAAAGCGTGCGAAGAGTACAAGAAAGGCAATTCCTGGAATCGTGTATCGCAGCAAGATTGCGATGATTTTGATGAAATTAAGTCCAAAAATGATGCCCTGATGACCGAATTTGATGACGTCAGTGCTGATCTTGACCGAATCAAACGCGAACTCTCAGCATTTGACGCCCAGCAAGAATCCGAACGCTCTTAAATCACTTCACTTTCCTGAGCTTAACGAATTTCGCCGAAAGTGTTTCTTTCGGCGGAAAAGTCGCAAAGACACACTATGCTTATGAGAGTAAGGTCAAACAATTCCAATATTTGCGAATCATATCGCACCCTTGCAAAACCAAATGACGACTTTAAAAATATTCAGCCGACCTTTCGGGGGTAGATAATTTGACGACCCGAGTACTGATCACCGATGACTCCGGTTTAGCGCGTAAGCAGCTGGCGCGTTCGTTGCCGGAATCTATCAACGCCGAAGTCACTTTTGCCGAGAATGGCGAAGTGGCTATCCAGCAATTGAAAGCCAACGAATTCGACGTCATGTTTCTCGACCTCACCATGCCGGTGTTGGATGGCTATGAAACACTGGAGGCGATGCGTCAACACGGGCTCACTGTCCCGGTTTATGTGGTCTCAGGCGATATTCAGCCTAAGGCACAGGCACGGGTAATGGAACTGGGCGCGAAAGCTTTGTGCAAAAACCGGTCAGCCCGAAACAGTTAGAGGACATACTCGAGCCGTTCAAATCTGACGCGGCGTCGGCAGCACCTAAAGCGGAGCCTGTCGCAAGCACGATGCGAGTTGGCCGCCGTGAAATGTACCTCGAAGTGGTTAACGTTGCGATGGGGCGTGCTGCTGACTCCCTGGCCCGTTTTTTCGATGTCTTTGTCCATATGCCGTTACCGCAGGTGAACGTCTTTGAAGTCAGCGAATTAACGATGACCATTCGCCATCTGGCAAACAACGACAACATGTCGGGCATTTGTCAGGGCTTTAGCGGCGAAGGGCTCGCAGGGGAAGCCCTGATGCTGATCTCTGACTCTTCCATGAAAGAGTTGCTGCAAATTCTTGATTATCCGGACGACGGCTCGGTGGACAATGAACTGGAAGTGCTGGTGGATGTCAGTAACGTCCTGATCAGTGCCTTCCTTTCCGGGCTAGGCGAACAGGCGGGGTTGGTGTTTGCGCAGAGCTATCCGGCGATCATTGGCCAACACCTAGCGGTAGACAAGTTGGTCGACGGTATGCGGGGGACATGGAAACGCACAGTGACGATTGAAGTCAGTTATGCCATCGGCGACACCAACATCAAATGTGATTTGCTCTTGCTTCTCGTAGACGAATCGCTGCCTCTGTTGGATGCGAAATTAGCCTATTTGTTGGATGAGGAGTAACCATGATTGACTCGCCAGAATTTGAGCAATTCAACTGGATGGTCGATATGGTTCAGAATATCGACATGGGACTGATTGTGGTTGACCGTGATTTCACCATCCAGATGTGGAATGGCTTTATGGTGCACCACACCGGCAAGCATCCGAACAAGGTGCAGGGAAAATCGTTGTTTGAGGTTTTCCCAGAAATCCCTGAGCCTGGTTCCGCGCTAAATGCCGTCCCGTGTTTGAACTCAAGTGCCGAAGCTTCGTGGTATGGAAGCAGCGCCCGTATCTGTTCCATTGCCGGAATGTGCGCCCCATTACCGGGCAGGTCGATTTTATGTACCAAAACGTTACCCTGAACCCAATGGTAAACCTGCGTGGTGAAGCGCAGCACATGTTTATCTCGATTGCGGATGTCACCGGTGAAGCGCTCGCGATGCGCTAACATCTTTAACATATAGTGAATTGCAAAAAACCAGCGAATCCGCTGGTTTTTTCTTGCTGTATTATCAAAGCACGATAACGTTTCTTTTCGGGACAGGGGTCACTTGGCAGTGTTGCTGCCTGGCTTCAGGATAACTTCCACCCGTCTGTTTTGTTGGCGACCATCTGGCGTGTTATTGGGGGCGATGGGGCGTGTTTCACCGTAGGAGAGGGTTTTTATCTCGCCATTCGTGCTTT
This sequence comes from Enterovibrio sp. JCM 19048, assembly GCA_001310415.1. GTDB lineage: Bacteria > Pseudomonadota > Gammaproteobacteria > Enterobacterales > Vibrionaceae > Enterovibrio > Enterovibrio paralichthyis. The sequence continues at coordinate 98,224 of BAXE01000014.1, read as the reverse complement.
TCGCCAAATAGTTTTTTACCGCGTCAGCCCGTTTTAGTCCCAATTTCAGGTTGTAACCAGGGCTTCCTATGCTGTCTGTGTGCCCGGATAACGTGAGCGGGCCGTTAGCGCGTTTGATGGTATCAATGATGCCGGCCAGAATCTTTCGGCCGGTGGGCGTGAGAGATGACTTGTCGAAACCAAACTGAACCTGCGCCAATAAGGTATCGCTCTCTGGCGTCAATTTCGGTGTTTCCCGAACCAAGAGTTCTGCACATTGTTTACTTAAACCCACATTTACCAGCGCATTGATAAACAATGGGGTAGTCGGCGGCGACAGACGTTGTCTTTCGAGTTGGATGTATTGTGATTTATGGAAATAAACGTCAGTACCCGGTTCGATATCCACGCGGAATGCGACTTCGGTGTTTTTATCGGCACAAATATCTTCAAATACAGTGGTGGACAGCGTGTCTGCGTGTGCCGACGAAATAGCGGCGCTCATGAGTATCGTCAATGCGCATGCTGGTGGTGATAATTTCATGGTGTCTCCAAATATTGATACCCAAACGAACTAAAGATGCAGGATGTTTGGTTTTATCAGCTTCCAAAATAGAGCCGTCCGACTTCTTCACTAATGAGTTCGAGCACAGTGTCATAGATGTCTTGATAAGACTGGGCAGCCTGAACGTTTTCCTCGCCTGCACAGGTTTTTAGCCCCGGGTTGTCATCAAGGTTGTAGTCAAAACCAATCACGAATATGCGGGCTTCAGCATTGCGGCCATTAACCACCTGCTGCTCCAACGACTGGATGATGTTCTGACACAACCCACGGTCATAGAGTTGGGTTGCGGCATAGTTGGGGTAGCGTCTGTCACCGGAGTTATTACCGTTTGCGGAGTCAATGCCATCTGAAAGCACAACAATGAGCTTTCTGACGTTTTCTCCGCGTGAAACAATTTTTGCGGCTTCAATGATCCCCTCATATGAGGCGGTACCATAGTTTGGAACAAACTGACTGATTTGGGCGCGAAAGGTCTGGAAGTCCTCAGTGAGCGGTAAGGTATTAAAGTACGAGGAGTCTGCACTGCTGCGCCCGATGATCGTGGTGACAGGGGTTCCGAGTGGATCGCGGGCTGTAGCGTTGAAGTTAATCTGGGGGATGTTGTAATCCCACCGCCACGATTTTGAGCCAGTGTTGTTGTGATAACTTACATTGCTGTAGTAAGACCCATTTTTGTGTGGGTAAAAATTGTAGCCTACAAAAGCCGCGCGATTGGCAAGATCTTGTCCGCTAAGTTGTTGATCGGTTGACGCGTTATAATCTTCAAGCCTTTCAGTGACACGCTTGATGACTTCCACCACACCTTGGTACTTCGAAGTAATGCCAGAAAACTCTCCGTTATCTTCTGACTGATTCCCTTGCCATACCCATTCCATCGAGCCGGAAAAGTCCGCAACAAAAGCAACGTCTATGGTGAAGCCCTGGTATTTTCTCGCCGTTGCGTCACCACCGAGCGTCATGGTTTCGGCATAACCTAAGTGATAGCCGTCTTTAGGAAACCAGCTATCAAAATCGGAAGTTAACGTGACTTTGTATTGGGTGAATATCAGCCCATCTCTATCGTAAACACCTGCCTGACCGCATAAATCCTGGTAGATATCGTCGCAGCTTTTTCTCTCAATTCTTATGTCAGACGGGTCAATGTCGCCATCTGGAACAAAGCTTTCAACGAAACGTTTGGCAAGAAGCTGGTTTTCACGGGTCGTCTGGGAAGCGCTCGCTGCAACGGCCAACGATGCCATTTCGACAGCGTCATTAATCCGTGCATGGGTTTGCAAATATCGCGTGGATTCTACTGCAAGCACAAACACACTAAATAGAAGTGGAAATGTCAGCACGAAGATGATGCTGGCTACACCGCGTTGCTTTTTGCGGCTTGATGGTATTTTCATAGCAGCTACCGTCCGATGGAAAGGGATGTTGAGCTGGTCAGCTCCCACTGTTTGCCAACGAGTGACCCAAAGAGATTGTTGGTTTTATAACAAAGCGTGACTTGGTAAAGCGCCAGACGATTACCGAAGTTAGTGATCGGTGATAAATCTGTTTTCGTGCTGAGTCTCTCCGAGGGTTCGCACGCATATTCACCGGCTCTGAAAACGTGCAATCCATTGATTGCTGGAGTGGGAGCTTGTTCGCTATTGAACTGTTGCTGCTCAATCATGAGCCCAAGCCGGCTGGCGTCGAAACTTCCCATCGTGCTTCTGAGCGAGTATTGCGCCAGGGATAGGGCAGCGTTTACCTCATTGCGCGACAATGTGGCACTGCCGTCGAAGAGCTGGGTACGTTCTTTCAATAGACTCACAAGGGAGTAGGAAAGGCGGTCCAGTTTTCCTTTTACAGACTGCTTCGTGACCACGTCCATCGTGAACACGATAAGGAGAGCGAATCCGATCAGTATGATGGAAAGCTCAATACTGAAAACGCCGCGTTGTTTACTGGCTAAACTGGTCACGTTCATATTCCTGAATAGCGAACACCTGACGGGTGAGGGTCAAATTGTCTTCGTTGAAAAACATAGGGAAAATCGGATCGTAGTGATACGTCACTTCATAAAGGGCGATGGGTTTATCGACACCGAAAACAGAACCAGGTGGCGTGGCCGCATCCTGGAATGAGCTAAAATACTCAACCGAAACGGCGAATTTTTCGGGGTCAATGATCTTGGTCCACACGTCGTCGCTGTTATCAATGGCAGAGCGAAAAACGGTGGCATAGTTGGCATTGGCTGAGCTTCTGGCGACCCGCGATGATTCGGCGACGGCGTAGTCCACCATGGATGAGAGAAACCCGATCACACAAAGCTCAACCCAAAACATCAAGCAGGTAAACATCACCATAAAGCCGAAGATAAACTCCAGTGTGACCAAGCCACGGTGTTTGCGATTGGCGAAGGGATAGCGCCTGTTCATGTCAAGATTTCCAGCGGATGGTTAGGGTGTTGTTTTCAACCAAAAGCTCTGGCTTTTGCGGGGTGTTTTCACGCATTTCCAGTACCACCCTGACAAAGCCGGGATGCTCGCCCAGCACGATCTTTTTCACTGGCCCGTCGGTGAGGTAGCGCCTGCGTTTGATCGTAAAATCTTTCGCCCCTTTGATGTCGAAGACCCACTTTTTACGCTTTTCCAAGTATTCGGTGCGAATAGACCCAAGCTCGAAATCTGACGTGACTGTGTATTGTGCATCAGTGCCTTGAACGACGTAGTTCATGTCCGTCACCAAATAGCGGGAGCGGCTCTTTTTCACTTTTTTCTTGTGCGTTGAAGCGGTTTTAGCTACTGGAACGGGCTTTATCTCTTCGCCACGTCGTTTGGCCTCCAATGCGGCTTTGAGACGTTTTTTAGCTAGCAAAAGCTTCATTTCATCTGCTGATGCCGTCGGTTTTTCCACGACAGGTGCTGGCGTTTTTGGCGCGGGGATAACGTCTTTTGGCTTCTCCTTGGGCATAATTTCACGCTTAGGTGAAAGCGTTCTTGCCGCGATGATGGCGCTTGGTTCAGCCAGGTCTTTTTCTTTCTCTAAACTGGGCAAAGCAGTTGGCAGCGTTGCGGGGCGCTGCGTGATTTTTGATTGCGAAAATTGATTGATAGCTTTTGCTTGATTCAGGCTGATGTACTTTTCGCGCATTGCAGCGTTGCTACCCTGAGTGCTAATTAGTTGACTGAACTCACGGGTTCTGCCTGACTTCGCTAAGGCGAGCAACAGGTTTGCCTCGACGGTGCTGTCGGCACGGCCGTTGCGAACCAGTGGGAGCAAGATATCGGCCGCGAGTTCAAAATTGCCTTGGAGCATCGCAACCATAGCGAGGTTGTTTTTTACAATGGCGTCATCGAAACCATATTGTCTTGCTGCTTCAAAAGACTTCTTGGCTTCTTGCAAACTGCCACGCTGCGCCAACAACAGTCCTTTTAAGTTGTAGGCTCTGCATAACGGTCATTTCTTCGCAGTGCAGCATTAATAAACTGTTCAGCGACATTGTTCTTGTTGAGATCAAACGCGACGTTGGCACGCAGCATATCCAGTTCGGCATTTTTCAGGTCATCCTGAGGAATAAGCGCCAGTTGAAATTGCGCGGCTTCGGGGTCACCCGAAAGGTAGAGGGCATTGGCCAGCTTGAACCTTAGCTCTGGGCTAGGGGATTCTTTCACCTGCTTTTGGTAACGGTTTACCAATGCAGAGTAATTCCCTGTTTGGATCAGCAGTTGGTCGCCTTTTTCTCCCGCGTACTCTTCAACAACACCATTGGATGAGCAGGCAGAAAGCAGCAAGGCAGAAACGAAAAATGTGATTTTTTTCATATGTTTTCCAGCATCCTCATGACGCCCGGTGCGACGATAAGAACGACGACTGGCATCATGATAAAAATGATCATAGGGACAGACATTTTCGATGACAGCTTTCCCGCTTTTTCCTCTAAGGCGAGTAGCTGAATTTTGCGAATATCATTGGCGAGGGTCGTCAATATTTCGTATACCGACGTACCGTGTTGCATGCTTTGGCTCAGCGTCATGATGAAGCTGTGCATCTCGGGGGAGGGAACCCTTGTATAGAGATCTTTGAGTGACTGCTCAATGCCCACGGTTTTTGCTCGTTGGCTGAGTCGTCTGAGCATATGCGCAAGGTGGCGATCAAATGAGGCCATTTCCGCGGTTAAATAAAACAGCGTCGACTCAATGGTCATGCCCGTTTGCACACAGGTTGCCATCAAATCCAACAGAAACGGAAGCTGCCTTGTGAGGCGCAGCGCCAGTGCCCGCCGGCGTAATTCGAGGTAGAAATCAGGGCCAATGACCACTACCAACGCCAGCGCGGCAAGCCAGATAATTTGTGACAAGAGCGCGTCCGTAAAAGGAACGTCTCTGGTCAAAATGATGATGGCTGCCCCGACAGTAAAAACCGTGTATTTGATAAGAAAGTAGTAGGGTGCGATGGCAGTGTTATAGAAACCTGCGCCAATGAACTTTTCTTCAATTTCTTTACTGCTGGCAGCAAAGAATGAAGCAATGACTTTTGACGATTCCGCCAATACAGAGCGACGTTCGACTTGCTCAATGTCCAGTGTGCTTTCAATGTAGCGCTTTCGCTTGATTTGGGTGTAAATCATCGAAAGGACAATGGCAGAGCCCACCGCAATCAAAAAAATGAAAATAATGAGTAGAAGCATCATGCTATTTCACACTCTTCATCAATAGGGTCACGATGCCAATACCAATCGCTTCACTGATCAACACGTAGTAGAGCAAAAAGCGCCCGTCAGGGTCGTGCATGACAAAGTCGTAGTTCTCTGGCGCAATAAAGCGCAGCACCACAAAGAGAAAGAAAAATGGAATGGCACAAATGATGTAGGAGGAAAGGCGCGCTTCAGCGGTGAGTGCGCGCTTTTTCATTTCAACGCTTTTTGCGTCAAACAGAACCCGGTTCAAATTGTTGATGACCCGGCGAAGTTGCCCGCCACGGTTTACATTTACCCGCATTGCGATAACGAAAAACTGGAACGTGGGGGTAGGAAAGCGCTGACAGGCGCGCGCGAATACCGCTTCCGTGCTTTCGCCCAGGTTTAACCGCTCTCCCATGATTTTGAATTCCCTGCCAACAATACTGTCGAGTGTCCGTCCGACATACTGAATGGCGTGAAGTAAACTCTCGCCGGCAGATACGGAACTGGCAATCATGTTGAGCGCGTCTGGGAATTGATCCTCAAACGCCTTTTGGGTTCGATATTCAATAAAGCGAATGCCCAAAACGGTCGCGATTGGAAATGTCAGTAAGAGGGTAGTCTGGGTGGAAAAACCCAAGACAGTGACAAAAGCAAAATCACCAATCAAAGACGCGACAAAATAGAAGGCCAGTATTTTGACAACCGCGTAGTCGCCAAGATCGATATACAAGTTCCGCAGCGTCCGGGAGATACGTTGATAGAGCGAAATCTTTGAGAGGCTTCCATATCGACCGCCCGGTTCTCGATCATTTTTGACTCAGGCAAGGTGTTATTTTCCCGCAATAAGCTTTCACGTCTTTCATTGAGCGTTGCCTGTCTCTTGATCATGTAGAGACCAACACCAATCAGAAGGATGAAAAAGATTTTTTCAATCATGACGCCAACCCACCAAAGATGCTTTTCAGCTCTTTTTCCAGGCCAAAGTAACGCGCTTTCTCATAGAGTGCTGAACGCTCCATCAGTCCGGAGGTGATAAATTGCCCCAAAATCCGGCCTTTCTGCGAGAAACCCTGGTGCTCAAAGCGGAAAATCTCTTCCATCACCACACCATCACCTTCCATGCCGACGACTTCAGAAATGCTCATGACTTTACGGCTACCATCATGAAGACGGCTGATTTGGATAATAAGATCCACCGCGCTGACAACGGTGCGTCGAATGGCTTCGAGGGGCAGTGAGGATGTCGCCATCATTACCATGCTTTCGATACGGGAAATGGCATCTCTGGCGGTGTTGGCGTGCAAGGTGGTCATTGAGCCGTCGTGACCCGTGTTCATCGCTTGCAGCATTTCGAACGTTTCAGGGCCACGGCACTCACCGATAATGATGCGATCAGGCGCATACGCAGCGCATTAATCACCAATTGGCGCTGGTTAATTTCACCGGTTCCTTCAATGCCGGCGGTGCGGGTTTCCAGTCGCACCACGTGCGGTTGTTGTAGTCGCAACTCGGCGGCATCTTCGATAGTTACCACACGCTCAGACTCAGAAATATACTGGGAGAGGGCATTCATCATGGTGGTTTTACCTGAGCCCGTACCCCCGGAAATGACAATGTTGAGACGGCAACGAGATGCGATAATCATCAGCTTTGCGACTTCTGGGCTCACCGCGCCAAATTCAATCAAATCGCCAAAACTGATGCTTTGTTTTTTGAATTTACGAATGGAAATCGACGCACCGTCGATGGCAATAGGCGGCAACACGATATTGACGCGGCTTCCGTCTTCCAGTCGCGCATCACACAGGGGAATAGAATCATCGACCCGGCGACCAACCCGCGCAGCAATGCGCTTTGCCACGTTGGTCAGTTGGATTTCATCCATGAAGGTGACCGGGGATTTTTCTACTAAACCGTGGCGTTCAATAAACACATTGTTGGGGCCATTGACCATGATGTCAGAGATGCCGTCATCTTCCATCAGGCCTTGTATAGGCCCCAGCCCGCGCAGCTCGTCATAGAGCATGGTGGTGAATTCATTGCGCAATGCCACTGAAACCGCAGCCTTGTCTTGTTCTGCAAGGACACTGATGGCCTGAGAAAGCTGGTGTTTAAGCTCTTCTTTGGTCAGGGTGGTGACGGCTTCCGCATCCAATGCATCAAAGATACGCGTGCGAAAAGAGAGGTAAAGCTGGCGAGAAGGGTGCATCGGTTAGGCTCCCTTTTTGGAAAACAGAGACAACAGGGATTTCGCACGTGGTGATGAGGTTTGTTCACCCACGATAAGGGAGCACAGGCTACGAAGCTGGCTGCCGAGTTTGGTTTTTCCACTGCTTAATTTATTGCCGCTGACCAGCACTTCCTCTGCGGATATTTCATAGGGAAGTACCACATCAATATTGGTGCTGAGGTATTTAGTAATTTCGGCTTCGGTGACACTCTGAAAACGGGAAGCGCGATGTTTGTTGAGTACCAATAAAATACGCAGCGTTTTGCGTTGCTCGCTTTCTTCTATGTGTTTTTTAATGCTTTGCAAAAGGGCAGAGGTTTCCCGGAGGCAGGCGATAGTCGGCTCCATGACAATCACGGCGAGATCGAGTTGTTTCACCAGCATTTTGGCTTTGATATCAAAGCTTACCGACGCAGAAAGGTCATCAACGATAAAGTTTGTGTCGCGCTTGAGCACAGAGACGATGACATCGTTGGTTTCATGAAAGTCTGACGAGCTTTCATTGTTTAAACCCAGGGACAAGTAATCAAGCCGCGGGCTTACGCGCGTCAGTAATGACCTGGCGGCGGAGTCATCCATGTTACCTGTGATTTCCGTTGCGTTAAGGCGCCTTTTTTCCCGGTTTTTTACACCCAAAAAGATATCAAGGTTGCTGGAAAGGTAGTTGTTGTCGACAACAATGCAGGATGCCCGCTTTTCGTGGGACAAAAGCCAGCCAAGCTCTGCGGCGATCATCGTCGCGCCGATACCTCCGCGCGTTCCTACAACACCAATGCGTTTCGCAAGACGGCGGTTTTTGAAGTTCGCGCTTTCAATTTGTTCCAATACGCCTTCGATGAATTCGCCCAGTTCAATTTTGGTCACCGGCCATAAGAGGTAATAGAAACCAAAGGCTTTCAGCTCGCGAACGACGGAAATTGAGTCAACGCTGCCAAGAATAATCACCGACAGCGACGCGGGCAGGCGTTCAGACAATTGACGGCATTCATTGAGAATGTTGTCTGCATCAATAAGGTCAATAAATGCCACTTGCGCTTTGAGCGTTTCTATCGAGCTTGGAACCTCTTTGAAAACGTATTTCTCTGCCGCTGGCAGCGTTTCACCGATGAAGGTAAATGTTTCTTCGATCAGCGTCCGGGTTACGTCTGTACGGTAGAATTGAACGGTTTTTATCCCGGTGTTGCTGCCCAGCGTTTCGGCTTCTTTACTGACATCTTTTTTTAATAGTTCGTCAAAAATCATTGCGTTGCTCTCATTGATCTTGGGTATTGTCGGCAGTGATATTTGAGTATCCAGCGAGTTTTCTGTCGGGATGCAGCATGGCTTGCCACCGCAAATTGTCGGAATAGCAGCCATCATCACCCGAGTGGTAATTACTGATTGACCGGAATTTGCATAGGTGAGTCTGTACTTGGTACAGCTTGGTGGAGAGCGAAATGGCGCCGGGTTGTTTTGTGTCTGGAGACTGGACGACCTTCACCAGCTCAATAGGGGTGCCCGAACTTATCAACCATTTGGACGCACTGTCTGCAAGTGCCTTAGTCTGCTTGTTAGTCCAGGTAATATTCGCCCCATAAACAAGTAAGGTTTTTTTGTTGTTTTGCAGATAGTTGAAAAGCTCTTTCTTCGCTTTTGCTGTTTTGCCGTCTTTGAGTGTCACGGTATAGGTGTAGGTGACGGGGATGACAGTTAAGTCGCCGCCACTTACAGCGGTACTGTGACTGGCGTTTTCGCAGCCGAGGAGCAGCAAAGACAATGCGAAGAATGTGATGAGGCGGTGAGGTTTCTTCATGTTCATTTCTTGAACCTCCGGTAGACAAGATGTCGGTTTGCCATTGAGCAATGTCAGATTTGTCATCTAAATCAACACCGAAGAATCGCGACAATGTGCTGGTACGCTGGATGGTAGGTATTGAGACATTGGCAGATGAAATAGGCGCAACTAACGAAACAGTCGCGACAATCACCAACTCAGTTTTCCTGCGTATGGTGGAGGAGTGGCGGAACAGTGCGCCCAAAATAGGGATATCAGCAATAAACGGGATCTTGGCCAGAGACTCCTGATCTTCCGTACTCAACAGGCCTGCGAGAACAAAGCTTTCTCCATCACCCAATTCGATGGTGGTTTGTGCACGGCGAACACGAAAGGCAGGGATATCGAGTGCTGTGTCGCCAAACTGTTCGTCAACGGAGCTGACCGAAGGGAATAACGTGAGGATGATTTTGTCATCCCGTTGTACTTTTGCCGCCAGTTCAAGACCAATACCAAATGTCTTGTATTCAATCACGTAGCCGTCTTGCGTCAGGTAAGAAACGGGTACTTCACCACCGACCAGAAAACTGGCGGTTTCCCCAGAAATAACGGAAAGGTTAGGTTCGGAAAGCACCTGACCAATACGGTCGTCATTGATGGCGGATAGATAGGTCGCCACGTTGGTTGCACTGCCGTTGAAGCCTGTAATGGCGCGGAAGAACTGACCGTTGTTGAACGTATTTTCTAGTACGGTTCCCCATTGAATACCCAGTTCATTCACCAAAGAGCTGTTAACTTCGGCAATTGTCAGCTTCACATTGACTTGCTTGGTCACCGTGACTTCAAGGTTGTTCACCAATCCTTCATAGGTTCTGTGCCGCAAAAAGGCGATGTTTTTGTCCGGTGTGTCAGTGTTCAAAGAAACCAGTGTGGTGTCCTTTTCTTCTTGTTCTTTGCTGAGCAGTTCCCCGGCGATGGCATAGATCTCGTCCTTTTCCTTTTGTGTGGGAACAGTACCCGCCAAACAACGCGATCACCAAGGTTTAATACCGATACATCGGCATTGGGGTATTGGGAAGAGAGGATTTGTTCAATGCTGATCAGGCTTTTGTTAACCACGACCTTCCTTTCTGCGAGGGTTTCACTGTTTTGGCTGAAAACGATGAATGTGGTTGTGCCAATATTTCTACCAAAGATAACAAGCCTATTGTTATCAATAATTTGATAGTCTGCGATTTCAGGATCAGCGACGAACACTGTGCCTATGGTCGATGAAAAGTGCATTGAGCGACTATCACCAGTACCAAGGTTTAAAATGGGTGCAGCAAATACAGCGTTGGGTAGTGCGCTTAGCAGCAGAATAATACCGACGAAGCGAAAACAATGAGTAATCATCCTGAGCTCTCTAGTTGTATGCCTTAGTTTGGCCACGTATTTCTGTGATGGATTTGAAGTTTGGAAGGACATCATGGGTATCCGCTTCCAATCCTGCAGTGGAGGAATTTTGGGTGAGTGATTTCACCACTTCGATAATGCCAATACGCTTTGCAATCACCATCTTGCCGATTTGGTCGCGTCTCAATTCGATGGTGATGGGGAGGCTGGCATCGGCACTGTTTTCTTCGCCTTCAATAGCCAGGATCTTTACGTTGTAAAGCAAGGGAGAGACAGACAAGGTGCGAAAAGACTGGATAGAACCACTTCTGCCTGTTTCGCCGATATTTTGTTCGTCAGACGTCAAAACAAGAACGTCGATGTAGTCTCCAACGGCAATACCAGAGCCCAAGAAATCCCGGCCTTTCAGTCGGAATGAATAAGGTGTCATACCTGGCTTAATCGCTGCTTCGATATAGCCTTTCTCGCCTGGGGTAATGAAGTCACGCTGAAAAATGTACGCGCCTTCATTGAGACCTTTCAGGGCGATCATGCCAGGGATAATATCGAGCAATGTGTCTTGTGCTATCCCATTCTGCATCGCTTCGGATTCACTTAAGCGAATATATTGGATATTTTCCCGCTCAAGAGACTCACCTTTTTCTAATGCTTTTTGAAGTTGAACGACCTGAAAAGTGGGGAGAGGGGCTTCTTCTGCTGTTGTTTGGTTAAATCGGATAACGCCAGTTAGTCCAAACAGGCCAATCAAGATCGTCAATAATGCTATGAAAAAAATAATCGCTGGCTCATTTGACTTCATTTTATATAGGGGTTCACGCCAACTATCGGTCTAGCTGACTATCGTCAGGTGTATAAAAAATAGACTCGATATAACGATGGGAATACCATAAGGCACCCCGAAATTCTCTTGGCGACTAAATAATAAGTTTTTCACTAGAATCGTAATGGCACAAATACCACCTATGAAGCCAATAAGCATCAAAGTTAATAACCAATACTTTGGAGAGATTATCAACGAATAACAACTAAGAAGCTTCACATCTCCCGCACCTACGACTCCGAGAGAAAAAAGAGTCAGCCCAAATACAACTACCAATACTGCCTGAATGAATTGAAGTTTAATGCTTTCATTCTCAAGGCTAATGAACAGACAACAAAGCAATATCAAAATACAAATCTTGTTGCTTATTTTTCTGCTTCTTACATCAGTAATGACTACGACACCTGAGCTGACTGCGAGTAGCAGTTCTGTAACGAGCATGCCTGCGCGAAGAGAAAGCTAGTTAAATCAATTAAGCACCTGGACCTGTTTGTGCATCAGTGATTTGCTGGGAGATAAAGTCCATAGCACCATCCAGTGCACCGCCTAAAGTACCATTGTTGGCGAATACAGCCATCAGAATTGCTGAAATAGCAACGCCAATAATTGCATATTCAATAGCGGTAACACCGCGCTCATCGCGGATGAATGCTTTAACAATATTTGAAAGCATAATAGGAAAACTCCATTTTGAAATTGATTAGGGAATCAAAACTTGGGCGCAGTGCATTGGGTAACAAAGGAAAACCCCCATTTCAACTTTCATCCAAGTCCGGACACAAGATACAAGTCCTTTTAATTTTTATCTAGTTGGTTGCAGCTAGAGGGCGTGTCTCTAATATGATCCAATGGATCCATCAACTGAACACATAATCATTGTTGTTTCTTTGGTTGATAATTAATTAGTTGTATATAAATTTCACTTGGCATGATATTTGTCACAGGAATAAATATGAAACTTGGTTTTATAAAATGTGTATTTGAATGTGCGCTTTTATTTTTAAGTTTTTTAAATATTTTGATTTTAGTCACATTGTAAACAGGCTATTAATTAACTTCTTTTGCTGGAGTGCTTGATCTTGAATGAAATTTAGACGCATTATTTTTATGGCTTCTATTATTTTGGTTTGCATATCTAGACATGGTGGCTTTTATTCTGGTCACACGTGCCGGGGCATGAGGGGGAATAACTCGATATTTCCTTTGAAGGGAGGATTATGAAGTGGATTGAAATGGGTGCAAAACACTGACAGCGGGTACGTAATCGCTGCCAGTGTAGTGAAGATGTGAAGCGCTTAGATATTCAGTTTTCCGCAGTTTGGTGCTTTGCGGTTTGATTTTGGCAGGGCGTTGATGGCTGCCTGCAAATCTGCGATTCGGGTGTCATGTGAAGGGTGAGTGGAAAGAATCTCAGGTGGTGAGCCATCTGAGGCTTTCGCCATGTTGCGCCACAGAGCAACGCTCTGGTTTGGATCAAAACCCGCTTCATTCATTAACCGCACGCCAATCAGATCGGATTCTGATTCGTGAGTTCGGCTAAACGGCAACAAAACGCCGACATTCAGCTACGCCTAAACCAGCCATAATCAGATCAGCATTGGCTGTACCGGATGCACCGAGGGCGATGTTGGTGATTTGCAGCGCACTGTTTGCAGCAAGACTGCTCGAAACCCGTTCACCACCGTGGTTTGCCATGACGTGTCCTACTTCATGTCCAATGACAGAAGCCAATTGGTCGGGGGTTTTCGCGACTTTCAACAAGCCTGTGTAGACCCCGATTTTTCCTCCCGGCAAGGCGAAGGCATTCACCTGGTCACTGTCGAAAACCACCACTTCCCATTTTTTGAAATCCGCCTGTGGTGGGGTGACAGCCAGTATCGCATCCGTCACACATTGAACGTACTTAATGGTCTTTTTGTCAGTGCTGATTTTCTCTTTCTCTTTGAGCTGGGAAAAAGACTGCGCACCCAAGGAGGCCATTTCTGAACCGGAAACCAATATAAACTGGCTTCTCCCAGTCGGTGAAGTGGTACAACCCATAAGAACGCCCAACAGCGCTGCACCGGTATAAATTTTGAGTGATTTGAGCTTCATTTCTGTGTCCCTTGAGCCGGTGATTGTCCTGTCGTTATTTTAAGGTAACCTGTTCATGGATTTAAGTCTAAGACCGTCACCTACCAGCGAATGTCACCAAATTAAAGATGGCACAGCAGCGTGACGATGAGTACTAACGAAAACGAAAAGCTATAAGGAGTCGTCTTGGCAATCTGGAAGAAACCAATTTCGCTTGATGGGTTAAATGCGACCTCAAAAAATACCTTGGTTGAACATCTGGCATCGTATACACCGAGTTTGATGACAACAGCCTGAGTGGCACCATGCCTGTTGATGCAAGAACCCATCAACCGCTGGGTATGCTGCACGGCGGGGCATCTGTGGTACTGGCTGAAACCTTGGGTTCACTTGCTGCCAATATGTGTGTGGAAGAAAACCGCTATTGTGTCGGTCTTGATATCAATGCCAACCATATTCGTGCCATGCGTTCGGGAAGCGTGACCGGAAAGGCAACGCCTATCCACCTTGGTGCAACGACACAGGTTTGGCAAATTGAAATCACTGACGAGCGCGGGCGACTGGTGTGCACCAGCCGTTTGACCATGGCGGTGTTGCAGCATAAAGGAAAGCAATAATGGTGATTACAATTCCCGGCGGGCGTGTGATTGCCACGGTGCATGAAGTGATGGTGAAACTGCAGGAAAACCAAATTACCTTGCAGGCTCAGACGGATGACATCAGCCTGTTGGGCTTACCGTGTATCTTGGTGGCCAGCGGTGGTTCGGTAAACTGGAGTATTTCACTTGGTAGCCAGGAAAACCTGGAAGCTGTGGCGCAGGCCACCGGTATCGCGATAAAACGCTAGCCCCGAAAAATGACACAAGGAGTAAGCATGAAAGGGATATTCGCAGCAGTTTTTTGTTTGGCCAGTGGTATGGCGCTGGCCGGAAAAGCGGATGTCGTTGATGCAACCGCTACACCCACCGGCGATACATGGCAATTCTCTGCTACGGTTCAACATGCTGATGAAGGCTGGGATCATTATGCCGACGCATGGCGGGTTGTTTCAGCAGAGGGTGATGTGTTGGGGACTCGGGTGTTGCTGCATCCCCATGTCAATGAACAGCCTTTTACCCGCAGCCTTTCCGGTGTGGTTATTCCCGATGGGGTAGAGGTAGTGTTTATCGAAGCCAAGGACAATGTTCATGGCTGGGGTGGTCTTCGAAAAGAAGTGAAACTAAAAAGCCACTGACGGACAGTGCTTTTTGCTTTTACGGGAAACGGCAAATCAATATTCAGCCGTGACTTCGTAACTGGTGAATTTGCGGATGTTAATCACACCGGTATCGAAGATTAGGTATTGGCCTTTGATACCCTGTAATACTCCGGTAACGACTGGGTCTTTATCAAAGTTCAGCGATGTAATCTTGGTCGGATATTCAGTGACAGGGTAACGAATATTCACAATGTCATGTTGAACTGGTTCAACAGCATCAAAACCGTATTGCAGCCTGAGGCTGTAAACCCGCGCGTCGATTTGCGGCAACAGCTTGCGTGCTTCTTCCTTCAAATCTATTTCTACATTGTCGCCTTTCAGCATGGCGCGCCAGTTGGTTTTATCTGCCAGAAACTCGGCAATGGCGATTTCAACCAACCCTGACAGGAAGCGGCTTTTCACCTTCAGGATAGGCAACGCCTGTGTTGCACCTTGATCTACCCAGCGGGTAGGAATTTGGTTCGCACGGGTGATGCCGACTTTTAATCCTGAGGTGTTTGACAGATACACCACGTGGTCAGTCATACAAAACTGCTCAGCCCACTCGGCTCGCGGCAGGTGCCTTCTGCAAAGTGACAGGTTTCTGGCTTTAGAATGCACATGTCACAGCGGGCCAGCCTTTTGGTGCAAGGGAAGCAATGGCCTTGGCTGAAGCTTTTGTTGGTTTTGGTGCCGCAGGCATCACAATAGATGTTGCCTGTGTAGGTGAGTTTGAGGGGCTTGCCGATGAGGCGTTAAGATCAATGCCGTTCTCACCAACAGGCAGGGTATAAAGCACACCGTCGTTGAGTGTGCTTTTCATTTTGCTCAAAGTGCCAGTAATCATGATGTGTTTCTGTTGTCCTTCACAAGCGGATGATTCTATCAGATATCCGCGCCACGAAGGAGGGCGGCTAGCGATTCACGAGACCATCGCTGAGATCATCGTAAAGAGAAACCAGCAGGATCACTGTGTTGTGCTCAATATCCTCATTGATGTCATCGATGATAAACAAATCCGCGTTTGAGTCAGACACCTCTTTTGTTGCTAAAGCGACGATATCTTGCTTGATATCACCATAAATAGTCATTTCCTGCACTTTCTGGAAATAACCTACATTAAGCACAGCGGATGTGTTCAGCTCTGGAGAGGCAGTTGCGTTGAAAGAGGAGAGAAGGGCAGCAGCAATAAATGCCAAATTGAACTTGCGCATGGTTGTGATCCGTCATCATCGTTTTGCGGCAGTTTACTGCGGCGTATTGTCAGAAATGTCAGCAGAGGGTTAAGACAAGAGGGATGCAGATACAAAAAGTGATTTTTTGGCGGTTTTATTCGATTTTTGTGGCTTAATGTCACAAATTAACAATGATGGGGCAGTGGTCTGATAGTCGGTATGTCGCAACAGCATGATAAGAAAACTGATATTGCTTGGCCTGCGGAATAGACATTGAAGACAGTGCGCCTTTGCTGGCAATGATATGGTCAATCAGTTTGCTATAAACAACATGCTCCCAGCGTTTGGTTCGATAGTTAAATTTTCTCGCTTTACATTTTGCTGGCGTGTTTTCGGTCAGTTTTACCAAATTGCCTTGTCCAATCTCTTTTTCGAGCTTGTCCCAGACCCATTCGTTGCTGTCATTGAGGTAATGGTTAAAGTCACCGGCAATCACAAATTCCTGCCCGAGCCGGATGCGGGTCTGTATCCAGATAATCAACGCTTCTATCTGGTGGTCTAGCTTTTTGCAGCTGTTATTGCGGCGTACGGGTGTTTCAAAACAACCGGACTTGAGGTGAATAGAGAGCAGATGCAATGGCGGTAATCCGTCGCGCTTTACTTCGATATAAGCACCATAGCGAAGGTCACCAGCGGAAAGAAATGTCGGTAAGCCGAGGGGTTGATAATCCTGCCTGTCTATCACGTCTAGATTCTTCTTCACTGCCCAACCGGTATATTGCTGGCTGCGGCGGCTAAAGCCCAAGCGTTCGGCGCGATCAGAAAAATAGTAGTCATAGATATCGGGGTTCACCACGCGGGAGAGTGCTTCGATACTGTCGACTTCCTGAAATGCCAATAGATCTGCATCCAGAACGGAGTTGATGGTGTTCATCATCAGGTAGTCCTGATCTTCGCGCTTGCTTTGAATCATGTCGCCTTTCTCAGAAAGCCATTCCATGTTCCAGGTCGCCAGTGTTAGCGAGGCATGCGTCAAAGCAGAATAGAAGACGAAAAGCAGGATCAACATGTGGTTGAAAAGGCTTTGCAGTCTTGTTGCTGTCAGACGTGAAAATGGCAATGGGGAGGACAACATCATTAATAGAAAGGTAACTTATTGTAGTAATGGTAAAAAAGGGTGGCTCACCTCGGATAGTAGTGCATACGGTAACGTCCAGATTTGTCTACATCATGAATTTGCGTGCTTAGTAGCAAATTTTGCTGGCCTTTTTTCATTTATTGAAGTTCGACCACAACAATCGAATAGATAAAAATCGCATCCCCCAGAGCCATGATCTAAATCAATGTATCAATTCGTCGTCAGCGGTCTAATGCACCACATATTGTAGTTGTGCGTCCGATTACCCCCATATTTGGTATTCCTTGACCTCGTTCACATTTGCATGTAGGCCGCTGGAATATCGCTGATTCTTTAAACGATCTTGATCATTTTTGTACAAAATGGACAAAGATTGAGGGTCTCACCGCTGCAATCCTTGCCCGATTTAGCTATCGGCAATTTCTTACGTTTTTCATTCTCTCCCTGCTAGTAAAGGGTCCAAGTTCGTTGAGGAGCTATTTGTGAAACCTGTTGTCATCAAACGCGATGGATGCCGCGTACCTTTTGAATGCCACCGCATCGAAGAAGCGGTGCTGAGCGCGGCACAAGCAGTAGAAGACATGGATCGAGCCTATGCAGCAGCAGTAGCAGATGGCGTGTTGTCGCAGTTTATGCGTCACGATGAAGTGGATATCCACCAGATCCAGGATGCTGTTGAAAATCACCTGATGGCAGGGCCGTACAAGGCGGTTGCACGTGCATATATTGAATACCGTCACGACCGCGACAGTATTCGTGAAAAACAAAGCCGTTTGAACAACGAAATCCGCGGTCTGGTAGAGCAAACTAACTCAGATATCCTCAACGAGAATGCGAACAAAGACAGCAAGGTGATCCCAACCCAGCGAGATTTGCTGGCGGGCATCGTTGCTAAGCACTACGCAACACAATACATGCTGCCAAAAGCGGTTGTACGTGCACACGAGCAGGGTGATATCCACTACCACGATCTGGATTACGCGCCATTCTTCCCGATGTTCAACTGCATGTTGGTGGATCTGGAAAACATGCTTACCCATGCTTCAAAATGGGTAACGCGGAAATTGATACGCCAAAATCTATCCAGACGGCAACGGCGGTAACAGCACAAATCATCGCGCAGGTGGCGAGTCACATTTACGGTGGCACCACAATCAACCGTATCGATGAAACACTGGCTCCGTACGTTGAAATCAGCTACGAAAAACATCTGGCGATTGCCAAAGAGTGGAACATTCCGGATGCGGAAAGTTACGCCATGGCACGTACCGAAAAAGAGTGTTACGACGCATTCCAATCACTGGAATATGAAGTAAACACGCTGCACACCGCAAATGGCCAGACGCCGTTTGTGACCTTTGGCTTTGGCCTGGGTCAATCCTGGTCTGCGCGCCTTATCCAGCAGTCTATTTTACGTAACCGTATTGCCGGTCTGGGTAAAAACCGTAAAACAGCGGTATTTCCGAAACTGGTATTCAGCCTGAAAGCAGGTCTGAACCTGAAAGACGGCGAGCCAAACTACGACATCAAAAAGCTGGCGCTGGAATGTGCATCTAAACGCATGTACCCGGACATCCTGAACTTTGACCGTGTGGTTGAAGTGACCGGTTCATTCAAAACACCAATGGGCTGTCGAAGCTTCCTTGGCCCGTACGAAGAAAACGGCGAGTTGATCCATGAAGGGCGTAACAACCTTGGCGTGATCAGCCTGAACTTGCCGCGCATCGCTATGCGTGCGAACGGCTGTGAAGAAACCTTCTACAAACTGCTGGACGATGTACTTGGCGTTGCCCGTGAAGGTCTTGATACGCGCATTGCACGTCTGCAAGGTGTGAAAGCCCGCGTTGCTCCAATCCTGTACATGGAAGGTGCGTGTGGTGTGCGCCTGAATCCGGATGACGATGTCAGCGAAATCTTTAAAAACGGCCGTGCGTCCATTTCTCTGGGTTATATTGGTGTACATGAAACCGTTAATGCACTGTTTGGCAATGATCAGCATGTGTACGACTCCGAAATCCTGCGCGAAAAAGCGATTGAAATCGTTAAGCACCTGAAAGCGGCTACGGATCGCTGGAAAGAAGAGACGGGCTATGGTTTTAGCCTTTACAGCACACCAAGTGAAAACCTGTGCAGCCGTTTCTGTAAGATTGATGCAAAAGAGTTTGGCGTTGTTGAGGGCGTTACCGACAAAGGTTACTACACCAACAGCTTCCACTTGGATGTGGAGAAGAAGGTCAACCCTTACGACAAGATCGATTTCGAAATGCCATACCCGTCAATCGCCAACGGTGGTTTCATTTGTTACGGCGAATACCCGAACATTCAACACAACGTTGAAGCGTTGGAAAACGTGTGGGATTACAGCTATGAGCGCGTGCCTTACTACGGCACCAATACGCCAATCGACGAGTGCTACGAGTGTGGCTTCACCGGTGAGTTTGATTGTTCAAGCAAAGGTTTTGTCTGCCCGAGCTGTGGCAACCATGACAGCACCAAAGTTTCGGTAACCCGCCGCGTGTGTGGCTACCTGGGCAGCCCGGATGCGCGCCCATTTAACGACGGTAAACAGGAAGAAGTGAAACGTCGCGTTAAGCACATGTAAGGCGGACAATGAACTTCCATCAATATTACCCCGTCGATGTGGTGAATGGAGAAGGTACGCGCTGCACCCTGTTTGTTTCAGGGTGTGAGCACCAGTGCCGCGGGTGCTATAACCAGAGCACCTGGTCGCCAAGTTCAGGGCAACCATTTGATCAAACCATGGAAGACAGGATCATTGCCGATCTGAATGACACGCGAATCAAACGCCGTGGTTTGTCACTGAGTGGTGGCGATCCGCTTCATCCCGCTAACCTCGATGCTGTTCTGCAATTGGTTCAGCGGGTGAGAGCAGAGTGTGATGGTAAAGACATCTGGCTTTGGACCGGGTACACACTGGACACACTGACCGAAAACCAACGCAAGGTTGTTGAGTATGTGGAAGTGCTGGTGGATGGAAAGTTCGACCAATCTCTTGCAGACCCTTCGCTGCCTTGGCGAGGGAGCAGTAATCAGGTAGTGCATCGCCTGACCTCCTGCTAACATTCAGCAGGATCTTTTCCGCTATAGTTGTTAAAGCGCGCCGGATAAGGGGAGAAAATCCACTTACGGCGCGTTTTCGTTTTTCTCTTTTTGTAAACCACAAGGACATTGCAATGAAACGTCGTATTGCTGCCTTTCTCTTTCTTCTGACTTTCCTGCCTTTTCATATGGCGCTGGCAGCTGATTCTTCCCAGACATACGAACACGCCGTTGATGGCAAACTGATGATGGGCGAAAAAGAGTGGGTGAAGGTAGATGGTATAAACATCGTACTCAAGGCGCGTGTTGATACCGGCGCAACCACCTCTTCGATCAGCGCAGTAGATATCGAGCCGTTCGACCGCAATGGTAAAAAGTGGGTACGCTTCCGACTGGCCCATGATGGTAAAAAAGTGAAGTGATGGAGCGCCCGGTGAAACGCATTGTGCGTATTATCCAGTCCAGTGTTGACGGTTATGATCGTCGTTATGTGGTTGAAATGCCAATTACCATTGGTGATGTAACGGAAGAAACCGAGTTTACGCTAAGGGATCGCCAGCATCTTATCTACCCTGTGTTGCTGGGGCGGAGCTATCTGAGAGACACTGCTTTAGTGGATGTCAGCCGCCGCTACGTACAACCTAAACCGTAACGGCGCGATCACAACGCCAGTCAGTCTCGCTGAATCCTACAACTTCAGGTTGTTTGGGTATAAAAAAGCGCATCACGATACCTATCGGATGCGCTTTTTACTTGCGCCTTACTGTGCATTTAGTAATGTAGCTTTCACCGTCTACAAATATGGAAGTTATTGAATGTTAGACCTGCTTACTCCAGCGCAACAAGACCCTATCTTGTCCCTCTCCATCGCATTCCGTGAAGATCCACGCACCGAAAAAATGGATCTTGGCATTGGTGTATATAAAGACAGTCAGGGCATTACTCCGATTATGCAGGCTGTGAAAGCGGCGCAACAGCAACTTGCAGAAACCCAGACAACCAAAAGCTATGTCGGCCTTGCGGGCAGCGAAGTGTTTAACCAGTCAATGGTGGATCTGCTGCTGAAAGGTACCGATGGCTACAGCCGCTGTGCAGCGGTGCAAACTCCCGGCGCAAGTGGTGCTTTGCGCATGCTGGCTGATCTTATGTATCTCGCAAAGCCTATTACTACGGTGTGGATCACCAATCCAAGCTATGTGAACCATAAGCCTGTTATGGAAGCAGCAGGGTTGACGGTGAAGTATTACCCGTATTTTGACATGACTACCAAACAGGTTGATGGTGAAGCGATGTTAGCGGCGCTCTCTAAAGCGGGCCCGGACGATGTCGTCCTGCTTCATGGCTGCTGCCACAACCCAACAGGCGCGGACATTCGCCATGAGCATTGGGAAGCCATCAATGAATTGGCACAGAAAAATGGGTTTACCCCGTTTGTCGACATTGCTTATCAGGGTTTTGGTTCGGGCATTGAGGAAGATGCAGCAGGTCTGCGTTTGCTTGCGGACTCTGTGGAAGAGATGCTAATTGCGACTTCTTGCTCGAAAAGCTTTGGTCTTTACCGTGAACGTACCGGCGCTGCGATTGTTATCGGCAAAAACAAAGAAGAAGCAATGAACGCGAAAGGGCGCATTCTTCAGCTGGCGCGAGCCACCTATACCATGCCACCTGATCATGGTGCTGCGATTGTGCAGACTATCCTGACGGATGACGCACTGACCACACAATGGCGTGAAGAGCTAAATACCATGCGAAACCGCATTGTTTCTTTGCGTGAAGGCCTAAGCTCTGCGCTGTCTGCACGCACCGGTGATAACCGGTACGATTTCATCAAATCGCACAAAGGGATGTTCTCTGTGCTTGGCCTTTCGGTTGAGCAGGTTGCGAAACTGCGCGATGAATTCGGTATCTATGCGGTCGGGGATAGCCGGATTAACATTGCCGGTTTGACTGAAGCAAGAATCGACTATTTGGCAGATGCGTTAATCGCTATTTCAGAATAAACTGAAATATCTAATAAAAATGGCCGGACAAACCGGCTATTTTTATTTAAGTGGTGTGTCTTATTTTTTATTAAATACGAGACTAACATTAACCGGAACTGTATCGGACAGTGGAATACTACCAACGGTTTCTGCCAGTTTATTCAGGTTTTCAGTTGGAATACCAAATGAAGAGCCGCTGATAATGGTTGGTTTATAAGTATAAGCGACCAAAGTATCACCCAGCTTTAATACATTGACATCAAAGTTTACTTCTACTGTTTTTCCGTGAAGTGTCACTTTTACTGGCAGGGAAACCTGCATTTGACGACCTGACTTTTCAACCTCATCCATGGGAAACGTGCCAGCTACACTCAATGTCGGGAATGACTGAGCATTGAAAAACAAGGCATTCAAGCGCTCGTCACGGATGGGAATGCCTGTGCTAATTGAGCTAAGCGGAGATGTAATAGAAAACGCACCATCGTCATCGAGTTTCCCTTCGACGTTGGTAAGGTTTGCGGGTTCTACTGTGTAGGCTTTTTTAATGGTGGCAAAGTTAATTGAAGAAGCGTCAGAATCTAATACATATTCATCAGCATTTACTGTAAAAGACATCGCTGTTGTACCAATAACAAAAGCCAGCATTGCCAGGAACTTATTCATTATTATTTCCTTTTTTATGTTTAAATGTATGTGTCGAGATTTTTATGCTCGTTTATTTGTTGTTAAATGTATAGTGAATAAATACGATTACATTTTTCTGAAATATCGATTAATAATTTTCGAGACAGTTGCTTTATAAATAAGATGAAATAATTGAATGACAACAAATCATGTAAAATTCATTGCCGTCGTTTGAGCCATTTGGGTGACCATTGAAGGGCGTTTCTGTTACTATGTCTTTTTTTGAAAGTCAGGTAGTAAACCAATGAAAATTCATCGAATTAACCCAGAGCAACGTTGGTCAGATGTCACCGTATTCAATGGTATCGCTCACTTTGTAGAAGTGCCTGAGAGCGACTTAAGCGCCGATATCAAGGGACAGACTGAACAGGTTCTGGCACAGGCTGAGAAAAATCTTGCCGGTATTGGCAGCGACAAAACACGCATTCTGTCAGTCACTATTTACATCACCGATTTCGCAAATCTCCCTGCGATGAACGAAGTGTGGGATGCCTGGTTTGAACCGGGTACTGCACCAAGCCGCGCGTGTGTGAAAGTAGAGCTGGCTGACCCTGACTATCTGGTCGAGATGGCATTCGTTGCCGCAGCAGGCGAAGCTACCAAAGCTAAGGCTGCGCATAACAATGAAGGCGGTTTTCACCGCCTTCATTGTGTTTATACCTATCTTCTCTCTTCTCTCTTCTCTCTTCTCTCTTCTCTCTTTTATCTCCAAATCTCTAATCTCAAGTCTCTAATCTGTTGTCTCTCGCCTCTATCCTTCAAATCTTGCATCAAGAAAACGCTGTGAAGGTACAAAGTAATTACAGCCTGTCTGAGCCTCAACGAAATTCAACAAGTGATCGTAGTCGCCATTTTCATCGGCATGGATCATCTGGCTAAGCGAGGTTTCGATGGTTGAGACTGAAGCGGCGAAGCCGACAAACATGGTGCCGTGTTCAATGGCATTCCCGTAAGGACGGTTCTGGCGAAACATTTTGATCTCCTCGCCGTCGATTTCCACTTTGCTTTTTGCATTGTGTGCCGAGGCAGGCTTCTCCTCATCGCTTAATTCAATGTCATCCATTTTGGTTCGCCCAACCACACGCTCTTGCTGCTCGGTTGCAAGCGCATCCCAATCTTCCTGACGATCGACATAACGTTGAACAACCAGATAACTCCCACCAACCTCTGTGTCAGAGCCCTCGCTCACCAATACCGCTTCAGCGCGTTCATCACTGACAGGGTTTTCTGTGCCATCAACGAAATCGATCATGTCGCGGTTGTCGAGATACTTATAGCCTTGGATATCTTCGGACAAATCCGCGATGTGCTTGAGCGCTCCGGCCATGTGTTTGGCTACCTGAAAGTTTAGGTCTTTCCTTTCCGATTTAATCATCAGGAAGATATCACCGGGCGTGGAAGGAAACGTTCGCCCGCCATCGGCAAGGGCAGGGAAGGGATGCAGCTCTTTCGGTAAGGCGACATCAGGAAACAGGATCGGCCAACTGTTTGCAGAAAAGCCATTGTCACGGAAAGCCCGGCATTTGAATCTTTTTGCCGGATGGACTTTTCGATACCGGGCAGTTGGGAAAGTGCCTCGTTGATTTCCTCAACATTCAGCCACTGGTCTTTGAGCGTAAAGGTCAGAAATTCTGCATGGGTTGTTGGATCAGACAAAACGCCCGGCTGTGCCAGAGCAATGAGTTCGTTCATAAACCATCCTGTTCGATGAGTTGTCGTTAGTTTCACGAATCATAGAACAGAGATGGCTGTACTGTTGGGGTAGGTTTGAGACGGAAAACAATCTTGATTTGCGCAAAAGAAAACGGTTAAGCGAACCTAAGTCTCGGTTTGCCTACACAAAACTTTCATCAAAATGGACAGTTAATTGAAGTGTAATTACGATAACCTTTATCTAAACAACACAGTTGCATATAGGGAAATCATGCTCTGGCATAAAGTCGACTACCAACTCAAACTTCACGACATCAGCCTGATTGTCGGCGCAAACCGCACCGAGAAGACCAAATTTCTTTTAGAGCAGTACGGTGACACGCCTTTTACGCTTGACGTTTCCAAGGCAAAAATCGCCTATTGCGGTGGTGACACAACCATTACCGAACAGGAATGGCAGCAGATGGCAGAGCGCGACTGCCCGTTTATTGCGGTGGATGACACCCATCTGCTGAAACCGGAAGATATGCTCAAACTGATAGACATGGCGGTAAGCTGCAAAAAACGCCTCTATCTTGCTTGTCACGACACCATTTCATCCCACTTATCTTCCATTCTTGGTCATGCACGCCGTTATGAACTGTCGGTGGTCAAGTTGGTACGGCTAACGCCAGAAGAGGTGTGTGCCTGGACACTGGCGGATTTTCAGTAATACCGCAGCCAATAAAAAGCCCCGCAGATGCGGGGCTTTAAATTTTTGAAAGGATCAGCGTTTGTTACGCAGATAACGCTTACGGCGTTCTTCTTTGTTTTTGGCTTTCTCTTCCGCTTTTTGCGCTGCAGCTTCTTCCACTTCAACCAATTCTTGGCTGATCATATCTGGATGTTCCAACGTGATAAGTCCAAGGGTGCCGCTACGAAGGTCATTCAGCAGGATTTCAGAGGCTTTGTGCAGGTCAATGCGGCCACCGGCGCGCAAACAGCCACGCTTCTCGCCGATTGCTTCCATCAACTCCACTTCATTCTCTGGAAGCTCGTCGATGTTGTAACGCTTTTTCAGCAATTCTGGGTAGGCTTTTGCCAGATACTCAACGGTGTAGAAAGCGACTTCATCATATTCCATCGCGGTGTCTTTTACCGCGCCAGTTGCCGCCAGACGGAAACCACTGTGTGGGTTTTCAACTTTCGGCCACAAGATCCCTGGCGTGTCTGACAGCACGACACCGTTTTGTAGGTTGATACGTTGCTGCTGACGGGTTACTGCTGGCTGGTTACCGGTTTTTGCAACCACTCGGCCTGCCAGTGTGTTGATGATGGTGGATTTACCCACGTTCGGGATCCCCATGATCATGGTGCGGATGTTCTTGCCCATCTCTTCGCGATGTGGCGCAAGTTTACGGCAAAGCTCCATGATTTTGTTTACTTCACTGATTTGCTCAGTAGTAATTGCCATCGCCTTTACGCCTTGCTCTTTCTCAAGGTGCTCAAGCCACAGGCTGTCATTTCAGGGTCTGCCAAATCGCGTTTGTTCAGCACCTTGATCACAGGCTTGTCTTTACGGATACGACGGATCAGCGGGTTTTCGCTGCTGAACGGAATACGGGCATCAAGCACTTCGATGATGACGTCGATCTTTGGAACGACTTCTTCAATCTCTTTGCGCGCTTTGTGCATGTGGCCAGGGAACCACTGAATAGAGTTATTAATCATGGAGATGATTGCCTTTCTGAAATCTGTCTATCGCGCAACCGCTTTGCAAACGTTGCAAAAGGTGCCGATGGAATTTGGCGCTGATTCTAGCACTTTACGCGAGCGAACGTAAAATTTACAGCGAGGCAGACCCATGACTGGTTAAGGGATGGACGATATAACGAAAACCCGGCGCTACCGCCGGGTGGTAAGCTACAGTACTTCGGCCATTTGCGGAATGGTGATGAAATCTTGCGGATGCGAAAAGAAAGCCTCGATAGATTGCGGCATACCCAGGAAGTACCCTTGGTAGTAGTCAACGTTCAATAAGCGCATTGCGTTGTACTCATCAAGATTCTCAATTCCTTCAACCAATACCTTGGCATTCACCTCGTTCGCCAGGGTGATTGCTTCCATCAAAGGTGTTGTTTCGCCTGTCATGTAGCGTTCGAGCATAGAACGGTCAATTTTTAGCACATTTGGGTTGATCATCCTAACGCGCGATTCTTTTGACCCTTCCACACCATAGTCATCAACCGCAATCTTAAAACCGGACGAAATAGACTGTTCGGCAGCGACTGACAGGGAGAGGGGATCATCATGTAAATGCTCGACCACTTCCAGCACTACATGGCGGCGGGGAATACCAATTTCCTTCAACCGCTTCAGCATCAGTTTTTGGCTGGAAAAGTTAGCAATGGAAGCCACCGCAGACGATGGCAACATATTCAAAAATATAGAGTAAGTGCCTGCGCATCGAGAGAAATTACGCAGGTGAATAACACGCGCCAGTTTATCGATGCTTATCTGCTTGTAGTAGTCGGGGTGCCCTCTATCGAGGTTGCGGAAAATATGGGCAGGGCAGACAGTTTCGCCATCTTCGTTGGTAGCCCTGAGCAATGCTTCAAACCCCAGAACGGTTTGGTCAGCGCGGAAAATTGGCTGGTAAACACTACGAAATACAAGACCATTGAAAAGTGCAATTACATCACCGTTTTCTTCGATGTGAAGACACTGTTCAAATTCGGCTTGTGTCATTAACTGGGTGTCCAAAATTCGCTACCTCTGCATGCGGATCTGTACCATGTTACGCGAAACATAGGCACGGAAAAACTCCCTCAATTCACGGCGCGAGATTAATGTGATCCACTCCATGTCAGTGTCAAAAGTTTAGGGTTATTCGGCTTTGAATTGAAGACAGGCTGTTAAACCCTATTTTCCGCAATGTAAAAACCGCACGTAAAAAAATTGTTACACATCGCCATGCGGTAAAAATCCGCCTTCACTTCCGCTTCAAATTTAAGCCGCTATCGTTTGGTTATGGCTCGCGCTGGGAGATGGATGATGAAAATCAGCAAATACGTATCAAAACCCATGGACGATAATGGACAGATCGCGTGGTCGGAATCTGAGCATGCTGTGTGGCACAAACTGGTAACCCGACAGCTATCCTGCATCAAAGGTAAAGCTTGCCAGGAATACTTTGATGGCTTGGACATGCTAAGCCTGCCAACAGACAACGCGCCTCAGGTGAGCGATATAAACCGTGTGCTCATGCAAAGCACGGGCTGGCAACTGGAAGCGGTACCCGCGCTGATAGATTTCGATAAATTCTTCGCTTTACTGGCAGACCGGAAATTTCCCGTCGCAACATTTTTGCGTACCGAAGACGACTTTGACTATTTGCAGGAGCCAGACTTCTTCCACGAAGTTTTTGGTCACTGTGCCATGCTGACCCATCCGGCTTTTGCATCCTTTACCCATCATTACGGTAATCTTGGATTGAATGCTTCCAAAGCAGAACGGGTTTATCTGGCTCGTCTCTATTGGTTTACCGTCGAATTCGGGCTGATTGAAAACACCAGTGGCCGTTCAATTTATGGCGGTGGCATTCTGTCATCACCTGCTGAGACTGAGTACGCCTTTGCCAGCAGTGAACCAGTCAGAAAATGGCTAGATGTTCTGGATGTGATGCGCACACCTTACCGCATCGACATTCTCCAGCCACTCTATTACTGCTAGAGTCGCTTGATGAGCTGTATGAACTTGAGAAGATGGATTTAATCGCGTGTGTTCGCCGGGCGATGGCGCTTGGATTACATGCGCTCTATACCCAGAGAAGTACCCACAAAAAATCGCACAATAGGGAGAGTGAAATGGAAAACCTGTCCGAACTAAAATGTGAAGCTTGTCAGGCCGGTGCGCCGAGGGTGCAGGCAGATGAAGCTGCAGAGCTGCTGAAAACGTTGCCTGAATGGCAACTCTTGAATGTGGACGGCATAGATCAGCTGCAACGGGTATTTACGTTTCGTAACTTTAGACTGGCGTGGGAGTTTGCAGACGAAGTGGCGGCGCTAGCAGAAGAGGAAGGGCATCACCCGGCTATTTTGCTGGAGTGGGGGCGCTGCACGGTGACTTGGTGGACACACAAAATTAAAGGGCTGCATCTGAACGATTTTATCTGCGCGGCCAAAACGGATGCGCTGCACCAAGACTGAACAGGCTGCAACACTGAACAGGTCAACTGATATGACGCGGGCTAGATGCTACACCTTAGCCCGCGTTTTCTGATCTCGGCTTGGCGCATTGGCATTTCGTCAATGATCTCCACCAGTTCATTGATGTCGATGGTTTGGAACCAGCGAGCCTTTTCGGTGCCATCTTTTCCAATCAACACGGCGATGTGTTCGTCGCTGCCAATCCGGTACTTATTTTTCAGTTTCAACACATCTTTTTGCAGAGAAAATCCCTTCGGAGTCTGAAAGCGTACCTGTGTCCAGGATCAGGGTGTATAGATCCCTGTCTTCAATCTGGCAACGATGGATAAGTACCTGACGCTTGAAATCTGCCACCTTTTCATCAAATCCCGGCGAAAAAAACATCAGGGTGCGGTGCGGC
The DNA here is from genome assembly GCA_001310415.1 of Enterovibrio sp. JCM 19048. Lineage (GTDB taxonomy): Bacteria > Pseudomonadota > Gammaproteobacteria > Enterobacterales > Vibrionaceae > Enterovibrio > Enterovibrio paralichthyis. Next base: position 69,239 of record BAXE01000014.1, on the reverse strand, counting down.
TCGATCACAGCATAGTGCGGGTAAGCGGCAACTGAACCTGTGAAAAGCAAACTGCTTAGGAACAGAAAAATGCGGATGCTGCGCATAGTCACTCTCTCCGGTTTAAGACCGATAGACTGCATTACGAAAGCGTAGCGTGGCTGGATTAATCTGTCGTTTTTATCGTATGACGCACCGTTATTGTGCAAATTACGACCTTTAAATAAGCGAATACTAATTTAGCGCATGATGTGCGGGCATGTGCACCACGCAATGACAATGTGTCTAATTTGATACACACCTATTTCCTCGCCGATTATTCATTTATTTCCTTTGGTTACATAAAGTTGCGATATTTGTGCGAGTGAGAATTCAATTTTGGCAAACTCCTTGCTCAGAAGCTCATCAGGTACTCATAAGGAGCTTTTGCAATGAAAGGAAAGAAGGTTGCATTAAATTGGGTAAGCGCTGTTGCATTGGCAGGACTGGCCTTTAACGCGGTAGCGGAAGAGGACACGATTAAAGTGGGTGTGCTTCATTCACTGTCCGGAACCATGGCCATCAGTGAAACCACGTTGAAAGACACGGTTTTGATGATGGTTGAGGAGCAAAACAAAAAAGGGGGCTTGCTTGGTAAAAAACTCGAAGCTGTGGTCGTTGACCCTGCTTCAAACTGGCCACTGTTTGCCGAAAAAGCCCGTGAGCTGATTGAAAAAGAGGACGTCGACGTCGTCTTTGGCTGCTGGACATCTGTCAGCCGCAAATCTGTTCTTCCCGTGTTTGAAGAGCTGAATAGCCTTCTGTTCTATCCCGTGCAATATGAAGGTGAGGAATCGTCGAAAAACGTTTTCTACACCGGCGCTGCGCCAAACCAGCAGGCGATTCCTGCGGTGGATTATCTGAAAGACGAACTGGGTGTGAAACGCTGGGTACTGGCGGGCACCGATTACGTCTATCCACGTACGACGAACAAAATTCTCGAAGCCTACCTGCTTGATAACGGTGTCTCCAAAGAAGACATCATGATCAACTACACCCCTTTTGGACACTCAGATTGGCAGTCGATCGTTTCTGATATCAAAAAATTCGGTGCCCAGGGCAAGAAAACCGCGGTTGTCTCTACCATCAACGGCGATGCCAACGTGCCTTTCTATAAGGAACTGGCCGCACAGGGTGTGTCTGCAGAAGACATTCCGGTCGTGGCGTTCTCTGTGGGTGAGGAAGAACTCTCAGGCATGGATACATCATCGCTGGTCGGCCATCTCGCAGCTTGGAACTACTTCATGAGCGTAGAGACGGATCCGAATGATGAGTTCGTAGAGAAATGGCATGCCTACATCAAAGACGATGAGCGTGTGACCAATGACCCGATGGAAGCGACTTACCTCGGCTTCAACATGTGGGCGAAAGCGGTTGAAAAGGCGGGCACTACGGATTCTGACGCCGTTCAGGATGCCATTATCGGTGTGACTGTGCCTAACCTCACCGGCGGTTACGCCACCATGATGCCAAACCATCACATTACCAAGCCTGTCCTTATCGGAGAGATCCAGGACGACGGCCAGTTTGTAACCGTATGGGAAACCCCTGACGTGGTTGCCGGTGATGCGTGGTCTGACTATCTATCCGGCTCGAAAGACCTGTTCGCAAGCTGGCTCAAGCCTATGTCTTGCGGCAGCTTTAATGTCACCACGGGTCAATGTAGCGGCGTCACAGAATAATCACACTAAGACGTTCATGCGGGCGGCTACCCGCCCGCACTGCTTACGATTTCTGTTTACCTGCCAGCGAACCTTATCTCCTTGTTCTAGCGCGTTGGCAGGTCTTTTTCGAAGGATCGAAACATGCAACGTTCGACAGCTAAAGCGCGTCTTCCTTTCCAAGTAGGAAAGACGTGGCAGCGAATAAAATGGATAGGTGTGCTTTTCCTGACACTGCTTTCGCTTAGCAGTTACGGCGAAGAAGTTACGCCGGATTCAATTTCATCGCTGTTAACCAGCAAGTCATTTGATGACAAAGCCAAAGCGGTGGATTTGCTGGCAGCCTCTGAACTGCCTCAAAAAATGCAGGTGCTTGAAGATCTGCTCAACGGGCAGGTGTCTACGACAAAAAAGACGAAACGGTCTGGCTTGTGGCGGAAAAACCGCTAAAGAAAGGGAGTGTTCTCTCTGCACTTAACGGTGATGAAAGCATCACTGTCGAGAAGAAACGTCAATACCGAACCGTCACCATCAATAACCACATTCGTGGGTTGATTAAAACAGCCCTGGCGACTAGCGCCCTTGGCAGCAAAGATAAATCGACAAAACGTGCAGCAGCCAAAAGGTTGATTGGCGACGTGGATGCCGACTTGTCATCTGTGCTTATCGAAAGACAAAATGCCGAGAGTGACAGTGTCACAAAATCTTACCTTTCTGCTGCACTTGCGGTGTACACGCTGGGTGAAAGCGGTGCGAGGGAAAGCGAAAAGCTTGCTGCCGTTGACACACTTCAAGACTCAGGTTTGCCTGAAGCGTACGACGCACTGCTTTCTGCCAGCCGTCTTGAAAGCGCAACCGAAAGCGGGTTGGTTTCGCCTTTAGGCATTGCGCTGACAGAAGCTATTAACGATTTCCAGCAAAAGCAGCGGGTCGTGAACGCAGCGCAAACCCTATACTTTGGCCTGAGTCTTGGCTCTGTTCTGGTGCTGGCCGGGATTGGTCTTGCTATTACCTTCGGGGTGATGGGCGTGATCAACATGGCACACGGAGAGCTGATCATGCTGGGTGCTTATACCACCTATGTGATTCAACAATTAATGCCTGAATTCACAGGGGTTGCCTTGATCGTATCTATTCCTTGTGCATTTTTGGTTGCCGGTGCTGTTGGGATAGTTATCGAGCGGACAGTAATCCGCCACCTCTACGGCAGACCGCTGGAGACACTGCTGGCGACCTTTGGTATCAGCCTCATTTTACAGCAGGCAGTTCGCAGTATTTTCTCCCCCCTTAACCGCTCAGTCAGCACGCCGGACTTTATGAGCGGCATGATTGAAATTTCCCCTATGTTGCAACTGACGGCGAGCCGCATGTACATCATCGTGTTCTGTCTGGCGGTCTTTTTCGCATTGCTTTATGTGCTCAAACGTACGCCATTGGGACTTCAGGTTCGTGCGGTATCCCAAAACCGTGCAATGGCGCGTGCCATGGGCGTGCGTTCTGAATGGGTAGATATGGCGACCTTCGGGCTGGGCTCTGGTATTGCCGGAGTGGCGGGTGTTGCGCTGTCGCAATTAACCAATGTCGGCCCGAACATGGGACAGGCTTACATTATTGATTCATTTATGGTGGTGGTCTTCGGCGGCGTTGGAAACCTCTGGGGCACTCTGGCGGCAGGCCTCAGTCTTGGCGTGCTGAACAAGGTGCTGGAACCCTGGGCGGGGGCTGTGCTGGCAAAAATTCTGGTGCTGGTGTTCATCATCCTCTTTATCCAGAAACGGCCAAAGGGTCTGTTCCCGCAACGTGGCCGCATGGCAGAGGAGGCTAAACGATGAACCGTACTTTCTTTGACCGTCCGACGGTTTGGATGATGGTGGTGTTGGCGGCGCTGGCTGTTCTGGTTCCTATGATGAACATTTTTGTTCCGGAAACCAGCCCTTTGCACCTTGAAACCTACACAGTATCACTGCTCGGCAAATACCTCTGTTACGCCATTCTGGCATTGTCCGTGGATTTGATTTGGGGCTATCTCGGCATCCTGAGTTTGGGTCATGGCGCGTTTTCGCCTGGGTGGATACGCCATGGGCATGTACCTGATGCGCCAGATTGGCGATCGTGGCGTCTATGGTAACCCTGAGCTGCCAGATTTTATGGTTTTCCTCAACTGGACTGAACTGCCTTGGTTCTGGTCTGGATTTGACCAGTTCTGGTTTGCCTGCCTGATGGCGGTCGTTATCCTGGTTTGTTGGCCTTTGTCTTTGGCTGGCTGGCATTCCGGTCACGGGTTTCCGGCGTCTACTTTTCCATCATGACTCAGGCGATGACGTTCGCCTGATGCTGGCGTTTTTCCGCAATGAAATGGGGTTTGGCGGAAACAACGGCCTGACCGACTTTAAAGACTTGCTCGGCTTCAGCCTGCAAAGCGATGGCGTCCGCATGGGGCTTTTTGTCGCCACCGTTGTGGCGTTGATGCTTGCGTATCTGCTCTGTCGCAGCGTGGTCGCCAGCCGTTTGGGCGCCGTGTCAGTGGCGGTGCGCGATGCTGAGTCGCGTACCCGTTTCGTCGGCTACAAAGTTGAACACGTCAAACTGGCGTTGTTTGTGTTGTCTGCGGTTATCGCTGGTGTCGCTGGGGCACTGTATGTGCCGCAGGTTGGCATTATTAACCCGGGAGAATTTTCTCCGCTCAACTCGATTGAAGTGGTGGTGTGGGTGGCATTGGGTGGCCGCGCGACCCTGTTCGGCGCAGTCATCGGTGCGCTTTTGGTCAACTATGCCAAAAGCTGGTTCACCGTAGAATTTCCGGAAGTCTGGCTGTTTGCGCTGGGCGCACTGTTTGTGCTCGCCACCGTGTATTTACCAAAAGGGGTGAGTGGATTGCTTCGTAAGCAGGAGGCGGCGGCATGACTACCAACACGTTAGATCAGGGACTGGCAAAAATGCAGCCAAAAGAGACGTCACGGGGCGGTAAAGCCGCTGAGATCCTCAATGATTTTACCCGCCGAGACCAGGTATTCAGTTTTCTCACACCGCCTTATAACCCAAAGGTTGATGTTAAGAATGGGATGTTGCTTTACGTGGAAGGCGTGACGGTATCGTTCGACGGGTTTAAGGCAATAAACGACCTCAACCTCTACATTAAAGAGGGCGAGCTTCGCTGCATTATCGGCCCCAATGGCGCGGGAAAAACCACCATGATGGACATCATCACCGGTAAAACGCGGCCAGACCAAGGCGAAGTGTGGCTAGGACAGCAGCTTAACCTGCTCAAGATGGAAGAGGCTGATATTGCCAATGCGGGTATCGGCAGAAAGTTCCAGAAACCGACAGTGTTTGAAGCGCTGACAGTGTGGCAAAACCTTGAACTGGCGATGGCGGGGAACAAAAGTGTCTGGCAGATATTCCGCGCGGTGTTGTCGCCAGAGCAGAAATGCGACATCGAAAAGGTGCTTGAACTTATAGGCTTAGAAGCACAGATAAATATGCTGGCGGGCAAACTTTCACACGGTCAGAAGCAATGGCTGGAGATTGGCATGCTATTGATGCAAAAGCCGAAACTCCTGCTTGTGGATGAGCCCGTTGCGGGCATGACCCATCAGGAAATGGACAGGACATCGGAGCTTTTACTTTCACTAACCGGTGACCACTCCATTGTGTTGGTTGAGCACGATATGGACTTCGTGCGCAGTATTGCCTCCACAGTGACTGTGCTGCATCAGGGACATGTGCTGGCTGAAGGCAGCATGAAAGAAATTCAGGACGATGCGCGGGTGCGCGAAGTCTATTTAGGGCAATAGGAGTGGCCATGCTGAGTGTAAACGGATTAAACCAGCGCTATGGCGAGAGCCAGACCCTGTGGGATTTATCAATTGATGCCCCCAAAGGGCAATGCACCGTGGTGATGGGACGAAACGGCGTGGGAAAAACCACGCTGCTACAGAGCATTATGGGACTGCTCAAAATAGATGAGGGCAGATCCTGATGGATGGTCAGGACATTGCCAGGGCACCGGCGGAAAAAAGGCCACGGGTGGGAATCGGTTATGTGCCGCAAGGAAGGCAGATCTTTCCTCGTCTGACGGTGCAGGAGAACCTCGAAATTGGCTTACCTATCCGTCCAAAAAACGACAGGAAAATTCCGGAGCATATCTTTGAGATGTTCCCGGTACTTCACGAGATGCGACACAGGAATGGCGGTGACCTTTCCGGCGGTCAGCAGCAGCAACTCGCGATTGCCCGAGCTTTGGTGATTGACCCAGCGTGCTGTTGCTCGATGAACCGACAGAAGGTATTCAGCCCAATATTGTTCAGGAGATAGGCGACATTATTTGTCAGTTGAACCGGGAGTTGGGACTGACGGTGATTCTGGTAGAACAGAAACTGCCGTTCGCGCGCAAAGTCGGCGACAGGTTTGTCCTGCTCGACCGCGGCAGGAACGTTGCCAGCGGGGAAATGGATGACCTCAGTGATGATCTCATCCGCCAGTATCTGACGGTATAAGGACACTGAATGGCGCAAACCCTGTCTGATCTTACCCAAACTGAACCGCTTCCCGGCCACGGACGCTGGGAGGCGGAGTTGTGCCTTGGATTTGCGGCTGGTGCGGGTAAAACGGTGCTAAAACACCGCAGCCACAAAGGCCCCCTGTCTGTACAAAGGGCGCTGTATCCGGAGGGGGCTATTTGTCACAGCTACCTGTTACATCCGCCTGGCGGTGTAGTGGGCGGTGACAGCCTGACGGTAAATGCGGGTACTGAGGCGGGGCTGAAGCGCTGGTTACCACACCGGGTGCAACCCGTTTTTATCGTTCAGATGGCCTGGTTGCTTCCTTGAACCAACAACTGAACGTTGCTGCTGACAGCCGCCTTGAGTGGATGCCGCTGGAAAATATTGCCTTTCCCAATGCCCATCTTGAAACCAAAACCACGGTTAATCTTTCCACGGGTTCACAGTTTATTGGCTGGGACATCTGGATGCTTGGTCAGCCGGTGGCTGGGCAATCTTTTGGAGAGGGCTCGGTAGATGGGATGACACAAATCAGCATTGATAACCAGTTGATTTTGAGTGAGCGGTTTCGGGTGAACCCCAGACTCAGCGCGTATCGCGCAGCGACATTGCGGGAGTTCCCCGTTAGCGGAACCCTTTACGTCTTTGGCGATGCACAAGCATTGGCATTGAAACTGGAAGCGTGGCGTGAGGCGCTGGCATCGCACCGTGATTTGGTCATTGGGTTGACAGTGATTGACGGTTTGCTGGTGGTTCGTGGGCTTTCAAAGCGCACGGATGCCCTGTTCTCTGCTTTTACACACTGTTGGCAGCATACGCGTGAACACTGGACGGGCAAAACACCGGAAATACCGCGGATTTGGCGCACATAACGTTATACAAATCAACATGAGGCGAGGAGCCGAGACATGGAGTTAACACCCAGAGAGAAGGACAAGCTAATGCTGTTCACGCTGCGCTGCTGGCGGAGCGGCGGATGGCGAGGGGGTTGAAACTCAACTACCCAGAAGCCGTGGCCCTGATCAGCGCTGCGATTATGGAAGGTGCTCGTGACGGGAAGACCGTGGCCGAGTTGATGGATTACGGGCGCACCATACTCACTGCAAATGATGTGATGGAGGGGGTTCCGGCGATGATCCACGATGTGCAGGTAGAAGTGACCTTCCCCGACGGTACCAAACTGGTCACTGTTCACGACCCAATTGTGTAGGGAGGTTTGGATGAAACAGTCTACCCATTTTGGCTTCACACCCGGCGAACTTCGGGCAAAGGCAGGCGACATTGAGTTGAATGCCGGAAAGCAGACCGTGGTGGTGGATGTCGCCAATACCGGTGATCGTCCAGTGCATATCGGATCCCACTACCATTTTTTCGAAGTCAATGATGCGCTGGTGTTCGATCGGAGCATAACCAAAGGATTCCGCCTCAACATTCCTTCCGGTACAGCAGTGCGTTTTGAGCCAGGACAAAGCCGCATGGTTGAGCTGGTTGCCTATGGCGGCAGCCGCACTGTGTATGGCTTTCAGGGGCGGGTGATGGGCGCGTTAGACAGCGATAAGGACGACTGACATGGCGAAGATTTCACGACAGGCTTATGCCGAAATGTTCGGTCCCACAACCGGAGACAGCGTCCGTCTGGCCGACACGGATTTGTGGATTGAGATTGAAAAAGACTTCACCGTTTATGGCGATGAAGTGAAATTTGGCGGCGGTAAAACCATCCGCGACGGGATGGGGCAAAGCCAGCGGCCAAGTGCGGAAACGCCGGATCTGTTGATCACCAACGTGGTGGTGCTCGATTACTGGGGCATTGTCAAAGCGGATGTGGCGGTGAAAAACGGCCGCATTATGGCGATTGGTAAAGCGGGTAACCCAGATATTCAGGACAAGGTTGATATCGTCATCGGCCCCGGCACTGAAGTGGTAGCCGGTGAGGGTCAGATAGTTACCGCAGGCGGGATAGACAGCCATATTCACTACATCTGCCCCCAACAAATTGAAGAGGCACTGACATCCGGCGTCACCACCATGATTGGTGGCGGAACAGGGCCTGCAACCGGAACCAATGCGACAACCTGTACACCCGGGCCATGGAATATTCACCGGATGCTGCAGTCACTGGATGCATTTCCGATGAACTTCGGCTTATTGGGTAAAGGCAATGGCAGTCTGCCCGAAGCGCTGGAAGAGCAGGTCGCAGCAGGCGCGTGTGGCCTGAAGCTGCATGAAGATTGGGGTTCGACACCAGCCGCGATTGACTGTTGTCTGGGAGTGGCAGAAAAAACCGACGTTCAGGTCGCTATCCATACTGATACGTTGAACGAGTGCGGTTTTGTGGAAGCGACGCTCAATGCAATTGGCGATCGGGTCATCCATACCTATCACACAGAAGGGGCGGGAGGTGGTCACGCGCCCGACATCATAAAAGCAGCAGGATTGCCGAATGTGTTGCCTTCCTCCACGAACCCGACCCGTCCTTACACAATTAACACCGTTGATGAACACCTCGACATGTTAATGGTGTGCCATCACTTGTCGCCGTCCATTGCTGAAGACGTCGCTTTTGCCGAGTCGCGTATTCGCCGAGAAACTATCGCTGCCGAAGACAGACTTCATGATCTGGGGCATTTTCGATGATCTCCTCAGATTCCCAGGCAATGGGCCGGGTTGGCGAGGTAGTGCTCCGTACCTGGCAGACAGCCACAAAATGAAAGTCCAGTTTGGCGCGCTGGAATCGGACTCCGCTTACAAAGATAACTTCCGGGTGAAACGCTATGTCGCCAAGTACACCATCAATCCGGCTATCACCCACGGTATGTCCCATGAAATTGGTTCGATTGAAGTGGGCAAACTGGCAGATCTTGTGCTTTGGAAACCGGCATTTTTCGGCGTTAAACCCTCACTTGTTATCAAAGGCGGTCTGATCGTTACTGCGCCAATGGGCGACCCCAATGGCTCAATCCCCACGCCACAACCGGTTCACTACCGCCCAATGTTTGGTGCGTTTGGCGCAGGTCCGGCAACCAGTTCATTGCTGTTTATGTCGCAGCAGTCGATAGACGCAGGTGTCCCGGATGCTTTAGCGCTGAAAAGCGGCATTGCCGCGGTGAAATCCTGCCGCAACATCCGCAAAAAAGACATGAAGCTCAATGACTGGCAGCCAAACATTGAGGTGGACTCCCAAACCTATGAGGTGCGGGCGGATGGGCAATTGCTGATATGCCAGCCATGGATGTACTGCCAATGGCACAGCGATATTTCCTGTTTTAGTAAGGCATTTGTTTAAACAACGACATTGATAAAGGACATGCATGATCGAATTTACGCAGGTTGTTAGCGGTGAGCAGGACAAGGACTTGCCGACAGTGCACCTCCCCATAGATGCACGGATAAAGAGCCGGCTTAGAATCACACTCGACGATGGCCGCGAAGCTGGGTTGTTTTTGCCACGTGGCAATACGCTGCGGGGAGGCGACGTCTTAAAGGCTGAATCCGGTGAAGAAGTCAGGGTGATTGCAGCCGATGAAAAGGTGTCGACTGCCCACGCGGAAGACGGCGTTCTTCTGGCGCGCCTTGCCTACCACCTTGGAAACCGGCATGTACCGCTGCAGGTAGGCGACTGGTGGGTGCGATACCAGCACGACCATGTGCTGGATGAAATGGTCGGTTTACTTGGCGGCACAGTGATTGTGGAAATGGCGCCGTTTGAGCCCGAGGCGGGTGCTTATGGTGGTCATTCATCCGGCCACCACCATTCCCATTAACGGTTACAGAATTTCAAACAAGGACAGAGGACGTTTTATGAACATCAATAAATTACTGGCAGCGACGGCGGTGGTTTTGGCTTCTCCCGTGGTTGCGCACAGTGGGCATGGGCCAGACAGCTCTGTAATGGCACACATTGGTGACAGTTTTACCCATCTATCGACATGGCTGGCTATTGCTGCCGTGGTAGGTGTGCTGGTTTACCTCAAGAAGAAACGCCAGTGAATCAGGAATATCGTCTTTTCCAGCTGATCAGCCCGTCTTTGCCTGTAGGGGCGTTCAGTTACTCTCAGGGGCTGGAGTGGGCGGTGGAGTCTGGATGGGTCGACAGTGAATCTGCGCTGGTGGATTGGCTCAACTGCTTGGCGGTAGAAACACTGCAATATCTTGAGTTGCCTATTTTGCGTCGTCTATATCAAGCCGCCAAGGACGAGGATGTTGAAGCGTTGGAACATTGGGTTACTCAACTCTACGTTACCCGTGAGACCTCGGAACTGAGGCTGGAAGAGGTACAACGTGACGAACCATGCGAAAACTGCTGGAACAGTTGGGATTGACCGAACCAGATTCGCCGCACAACGAGGCGGTAGGTAAGTCAGCCCTGGCGGGGTTCGCCTGTGCCGGGGTGAAGTGGAACATCGAACCGGACGCCCTGTGCAGAGGGTATGCGTGGAGCTGGCTTGAAAACAGTGTGATGGCAGGTGTAAAGCTGATCCCGCTTGGGCAGACAGCGGGTCAGCGGGTGTTGTTGGCGGTTACTGCAACCCTTGAGCAAGCAGTGGAGGCATCCAACTTCATTACTGATGCACAGATTGGCAGTTTTGCCCCGGCACAGGCCATTGCCTCAAGTTGTCATGAGCACCAATACACCCGACTTTTTCGATCATAAGGAGTTTGATATATGGATTATAAACAGCCGCTTAGGGTTGGCGTAGGGGGCCCGGTTGGGTCGGGGAAAACGGCATTGCTGGAAGTGCTTTGTAAAGAAATGCGGGACAACTATTCCATCGCGGTAGTTACCAACGATATCTACACCCGTGAAGACCAGAGAATTTTGACTGAAGCAGGCGCTCTGCCTGCTGACCGTATTGTGGGTGTGGAAACTGGCGGTTGTCCACATACGGCAATCCGGGAGGATGCTTCAATGAATCTGGAAGCGGTAGAGGGATTGGCGAAACTGCATAAAGACTTGGAGGTGGTGTTCATTGAAAGTGGCGGGGACAACCTGAGCGCAACGTTCAGTCCCGAACTTGCTGATCTGACCATCTATGTCATCGATGTGGCGGAAGGAGAGAAGATACCGCGCAAAGGGGGCCCTGGCATTACCCGCTCCGACCTTCTGGTCATCAATAAGATCGACCTGGCGCCTTACGTTGGCGCGAATCTGGATGTGATGGACTCGGACACCAAACGGATGCGCCCAAGCAAACCTTATGTCTTTACCAACCTTAAAGAGCGCCAAGGGTTGCCGGAAATACTGGAGTTTTTGGTATCTGAAGGGATGTTAAAAAGAGCAGGATAGCAGTTCCTGCTCATTGCAGTTTCGATAAGCGGCTATTGAAGGTGCTTGCCGAATCCATAATGCCGGATATAGCCAATGCTCACCCAAGTCACCAGTAAAGTGGCGACAGCCAGTTCTACCAACCAGTCTTTCGAGCCATGACCAGTGGGGAAAATCGTGTCCCAGCCAAATCGTCAGCCGTTCCATGGCGACGGCACTGATCACTGAGGGGAAGGTGAGTGCGGCTAACGTGGGCTGGAATGGCTCACGCAGCAAATCGATATAACAGAGATAGACGAACAAAGTCATCATGATGCCCACACCGGCCAGAGCACCTGCCAATACCGGATCCGGTTGTGGCAGGTTCACCAGATAAGCAGTCAGCGCCAGATTGACCGGCGCGGCCATGATAGCCAGTACCGGACGGGAGTTACGTGGTAACGTCTCGAGAAAACAAAGCCGGTACAAAACAAATGGCAACATGCAGAAATACGCACCAATGCAGATATGCGCTAAAAATGCAGACTCTTCGCCAAAGCCGAGTTTTGGCCCAGCTAGGGTGCTGCTGATTAAGCCAACGGGATACAGGAACCAGCTTGGATAAATGTTTTTCTTATCGAAGGATTTGAACTGGAAAAAGAAGAAGTAGCACATCATAAAGACATGCATCGCCATGGCGGGATACCAAACTACCGTCGCCCAATCTGAATCAACGCCGGAAAGGAAGTCTGCCATCAACAGCAGTGACATGGTCATTGGCGCCATCAGGCTGCCGTATAGCGGGTCGCGTAAATCCTGAAAAAACGCTTTGGCTCAAAAAAGTATTTCAGCCATACCGGCGCGATTAACAAAATACCAATGGTGGACAATAGGGGGCGTGAAATATGACCGGTGATTGGATGATACAAAGACCAGGCCGCGCCAAGACCAAAAAATGCCATGGCAAGGGAAGCTTGTGCTGTGGGAATAAATCGAAAAGGCGAGTGAAACACAGTCAAAGAAACATCCAAAAATTCAAATTAACAGCTGCATTATACGCATGCTTGAGTGACTTGTGCGGGTTAACTTCCTACTTTCTTTTTGAAAAATAAGTGAATAGGAGACACCGCAAAAATGGAACTGGATGTTAAACGTGAAGGGCCTTTTCTCATGCATAATTCCCGCCCAGTTGGTACTTGGGCGCAGAGAAAAATTTAAATTGGGAAAGCGCGTCACAATCACAAATACGAGACGTAGACCCGCATGGGGACTGGCTATAATCAAAGTGCGACCAAGAAATAAGGTACAACTTAGGAGCAAAAAGCTCGTGTCCCGTCAGAGACTTGAATCTGGCAAGGGTCGCATAACAATTTGGAATGTTTAATTTGCGTAGGAATACGCTAACTGATAGTCAAAAGCCCTTATCGCAAATCGACCATGGCAAACCAGCACGAGGTCAAGTGGCTCAACGTAATGAGCGGCGTAAGGCATACACAGTGATACAAATGTTAACAAACCACATTTTTCCAACATTAACTGATAGAGTTAAGTAAAAAGCCACCGAATCACGGTGGCTTTTTTTGTCAGAATGAAATCTGTTTTCTGCCGTTAGGGGCGATCTCACCTTGGGTTTGCTCACGCTTCGCTCTCACACTTGGCGTTGCATCTTTCTTGCCTTTTACGGTGCTGTTTTTCTGAGCTTTTTTATTTTGTGGTGACTGCTTCGGTTGCGGCTTGGTTTTAGCAGGCTTGGCCGATTTTGGGTTTGTGTTTTGCTTAGCCGCAGGTTTTGCTTTTTTCTCTCTAGGCGCTACCGGAAGCGGTGGCGTATCACAAACCAGCACATAAAATTCTTCGTTAAAGGCAATCAGGTCACCGTCGTAAATTTTACAACGTTTTCGGGTTTCCACTTCGCCGTTAACGATGACATACCCTTCGGTGATCGCCATTTTTGCTTCACCGCCACCACTGACAGCATTGGCAATTTTCAGCACTTTATAAAGCTCTACCGGTTGTTCGGAGACTTCAATGCCGATTGCTTCAATTTCGATTTCTTCTTGCGACATGTTTGTCACTCTGTATTGATACTTTCGCCGGGAGTGTATCTGAAATTGCTGGGATCCCCAAATCGGCTGGCTGACGAGCCAGAGAGTGGACACTGAAGTGTTACGGGCAAAGGGAAGTGAGATGTTCTGAGAAACTTGGCAGCTTTTTGTCCAACCAATTGAATTAATAGAAAGAAGTGTGATTCAGGTTGCATCGATGGGTGTGGATTCACTTGAAAGATGCAAGTGTATGTAATAAATATAAGCTTATCGTGACAACGAAACGAATCTTTTCCTTGTTATTGTTGTCATAGATATATCGTCGACTTGCACGTGATGATGAGTCCTTCATCTCAACAAGACGTGCTCCTTGAGAAATGAAAAAGGGGAGACAGCCACCCAGTGGCAAAGTGCGGCCGACGTATGACTATCTGTCAGGAAACAAAACCCTCAAATGGGTGGTTTTGAGACAAGACTGACATTGTTCTATGAGGTGTTAATATGACAAATAAAAGCAGACGCCAGTGGTTCTACCATCAAAGTAAAACTCAGAAAACGCGTCCAATAAAATTGCGTTAATCGTAAAAAGGCCAGAAACGCCAACCGGCGTTTCTGGTTTAAATATCTCTCATCTGTTCTCTCTCCTCTCATTCATCTCGTTCAACCCACATATACCTCCATATGAAAAAGTGGGGCAACTGTCAGAAAATTCAGCTTAAAAACGGTTTCTGTTAATGGGGAAAGCTACACTCATTTAATGCTGATGGCGTCAGTACGTGGGTAGAAATGGCATTCTGTCTGCTGTCGCCGCGACTATGGCTACTGGATGGTTCAGGAGAAAGCGATGAATGTATTGTCTTGGGAGAATATCTCCAAGTTGACTGGGCAAACGGTACAACTGTTAGACGGTGCTGAAAATGAGTATGAAGTGCAGGTAGAGACTGTGCGGGAAGAGGCTCACAACGGTGAAACCATAGATGGACGGTTGGTTGAGCACTACACCATTGTCCTTGAAGGGCCGGAAAATGCCGAGTTTCCCCAGGGAAATTATCTGATTTCCCACCACAGTATGGGGCAGCAAATTCTTTATATGATTCCTGCAGGCAACAACCGCTATACCATCACCATGAATACAGAGGCTTGACCTTCTTCTCTGTTGCTCGCTTTCTCGCAGACAGGTGTTTACTTGGCGTATTGAATACCTGTCCACGCCAAATCGTTGTTATGATAGCGCCTTTCAGTCATGAGCCTGCAAGAGGTTATATGCAACGCGTTTTACTGACATTCTTCAGCGCATTTCTCCTTTTCTCCAAACCAGTTTTTGCAAACGACAATGTTCTTGTTTTTGCAGCTTCATCGTTAACCACTGCATTGAATGACATTGCCTCTGCGTATCATGAAAAGACGGGGCAACAAGTCACGCTTTCCTTTGCCTCATCTTCTGCATTGGCACGTCAACTCGCGTATGGTGCGCCGGCGGATATTTTTCTGTCTGCGAATGAGAAATGGATGGACTACGCAGCGTCTCAAGGTGTGATCCGCAAAGAGTCAGTGACACCTTGGATAAAAAACAAATTGGTACTGATCGCCAGTGAACAGGAAAATACACCTGTCGCGCTGGATGCAAATAAGATGCTCGCGGTAATGGGTGACAGCCGGTTGGCACTTGCCGATCCTACCCATGTCCCGGCAGGGATCTATGGTAAAGAATCGCTGGAAAACCTTGGCCTTTGGCAAGCGTTGGAAAACAAATTGGCGCTGTCGAACAGTGCGCGATCAACACTGGCGTTGGTTGAGCGTGGCGAATCACCTCTTGGCATTGTCTATTACTCCGACGCGCAAGCTTCCTCCCATGTTAAAGTGGCGGCTATGTTGCCGGATAATTCGCACACGCCGATTGTGTTCCCCAAAGCGCTGACGAATGAAGCATCAGCAGCGTCCGAGGCTTTTTTCCGTTTCCTTGATTCCCCCGCGGCGAAAGCCATTCTGATGGAGAACGGTTTTGTTGTTAACCCTGAATAAACAAGAGCAATAAACGTCATGTTACTGACCCCGCTGGAGTGGGAAGCGCTGTCGCTTAGTCTTAAAATATCTTTTGTCGCCGTTATGGTGAGTCTGCCTCTTGGCATCGCGGTTGCCTGGTTGCTGGCAAGAAAACAGTTTATCGGCAAGTCGATCCTCGACGGCCTGGTGCATCTACCTCTCGTTCTGCCCCCTGTTGTTATAGGTTATCTGCTGCTTATTTCTATGGGGCGACGCGGTGTGATTGGCAGTTGGCTCTATGACACTTTCGGCTTGTCTTTTGCCTTCAGTTGGCGTGGCGCAGCACTGGCATCAGCGTGGTGGCATTTCCGCTTCTTGTCAGGGCTGTGCGGTTATCGCTGGAGTTGATTGATGGCAAGCTTGAAGAAGCCGCGCGCACGCTGGGCGCATCACCGTGGCGTGTCTTTTTCACGATTACTTTGCCCTTGATGATGCCGGGCATTTTATCCGGCGTGGTTTTAGCTTTCGCAAGAAGTCTGGGAGAGTTTGGCGCCACTATCACATTCGTATCCAATATTCCCGGTGAAACCCAAACAATACCCTTAGCGATGTTCGCCTTTTTGGAGACGCCGGGCGCAGAAGAACAGGTAGCCCGGCTTTGCATCATTTCCATTGTGATTGCCCTTGGTTCCCTGTTCGGCTCGGAATGGCTCAGCGACGTATGAAAAGAAAAATGGGGCTGAAATGATTACGCTCTCGTTTGATATCTCTCTGGACAGTTTTTCGCTTCACCTTGATGAGACACTTCCTGCTTCGGGGATCACTGCGGTATTCGGTCGTTCCGGCGCCGGTAAAACGTCACTGATAAATGCAGTGAGTGGTTTAATTACACCGCGACATGGCCGTATTTCATTGGGAGAGAAAGCCCTTTTTGACAGTGGACAACAGGTTAACCTTCCGCCTGAAAAGCGCAGGGTGGGGTATGTGTTCCAGGATGCACGTCTTTTCCCTCATATGACCGTAGAGAAGAACCTGCGTTATGGAGAAAAGCGAAACCAGCCTTCAGTTTTCAAAGAAATCGTCGCTTTGCTTGATATTGAAACTTTACTGAACCGGTATCCGAGGGATCTCTCCGGCGGCGAAAAACAACGGGTTGCGATTGGCCGGGCTCTGATGGCGGCACCTGAACTGCTCATCATGGATGAACCGACCGCATCTTTGGATGCACCACGCCGACAGGAATTGATTTCGTATCTGTTGCTTTTGGTGGAGAAGCTCAAAGTCCCGGTGCTCTATGTCAGCCACAGCCTGGATGAGATCCTACAGCTCGCTGATAACATGCTGATCCTTGACCGCGGTCATGTAGTCGCAAACGGCCCTATTCATGAAGTGTGGGGTTCTGAGCCCATGAGGCCGTGGCTTAGCGCAAAAGAGCAAAGCATGCTGGTGATGGCGACAGTGATGGGGCATCACGAAAACTATGCGATGACCCAGCTGGATCTGGAAGGACAGTCGCTTTGGGTGCAGCGGGTTCAGGCTGAAAAGGGAGCGCGGATGCGTTTACGCATTTTCGCCAATGATATTTCCATTGTAAAAACTAAGCCGACTGATTCGAGTATTCGAAACGTTATCCCGGTGGAAATTGCCGATGTCATGCAGTGTGACAGTGGGAATGGAGAGGCGGGTTATTGCCAGCTTGCACTGAAAATCGGTCAGCAAACTCTGTTGGCAAATATTACCCAATGGGCAGCGGATGAGCTGTCGTTGGCGCAGGGGCAGCGTGTATATGCACAGCTCAAAGGCGTTAGCGTCGCAAAGGGTGATTCTGCCCCGACGCACTAACGATTCCTGACAAATCTTTTGGAGACTTTGGGCTAATTTCCAGTAGAATCTGCCGATACCGCACAGCGTTTAAATACAATATGATGCGGGATAGTAGAAAAAGAGATAACCATTACCCTTCGAAGCTTTGACATCTATTTTGGATTGACGTCGTTGGGAGTGTTCTAGGAGGATTAATGTTTGCATGGCTAACTAGCTTGTTCAGAAAAGAGACCCTGAAATCAACGGATTGGGTTAAAAAGCTCATGCAAGCCAACCGCTCTGGTAGCTACAATAAGTACCGCGAATACTACGATAAGCATGTCGCCCGTATTCATAGCGCTTACCATACAGACTTTCAGCGATTTGAGCGGTTCGCTGTACAGACGTACAAGAAGAATGACCAGCGCGCATTTATGGCTATTAAAACAGCCATGTACGCACAAAAATTAGGGCAGGTTAAGGTAGCAGCCTGTTTGACAGCGTCAGTGATTAACTACAACAAAACGCTGGTGGCAGATAAGAAACTGCAAATCCATCCAAAGCTACAGCGTGCAGCTAAGACATTGCACAAGCAGATCATTGAAGCGCATGCGAATGCAAAACTGAAATCCAAAAGAAAAAGCCTGAGAAATCAGGCTTTTTTATGTTTATGACTTATTGGAAACAGGGTTAAGCGGCGCTTTCGCCAATCAGTCGTTCAAGCGCGTCAGTCACACGGATACTGCCTTCTTCCATTGCATTGAGGCATTCAACCATGGTGCGGAAATCACCGCGCGTGCCTGCTTCCAGTGCCTGTCGGCTGATTCATGCACTTGTTTATGCGGGTTATCAATCGCATTAAACGACGGCATGGCTTTGAATTGTTTTGCACCATCCCCTTCGAAATACCATTTACCGAGGCGACACTCGGTGTGTCGGTTAACAGTCTGATGGAATTCGCCGTTGCTGACATGTTTGTATACCATGCTTTTCCAAACCGCATGGTCCAGTTTCACGGTATTAAGGAAAGAGGAAACCACGGCGTTTTGAATGACGCGCTGCATGGATTTTGATTTTTCCACCACCTGAACCACAACCGCTTCGATTTGTGTGGACGATGCTGATACTTCTTCTGCGCCTTTCTGGCTTTCTTCAACCAGTTTTTCGATATCAGTATTCTGGTTGATAACTTTCTTCACCAGCCCTTCAATCTGGCTACTTGCTTCACCCGCTTTGCTCGCCAGTTGGCGTACTTCATCGGCAACAACCGCAAAACCCCGACCGGCTTCGCCCGCGCGTGCGGCTTCAATAGCGGCATTCAACGCAAGAAGGTTGGTCTGCTCAGAAATTTCCTGAACGGCTGCGACAAAGCGGTTGATCTGTGTGGTGGTCTGGGTGAGCTCTGCAACTGCCGAGCGGTTGCGTTGCGATTCTTGAGTGATGCGGTCGGCGCGGTTGGATAGGTTTTGGATAGCACTCAGGGTCTGAGCGAACATATCGTCCAGTTCTACCAGTTCCTCTTTTTCTGTGACCAAGGTGTTTGCATTTGCCAGAAGTCCTTCACGGATGGCTTCAAGCATGGTCGAGCCTTTCTGCTGACAGCGGCTGGTTTCAGTCAAATCGACGATTCGACTTTCCAATTCCGCGATGAATGCATCCTTTTCCTGGAGTTGCATTTCTACTGCAGAAAGACGCTCATTATAGCCGGCCTCAAGTTCAGCTATTTTCGCGTTAAACTCACTTTCTTTTTTTTTGTTGTTCCAGAACGCCATTTTGTATCCTTTAGTCCCTAAAAAGCCGCCCTTTAAGCGTAGCAGGGAATTGTTGACATAATTTAATAATCATCCGAGATGTACATTTAGCGTAACAGGTTGATTGTCCACCAGTTAGCTTGGGAGCCACTCATCATGAGCTGTTTTGCCGTTACTCTGAAACATGGCTTGTTTCGAAAAGGAAAGATACACAGAGTAAACGTCGCCTTTATGTCCCATTACTAGTGGCATTTTTGCAGGTTTCTTTAGTGATAAGGTAGTTATTAACGCTTCCGGCAGTCAAAATTCTGAACTGAGATTGTTTTAAACTATTTGCACTACCAAAGAGATGCCATGTTGTTGATGTAGTGCACATAACCTTCAAGGTCTGCGGGGGTGTCTATGTCGATGTTACATTGGTCAATGTCAACAGCCGTTATCTTGTATCGTTCATCGCTGAGCAGATGTTTGGCACCGGAATCCCCACTAAGTTGCTGGAGTGCATCAAACATGGATTTTCCGGCAATGGCGGGCACACCGACAGAGTCCCGGTACTGGCAACAAACCGCATCTACTGAATGCTCGCTAAATACTTTCCATAGCAACGCGACATTGTCTGCGCTGACAGCAGGTTGATCTGCCAACATAAATAGCAGGGCATCATATTTCGGAGACAACTGCTTCGTGACCTTGGCGATGACACTCCCAATTCCCTCGTTCCACGTTTCCTCGTGGAGCAGCGTCACCGGCCAGTCATAGCGTTCTTTTGCCTCAGACAGTGTTTCATGCCAGTAGCCGGTTACCACAAATACATGGGGCGTGACGCTGAGCGCAGCCTTGATAGGGAAGCTGATTAAAGGGGTATCGTTGACCGGTGCCAACATTTTGCAAGACTGAAATCGGGATGCGCGGCCAGCAGCTAATATAACCGCAGCAATATTTGTCATTCTTTCACTATTCCACTCAATGATTTGGCGCTTGCTTCGTTCAAATACGCCATACATTCAGAGAGAATAGAAAGTGCGATGCCTTCTGGCAATGCTGCACCTAATTTTAGTCCTGCAGGTCCCGCAAGTTGGTACGAAAGTCTCTCTTCTGAAAGTGTTACGGCTTCCAGTACTTCGAATTTCCGGTGAACTGGTCCTAACAGCGCCACATACTGAATCCGTGTGCCATTAACCGCCTCAATGGCGGCCGAATCCAAGGACACACTGTGCGTCATCACAACTGCTGCATTCACGTTCTGTGAATTGCAGTAATTGGCCAGTGTTCCGGCAGGCTCGCGCAAAATCGTATCAACATTCATGAAGTAGTCGCGCCGGGCATTGGCGGGGCGGGGATCCCAAAGTGTTACCCGCCAACCGAGGCGGTGTGCGATGTCACAAACCGGGCGCGCATCGAAACCCCCACCGCAGACGAGTAAATGAACAGGAGGTTGGAGGTAAGTTTTCAGCCAGACAGCGCCTCCTTCATCAATCTTTTCGCCGATAGTATTAGTGTCGGCAAGGTAGAGTGAGGGGCTGAGCCTGGAATGAAATGAGCGGTTTCCTGACCGGTTGGAGTCAATGATTGATAGTAGTGGCCAGATTGATTCCGGGACAGATGCAGGAATGCCTCATCCAATGCCAGATACTGGTTTGACGATGACAGGGGTTGCAGCAGGATGTGTACTTTTCCGCCGCAGCCAATACCAAGCTGAAAGGTCAGGTCATCTTCATCCTGCGCATCATATACCAGTTCACAACGCTTGCCGGTTGCCATCACTTTTCGGGCATGGCGTTGAAGATCCGATTCCAGACAACCGCCACTCAACATGCCTAACTGATGACCGTTGCTGCTAAAGAGCATCATCGCGCCAGCTTTCCTGTAGCAAGGGCCTTCGGTTTGAAAGACAGTGCCAAGCACCCACTCGGCACTGTCTCTTTCCACAAACCAGACCTTCAGCAAATGTAAAAGGTGGTTGGTCATTTACACCGTTTCCTTTCCCGATCCAGTATCAGGATAACTTCATGGGCAGTTCATAGATGCGTTTACCCACTGCAGCAAACACGGCATTGGCAACTGCCGGTGCAATCGGTGGGACGCCTGGTTCACCAACACCCGTGGGTGCCTCAGCGGAAGGGACAATATACACTTCAATTTCCGGCATCTGTTGTTCGCGTAGAACCAGATAGTCATGGAAGTTGGATTGAACGGTTCCGCCGTCTTTTAGGGTGATCTCACTAAGCAGGGCGGGTGACAGCCCAAAGCCAATGCCGCCTTGCATCTGAGCCTTGATGATGTCCGGGTTGACAGCAACCCCACAGTCGACGGCGCATACCACTTTATCGACAGAGATTTGGCCATTCTCAACGGAGACTTCCACCACTTGCGCGACATAGCTTCGGAAAGACTCATGGACGGCAACGCCCCTGCCTTTCCCTTCAGGCAGCGGAGAGCCCCAACCTGCTTTTTTTGCCGCAAGGTTAAGCACACCGAGATGACGGGGGTGGTTTTTCAGTAAATTACGGCGAAGCTCTACCGGATCTTTCCCTGCCTGATGTGCCAGCTCATCAAAAAAGGTTTCTGTTGAGAAGGCGGTGTGGGTATGGCCGACAGAGCGCCACCATAAAACGGGAACCGGCAAGGTCACCGTATGAAGTTGCACAGACAGATTTGGAATCGCGTAGGGAAGGGTTGCTGCGCCCTCTACCGACGTAGAGTCAACACCGTCTTTGACCATAAAGGGTTCGAAAGCGGTGCCAGCAGCAATTGACTGGCCCACAATCCGTTGCTCCCAGGCTTCAATGTTGCCCTCTTTATCCAATGAGCCGCGTATTTTATGGACATACATAGGGCGGTAGTACTGCGCGCATGTCATCTTCGCGGGTCCATAGCATTTTGATTGGCACGCCGGGCATTGCTTTTGCGATAGTGGCTGCCTCGACAACATAATCAGAATGTGAGTTGCGCGACGGCCAAAACTACCACCTGCAAACAGGGTATTGATAGCCACATTTTCCGGTGGGATCCCCAGTACAGCTGCGACTGACATTTGGTCGATGGTCTGCAATTGTGAACCGTACCAAAGCTCCGCGCGGTCGCCCTCGGCCAGAATGACGCAGTTCATCGGCTCCAAAGGGGCATGGGCAAGATAAGGGAAATAGTATGTGGCCTCGATGACACCCTCAGCGTTTTCCAAAACGGCAGGTGCATCGCCGTCATTTCTTGCGGGTAGCCAGGTTTTTCGGTCAGTGCTGTGTATTCCTGTTTGAGCGTTTCGGTGCTTTTGTTGAATGCGGAACGATCCCATTCGACCTCCAATTTGTCCCGCGCTGTTTTTGCGCTCCAGAAGTCTTTGGCGATGACTGCAACACCGGTCGGGATTTGAACGACGTTCACCACGCCGGGTGATTGTTTGGCGGCAGTGGCATCGAACGATTTAACTTTGGCACCAAAGGCAGGAGGATGGGCGACCAACGCTGTTAACATGCCTTCCAGTTGCACGTCGATAGTAAACGTTGCTGTCCCATTGCTTTTGCCTTTGTCTTTTCTTGTGGTTCCGGTCTTGCCGATCAGAGTGAATTGCTCAGGCGTTTTCAAAACCACCTGTTCGTCAGTGGGAACAGGCTGCAACGCGGCAATTTCGGCCACTTCACCATAGGTGGCGCTTTTGCCGGATTGATGGCTCAGTGTGCTGTTGCTTGCGACAATCTCGTCAACGGGAACCTGCCAGATCTTGGCCGCCGCCCCAACCAACATGGTTTTCGCTTTCGCCCCGGCAATTCGCATTTGCATGAAAGAGTTGGCGATGGTGGTGCTTCCGCCCGTCCCCTGTACCGTACCAACAAAAGGTTATTGTAGAGATTGGCGTTCGCCGGTGCGGCTTGGGTAGTTACCAGACTCCATTCAGCATCCAGCTCGTCTGCCGCAATGGTCGCCAGACCCGTTGTGACACCTTGTCCCATGTCCAGATGTTTAATCATGATGGTGACCGTGTTATCCGCGTTGACTCGGATAAACGCATTGGGCTCGAA
This sequence comes from Enterovibrio sp. JCM 19048, assembly GCA_001310415.1. Lineage (GTDB taxonomy): Bacteria > Pseudomonadota > Gammaproteobacteria > Enterobacterales > Vibrionaceae > Enterovibrio > Enterovibrio paralichthyis. Next base: position 46,215 of record BAXE01000014.1, on the reverse strand, counting down.
GGGCACGCCGGACGTTTCCTTTTCACCTGCTGCCATTGTTGGCAGGTGGATGCCCAGGGTCAATCCTGCACCTGCGCCCGTCATCAGTTTGATGAAACCACGTCTCGAAGTGCCGGTTTCTGGTTGTGAAACGTTTAGGGACTTGGGGTCGAAATCTTTGAGAAAATCACGCATGGCTTTCTCCTTTCAGGTCGTCTGCCGCTTCTTTAATCGCATTGCGGATTTTTACATAGGTTGCACAACGGCAAATGTTCCCGCCCATGGCTGCATCGATATCAGCATCAGAAGGTGAAGTGTTGTTTGCCAAAAGCGCGCTTGCAGCCATGATCTGACCTGATTGGCAGTAGCCACACTGCGGAACCTGCAGTTTTTCCCAGGCTGTCTGAACCGCTTTTGCTTCTTTCGTCGTGATGCCTTCAATGGTTGTTATCTTTTGCCCCGCGACGGCGGATACCGGTGTCACACATGCGCGGATTGGCTGGCCATACATCTGAACGGTACAGGCGCCGCATAATGCTTGCCCACAACCAAACTTGGTGCCAGTCATTTTCAGGGTGTCCCTTAATACCCAAAGCAAGGGAGTCTCTGGTGGAACATCCAGCTTGTAATCTTTTCCGTTGATCGTGACGGATACGCTCATGCTTGTCTCCTTTCTGGGTTTGCGCACGTTAAGTGCCCAAACTGTTTGTTAACTATGGCGTGAATCCGGTGTTGATGTTATCCAGATGTTCCTAAAGGCATGCCTAAAACTCCGGAATTTAACTTTTAGGAAAAGAAATTTAGGTGTTTAGTGTCATAATTCTACGGATGGGATCAGGAGACGGTTATGGACATAACGCGGAAGTTGGCAAGTCAAGTGTTTGAAAGATTGGGGTAAACGGTGTTTATCCGACAACCATAGAAGGCCTGAAACTCTATGCCAGCGAAACGGATGTTCCGACTATGCCAATAGTGCTACAGCCGACTATCTGTTTTGTGCTTCAAGGGCAAAAGCGGATCACCAGCGGTCAGCAAAGCTACGTTTATAACTCTGGAAGCTATTTGATTAACTCTGTCACGCGGCCGGTGGAAGCTTCAGTGTTTGATGTGAGCGAATCTCATCCATACTTGGGGCTGAGTCTGACCGTGGATCAGCAGACGGTGGGTCAGTTGATGATGGAGATGACACAATGGCAGAAGGATAAACCTCACCCGCAACAGGATGTTCTAACCCAATCGACGCCATTAACCGAGAGCATTACCCATATTCTTTATCGGCTTCTTAGTACCCTTAACAACGCCATGGACCAGCAGATTCTCTCTGCTTCAATCTGTCGTGAACTGTACTATGAAGTGCTCAAAGGCCCTGTGGCGGCTTACTAAGAAATTCTGTGATTAACCATGCGGGTGCGAACCGGATAGCCCCTGTTGTGCACTATATCGAGCAGCACTTCGAGCAGGATCTGGACATTCAATCTATTGCGGGTGTGGCGGGAATGAGTGCATCGACGCTTCATGAGCATTTTAAGCAAGTAACGACGGTATCTCCCATGCAGTACGTGAAATCACTGCGGCTGCACAAGGCAAGGTCCATGCTGTCATCAGGATTTAAAATTGCGGAAGTGTGTTACGGGGTAGGGTATAGCAGCCCTTCGCAGTTCAGCCGCGAATTCAAACGTTTCTTCGGCTTCACTCCGTCTGAAGCTAAAAACCTGACGGCTTCAATGGAATGAAAAAGGCGGGTTGATTGCCCGCCTTCTGATTGACTACTCAGCCGTATTACATTTCGAAGCGGACATTGAGGTAAAACTGCTCTTTGTATAATCCGTTGGCACGATAGGTAACGCCGACAGACAGAGCGTCAGTCGAGTGGAAGCGCCCCCCGAGTTCAACGATAGAGCGTGTGTCGTCAGAATCAAAAGCGACTTGCCCGACTAATAGGTTGGCCTCGATCTGCGGCAGTATCCATGCCCTGCTCCTACGTTGACGCCATAAGCCAATTCACCCCAGTCATGTTTGTCGTCTTCCGGAAAACGAACTGAATAGATGCGAGCATCGCCGTGGATATCGACGAAGCCGTTTATCGGTGCCTGAAATCCAGCACCACCGGAGACAATCCAGTCACCTTCAAATTGACTACTGGCATTCACCACAAAATGTGCGCCATCCATAAAGGCATAACGTCCGGTAGCTGCAAGCCCAGAGGGATTAGCGGTAAAGCCAATTTCAAGATTGGAGTAGTTAAAGTTCGTTGCCGAAGCGGCTGCCGACATCAAGCATAATGCTGCAACGGTAGTGTGAATAGCGCATTTATTTGTGTTATTTTTCACAGCAATCCTTGCGGTTTGTTAATGCAGTAGATGTGCTGAAGTGTATGTTTTGTGAGCTGTAAAATTTACTTACAAATCAGATAACTTTGACCGCGTTTGCAAACATTTTTCTAGCAACTGATTTGGCTCTCATATTTTTGCAATTTCTGAGCTAACTTTGCATGTTAATTCACTTTTTCATCTTCTCGTCGTTGCTTTTTAAATCGACGTTTCGGACTGCTTTCTATGTTATCCACCTCAAAGGCCCTGATGGTACAGGGTACGACTTCTGATGCCGGCAAAAGTGTACTTGTCGCTGGTTTGGGACGGTTGTTGGCGCGCAACGGTATTTCTGTTGCGCCTTTTAAATCCCAGAATATGGCGTTAAACAGCGCCGTAACTGAAGAGGGTGGCGAAATTGGCCGGGCTCAGGCGTTTCAGGCTATTGCCTGTAAAGTCTCGCCAAGTGTTCACATGAATCCAATTTTGCTTAAGCCGAACTCGGACTGCCAGGCGCAAATCATTGTACAGGGTAAAGCCGTGGATGAAACCAATGGTATTGGGAACCGCTCATACAGAGCGTTTGCGATGCCAAAGGTGATGGAGTCTTTTCATAAGCTCCAGTCTGATTATGCGTGTGTTCTGATTGAAGGAGCTGGTAGTCCGGCTGAGGTGAACCTGCGCGAGAATGACATTGCCAATATGGGGTTTGCGGAAGAGGCGGATGTGCCCGTCATTATCGTCGCAGATATCGATAAAGGCGGTGTTTTTGCCCACTTGACCGGTACATTGGACTGCCTTTCAAAAACAGAGCAGGAAAGAGTTATTGGCTTTGTGATTAACCGTTTCCGTGGGGATATCACTCTGCTTGAACCTGGCCTGCAATGGTTGGAAGAGAAAACAGGTAAGCCGGTATTGGGTGTTGTGCTTATCTTCATGGTTTAATGCTGGATGCTGAAGATGCGGTAGACGTCGCCCAAACCCTCGACCACTCAAAAGCGGTGATTAATATCGCTGTGCCGGTACTGCCCCGCATCAGTAATCACACAGACTTTGATGTACTCAGAGTCCATCCACAAGTGAATCTTCAATATGTTGCACCGGGGGCGGATATCCCGCCTTGTGATTTGATTGTCCTGCCTGGCAGTAAAAGTGTCATCGCTGACATGAACAGTTTGCGAAGCTTTGGATGGGATAAGCAAATTGCGAGGCATCTGCGGTATGGTGGCAAAGTAATGGGGATTTGTGGCGGATTCCAGATGCTAGGTGAATCAATCGCAGATCCCTATGGGTTGGAAGGTGAACTGCCACATGCAGAAGGCTTGGGTTACCTTCGTGCCCGCACAACCATCGAAAAGGAAAAGGTACTGACAAGGAAAACCGGTACGTTGACGATTGCCGGTGAAAAGGCATCAGTCACTGGCTACGAAATCCATATGGGTGTGACTGATTCAGTTGGCATACCGTTAATTGAGTCCGAAGGCGAATTTGAAGGGTTGATCAGCGAAGATAATCAGGTGTTGGGTACATACTGGCATGGTGTTTTTGATTGTCCCGAGGCCTTGCAGTTATTACTAAGTTGGGCAGGCTTCACTGGTGTTGAAGGTGTAGATTTGGATGCTGAGCGCGAACGAAGCCTGGATGCTTTGGCGGATGCGCTTGCTGCGTCTTTAGATTTGAAAAAGTTATGGCCAGAGTGGGAATTGAGCTAGCTAAAGCATAAATTCTCAGTGTGTCAAGAAAGCCATGTTAGATATTTTTTTGCAATGTCGTAAAAATAGGTTTGCACACATTAGGCAAAGCCGATAAGTTATCGGGAATAGTAGGGAAAGCTGCTCCGCTGTAATGAAGGCGAGCACAATTTATAGCAAGGTGATTGAATGAGCTTTTATCAAACAGACGACGTCAGAATTAGCAATATCAAAGAGTTACTTCCGCCAGTCGCGGTATTGGAGAAGTATCCGGCAACAGAAAAAGCGTCTGAAACAGTATTTAATGCTCGTCAGGCTATCCATAACATGCTTAACGACAATGACGACCGTTTGCTGGTGATCATTGGTCCTTGTTCCATTCACGACCCAGTTGCTGCGGTGGAATATGGTAAGAAACTGAAAGTCCTGCGTGACAAACTCAGTGATCGCCTTGAGATCGTGATGCGCGTGTATTTTGAAAAACCACGTACTACTGTTGGCTGGAAAGGTCTGATAAACGACCCGTACCTTGATGACAGCTTCAAGCTGAATGATGGTCTGCGTATTGGCCGCAAGCTGCTGCTTGATATCACGGACATGGGGCTGCCAGCTGCGGGTGAGTTTCTGGATATGATCACCCCGCAATACATGGGTGACCTTATCAGCTGGGGTGCTATTGGTGCGCGTACTACTGAATCCCAGGTTCACCGTGAACTTGCGTCTGGTTTGTCTTGCCCTGTTGGCTTCAAAAACGGAACAGATGGCAACATCAAGATTGCAACCGATGCAATCCGCTCTGCCGAGTCGCCACACCATTTCCTTTCAGTGACGAAATTCGGTCACTCGGCGATTGTAGAGACTGCAGGGAACGAAGACTGCCACATTATTTTGCGTGGTGGTAAAGCACCAAATTACTCTGCGGAAGATGTTGCTGCGGTGACGTCCCAGCTGGATGGTGCCAAGCTTCGCAACAAGCTGATGATCGATTTCAGCCACGCGAACAGCAGCAAGCAGTATCAGCGTCAAATGGTGGTTGGTGAAGACGTTGCGAATCAGGTAGCCAGCGGCAATGACGCTATTTTCGGTGTGATGATTGAAAGTCATCTGGTGGAAGGGCGTCAGGACCTGGTTGATGGTAAAGCACCAGTTACGGTCAAAGCATTACAGATGCCTGTATTGGCTGGGACGACACCGAAAAGCTGTTGAACCAACTGGCTGATGCTGTCAAAGAGCGCCGCGCAGGAAAATAAGCTTTAATCTCAACTGAATATTCAAAGCCGGGGCATGTCGCTCCGGCTTTTTTGTTTCTTTTTGATGGAGGAAATTATACCTATTTGAGATCATCGCGATCACTATGGCAGTCAATCCGGCTGAATCTCGCATCTTCAGGTTGTTTGGCATATGTGCCGCCGCATCTGTCATTCGAAACAACATTCGACCCATGATTGAGACTTCTTTCATCTATATTCAGTTAAGAAGTGCGCAATTTCACTGAATGAGAAATTGAGGCCAGTGGGGACATATAAAGTACATAATCGCGCGATCCAACTGTAAATCCCCTCAATTGCAAAACCAAAGTTTGAGGGTTGGATATCGCAACAAAGAAAGCGCTTTCTTTTCTCGAATATAGAGATATATATCGTCAAGAGGTGATTTGCCGGGTTTTGTGTTTGGTCGCTAGGATGCAATAACGGCAGAACTATTGGGGTTAAGGACAAACCAATGTCAAACATTGAATCAGCAAAACCACAACACCATGATGCGCGGGAAAGCGTGCCTTTATTACAAAAAGGGGCTTACGGCGCAGGGACACTCACGTTAAACCTGTTGCCGGGAGCCTTGGGTGTCTTTTCATTCTTCTTGATAACCGCTTTTGGCATTGATCCATTCCTCGCGGGCCTGTTGGGCGGTTTACCTCGCTTATTTGACGCGCTTACCGATCCCATCATGGGATTTATCACGGATAACACTAAATCGCGTTGGGGAAGACGCAGACCCTATATTGTCGTTGGAGCCATTCTGTGTGGTGTTTTCTTCGCCATGCTCTGGCAACTCGACCCTGATGCGTCTCAAGAATATAACTTTTGGTACTTCCTCATTTTTTCCCTGATATTCACGATTGGTAACACCATGTTTGCGACACCTTTCGTTGGTTTGGGGTACGAGATGACATCGGACTACAACGAAAGAACACGCCTTATGGGGTTTGCACAAACCATGGGGCAAATCGCGTGGATGATAGTGCCTTGGTTCTGGGTATTGATTGCAGATCCCGATCTCTTCAGCAGTCAGGCAGAAGGTGTACAGCAACTCTCGATATTCGTTGCCGGTGCCTGTATCACCTTGGGGATTTTACCTGGTCTGTTTTGTCGAGGTATTGATGCGACAAACATGGAGAACCGCGCAGAAATTTCCTTTTCGACCATTTGGTCGAACCTGCTTCAGGTATTTAAAGGTATCAAGCAGGTATTCAGAAACGCACCGTTTGTTCGCCTATGTGCAGCGACATTCCTTGTGTTCAACGGTTTTCAGCTTGTTGCGTCATTCAGCTACTTTATTATCGTATTCCACATGTTTGGTGGTGATTACGGCGCTACTGGTACCTGGCCAGCATGGTTTTCAACCGTCAGCGCAATCGTAACTGCTGTGTTAGTGATTCCGGTTATTACCCTGATGGCGAAGAAATGGGGTAAGCGAAAAGCGTTCATCATTCAACCGCTATTTCCATCGTGGGTTACGGTTTGAAATGGTGGGGCTTCAGTCCGGATAACCCATGGCTGATCTTCATGCCGATTCCTTTGATGTCATTCGGTATTGGTGGATTGTTCACCCTGATGATGAGTATGACGGCTGACGTGTGTGATTTGGATGAACTTAACAACGGCATGCCACGTAAAGAAGGGACGTTTGGTGCAATCTACTGGCTGATGGTTAAGATTGGTCAGGCACTGGCGTTGATTCTTGGTGGTCTGGTGCTCAAGATCGTCGGTTTTGACCCGGGTGTGGCAGAGCAATCGGTTGAAACCATCAATAATTTGCGTTTGGCTGATATTATCATTCCAGCATCGACAGCATTCCTGGCCATCCTCGTGATGTGGAAGTATGACCTCACGGAGCAAAAAGCGCTGGAGATTAAAGATAAGCTGATTGAACTTCGCGGCGAACTTTAATACTAATCGCAGTAAATATCCGCTCATAATAGCTTGTTAAAAAGCCCGGAAAACTTGGTTTTCCGGGCTTTTTGTTTGCCTGACTAAGAGACGGTGTTGAAAAAATTCTCGACCGGGTCAAGCTCGCGAAGGCCGTTCATATCACGCACGATTTGTTCGAAAATCTTGCTGGAGATATCAATCAGGGTGTCTGGAAAGTCATAATGCTTGTCGTGCAAGGGTGGATGCTCCAAACCGCTCCCGATACCAAAAAACGCAGATGGCCACAGGCGCGCGTATTCAGAAAAGTCTTCAGACCAACGCATCGGCTTTTCCAGCACAGCGAAATCAAATCCCAGTTCTTTGCAGGATTGTCTGAGCAGCAGGTTGGCTTCACTGTGGTTAATCGTCGCTTTAAATCGGTCTACCCACCGGATGGAAAATGACAATTCATTCTCATCAGCCCGCCTGGCGGCAAGATGTTCGACTTCCTGACAAAGTGCGTCGAAACACTTGTTGCTGTCACTGCGAAGCGTGACCATCAACTCCGCTTTTTCCGGTGTGGTGCCAAAGTTAGGACTTCCAAGGTTTATATGAACGATGGTGGCCAATACAAAGCTGTTGGGAAAGCGCTTTGGCAGTTGTTCGATATCTCTAATCAAATCACTCAACGCTGGGGGTAGGGTTCTTGGCGGTTTCGGGGTAGGCGGCATGTGCAGTGGTGCCTGTAAGCTCTATTGCAATGCCGGTTGAGGCACAGGAAAAGGTGTTGTCCCTACAGACAATCTGCCAAGCGGATAACCGGGAATATTGTGATAGCCAAAGGCATAATCAATGTCGCCTTTATGCCAGTTGCTGTCTGCCAGCATCGCAGCCGCACCTTGCCCATTTTCTTCGGAGGGCTGAAATAGCAAGGTCACGCTGCCGCGCTGTAACTCGCAGTGTGCCAGTTTATGGGCGAATGCCATCAAGCTGGCGCTGTGTCCATCATGGCCGCAGGCATGCATTACGCCGTCCACTTCTGACGTGTGATTGTGTTTGGCTGCTTCGTTGATCGGCAGGGCGTCAGTGTCGGCACGAAAGAGCAGGTTGGGACCGGGCAGGTCGCTGTCGACTTTCACTATAACGCCGTGTCCTCCTATGCCCTGAGACGGCTCAAATCCGAAGCTTTTCAGGGTGTTCACTATCAGTTTCTGTGTTTGCTCTTCCTTGCCGGAAAGTTCGGGCAAACGGTGTAACTGATGTCGGAACAAAATAGGATTGAACATGGCTTCACCATACAACGGTTAACGAGCCCCACACTGTACGTGCAGAAATGGCACATTTATGTGATCTGGATCGACTCTATAAAGGTGCACTGATCAGAGTTGTCAGCAGCAAAAATTAGGCTCTGAAAAAGCAAAAACGGCAGAACAAAGCTGCCGTTTGGGAATGACATATGCCACAGATTACTGCTTGACGCCTTCGACATGCAGTTCTAAATCCACATAGCTAGAAGGCCCCATGACGGCGATATCATAGTCAGCCAATTCTAAACGGGTTGTGCCTTCAAAGCCTGCACGATATCCACCCCAAGGGTCATTACCAGCACCAACAAAGTTTGCATTAATAGCGATTGGGTTGGTTTTGCCATGAAGGGTCAGATCACCGTTTACGGTCAAGCTACCATCTGCGTTTTGCTCAACGGAGGTGCTCTTAAACGTTGCAGTGGAAAATTTGGATGCATTGATAAAATCGCCACTGCGCAGGTGCTTGTCACGCTCTGCATGGTTTGAATCCAGGCTGGTGGTATCTACAACCACTTCTACCATTGATTCAGTGACGTTTTCCGGGTCGTAGGAAAACTGGCCGCTGAAATCATTGAAACGTCCTTTGATAAAGCTGTAACCGAGGTGAGGCACTTTGAAGTTAACCGATGCGTGCGCGCCATTTGTGTCGATCACATAGGTGTCTGCGAAAGAAAGTGTTGGCAGCGTCATCGCTACGCCCAGTCCAAGAGTCATCAGTGTCTTTTTCATAACGATTTATCTCCAATCATTTTCCGTAGGTATTGTCTTTATTGATAAAGTGGTGTTTCAACGCAGCTAGCGCGTGAAGCGAAGTCAGTGCAATAAGTGCAATGGCTGAGTAATAGTGAATGGCTCCGGCAATGTCAGACTGGTTAGGAAAGAGTTCACCCAACGCAGGTACAGCAAACCAGTTAAAGACTTCTATCGGACGGTTGTCCGACGTTGAAATCAAATAGCCCGAGATAAAGATAACAAACAGCAGTGTGTATATAAGGTGATGGGCAGCATGCGCTGCTTTTCGCTCAAATGCCGATCCTTCGATTGCAGGAGCGGGTTTCACTTTTCGCCAAATCAAACGAAACACCGTGAGAGCGGCAATCAAAATGCCTGCAGACTTGTGCCAATGAGGCGCTGTTTTATACCAGGTGCTGTAGTAAGTGAGGTCGACCATCCATAATCCCACTGCAAACATAGCAATAACGGCAAGTGCCGTTACCCAATGAATACTGCGGGAGATGATGTCGTATTGTTTCGGTGATTCCATGTAGGGGCCACTTCAATTTCCATTTAATAATGAGAATTATATTCATTAAACGGTTGTCGTTAAGTGGCCGGGTTTGAACAAGTTGTTCGAAAAAATAGATGGAATCTTTACTCAAACGTTGTGACTATTCTTCCTGCTGCCAACTCAGGCTTAAAGAGACGGAATCTGCGAACCTCAAAGCGTGAGGTTTATCGATAGTAACATTGGCAAATGTCACCCAATGGTGCGACTTGGCGATTTCCAGCACACTGGAAACCAGTTTTTCCAACAACAGGAAACGACCATTTTCAACGTGGTCGATTATCGACTTGGTGATGACTTTGTAATTGAGCGCATCGTCGACATTGTCATTCAGGCACGCTTTTTCGCCAGGGTAGTGGATTTCGATATTCAGGACGACATCTTGCTTCTTTTGCTGCTCTTCGGGGTTGAATCCGATATAAGTGCGAAGACGCAGATTGGTGATTTTAATAATGGCGTTTTGCATCTTGTTTCTCCCGATTATTTGAGCGCCCGACCGCCATCCACATTGATACTTTGGCCGGTCATGTACTTGCTGTTCAGTATAAATTCAATCGCATTAATCACTTCGTCTTCACCAGGTGCCAATCCCATTAGCGATTTGGCGAGCGCCTTCTTTTTGTATTCGTCACTGTCATGCTCGTTAAACATGATCAGTGCCGGCGCTATGCTGTTAACTTTGATGCCCGGTGACAACTTCTGGGCAAAAGACAGGGTCAGGTTATCAAGCGCTGCCTTGCTGGCCGCATACGCAATGTGTTTTTCACTGCCTTTGCGTACCACGTAGTCAGTCATGTGGATAATATCCGCACCCGCTGGCTCGGTGGATGTCATAAACGGTGACAGGGCAAGGTTCAGTAAATACGGCGCTTTGACATGTACTTGCATCATTTGATCCATCAAGGCGGCATAATCGTCAGTCTTACTTTCTGCATTCCAGTCTGATGCATTGTGGATTAATGCGCGGATTGATACGCCCAATTCCGCGATATGGCGGGCAAATTGATGGATCTGTTCATCGCTTGAAAAATCCGCTTGTACACAGTCAATCCCCATGGCGCGGAGTGCTGCGACACCGTCCCGCTCTGTTCGATACGATGCAATAACGCGCCATCCAGCTGGTGGAAGTGCTTGGCTGTCGCTAAGCCTATCCGTTGGCCTGCACCGGTAATTACAATGGTGTTTACAGTCATATAGTTTAGTTCCGGTATCCTTGCCGTACCCAATACGGTTCAATCTCTGTATCGATCAATGTATTTGCCAAACTGGGCTCAATATCTGACTGCTTGGCTGCAGTGATGAATTGCTTAATTTCAGAAGGTTAGGGTTAACGAGGTAATACTAGCAAAATGGAATGGGCAGAAAGTGTCCGATAAAGCAGAGTGGTGGTTAGCTCACACAGCGAGCGCCTGTTTCGTCGTCAATTTACCGGATAGCGTCTCACCTGAAGAAGTCTGGCTGACCAATAGGGGTTATCGACACGGGAGATAATGACGCCTTTAGATGAGGAGGCATGCATAAATTGCTTCTCGCCAAGGTAAATCCCAACGTGATAACGGCGGGATCCGGTTTTGAAGAAGATAAGATCTCCTTGGTCTGCGGTGTTGAGCGGGATTTTATTGCCTTGTGTCAGTTGTTGGGACGTTGTGCGGGGCAGTGTATGTGCAAATACTGCAGCATAGGCTTGTTGGGTAAACGCAGAGCAATCAATGCCTTTTTTAGATGCGCCACCCCAGCGATAAGGCGTACCTTTCCATTCTTCGAAATATTGAGTGAGTGCTTCAAAACGTGAAGAGTTGATTTGATCAATGCCATGAGGTGCCAGCGTCGTTGGACGGTCACCATCATAGTAGGGTGATGAACTGTTGTTGGACGCCACATCTTCGGAGCTGGAACAACCGCCCAATAGCAATGCTGATAGCGCGGCGGCAGTGAAAGTAGATTTTGTTGGCATTGTCAGAGTAGTTCACATTTCCTTACAATGGCTTCGAGTCTAAAACCGCATTTTCTTAGCTTCAACCAAAAATCAACCTCAGCAGCATGAATTCTCATTTATGGGCTTTAGTTCAGGCCACATTCTGGTCTCGACGCTGATACCATTGGGTTATGTACTCGGCAAGCGCTGTATAGATGACTCACCGGCTCCCGGTCTCATGCAAATGCCCAGTGAGACATTGGTGTCCCGCGAGACATTGTTCAACCAGTCGAGCAAATCCATTTGTCAGTCACTGAGCAAGCAGCAATGAGTGATATAGACATACCGGATTCCACCGCAGCATTCAGACCATGAAAATCTGCCGCAGACAAAACAACCTGATGCGAGATATTCGCACGGTTGAGCAGATCCAGAGCTAATTTCCCCCAGCGGCAATCACTTTCAATGGCAATAGGTAATGGTTTGTCTTTGCAAAAATGCGCGTGTTTAGCTTTTACCCAAACCAGACGCTCCTGCGAAATCCGGGTGATGGGGTAGGCGCCGTCATGGATATTGACCAACGCAATATCAAGCTGCCGTCTATAACCTTACTGACGAGATCCTGACTGCCACTGCTTTGCACCGATAGTTGGATATTTGGGTAACGTTCGCTATACCCTGACAAAACGCGGCGAAAAACCAGGTTTACATAATCATCACAGACGCCGAGCTTAATTGTCCCTTTCATTTCCGGGCTGTGGAAAAACGCCACAGCTTCATCATTCAAATGCAGCATTTGCCGTGCATAGCTAACCAGAGTCAGGCCATGGGATGTAAGCACATGGCGGCGACCTTGCTTCTGGAATAACGCAATCCCGGCCAGCTCTTCTAATTTTTTCATCTGCATGCTGACCGCAGACTGGGTTCGGTGAACGCTATCTGCTGCGGCTGCAAAATTGCCGCAATCGGCGATGGCGACAAGGGTGCGCAGTTGGTCAATATCAAAGTTTGTCATTACTTCAATTCCTTTGAACTTTTAGCCAAGAACTATTGGCTTTTCTTAATGATTAAATTGCTCAATTATTGAACTGTCAAGTGAGGATGCAGGAGTGAGTGTCATGAGGATCAAAACAAAAGACGTTGAAGCACAGCCCAGGTCGGAGCAATTTCTTAAAACTCAATTTCTTACCGACAATGCTTTGGCAACAATGGTGCATGGGGTTTGGGTGGGGTTTCGCCAGCGCCAACTTATTAGGGATCTGGAGCGTCGTATTGATGACGAGCGTTTTTTGAATGATGTAGGGATCACCAAGCAAGAGGTAGAGAATCAACTGGCTGAACTGAGGCGTCAAAAATTCTTCTGACGTTTTGGCTGATACGGTTCAGCAGGTAAAAGAACGAGTCCTTGGTTTCGCTTTAAACCGGCCGTCAGTGAGTACTGGCGGTTTTTTATTCGCTTTCTTATATCCAGAATCTGCGACAAAGCCAGGCAGGGTTTGTAGTCACATTTTTGCAAAGCAGTTGTGTTCTGATGGTGTTGTATTCCTTTGAACGTTTAGGGTAATGACCGCAAAAATAATGTATGAATTTCTTGGCAGGTGTTAATTTTCCTGACTACACTTTACATAACTGGATGAGATTGCAGGGGAATCCTGAAATCGAACTCATTTCAGTGATGAAAAGTCCTTTGCATTAGGTTTCGTTTTGTGTGACTATCATCGCAACTGCAGGGTAATTAATGTCTTTAATTGCAAATAGATGCGGTGAGCTACAAATATATTTTGCTTGATTTGATGTGCTTTGGTACTGTTAAAGGACTGAGCATTTTATGAACATATTTATAACAACAAGGTTTGCTTCACGGTGAACCCTTGGACACAAAACAGTTGAAAGGCATTGGTTTGGCCGCCGACAACCTTTTAATTGGTCCAATTTTATTGGCGTTACTGCATAGCTGAACTTTACCTTTGCTTGCTGCATGGAAAAGTTAAAGTAACCTAGCCCGGAATCCATGGACCGGGTTTTTTATTGCCTGAAATTTGTTGCTCCGGCTTCGCTACTGTGAAGCGAGACCAAAAAAGCCAGACGTTTGTCTGGCTTTTTAGTCTATTTAAAAAAGCGGTTATTCGCTTTTCGCAGTCGCTTCTGTTTGCTGTTCTGCCTTCTCTTCTGCTTTTTCAGCAACAACGGCAAACTCGCGGGTTGGTTTACCAACAATCGAGCGGGTTGGCTCTTTGATGTCAGTAAGAACGACTTCAATCACATCACCCAGTTGGAATTCTTTGTTTCCATCTACGGAAATGATGCCTTGTTCGCCATTGCATTCAATGCGCGCCTTGTTATCGACAATCAATGTACCCGGGATGAAGGCCATCGCACCGTTTTCCAGCAGGCGGGTACGCATGCCAGCGCGGTTGATGTCGAAGATCTCTGCAGTAAAGACAGTTTTCTTCTCAACACAGTCTTTCAGTAGACGAACGTACAACCAGTCAGCAACGTCACGCTCAGCCATACGGTGATGACGGCGGTGCAGTGCCAGCTCTTCGCCAACTTGTTCATCAGGTTGTTGAGCTGCCGTTTCACCACGAATGATAGCTTTCAACAAGCGGTGGTTAACCATGTCACCGTATTTACGGATTGGGGAAGTCCAGGTCGCGTAAACATCAAGACCCATCGCAAAGTGCGGGGCAGGTGTGTTACTGATTTCACTGTAAGCCTGGTACTTGCGGATACGGTTATCGAGGTAAGTGGTTTCCTGCTCGTTCAGCCAACGGCGCAGTGCGCTGAAACCTTGCAAAGTTTCAAGCGTTTCTGCTGACGTTTCACCGCCGTTGCTGTTGATGAGTTCAACTGCATCGGCCATTTTTTCAGGTGAGAAACCGGCATGGGTGTTGAACACGCCAAAACCGAAGTTTTCACGCAGAGCGCGGCCCGCACAAATGTTTGCAGTGATCATCGACTCTTCAACCATACGGTTGGCAATACGACGCGCATCGACGTGGATCGCAACAACATCGTTATCTTCGCTCAGTTCGAAGCGGTAGTCAGGGCGATCAGGGAAAGTCACTGCGTTCGCTTCACGCCATGCCATACGGGCTTTAGCCAAGCCGTGCAGGGCATTTACTTGTTCGGCGATAACATCAGTCGGTTGCCATTTCTCACAGCTTCCAGTTTCCAGCCAATCTGACACATTGTCATAAGCCAGACGACCCTGAGATTTAATTGTTGCTGCAAAGAACTTCGCGTCTTCTGCGATAGTGCCATCAGCCAGTACAGTGACGCGACAGCAAAGGGCTGGGCGAACTTCTTCTTCGCGTAGTGAACAGAGGTCATCACTCAGTTCACGTGGCAACATCGGAATGTTGCGGCCTGGCAGGTAGATGGTAAAGCCACGCTCACGCGCTTCTTTGTCCAGATCGGTACCCTGCGCAACGTATGACGTTGGGTCAGCAATCGCAATGGTCAGAGTAAAGGTGCCATCTTCATTTGCAACGGTGTGCAGCGCATCATCCATATCTTTGGTTGATTCGCTGTCGATGGTAATGAACGGCAGGTCAGTGAGATCTTCACGTACCAGAGATTCGTCCAGCATCTCCCAGCTTGGCTGAGGTGCAGGCTCTTGGTTAGGCAGGTCGTGTTTAGCCAGCGTTACCCACCAAGGTGCAATCTTGTCGTTTGCATCGGTGATTTTTTCACTGATTTCACAGAAAAAGCCGTTGTCGCCTTTCAGTGGGTGGCGGATCAGTTTCGCCACTACCCAGTCACCTTCTGCCAGTGCATTCTGGCTCAGGCCTTTGCGGGTTTTTGCACGGATAGCGTCTTTAAGTTGTGGGCTGTCCGGTACTACGTTCAGTTTATCGCGGAACATTTTTACGCGGCCGATGAAACGGTCGACCGACTGCTCAATCAGCTCGTCAGGCTCGGCCACTTCTTTTTCTTTTTCGGTTCGGATAAGCGCGACGACTTTATCGCCATGCATGACTTTCTTCATGTACGACGGTGGAATGAAATAGCTGGTCTTACTGTCAACTTCCAGAAAGCCGAAACCTTTTTCGGTCGCTTTTACGGAGCCTTCTTTCTTAGGAATGCTTTCTTTGATTTGCTGTTTTAGCTGTGCAAGTAAGGGATTGTCTTGGAACATTCGTATGGTCTCAGATTGTGAACGGCCACACTATACGGATTCGGGAAGGCAAAACCAAGTTATCCCTTATTAATACTCGATGACACAAATGGGGTCGGGTGCAGTCGATCGGATTCACATTGGTTATCAGTCATGCCCAAAAAATTAGCCTTTACTCTCAAAGTTCATGTAACACGGATGCGAAATTCGTTTTTGATGACAAGATGGACATCGGAATAACGGCGGGAAAATAGTGTGTTTCTATGGAAAGTGCACAGGTAGAGCGGGTAAAGGAATCAATACGTGTAAACAGCTCACTGCAAGAGTGGTGTGAAGCGGTTTTTGAGCGACTTGCGCGAAAGCATGATGTGGTAAACAGTGCGTTGTTTATCTATATCGACGATGAGTTGAAGCTCGCATCCAGTCGCACCCAAAACGTTTTCCATTTCTATGCAGGCTTTAAACCGGTGGAAGAATATAGTGGCTATGCCCTGGATTTGCCTCGACTGGTTGAAGACCACCAACACCATTTCTCTTTTATTACCAATGCGTCTTTTAATGCAGGTTGGTCCAAGGACAATATTACCTGGGAACACACCATCATTCCGCTCTATAAAAAAGAAGACAAATTGGGATATTTGCTCCTTGAAGCAGAACGCCACACCGAACGTCCTCAGTTTCACCCCGACCAGTTTAACTGGTTGCTGAAAGACGCAGACAATTACCTCCGTTGTAAAATCCTGTCACACCGACTGAGCCAGCAAAAAGCATCTAACCGCCAAAGCGAGCTGGACCTGGCGTTGAATAACCGCACTCTGGCATCTCAACTTAGCTATATGAAGTCGCTGCACGAGATTTCACTGCGCTTTACCAAAGCGACGTCGATTCATTCGCTGTGTCGTATCGCCATTGAGTTGGGTCGGGAGAAGCTACAGATCGACCGAATGGGGATCTTCCTGTGTGATATGGATACCGCAACCATGTGGGGAACGTGGGGCACCGATCCCAATGGTAATGTGGTAGACCGTTCGGACTTCCAGCAAGAGATGCCAAACACCCTTTTCATGGAAGAAGCGTTTACCAAGCAAAACGAACTGATCGTCAAAGAAAATGTTCCCCTCTACTTTGGTAAGAAACAGGTAGGCATTGGCTGGAATATTATGATGGCGATGTGGGACGGTGATGAATGCATTGGCTGGATAGCGGCGGACAACCTTTTATACCGGACCCAGTTAGATCAACCGAAAAAGGAAGCGATTAAACTGCTTGCTGCGTCGGTTTGCCAAAAAATCGTAAAGCTCAGGGAAACCGAAGCGGCTTTGGCGCGCAGTGAGAGGCTGCAGGTGCGCTGCGGTGAACTGGAGGATAAGCTAAACAAACTTAGCCGTCAGTCGGCACTTACCCAACGGCAGGAACGCTGGATGGCACTGTCGACAACAAAACTGGCCTACCAAACACGCACTACTTCACTTCCTGTCTGGACGGTTTTCTCAACCAGGCCAAGAAGGAAAAGAAAAAAGTGGCCGCCTTTGCGGTAAATATCGACAGTTTTCGGGCTTATCGAAAAACCTATGGTGAAATGGCAACCTGTACATTGGTAAAGAAGTTGGCGAGGCGGTTCGACGAGTTGCTTGAAAAGGAGCCATTGAGTATGTTGGTTTACAACCAACACGGCCAGTATTCGCTGTTGGTTGGTCATGATGATGATATTTACATCCGGGAATTGGCGGAAGGTATGGTACAAGCTGTCAATAAACTGAATATCTTGCACGCGACGTCGAAGTATTATGACCGCGTCACTATCAGCATAGGGGTCACGCTGAACACCGCTTCGCTGTTTACGACTAAACGAAACCTGATGAAAAAGGCAGAAAAGTTGAAAACGACGGCTGTTGAGCTGGGGCAAAACCGCGTCTGTATCGATTAAGTCTTTGAATCACCCGTTGTTTGCTGCTCGTATTATCAGCAGATTGCTACCTAAATAATCTTTTGCAGTCAAAAAGCCATCAGTCGTAGAAAGAATTGTGAAGTTGTTCAATTTTTTCTGGCTTTTTTTGGTCTAGTGGCGCAGAATGCACGCCTTATTTGTCGAGGCCCGTAGCGTTAGATACTGTTACAGCGAGTAGGATGTCACCATATTTTCAGTAGTGACCCTGTATCAGTGAAAAATAACAGTGCGAAACCGCTAGCAGGGCCCGTTTTTTTTGTCTATATATTGGATCCCAATGCAAGATACTGTTACAGAATTTCGTCAGCTAGAACTGGCTGAAAACATCCTTTCCGCTCTTGACGCAATCGGCTTCGTATCGCCGACTCCTATTCAGGCGGCTTCGATTCCTCTTCTTCTTACCGGTGTAGATGCACTGGGTAAGGCACAAACCGGTACCGGTAAAACTGCGGCTTTCTCTCTTCCACTGCTGAACAAGCTGGATCTGAACCAACACAAGCCTCAGGCAATCGTAATGGCTCCAACCCGTGAGCTGGCTATTCAGGTAGCTGCTGAAGTTAAACTGCTGGGCCAAAACATCAATGGTCTGAAAGTGCTGGAGATCTACGGTGGTGCATCTATCGTTGATCAAATGCGTGCTCTGCGCAGCGGTGCTCACATTGTTGTTGGTACTCCGGGTCGTGTGAAAGACTGATTAACCGTGAACGTCTGCAACTGGACGAAGTACATACTTTCGTTCTGGATGAAGCCGATGAAATGCTGAAAATGGGCTTCGTTGACGACGTTACTTGGATCATGGAACAAGCACCAGAAACTGCACAACGCGTGCTGTTCTCTGCAACCATGCCTCCAATGGTTAAAGAAATCGTTGACCGCTTCCTGCGCGAACCTGCACGCATTGACGTTGCAGGCAGCAACCGTACTGTTGAGAAAGTAGAGCAGCAGTTCTGGGTAGTGAAGGGCGTGGAGAAAGACGAAGCAATGGCTCGTCTTCTGGAAACTGAAGAAACTGACGCATCTATCGTATTCGTACGTACCCGTCAGGATACCGAGCGTCTGGCTGATTGGCTGTGTGCACGTGGCTTTAAAGCTGCAGCACTGCACGGTGACATTCCACAGTCACTGCGTGAGCGCACAGTAGACCACATCAAACGTGGCGTAATCGATATTCTGGTTGCGACTGACGTTGTTGCTCGTGGTCTGGACGTTCCACGTATCACCCACGTATTCAACTACGACATCCCATTCGATGTTGAGTCATACATCCACCGTATCGGTCGTACCGGTCGTGCGGGACGTGCAGGTAAAGCAATCCTGCTGGTTCGCACTAACCAAATCCGTATGCTGCGTACCATCGAGCGTGTTACTTCTACCCGTATGGAAGAAATCCA
The DNA here is from genome assembly GCA_001310415.1 of Enterovibrio sp. JCM 19048. Lineage (GTDB taxonomy): Bacteria > Pseudomonadota > Gammaproteobacteria > Enterobacterales > Vibrionaceae > Enterovibrio > Enterovibrio paralichthyis. The sequence goes on along the minus strand of BAXE01000014.1, from coordinate 27,139 downwards.
ACTTCCAATGCGTGACAAAGTAGCGGAAGCGCGTCTGGCACGTCTGGCAACTGATCTGGCAGAGCAGAAAGAGTCTGACAACCTGGAAGCATTCGTAGGTCTGATCGAGAAACTGCAAGAGCAGATCGAAGTTGACACCGCGACTCTGGCAGCAATGCTGCTTCAGCGTCAGCAAGGCAAACGCCCACTGTTCTACACCGGTCCAGATCCAATGATTGCGGCAATGGAACGTGACAGCAAGCGTCGTGAAACCCGTCGTGATGATCGTGGTCCACGTGACCGTTCAGAGCGCGGTGAGCGTGGCGAACGTCGCAGCTACAATGCGGCAGACTGGGACACTTACCAACTGCAAGTTGGCCGTGACCAAGGCGTTCAGGTTAAAGACATCGTTGGCGCAATCGCAAACGAACTGGGTCTGGAGAAGCAATTCATCGGTTCAATCAAGCTGGCAACAGGTCACACCTACGTTCAGCTGCCGAAGAAAATGCCTAAAGAGATCCTGGGTCAACTGAAACAACTGCGTATCCGTCAGAAAGCGACCGACGCGCAACTGGTTGAAGGTCACGTAGACATGTCTCCACCACGTCGTCGCACTGGCGGTGACCGTAACGGTGGTGAGCGCGGTCCACGTCGCTTTGATGACCGTGGCCCTCGTGGCCCACGTGGTGACCGCGAAGGCAACCGTGCTCCTCGTGGTGACCGTAATGGTGAACGTGGCGAGCGTCGTTTTGACCGCGACCGTGGTGGCGACCGTCGTTCATTCCGTGGTGAGCGTCGTCACACCGAAGCGTAATAGTAACGCTTAAAAGCTAAATAAATGAAAAGCCAGCGAAAGCTGGCTTTTTTGCGTCTGGTGTTTATTCAGCCGTTTGTTTAAGCAAGTCCTGTTTATTCAGACGTATATGAGAATATCTTCATACCCTAAACTAAATGCCTTAGTTCCAATGAATGCGACGAAGCGGCATACCAGAAATTACTACATTGTTGATACAGCAAGTCGAAACCGGGCAACAACGCTCCCCAGATTTCCCGTTATTCCCAGTTTGAGGGCTGTCTTATGCTGAATATGCAATTTGATGAGAGGGTGGTGGTCGACACCAATAACATTGACTGGCAGCCTTCGCCTGTGAAAGGCGTCTTCAGAAAGCCGCTTGCCCGAGAGGAAGCGGAGCGCGGGCATGCAACCAGCATTGTGAAATATGGCCCGAATACCCAGTTCACACCGCATGAACACCCCCTTGGAGAAGAAATTTGGTTCTCGATGGCGTTTTTGCCGACGAACATGGTGAATACCCCGCGGGAACATATCTTCGGAACCCGCCAGGAAGCAGTCATACACCTTTCAGTAAGGAAGGGTGCACCTTGCTGGTTAAACTGCACCAGTTCTCAGCACATGACCATCACCAGGTCGTTATCGACACCAATAAGGAAGACGGTTGGATTGATGGTCAGGGAAAACTACGTATCTTTCCACTCCACGAGTTCAACGGTGAACAGGTAGCGCTGATCAAATGGCCAGCAGGCAGCCACTTTTTTACTATTTCCCATTTTTGTGGTGAAGAAGTGTTGGTACTCAGTGGCGAGTACGAGATGAGTTTGGGCGGTACAAAGCGGGCACCTGGCTCCGACATCCCCATATGTTTGAACACGACCCTTACGCAGAAGAAGACACATTACTTTGGGTAAAAGTTGGACACTTGCCATACCCGGGCAGTGTTTGAAGGGGGTAAAAACGTTAAAACCACGCGGGATCCCTAAATGTGAGACAAATGTCTACGTGAGTCATCGCTAGTATGTTGCTTGAGTTCGGCGCTCGATATTTTGAATTCGTTCTTATTTGTGCCGCACGGCATACTATTTAAGGAAGTAGAAGACCCGGATGTTTCAGATGCAGAGCCAATCACAGTTGCATTTCTTTGATAATGCGCCTGTGCCTATGTTTCTTCTTAATGCGTCAGGCGATGTTATTCACACTAACCGGGCCTGCGAGGGGCTTTTTCGCTACAGCAGCAGGGAATGGGCGCTCGACGATATTATGAGCGCGCCTGTTTGGCAAGAGTCTTCAACGTATTTTAATGCCTCCCAAGAGCCCAGAGAAAAACTGTCCCCATACACACGTTTGGTGAGGTTTGCGGACAACCGAAAGCTCTATGTGCTTAAGATGTCAATTGCCGACACCAAACCATCGTATACCTATATTGCTGCACTTACCCCTTATCAAAACGATGACAGTGTCAATGAAGCCTTATTAAACCGTCTGCCCATGGGTATGGTGCGAATTGATGCCAGTGGGCAGTTTATCAATGCCAACCAGGCATTTTTGCGTCTCCTTGGTTATGAGGAAGAGGAAGCGCTTTTTAAGCAAACAGAGTTTGATGTCACCTTCGATGCAGATGCCAACCGCGAAAAGCCATTGCGGTCAGGGCTCGAACTGGGTTGCAGTGCCCAGTATCGCGTGGACAAACGCTACGTGCATAAAAAGGGGCACCATATTTGGGCCAGGACCTTTGTTTCCTGTGTGACCTGCCAAATCACGCAACAAACACAGTTTCTGATTGCCGTTTTCGATATTCATGAAGAGAAGCAGTTACATGAAGTGATTGCAACGTCTGAGCGCAGGTTCAGGGCGATCGCGGAAAACGTCAGTTCAGTTGTTTGGATCTCCGGCCCTGATCCAATGCGCCTGTATTACGTCAACCGCTGTTTCAATACCGTGTGGGAAGAACGGGTTGAAGCACTTTACGGCGATGCCAGGGCATTTTTGGATCGTGTTCATCCGGCTGATCGTGATTTGGTGGCAAGAACAAGATTTTGCGACTCCCAGGACTCCTGGCGGATCAATTACCGCCTCTTGTTCCCGGATGGCCGGATCAAACACATTCGTGACAGCGGCAACAGTGTGTTTGATGGCAATGGTGACCTTATATACCGAGTAGGAACGCAAACTGATATCACAGCAGAAGTTGATCAGCGCGACAGCGTGGTTGTGATGGCTAAAAAGCTGCGTGAACTGGTGGAATACGACACGCTCACCGGCATTAAGTCCCGTCACGCTATCATCAGTGACGTACGCGACACCTATCAGGAATTTACGGTCACTGGCGACCCATCTGTCCTGGTTTATATTGATGCTGACGGATTTAAAGCGATCAATGACACTTATGGTCATGAGATTGGTGACAAGGTGCTGGTCTGTATTGCTGAGCACCTTACCCGCAATATCCGCGAATCTGATGTGGCTGGCAGAATTGGGGGCGATGAGTTTGTTGTGTTACTGCGTCATACTGCCCAATCAGAAATTCCCCAAATCTTGGAACGTTTAGGGCGTGATATTGAATGTGAATACCTGCCGCCAAACATGCGAGTTGCCATCAGTTTGGGAGCAAAAGAATTGACGCCGGATGTTTTGTCGAGTGAACAATGGCTTAGCGATGCTGACAAAACCATGTATCTCAACAAGCGTGAGCGGAAAATGTCACACACAAATCATGCTGTTTCAGGCTAGTCTAATAATCCTTCACACTTTCTTCTTATACCGTTTGTATGTTTTGTAATTGAGACACTCTTCTGTAACGCCAAGCAGTATTCTCTTAGTTGAATAACAGAGGGAAAGGCCATGCAAAGTGTTGTTGAAGTGTTTGGTACTGCGCTTGCCAGCTATTACAACGGCAACAAATCAGGGAAATTGATTGTCAGGGAGAATAACGGTACGTCGGTGATACCGACGTCCGATTTTTTCCGTCGCCCGGAAGATGTTGCTACAGATAGGATCGCGCTTTCGTATTGTCGGCGCAGCGTACTGAATATCGGTGCCAGCAGTGGGGAACATTCTCTTTACCTGTTGGCAAAAGGAATGAAAGTCACATCCATTGATAACTCGCCAATTGCGTGTGCCATCATGCACCAGCGTGGCGTGCCGTCTGTTATTTGCGGTCACCTTTTTGATCAACACCCAATGTTTGACCGCACTTTCACCTGGCTGGCGTTACGTGGTGTGATTGGTCAACTCGGCAACATACGCAATTTTTTCCATTTTCTAAATCTTGCGCACCGCAACTTATACCCGGGTGGGCGCTTGATTTTAAGCTCTGAAAATCTGCGTTACGAAGGTTACCGGACACGTCACCTCACGTTCGAATTTGATGGCAGCGTGAGTGAAGAGGTGCCTTGGTTTGATATTGGCATGTCGACATTGCGCCGCGTGGCTGACAGCAAGAATTTTAATTGCAGGGTCGTGTATTGCGATGACAGCAACAAATACGTTGCCTTGTTGACCAAGCGGTAAGATTTATCCAAGCGGTGTGATGACAGGGTTTATTGATTGTTTTTTATCATGGCCTTTGTAAACAGCCGTTTGGGAATGCGGGAGAGAAGTAGAACGATGGGCTTATAGCCCCATCATTTTTGAATATTTGTCGATGCAGTCAACGAAATGGCTGCGTTCATTCTCATCATGTATCGCGCGTGTCTGCTCTGCCAAAATGCTTTTGTCCGCCAGCGCGTTTTTCACTTGCCAAACAGCATAGGACGCTTGTTTGTCCAGTTCGATCTTTTGTTTCTCATCCGGTGGAAGTAAAGCTAGGTTGTGGCTCATGGTGAATCTCTTGTATTGTCGACAGCGATAAAATAGCGGAGTGTCGCAGTTTCGACAAGTGCTTACCTGTTGTTTACGCCTAGCTGACATCAATGCGCCATGTTGCATTTATCCTCGGGGTATTAAGAAATGCAAGCGAGGCATCATGGAATTTACCTATCAGGATCGGCAATCACTCTATCAGGCATGGATGTCCTACAAAGCCAAACTCCGAATTACCCAAATAGAAATGGCAAAGCGGCTGGGGATTAGCCAATTGGATTTTTCGCGCGCACTGCGTGGTGATGTGCCATTGGAGAAAGGTTTTGTGTTCCGTTTCTGCCGGGAAATTGGCCTTGAGCCCGATCAGATTCTGCCAAGCCTGAAAAGCGAACGTGGTATGGGTTTGCAAGGAACAATAACTGTGCGCACTGCGATCACGGTTGACGGTAACATCGCTAAAGTCGAGTATTCCGGTAACCAGGTGTTTATCGAGTACGAAAAAGAAGTATAAAAAAAGCCGCCATAATCAGGCGGCTTTTTGCTATGCGGCAGTTAGCGAGTCACCATCTTGGACGTTTGCTTGGCCTTTTCTTCGTCCGAGGTTTCTGTTTTAGCCGGCACCTCCAATCCACGAATACAGGCAGGTCGCGCAGCCAGTTCATCTATCCAGCGTTGCAGGTTATTTAAGCCTGTGATGTCGACACCACTCCATTCATGAATGCGCACCCAAGGCCAGGTAGCCATGTCAGCAATGGTGTAGTCGTCTCCGGCGAGGTATGGGTGTTTCGCGAGTTGACCATCCATCACTTCAAACAGGCGTCGGCCTTCGTTTGGTAGCGCTCAATGGCTGCCGGGATTTTCTCCGGGAAATAGCGGTAAAACACATTGGCTTGCCCCATCATTGGCCCAACGCCGCCCATTTGAAACATCAACCACTGAATAACTTTGCTGCGCGCTTTCGGGTCAGCAGGAAGAAACTTTCCTGTTTTCTCAGCCAGGTACAGCAAAATTGCGCCTGATTCAAACACGACAAAATCGTCATTGTCTTTATCAATAATCGCCGGAATACGGCCATTGGGATTAATAGCTAAATATTCTGGCTGTTTTTGCTCTAAGGCGGAGAGATCCAGTGCGTGCACATTGTAGGGCAGCCCCATTTCTTCGAGTGCAATGGATATCTTGTGGCCGTTAGGCGTTCCTGCGGTGTAGAGTTCAATCATCTGTTAAATCCTTTCTCCAAAACCTTAACTGGCGTTGACTGCCACGAAGCTTCACGTTGATCCAGCGATGCCTGCCATGCCTGAATGGCGGGATAGGTTTCATCAATATGAATATCAATCTTGGCGATAAAACTACACATTATGTATGCCGTGATGTCGGCAACAGAGAAATGCTCACCCGCAAGATACGTAGAAACTGAAAGACGCGATTCCAATACGGGGAGAAATTCCTCAACCCGTTGTTTTGACTCTTCTCCCCACGCTTCTACGCAGCGTTCACGATCACTGAATACGCCTGTGATGTTGCGAAAGGCCTGGAATGCGGGAAACAACCCCTGGAGTTCTGCAATGCGGTTCCACATTTCCACTTTCCCGATAGCCAGCGGCGTATCCCCAAACAAATGATGGTCGCTTGGGAAGGCGGCATCCAGGTAACGACAGATAGCGATGGTTTCACTGATCGCGGTGCCATCGGCAAGTTCCAATACGGGGATCTTGCCGTTGACGCTCATAGCTTTGAATTCGGCAGTGACGTTTTCGCCACCCCGTGTATCGACTTGTACCCTGGGAATCTCGATACCTTTTTCTGCAAGAAATAACGAAACCCTGCGCGCACTTGGTGCAGGGGCGGATTCGTATAATTTCATTTGGTCTCCTTGTGCGGCCAAACGGAATGAATATCCCGGTTCAAACTCCCTTTACTTTAGTGGTAGTTCAACCGTAACAATAACCCCATCGCCGGTGACCCGGTTGTTAATGGATAGGGCTCCTTGATGAAATTCAGCCACCAGACGGGCGACATAGAGCCCAAGCCGAGGTGCGCTTTGTCTGATTTATGTTTTTCATCTCTTACAGAGACCATGGAACCGAGCAATTGATTTCCCATATTTTCAGGTAAAAGTGGCCGATATTCGACACGGTGAGTAACGCCCGTCCGCGTTGTGCAACCAAATGGATACCCACGGCGGTTCCCTGTTGGTGAAACTCAACGGCATTTGCCACCAGCTTGTCGAGCAACTGCGCTACGTATTCCGGTACACCTTCCATCGGGTAATTTGCTTTGCTAATGCGCATTTCGAATGTCTGTTCAGGATAGGCATATTCATACCCCTGAACACAGCCTTCAACGACTTTGTCCAACGGAAACAGGGTGCGCTCTGCGTGCTCAAAGCTTTGCTCAAGGCGCGTCGCTTCAGTCATGCTGGTTAGTATAGTCGCAAGGCGAACAACCCCTTCCTGAGCGCGTGCGATGTAGCGCTTTTGATCGTCATCCACTGTCACAAAGGCCAGGTTTTCCAACGATGAACGTACCACTGCTACCGGCGTTCTCAGTTCATGGGAGAGGCTGGATGACATCTTTTCCAGATAGCTGTTGTATTCAGACAACCTTGTCACCATCGTTGAGAGGGTTCGGGAAAGATCACCAATTTCATCTTTGCTGGCCGTGGGTTCCAATTGGTGACGAACCCGTCCTTGTGGGTCGACGGCGCTTTCCGCATCATCGCGCAATTGTCTTACTCTGCGCGAGATATGGGAGCCAAACAGCAAGAGCACAATCACACCGGTGCAGATGACTACCAACAGGACATTAAACAATTGTTCAAGTGCTTTGTTGCGCAGTGTCCGGATCCCGACAGTGGTTTCCTCAACCACCACTGCGCCGATAACTTTATCATCCACTTTTATCGGGTAGGCGGCAGAGAGGATCATGGCTGAATCGTCGTCCGTGAGGCGCCAATTCGCGTAAGGGCGGCCCAGTAGGGCCTGTTGGACATCCACACCGCGCACGATCGAAGCATCCTGCATAGCATCGATGATTGTCTCCGGTGGCTTTTCCAGCAACTGGTAGTACAGAGGGTTAAGGATATGGGTTTGCAGCCAGCCCATCACGCCACTGGGCGGCTCTTGATATCTGATTGTGTTCTCCCAAACGCCATTGGCGCTACCCAAATCTCCCGACTTTGCCAACACACGGCCATGCTGGTCGACAACCCAGACGCGGGAACTCCCGTCATTCATCCGGTTAAGCACTTTTTCAATAGCAGGTGAAGGAGTGAGCAGGGTACCCAGCGTTTCGGCGTTGCGTGGATTGGACGTAGCAAGGATGGTATCGACATCGCGGCTGTACGTGTTCTTCACATCGTAGTAGGTAAATGCGAGTTTTTCCCCCACCAGCCAGTCTGGGATTGCCAGCTCAATGACATAGCCGTTAGCGGTTTCCTGCCACCAGCCTGTAATCGCCTCTGAGGGGAAAATGGTCGCAGGGTCATCAATGGTCGTCTCAATAAGATCAACATCGGCGCGCCCGCTCTTGGTTGCGGTGACGGCGTAACGTTTGAGTGCACCTTCAGGTGTGGTCAAAGAGATGACGAGGTGGTCGTTGCGGTCGATTCGGGCAGTCTTGGGGCGTTTTAGTACAGGGGTGTTGTCAACCACATCAACTAACGCATAAATATCATCGCTGTCACTGGCAAGGTTCAGGTTGAAGCTGAGTTCATCGCTGTTATAGGGCGTGCGGCTGAAAATAACATGCTCTTTACCGTAGTGTACGGCATGTGCCTGATATCGTTGCCAGTCTAACACTGAGCCATCAAGATCAACCGGTGACTGTAAGGCGATGGCATAAAGATCCCGACCTTCTTCAATTCGCGGCTTGGTGTAACGTTGGCGTTCAAAAAGCTCTGGCTGCTGGTTGAGTGTCATGGAAAACGCGCGGGCAGAACCCATCAGCGTTTGCTCCTGGCCTTGGCGCAGCACATTCTCCAATTCCCAGACATAGTTGTAGCCAATGAAGGGCAAAGCGAGCAACAGGCAGAGAGCAGAACGATTTTCGTTCTGATCCCTGAAAGCCATCGGCGAACCCGGCCAAAAATGGCGGTCATTTGTTGCTGTCCCAGCGATACCCCATGCCGTAAACGGTATCGATATGGTCAAAGTTTGTATCCAGCGCGATAAATTTCTTACGGATACGTTTTACGTGGGAGGTGATGGTGCTGTCATCCACCACAATGTGCGCTTCCTGCATAAGATCCTGTCGGCTTCGTACATGCCCCGGGCGTTTTGCCAGTGCATGAACCAGCAGAATTCGGTGACGGTAAGATCGACAGTTTGTTCGTTCCACTTAACCTGCATCCGGTTTAGATCCAGTGTAAGCAGTCCCCGTTCAAGCAAAGATTCAGCGGGCGCTGAGGCCAGGCTCAATAATTCGCTGCGGCGGAACAGGGCGGCAATACGCGCCATAAGATGAGGCAGGCTGATATCTTTGGTCAGGTAGTCATCTGCGCCCATACGCAGGCCGACAACGGTATCGATGTCGCTGTCACGAGCTGTGAGGAAAATAATAGGTACCGTGGCAGACATCGCACGCAGGGTCTGGCACAACTGGAAGCCACCATCAATCTCATGGGCAAGGCCAATATCTATGATCGCCAAATCCGGTAGGCGCTGTTTGAAGCCATCTTCCGCGTCAGGACGGTTGGCGTAAGTAGAGACGGCATAGCCCTGTTTTCTTAAGACATCGGCATAGTTTTCACGGATGGCAGGTTCATCTTCAACAATCGCGATTCGTTTCATTTTTATTCAATTAATCAAACAGAAGATGGTTTGACTATACCGGAAAAAAACAGGGGTAAAAGGGTGAAAGCCCGATCCGGATGAAAAGCCATTTTTTTGCCACATTTGCCCATCACATTGCCTTTTTCGTTCCCATCCAGCGCCATTTTGGCTTGTTTTAATGAACCCATCGAAACAACGAACCGCAACCGAACGGATAAGGAAATGACAATGAAAACGATGAACAAAACCTTGATTGCACTTTCCCTGGCAATGCCAATGGTATTTAACACTGCCCATGCAAACGAACAGGAAACATTTACAGAGCGTGACCAGTCGGTAGAACTGATTGGCTTTGGTGGCGGCGCAGCGGTAGGAGCGCTGATTGGTGGCCCGGTAGGTGCCGTTGCTGGCGCAATTGTCGGTGGGCTGGTGGGACAGGTTGTCAGTGTGGACAAACAAAGCAACGAGCAGGAACTCATCATGCCGAAATGCGCGAGCAAAATAACCAACTTGAAACCTTCCGTACCCGCTACGCAGAAAATGAAGTGGAATTGGCAACGCTGAAAGCGGAGTTGAATGAGCGCTCTGTAGACTTGGATTTGGCCATGGATATTCAATTCCGAACCAACTCATCAGAAATTGAACCGCGCTTCAAACTGCAGTTGGACGAAATCGCTGCTTTAATGCGCCAGCAGCCTCAAATTAGCTGGGATTTGGAAGGGCATGCAGATATCCGCGGGAATGATGACTACAACCTGGCGTTATCACAGCAACGTGTTCAGGCGGTGTTTGACTACCTCGTGAACCAGGGTGTTGATCCGATGCAACTCACGCAAACCGCGTACGGCGATCAATTGGCCACGGAGCAGCAAGGTAACCGTGAAGGCTATTTCTTTGACCGCCGTGTGAGCCTACGTTCAATGGCTTCACAAGCGACGGCAAACAACTGATAACGGGAGAGCAGACTATGGAAATCCGTCTGGCTACCCTGGAAGATGCAGAGCGCATTAATGCGCTCTGCCACACACTTGGCTATCCCTCAACCCTGACCCAGACTGAAGCGCGGATAGAGCGGGTAATGACCCAGCCGCAAGATGCAATTTTAGTCGCAGAGCTTTGCGACTTAGTGGTTGGCTTTGTTGTGATACATACCGTTAATGTTGTGCACGATGATATGCCTTGGGGGCGGATATCTGCGCTGGTGATTGATGAGAACTTCCGCGACATGCAAATTGGCCGACAGTTACTGGATGAGGCTGAACGTTTTCTAAAACAGCGGGGCTGTCTGCGTATTGAGGTCACAAGCCATATCACTCGCGAAGAGGCTCATGGCTTTTACCTTCACCTGCTACAAAATTACGCCCCTACGTTTTATCAAGTTGCTGGCTCAACGGGTGTTGGTGGCTGCAAGCTGAAACCTTCCGACGCCATGGCCTGCTCATGCTTCAGCAACCAGCCTTGGCATCCAACCCTCCTGCGTAACCTGTCAACTTTCCGTTTTTCCCAATCACCCTATGACAAGGCACGATGATTGCGATGGGGTTTTGTCCATTTGCTGCGCCGACAGCGCGGGATGCTTTTGGCCTGCCTAGAGCCGCGGCAAGTTCCCCATAACAACGGGTTTCACCAGGGGGAATGGCCTGGAGCGCTTGCCAAACCTCACACTGGAAGTCAGTGCCGAGCATATCGAGGGGAACATCAAATGCTATCGCTTCACCGGCAAAGTAGCGATCCAGCTGAGCAATCACGGATTCGAATGGCTCTCTTGATTCGATCTCCTTATCCGATACAGGAATGTCGTATTTGTAATCGGGCAGGGAGAGTGATGTGAGCCCTTTGTCTGATGCTGTCAGCGTGATGGTACCCAATGGAGAGGTGTAGAGATAACGGTATTGTTTCATGCTGATTCCTTATTCATGTCTGCGTTGAGCGCTATTGCGAGATAGCTTCTCCACGGCTTGGCGGCATCACCGTTGCAATTATCCTGCGGGAGCAACATAGCCAGATCTGTTCGCCCCAATCCCCGTAACAGGGCATAGCTGTATTGTTTATCGTTCAGAATATGTGACGGTGTCACGACTGGCCATTGTTGTTGTTCAAATCTCTCGCAAACGGCTTTCCATTCTTGGGAAAATTCATTGTTATCTGAAGAATTTGCAGTGATGTTTCCCTTGTTTCCCACGACCAGTCTTTGTAATGGCTGGGACAGTGATTCACCGGATGCTGCGCGAAGGCCTGCCTCATACATGTCCCAGCATCCCGGTATGCGTAAACCTTGAGGCGTATTTCCCGGCATTGCCTGTCCGATCACTTCCGGATTGGTGTCGAGATCGAGCAAATGGCGGATTCGGCTCACCACGGCATACAGATTGGCGGGGTTTTCTACCTCAATCTCTACACGGAACGCATTACTTTCAGGGTGATGCGTTGCCGTAAAGCGCCCTTGTTGGCCAAGATGGGAAAAGGTTCTGCCATAACTGGTTTCAGTCAGCCATTCCATCCTTTCGATCAGCCTTGTAGAGAGGAAATCATGGAACGCCTGCCAGAGGTAAGGTGGCCGGTAACTTAATGTCAGAGTGATGGCATCATACTTTCGGCCGGCTTGCGACGAACCTGTGTCGGAGACAAAGACAGTTGTTGCTGAAAGCAGTCATTGAAACGCCGGATACTGTTAAAGCCAGCGGCAAAGGCGACATCTGAAATGGGTAAACGGGTTTCATGTAGCAGCTTTTTGGCAAACAGGATTTGCTGGTACAGGGCATATTGTTTTGGCGAGCAACCCAGCGACTCAGTAAAAAGTTTGCGCAAGTACCGGTCGCTCACGCCAAGCCTTTCTGCCAATGCTGGCACACTGGTTTCCTGGAGCGATCCTTCCTGAATCAGTGATAAAGCGCGGCGGAAGGTGGTTTCTTTTCCGAGCCAAGCGGGCGAGCCGGGTGCGCTGTCCGGACGGCAGCGAAGACAAGGCCGGAAACCCTGTGCTGACGCTTCTATGGCCGAAGCGTAATAACGGACATTTTCTTCCTTGGGCGACGGTGCCGGGCAAATAGGTCTGCAGTAAATACCCGTGGAAACCACGGCAATAAAAAACAGTCCGTCAAACCGTGCATCCCGTGACAACCGTGCTTGTCGATAAAGAGTCGTGTCCGTTGTCCTTGTCATGATTGTGTTCCGTACGTCCCGTTTTGATAAACATAACACTGCCGCAGAGTAACACTAGCCAGAAACGGAACTGAATGGACGAATGCCCAAAAATAAAAAGGGCTGCGGTTGCAGCCCTTTGGGAGATCATTTGTTCAGGTAGGCACAAGCAGTCTGGAATGCTTGTTCCTGGAATTGTTTAAGACCCACTTCTTTGAGCGATACCATCACTGGATTGCGCTTCAGTGACTCTTTCATCTCAGAAGCAGTCATGATTTCGCAATCAACGCCGTCAATCAGCTGCAGGGCTGCTTCCATTTTGAAGCCAATCGCGCTGCCTGCGAATTTACCTTTCATTGGGCGTTCGCGGATAACGATTTTGTCGATTTTGTAGTCTTCCATCAGCTTGGCAAATTGCTTTTGGAAGTGACGGATTTGTTCGCCGCTCGCGCCATCTGTGATGGTGAATTTACGTGCGCGGCAGTCCGGTACGTCAAACAGGCCTTGCGTCAGTTCCAGCAGGCAGATGTTTGCTTCATTGCTTTTTAAGTCGACAGCACAAATACGCATTGTTTTAGTTCCACGTGTAAATAAGCCGCTTAGTATACGGGGCGTAGCGTGATTATTGAAGCGAATGCGGTGCGATTGACGACATATAAAGCAGTGAAGTGGTAGCGGAAGCGCCTGAAAGGTTAACGAAACTCTGCAAAAGACGTTTTCAGCTTCGCTTCAGTGATTCCCCGTACGATTTTAAGATCTGGACGCTTTTTAAGATCGATGTATTCGACATCACGGAACGACGTAGTACGTGAAGAGTAGAAGAGCTTTACCGTCGGTGTCATGAGGTCATCAGGGTTTTCCTGACACACCAGACCAACGCGGCCATTGCTGAGTTCGACTACTGACCCGATTGGGTAGAAGCCAATACAACGGATAAATTTCTTCAGCAGATCGGCATCGAGGTGGAAGGGCGTTAAGCCAATCATGATCTTGAATGCTTCTGAAGGTGACAGCGCGGGTTTGTACACCCGTTCAGCCGTTAGGGCATCGTATATATCGACGATACAGGACATCCGGCCGATCAAGGTCAGTTCATCACCCTTTAGGCCGTTCGGATAACCATTTCCGTCGAGCTTTTCATGATGCATTACACTGACATCGCGGCTGATTTTTGGCAGGTCAACAATGCTGTCGAGAACGGGCACTGACAGGGTCTGGTGTTCCTTCATATGAATGAATTCATCGTCCGTCAGCTTGCCTGGTTTGTTCAGGACTTCATCCCGAACCAGAATTTTTCCGATGTCATGCACCAACCCACCAATCGCCAACTCTTCCAGCGTGACCCTGTCCAGGTCCAAAAATCGGCCGAAATTCACCAGGTGGAAAGCGACATTCATTGAGTGTTCCAGGAGATAGGCACTTTCTCGCGAATACCGCTGATCCAAAGCACGGCGTCCCGGCGCTCAAAAATGTTGTCCACGATGTCAGCGCTGACTTCCTTTACCGGTTCAATGTCTACCGGCTTGTTTTCATAGATGTCGTTGAGCAACTTACTGAGCTGCTTTTTGGATTTATCGACGAGTTCTTTGGCGGCGGTGAATTCATCGTTTCCGCTGATGGAAGAGTGCTTGCCGACTTTGGTTTCGCGGTATTGGATATCTTCGTCAGAAGTGATTTGGTCGGCGTCGATGTAAACATAGATCACGCCTTTTTCGCGAAGGTTATCAATGGTTTCCTTGCGGCGGATAAAACCGGGTTTCTTCATCTTCGTGCGAGCGCGCAGGGATTCGATCTGCTCGACGTACATCCCTACCTCAACTTTATCGATGGCGATTTTTTGCAGCACAGAAGATTGCTCCGTTTACAGCGTCGTTGTGAATTGTTTAACGTAAACCGGCGTTCATGAACAAAAGACAGCAACGGCCTACGACGCTACCGATCCTTTTTAAATATATACAAATTACGAGATTATGGTTCGAAAATGAGACGTTAATGTCTGAACTCTTGACAGTTTGCCATATATCGTTCTGTTATTTTGTCGTTCTTAGGCGATTGTCAGGGCGACAATTGACTGATTTAGAAGCATTTAATAACAAATTGAACAGTACCGCCGGTTTGGATACTGATATAAAGTGCGATGTATTCTATTTTATACAGGCCCATGAAAACAAGCACATCAGCAGGCATTGGGAGGCATTTGGTGATTTTTCGGTTTGCAAGGCTAAATACTTCCGGATAAATTGCACCTCCCAGCTTTTTAGCACTCAGTTTGGGTGCAACGTCACTCCACAGAAAGGCCAATTCATGCAAGTACTCCATACCAGCACCCATGCGTCGGTGTTGCCGCTCGAAGACAAACGCACTTTTTTCCGCCGTGCTGCAAGGGGCATTATTGTGCGGGAGCGTGATATTTTGCTGCTCTATACCGAGCGCTACCACGACTATTCACTGCCAGGTGGAGGAATTGATGAAGGCGAAGATGAGATTGCAGGCCTGATCCGTGAGTTGAGCGAAGAAACCGGTGCCCAGAACATTCGCAATATTCGCCCATTTGGCGCGTATGAAGAATTTCGTCTCTGGTACAAAGATGATTTTGACGCTGTACACATGATGTCGTACTGCTACTGGTGTGATATTGACGAAGAGCTCGGTGAGCTGGCACTGGAAGACTATGAAGTCAAAAATGGCATGTGCCCAGTTTGGATTAACATTGACGATGCAATCCAACACAACAAAGAAACACTGGCTAACAGTGACAAACAGGGATTGTCATTGGAGCGAGAGATTTATCTTCTTGAACGTATCGCCGCGGTGTTGGCGGTGGAAAGCGAGCAGGTTGCTTAACCTAAAACAAAGGCCGGTTCTCCCGGCCTTTGTTGTAAGAAGCGTTGTAATACTAGTAGCGGTAAAATAGGGTTAGATTCCCATAGGCATGGTGGTTCTTCGGTGCGGTTTCAAATTGCTTGGATTGTGCCGCGATAGAAGCAATGGCACCCCAGCGCTCCTGATACCAGCTAATGCCAGAAGAAACTGCAAATTGTGTGTTCTCGATGGTCAACACATCATTCTCAACCGGCTT
Organism: Enterovibrio sp. JCM 19048; assembly: GCA_001310415.1. Classification (GTDB taxonomy): domain Bacteria; phylum Pseudomonadota; class Gammaproteobacteria; order Enterobacterales; family Vibrionaceae; genus Enterovibrio; species Enterovibrio paralichthyis. The sequence continues at coordinate 11,568 of BAXE01000014.1, read as the reverse complement.
ATCGCCTTCGATAGTGATATCGTCAAAGCGGTACCGAGCTTCTACGGTCGTAAAGAAGAAGAGACCGTTTTTGCTGTGGCTCAGCATACCCACATCAACGTGATTGCCGGGCAGCACCGAAGTTGAACCAAAGCTGTTGGCAAGATCAAGACCGATTCGGTACGTGCCGCCTGCAGCAACCTCACTCTGGAAGTTTCCTCCCTGACCGCGGCCGAAAACACTGAACTCACCCAATGCGCCGCGTGAAAGTAGCTGGTGCGCTTCAACACCTGCTTGATATACAAATTGATTGTTGATTTGGTAATCCCATCCCAACGGGTCAGGCGAACCGACCACAGCGTGAACGATCGACTGCGCGTCTTCCGCGTAGGAATCGGGCCGACTGTACCTACCATTAAGCTGCCTTTGTAAGCATTGGTGTCGTTCTGGTGATAAACACGTCCCTGAAGATAAAGCAGACCAGCATAGGCGCGTTCATTCGGGTGGGGGGTTGTCCACTCAATGTCAGACGGTGTCCACATCTGGGAGCCGATTTCGACGCTATATCCGATGGTTGATGGATCAGAAGACCATCTTGCAAACAAACCGCTGGTGTACTCGCGATCTGTTCCCAGAACGCCGTCGTTATCGATAGACAAAGAAAGAGAGGCCGCATGAGCGGTGCCACTGAAAAGCGGTATCGAAGCCAGGGCGATACCAAAAATTCTGCGAAATAGCATAGATACCTTGTTATTCTAATTGGCAGTTTTAATACGCGGCAATGCTACCGTAATCCCGGTTCTAAAACGATGTCTCAATCAATGGAGAGTGACTTGAAACAGATAAATGAGGTGTTAGTTAGCGCTGAGTGGTTAAACAATAACCTTGGTGAAGAAAAACTGAAGGTGATTGATGCCAGTTGGTTCATGCCGGGCAGTGGCCGGGATGGAAAAGACGAGTGGTTCGGGAAACGTATTCCCGGAGCGGTGTTCTTCGATTTTGACGGCGAAATCTGCGACCGCTCTTCACCGTTACCACATATGATGCCTTCGGCATCCCAGTTTGAGCAGGCAGTAAGCGCTCTGGGTATCACCAACGAAGATGTTGTTGTCGTTTACGACAGTGCCGGTATTTTTTCAGCGCCCCGTGTTTGGTGGATGTTCAAAGCGATGGGACACAAACAGGTCGCGCTATTGGACGGCGGTCTGCTGCTTGGGAAGCAATTGGATTTGACATTGAAACGCATCAGCCAGTTACTCCCGAGAAAAGCGACTACAACGCTTCGCTGGTGGCAGAGAGAATCATCGACCGAAACGCACTGCTGACGGGCATCAACGACGGCAGTGTCAATGTGGTCGATGTCAGACCGGCAGACCGTTTTGCCGGCGCTGTTGCAGAGCCTCGCCCAGGTGTTCGAAGCGGACACATGCCCGGCGCGCAAAACCTGCCGTTTCCCACTTTGCTGTCTGATGGGAAGTTCAAATCAACGGAAGACCTAAAGGCGCTGGTTTCTCCCGCACTGTCCGCGGAAAAACAGAATGTCGCTTCATGTGGGTCCGGGGTGACAGCGTGTATGTTGGCGTTTGCGGCAGAACACGCACTTAACCGTGTAGTGACGGTTTATGACGGTTCCTGGAGTGAATGGGGCAGTGACGAAGCCCTGCCGATAGTCAAAAGCTAAACGATTTACCACGCCAAGCCAGCCCCGAAAGGGGCTTTTTTACATCTGTTTTTACAAAGGAATGGCTGGAATTCGTGAAAGTTAAACGGGTTATTTGTTGCTCAGCATTTTCGCAAACTAAGATTTAAGGGTGGATGAGATCAAAGATAGAGTGGTATACAGGTGTAAGCAAATATTAACGGTTACAAAATATTAACAATGTGTTATGACTGGTTTCATGTTGTTGATTGATCAGGATGGAGCAGCAACGTGACGAATCAAATTGCTATGACCACAAACAATGTTCTCTTGCCCGAGCGAATCCAGAAATTAGTAAAAGCGCTCTCTCATGGTGTGTACGAAAGAGAGAATGCTATTCGTCTTTGCCTGCTTGCTGCGTTAAGCGGAGAAAGCGTATTCCTGCTGGGGCCTCCGGGGATAGCTAAAAGTTATATCGCCAAACGTCTAATTAAGGCGTTTGATGACAGCCAATTCTTTGAATACCTGATGACCCGCTTTTCCACACCTGAAGAGGTGTTTGGACCGCTTTCCATTCAGGAACTCAAAGACAACGGAAAATACGTGCGCCTTACCGAGGGTTACTTGCCTACCGCTGATGTGGTGTTTCTGGATGAAATCTGGAAAGCAGGCCCTGCGATTCTCAATACCTTGTTGACCGTGGTGAATGAGCGTGTGTTCCGAAATGGCAGCGAAGTCCTGCCGGTACCCATGCGTCTATTGGTTACCGCGTCCAATGAACTCCCTGAGCCCGACAGCGGTCTGGATGCGCTGTATGACCGCATGCTGGTTCGTATCTTCGTCAACCGTATCCAGGAAAAAGGTAACTTCCGCCGCCTGTTAATGGGCGAAGGGAAAGAAGGTGAAATCACCATCGGCAGTGATATTGCCATCAAAGCCCATGAATACAGCCAGTGGCAGCAGCAAATCGAGCATGTTGCCTTGCCTGACACTGTCTTCGAGAAAATCTACGCACTGAAAATGATGCTTGAGCGCGAAGCCGAGAAAGATGGCAACAACTTCCCGGCGGATGAGCTTTATATCTCTGACCGTCGCTGGAAGAAAGCTGTCCGTCTTCTCAAAGCGAGTGCATTTTTCAATGGCCGGAACGAAGTGAATCCGGTTGATCTTCTCTTGCTGCAAGAGTGTCTGTGGCACAGCCCAGAATCGCGCAATGTGGTGACAGACGTGATGCGCAACTTTGCTCAGAGCGTTTGTTTCAATCAGGATGAGGCGCTGTTGCTGGCTAACGAAGCCAATGAAGACAGTCGTGAGTTGGTGCAAGAGATCCAGTCAGCGCTTGGACACAAGGTGGAAACCGAAGTGTCGATGCGCAAAGAAAAGTATTTTGTGGATTTAAGCCGTGCAAGACGCCACTCCGTCAATATGGCAAAGAACTTGATCAAGTTCGTCATGCTTGATGCGAATCCTTCCGTTTCGGAGAAGGAAAAAGGCGACAGCCGTTGGGTTTACGTTGAAGCCGGTGAGTTTGAGAAGAAAATCAAAAACGGTGCTTGTGAAGTCTACGGTTACGTCAACAAAAACCCTAACCTTTGCATGCTCCGTTTTGACATCGACAGTGAGCGTGGCCTGATGATCAAAGACATTGCCAACCGGCCGGTTGCCGTTGCTATCGCAGGCGTGGACGACAACGATGCGGCGGCATTCGAACAGTGGCAAGCACGTAACGAATCGGCTATTGCCAAAATTGATGAAGCGAAACATCTGCTCCGACTTGGACATACCCAACTCAGTGCGGCTTTGCCTCACCACTTTGCCAATTCAGAGCTGTTGGAGTTGCTCGCCACCAGCATTACCGATGCAGAGGAAGCGCTGCAGCGACAGGCGGTGAAATTCGAAAAAAGTGCATTCCGCGTGCGGATGCTGTCGGAATATTTTGCGTAAGGAGGCAGATGCTGAGCCTGAAAGCCTTCAACTTGGATGATGCTGGCAGAGACTGGCATGCTGGAACACGCCGTCACAGAAGTGATGGCGAAGCCACAACTGCTGATGATGACAGAAGCCAGCCCGACAGCGAAAAGTGCTGTGCGCCGTCACATCAGGAAATGGCGTCATTCAGTAAAACGTCGTTTGAGCAATGATTGCATTACTGAAGAACTGAAACAGGAAATTCAGCTCTATCAGGATGCAGTAAACCTCTCGCAGCATGACTTCTACCAGCAAGCGAAAAGTATCATCAAACAGCTGGAAGGACGTTCTTCGTTTTACCTTGAAGCCCGCCGGATGTTGGAAAAGAATGTCGCCAAAGAAACACCCATGTTTCAGGCGTATTTTTGCAACAAATGGTATGAACATCTGGCGGCAACAATCAAAGATGTTCAGGAAAAAGAACTAGAGACCCACAAAGAGAAGCTGCTCTCTGAACTCTACCAGCGCATCGAAACTTATAAGACGCTGGAAAATGTGCAAGAGAGCGGCTCGATAGAAAAAGTGGGGCGCCTTTGGGATTTAGCGGCTTCAAAAGTCACCCAGACAGACATAGAGCTGTTGAAAAAATTTGTGGCGTTCTTGCAGGATAACAGCGATCTACAGGATATTGCGCAGCAACTGGGACGCATGGCGAATGAAGTGGATGACCCTTCACTGCACCGCTCGCCAGCAGAAGAGCTTAAGCTGGTGGAAGAGCCTGCGGATAATGTGGCAGACGACATTGTTGGCGTACACCAAAGCGATAACCTGGAACGCATCGTCCCAAACGAAACCATTTATCTCGCTGAGCCTGCACTCGAGATCCTTTTCTACAAGCATTTCGCAGATAAACGCCTGTTGACCTACCGAATGCAAGGCATGCAGCGCTCTCTAAGAAAGGTAAAAGCCTTTAAACCTGCCTGCAAACAGGTGGATGTGGAAAAAGGGCCATTCCTGATCTGTGTTGATGCGTCTGGATCCATGAACGGTTTTCCAGAGCAGTGCGCCAAAGCCATGGCCTATGCTTGATGCAAATCGCCATCAAAGAAGATCGTGATTGTTCAGTAATGATCTTTTCGACGGATCACATTACTTATGAACTGACAGGTGAAGACGGACTGAAAGAAGCACTGAATTTCTTGTCATATTCTTTCCATGGTGGGACAGATTTAGCGCCAGTGCTGCAACACTCCATTGATCTGATGGGTACGGACAAATACCGCAATGCAGATTTGGTCGTGATTTCAGACTTTATCGCGCCTGAACAACCCAAAGATGTACAGGATAAAGTGGAAGCCCTGAAAGCACAGCACAACCGGTTTCATGCCGTTAACCTGTCAAAATACGGCAACCCAAAACTGATGAGCATGTTTGACCATGTCTGGGATTATCACCCCTCACTGATGGGGCGGTTGTTGAAAAGGTTTTAACTGAAAGTAAGTGTTAAGCCCCGGAATTTCCGGGGCTTTTTCTTTTAGGTCAGTTGCTGCGATCTGATAGCGCCAGTTTTAAACCTAATGCTGCGAAACTTCCTGCGAAGAGCTTTTGCAATCCCACGGTCAATCGTTCGGAATTGATAACATGGTCACGCACTATGGCTGCCAGGGCACCGTAGATAAGAAACACGACAAACGTCATTGCCATAAAAATGCTGCCCAGCAATAGCATGTTGGAGGTTGGGGATGCAGCGTGGGCTGGCACAAATTGCGGAAGAAATGCCATAAAGAAGATGGTCAACTTAGGGTTCAGTACATTCATCAGGCAGCCTTTAACCGCAACGCTCATCATGCTCATAGGCTCTTTTTCTTCATTCAAAGACAGCGCACTGCTTGAGCGCCACATCGTCCAAGCAAGATAGAGCAAATATGCCACACCTGCGTATTTAACAACCTGAAAGGCAATGGCACTGGTATGAAGGATAATGCAAGGCCGGTGATACTGGCGAGCATGGAAGCACTATGCCGAAGGTACAGCCTAACGACGCCCATACTGTGGCGCGTGAGCCGAGAAACAGCCCAGTCGACACGGTATAAAGCACACCTGTTCCTGGTATCAGCACCACGACCAGTGAAGTGATTAAAAACTCGACGCTAACCATGAAGGCATCCTTCCTTTTGTTTAATCCTCAACCTTATTCACCATAACGTGTTCTGGCTGTGGGCACTTGTAGAAAGAGTGATATTGCGGAAAAAAGAAAGGCGGCAATATCTGCCGCCTGATTTAACCTGGGTTGGTTAACTCAAAAGCAAGCTGTCGTCAGCCAACTCTTCACCTCGAACCTTACTGAACATTTCCAACAGCTGTGGAACGCCCATATTGGCACGTTGTTCACCCGCAACATCCAAAACGATCTCGCCTTGGTGAAGCATCACAGTACGGTCACCGCAGGCGAGGGCATCTTTCATCGAGTGAGTGACCATCAGAGCGGTTAGGCCAAATTCAGTGATGACTCGCTTGGTCAAATCGATCACAAACGCGGCCATGCGAGGGTCGAGTGCGGCGGTGTGTTCGTCCAGCAAAAGCAGCTTACTGTCTGAAAGCGTTGCCATCACCAGGCTTACCGCTTGTCTTTGACCACCAGAAAGCAAGCCTATGCTGTCGCTGAGACGGTCTTCTAATCCCAAACCCAGAATGGAAATACGCTCTTTAAAAATTTCACGGCGTTTGCTGGAAAGTGCCAGACTCCAACCGCGCATTGAACCGCGCTTAAACGCCAGTGCAAGGTTCTCTTCAATGGTTAAAGAGGCACAGGTACCGGCAAGCGGGTCCTGAAACACACGTGCAGCGAGGCTGGCGCGTTGGTGGACCTGCTGGCGGGTAACGTCAATACCATCTATCACCACCTTGCCACCAATCATTGGCGTCTCACCACTGATCGCGCCAAGCAGGTAGATTTACCCGCCCCGTTTGAGCCGATGATGGTCAGGAACTGGTGCTCGGGTACTTCAAGTGAAATGCCCCGGATAGCGCGGTTTTCCAGTACGGTGCCAGGGTTAAAGGTGACCTGAATATCTTTCAGTTCGATCATTTGGTCACCTCCGCCTGCTTAATTCGCTTTTTCTTCTGGTATTGCTGACGCGCTTTCGGCGCTATCAGTGCAAGTGCGACCAGAAGGGCTGTTACTAGGTTCAAATCCGATGCTTCAAGGCCAAACATGCCGGAGCTAAGGGCAAATGCCACCGCAAGGCGGTAAAGCACTGAACCAAGGATAACGGCCACGACAGCAACCCAGACCTTTCTGCCTGGTAGCAGTGTCTGGCCCAAAATAACTGCAGCTAGACCAACAACAATGGTGCCGACACCAGAGGTGACGTCTGCAAAGCTGTTGGTTTGTGCAAACAGGCGCCGGAAAATCCGACAAAGCCATTGGAGAGCGCAAGGCCAAAATAGGTATAAAACGCTGTGCTTGCCCCTTGTGCTTTAACCATGCGGGCATTCACGCCGGTAGCGCGAAGGCCAAGGCCAAAGTCACTGGCAAGAAGGCGAATGACGAAAAATGCACTTAACACAACCAGAATGAAGACCACCAAAGGACGCGCATAGACAGGGTCGATACCCATGTTCTCAAATGGCGTCAAAATGGTGTCTACACCCAGCAGTGCGATGTTTGGGCGTCCCATAATACGAATGTTGATAGAAAACGCCGCAATCATGGTAAGGATACTGGCAAGCAGATTCAGGATGCCGCATTTCACGGTAAGGAATGCGGTGATCAAACCCGTTGCTGCGCCAGCAAAAATAGCGGCAAAAGTTGAAATCCAAGGATCTACACCCGCAACAATCAGTGTCGCGGCGACGGCAGCGCCCATTGGAAAACTGCCGTCTACGGTCAAATCCGGAAAATCAAGAACCCGGAAAGTCAGATATACGCCCAGTGCAACCAGGCCATAAACCAGACCTACTTCCAGAGTGCCAAAAAAGGCAATTGAGGTCATGTACTGCTCCTGACAGTTTTATTTTTCTATGGTTGTTGCACGGTCAAGAAGTGATTGAGGTACTTCAATACCGAGTTTTTGTGCGGCTTTCAGGTTAATCGCAAGGTCAGAGCCCACGGCCACTTTTGCTGGTAGAGAAGCCACTTCTGTACCTTCCAGCAGTGCTGCAACGTAATCAGCAGTTTGTACGCCGATTTGGTAGTAATCAAAGCCCAGTGCAGCGACAGCGCCGTTTGGAATGTAAGAAGTTGCGCCGCCAATCACCGGTTTTTCGCCTGATTCGCAGCACCTACCAGCGCATCGATAGCACTTGCAACAGTGTTATCGGTTGGCGCATAGATAGCATCAGCCTGGGAAGCGACGATTTGGGCTGCTGACTGTACATCGGCACTTTTCAGCGCTGTACCTTCTACCACTTTGAGGCCTTGGTTTTTCGCCGCTTCGCGCAGCAACTCAACCAGCGCGACTGCATTGGCTTCACCCGGGTTGTAAACAACGCCGATCGCGGTCATTTCTGGCAACAGTTCTTTTGCCAGCGCAACGTGTTGTGCAACCGGGGAGAGGTCAGACAGACCAGTCACATTCGCGCTTGGCTTATCCATATCTTTGATAAGTTTTGCGCCAACAGGATCAGTCACCGCGGTAAAGACCACCGGAATTGATTTGGTTGCAGCGACCAATGCTTGAGCAGAAGGGGTCGCAATACCAACCAATACATCGGGTTTTTCGCCGACAAACTGACGGGCGATTTGGACGGCAATAGCTGGATTACCCTGTGCGGTTTGATAGGTGAAGTTAAGGTTTTTACCTTCTTCATAGCCTTTTTCTTTCAGACCATCGAGCAGACCTTGGCGGGTAGCGTCCAGAGCTGGATGCTCAACGATCTGGGATACCGCAACGGTCGCGGTTTCGGCAGAAGCTGTAAAAGGGGTGCTGAAGAGCGTTGCGGCACAGCAAGCCGAAAGAATTAGTTTGGACACTTTCATATCATTCTCCCTGATGTGTGGCTATCAGACGTTATATCTGAATGTTTCGCCTAGTGTTAATCCACTGTTATATCCAAAAATCAGCGCAAAATCAGTCACTAATGTTGTGAATTAAGAGTATGTCGTAAGCCTGCGATCCGGTTTGTATACTGATAATCAGGTTAACTGCATGAATAAATTAAACTTTTAATTACTTCCCGCAATGCGGGTGAAATTTAACCTACGAACGTCGAATTCTGGTTATCTGTCAATTGTTGGATGGTAGTGCTTATTAGAAGTTATAAAGCAGTGAATGCTGCGTCACAATCCATTTACACTTGTTGGATATGCTTTTTGTAAGAAAGTTTGAACTGGATGACAGGATTGTCGTTTTTACAGTGTAAAACACGCATTTGGTTTGATGGCTTTTTGAGCTGCAATAGCATTTTTTGCCATCAAAATGAAAGACCCATCTCCCAATTACCAATGATGAAACACAAAGATCTGAGTTTAAAATCAGGTTTGTGGAACATCCCAGAAAAGCCAATAAAGGACTCTGCAATCGTCTTAGTCAGCATCTATTATTGCGCATGGCATCCTCTGTATTTAACACATCACTGATACCAATAATGCTTATGTGTACAGAGAAAGGCTGTTTGAGGGGCTGAACATGGTTGAGTTGAGTGGTGGGATACGCGCTTGCTCCCTGTGACTGCGCCTCGCGAAAATTCTATTTATATCGCTTGGAGGCACAAGGATGAAGTGTTTAATAGCGTTCGCAATGCTCTTTTCGGGCAGTGCATTCGCCACCGTCACAGAAGGGGGACAGCTGGATCTTACCCATTCTGCAGTCGGTTATATCTCCCTGATTATATTTGCAGCAGCGTACACGCTGGTCATGCTCGAAGAGCAACTCCACCTGAGAAAATCCAAACCTGTACTTCTAGCTGCAGGCCTTATTTGGCTAATGCTTGGGTATGTTTACACCAATGCCGGTGAAGTTGAAATCGCCAAAAGTGCGATAGAACATAACTTACTGGAATACGCAGAGTTAATGCTTTTCCTGCTGGTGGCAATGACGTATATCTCTGCAATGGAAGAACGAAGATTGTTCGATGGTCTGAAGGCGTGGATCGTCGGGAAAGGTTATGATCTTCGTCAACTGTTTTGGATCACCGGCCTTCTCTCATTCTTTATTTCCCCTGTGGCCGATAACCTAACCACCGCACTGCTGATGTGTACCGTCGTGCTCAAGATTGGCGGTGACAACACCAAGTTTATCAATCTCGCCTGTATCAATATTGTTGTTGCCGCTAATGCGGGCGGCGCGTTCAGCCCGTTTGGTGATATTACAACCTTGATGGTTTGGCAGGCGGGGCTGGTATCATTCAGCCAATTCGGTGAGTTGTTCATTCCTTCCGTGATTAATTTTGCACTTCCTGCTTTCATCATGTCCCTGTTCATTCCAAAGGAAAAACCGGAAGTCGTGCATGAGTTTGTAGAGGTAAAGCGCGGTGCAAAACGTATCGTGTTACTTTTTCTGCTGACCATTCTTACCGCGGTAGGGTTTCACGGATTCGTTCACTTCCCACCGGTTATTGGCATGATGATGGGCCTTGCTTACCTTCAGTTTTTCGGGTTTTTCCTGCGCAGAACTTTGCCAAGGTCACTCGAGAAGAAACGTGCCATGGCGCTTGCCAAGCACGATGAAGCCGCTCTGAAACGGTTGGGTTCTGTGGTGCCATTTGATGTATTTCGCCGCGTATCCCACGCGGAGTGGGACACCTTGCTGTTTTTCTACGGCGTTGTCATGTGCGTTGGCGGACTGAGCTTAATTGGATACCTGTCACTGATTTCAAACGTCATGTACATCCAGTGGGATCCTATCTGGGCAAACATTGTCGTGGGCCTACTTTCTGCTGTGGTCGATAACATCCCTGTGATGTTTGCGGTGCTGACCATGCAGCCAGACATGTCGCTGGGTAACTGGCTGCTGGTGACGTTGACAGCCGGTGTAGGCGGCAGTTTGTTGTCATTGGGTTCGGCGGCGGGCGTGGCGCTGATGGGACAGGCGAGGGGGCAATACACCTTCTTCGGTCACCTAAAATGGACACCGGTCATTCTGCTCGGTTATGTGGCGTCTATTGTGGTGCATTTGACCTGGAACAGCGGTTCTTTCTCCTAAGACGCAATAATTAGGCTTTACCACACGTGAAAAGCGGCTTTAACGCCGCTTTTTTGTTGAGCAAATTCCGGGAGTTCTGCAAAATAAGCCAACTTGAAACAGAACTGAATGGAATAGCGATGATCTCTAAGTGGGCAGTACGTTTTTATCAAATGGCCGAACTGGTTGGTTCGTGGAGTAAAGACCCTTCAACGCAAGTTGGTGCGGTGATCACTAAAGGCAACCGTATTGTTTCTGTCGGCTTCAATGGTTACCCGCACGGCATTTCAGACAGTGCTGATACCGATGATCGTGAAATGAAGCTGCTGAAAACCCTGCATGCGGAAGAGAATGCTATTTTGTTTGCAAAGCGTGATTTGGCAGACTGCGAAATCTGGGTAACTCATTTCCCATGTCCGAATTGCGCGGCAAAAATCATTCAAACTGGCATCAGCCATGTACATTGCCCAGAGCAGAGTGAAGATTTCCTTTCCCGTTGGGGAGAGAAAATCAAAGTCAGCGCAGACATGTTTAAGCAGGCAGGGGTAGAAGTAAACTGGTTACCGCTTTCTGAGCTTCCACAATCTAAATAGCGTGGCTATAATCCCGCCTCTTTTGAAATACGCAGATTACAAGGTGGCACCATGGCGAACACAGCACATGCTCTTCACATTTTGGTGAAGCATAAAGAGCAAGCTGATGACATCATCGCTCAACTAAAGAAAGGCGCGAAGTTCCAGACCCTCGCAAAGAAATACTCAACCTGTCCTTCAGGTAAACGCGGTGGGGATCTGGGCGAGTTCCGACGTGGCCAGATGGTGCCTCAGTTCGACAAAATCTGCTTTACCGGCGAGATTCTCACCCCACACCTGGTAAAAACCAAGTTCGGTTGGCACGTGGTTAAGGTGCTTTATCGCA
>BAXE01000013.1 GCA_001310415.1 Enterovibrio sp. JCM 19048 | reverse complement strand
GATAATAAGGCGTGGCGTCAATGGAAATAAGTGATGAACGTGCTTTAGTCATTATGTTTACCGTCATGTATGAAGATTCACAATGATTTGAAAGTAGCGTGGCCGCGAACTGATTTCAGCTCAGATTACCGAGAGTTAGAACGGGGTTTCGAAATGATGAAAATGACAGATTTGTGCTTTTCTTATAGTGTCTGTCCCCATTAGCAGTTGAGTCTGTTTCTAGGTGAACAGAGAAAAAAGAGGTTAATTAATCAGCTTCATTCTGATGATTTAAATCGGCTTTTCCAAGTTGGTTATTATTTACTCATGGTTAGCGATGAAGCCATTAGTAAAGTCAGTTCTAACGCTGAGTTTCAGCAAGTTGTGAGATTAATTGAAAACGCAATTGTAGAAGGTGTCGTCAGTCCTCAATTGGGCTATCTTCTAGAGAAGAATATAAGTATTGAATTAGAAGTAATCTGTTCGGAATTAAAGTCGCTAAGAATAAAAAATTCTGAGGAAAAAAGCATCTAGCTATGAATACATGATTTCACAGGGGAAAGACTCTGATGCGAAGAAGCTGTTTGAAAGCGAGTCATCTAAGCCAAATAACATTAAATTAAAGCGTCAGCATGAAGAACTACTATCGGCAAGCGAGCAAATTAAAAATACTTCTTTTAATGCCGATATTAGTTTAATTACTACTAAGTTGAGTGGTGAGTATCCTACTAATAACATCGCATACCTAATATGCAACCCAGCACGGCTATCACTAAATCGTTTATTCGGTAGAGATGTGTGGTTAAGGTTTCCCATGAAATGGGCAGTGCGGAAGATGTCCGTCGCAACCCTTTATGACGTAGTTGAAGAGTTTGAATGTGGTACCGACGTATCTCACTATGTTTCTGATAAGTACAACTATAAAGAAGGGTTCGATACTTTTTTAGAGCTTGTTGACAGTTTAGTTGTGCAGCATGCTTTTGGTGGGTTCGATAACCAGCGAAAACAAGTGTTGCGAGAGATTGTCGCCGCTTATAAAGCGGGACATTTTTCACTATGCGTATACGCAGCTCTTCCGATGATAGAAGGATTGTTATGGGATATTGCCAATTATGTTCAAAGGACCGGTGGAAGCATATTCAATTCGGAGTCAGATGCGATAGTTAAAGGTTCGGAAAAGCTTATCAAAAAGCCTAAGATACGTCAGATTGTGTCTGAAACGGATCTTTCTAGTGATTTAGACTCTGAGTTTATAAATTACTTCTGTTCTGAATTGTATGATGAAAGAAATGGAGCATTGCACGGTAGGGTCATACCAGATGTTTCAGCCGAAAAATGCAGGAAAAAAATCGTAACGATAGAATATTTGTTAGATTTCATTGCAACGTTACATCAAGATAAACTTTTCAAACATCTAGAAAATTCACTTCCAAGTGAATATATTGATGAGCTGTTAGAAAAAACTTCAAAGTCAGAGGGCTAACACATATGAGCTCTTCTCCGGTCAATAGGCGATAGTCTTCTTTTGGCTGCGTCAGCAGCCAAAGCTCTCGAACAACAAAGTCGTCTACGTGCAACCGAAGCACAAAGAGCCAAAAACCCCCTTCTAACTCCCCCCTTAAAAAGGGGGAAGAACCAAGAGCACTTTCCCATCAAGCCGCATGCGAGAAATGCTTCCCTAGCAGCGCATGATAAAAATCACTATCTGACAGCACGCCCACCACTTTTTCATTATCGGTGAGCAACAGCGGCAATCCGGTTTGATAGCGGATTTCCAGTGCGTTGCGCATTGAGATATCTGCATTCGCCATTACCACTGCATCTTTCGACAGCGATGAGATCTCCCCTTTTTCCTGCCACTGGATAATCTCCAGCGCTTGCGCGCCTCGCATGGCACCTTGCAGTTCGCCATTGTCATCGACAATCAGTTTGGTGTTTTCGTGCTTGTTGAGCACCAGCGCGTTGTCCTCTTTTTCGAGGTCGCTGAGCGATGTCATCAGCGAACGGCCGCGCAGCACATTCAGTGGATTGGTATGGGCGACAAAGTCTTCGACGTATTGGGTTTCAGGGCGTAGAACGATGTCTTCCGGTTTGCCGTGCTGGATGATCTTGCCGGATTCCATAATGGCGATGTTGGTGCCTATCTTCAGCGCTTCATCCAAATCATGGCTGACGAACAGGATGGTTTTATTGAGCTTGCGTTGAAGTTCTAACAACTCGTCCTGAAGCTGGTTTCGGATAAGCGGGTCAAGTGCCGAGAAAGGTTCGTCCATCAACAGGATGTCGCTGTCCATACAAAACGCACGTGCCAAACCAACACGTTGCTGCATACCGCCAGAAAGCTCGTGCGGCAGCTTGTCATGCCACTCGCTCAGGCCAACCATATCCAGCTTTTCCATCGCCCGTTGGCGGCGTTCTGCTTTGCCAACACCTTGCATTTCTAGGCCGAAAGCAACGTTATCGACCACACTCAACCAAGGCATCAGAGCGAATTTCTGGAACACCATAGACACGCGGTGCGAGCGGATGTGGCGCAAGGTAGTTTCATCAATACCGTTCATTTCTACCAGCTTGCCGTCGTCACAGATTTTCAGTGAGCCGCGGGTGATGGGGTTAAGACCGTTAACAGCGCGTAATAGGCTGGATTTACCTGAGCCGGATAATCCCATCAGCACGCAGATTTCCCCCTGCTCTACCGAAATGCTGGCGTTGCTGACGCCGACCACATTGCCGGTCTCTTCCTGAATTTCCTGACGGCTTTTGCTTCATCCAGCATGGCGACGGCTTTATCCAGACCATAGCCAAAAATCACGTCGAGGTTTTCAATCGATACTGCTTTCATCTATTAGCCCTCTTTTCCTTGTGATGCTGGTGCCTTACAGAGGCGATCCAAAATGATAGCGACCAATACAATCGCCAGTCCGGCCTCAAAGCCCTGGGAAATGTTAACGGTGTTCAGAGCGCGGATAACGGGTTTGCCAAGGCCATCAGCCCCTACCAGCGCGGCAATCACCACCATAGAAAGTGACAGCATGATGCACTGGGTAATGCCCGCCATGATGTTTGGCATGGCCGCGGGCAATTCCACTTTGAACAGCAGTTTGCTTGGGGTTGCGCCGAAGGCTTTGCCCGCTTCAATCAGCTCTTCCGGTACGCTGCGAATGCGAGATACGTCAAGCGGATGGGCGCAGCAATCGCGAAAATAATGGTCGAAATCAGTCCCGGCACCACGCCCAGCCCAAACAGCACCAGCGTGGGAATAAGGTAAACAAAGGTCGGGATGGTTTGCATCAGGTCGAGCACCGGACGCATAAAGGTATAAAGCCACGGCCTGTGCGCCGCAAGAATGCCCATCGGCACGCCAATCAAAACCGACAAAGTGGTCGCTGTTAGCACCAATACGAAGGTTTCAATCATCTCCGTCCAGTAGCCCAGATTCAAAATCAGCAACAAAGCAGTGACCACAAAAACCACCAGCGAGATGCTTCGGTGCAAAAGCCAGGCAATGCCCGCCGTCAGTGCAATCGGCACAAATGGGGGAACCATTGCATCAGGTCAACAAGGGAGAGGATCAGCCATTCCAGTGAGATTGAAACAGCATCGAAAAAGCCTGCCGCGTTGTCTGTCAGCCAATCAACGACGGTTTCCATGTAGTCGCCGAGAGGAATTTTATTATCAGTTATCCAGTTCATGTGTACTCCAAAATCCATTCTATGTGGACGGACTGGTCACCAGTCCGTCCTCTGCTTCCGCTATTACTGCCTGCGGAGAGCGTTTACTGGATATTGAGGTGAGCTTTCACTGCTGGCAGGGCGTCTTTGCCATCTACCGTTTTCACACCATCCAGCCATGCGGTTAGTGCATCCGGGTTGCTTTGCAGCCACTCTTTTGCTGCCACATCTGGCTTCACGCCGTCGTTCAAAATGCCGTCCATGATTTCGTTTTCCATCGGCAGGCTGAACGTCAGGTTGGTCAGCAGTTTGCCAACATTCGGGCATTCGCTGGTGTAGTTCTGGCGAACGTTGGTATACACATTCGCACCGCCGTAGTTAGGGCCGAAGTACTCGTCACCGCCATCCAGATACGCCAGTTCGAAGTTGCTGTTCATTGGATGTGGCGCCCAGCCAAGGAACACAATCCACTGGTCACGGCGAACGGCGCGTTTTACCTGAGACAACATGCCCGCTTCGCTTGATTCCACCAGTTGGAACCCTTTCAGGCCAAAGGCATCAGAATCGATCATGTCCTGAATAAGGCGATTACCATCGTTTCCCGGTTCGATACCGTAGATACGCCCTTTCAGTTGGTCTTCAAACTTGGCGATATCGGCAAAAGTTTTCACGCCGCCTTCAAACGCATATTTCGGCACAGCCAGGGTGTATTTCGCGCCTTCAAGGTTGCGGTGAATGGTTTCAACGGTACCTGCATCGCGATATTTGGCGATATCCGCTTCCATGGTCGGCATCCAGTTGCCCAGAAAGACATCGATGTCGCCGTTTGCCAGCGAGGTATAGGTAACAGGGACAGACAGCAATTGGATGTCTGTTTTGTACCCCATACCTTGCAGTACAAGCGTGGTCGCCGCCGTGGTCGCGGTAATGTCTGTCCAGCCTACATCGGAAAAACGTACCGTTTCGCACTGGTTTGCCATCGCAGGTGCTGCTACCAAAGTTGCCGCGAATGTGATGCTCAAACCTGCCAGTCGCTTGGTCTGTTTAGTTTCCATGATTGCTTTCCTCTTCCTTTCTTTTTTGGCTGCAGGACATGGCGATCACGTCCCGTCAGATTTTTAATTTCGTGTTTACGCTTTCTCTTTTTCGATTGCTTTTTGATTCCTTGTAGATGGATTCAGTCGCTGTTGCGTTTCCCAGTTTGGGTCAATCCACACGCCAACATCGGCAGGTGCTTGCAACGGTTTACCCAGAATCATATCTGCGGCACGTTCTGCCACCATAATGGTGGGGCCATTGAGGTTGCCGTTGGGAATGGTCGGGAAAATGGAGGAATCCACCACGCGCAGGTTGGCAATGCCGCGCACGTGAAGTTCGCTGTCCAGCACCGCCATGGGGTCGTTATCTGCGCCCATTTTGCAGGTACAGGACGGGTGATACGCGCTTTCCACATTGGCCTTTACCCAGGCATCGATCTGCTCGTCGCTTTGGACGTTATCGCCCGGCTGGATTTCGCCATTGCGGTAGTCGGCCATGGCGTCCTGCGCCAGAATTTCTCGGGTCAGGCGGATGCAATCGCGCCAGTCCTGTTTATCCTGCTCGGTGCTGATGTAGTTGAAAACGATCTCTGGTTTGTCGTTGGTATCTGCGCTGGTAATGCGCACATAGCCGCGGCTTTGCGGTTTATTGGGCCCAACGTGAACCTGAAACCCATGCCCTTTGACGGCCGATTTTCCGTCATAGCGGATCGCCGCAGGCAGGAAGTGGTATTGAATGTTCGGCCACTTGATCCCGGCGCGGCTGCGGATAAAGGCGCAGGACTCAAAATGATTGGTCGCACCCAAGCCGTCTTTAAACAAAATCCAGCGCGCACCGATCAACCCTTTGCTGATCAGGCCAAGTTTGCCGTTCAAGGTGATCGGCTGTTTGCAGTAATACTGGAAGTAAACTTCAAGGTGGTCTTGCAGGTTTTCGCCCACCCCCGGCAGGTCGTGTTTCACTTCCACGCCCGCTTTTTCCAACACAGCTTTGGGGCCTACACCGGAAACCTGAAGGAGTTGCGGTGACCCAATCGAACCTGCGGCGCTGATGACTTCTTTACGCGCTTTTGCTTCAAACTGCTGAGCGTCTTTTTCGTAGACCACGCCTGTTGCCGTCAGGTTTTCAATCAGGATCTTTTTCACCGTCACGCCTTTGATCAGCGTGAGGTTTGAACGCTTAAGCGCGCGGCGCAGATAAGCGTTGGATGTGGAAGCACGAACCCCACCATCTACCGTCATGTGCATCGGGCCAAAGCCTTCCTGTTGGTAGCCGTTATAGTCTTCAGTGACCGGATAACCCGCCTGTTCACCTGCGTCGATAAAGGCGCGATACAGCGGATTCAGCGCCATATCATTGCCGTTGCAGGTACCAACCGGGCCATTCCCGCCGCGGTAATCGTCTGCGCCACGCACCCAGGTTTCAGCGCGTTTGAAATACGGCAGACAGTTCTGGTAATTCCAGCCTGCTGCGCCGTTTTCTTCCCATTCATCAAAATCACAGGCGTGACCGCGCACATACACCATGCCATTGATGGATGAGCTGCCACCCAGCACTTTGCCTCGCGGACAGTGAAGCTTACGGCCATCTAGCCCTGCTTCTTCCTTAGTCTCAAATTGCCAGGCGTACTTTTCCGTATTCATTGGGTAGGAAAGCGCCGTTGGCATCTGGATAAAAATGCTTTTGTCTGTGCCACCCGCTTCAAGGATCAGCACCTTGTGCTCGCCGGATTCAGTCAGGCGATCTGCTAGCACACAGCCTGCCGAACCTGCTCCAATGATGATGTAATCAAACTCTTGCTTAGACATTGCGACTCCCATTTCCATTACGCATAAGGACTGTCTACATCGCCCAATTCGACGTAAACACTCTTGGTTTGCGTGTAGCTGTTGAGAGTTTGGAGTCCGTTTTCACGGCCAATGCCGGATTGCTTGTAGCCGCCAACCGGCATTTCTGCTGGCGATGCGCCCCAGTTGTTGATCCAGCAAATGCCAGCCTGAAGCTTGGCAATCATGCGATGGGCACGGGAGAAATTAGTCGTAAACACACCGGCAGCAAGACCGTATTTTGTCTCATTGGCGCGGGAAATTACTTCTTGCTCGTCGCTGAAACGCAGCACGGACATCACCGGGCCAAAGATTTCGTTTTGCACGTGTGGCATATCGTCGGTGCAATCGGCAAAGACTGTTGGCGCAACAAAGTTGCCTTTCGCCAGTTCGCCTTCTGTCACCAGATAGCCGCCACACAGCAACGTCGCGCCACTTGCTTTACCTGCTTCAATAAAGCCCAGCACTTTTGAAAGATGATCTTTGGAGATCAGTGCGCCGATCTGGGTTTCAGGATCCGTCGGATCACCCACCACCAGCTTTTCAGTGCGTGCTTTGAGCTTCTCAATAAAGGTGTCGTAAACAGTGTCATGAACAAACACGCGGGTGCCGTGGGTACAAACTTCACCCTGGGTGTAAAAGTTGGCGATCATGGCCCCGGAGACAGCGTTATCGATGTCGGCATCGTCAAACACAATCAAGGGTGATTTACCGCCAAGCTCCATAGTCACAGGCTTTAATGTGCCTGCAGCATCTGCCATCACTTTTTTGCCTGTACCGCACTCACCGGTAAACGACACTTTGACGATGTTTTCATGGCGCGACAGCATTTGCCCCACGCGGTAATCACCTTGCACCACGTTGAACACGCCATCTGGCAAGCCTGCTTCGGTGAAGATCTCCGCCAGTTTCAGTGCGGTCAGCGGTGTTTCTTCCGACGGTTTAAACACCATGGCATTGCCCGCTGCCAGCGCTGGGCCTGCTTTCCACATCGCAATCTGGATGGGGTAATTCCACGCGCCAATTCCTGCGCACACGCCCAGAGGCTCTTTGCGGGTGTAAAAGAACTGGTTTTCGCTCAGGTTTTGTTGCTCACCCTGAATGGCAACCGCCAAGCCTGCGTAGTATTCGATCACGTCTGCACCGGTCACCACGTCTACATACTGGGCTTCCTGCATCGGCTTGCCGGTATCCAGCACTTCCAACGCGGCCAGTTCGTCGTTGCGTTCACGCAAAATAGCAACCGCGCGGTTCAGAATAGTGCGGCGCTCTGCCCCGCTCATGGCTGACCAAACCTGAAAGCCTTCCCATGCAGACGCAACTGCAGCATCCACATCAGCCTGACTGGCTTGCTGTACCTCAGCCAGGGTTTCTCCAGTCGCTGGGTTCAGGGTTGGAAACGTCTCCCCGGATGTCGCGCTAACGTACTTTCCGTGAATATATAACTGCTTAATATCCATTTAGTTTTGCCTTTTAGATATGGACGGATGGTGAGAGCTGGCGCTCGAGATAATCTTCAATCGTTGCCACTGCCATTTGCGGGTCGATGCCGCTTGGCCTCAGGCGCCACGCAGCCAAATGCCGTCAACCAGTGCAGCGATCCCTTGGGCAACAAATTTCGCCTGTTCAGCAGGCATCAGTTTTTCAGTTCAATGCGAAGGTGGGAAAGAAGGCGCTTTTCATTCACGCGCTGCAACCTGAAAAGGGCTGGGTCATGCATGGCGTGAGACCAGAATGCCAGCCAGGTTTTGGTGACTTTACTGTTGACCTGGTTAGGGTCGAAGTTGCCATCCACAATCGCCATGATGCGGGCTTTGGCATCATCGGCGTGTGTGACATTCAGCCTCATCTGCACACCGCGCGACAATTCACGCAATACGGAGCGCATGGTTTCTTCAAGCAGGCCATGTTTGCCGCCAAAGTAGTGGTTAATGATGCCCGCGGAGACACCGGCTTTGCGGCTGATCAAGGCCACGCTGGCACCGGCAAGACCGACTTCGTCAATCGCCGACATGGTGGCAGCAACCAGTTGTGGTCGCCGGATTTCGGGCATTCCTACTTTTGGCATTCAACCCTCCTTGATTGAACAAAAATGTAGCGTAAATGTTTCTTAATTGAACGTTCAATTAAAAATAGACTTACAAATTATTCGTTCGATGTCAAAACAAGATGAATGCTGTAAACATTTCCGACACAAAGACATTTCAATGCAGACCGCGACATAACTGGTGATGCAAGCCAAAAAATCCGCAAATTTATTTTTCATCCAATTTGATTAGACATCTAATTTTTGCAGCGCTATTTTTCCGTCCCCTTTCGATGGCATAACCTGCTGTTTTGCATCTGTATCATTTACGAAGAATACCCAGACGCAGCAACTGCTCTATGCTGTTGAGTAGCATCAATTCCTGCACGGTAATGAGACGTATGACAACCGAACCTGCCGAAGAAACGCCGATTCAAGATCTCCCCGAAAGAAAGCCACCTTCGGGTGTCATGCGGCGTTTTATGGCCGTGCACCGAAGCCCTCTCCATATCCTTATTTTGTCGGCATTTGTCGGCCTGTTAGCCGGGTTGCTGTGTACCTTTTTCGATATCGCCATTGACTGGGTGATCCACCAGCGAGAAACCTTGTTGGATGCCAAATCCGGGCTGGATATTTCAACGATCCTGCTGGTGATCGGCAGCAGCACTTTGCTAGCAGCATTTGGTTTTTTCCTGGTCATTCGCATTGCACCGGAAGCCGCAGGTTCTGGCATTCCGGAAATTGAAGGTGCGTTGGATGGCGTGCGCCCCGTGCGTTGGTGGCGGGTCATTCCGGTGAAGTTCTTTGGCGGGATTGGCGCGATTGGTTCTGGACTGGTACTCGGCCGGGAAGGCCCGTCGGTACAGATGGGTGCAAGCGTGGGCAGGATGCTGTCTGACACTTTCCGTTTCGACAACGACGAGAGCCGTCACACCCTTGTCGCATCCGGTGCGGCGGCAGGTTTAGCTGCGGCGTTTAACGCTCCGATGGCGGGCATTATGTTCGTCGTTGAAGAGATGCGCCCACAGTTCAAATACAACCTGATATCCATCAAGGCGGTGATGATTGCATCCATTTGCGCCACCATCACCTATCGCTATTTTCAGGGGCAAGGGGCAATGATCCCCCTGCCCGCACATGACGACGTCCCGCTGCAGGCACTGACCCTGTTTCTTGTTCTGGGGCTGATTTTTGGCGGGATTGGTGTGATGTTTAACCGCTTGGTCATTTTTTCGATGGATCAGTTCGAGCGCATTCACCGCCATGAAACCAAGCGCTATGTCGCGCTGGGCGCAATATTGGGTGCCACCTTCGGCGCACTGACCCTGATCATTCCCAAAATTACCGGCGAAGGGGTCGAATTAATACCGGACTCCGTCAACGGCGTGTTCTCTTTGTCGCTGCTGATGATGCTGTTTTTGATGCGCACCCTGACGACGCTGGCCTGTTTCTCCTCCGGCGCTCCGGGTGGCGTATTCGCCCCAATGCTGGCGCTCGGCACCCTGTTTGGCACTGCGTTTGGCGCTTTGTGTATGGTGCTTTTTCCGGAAATGAAATTATCGGTAGGCATGTTTGCAGTGGCGGGTATGGGGGCATTATTCGCAGCAACGGTGCGCGCCCCGATGACGGGAATTCTGTTGGTGATTGAGCTAACCCATAAATACGAGCTGATCCTACCCTTGCTTATCACCACGGTTGGCGCAACCATGACTGCCCAAGCGCTTGGCGGCAAACCACTTTATGCCCAATTGTTGCAGCGCACGCTGAGTAAGCAAAAAGCGGCGCAGGCAGAGTCTGCGCCGACCGCTGAAAGCTAAACCCCCAACTTCTTCGCCTTACGGCGGTTCAAAATCAGGGTGGCCATGTAGGCAACAACCACAAGGTTGATCAGCAGGGCCGCCCAATCCAACCAATGTCCGCGGGTGATCACCGCGTCAATTTCAAACGGGAAGTAAATTGCGCCGCTTGCCATGGCAAACCATTCGGTCCAGGCAAAAGCGTGCCACAGGCCATAGGCTTCCACCATGCGAACGCTGGCATACAGCACAGTGCCTGCGGCGATCAACGTGATATTGTTGTTATTCACCTCATGGATGGCGTGATAAATCGCGCCCGGCAGTTGGCTGGAAGGGTTCAGGTGCAGGTGCGATACCAGCTCGACAAAAAGCTTCTGGATTTCGACACTACCCAACTCATGCAACGTAAAGCCCACAATCAATGCCAGAATACCTTTCGAGCTTCCAGCGCCGCAATCAATCTAAGCGCCTTGGGTTCTTTTTCCATTAACTCTATTCACTGTTTTCAGACTTCTAAATCATGGTCGAAGGAATACTCTCAATTCGTCACAATGGCAAGATTCGCCTTTTCTACCGCGCAAAGTTTGGGCATTCGAAACAACCGCAACCGCTTTTTGACCCTATCCCCTTCCCTTTTTGATTGAAAACGCAGTAGTATTTCGCTGCTCACAGTGAGCACATTATTCTCAGGGCGGGGCGAAATTCCCCACCGGCGGTATGTCAGCACACATTTTGTAAGATTGACGAGCCCGCGAGCGCAAACATGGTTTGGGGTCAGCAGACTTGGTGAGATGCCAAGGCCGACGGTTAAAGTCCGGATGAAAGAGGATGATAAGAATGCACCGGTTAAACGGCGATCCTGCCGTATGTTGGTGTATTGCGTCTGGCTGCGCCTGCAGTCTGCGCTCATCTATGCCCTGATTCTGGTATTTAATTGAAGGAGCTACCATGAATCAGACCCACACGTCTTTGTTGGCCGAATTCGGCACCCCATTTGAACGCGTTGAAGCAGCGCTTGAAGCACTGCGCGAAGGCCGCGGCGTTCTACTGCTTGATGATGAAGATCGCGAGAACGAAGGCGACATCATCTACTCTGTTGACCACCTGACCACCCAGCAAATGGCGCTGATGATCCGTGAATGTTCAGGCATTGTTTGCCTGTGCCTGCCGGAAGAACAAGCTGATCGCCTTGAACTGCAACCTATGGTGGCAAACAACAACAGCGCCAACCAAACCGCTTTCACCGTTTCCATTGAAGCGAAAGTGGGCGTGACGACTGGCGTTTCCGCCGCAGACCGCGTCACCACCATCAAAACGGCGTCTAACCCGAATGCTGTGCCTTCTGATCTGGCACGTCCAGGCCACGTGTTCCCACTGCGCGCACGCAAAGGCGGTGTATTGACCCGTCGTGGTCACACCGAAGGCACCATCGACCTGATGCAAATGGCAGGTTTGTCCCCTGCGGGTGTTCTGTGCGAAGTGCAGAACGAAGATGGCTCAATGGCAAAAACACCGGAAATCGTCGCATTCGGTAAGAAACACAACATGCCAGTGCTGACCATTGAAGATATGGTGCAATACCGTCTGTCCCAGGCTGAGAAAATCGCGTAACCGCGATTTCGGGAACAGATAAGGCAAGGGCGTGCAATGCACGCCCTTGTTGTTTAAGCGGTAAGTTTACGGCTTCTTTTGGCGCGAAGCTCATCCGCGATATAGATAACACAGCTCAGTAAGGTACAGGCGGCAATCAGATTAATCGCTGATGTCATGGTGCCATCGAACAAGCCACCACTGATATCAATCAATAGTGCCACCAACGCCAGGCGAATCGCCGTGACCAGCGAAGCGCTCACACCGGTTTGATCCGGCACGGCTTCCATTGAGCGTGCGAAGAAAATGCCAATGCAAATACCTGCCCCCAGCGAGTAACCCAGCATGATGCCGGTAACAACGATAGGCGTTTGTTGCCAAGCCGTTGGCATCACGAACATCACCAGTACCGCCAGAGCAATCATGCCAAAGCCCAAGCGGCGCATGCGCGTGAGACCAAACCATTTGATCATACGCCCGGCATTGAGGCTCGCGATGACGAATGCCACCAGCAAGCTGACCTGATAAAACGGGAACACGGCGACATCCACGCAAGGTGATTCACAAATACCAGCGGCATGTTGGAAATGAAGATCATGTAACCTGCGAATATCGCGGTGGTAATAAGCACATTGGCCCAAAACTCACCGTTTTTCAGCACAGTCAGGTAATCGCTTCCTACTCCCTTCAACGACAGGGCTTTGCGTTTTTCTACAGGAAGAGATTCCGGCAGTTTAAAGAAGCAGATAAGCCCCGTCGCGACGGTAAGTACGGCAATAAACACAAAGTTGTAGGTGTATCCAACTGGTAGTTAATCCAGCCGCCCAGCATTGGCGCGAACGCAATGATGCTGACCACAAGGCTATTCAGATCAGAGACGATTTCCGCCGCTTTTTCCTCTTTATAAAGGTCAAACACCATCGCAGCGCCGATGATCATACAGGCTGCACTGCCGAACCCTTGCAAGAAGCGCCAGAAAATCAGCATTTCTATGGTGTCTGCAAACACGCAGCCAAGGCTACCGGCGATAAAGAAGCCATAGCCAATGTTTAATACTTTGCGACGCCCAATCGCATCCGACAGCGGGCCATAAATCAGCGACGCGAGACAGATACCCAGGAAATTGAAACTCAGCACACGCTGAATCATGGTTTCATCGGTATTAAATGCCGCCATCATGTCCGGAAATGCCGGAAGATAGATGTCGGTTTCCATCGCAGCAGCGAGGAAAATCATCAAAATCAAAAAGCGAATCGTACGCTCGCTCATCCTACTCGTAGGCATGGTTATCCTTTGAAAACGGTGCGCCAAAAACAGAATGTTGGTGAAATCAACACAAAAAGCATCAGGCGCGATAGAGAGATTTGCAGTGTCTGGAACAGGGATCACCACTGTACAGACTGGGAGGGTCAGAATTGAGTCCAGCTCTAAGAATATCGGGGCGATATTCCCACGACGTAACCTGACTATGATTACTTCGTGTAAGGTCACCTAAACGGCAAGGGGATCCCGGACGGGATCGGGCGCAATTCTAAACACCTCAACAGTTAAATCAAAACCTTTTTTCGCGCATTGAAGCAACATCGTCACAGACATCAAAAAACGGTGTACAAATTACCATTTGGCAAATTAGAGCAATAACTCTAGAATATCCGTATCTTCTCTTTTGATGGTAAATCGGATGTTTATCAAAAAGACCCACAAATCACTCTCACTGCGTGCTCTAAGCCTGTGCTGCGCCATGGCGCTGTCACCGCTGGCGAATGCTCAATCCATGTCATTCTCCGAAGCATGGCAGGCAGTGTTAGAGCGCAACGATAGCATTGCCGCGCAGCGCGCCAATGTCGACCGCGCTGAGCACATGAAAAATGCGGCGTTTGCCCATCACCTGCCAACTGTCACCCTAAGCGGTAACTACACCCGACTGGACAAAAACGTCGAGCTCAAACCTTCTGAGTTGGCGCACCATATGAACGGCGGTGATGCGCTGGGGCAACTGGCGGGCTCTCTGCCACCCAACCTAGGCGCAATTCTTGGCAATCTCGACAATATTGCCACCACAACCCTCGCGGATCGCGACATCTACACCAGCTCTATCCGCGCTATCTGGCCGATTTTCACCGGTGGTCGCATCCTGGCGGCGGAAGACATCGCCAATGCGCAACAGGATGAAGCGAGCTACCTGCTGCAAATGGCGCAACAGGCAAAATTCGAAGACTTGGCCAAGGTTTACTTTGCCACCGTCCTCGCTGAGCAAGTGCTACAAACCCGTGTGGAAGTAGAGCAAGGTCTGGCGAAACACCTGGATCACGCAAAGAAGATGGAAGCTCAGGGTCAAATCGCCCGCGTTGAACGCCTGCAGGCCGAGGTCTCCTATGACAAAGCCAAGACTGAGCGCCGCAAAGCCGAACGCGATCTGGAAATTGCACAGGCCGCCCTGCAAACGTTGGTGAAAAGCGATACCCCGGTTGAACCAAGCAGTGACCTGTTCACGCAGGACAAAGTGCCTGCCATGTCGCCGTTCCTTGATCAGACGCTGGCGACTTACCCAGGCCTGAAAGTGCTGGATGCCAAACGCAAACAGGCGGATGGTCTGGTTGATTTGGAAAAAGGCAAATACTACCCGCAGGTCTTTTTGTACGGTAACTACAACCTGTACGAAGGTGACTCGCTGACTGCATCCCTCACCCCGGACTGGGCGGTAGGCGTCGGCGTGAGCATTCCGCTGATTGATAACGGCGGCCGCTCAGACAAAGTGAAAGCGGCCCACAGTACCGCGGTGCAGGTGAACTATCTGCGCGCGCAGGCGGAGCAGGACTTGTCGCTGCTGGTTGAGAAAACCTGGCGCGAGGCAGGACAGGCATTGGAAGAGTATCAGGCTTGTCTTCGAGCATCGCACTGGCGGAAGAAAACCTGCATCTGCGTGAAAAGCGTTCGCGCAAGGGCTGTCAACGTCCCTTGATGTGGTCGATGCCGAGCTTTACCTCGCCAGCATCAAAACCCAGCAACTGGCAGCGGCGTACCAGTACGTGCTTTCTCTGTCACGCCTGCTTGCTGTCAGCGGCGAAACCGACCGCTTTGCAGAATTCCAGTCTGCCGCCCTTAACGTCTTTCAACCCGCACCACAGGAGTAACGAACATGAGTAAATTGAAATCTGCGGCTTTGGTTTTGCCCGCGGCGGCTGTGCTGGGTTGGATTGGTTACAGTTTCTATCAGGCTTACCTGCCGCAACCGGAACGTTTTCAGGGTCAGATTGAAGCGCAGCAATACAGCATTTCTTCCAAAGTAGCCGGCCGCATTGATGAAGTGCTGGTACACAAAGGCGAACAAGTGAAGCCGGGCGACCTGATTTTTACCCTGTATAGCCCAGAACTGGATGCCAAACTTGAGCAAGCCAAAGCAGGCGAAGAAGCAGCCAGTGCCATGGCAGAGCAAGCTGAAAGCGGCGCACGCACGCAGGAAATCAATGCTTCCCGTGACCAGTGGCAAAAAGCCCGCGCGGCGGCACAACTGGCAGAGAAAACCTATCACCGAGTGAATGCCTTATACAAAGAAGGTGTAGCGGCAGAGCAAAAACGCGATGAAGCCTATACAGTGGCAGGCAGCGAAATACACCGAAAACGCAGCGCTGCAAATGTATGAGCTGGCAAAAGCCGGTGCGCGCACGGAAACCAAACGTGCGGCTCAGGAAAAAGTGCGCATGGCTGCCGGTGCGGTTGCAGAAGTGGAAGCCTACGCCAAAGACACCCAAATCCACAGCTGGTATCAAGCGAAGTCAGCCAAATCCTGCTTCATCCAGGCGAATTGGCACCACAAGGTTTCCCAGTGGTAACAGTGATTGATCTGAATGATGCGTGGGCGGTCTTCAACATTCGCGAAGACAAGCTGCGCCAGTTTGCAAAAGGCGCTGAATTCGATGCGACCATCCCAGCCCTGGGCGACAAGGCATACCGTTTTGAAGTAACCCATGTGGCGGCGATGGGCGATTTCGCTACCTGGCGTGCAACCAACAGTCAGCAAGGTTACGACATGCGCACGTTTGAAATTGAAGCGCGTCCGGTATCACCGATTGAAGGGCTTCGCGCAGGCATGAGCGTGTTGGTGACTGAACAGCCAAATCAGGGTTAATCGCAATGAAGAACTCTTTGATGGCAGGTGTATTGAGCGAGTGGCGGTTGATCCTGACCGACCGCTGGCTCACTGCCCTGCTCGGCCTGTTACCGCTGACACTGTTTGTGTTGATGTGGGCGATCTTTTCCGCAGGCACAGGCCGTGACTTGCCTGTGGGTGTGGTCGACCTCGACAACAGCAGCCTGTCACGTCAGTTGATCCGTTACTACGATGCCAGCCCGACGCTTCAGTCACAGGCTTTTGAGGATGTTGAGGCCGCATCGTCTGCGCTGAATAGCGGCAAAACCTATGGCACGGTGATCATCCCTGTGGGTTTTGAAAAATCGACAATGCGCGGCGAATCGCCGGAGGTGACGGCGTTTTACAACAGCCAATACATCCTGATCGGCAAACTGGCTAATGCGGCACTCAACCAAAGCCAGAGCACCTTTGCCGCCATGGTCGAAACCAAGGGCAAGATGCTGAAAGGCACGACGGTCACATCGCAGGCGGCAGGTTTGTCCGTGCCATTGCGCTTCCAGTTGGTGCCACTGTTTAACACCGGCACCAACTACGCACAGTTTCTGGTTTCAGCGATTGTGCCTGCCCTTTGGCAAATCGTGATTGTCGCCAGCGGCATGCTCTCTATGGCGCTGACCGACAAACGCATTGGCCTTGAGCAACAGTTCCGCCCGTCGGTTGCTAAAGCGCTGGTCGCGAAGATCATCAGCCTGTTTGTTCCGCTTTGGTTGCTTGGCGTGGTATTCGCAACCGTGATGCACTTCTCCCTCGGTTGGCCGATGAACGGCAGTTGGTCGATTGTGTTTGCAGCGCAGGCGTTAATGGTGCTGGCAGGTTTGGCGGTAGGCTCACTGCTTTATCTGGGCACACGCAACGCCACCCGCGCCATGAGCCTGGTGGCAGGTTTTACCGCGCCCGCATTTGCCTTTATGGGCGTGAGTTTTCCTGCCAGTGATATGCCATTTCTGGCGCAATGCTGGCGTGCGCTGCTGCCGGTGAGCCATTACATCACACTGCAAATCGGCCAGTTCAATTATGGCGCAGCTTTGAAAGATGCAACGCCCGCATTTCTGGCATTGTCTGCTTTTAGCCTGATTTGGGGCTTGGTCGCGCTGAAGCTTCGCCGCATTGCAGCTCCAGCCGATAAACAGGAGGTGGCAGCATGAATTGGCGCGACCTGTTTCTCCAAGAATTGAAAGCACTGTTCTCCAACCCTGCCGTGGTGTTTACCGTGTTTGGCGGCATTGTGATTTATTCACTGCTCTACCCGCTGCCTTACCAAAACCAACTGCCACGTGAACTGCGTGTGGCCGTGGTTGACCATGACAACAGCCAGCAAAGCCGCACCTTTGTGCGCATGCTGAATGCCACGCCTCAACTGGCGATTACAGAGCAATTGGGCGCAGAGCATGAAGCAAGCAGCAAAATTGCGGCAGGCGACATTGAAGGCGTGGTGGTGATCCCGGAGCACTTCTACCGCGATTTATTGCTTGGCAAAAGCCCGGTGGTTTCTGTGGGTGGTGATGCCTCATTTTTCCTCACCTACGGCACCATGCGGAAGGCGTAGTGAACGCAGGCGGTACTTTGGGCGCGCAGGTGAAAGTCACCCGTGCCATGATGCACAACACCCCAATGGAACTGGCAGCCAAACAATATTCGCCGTTCACCCTGAATCTGGTGCCTGTGTTTAACCCGACCACCGGATACGGCAATTACGTGGTGCCGGGGGTGTTTATCCTGATCCTGCAGCAAACCCTGCTGATTGCGTCCGGCTTGCTGGCCTGTGCAGACAGTGCGCCCCGTCGCCGTAACTTGGTTGCCCGCGGTGTTATCCTGCTCGGCATCTATACCGTGATGGCGATGTACTACCTTGGTGCGAGCTTCTCGATTAACGGCATCAACCGACTGGCTGATCCGGTAAATCTCGCCATGATGATGTTGCCGTTTTTGCTGGCGACTTTCGCCTGCGGAAGTCTGATTGGTCGCTTCATTAAAAGACCGGAGATCATCACACTGATCATCTTGTTAAGCTCCATGCCATTGCTGTTTACCTCAGGTTTTGTCTGGCCTGCGAGCGCAATGCCAGACTGGATGAACGCATTGGCACAGCTTGCGCCATCCACACCGGCGATTCTCTCCACCATCCAACTCAACCAGATGGGCGCGACGCTGCAAAGCCAGGCCGGTCACCTTGTCCATCTTTGGGTGCTGGCACTGCTGTTTATGCTTGGCTTGGTATTCACCAAATCGAGAAAAATGGATTAACTGGAACAAAGAACCCCGCAATTGCGGGGTTCTTTTTACGGCAACAAGCGGCGGATATTTTCCAGATGCGAGAGGATTTCCTGCTTGTCATAGTGGGTATCGCTTTTCATCGCAGTACTGTGCCGCTCCACCAAATGGACGGGCAAGACTTTGGCTTGTGGTTGTCCGGGCTTCGACACCTGGCTTAATGCGAGGATCACCGCCTGTCTGCCCAGCTCATTGAAGTCCTGTTTTACGGTCGTCAGGGGCGGTGAGAAAAACTGGCTGTCCTGAATACCATCAAAGCCGACGACAGACGCCGTTTTCGGCACACAGATACCGGCTTCAGACAATGCACACAGCACACCCAGCGCCATCTGGTCATTGGCGACCAGCACAGCATCAAAATGCAGCCCTTTCAGCAGCGCATCCTTGATGGCGTTGTAGCCCGATGCGGCTTGCCAATCCCCCTCGTAGCGGGCAATTTCCTTTATTCCACGCTGACTGATTTGATTCTGCCACTCGTTGTAGCGAATCGACGACGCCGTTGAAACGGCAGGTCCGGAAATACAAATAAAGGCATCGCAGTTTAGTCCAATCAAATGTAATGCCGCCATGCGTGCCCCCGCCAGGTGGTCACAGCTGATGTGATTCACCGGCGTTCCCTCCGGCACATCAATAAACACCAGCGTGAGGTGACTGAACTGATCAATCAGAGTTTCAGCCATTTCCCGCGAGACCGGCGCATTGATAATAATCGCGTCCACTTGCTGGGCGATCAGCTCACGAATCGCGCCCCTGAATTCTTCAATGGTGTTATCGGCCAGCACCGCCAACGCAGTGGCGTAGTCCATTTCATGTGCCTGGTTGCGGATACCATTGGCAATCAAGGCGACGCCATGCAGGGAGATATCCAGAGACACAATACCGACAATGCGGGACTTTGCCCTGCTGAGCATTTGTGCCCCTTTGTTTGGCACGTAGCCCAGCTTTTTAATCGCATGGTTAACTCGCTTGCGGGTTTCCTCGGCCACATTGTCAGCACCGTTTGTCACCCTTGATACCGTTTGTGTCGACACACCCGCCAAACGGGCAACATCTTTGAATGTGACAGCCACTCTATTCTCTCCCTCTTTGTCCGCAGATAAATCTATCAGAACAAAGCCGTCCCTCCCGTGAATCATGTCTTAAAAACATCAATAAATGTTTCCGAAAACAGAAGATCCAAACCACAAATACAGATTTTGAAACCCACTTTAAATCACATTTATAGGCTATTAAATCCATTCATGAGGCATTGAACGCATGATTACGCACAGAGTTAATGTTTACGAAAACAGAGATGTAATATGCAAAAAATCATTCACCTGAAATCCAAAAATCACAGCCTGATCATCAAAGTGGATCGTGTGCCGGAAATCCTCCACTGGGGTGCCAAAATCGCGCAAATCGACCCGGATTTAATGCTGTCGACGGAACGCCCTATTTCTCAGGCACGGCTGGATGTGGATGTCCCCCTTTCGCTCTGCCCCGAATTAGGAAGCGGTCATTTCAATGCGCCGGGTATAGAGGGTCACCGTCACGGTGAAGACTGGGCACCGGTGTTTGAAATCACAGCCATAGATCATGACGATTGCAGCGCCACCTTTACTTTGCAGGATCCTGTCGCCCAGCTTGAGTTGTTTATCGAAATAAAACTGGATGCAGAAAGCGATGTGGTGCAAAAACGTATCTCAGTGAAAACCTGTCGGCAGGCGAATATTGTCTGGGCAAACTCTCGGCGACCCTGCCTCTCCCAAACCATGCTCATGAACTGATGACCTTTCACGGGCGTTGGTGTCACGAGTTCCAGACCCAGCGCCTGAAGTTCGAACACGGCGGTTTTATGCAGGAAAACCGCCGTGGCCGTACCTCACACGAAAACTTCCCCGGCCTGTTTGCCGGCACACAGGCTTTAGCGAACAACTGGGTCAAGTGTGGGGCTTCCACCTTGGCTGGAGCGGTAACCACCAGCTACGCGCCGATGTAAGAAGTGATGGCCGACGTTTTGTCCAGGCCGGTGAACTGCTGTTGTCCGGCGAGAAACGCCTGCAAAGCGGTGAGGAATATCAATCCCCTTGGCTGTATGCCACCTATAGCAATACCGGTCTGAATGGTATTTCAGAACGCTTCCATGCTTTTGTGCGCGCACAGATCGTGAAGTTTCCATCCAATAAGCCGCGCCCGGTTCACCTCAATACTTGGGAAGGGATCTACTTTGACCACAACCCTGAATACATCATGCAAATGGCCACCGAGGCAGCACAGATGGGCGTTGAGCGCTTTATCATTGATGACGGTTGGTTTGTTGGCCGCACCGGGGAACGCGCTGCGCTCGGCGACTGGTATTTGGACACCAACAAGTACCCGAACGGCCTTGAGCCTGTGATTGCCCACGTTAATGAATTGGGCATGGAGTTTGGTCTTTGGGTGGAACCGGAAATGGTCAGCAAGGATTCAAACCTGTACCGCCAACATCCAGACTGGGTGCTGGGCTTGCAGGGATACCATCAACCTTCCGGCCGCTGGCAGTATGTGTTGGATCTGCAAAACGGCGAGTGTTTTAACTACCTTTTTGAACGCCTCAATGATTTGCTGAGCAGCTACAACATCGGCTATCTCAAGTGGGATATGAACCGCGAACTGGTTCAGCCGGGGCATCAGGGACAGGCTGCTGTTCACGGCCAAACCAAAGCGCTCTACCGTTTGCTGGATGATCTTCAGGCTGCCCACCCAAATGTGGAAATTGAATCCTGCTCGTCCGGCGGTGGCCGTATCGATTTTGAAATTCTTAAACGTACTCAGCGGTTCTGGCATCAGACTGCAATGACGCTTTGGAACGACAGGCTATCCAGCGCGGCATGAGCTACTTCTTCCCGCCAGAAGTGATGGGCGCTCACATTGGTCCGGCGGAGTGTCATTCCACCAACCGTCGCCATGCCATCAATATGCGCGGCGTGACAGCACTGAGCGGCCACATGGGCGTGGAGCTTGACCCGGTAAAAGAGAGCCCGGAAGAAAAGCAGGCATTTGCCACTACATTCAACTGCACAAGCAATACCGCGATTTGCTGCATTCCGGCCGCACGTTCCGTATCGATCCCGCCGACAGGAACCAGAACATTTACGGGGTCGAAAACGGCGACGAAATGTTGATCACCGTCTGTCAGTTGGCAATGCCCAGCCACGCGTTGCCAGCCCCACTGCGCGTCAGCTGTGCCGAAGAAAACGCCCGCTATGACGTAAAGATTATCGAGATGCCAAAGACCAGCTTCCAGCTGATGAAGCAACGCCCCCAATGGCTGGATAAAACCCTGACACTGAGCGGCGACAACCTGAAGGAAATCGGTGTCACTTTGCCAATACTCGACCCGGAATCTGCACTGATTGTTCACCTGAAAAAACGATAAAAACCAAACCGTTCCCTCCAGCGTCAGAGCAACCACCCTTGCCTGATAACACACTCCAGAACTCGCTGGAGGGACACCCTACAACTCAAGGGCACCGCTTGTTGCCTGATTTGGTAAGGAAACAAAATGTCGATCACCGTTCTATTTTCATTTTTGCTCTTTACGGGCTTTGTGGTGGTATTCACCTACAACAAAGTCAAAAACGACAAAAACAACTCTCAGGATGGCTTTTTCCTCGGTGGACGAAGCCTGACTGGTGGCCTCATTGCCAGCTCCCTGATCCTGACAAACCTCAGTGCCACCAGCTTTGTTGGCATGAGCGCCCAGTCTTACACCCACAATATGAGCGTAATGGGCTGGGAAGTCGCTTCCGGCGTCACCTTAGTCATCATTGCGCTGTTGTTGGTACCGCGCTATCTCAAGCAAGGTATCACCACCATTCCTGATTTTCTGGAAAGCCGTTATGACATGTCGGTGAAAAAGTTCGTGACGCTGTTGTTCTTGTGCCAATACGTCATCAATATCCTTCCAACCACACTTTATGCCGGTGCCGTCGTACTGGGTGAAATCTTCGATGTGAAAGGGTTGCTGGGAATTTCTGAATTCAGTGCAATAGCACTTATCTCAGCCACCATTGGGTTGCTCGGCTTTTTCTATGCCATTTACGGTGGTCTGAAAGCCGTGGTCATCGCCGATACCATCAACGGTGTTGGCCTGATCATCGGCGGTTTGATGATCCCGGTATTTGGCTTAATGGCTCTGGGTTCAGGCAGCTTTATGGGCGGGCTGGATGTGCTGTTAACCGCCGCACCTGAAAAGCTGCAATCGGTAGGCAAGGAAACTGATCCCCTGCCATTCTCCACTCTGTTTACCGGTTTGCTGTTGGTGAACCTGTATTACTGGGGGACCGATCAGTCCATCATCCAACGCGCACTGGGCGCCAAGAACCTGAAAGAGGGTCAGAAAGGCGTTATCCTGGCCGGTGCGATCAAAGTGATTTCACCCCTGTTCCTGATCATTCCCGGCATCATCGCTTTCCACATGTTCGGTGCAGATGCAGGCAACCCGGACACCATGTACACGCGACTGGTGAATGAAGTGCTACCAAAACCGCTGGTCGGCTTTTTCGTGGCGGTCATGTTTGGTGCCATCCTGAGTACTTTCAACGGCGTGCTAAACAGCTCAACCACCCTGTTTGCGCTGAACGTATACAAGCCTCTGTTTGGCAAAGGAAAGTCTGACGAAGAATTGGTCAGTGGCGGCCAGATCTTCGGTATCGTCATTGCCATCATTTCGGTCTGTATTGCTCCCTTTATCATGTACGCACCGGAAGGTCTGTTCCAATACCTTCAGATGGTAGCAGGCTTTTTCAGTGTGCCTATCTTCACCATCGTCTTCGTGGGTTACATTTCTAAACGGGTTCCTGCGGTTGCGGCAAAGGTTGCGCTGGTGGTATTTGTCTCCTCCTACGCTGCGATGCAACTGGTGTTCGACACCCCGATTCACTTCCTGCACCAGCTCGCCATTTTGTTTGTAGTATGTACCGCGCTGATGTTCGTCATTGGCCACTTTATGCCACGCAAAGAAGATTACGTGATGCCAGTCAATGAGAGCATCGACGTCACGCCGTGGGCTTTCCGTTTTGAAGCTTCTGCCGTGATCATCTACATGGTACTTGGCGCTTACATCATGTTTTCGGACGCGGGCTTTGTCTCGAACGATCCGACCATCATGCAGGTATACGGATTCTGTGGTCTGGTTCTGATTGTCGGTGTGGTCTCGAACTATTTCATCAAGCGCAAACAGCAATCCAAGGTTTCAGCACTGGAAAGCGTGTAGCTTTGTAATGTGATTAAACGAACGCATTGGTATCAAACAAAGAACCCCGCTACTTCGGGGTTCTTTGTTTATCACGACGTAGAAACGGTCAGAATTCAAATTACTTCTTGTTGGGTGCAGCTTGGTTGAAATTTTTTCGCCCCGAGTCCACTCAACAAACCCGTTTAGCAGGGGATAGAAAAGTGGGTCATCCAGTCCCGCCCAGTTGAAAGCCTCTTTTTCGATATGGAGCACTACCTTGCCAGACTCGGGATCGTAGGCTTTGAGGTTTGCAACATAGTCATAGCCCCCATTCCATTCAACGTAGGGTTCAACAACCAAAAAGCTGCCCATTTCTTTTTGTAGATGATGCAGGCCAATCTTGTCGGAGATATTAGAAACCTTGTCAGTCAGGCCTTGTTCAATAACCAGGGATTCAAGCTCACTTTGGTCAACCACCTTGTCGAAAGCGTTCATGTTTTTAAAAGACGTCAGATAAAACTCTTTGTATCGTTCGTTCTTTTCATCTCCCGTCTTCACATAAAGCATTTTGCGATATTCAGGCTTGAACGGTTGCTCAATGATGACACCTTCCGGTCTCAGCGTGGAGCTTGTGTCAAAGTATCCATCTTCCTTGAGCGTGGTAGGTTTAAGCGTGCTCGAACACCCTCCAAGCAGGAGCAACAGAGTGAGCGTACCGAGTTTGATAAGACAACTTTTCATAGTAATTCCTTTTAATCTGCCGTTTAGTTCACAGGCAAAATTCAGAGACATCCATTGTCAGGCGCTTTTACAAGCAATGTATGAAAAGAGTACAAACACAGGTCAACAAAATTCAAACCCCTACAAGAGATATGACATCCTCAAACAGAACTTTTTACAGGTGTCTGATTCATGAGCGAGAAAGGCAGAGGTTGCGTAAATTTAGTGCCTCAAAACACAGTGCCGGACAAGTTTCTGGCACTGATTTATATTCCGAAAGGTAAGGTTAAACAGCCACTATTGACTTAATTGCCACTACAACAGCTTCCACATTTCCTTTGTCTGCTGCGAATGGATGCGGCGCGGCAAAACGCTGGGAGTCGTTGTCGAAGTATTTACCTGAGGCATCAGCGAACTCATCGCTCAATGCTGCCCGGGAAAGAATGTCTGCGCCGATACCGATGTCGCCGCCCGCAACACCAAATCCTTCCGTCACCATCTTGCTGCCAAGCATGGAGCCGGGGTTAATCGCCACCAGTACCGGGCCATTGGCTCCCAACTCTTCTGCCATTTGCTCTGTCCACATGGTGAGTGCCAGTTTGCTTTGGGCATAGGCGGAGAAATCACCGCCAACGTTCACTTCGCCTTTCAGCGCAGCAATATTGACTGGTGCCTGCGCAGCAGAAGACAGGTTCACAACCCGCCCTTCATTGCCTAACAACGGCAGAAGCCTGTGGGTTAAAAGGTAAGGCGCAAGGGTGTTAACCACAAAGCGGACATCCTGACCGTCGTCTGTGACCGGATTGGCAACCCGGAAAATGCCCGCGTTATTGATCAGTACATCCAGCGTTTCGTGTTTTGCTTTTACTGCGTCGGCGAGTTGTTCAACCTCTTTGAGATTGGAAAGATCCGCGAGATAGGTTTCGACAATGGCTGAACCCTTCACGTCCTGCACGTCGGATTTGGCACGTTCAAGTTTGTCTGCACTGCGGCCATGAAGCAGGATACTGTGACCTTGCGCTGCCAACTGCTTTGCCGTTGCCAACCCGATACCGTCAGTTGAGCCGGTGATAAGAATGGTTTTTGTCATGAGGTGTGCTTTTCCTTGTCGTTTTTCAGCCGAAGCTGCGCTCGAATGATGTGCCTGATTTTATGACTACCCACTTCATTGATAATTAGCCTTCAACAAGAATGATTTTCTGTTTTTCTTTGAGAATACACCCCTCTTTACTTTGTTTAATATTTCAATCGCCAGCACCACCTGATTTTTCTCATATTGAGAAACCCAACGTTCTAATCCCACATCTGACAGTCAATCTGAGAAAAAACGCTCTCCCAAACTGATTTTCACAATGAAAAAACGTTTAATTTCATACAATTAAAACTGGCACAGTGCTTGTAGTAGCAAATTCATTCTGAGTAGAAAGGAGAGCACTATGTCTCGCTTTGCTATCCCTCTTGCGCTGGCTCTGACATCGCCATTTGCGACAGCATCACCTTTTGATACTTGTCCGAGCAAGGCTTACCTTTTTCAGTCCAGCCCGGTACAGGTCTATGGCGTTAATCTGGTCACTGGCGAAACGGCACTTTTGCAGTCTGATACAGGACTGAATGCCAACATCAACGGTGTCGGCTTTGATTTCGAGGACAGGTATATCTATGGCTATGACACCTCGAACAAACAGATTGTCAGGCTTGGACAGGAGTTTCAGGCAGAGGTGTTAAACACGACAGGCCTCCCAACTGACCACACTTTCTACGTCGGTGACGTTTACGACCACACCTATTACCTCTACAGGCAAGGAAAAGGCCTGTTCAAAATTGACCTCACACCGCTGGACAGCGACCCCAGCGCAACCTTGGTAGTTGAACGTATCACCACTTCCGCTTCCGTCTCCCTGACGGATTTTGCGTTTCACCCCGGCAACGGCGGTTTGTACGGTGTCGATAACCGCACCGGTGATTTGTTCCTGTTCAGCACCGATAACGGCGACACCACTTACATCGGCAACATTGGTGTGACCGGCACATTTGGTGCAGGCTATTTTGATGTGAACGGCTACTACTACATCTCCCGCAACAGCGACGGGGATATCTTCCGCATCGATTTATCCGATTACGGCGATGATGGTGATGTAACCGCCGTGAAGTTTGCTGATGGCCCAAGCTCTAACCAGAACGACGGTGCCGCTGTGCCAATGCTCCTGTGATTGATGAAGACTCCACCATCGACTTCGGTGATGCGCCTGATAGCTATCTGACTTTGCTGGCCTCTAACGGCCCACGCCACCAAATTGGCAGCGACTACTATCTGGGTTCTGTCGCACCGGACAGCGAAGGCGATGGCCTGATTTCCCCACTTGATGACAACAAAGCAGGCCTTGCCGATGAAGACGGTGTAGGCTTTGTCACCGCGCTTGAAGCCGGTGAGGTGGCGATTGTCTCTGTACAGGCATCACGCTCTGGCTATCTTTCCGCGTGGATTGACTGGAACCAGGACGGTGATTTTGCTGACAGCAATGAGAAGATCATCAGCGATTCGCTGTTAAGTGGCGGCACCAATACCTTGATAATCAACGTTCCCGTCGACGCCGCGATTGGCTCAACATTCAGCCGCTTCCGTTTTGCCGAGCAATCCGGCCTTGACTACTTCGGTGGTGCCACTACCGGTGAGGTGGAAGACCACCCGATCACAGTACTTAAAACCGGTACGACACTGGTGCACTACCCCAGCGAGCAAGGCTACGCCACCCTCGCCTTTGAGGATAACTGGCCGAAAGAAGGCGACTACGACATGAACGACGTGGTCATCCGTTTTCGTATGACCGAAACCCTTGATGAGAACAACCACGCCACGCGCATTCTCATCCAGGGATATCTCGCTGCCTATGGTGCAGGCTACCACAATGGTTTTGCGTTCCGTCTTCCCGGTCTGAACAGGTCGGATATACAAAGCGTCACGACCAAGCTCAAACACAATGCCGTGCTTCAGCAAAGCAATGGACTGGAGGCAGAATCAGATGAAGCGATCTTCATCATCTCAGAAGATTTGAAAGCCACAGTGCCTGCCAGTGAATGCAACTTCTATCGCACGGCGCAATATTGCCAGCAGGAAATTGCCTGGGAGTTTGAACTGGATATCCGCACGGTTGAAGGCACTAACACCTATGGATTGGCAGACATGCCTTACGACCCGTTTATCTTCTCCACGCCTGGTGCTTATGTGCGTGATGGGATCTGGTACAACCCCGGTCGCGGCCTGGAAGTTCACCTTCCTGATCAAGCACCGACGGAGCAGTTCGATACCTTCCTTTACGGCTGCAAGATGATGACAGCGTGCCCGCAGAAGGGCGCTATTACAAAACATCGACTAACCTGCCCTGGGCATTGCTGATCACCGATGTGTGGAAATGGCCGCAGGAGCACATTGACCTCATCAGCGCCTATCCCCTGTTCGCCGGTTATGCAGAAAATGCAGGCGCGGTAAACACCACCTGGTATACGGAAGAGAACGCCGTTGCCGA
Source organism: Enterovibrio sp. JCM 19048 (assembly GCA_001310415.1). Classification (GTDB taxonomy): domain Bacteria; phylum Pseudomonadota; class Gammaproteobacteria; order Enterobacterales; family Vibrionaceae; genus Enterovibrio; species Enterovibrio paralichthyis. The sequence goes on along the minus strand of BAXE01000013.1, from coordinate 103,568 downwards.
CACCTACTACCTGCCAGAGGAGTGATCACGATGAAACGTAAATTCCTGAGTATTTCTCTGATTGGTTTTGTCACTGCCTGTGGCGGAGGTGGCGATTCGTCCCCCTCAGCCTCACCGGATTCAGAAGTGATTGTGGACAGTGCCACGCAGGAGGTTGGCCAGACGACAGGCAATACAGCGTCTGCCACTATGCTGACGTCCACGGGTTTGAGTGTCACTATCCCGCCAAATGTCACCAGCAGCGCAACCATGATGTCTGAAGTATCTGTGCCTTCAGACTTCAACTACAACGGCGTTGATATTCAAAACCTCAGTGTTGATATTCGCGGCTACAGTCTGGCAAAAGGATACGTGTCCATTTACGGGGCATTTGAACAAAATGCCGATGGTTCCTACAGTGCGGACTACAACAGCCGGATCACTTCGGCAACCGTTGAAGCAGGGTTAGCCGACTTGAGCTATCCCTTGGCTGATTCGCAGTATTACATGCTGGCAGAAGTCTACTTCTATGATGGCAGCACGCCGATCCAGACCCGCATTAACAACCAACAGACCAGTTGGATTTGGTAACGGTTTCACTTTGGAGGATTTGGGCGGGCTCTCCGCCCTTTTTTTTCTTCTTGGGATATCAGTGAGAGACACCTGCCGTAGTCTCCCTGACCACCAGTTTGGCTTCAAGCTCAAGATGATCCGCAACCGGATCCTCATTCAGCCGTGACAGCAAATAATCGGCGGCTTTTGTGCCCATCTCCCGCGAAGGAACCTGCATTGTCGTCAAAGCAGGGTGAATATGCGAAGCCATCGCGACGTCATCAAAGCCGACGATGGAGAGATCTTCCGGTACACGAATGCCCAGCGCCTGCGCTTCCAGCAATGCACCCATGGCGATGATGTCATTACCACACACGATGGCCGTCGGTTTGGGCTCCGCTTTCATCAACTTTCGCAGCGCCTGACGGCTCTCCGCCAGATCGTATCTGCACTCAATGATTCTGTCCGCGGTCAGGCTAATCCCCTGCTTTTCCAGCGTATCAAGGCAACCGGCAAGGCGGTCTTTGGTTCGGTCATTAAGGCGGGTAATACCCGGAATAGCCGCAAACTGTTTGTGGCCGAGATCAATGAGAAATTGGGTCAGTTTCGCAGAAGCGCGGTAGTTGTCGAAACCGATACATGGGTGATCGATCCCAGGTTTGAATGACCAGGTATAGAGATACGGGATTTGCTTTTTCTCCAGCAGTTCAAACAGGCTGGGATGGTGTTCTGCGCCCACCAGCATTAGCCCCTCTACGCCACGGGAGACAAGGCGCTCGGCCTGCGCAAGCTCTTCATCCACCGAATAGTCAGAACTGGCAATAAACAGGGTGTAACCCTTTTCCTGCAAACGCCACTGGAATGCCTGAATGCCCTCAGCAAATATGGCGTTATCCAGCGTCGGAACAATCACGCCGATGGTTCGTGAACGTTGAGAAGCCAGCGCCTGCGCGGCACCGTGCGGAATATAACCCAGACTCTCAATGGCCATCCGGATCAGCGTGCCGCGCTTTTCACTCACCGAAGTAGGGTTAGCAAGATAGCGGGACACCGTGGCGGTAGAAACCCCTGCTGCAACAGCAACATCCTCTGCTGTTGGGGTGTCTCCTGCCCTTTTTTGTAAGCGCTTACGTGATGCTTGTCTCTCTTTTTCCAAACCTGACGTTCTCTTTGACTCATTAATGGGAAATCTTCACCAGAACTTACCTGATTATAGTTACCGTACAAAATTTATCCGTTATTTCCTTGACAGTTTTCCGACCTCGCTTCTACCCTTCAAATGTAAGCGCTTACATTTAACATTCATTTTACATTCGATGTGGGTGCTATAAATAAAAAATCCTAAACGGCGATTCCCGCCAGCAAGCAGACGAAAGCGAGGCATGACACGATGACGCTTAAACGACGCTACCTCTTACCGCTGGTGTTCTTTGTTCTTTATTTTGCCAACGTAATCGCCACCAAGATTCAGATTGCTTCGGGTGCTAAATCCATTGTTCGCGTGGGTGATGTTGGGGAGTTTGTTTTGCTTCTCCTCGCCTCGCTGACTTTCGTCGTCGCCATGTTGCTTGCCGAAAAAGAGGCAGACAGCAAGTCGGCAGATTTACGATAAACGCAGAAAGGAAGTAGATATGTCTGTTCACAATAAGGATGACTCCCCACAAAACGCAGAGCGTCGCCGTTTCCTTGAAATCGCCAAGAAAGCGGGCTTCACAGCAGCTATCGTTGCCGCGTCGTCGGGAGCATTGTTGACCTCAACCACCGCACAAGCGGCAGTCAACGAAGAAAAAGAACGACAAAAACGCGCCAAGTACACCATGACAATTGCGACCGCCTACATCATTGGTGCGTCCCGCAGCTACCCGATCATGCAGCTCGATTTTAAAGAAAACATCCAGAACATGACCAACGGCGAAGTCTACGTGAAACTCGCTCCGGGTGGTCAGTTGGGTGCTGGCGGTGCACTGGCGCAAAAAGTGCAGGCAGGCACTATCCAGGCGGCGCAGCATTCACTGTCCAACTTTGCGCCGTTCGCACCGGCGGTTGATCTCATCAACATTCCTTACTGGTGTGGTGAAAACCAAAAATTCATCAACCTCGTGACATCAGACGCATGGAAGCAGGAAATCCACCCGAAAGTGGAAGCCAAAGGCTTCAAGCCTCTTTGGTATGTGGTGATTGACCTCGCGTGGTTGCCCTGCGTAAAGGCTGGAAGGCCCCATCAAAACGCCGGATCAAATGTCAGGCATAAAGTTCCGCGTACCGGGTTCGAAAATCCTGCAACAGTTCTACCGTTTGCTGGGCGCAAACCCAACGCCGGTTGCCTGGGGTGAAACCCCTTCTGCGATTAAACAAGGCGTGGCCGATGCGCTCGACCCTTCTGTTGAAGCGCTAAATGTCTTCGGCTTTAAAGATGTACTTTCCTGGGTGACTTTCAACCGCGCTGTGCCGGATTCACAGGTTTTCTCCTGTAACCTCGAATGGTTCAAGAGCCTGCCGCCGCACATTCAGGAAGGGATTGAGTTCGCGAGCGAAGTGACCTCACTGCAGAACCTGGCAAAAGTACCGGCTGCCCGTGCCTACGCCATGGCAGAACTTCGTCAGGCGGGCGTCGAGTTCTACGCACCGAACGACGATGAAATGGCGTTGTGGTCTGCCAAAGCGGGTCACCAATTGCCTGAGTGGGATTCGTTCAAAACTGAACTGGCGGGCTCAAAAGCGGCATTCAATAAACTGCTGGATGCGGCAAACGACCACGACGGTCCATTTGTCCACGATGTATAGCTGAAAAAACCGCCGTTTGGGTGGCATCGCCTCCTTTTTAGTCACTCAAGCGGCACTTTCTGCCTTCTTCCAAAACGGACGTTGGAATATCCGATGAAACCTTTTCTAAAACAAATTGATGAAAATGGAGAAAGATGGCTACTGCTGTTTTTCTACACCACCATCGTCATCACTATCGCTATGGAAGTGCTGCGACGCTTTGTGTTCAGCTACTCCTCAATCTGGGGAGAGGAAGTCGCTCGCTATGCTTTTATCTATCTTGCCTGGGTGGGTGCGTCGGCTGCCGTGAAAGAACGTGCCCATATCCGGATTGATGTCTTGCTTCATTACCTGCCAAACCGTGGCAAAGCTGCCATCTACCTGTTTGGCGATATCTGTACCCTGATTGTGGCGCTGTTTGCCTCTACTGGTCGCTTCACCCTATCGACATCTCACTCAAGTTTGGCTCTGTCACCCACGGTTTGGGTATCAGCCAGGCCTGGTTTCTCGCTGCGGTTCCCCTCGGATTTTCACTGATGATCTTCCGCCTTGGACAGTCTATGTACCGCGATATCAAAAGCCTGACACAGAACACTCCTGTGTTTGAAGGCAACAAGCTGTTCGATTAGGGGGCACTGTGCTGAATTATTACGTACAACAAACCGCTGTCGAACTGGGCTGGGAATTCTATGGGCCAGTGATCGCCATGTTGGTGTTGATTGCACTGGCCGTGCCGGTCTGGGTTTCGCTGGGGATTGGCTCTATTGCGCTGCTTTACATCACCGAAGTATTGCCCCTTTCGTTGTTCGGTGAATCCCTGTTCGATGGTATTGATGCCTTTGCTCTGATTGCCGTGCCACTGTTTATCCTGACCGGTGACGTTCTGGTACGCACAGGCCTGTCAAACAAACTGCTCGATGTCGCTGAGGCCAGTGTGGGCGGTGCACGGGCGGGGTTCGGCAGTGCCACTGTGCTGGGCTGTGGCTTCTTCGCCTGTATCTCAGGCTCGGACGCCGCAGGTGCAGCCGCGGTGGGTCGCATGACCATCGATCGCCTGGTCAAACAAGGCTACCCAAAACCCTATGCCTGCGCACTGGTGGCAGCAGGTGCCTGTACCGGCATCCTTATCCCGCCTTCTATCGCGTACATCATTATCGGTCTGGTGCTGGGTATTTCCGCCTCCACCCTATTCCTGGCAGCAGCCGTACCTGGGGTGATGGTGATGATGGCTATCATGCTGACCAACGTGGTGATGAACCGCATTTATGGCTACGAAAACGCGCGTCAGGGATTTTCATTCAAACGCTGGATTTCCGTGGTAATTGATGCGCGCTACGCCCTGCTGGTGCCGGTCATTATTCTCGGCGGTATTTATTCCGGGGTGTTTACGCCAACAGAAGCCGCTGCCGTCGCCGTGGTCATCACCATCATCATTGGCCTTTTCCAGGGCACATTGAAAGTCAGCGACTTCCCGAAGATGCTGGAAAGTTCTGCCAAGGTCAACGGCGTGATTCTGCCCATCATCGCGCTCAGCCTGCCCCTGGCACAAACGCTGGCCGCGCTGGAAGTGCCACAGGCTTTTGTGGAAACCATGACATCGCTGACCGACAGCCGCACTGCACTGATCCTTATCATGATTGGCATTCTGATCATTGCGGGCTGTTTTATGGAAACCACACCGAACATCCTGATCCTCTCCCCTATCCTGCTGCCACTGGCGAGGGAGATCGGCATGGAAGACATTCAGTTCTGCATCATGATGGTGACAGCACTTGGCGTCGGGTTTATTACCCCACCACTTGGCTGAATTTATTTGTTGTATCCGGATTAACGGGGACCTCGGTACTTAAGATTGCCGCGCGATCGGGGCCCTACGTGATATCCATGTTAACCGTGGTATTGCTGCTGGCATTTATACCCGAACTGTCGCTCTGGGCTCTCGACTAACCCAACGTATTTAACCCCTAGCTGGCTTGTCCACGATGAGCCAGACAGGAAAGTTGCGCCCAAAATTTAACGAGGAATTTTTCGACATGGCTGTTAAGTATCTGAAAAAAGCGGAAAAGACTGCTGCAACTGGTGAAGATGATGTTCGCGCGATTGTCGCGGATATGCTGAAAGACATTGAGCAAGGTGGCGAAGAAACCTGCATCGCCTACACCCGTAAATTTGATAACTGGCAAGGCGATATTGTCGTCTCGCAAGAAGACATTGATGCCGCTGCAGCCAAAGTGCCGGAGCAACTGAAAAAGGATATTCAGTTTGCTTATGAGCGTGTGCGCGACTTTGCAAAGGCGCAGCTTGCCAGCATGAGCGAATTTGAAACCGAGCTTTCCCCCGGCCTGTTTGCAGGACAACGCCTTATCCCGATGCAAGCGGCAGGTTGTTACGTGCCGGGAGGCCGCTATTCCCATATCGCCTCGGCGATTATGTCTGTCACCACCGCCAAAGTTGCCGGTGTTGACCATGTGATTGCCTGCTCGCCACCGGGGCGTGAAGGAGGCATCCACCCAGCCATTCTTTACACCCTGCGTCTTTGCGGTGCAGACACCATTTTAAACCTGGGTGGTGTTCAGGGCATTGCTGCCATGCATTCGGCCAGTTTACCGGTCATCCGGCAGATATCCTGGTCGGCCCCGGCAACCAGTTTGTCGCGGAAGCCAAACGCCAGCTCTATGGCCGCGTTGGTATTGATATGTTCGCCGGCCCTTCTGAAATCCTGGTGATTGCCGATGGTGATGCCGACCCAGAACTGGTTGCGGTCGACCTGCTCGGTCAGGCAGAACACGGCCCCAACACCCCGGCCTGGCTGGTTACAGATTCAGAAGAACTGGCAAATACCGTGATGAACCGCCTGCCTGAATTGATTGCCGAGCTACCCGAACTCAACAGCAAATCCGCGGAAGCGGCGTGGCGCGATTATGGCGAAGTGATCATTGTCGATACCCGTGAAGAAGCAGTGGCCGTCAGCGACCAATACGCGCCAGAACACCTTGAGGTGCACGCTGCAGATCTCGACTGGTGGCTGGCAAACCTTCGCAACTATGGCTCCCTGTTCCTTGGCGAGGAAACCAATGTCGCCTTCGGTGACAAAACCTCAGGTCCGAACCACATTCTGCCGACCAAAGGCGCAGCCAAATACACAGGTGGCCTGAGCGCAGGCAAGTTCATCAAAGTCGTGACCTATCAGCGTTCGACCAAAGAAGCGAGCAAAGACGTGGCGCAGGTAACCGCCCGTATTTCGCGTCTTGAAGGCATGGAAGCCCACGCCAAAACCGGCGATGCACGTCTGGCGAAATACTTCCCTGATGAATCTTTCGATTTAGAGCCTTAATCCACGATGCAAGAGGAAGTGAGACCGATGACAGGCACCATGATTGACAACCTTTTCTGCCTTGATGGCCAAGTCGCACTGGTGACCGGTGCAGGCACGGGCATTGGGCAACGCATGGCCTATGCACTCGCTAAAGCGGGTGCAGGTGGTGCTTGCCGGACGCCACGCTGAAACACTGGCAAAAACCGCTGTGGCCATTGCCAGTGAAGGCGGCGATGCGGCCATTGAAACGGTCGATCTTCTCAAGCGGGAAACCTTGCCCGCTTTCGTGGAAAAGGCATCCACCCATTTCGGTGCTCCCAATATTTTAGTGAATGCCGCAGGAGTGAACCTTCGCCAACCTGCTGATGAAATTACACTGGAGACTTGGGACACCACGTTGAATCTCAACCTGTCGGTGCCCTTTTTTCTTGCCAAAGCTTGCCTGCCGGGGATGCGGGAAATTGGTCGCGGCAAGATCATCAACATCGGCTCGCTACAGTCTTACCGCGCATTCGCCAACTCCATCCCCTATGGCGCATCAAAAGGCGGTGTAGCGCAGCTGACCCGGGCAATGGCTGAAGCTTGGTCGAAAGAAGGAATCACCACCAATGCCATTGCACCGGGATTTTTCCAGACCCCGCTGACTGAGAAAGTGTTCCGTGATGAGGAGTTATCCCAACACCACGCTTCGATGACTGCGATTGGGCGAAACGGTGAGCTGAGTGATTTTGACGGACTGACGGTATTCCTTGCCTCCCGCGCATCGGACTACATCAGCGGCCAGATGATCTCGCTCGATGGAGGGTACACCGCAAAATGAGGCCTGAGATGAATCAAACACACATGAATGCGCTGGTATACACCGGCCCCAAAGCCATGCAATTCCAGCAAGCCGAGATGCCGGTTCCCAAGGAGGGCGAAGTGCTGGTGCAAATCGGCGCTGTCGGGATTTGCGGCTCTGATCTGCATGCTTTTCTCGGGCATGACGAACGCCGCCCGGCGCCCTGATCCTCGGCCACGAGGGTGCAGGTTACGTGCGCGGCGGTGACATGGACGGTCAGGCAGTGGCCATTAACCCACTGGTGAGCTGCGGTGTCTGCGATTACTGCACCACAGGCTTTGTGAACCAGTGTCCATCACGCCAGATCATTTCCCTGCCACCACGTGAAGGGGCATTTGCCGAGTTTGTGGCAATCCCAAAACGCAACCTGGTGTTAGTGCCGGAGGCATGTCGCTGGCAAAAGCCTCGTTGGTTGAACCCATTGCTACCGCCTGGCATGCGGTCACCAAAGGAGCAGAGCTTAGCAAACGTCCGCTGACCGAAAACCGCGCGCTGGTTTATGGCGGTGGCGCTGTGGGGCTGGCGGCGGCACTGTCCCTTCGCGCCCAGGGTTGCCAACAGATCTATCTGGCGGAAACCAATGCACTGCGCCGCGACACCGTGGAGCAGCAACAGGTCGCAACCGTATTCGACCCAACCACTAACCCGCTTGTCGGAGCCAACACCGTTGATCTCGTGATTGATTGTGTCGGCAACCAGCACACCCGCCTGGGTGCGTCACAAGCGGTAAAACCCGGCGGCGTGATTGTGCATGTCGGGTTGCAAGACAGCCTCGAAGGGTTGGATGTCCGCAAGTTCACGCTTCAGGAGGTGACCTTTGCAGGCAGTTACACCTACACCATGCAAGACTTCCGAGCCACGCTCGAAGCCATGCATTACGGTGCGCTTGGCGCACTGGACTGGATTCAGGAGCGCCCGCTCAGCGATGGTGCGAACGCTTTTGACGATTTACTTAACGGACGTATTGCCGCCGCCAAGGTGGTCTTGAAGCCCAATGAGTAAGCCTTAAACGGAACGAAAAAACGCAATACCTACTTTCACAAGGAGATGAAAATGCAAGCACCGGATTTTCTCGTCCACGATTCGTCTGACACCGTCGGCGTGATCGTGGTTGAGGGTCTTGAAGCCGGTAAGACCCTCACAGGATGGGTGATGGACACCGATGAAACCATCGAAGTTCTCGCGTTAGATGCAATCCCTCTTGGTCACAAGGTGGCGCTGAACGATATCAGTAACGGCGACACCATCATCAAGTATGACAACGACATCGGCAAAGCGGTCGCAGACATCAAAAAAGGCGGCCATGTACACGTCCACAATGTGAAAACCAAGAGGTGGTAACCATGAGCGAATACAAATTTATGGGCTACCGCCGCGAAAATGGCCGTGTCGGTGTGCGTAACCATGTGATCATCCTGCCTTTGGATGACCTTTCCAACGCCGCGTGTGAAGCGGTTGCCAACAACATCAAAGGCACGCTGGCGCTGCCCCACCCTTATGGCGCCTGCAATTCGGTGAAGATTTGGAGCTGCATTTCCGCACCCTGATTGGCACCGGTTGCAACCCGAACGTCGCAGCGGTTGTCGTGATCGGTATTGAACCAGCGTGGACAAACCGTGTGGTGGAAGGCATCAAGGCATCAGGCAAACCTGTGCAGGGTTTCGCCATTGAGCAAAACGGTGACATCAACACCATTGCCGCAGCATCCCGTGTTGCCAAAGAGTATGTCCATTACGCCAGTGAGCTAACCCGCGAAGAATGCGACGTGAGCGAGCTTTGGGTTTCTATGAAGTGTGGCGAATCAGACACCACCTCCGGCCTTGCGGCCAACCCAACAGTGGGCAACCTGTGTGACAAATTCTCAGCCAAAGGTGCAACACTCTGTTTCGGTGAAACCTCCGAGCTGACCGGTGCAGAGCAAATCTGTAAAACCCGCGCGGTTAGCCCAGAGATTGGCCAGAAGTTCCTCGATACCTGGCAGGCTTACATGGACGAAGTTATCGAGCCGTTTAAAACCTCAGACTTGTCTGACAGCCAGCCAACCAAAGGCAACATCGAAGGCGGCCTGACCACCATCGAAGAAAAGGCGTTCGGTAACTACCAGAAAATCGGTAAAACCACCCAGTTCGTTGATGTGTTGAAACCGGCAGAGCGCCCTGAAGCGGGCCCGGGTCTCTATTTCATGGATACCTCATCAGCAGCGGCAGAATGTGTCACGCTGCAAGCCGCCGCAGGTTTCGCGGTTCACCTGTTTCCTACCGGGCAAGGTAACGTGATTGGTAACCCAATTGTGCCGGTTATCAAGATCACCGCGAACCCACGTACCGTGCGTACCATGGGCGAGCACGTGGATGTGGATGTGTCTGGCATTCTGCGCCGCGAGCTGAATCTGGATACCGCAGGCGACATGTTGATTGACATGACCCTTCGCACAGCGAACGGCCGTGCAACTGCCGCGGAAGCACTGGGTCACCGCGAGTTTGTACTGACCAAGCTTTATCGCAGTGCGTAATTTATATCGTTAACCGTCGACGCTGGGTCTCCCAGCGTCTGCTTTCATTTCTGCATTCATGTTTTAGTTAGCCCGATGCGCCATCCCCGTCATTTCGCACCGGTTTCGTCATCAAGGCCCGCTGAAGGATTCAGCGTTTAGGCTACCCATAACGATATGGAATCTTGGATATGCAACTTCAGACCAAACCCCGTTTACCAAACTGGTCAGAACTGGGTAAAAACATCCGCCTGCTTGCGCCAGGCCTTCTCCTGTCTGTCACCGTTGCCGCTGCGGCGTCATTTTTATCTGCCCATTACGGCGCACCACAAATGCTGTTCGCCCTCTTGTTGGGTATTGCTTTCCACTTTCTCGCCGAAGATGGCAAATGCCAGCCGGTGTAGAATTTGCAGCCAAAAAAGTCCTGCGCTTTGGCGTCGCATTGCTTGGGCTAAGAATCACGGTTGAAGAGATGTCTTCACTCGGCTGGGAGCTGTTACTCTGGGTTGCTTGCGGTATCGCACTCACCATCGGCATTGGTATGTTGGTGGCAAAATTGCTCGGACGCCGCATCCAGTTCGGTGTCCTAACCGGCGGTTCAGTGGCAATCTGCGGTGCGTCTGCCGCGCTGGCGATATCTGCCATCCTTCCCAAGCATCCCTACAGCGAGCGCAACACCTTATTCACGGTGATCGCCGTGACCACGTTCAGCACCATCGCCATGATCATCTACCCAATATTCGTAAAATTGCTGGGGCTGGATGATGTGCTGGCCGGGATTTTTATCGGCGGCACCATCCATGATGTCGCGCAGGTGGTCGGTGCCGGTTACTCCATTTCCCCCCAGGCTGGAGAGTTTGCCACGATCACCAAACTGCTGCGTGTGGCTTTGCTTGTTCCCGTGATACTTGTGCTTTCCCTCTACTTCAGGCGTCAGGCAGGCGATGACGGCGAAAAAAGCGATATTCCGTTGCTGCCCTTTTTCGTGATTGGCTTTTGCGTGTGTGTGGCTATCAACAGCTTAGAGTTATTGCCAGTCGCCGTTACCGAATCCCTGTCAGGGTTATCTTCGTGGGCGCTGGTCTCCGCAGTCGCGGCTTTGGGGGTTAAAACCTCGGTGAAAAAACTGTTCACCATCGGCTATGAACCCATCCTGATGGTGGTTATCGAAACCGTCGCGATTGCGCTGTGGGTACTCTTGGGTATCTACCTGCTAGGCTAGGAACAAGCATGGTTGCGGACATTTTTGGCGCGTGTATAGATCACTAGAATAAGTGACGTTCAAACGCAGCCCAATGACGTCAGGATTGGGAAAGTACCGCTGCGTTTAATCCAGATACTGCCATGTGTCCGCACCATCAAATCGCCTGATTTTTACCTGGGAATTGAAGAAATCCGGAAACATTCGGTAGTTGACCGCTAACCGCGCCCCCGGCGAAGGCGTTGTTGAGGTGTAATGCGTGACACATCCGCACTCATTGCAGCGGTTGAAGTTGATGGTTTTATCACCGTGGCAATAGGCGCTGATCCCTTTAGAGCCAACAGATACGACAACGTCCGATTCAGTAAAATAACCCCAGATTGCGGCATAGCGGGAGCAAATCGAGCAGTTACACTTCGTCGCGGTCTCTGTCAGTTTCTGAACTGACAACTGCACATTTCCGCAATGACAGGATCCTTTCACCATGCGTTTCCTCCGTCACCGCTCCTGTTCAGGACGAACAAAGATGAAACCAGAATAGGTTAGATGGCGATATACGGCAAAGGGAGGTATTCAAAGGGAGCGCAAACATCAGCCCCCTTTTCAAAATGGGAACGCATTAATTGTCGAGCGCTAACACCTCATCACCTATCCAGCGCTGGATCATCACACCAAACTCGGTGGCGATATCAGCCTCCGGAAACTGGTTTTGCAGGCTTGCGCCGATGTGATCTAAGGTTTGCCCCGCTAACACGCAATCAATCGCCGCTGATTCAATAGGCGAGATGCTGCGAAAGTGCGGTGAGTGTCCTTTACGCCAGACCAACACGTCCACTGGCACAGAGAATCTCTCGGCGGCAGGAGGTGTATTGTCCTGATCGATCGCATGCCAGATATCCAGGGTATTGAAAAGATGCGTCACACGGGTAAGCGTCGGCACAAAGTTCAGACAGCAACCCTCCGGTGATTGCATGGCGAGCTGCTGCAAATCCTCCAACGTCATCACGTCAGAATCTGCCCCATCAAATGCGCGGCGAAGCACCCAGTCCATAGTCGCAAGCTCGGCAACATCGCCGTCATCTGGTAGTTGTTTTGCCAGAAAAGCACCAAACTCAGCGCCATAGAGCCCGATGTTGTTAAAGCTTGAGGGATGGGATTGCACATAAGCATTTGCCAGACGGTCAAACCACTCATCGCCCAGGTACACCTTGGTGTGCTCAAAGGTGTCTTCCATCACTTCTACCAAACGCACACGATAGGCATTGTGATAGATCCTGAGCCTGTCTTTCGTCGAAAGGTTCGATGCTTTCCCGCTCACCCAACTCGCGTCTGAGCACTCTTTTTCCAGCACGATGCGCTGAAAGTCGCTTTGAATATCCTGCAGCTTCATTAGGCACCTTTTGCGAGTGGGACGTTTTTGGGGAACACGCTGTACGCCAGGTGTCTTGCCTGATCCAGCTCAGCAAGCAGTTCTTCCAATGGGGGAATATTGGCGTCGCGCTCTATCATGGTCGGGGTTTCACCAAAGCGTTTCAGCGCAAAGGTATACAAATCCCACACATCGCCACATACAGGGTGGTCATGGGTATCAATCAAGTAATCCCCATTATTCTGGTGACCCGCCAAATGGAACTGACGGACACGGTCAGCAGGCACACCATTGATAAAATCCTCGGCTTTGAAACCATGATTGACCGCACTCACATAGATATTGTTGATATCCAACAGTAACTCGCTTCCTGCCCTTTCACACACCTCAGAAAGAAACTCCCATTCGGTCATCTCCGAGCTGGTGAATTCGACATAACTGGAGACGTTTTCCAACACCAGTGGGCGTTGCAAGACTTCCTGAGCCTGCTGGACATTGCGAACCACCACGTCAATCGCTTCACGGGTAAAGGGCAGTGGCATTAAATCGTGCAGCTTTTTACCGTGGCAACCCGTCCAGCAAAGGTGATCAGACACCCACATAGGTTCGATGCGTTGTTCCAGCTTTTTGAGCTTCTTCAGGTAGTCTTCGTCCAACCCATTGATTGAACCAATCGACATCGAAACACCGTGCATGGTCATTGGGTAGTCAGCGCGAATGCGGTCAAGCATGGTCAATGCTTACCGCCATCGACCATATAGTTGTCAGAAATGACCTCAAGCCAGTCAACGGGCTGTGGTGCGGTCAGGAAATCATTGTAATGCTGAGTGCGAAGCCCCAGACCAAAACTTAACGTCATCTCTGTACTCCTTTACTTATTTGATGTCGCCGATCACGCCACCGTCATCAAGGCATGCTTTTGCGTCCATCGCTTTAAAGCCATGGCCAGCACAAACGTTTTGACCTTTACAGGCGTTTTCAGCGGTTTTGCAGTCGGAGTTACCTTTGCAAGAATGAACGCCGTAGCAGTGTACTTTGTCGCCTGCACCAATAGCCGCGCCAGAGCTACCGGCTGGGGCTTCAGCAGCAAACGCCGCAGAGCTCATTGCAACAGCCAAAGCGAGAGAAGCAAAAGTGGCGCCTTTTTCAGTCTTGTTCATGTTCCGTTCTCCAATATCCAATTTGGTGAGAATCTTAATAACCATTGTGGGCGCTCAAAGAGTAATTTCAGAGCTCCGACAAATTCAGGTACAGACACTTGTCCAACCGCCTAATCAGACCTCACACGGAAATTTTAAATTTCACAAAATTTTAAAATTAGATGGGATAAGCAGGATTATCCACACGCAAAAATCCATCTTATCTGGTTGATATGAAAGGAAATTAATGAAGGCGGAAAAATCTGTATTTTTTACGAATAATTCGGAATTTGAATAGAAAAAAACGGAAGCGCCATCTTTTCAGGCTACGCGAAAGAAGAAATTTCAGGGTGGATAATTCCACCCTTTTCAAAGAAAACAGATTATCGGATTGTGCGGAACATGAGTCTAAATACGGGCTAAATACGTGCCACATCCACCGACACACTCAGACTGTGTGTGTCGCCACCTTCGAACACTACGCCTTGTAGTGGCGTGATGTCGGCGTAGTCCCTTCCCCACCCTGTCACGATGTGTTGATCGCTGGCGATGAGGTTGTTGGTAGGGTCGAATTCTACCCAACCCAAATCGGGAACGAACAGGGAAAACCAAGCGTGGGAGGCATCCGCCCCCACCAATTTTTCTTGTCCCGGAGGTGGCAGGGTTTCAATGTAGCCACTCATGTAGCGGGCAGCTAATCCAACTGAACGCAGGCATCCAATCGCCAATTGAGCGTAGTCCTGACACACGCCGCGCTTTTGCTCCAAGACCTCTTCGGGCGGCGTAGTGACATCTGTTGCCGTTGGGTCAAACGTGAACTCTTTGAATATCTTGCTGGTCAGCGTCATGGCCGCCTTTAGCACGGGTTTTTCATCGCTGAAAAGCTCCTGCACAAAAGCCGCCAGTTTGGGTGAGCGTTTGATTTGCAACGAATCGAGGCAGTATTCGCTCGCCATTCTGGCTTCTTCTGTGGTGCCCTCTTTGAGCATTTGCCGCAGTTCGCCGCAGGTCAGCGTGTGGGTATCGATTTGCGCCGCCCATGGAGTTGGCTGCACGTCCAGATAACTCACCACATCAATCGTCAGCACTTTGTGCGGGGACTGGATGGAAAAGTAGAAGGTGCGGTTGCCGAAATAGTCTTCACCTTCATTCTGGTAAACCGGCTCCGGCGAAACCGAAATCAGGCTGCTGAAACAGCGCTGGTTTTCTGTTTCCCTCGGCACCAGATGCGCCATGTTATAGCAGAGCATCACTGGTGCGCTGTAGGAATAGGTCGTTGTATGCTGGATTTTAAATTTCATACATCCAATTTCCATTTGGGTTTGATCAGCTGCTGCGGGCCTGCTGTGTGGTCGAAGTACTTATCAGCAACCAGTGATGTGAACTGTTCAAGTTGCTCACTCAAGGTGTTCAGTAACAACTCAAGCGCTTCACGTTTACCCTCGCTTTCCTCGGAAACCGCTTCTAGGTCGACCAGTTGAATGTCAGTGAGCGTTTTCATCACCAGCTTGTATTCCGGCGACAAACCACCGGGCACATAAGTATGCGGCGTTGGCAACCTGTCCAGATACTCCCGCAGTTTTTCCATCTGGTAAACCAGCGCGCGCGGGTTAGTACGGTCTATCATCAGCAAATCCAGACCAAAGGCGACCCGGGCTTTGGTACGGTAACGGCGCCGGAAAGAGATCAGGCTTCCACGCTCAGCAATACCGATTCCAACACCTGCTGTTGGGCAAGTTCCGGCAGCGGGTTAACCAGCGTCGATTTTAGCAGGGTGATGGTCTGGATTGCCCGTTCAGTACGCTGTCCCATACGCAAAAACAACCAGTCATGCCCGCGTAACATACTTTCATTGCTCAAACCCGACAGGGCAAGCAGTGAGGTAACCAAGCCGTCCAGCGACTCTTCCGGTGCTTCCGGTAAGCCGTTTTCATAGGCACGGTCAATTTCGCTCAGGCGATCACGAAGGCGGTTTAAGATAATCCGGGTATCCGCAGAAAGCCGTTCCCTCACCTGCTCACCACAGGCCAGCATGGCAAGTAAATTGGCTTTGATTGAACCTACCCGTTTGGCGTTGGTGACCAGATCGGCAAGCTCCTCTTCCGGCTCCTCAAACAAGTCAGGTTTGCCTTCAGTGAATCCCGGCAAGCATTTGGTTTGCAGCGAAATAGCGCGAAGCAGGGTTTGCTGGCTTTCCGGCTCCATCAGTTCAATGCCATTAAGCTGTTTGAACACGACACGGATAAGGCGAAGGCTCATCTCAGCGCGTTCGGCATAACGCCCGAACCAGAAGAAGTTGTCGACCACGCGGCTTGGCAGATTGCCTTCCTGCACCATCTCGAACGCAGTGCGATCGAGCATAGATTGGTGGGTTAAATCCGGGCTGTCCGCCGTGACCCAAAAATCTTTGCTGCGCGCGCCGGAGAGGTAAGTCACCACATAATCATCCGGCGTGTCTGCCACGCGGTTCAGACCACCGGGCATCACGGCGTAACTTTCGCCATCGGCCACGGTAAAGGCTTTCAGCAGGCTTGGGCGGCTTTCCAACGAGCCATTCGCCCACACAGGAACCAAAGATCCGGGAACATAACTTTGTGCGACGTACCCACCGGGTTGGCGCGGATTTTCTTTAATGTCGTCTGCTTTTCAGCATCGCTTAGCATATGTCCGTAAATGGATTGACCTGCGAGCGTCGATAAGCGGCTTGATGATCAACGTCGCCAGATTGCTTTCAACAAACGCCAGGCTGGTTGGGTCGCCACACCACAGGGTGTTAACGTTTGGCAAGACAAGCGGCTCACCCAGGAAGAAATGACAGATTTGCGGCATAAACGCCATCAGTGCGGGCGATTCCAGCACCGCACTGCCCAGCGGGTTGGCGATGATGACATTCCCGCTTCTGGCCGCTTCCAGCAGTCCTGGAACGCCGTGCAGCGAATTGGCACTCAGCTCGACTGATCGCAGTCATTGTCGCCTGTACGGCGAAGGATGACATCGACCGGAGAAAGCCCGTTAATCGATTTTAGCCACACTTTGCCGTTTCTTACCGTCAGATCGCCCCCTTTTACCAGCGGATAGCCGAGGTAGTTAGCAAGGTAAGTATGCTCAAAATAACTGCTGCTGGATGACCCAGGCGTCAACAGCACGATTTTCGGATCGTCTGTTTTGTGCGCGGCAAGTTCGGTCAGCGTGTTACGCAGGGTATGGAAGAACCCTGACAGACGCTTTACGTAACTGTGGCGGAACAGGGAGGAATGCACACGGGAGATCACGGTGCGGTTTTCAAGCGCAAAACCGAGGCCTGCCGGTGTCTGGGTTTGATCCCCGATGGCAATGAATTCGCCGTTTCTATCCCGCACCAGATCCGTGGCATGCAGTGTCAGGTGTTTTAGCCCGGGCATGTTTATACCAACACACTGGCGCAGGAAATCCGGATGGTTAAAGATGATTTCCGGCGGAACGATGCCTTCACGGATCAGCCGTTGTTCACCGTAAATATCCTGCAAGATGAGGTTAAACAACTCTGCACGCTGCACAAGCCCGGTTTCAAGGGTCTGCCATTTTGCAATGTCTATGGTGTTGGGAATGATATCCAACGACCAGACCTTGGGAAGCAGTGGGTCATTTTTCAGATCGTAGGTTGCGCCGTCGTCGCGCAAAATACGCTGCGCCAGGCGTTGGAGTTCATCCAACCGCTCAGCGCGTAATGAGGAGAAATAAGACAATATCGATTGCCAGTGCGGCTTAACGCTATTGTCTTCGTCGTAAACCTCGTCATAAGCGTTTCCATGCATCTGATGAGGATAAGAGAGCGGCGATACAGTGTTCGCCGCTTTTGGTTCAGAACCTGAGTGATTCGTCATTATTGGTTTTATACCTTCATGGCCTTAGCGAGAAGGATACATCATGTTAACAACCCAGTATCGGATTTATACCAACCCTGCGCGCTGCTTTCTCAAATCTAAGGTGTTGGGGTATTCCATACTCACCTCTTCTTTCGGCGGCGACATTGGTTTCGGCACATCCTCATTTGGATAGAACTGACGTAGCGCATCAAATGCAGGCGGTGGCATCAATGGCCCTGCGTAAATCCGGTATCACTGAAACGGCTGACCCGACGTCCTTCCGCTTCATTGGCATTTACCGGGAAGGTATCGTAGTTCCGCCCACCAGGATGGCTGACATGATAGTACATCCGCCAATCGACATGCCATTCCAGCTATCAATAAGGTCGAACACCAAGGGCGCATTAATCCCGAGTGTCGGGTGCAACGCCGAAGGCGGAGCCCAGGCACGGTATCTCACGGCGGCGACATATTCGCCCTGCCTTCCCGTGGCTCTGAGCGGCACTTGACGGCCGTTACAGGAAAGCACGTAGCGGTTTTCGGTCAGGCCGCTTAGCCGCACCTGAATACGCTCCACGGAGGAATCCACATAGCGGCTGGTGCCGGATTGAGTGATTTCTTCGCCCAGCACGTGCCAGTTCTATCGCCCAGCGCACTTCCAGTTCGATATCGTCCAGTTGCAACCTGCCGTAATGCGGGAACCTGAACTCCTCGAACGGCGCCAGCATTCCAGCTTGAATGGCAAGCCATGACGCTGCAGGTCATCCACCACCTCTTTGATGTCTTCCCACACATAGAAAGGCATCATAAATTTGTCGTGGAGTGAGGTTCCCCAGCGCACCAGTGGCTTGTGATACGGCGATTTCCAGAACCGCGCGACCAGACAGCGGATTAACAGGGTTTGCACCAGCGACATACGCGCATGGGGCGGCATTTCAAAACCGCGGAATTCCAACAGCCCCTGCCTGCCACTCGCCGACCCCGCCGCATAGAGCTTGTCGATACAGAATTCTGAACGGTGGGTGTTGCCGGTAATATCCACCAGCAGGTTGCGCATCAGCCTGTCGATCAGCCAAGCTGATCCACTTCGCCTTCAGGGAAGTTCTGGAATGCAATTTCCAGTTCGTACAGGGCTTCATCCCGCCCTTCATCTGCACGCGGCGCCTGACTTGTCGGGCCGATAAACATGCCGGAGAACAGGTACGAGAGCCCCGGATGGTGCTGCCAGTAGTTGACAAAACTGCGCAGCAAATCCGGACGGCGAAGGAACGGACTGTCCGCAGGTGTTGAGCCACCTAGCGTGATGTGGTTACCGCCACCAGTGCCAGTGTGTCGGCCATCGAGCATGAATTTCTCGGTGCCAAGGCGACATTCGTGGGCAGCCTGGTAAAGGGTTTCCGTGTTGTTGACCAGTTCCGGCCAGTTTTTTGCAGGATGGATGTTGACCTCGATAACCCCAGGATCCGGCGTTATCAGGAACTTTTGCAGACGATGATCTTTCGGCGGCTCATAGCCTTCAATCACTACCGGCATGGAAAGCGTACGCGTTGTCATTTCCACGTGATGAATCAGCGCAACATACTCTTCCAGGGTATTCATCGGCGGCATAAACACATGCAGCTTGCCTTGGCGCGGTTCGATACAAATGGCAGTGCGCACCACGTCTACCAACGCGCCAGATGCCTCCGGTTGTTGTTCAACCTGCTGTTGCGCTGAAGCGGGTACTGTTTCATCCAAACCGTAAACTGGCAAAGGTTCACGCGGTTCAAACGGATCGCGTTCAGGGATCACTTCTTCCTGCGCAACCGGCGGCAATGAGCCAACGGCAGACGGAATCCCATTGGGCTGTCGCCCGGGATCAAGGTGATCACGTCCGATCGCATTGGCCACGGAGAGCTGTACCAGCCATTTCCAGAATGAGCGATAGGAAGAATGAAGCCTGATGCCGTATCCAGACCACGGCTCAGCACCGCCGCCAGCCTGCGACGTTCTAGGTCATCACTCAACTTGGCTTTTTTCGGGTTTACTCCATCAGGCAATTGCCTTTCCAGCCACATGTAATAGAGCGCATCTTCATAAGCGGGCTGGACAAATACCGTTGACAAACCCAGTGACTGGCACAGGTTTTGCTGAAGGTTTCGGCATTTTCTACCGTGTGACCGTAATCTTTGTCGACCCTTGCCAACAGCGAAGGTTCTTGCCACAGCGCTTCACCGTCTTTACGCCAGAAACAACCCAGCGCCCAGCGAGGAAGCTCTTCACCGGGATACCATTTCCCCTGCCCGTAATGCAGCAAGGCATGGCTGCCGAACTCTTCTTTCAAACGCACCAGCAGATCTTTTGCCAGACGCAGTTTGTCAGCCCCCAGCGCTTTGGTGTTCCATTGCGCCGAGTCCATATCATCGATAGAAACAAACGTCGGCTCACCGCCCATGGTCAGGCGAACATCGTTTTCTTCCAGCTCTTTGTCGACCGCGTTGCCAAGGGCTTTGATGTTTTCCCATTCATCATCGCTGTAGGGTTTGGTCACGCGCGGATCTTCATGAATGCGGATCACCGTATTGCTGTAATCGAAGGTGACTTCACATTTATCTGTACCGCCGGTGATTGGCGCGGCAGAGACAGGGTCTGCAGTACACGCCAGCGGGATATGCCCTTCCCCAGCCAACAGGCCACTTGTCGGGTCAAGCCCAATCCAGCCTGCGCCGGGCAAATAGACTTCACACCAGGCATGGAGATCAGTGAAATCCTGCTCTGGGCCTGACGGGCCATCCAGCGCTTTGACATCCGCGGTTAACTGCACCAGATAACCGGAGGCAAATCTCGCCGCTAATCCCAGCTTGCGCAGGATTTGCACCAGCAACCAGGCAGTGTCACGGCACGACCCTTTTTCAGGGACAGGGTTTCTTCGCAGGTTTGCACACCCGGCTCAAGACGGATACCGTACTGGATTTCATTCGCCAGTTTGCTGTTAATGTCGACCAGAAAGTTAACGATCGCTTCTTTTTCGCGGGAGATACCTGCGACATATTTATCCAGCGCCTCGCTTTCTTCTGCCACACAGAGGTATGGCGCCAACTCCTCTTTCAGGTGTTTGGTGTAATTGAACGGGAAGTGTTCGGCGTATTCCTCAATAAAGAAATCGAACGGGTTGATCACCGTCATATCGGCAATCACTTCCACCTCAAATTCCAGCTTGCGCGTCTTTTCCGGAAACACCAGACGCGCTTGATAGTTACCAAACGGATCCTGTTGCCAGTTGATAAATGATCGTCCGGCGTCACCTTTAAGGAGTAAGCGTGAATGTGAGTGCGTGAATGGGGTGCGGGTCTCAGCCGCAGTATATGCGGCGAGACATTCACATCACGGTCAAACTCGTAAGAGGTTTTGTGCAGGATCGCTACGCGGATAGTCATGCTGCATCTCCGCGTTTGAAGTGGAACCAGGTTTCACGGATCTCGTTTTGCATCTCTATCAGCGCCAACTGGATATCATTGAGATAGCCGCTGAAATCGCGGTTGATATCGTCGTCTGTTTCCATCGAATAGGTGTTCGCCAGAATTTTATCCACGGCGACCACGACGCCTTCATGGCGTGGCAAATAGCTCGCTGCATTCTTGATTTGCTTGAGGCAATACACCAGGGTGCGCGGAAACGCTTCGTCCGTTAACAGGAACTGGCAGGTGCTGACGCCGTCAATTTCTGAACGCATGGTGCGCTGGAAACTGAGGTAGGCACTTTGGGATTTGAGCACTTTCGCCCAGATAACCTGATTGAGCAGACTCAGCTCTTCATCTGTGGTGCTGCTTTTCAGGGTAGCGGCAGAATCCAGAATACGGGTGTTCATGTCCGCGCGCTCAACATAGCGCCCCAGCATCACAAAACTCCAGCCTTCATCGCGGCTCATGGTATTGGTCAGCAGGCCATTAATTTTCTGGCAGCTCTCAATCACGGCATTGAGGTAGGCGTAGCGGTTTGAACGGTTAATCCCCTGTTGGATTTGGTTACGGGCATACATACAAAGCTCATTGATAAGCTCCCACATTTCTTCCGGCACCACATCGCGGGTGGTGCGGATATTTTCACGCACCATCATCAGCGAATTGAGCAGCGAGCTTGGGTTGTCCTCTTTTGCCAGCAGGAAGCGCATGACATTCTTTTCGCCGTGATCTTTGTAGATGTTGGTGAACTCTTCCACACAGCCGTTAATTTCGATCAGGTTGAACCAGGTGACCTTCACATCCCGTGGCAGGTCAAACAGCAGCTCATCATAAACACTCACCAGGCGAGCGGTGTTTTCTACGCGTTCCAGATAACGCGCACTCCAAAACAGGCGTTCTGCGACTCTCGATAACATCACTTCGCTCCTTTCGTTTTAACTATCCACGTATCTTTACTGCCACCACCTTGTGAGGAGTTAACCACCAACGAGCCCTTTTTCATGGCAACGCGGGTTAAGCCACCAGCAGTCACGTACGTCTTGTTGCTTTGGAGAATGAACGGCCGCAAGTCGAGATGGCGCGGTTCCAGTTTGCCACGCGCTACCAGCGTCGGTGCCGTCGAGAGTTTCAGTGTGGGTTGCGCAATGTAGTTGCGCGGGTTTTCCTGAATAAGTTTGGCGAACATTTCCTGATCTTTTTTGGTGGAATGAGGGCCAACCAACATACCGTAGCCACCGGATTCATTGGCTGGTTTCACAACCAGTTTGTCGAGGTTGGCGAGCACGTATTCGCGTTGTTCGGCATCTTCACACAAGAAGGTTTCCACATTCGGCAAGATAGGATCTTCATCGAGGTAGTAGCGGATCAAAGCAGGCACATAGGCGTATACCACTTTATCATCGGCCACACCGGCACCCGGTGCATTGGCAAGCGCGACATTGCCCGCTTTCCAGGCGCGCATCAAACCAGGTACGCCCAGCATGGAATCCGGGTTGAACACTTCCGGGTCAATGAAGGCATCGTCAATGCGACGGTAAATCACGTCCACGCGTTCAGGGCCAAAGATGGTTTTCATGTACACGCAGTCGTTGTCGTCGACAAACAAGTCCTGCCCTTCAACAAGCTCAGCCCCCATTTGTTGCGCGAGGAAGGCGTGCTCAAAATAGGCGGAGTTAAAAATGCCCGGTGTCAGCACCACAATTTCCGGTTGCTTGATCTTTCGCGGAGACAAAGCTTTAAGGGTGTTAAACAGCTCAGAGGTATAGGCATCCACCGGCTGGATATCGTCATTTTCAAACAGCTCCGGCAATACCCGTTTGGTGATGGCACGGTTTTCCAGCATGTAGGAAACGCCTGATGGCACCCGCAGGTTATCTTCCAGCACATAGAACTGACCATCTCCCGCACGGACTAAATCCGTACCGCAAATGTGCGCCCAAACGCCGTAAGGGGGCGAAACACCCACGCATTCGGGGCGAAAGTTCTTGGAGTCTTTGATGATATGGGCGGGAATGATGCCGTCTTTGATGCAGTTTTGATCGTGGTAGAGGTCGTCGATAAAGCGGTTCAGAGCGGTCAGTCGCTGCTTCAATCCTTTCTCTGCAACTGCCCATTCGTCGGCATCAATCGTTCTGGGGATAATGTCGAATGGCCAAGCTCTGTCGATGTTTCCTTCGTCGGTATAGACGGTAAAGCTGATCCCCATATCCTGGATTGTCGACTCAGCGGCTTGCTTTCGCCGCTCCAGTTCATCTTCCGGCAACTCTTCGAGATAACGAATCAGCCTTCCCGACGAAACACGGCAATTCCCCTCGCTGTCTACCAGCTCATCGAAGAACTCTCCGCTCTCGTAATTTTCCAATAAATCACTCATGGCTGTCCGTCCTTGTTTTTTGCGATCCACACCGCAAACATTACCTGTGTTTTATTCAATCGAACGTGAGCAAAATCGACATTTCATACTGATTTATCGAATATTTTTCAGTGCAAACGACTAATCATTCGGACGTCTCACTCACCGGAAATACATCAGTCTCATATCTAAAACAGCGTAGTCAGGATTTTTCGTCTACAACTGTAGTCGAAGGTTATTTTTTCGCCCTTGAGAACAAACACGCACCAAATTGGTTTTTTTAACAGATTCATTGGAAATAAAATCAATATCTCTACTGACTAACTTCATATTAAAGAAAGGAATACCGCTTTGGCATAGGGATGCACCACAATGATGCATCCGATTTTGTGACCTTGAATATAAAGGAATCAACGAAAGCGATTTCTCTACACTCTGTTTCATTAGGCCGCATCAGAGGATTTTTGTCGCATCCTCACCTGGGCAAGGTTTGACAGCGAAACAGGCATTTGAAGCATATCGCGTATAAAATCCCTGTTCACATCCTCAAGCTATGCCAAAAACAATGGCTAACCGCATTGCCATTTCCGCTGAAAAAACTCACCGAAATTTATTTGTTTCCGCTTTCCTTCATCTAATCAATCGGTAAGACATCCTCTGACGTGGTATGCCAGACGGTAAAACGTCGTTTTCCACGATCTGATACACATCAGCCCACAATGATGCGCCATAACTCACTCAGGTTATTTATTCGCCACATATGAATCAATTTGACTCACGAGAAGTACGCCAGTGAGTGAGGAAAAATGGACACCTCAACCAACAAACAAAACCTGATCAGTGAAATGTCACAGGCCGAACTGAACCCGGCAGAAAAACGCTTGGTCGCCCTGTTACTTTCACTGTCTGAGTATCAGCTCGCCACGCTCAGCACGGACAAGATATGCGAACAGGCCAACGCCAGCCGCGCCACCATCGGTCGACTTGCCAAACGCTTTGGCTGTTCAGGGCAAAAGGAGCTGAGGGCAGAACTGCTTAAAGCCAGCCGTGCAATGAAAGCCAAAGTGGATGCCAATCCAGGCAATGGCCCTGACATTTCTGCCGACGATACCCCATCCGTGATTGCTGAGAAGATCTTACAAAATGCCTCTGTGCGTTCATTGCGCTTTTCAGACATCCTCGCCCAATCCAATGTACTGGAAGAGATACTCACCCAAATCCGTAAGGCGCGACGCATCATTGCGTTTGGCGCAGGGCAATCTTCCATTGCTGCGCTGGATTTATATCAACGCCTTTTACGCATCGGCATGCCCATCAGTTTTGACCTTGATTGCCACACCCAACTGGTTCAGGCATCCCTGATGACCGCAGACGACCTGGGCATTGTTATCTCCTACTCCGGCATGACCCGGGAAATGATCGGCGTTGCCCAAACCATCAAAGAGCGCGGCGCCAAGCTGATGGTCGTTACCGCCAAAACCCATTCCGAACTGAATGATTTAGCCGACCTTACGTTGCTTATGCCGCCGGGAACCGGGCTTTACGGCATGGATGCGGCCATGAACCGGCTGATGCAAATCATGTTTAACGAAGTGATTTATCAATGTCTGGTTATCGATTCGCCGGACATGCTCGAGATATCCGCTCAGGTTGATAGCGCGCTCGATCGGGGCAAGTTGTTCAACGAAACCAAAAGGATCAGACAATGACAGAAAGCACCGCCATAAAACCCCTGCAGGCTTCAGCAAAGCAGGCACGAAAGTATGTTTTCGACCAGATATACGCCTCAGGCTCCGGTCACCCCGGCGGCAGTCTGTCTTGTATCGATGTTCTGGTTGCGCTCTACCTTGGACGGATTAAACCCGATAAAGCGTGGATTTCGTGCATCGACCGCGACCACGTCATCCTGTCAAAAGGCCATGCTGTTCCTGCACTTTACTCGGTGTTGGCACTGTGTGACCTGATCCCCGAAGAAGAGCTGAAAACACTGAGGCACCTCGCAGCCGCTTGCAGGGTCATCCCGACAGAAGCCGCTTGGCCGAAGTGGAAATGTCGACCGGCTCCCTGGGGCAAGGGCTCTCCGTGGGCATTGGCCAGGCGCAAATCCTTCAAACCCTTGGCCGGGATCATTTTTCCTTCGTCATTTTGGGCGACGGCGAGTTGAACTCTGGTCAGGTCTGGGAAGCCATTGCGTATGCAGGCAGCCACCAGTGCCGTCAGGTCGTTGCGATTATCGATGCCAACGGCATCCAGAATGACGGACGGGTGGAAGATATCCAGAACATTACTCCTTACATCCCCAAGCTGAATGCGTTCGGCTGGGCGGTCACTGAAATCAACGGCCAGGACATGAAAGAAGTGGTTGATGCCATTGACTGGGCAACCTGTGACGCACCGGGAGACCGCCCTCGCTGCATACTGGCGCACACCACCAAAGGTGCTGGGGTTTCCTTTATGGAAAACAAAGTGGAGTGGCACAGCCACGCCTTGAGTGACGAGGAATACCAAAAAGCCTGTGAGGAGGTGATGCAATGAGCCACACTGCGATTTTTGAACACCTGACACCCATTTCACTGCGCGATGCCTACGCGCGCATTGTGATGGCAGTGGGTGAATCCCAGCCTGATGTCATGATGCTGGATGCTGACTTGTCCAAGTCGACCAAATCCTCCGGCTTTGCTGACAAGTGCCTGAACGGCATATGAATATCGGGATCGCTGAACAGAACATGGTCGGCATTGCCGCCGGGCTTGCCACCATGAACAAAATCCCGCTGGTGAATACCTTCGCGGCCTTCCTAACCCGCCGCGCCTGCGACCAGATTGCTATCTCTGTGGCCTACCCCAAACTGAACGTGAAGTTTTTCGGCTTCCACGGCGGTATCAATCTCGGTGAAGATGGCGCAACCCAACAGGCAGTGGAAGATATCGCCATCATGCGTGCGATTCCCAATATCCGCGTCTACTCCCCGATTGATGCCAATGATCTTGCCTGGGTAACCGAAGAGATCCTCGCGTATCAAGGGCCAACCTATGTGCGGCTTTCGCGCTTCCCTTCGCCAACCCTGCTGGCACCGGAATCCCGCCCTGAAAATGGCACCCCGGCATTCCGTGTCATGCGCGAAGGCAGTGACGTCACGGTACTCACCACCGGCACATTGACCGCGAAAGTGCTTGCTGCGGCAGATGTCATGGCGCAACGGGGACTCGAAGCACGGGTTATCGCCGTTACCCGCATCAAACCCCTTGGCAGGGAACTCGCTGCCTCGCTGGCGAAATGGGACACACCCGTCGCCGTGGTGGAAGAGCACTCCGTGCACGGTGGCCTTGCCGATGCAGTCAGCTTCTTGCTGGACGAACACGCCATGCCTCACTTGATCCACCGAATCGGGATCAACGACAGGTTTGGTGAATCCGGTCATCCGGATGCGCTCATGGAGTCATTTGGCTTGGCAGGCTCGCCACTTGTAGAGCGGCTTACATCGCTTTGCACCGAGAAAGGTGCCGCCTGAATCATTCTGAACAGGCAGCTATAACGCCTGAAAAACAGGAGTAAACAGATGAAAACAGGACTGAAATTTGCCGCCAGTGCACTGATACTGGCAGGCCTGACCCAACCCGTTTACGCAAAGGAAACGGTCACTGTCTGGTCGTGGTTTATCCAGAGCACGATGGAAAAATCCATTGCGGCTTTTGAAAAAGAAAACCCCGATATCGACGTGAAATACACCTACTACAACTATTCGCCCGAGTACCTGACCGCGCTGAAAGCCGCCGCGGTTTCCGGTGGTTTACCGGATGTGATTGGCTTGCAGCCCGGCGCATTTACGCAGCGTTACCGCGATAACCTGACGCCACTGAATACGCTGGCCGCCAGCGAATGGGGCGAAGACTGGATTAAATCCATTTTCCCAATCAACGTAAAACAAATGCGGATGGGTAACCCGGAAGGCGACAGTAACTACTATATTTTGCCGCAGGAATCACAGGTGCTGGCAGTGTGGTACAACCGCAAATTGTTTGAAAAATTCGGTATTACGGTGCCTACCGACTATAAACAATTAGTGTCTGCCGCAAATACGCTGTCTGAAAACGGGCTCATCCCCATGTTTCAGGGCGCTGCAGACGGTTGGCAGAACGTGAATGTCTTCCTGATGCTTGCCAACCAATATGCGCCCGGCATGGCTGAGAAAGCCCAGTATGGTGACGCTAAGTGGACAGACCCTGCCATGGTCAACGCATTGGCTGCCTGGAAAAAGCTGTTTGATGATGGCGTATTCCAGAAAGGCGCACTGGGCGCGCATGCCTACCCCACTGGCGCGCAGCTGTTTGCACAGGGACGGGTTGGCATGATGGCACTCGGCTCCTGGTGGATGCAGGAAAGTAATTCCCGCCTCCTCTCTCTGAGTATGTTCAGAACATGGATGGCTTCGATTTCTTCCAGCTGCCAGCGATGCCGGACTCCGAACGGGCTTCGCCACCGGTTGGCGGCATTGATATCGGTTATGGCCTGACGCAAAACGGCAAAGACAATCCGGCAGCGTGGAAATTCCTTGCTTCGCTGGTGAACGGTGCGGGATTGCAACAGGCACTCAACGACCTGAACGATTTGCCTGCCTTTGAAGGCCATTCGCCACAGGGTGATATCAGCGATCATGTTAAAGACATGTCTGCACGGTTCATGAAAGATCTGGCCGTTGCAGAAAACCAGCGTTTTGCAGAACCCGCGATTTCTGATGCGCTGGAAAATGTACTGTCCGGTGTTGCTGCGGGCAGCATGACACCGCAACAAGGCGCGGAGAAAATGCAGCAGGCCACGGACAAGGTGCTTGCTAAATAGCCGAGCTATCGGGCATCTGGTTTCAGGTGCCCGCCTTCAGGCGTCCCTATGTAAGGAGCCCTAATGAAGCCGAACTATCGACACGTAAAGACGCCGACTACCCGGCTTCATTCCTTCGCCTGGTTGCGCGGACTCAGCAGTTACCTGTTTCTGGTTCCCGCGACTGTCGTGTTTATGGCGTTCATTGCCTATCCCATTGCCTGGGTAAGCGTCGAAAGCTGTTTACCGGCACCAGTGCCGCCAATTCGCAGTTTGTCGGTATCGACAACTACTTTGCCGTGCTGACCGACCCTGTGTTCTGGACGGTGATGAAAAACATGTTCCTCTGGGCGCTGATCACCATACCGGTACAGATGTTGATTGGGGGCAGCATCGCCTACTTTATTGAGTTCTATACCGACAGCTGGCGCACCTTCTTCCGCACTATGTATTTCCTGCCCGTTGTCACTTCCGTTTCTGTTGTCAGCCTGATTTGGCTGCAAATCTATGCCCCTTACTACGGCATTGGTCAGGAATATCTCAAACTAATTGGGCTCACGCTTTCTACGTCGCCCCTCGGGGATCCGGACAGCGCCATTTACGCGCTGATTGTGGTGAATATCTGGCAGTGGACAGGGTTTTCCATGCTGATGTATATCGCCGGTTTAACCAACTTGCCGAAAGAGATACTGGAAGCCGCACGGGTTGACGGGGCACGGGGCTACCGCCTTGCGGTGTCCGTGATCATTCCCATGTTGTCCAACGTCACCAAATCCCTGCTATTGCTCGGCATTATCGGTACCTTGCAGACTTTCCCGATTGTGTTTTTGATGACCAACGGCGGCCCCAACCATGCCAGTGAAATTTTCGGCACTTATATCTTCAAGCAATCCTTTGTTTTGGGCGATCTCGGCACCGGGGCTGCACTGTCAGTGATTGTCCTGCTTATCGCTTTCGTGCTGTCTGTGATGCAAATCCTGTTCCTCGGCAGTCAGTTAGGCAGCGGCGGGAGGAAAAGCGCATGATCCACTCTTTTATCAATGCCCTTGCTGACCCGGCCGGACGCCGACGCATCATCATCCATCTGGTTTTGCTGGTTGTGCTGATGATCTGGATGATCCCGGAAGTCTACATGTTCACCATGCGGTACGCTCTCCGGCTCAGGTGTTTGACCCCCAACTGTTTGTCTGGCCGATCACCTTCGACAACTTTATTACGGTCATTTCGGACAACCCGCTTTACGTTTTTTTCATCAACAGCCTGATTGTCACGCTGGCGACTGTGGTGGCGGTGCTAGCGCTCTCATCCCTATTCGCTTTCGCCATTACCATTTTGCGCCTGCCTGGCTCCTTGCTTCTGTATGCCATTCTGCTGACCACCCTGATGGTGCCTATCGCATCTCTGGTGCTGCCGCTCGCTATCTTGCTTAAAACCTTTGGCTGGGTGAACAAGTACGCTGGACTTATCCTGCCTTACATTGCCCTCGGCGTGCCTTTTGCGGTCGTGATACTTAAAGGCTTTCTGGAAGACTCCCCGCAAGAGCTGTTTGACGCCGGAAGGATTGATGGCTGCACCACCTTCCAGGTTTACTGGCATATCGCCCTGCCTCTTATCCGCCCTGCGCTGGTCTTCGTGGCTATCTGGCAGTTCATCACCACCTGGAATGAGTTCTTTCTCGCCCTGGTGATCATGACCGAAACGGAAATGAAAACCCTCACCATTATTCCCATGCAGTATTCCGGCTTTTACATGGCAAACCCCGGCGCGCTGTTTGCCATTCTGGTGATCATCGCAATCCCGCTCATTCTGCTTTATGTCGCGGTTCAGCGCGCCTTTGTGCGCGGCCTGACAGCGGGTGCGGTGAAAGGTTAACGGAATAAGGAGTATTCCATGACACAGGTTTTCGGCGGCATTGATTTAGGCACATCATCCATGAAAGCCGTTTTGGTTGAAGTGGAAGGTGACCATTGCCGCCTGGTTTGGTCATCGACACAGGCTTACAACGATGAAGGCGCACCGGAGCGGAGCCCGGCGCAGTGGTGGCGCGTCGCCAATATATTGCTGGATGAAATGGTCAGCATAGCGCTGCCTGAAGCCATCGGTTTTAGCGGACAGATGCACACCCTGCTCGCGGTAGATGACAAAAAGCAATTGATTGCACCGGTTAAACTCTGGCTGGATATGGATGGCGATGCCGCGCTCGCCCGCTTTCCCCTCACGCAATCCGAGTGGGTCGCCAAACAGGCAACATTCCGCTGCCGGATTTTACCCTGGCGAAATGGCTGTGGGCGAAAGAGCAGAATCCTGCACTTCCCCGCCATATCTCGCGCCTGTATTGCGCCAAGGATTACCTGCGACACCTTATCGACCCTTCTGCCCGTTTTGTTACTGACAGAAATGAAGCCGCCGGTATGCAGTGTTACAACGCCATCACCGACGCTTGGGAAAGCGGCATTCTGGAAATGGCGGACATTCCCCCGTCTGCTCTACCGCAACTGGACGACGCCACAGCCATCAGCGGAGTCTATACACCTAAAGACCATCGCGGCGACCCTATCCTGCTTGTTACCGGTGCTGGAGATCAGGCAACTGCAGCGCGCGCCGTGGGCGGTTACCGCTCAGGCATTGTTTCCGTTTCTTTAGGGACATCCGGTGTGCTTTCATTTCCGCTGAGGAAAGAAAACCTCTCGTCTGACTGGACGGGCGACTTTCATCTGTTTCCCTTTGGGTTTGGTGAACACCTTCAGGTTATCGGCACCATTCCCGCTTTGGGCCCGACCCTTCTGTGGTTACAACGCACGCTTAACCTGAGCCGGGAGGCGTTTATCGCCCTGAGTGGGAAAGCGCTTGGGCACGAGACAGCGGTACTCTTCCTGCCCTTTTTATCCGGCACTGGCGCCCCCGAGCCCAATCATAAAATAACGGCCAGCTGGGGAAACCTCACCGTTCACTCAAGCAGCCTGGATTTGGTCAGGGCGGCATTTAACGGCATTGCACTGGAGTTTGCCCACATTGTCGATCAGGCAAAAACCTGCGGTGTGGAAGTATCAGCCTGCACTTTTCCGGCGGCGGCACACATATCCAACCGCTGTTGCACATCATGCTGAGGTGACCGCGATTCCCTGTTTTGTTTCAGACAGTGCAGATGCCAGCGCCGTCGCGCGGCTTTGCTGGCAGCGGATGCCCTTATTCCAGATAACCGCGCCGTGCTTTCCATGTCTGAGGTGCCGTCATCGACGGTGAAAGCGCTATCCGAAGCCTACCGCGGGCAATGGCACCAACACCGGGCTATGGCAATGCGATCCCCAACCCGCTAACGGAGAAGAATTATGGCGACTTTGCAATTAGACAATGTCAGTAAATCTTTCGGTAACCAGCGGGTGATCCTGCCTTTGAACCTCGATATTCCGATGGGGAATTCTGTGTTTTGGTTGGCCCTTCCGGGTGCGGGAAATCCACCCTGCTGCGTATTATCGCCGGGTTGGAGAAGGTCACGACTGGCCGCATTTATATTGATGACGATGACGTTACCCAGGGCGAACCCGCTGACCGCGGCATTGCATGGTGTTTCAGTCCTATGCGCTTTACCCACATATGACGGTAGAGCGGAATATTGGCTTCGGGCTCGAAATCGCCGGTTTACCGAAAGACGAAATCCAGCAAACCGTGCGCCGCACTGCAGAAGCGTTGCAAATAGGCCACCTGCTGAACCGCAAACCCCGCGAGCTTTCCGGCGGCCAGCGCCAGCGCGTTGCCATTGGACGCGCCATCAGCCGCGATCCAAAACTGTTCCTGCTTGATGAGCCACTGTCCAACCTAGATGCCGCTCTCCGGGTAGGCATGAGGTTGGAGCTGATCAAGCTCAAACAGCGGCTCAAGTCCACCATGATTTATGTTACTCACGACCAGACGGAAGCCATGACGCTGGCAGACCGCATTGTGGTGCTGAACAAAGGCAAAATTGAGCAACAGGCTCGCCCATGGAGTTGTTCCACAACCCGGTCAACCGCTTTGTCGCCAGTTTTATTGGTACGCCCGCCATGAACTTCCTGCGCGTTGAACAGGCCACGGTCGGAAACAAAGATCATTTCATACTAGGCAGCCACACCTTGACCATGCCATTAAAGGCACGGGCACGAACCTCAAACAAAATGTATCTGGGGGTACGTCCTGAACACCTTTCGCTTTCACCGGAAAATGCCGATTACGAGATCCGTGGGAAAGTCTTCGCGGTCGAGAAAATGGGGAGTGAAAGTTTCCTCTATCTCTACGCGAATGACCGGGAATTGGTATTGAAATGCGGTGAAGATGTCGAAGTGGCAATAGGCGACACCATTCCAGTGTACGGCAAACTCGCGACAAGCCACCTGTTTGAATATGGCGGAATGCGGATCAGTGCAGACCGCCCTTTGGGCAAAAAAACCGTGCGCCCTGCATCCAATCAATAACCGCCCATTGAGGGCGGCAGGAAAAGTAAATCCGCTACGGCGCACTTTGCCTGTGTGAAGCGATAAGTTGGGGAATCTTCTCCCGAAGCGTTTCCGGCTCCCGATAGGCGTAATAGTTAATCACTACCTTCGTGTCACCACTTAGAATCACCATCGAGAAGTCGTTTGATTTTGCGTCAGTGACCTCTTCCCACCGGATCTGGGTTTTCCCTTTGGCGACATGGTTTGCGGTGACTTCCGTGTTGTAGGAATCAAACACCCAAAATATCGCAACGAAAATCCCGATAAAGCCTAAAAAAGCCGTACAGCGCTCCCAGCCATATGCTCTGGTGCTCGTCCGAAAAGGCCAATTGCAAATTCATAATGCCAAACGCCACGCCGAGCATAAGAATCACAAAAGCGAGCGCCTTGTTAAGTTCAGCGTAGTTAGGCTGTGGGTTTTGGCGTGATCCAGTCACACAATTTCCTCATCCATTGGGTCTTTTAACATTGATGGGTATGTTACTGAAAATCCGCCAGAGGATAAGGCTGGCACATTCCCCAAAAACAAAAATCCCACCTACACTCTTAACAATAAGACACTTCTATCTTTGGAGGAGTTACTCGTGCTCGAGACCTGGATACAGAAATTTGAGGATTATCCTCTCGTAAAAAAAATGACCGTTATTCTGTGTGTTATAGGTCTTGTTCCCACTGTCCTTACAGCCCTGATTGGCCTGTATAACTCTTCAAGTTCCCTGGAGGAGCAGAAAAGCGAGGCATTACTTGCCATTGCGCAGCTCAAATCAGACTCACTGAAAAACTATTTCGATAACTCCAAATCCATCCTGAAAAGCATAGCTACTAACCCAGCCACCATTGAGGCGACCCCCCGCTTTATCGACGCTTTTAACCGTTACGACGGTGCCACACAGATGCAGACCAAGATGCAGTCCCTGTCTGCTTTTTACGACAATGTTTTTGCCACCAGCTACAAAGCCCAGACCGGGTCAGACATTGATACGGGTCTGTTGCTGGACGGCGCAAATCCAACTTCCATTGCATTGCAAAACGCTTACATCTCCAACAACCATTATCCGGTCGGCCAAAAAGACCAGCTGCGTCAGGCAGGCACGACCAATTACGATCTGGTGCACAAGGAGTACCACGCCAATTTCCGGCAATACGTTTCCAATTTCGGCTTCTACGATATCTTTCTGGTCGATTTGGCGTCCGGCAATGTGGTCTATTCCGTGTTTAAGGAGATTGATTTTGCTTCCAACCTGGAAGACGGTCCCTATGCGCAGTCTGGGCTGGGTAAGGTATTTGGCACCCTGAAACAAAAGATCCAAGCCGGTGAAGAGGTCGAAACGGTATTTAACGACTATGCCAGTATCTGCCTTCGTATGATTCTCCGGCAGGGTTTGCAGCAACGCCTGTTTACATTAACGGTGTTCCCAAAGCAGTGCTCATCATCCAGTTGCCGTTGGATCAAATCAGTGCAGTGATGAACAAAGACTACGGCCTGGGGCGCTCCGGGGAATCCTACATTATCGGAACCGACCGCAAGCTGCGCTCTGACACCTTCCGCAGCGACACAATGACGGTGGTGAACTCCTTTCGCAATAACCTCACGCTGAATTCAGAGGCCATTGATTATGCACTGGAAAGCGGCGCTCCCTTCTCCCCTGTTGCTTTCCATGGCGAGAACTACCGCGACAAGGACGTGTTCACTGTGTTCAACCGAATGCAAATTGGCGATGACACCAGTTGGATTGTGGTGGTTGAGCAGGAAGTAGGTGAAGCCCTTGCCGCAGCGTTTTACCTGAAAGTGGTGTACCTCATCATGGCCGTTATTTTGGTCGGGCTGGTGATCCTCTCTGCCCGTCATGTCGGCCAGTTGATTGCCAAGCCGATCCAGGATTTGTCCGCCTTTATCCTCAAACTGCGCCAAAACTGGCATTTTTCAGATCGCGCTGTCGTTCACAGCAAAGACGAAACCGGGCAGGCGGCCGAAGCGCTCAACACCATGCTGGCGTCTCTTGAAGGGGCGGTCGTCAATATCTCTTCCACCATGAATGGCCTTTCAGAAGGCGATTTCTCCCAGCGCGTCACCTCTGACATGACGGGCGATTTGCAAAAGCTCAAACTCAGCATTAACCAGTTCGCCAGCGAAATTGAAGCCACCGTAACCGGCATTGGCGACGTGATGGCAAAAATCGAACAGGGTGATTTCAGCAGTCAGGTAAGCACCAACGCCAAAGGTCAGCTGGAAACGCTGAAAAACCAGGTCAATACTTCTGCGAAAACCACCGCCGCATTTATCAATGATGCCAAGAAAACCATGTCTGCCCTTGCCAGTGGCGACTACAGCCAGCGTGTGACTGCGCCAGCAGCCGGTGATCTGGCTTCGTTAAAAGAGCTGATGAACCAGTCGATTGCCGACACCGAGCGCGTGGTCGTTGAGATCTGCGAAGTGATGCATTCTCTCAGTGACGGCCAATTTGGTGGCACAGTGAACGTGGAAGCAAAAGGCAAGCTCAACGAAATGAAGCGGGCAGTCAACCAGGCGTCCATATCCATCTACGGCGTATTGGGCAACATTGGCACCGTGCTCGGTAAAGTGTCCGACGGCGACTTTTCTGCCCGCTGCAAAACTAAGGATGTTTCCGGCGATTTGCTGGCACTGTCGAAAACCGTTAACCAAACCGCCGAGAATATCGACGACACCCTCACCCACACCCGTGAAGTGCTGGATAAGCTTTCCAAAGGCGATCTTACCGACAGCTTCACGCTTGACGTTTCCGGCGACTATAAAAAGCTCAAAGCGGGTATCAATGAAACCCTAGCCGCCCTTGCTGAAATGATGCGCGAAATCCAGTCTTCCGCCGGCAACCTCACCAACACCTCGGAAGAAACCAACGTTGAGGTCTCCGACCTGAATGAGCAGCTGGATACTCAGGTTAAGCAGCTCAAGGATGTTTCACTGCTGATGAAAGCCATGCGCAGCAATATCGAGGAAACACTGGATCATTCCAAAGTTTCTGTCGGTGTATCGCAGAAAGCGCTGGATCATGCCCACGAAAGTGAGGTGCTGGTGAAAGAAATCGAATCCGCCATGATGTCGATTACCGACTCAAGCCGCAAGATGCAGCAAATCATCAGTACCATTGAAGGTATTGCATTCCAGACCAGTCTGTTGGCACTGAACGCCAGTGTTGAGGCCGCCCGTGCCGGTGAGCAGGGACGCGGGTTCTCGGTCGTGGCCGGTGAAGTACGCAGCCTCGCCCAACGCAGTGCGGAAGCGGCGAAAGAGATTTCAGCCCTGATTAAAGAATCGGACGAGCGCATTACTGTTGGGGCTGAAAAGGTCAACATCTCCGGCGATTTGCTGAGCAAAATCACCGATTCCAGTAAGGAAGTCTGTGCCAACTTCGACCGGGTAAATGTGTCCATCAAGGCGCAGTTTGACCGGGTCAGGGATGCCTCAGATGGCGTGAGCAATGTCGGCCAGAATATCCAGCAATGCTCGCGGATCCTTAACCGGATTAACGACAACATGGACGGGGTGAGTGAGCAGGCGGAAAACCTGAACACCATGATTGGGCGATTTAGCTACTAAGTCTGTGCAAATAAGTCAGGGGCTGTCACAGCCCCTGTTTTTTGAGTTCCGAATACGCTTCGAGTACATGTTCGGGAATGGCTTGTGGGATTTGATACCCAAGCGCAGGGTAATCACGTACCGCTCAAAATCAGCCAGTGTCGCCTCAACAACATGGTCGAAAGGCAGAGAATCGTTGGGGTAATCGATAAAGCGATCGGCGGCGAGGTACAAATCACGCTTTCCTGTTCACCCGGCCACTGTTTAAGGAATGTCGCATACGCACGTCTTTCCATAAACGGCTTCTGCACCAGAATGAAACGGGAAAAGTGCAGCCCTTTTTGAATCATCACACCGTGTGACAGTGTCACGTTTTCGCCAGTGTTCGTTGCCTCGGTTTCAAGTAACAATGCCGATGCCGGTACCCCTTCATCCATCAACACGTCGCAAAGGTTTCAGCTTCAGACTGATCAAAGTCTTCCGTAAAGCGCCCTTTGCCACCTGATACCATCACATAAGGTGCTAATCCCTGCTTATAAAGCTGCGCAGCATATTCAGCGACGCGTAAATCGTTACTGCATAGTACGAACAGGCAGTCGGCTGCCTCTAACTGGTGACCCATTAACTGGTAGTTCCATATGGTTTCCAGATGCTGGAATAATCGTGCGGACATATTCTGTTTCCTGCATGCCATTGCCTGTTTGCCCATATTAACAGGCCATTTGTGGCAGTTATTTGATATACCGGGTGGCTTTTATCAATTCGCCACGCGCTCAGGGTAGTTTTCTCCGGCAGAAAGCTGGAACGGTGCAAAGAGTTCAGACAGATTCACCTTCGCCCCCAACCTTGCTGCCAGCAAATACAAACCGCCAATTTTCCGGTGCAAAAACAAGGCCGCAGCTGGCGGCGTATGCCAGTAACCTTGTTCCATGCTTAATGCCATGCCAGCATCGTGTAACCGGCTGCCAAGGTCAGTGTTACCAAAATCATAAGTGTCACCACAACTTAACGGTTCACACGCCGTCATCACCATGTTCACTACGGCCGCTTTCTGCTCGGGGAAAATGTGGTCGCTGAAAAAACCGATTTGCGACATCGCATCAGCCAGACGTGCTTCGTCGCGGTGCATTGCTGCCGTCAATAACTGGCGGTAACCCTCACCGATGGTTTCGGAATACTCCCGAGTTGCGCCAAAATCCAGCAACACTATCTTCTGGC
This sequence comes from Enterovibrio sp. JCM 19048, assembly GCA_001310415.1. Lineage (GTDB taxonomy): Bacteria > Pseudomonadota > Gammaproteobacteria > Enterobacterales > Vibrionaceae > Enterovibrio > Enterovibrio paralichthyis. Next base: position 66,215 of record BAXE01000013.1, on the reverse strand, counting down.
TGTCTCGCTGGTAGAGGTAATTGGCAAAATTGGGGTCTGTCTGCACCAGGCGAAATTCAAACACTTCGCGGAAAAGCAGTTCAAACAGGTTTTCAATCAGGGTATTTCTTTCAGCCTGGGGCAGTGCCTGCAACGTTTCGATGGGTTCACCCTGCTCATAACTCATAGCTAGGATGGAAGGGGTAGTCAGTTCGGGTCTGATTTTAGGCACCACAAAGCGCGGATCGTCACGCAACAGGTTGTAAAACCTGTCTGCCATCGAGGCTTCAAGGCATAGTCGGCTTCATCATGAAGCTGCTTCTTGGCTTCTTCCAACAGGTGCTTGTAGTCCACTTCTTTCGGGATAAGACCCGTAATACGCAGTAACGTCACCACATTGTCCACGTCGCTGCTGATACTTTTCTTTATGCCGGGATACTGCACTTTAACGGCCAGTTCCGACGCATCGTCCGCATAGGCAAAGTGCACCTGACCAATCGACGCCGCCGCGATCGGCTTGAAGTTGAACGAGATAAAGTGCTTTTGCCAGTCACTACCCCATTCATTGCTGAGAACAGCTGCCAGTTGCTTGGCCGGCATTGGCGATGCATCAGAACGTAACTTAGCGAGGATATCCGTCAGCTCTTTGGGAAGGCTGTCTCCGGCATCCATACTGAGTAGCTGCCCGACTTTCATGGCTGCACCACGAAGCTGCGCCAGTTGATCTGTGATATTGGCGATATTTTTCGGCGTAAGAAGTAGGTCTTTTTTGCTCGGGCGTTTGCCAGACATCCACTGTTTTGCGCCCTCTGCAGCCATATTGGTCGCCACTTTGGTGACCACTGAACCAAACATGCCAACCCTGCTGAGTCGGTTACTTGGGACTTTCTTGCCGTCTTTGCTGTCTGCCACTGCGCGCTCCCCTCCACTGTGTTTATACCCAAACATCCTGAAGATGCAGAATTCAGCGAGATTGACTGAGCATCTTCAGATCTTAGGGTCTGTTGACCTCGGGCTTAGTAAGTTTATACGCAGCAAACGGGCATAGAGTCCAGTTCTACAGGCACAAAAAACCGCGCTTTGGAGCGCGGCTTTTTTGCGGTTAAGACTGAATCACACTTTCTTAACGAATTCTGATTTCAGTTTCATCGCACCGATACCGTCGATTTTACAATCGATATCGTGGTCACCGTCTACCAGACGGATGTTCTTAACCTTAGTACCCACTTTAACGACCAGAGAAGAGCCTTTCACTTTCAGGTCTTTAATAACAGTAACAGTGTCACCGTCTTGCAGTACATTGCCGTTAGAGTCTTTGATGACTTTTGTCTCTTCTGCATCTGCAGATGCATCTTGAGACCACTCGTGACCACACTCAGGGCATACGTACAGTGCGCCGTCTTCGTAAGTGTATTCAGAGTTACATTTTGGGCAATTTGGTAAAGACATGATGATTACCTCGGATGGGGATGGGTAAAGAGGGCGTAGTCTAAACTAATCGCCCCTTGCCGCCTATAGGTTTCCCGATTAATCACATAAGTTTTTTCCGGTTTCTTTCCTTTGTTTCCTTAAGGTTCGAAACTGTTCATCCACCGTTAACCTTTTGCTTCCAAACTTTTTAGCTTTCGAAACGATTTTTCACTAGCGTCTGGCATCAATCCGCCCTATTCGAGCTTTTTAGCATCATCCCAATGTCCTTCACAGCCCCGTTTGTAGTAGTGGCATGGCAACCCTTCATTCTGTTGCGTCCACGGTGACTCCGCCAATGCTTGTTTCATGTCTTCATAACCACATTCGCGCCGTAACCGGATTGATCGGCGTGAAAACTCTGCATCGCTCAACGGAATATGGCCTTTCAGCGGCTCAAAGGTGATGTGGACGATATCGACTTTTCTGCCAGATCGGAGCTTGGTGGTTTTCGGTGCCTGTTCACTGTCAACCAGCTCAGGATGGGTTGCCAGTACATAGTCCAGGTTTCTTTTTGCCATCAAGGCTTCAATATGTTCACTGGTGCGGCTCGCGTAGCGGATTTCCTTTTCGCGCCACAACACTTCACTCATGGTTTGGGGCAATGGCCCTTTCGAATCCCACAAGTCGACCATAAAGATCAGCAGATCCTCTGATGGCCCAGCTAAATCCAGCAAGCCATTTACCGGGGTATTGGAGACGACACCGCCATCCCAGTAATGGTCTTCATCAATTTTTGTAGCCGGAAAGCCCGGCGGCAGCGAGCCACTTGCCACCGCATGCTCGGGTCCAAGATCCTCGGTTTTGCTGTCAAAAAAGACCAGCTCGCCGTCGGTAACTCGCGTTGCCCCTACCGTCAGCCTTGCTTTGTTCTGGTTAATCAAATCGAAATCTGCCAGCTCCGCCAAGGTTGTAAGCAGAGGCTGGTATCGTAAAAACTGGTCGCTGCTTCCCCTGCGGGTGCCAGCCAAGGGTTGAGTGGACGCGGGACAAAGAAATCAGGCTGGCCAAACATCAACGCCTGCGAAGCGCTGTAGGTGTTATACGCCATCGCCATATTGTCTGGCATGGGAACATCGGTTTCAGGGCGGGAGATACGGTTCCAGAACTGCTCCAGCTTTTGCAACCGTTCTTCGGGTTTATTCCCGGCGAGAATGGCAGAGTTCAACGCGCCAATGGAGATCCCGGCGAACCAGTCTGGCGTGAAGCCAGCTTCTTCCAATGCCTGATAAGCGCCAATATGGTACGCCCCCAAAGCGCCGCCGCCTTGCAGCACTAAACACACGGTGGCTTTTTCTTGCTTCGCGTCGTTGCCATGTTTTCTGTCTCCTGATCTCAAACTGACTCCCCGTCACCCATCACCATCACCATCACCATTACCATCAGTCATGAGGCTTTAAGTTATATAGACCAGATAGTTGTGCAAACTTGTTAAGAATTTGGTTCACACCCCAACATATCGAAAGAGGTCACAGGAACGCACAGTGGCTTGCAGGGCTTTCAACGAATTGCTTAGTGCCGCAGAAAATAGACATAGCATTCCCTGCCAACTGCTAACTTGTAGAAATAGTGTTTACCGCTAACGGTTATGAGGCTGATTATGGAAGATGTTTTTTCGCGTAAAGACGATTCACTCTTTGCCAACTCTTACTCTTTTCTCCGTCTTCCGATGGTGAAAGATCCCACTGATACTGCAGCCGATATTGTTGTGCTGGGCATGCCTACGACATGGCAACCACCGGCCGTTCCGGGGCGCGTCTTGGGCCTGATGCCGTTCGCCGCGCATCGGTTAATCTGGCTTGGGAAGGCCAGCGCTACCCCTGGCCTTTCGCGCTGAAAGATAAGTGCAATATTGTCGATGCGGGAGACATGGTGTTTACCTGCGGCGACAGTGAAGACTTCCTTAACACAGCAACCGCCGCTGCTAACCAGATCCTGGCTGCCGGTAAGGCGCTGCTTACCCTTGGCGGTGACCATTTTGTCACCCTGCCATTGCTCAGGGCGCACCACGCCAAACACGGGGAAATGGCACTGATCCATTTTGATGCCCATACAGACACCTACAGCCAGGGCAGCAAATACGACCACGGCACCATGTTTTACCACGCACCGCGTGAAGGGCTAATTGACCCGGCAGTTTCGGTGCAGGTGGGTATCCGCACCGATTACGACCGGGACAACCATCCATTCAATGTGATTTGTGCAGAAGCGGCTAACGACATGACCGCCGATGACATTGCCAACCATATTAAAGCTCTGGTCGGTGCAAAACCTGCCTATGTAACCTTTGATATTGATTGCCTCGACCCCGCCCATGCGCCGGGTACCGGTACGCCTGTGATAGGCGGCATTACCTCGGATAAAGCACTGCGCATACTTCGTGGACTTCGCGGTATCAACATTGTCGGTATGGATGTGGTGGAAGTAAGCCCGCCGTTTGACAGCGCGGAAATTACGTCGCTGGCCGGCGCGACCATCGCCGTTGAGTTGCTTCATCTCTGGGCATCCAAATAAATCATTGAGCTGAAAATACAAAAACGGCCTTTCTGTTCAAAGAAAGGCCGTTTTTATTGCTGTTTCGGGTTAGCCCGCGTTGCGCCTTGCATGGCTAATCGGGGAGATTGGGTTGGCTTCAATGAAGTTTTCGACATCCTGACGGTAGGATTTGAAAAACAGGTTGGGAGCGTGCCCACAGCCCAAATAATAATTCACCGCCATATCCGGCTGCATCTCGCGCATTTTCTTCACGATGTCTTTGGTCAGTACATCAGAATGTAATCCGTGCATCAGCATCAAAGGCACCTGCACTTTGGCAAACTGGTGCCAGAGATTAATCGGCGTTGAACTGGGCTCATAGCTCGCGAGTATTTGCGGATCATAATGGGTGGTGTAATCGCCGTTATCCAAACGCCTGACAGAAGCAGCAATCATCACCTGCCACTGTTGCGAGGTATGAGGGCCAAAAGGCTGGTAGAGGGTTTGCAGATACTGGTTGATTTCGTTGTAACGGCGGAATGTCAGTGGCGACTGCACATAATTGACGATGCGTTCCAGTGCTTCCTGCGGCACTTCCGGGCCAATGTCGTTAAGCACCAGAGAGCCTATCCTGTCGGAATACTCGTCACTGGCGGCAAGCAGCATACCGATGAGTCCGCCCATGCTGGTACCAACCCAGTGCACCTTGTCGCAGCAATAAAAGTCCATCAGCTTTGTCGCCAAATCCAGGTAGTTGGCATAGCTGTATTCTGCTTTCGGATCTTCTGCCCATTCAGACAGGCCGCGCCCCAGGGTGTCGGGAGCGAGCACGCGATACCCTTTCTTGCCCAGCTCAGCACCAATCTCGACGAAGTCGATACTGTTACGCGCAAGCCCGTGCCAGAAAATCACGGTTTCCCCGCCTTCAGGTTCCATGTCCTTACATGGATTTCCCTGCCATTAATGGTTGGATACTGTTGCAGCATTTCAGACATGGCCTGACACCCCTCCTTTATCCTGCCGAATTGTTGCACAGGTAACCTAAAGTATTTGACTGAATGCCGCTTTACTCAATGTCTTCGCGAAAAAAACGCTGCAAAAGTTTCTTTCCCTTATTTGCACAATTGTAAAACAGCGAATGAGTGCCGGGTAAAGCAAGGCCGTGCTACTATCGACACCCTTATCAGTTAGGTGAATATTCAAAATGATCAAAGTGTTAGTCAGCGCCTGCTTGATGGGCGAAAAAGTCCGTTACGACGGGAATGACCTGCGCCAGACCCACAAAGCGTTTACAACCCTTGAAGGGAAAGCCCAACTGGTTCCGTTCTGTCCGGAAGTGGCGGGAGGCCTGAGCACACCCCGCCCGCCGGCGGAAATTGATTTAGCGAATGGCGAAAGCGTGTGGGCAGGAGCCGGAAAAGTGATCGCCACCACCGGCAGCGATGTGACAGACGCATTCTGCGAGGGTGCGAAGAAAGCGTTGGCTATTTGCCAGCAGCAAGGGATCCGGTTTGCACTGATGACAGAGTCCAGCCCTTCTTGTGGTAGCTCGCTAATCTATAACGGTAAGTTCAACGGTCAAAAGGTGAGTGGTGAGGGGGTAACCACAGCACTGTTGAGAAAAAATGGCATTGCCGTGTTCAGTCAGAATGAAGTTGATGCTTTGCTCCATGCCCTGAAGGATTGCCAGTAAGGCTTCCCCGATGCGCAAACCGGGTGCATATCGCTGACCTTGTGACTCAAAATTGAGTAAATGGCTATCAAAGTCTGCTAATTTGCAGTTATTGCTTAGGTTCAGTTTTGCAAATCGTATCGCTTCATGGCAAAAATAACGCCGTACGATTGAAACGCCGCGCACACTGCATAACTTTTCACCACCTCCCCACTAGCCTGCAAATCAGGAAAGTGGCAAGGAAGGTAAAGAAAGCCCTTTCACAAACTAAATCAGGTAGATAGCAGCGCGCTGCAATCATCAGGGATTGAAGGAAAGATACATTGATTACCATTAAAGAAGTGGCCGAGCTCGCTAACGTGTCTCAGTCCACCGTATCAAGAGCGCTAAATGGTCATGCCTCGGTGAAGGAAAAGAACCGGGTGAAAGTGTTTGATGCCATCGAAAAGCTGGGTTATCAACCCAATGCGTTTGCGCAGGCCCTGGCATCCAACCGCTCCCACAGTATTGGCATGTTGGTAGGCACCCTTGATGGCCCCTACTTCGGCCCGTTGATGCACCACGTCGAAAAAGTTGTCCGCCAGAAAAATTACCACCTGATCATCACCAGTGGGCATGAAAAGTACGATGAAGAGCAGGAGTCCATCCGTTTTCTCAATGCGAAAAAGATTGATGGATTAGTGCTTACGTCAGACATGCTGACAGACGCTGACATCCTGCAAATCGTCGAGAAAACCCCCGCCACCATGCTGATGAACCGTTACATCCCAGAGATTTCAGACCAGTGTATCTGCATGGATAATGAATGGGGCGGTTACATTGCCACCGAATATCTGATCCAGAATGGTCACCGCCGCATTGGCTGTATTACCGGCCAACTCAGCAAAATCGACAGCCGCGAGCGCTTGCAGGGCTACCGGAATGCGCTGGAGAAATACGGCATCGAATACGATCAGAATCTGGTGGTTGAAGGACGCTTTGACCACGACGGCAACGATTTGGCCGTGCGTCGCCTGCTCGACAGGGACAGTGGCATCACCGGCATTTTCTGTCTCAATGACAGTATCGCCCTCGCAGCCTATGGTGTGTGCCATGAACGCAAATTGATTGTGGCGAGGATATTTCAATTGTCGGCTTTGATAATCACGCCTACAGCCAATACATGACGCCGAGTCTTTCAACGATTAATTTTCCCTTGGAAGAGATGGCGAGCGAGGCGGCGAAAGGTGTGCTGAATATCCTGGATGGCAAACCCATTGATGCGATTAAATCGCGCCTGTTCCCCACATTAATGGCGCGTGGTTCAGTGAAAAACCTCAACGCATAACAGCTTCTTCCTACAAACAAAAACCGCCCTGGCGTTATCGTCAGGGCGGTTTTTCTGTTTAGGCTATCGCTTTATACAGGGAAGACTGCGGAATCCAGACTTCAATTTTCGCAATCTCTCCGGCATGGGAGAAAAGCGCCTGACAAACTGACTTCGGCAACCTGTCACCCTCAACCGGCAACCGGGCACCTGACATCATAGTCACGATCATGTGGGTGCGCTCGCTGTCACGCAGTTTGTAAACAAACGGCACCTGACAATAGGTAAACGCCAATTCACCGGCTAGCAGCGCAAGGGTTTCCTTCTTCCCCTCCCGTACATAGTTAAATACGGAAGGATCTTTGGAAAACTCAGCAGCCTGCAACAAAGAAGGCGCGATGCGGAGTATGCCCTCCTCCACCCCAATTCCCAGCTCTCCGAAACGGGTGATCACTTCTTCTTTCACCTGCCTGTCATACCCGGCTGTTGGGCTCCGGCATGCTTCGGTGTGTGTGAGTAAGGGTCGGTTGGGAACGCGCCATACGCTTCAGGTGTTTTGTTGAAACCAATACCATCGCGGACGCGGTAGTAGTGTGCCGCCAACGCCTTGGTTTCCTTGCTGTCCGGGTTCGCCTGCCAGCTTGCGAAATAGGCTTCCTGCACCGCCAGCAACAGCTTGGAGACCATGTGCCAGTAAATACAGCCCAGGCCTTCATACCCAAACATAGTGCCTGATCGCCCGGTAAACTCGCGGTGGTTAAACACGGATTCATAAATATCCAGCACATGGGAGAATTCTTCATCCACAATATGCGGATAATCTGCACGCACAGTTTCCAGTGCTGACTTTAACACGCCAGCATTTTCAAAAGCCGCGTTGAAATGGAAAGTACCATCGGCATCTTTGATCACTATCCGCTTGTCCTTGCGCTGGACCATATCCCAAAGCAAAGGGCTTTTACGCACGGCTTCCGCATCCATGCCGTTTCTGCGTACAAACCCGGCGAGCTGTCTGTCCGGATAGAGCATGAATGACTGCTGGTCATCTCGGTAAATGGCGCTGGCAAACAGTTTATCTAACAAAGAAACCGCTTGCTCAGGAGACAAAGCACCGGAACTGAGTGCCGCAACCTGTCCTTCCAGCATGGGGTAGAGTGGATAGCTTTCCAGCGTTTCGGCGTTATATCCCACCACGTTGTAGGCATTGAAAAGCCCATCTTCACGCAGGTTATGCAGCGTTGAGCTGTGCAGAAGCAAACGGCTGGTTTCCAACAGCGATTCAATCTCTGTTTTATTCACCAGTGTTTTGCCGCTGAATCCACCTTGTCCGTATACAGCGTGCCGGTATTGGCTGGCCGCCTCGACCAGTTCGGTCAGCAATTTGTGTTTTGTCTGGCGAGTCACCCTGTTTCGCTTTACATCCCCCCAGGCGCGTTCAAGAACGTCTGAGGTATCGCGCAACCAGTGTGCCACTTCTTCTGACAGGCGCACTTTCTCCGGCGCGTGGTTGAACAGTTGCTGCATGAATACCACATAACGGTGCATGTAGTAGAGCGTCACCATAGACAGTCCATTGCCCACAATGGCGTTGTTGGCATCATTCCATTCCGGACGCTGGGTGTTGAGCCAGATCCCGCCATCCACCACCCAGTTGCTGAGTTTCGACAACAGCGGAACCAAAAGCTTTTCAGTGAGATTGACCAGATACACTTCGCGATCAGTATCGAGCAGCAGCTTACCGTCACTGCCGATTTGGGTCGTGAGGAATTCAATTCTCGCGTGCAGATCAGCGTCGAAGGTGACGGTGTCTTTCGGGTTATCAAACAGCGTTTGGGTGTCCCCGATGCGGTAAGGCACATTGGCATAGCTGTAGATTTCACGGGACAGATTTGCCGCCAATTGCCCCGGTTCAAATCGCTCCGACCATTCAAGGAACTTGAGCAGGTAAATGATTTGGTGGTCGCCCCAGTATCCAATGTTGCTCCATGGGTCTTCCGCATCCAGCACTTCCCAGTCAATCCCTTCTTTGGTAATACGGTAAGGGTTATACCCATCCACCGTCGAGGCGTTAACAAACTTGGCAATAAAAGAACGCAGGTAGCCGGGGTAGCTCAGCGCCAGTGCCTCCCAGTCTGAAAAATATCACGCCAGTTGCCTGATACGCCAGCAACGGATTCCCTTCCCGGTCACGCACCTTGATGTCGTAATGGTTCCACGGCCGGCTCGGATCGCCATGGCGGCGACCAAAGGTCAACGGAAGGTACTCGTAGCACAACCGCAGCAGCTGAATATCATCTTCCTGCTCGGCACGTTTAATCAGGCTTTCGTGGCTGAAACTTTCCGGCAAGGCATCAAAGAATGCGCGGTTGCGAAAGAAAACCTGTTGATTGGTTTTATGCGCCGTTGCCGCCACATCGTCTTTTCTCAAAAGGTAACCTTGTTCAAACACCCCGCCACGCATGCTGTTGAACAAGACGTTGGCATAGTGATGAGTGCTGGTCGCTTCATCCTGTGAGAACTGCCAGCCATCTACCGCACCCATTAGGGCAAACAGTGCCTGACGGTTCTGGGCACAGTCAGCCAGCACAGCTTCGCGCAGTGCGTCGGGTCTGCTCAGCGCACGGCGCATTTCGACAACGTCAGCATGGTCTTTACCGCTATCAAGCACTAGCAGCCACTCGTTGGTGTCGAAAGCACCCAACGTGATAGTTTTATGGATAAAGTATGCACCGCGAACACCGCGGGTCAGGGTTTCAGGTTCAACCGCTTCACCGCGGCGAAAAGCAGGGATTTGCTGGCTGCTCAGCAAAATGTATCTTGGATCGCTATCCAAGCTGAATACCGTGTTCGCCAACAGGGCTTCTGCCGGTTCAGCGCGGTCGCTCAGTTTGGCGTACATGGTGAACAGCGCAAGCGTCGTTCCCTCAACCCGCTCGTTCCATTTATAGGCATCCACCAGCGCACTGCGGGTTTGCAGCGCTTGCAGGGGCGCACTGTGTGGCAGGATATTTTGTAAACCGTCCAGAATTTCCACTGACCGCACTTTTCCGGAATGGTCGATAAGTTCACTACGGCGAACGAAACCAAAACGGCTTCCACTTTCCCAGCTGTACCTGAAGGTCAGGCTTAAAGAGCGGTTTTCCTCTTCGAAAATCACTTTATCGCCGACCACATTTTTGTAGAGGTCACGGCTGACATCAAAACGGCCATCATGTTGCGGTTGAAGGGTTCCCATGTCACCTGCTCCCCATGCACATCTTCAATGCGGATATAGGTTTTCGGCCCGGTGTTTTCCGCACTCTCGTGGATCATATCGACAGAGCGGTACGGAAAAAGCGCGTTTTCCGGGTTACCGCGACCTGCCGACAAAGCGCCCGTGGAAGAGACAAACAGCCAGTGATCATCCGCCGATACCACACTCATAAAAAATGGCGGCATATGATCGACGTTTTCTATTCGGTAGAAACGCTCGCCATTGATATCAACGAATTGTCCTTTAACTGGCGAAGCTGCCAGGTTTTTGCAATGTTCCATATTTACTTACATCCTCTAAAAGAAAGCGCTTTCTTTTTGTTTGATAGTAGGGAATGCAGGGGCACCAACAAGACGTGTTGTGCCGTTTTGTAGGTTAGATCACGGTTCAGAACAGGTTGGATTTAGCGAATTATCACTATTGAGATGAGTTGCACCATCACTCATGTTTATTTGCTCCAAAACACAAGTTCAACAACATCTGGTAAAGATAAATCCAATGCTCTCAGAGAGTAGGAACAGCTTCAGCAGCGCCTTGTTTTCGCGCTTGGGAGGCCGCCTATCCATTAAGGTTCAGAGGCGTTCAAAAAGTAAAAGGGCTCATCAGAGCCCCTTTTCAATAGCAAGGAAATTTGCCTCAGTTTGTCGTGAATTCAAACTCCGCAAACTTGATATCGCCAGTATCGGCCACATCCCCTTTCAGGATCACGCCAATCACCGACATATCTGAGAAATCAGGTGTGGGTACGGTCACTTTCAACCATCCATTACCCAAATCCTCTGTCACGATCTGGTCGCCATTGACATCACCCGCAGAGTCTCTTTCATTAGCAAGGTAAGTCATCGGGCCACCAGAAGGCCGTTGGAACTCGATCTTTGTTTCGTAGAAGCTGCTTTTCTGCACCTTATACGAAAAGTGAGTGTATGGCGTGATATCGATGCCGTTGGCAGCTGCACTCTCGATAACCACCGTCGCCCATTGCACCGATGATGACTGGCCTTGACCTGTCCAGTTGCTCGCAGGTGCACTGGTAATTGAGTCAGCATATGGTGTGTCACCCGTATTCGGTGTCAATACAACGCCACTGCCCCACTGATCGCCATTGAACACCACGTCAAATTGCCCCTGAACACCACCGAAACTCACGTAGGCATTGGCTGATGCATTAGCGTTGTCGCCTGGATCAGTACCGGTATCAGTAGAGCGAACAAACTTGACATTGTCGATGTAGTATTGGGAACCGATACCGGTAGCCCAGGCTGGGAACACCATCACCAAGTCAATCGCACTAAGGTCAAGGCCTGCATCCGCCAGTGAGCTGAGGCTCACTTGGTAGTTTGTCCAAACACCCAGTTGAGGCACGCTTGGCAAATCCAGTTGTGCGTTTGTTGCTGCGCCATTTGACTCCGCTTTAATGTTCCAGACGGTGGCTGGCGTTTCGCCTGCGGCAACCAACTTGATATCAAATGAGATAAAGCGTCTGTTACCCATCCACTGGCATCGACAGGTGCTGGGTTGTCTGAATCACGGGTATTAAAGCCATTCACGGTTGCAGCGGTCACATCAAACTGCGTCACTGCACCGTATGCCGCATCGCTGTCAGTGACGACAGGAGCGTGGTACCGCCACAGCAATCCCAAGCAACCCATTGTGGATTGGCCGCGTCATCGAAAATGGTATACAGCGTTTCGATCCCGTCGCCGGTTGGCGTTGTTGATGCACTTGGCAAAATGCTCAGGTTGTCGATCAGGTACTTACCACCCAGACCCGTTCCCCATTCTGAAGATCATGATGAGATCCACACTGCTCAAATCCAAGCCGCCAGCCGCCAGATCGCTCAGTTTCACCGTGAAGTTTTTCCAGGTATCTAACTCTGGAACACCAGCAAGGTTCAATTGTGCAAAGGTTGCCGCATTCTCCGACTCTACTTTCATCTGCCAGACTGTTGCCACGGGATCTCCCGCTTCAAGCAGTTTGATGTCGAAAGAAATCACGCCGTTTTCCGCCCAAGCGCTCAGGTCAATTGGCATGCCACCCTGTGCGCCGTCACCATCACGTGCAGTAAAGCCATTCACTGTCGCGCTGACCACTTCGAACAACGTCGCTTCGCCATAGGAGGATCGGTGTCAGTCACCACGGGTGGATTTGTGCCACCACAACAATCCCATGCAGCCCATTGTGGGTTCGCGGCATCATTGAAGATAACGATAGGATCGGTGTTGGTTGAACCGCCACCTTCTCCACCGCCTGAGCCGCCTTCACCGCCCCCTTCACCACCGGAGCCACCGGAGCCACCTTCGCCGCCAGTACCGCCTTCGCCACCGGTTCCGCCAGCAGAGCGGGTGATGAACTCAACGTCGGCAAGTTTCACAGCACCGTAACCATCAAACACCAGACCAAACCACAACATATCGCTGAAAGCTGGCAGAGAGACTTCCATTTGAACCCAACCATTACCCAGCGCTTCGCCAGTATTCAGGTCATAACGGATCTCGCTTGGGTCCTGCGTGAAGCTCTGTACTGAGACACGCACTTGTGAGTACTCGTCAGACTGTACTTTGAATCGGGCATAGTTATAAGTGGTGATATCTACAGCATTCGACTGTTCAAAATTACCCCACGCTATGGCAGTACCCGATACACCCCAGCCAGCCCCATTGGTCAGTTGCAGGGTTTTCGCATATTGGTCGTTTTCGAGATTTTCAACCAAGGTACCAGTACCCCAGGTATCTCCCCACGGGTCGAAGCTGAAGGTATCTTGCTGACCACTGTAATAGATGTAAGCGTTGCCTGTGATATCACCAGTATTTACTGCGCCGCTTTCACCACCGGTAGGGTTATCGTAAGTGCTACAACAATCGCCCGCAGGATCGTCACTCAGGGTGACGAAGTGAACATCAGCCACTTTCGCCGTTCCTGCGGCATCGCCTTGGAACACCAGGCCAAACCAGGTCATATCAGGGTAGTTTTGAAGCGGTACTTCAAACTCAACCCAACCATTCCCAAGTGCAGTACCATCAGCCAACGGATACGTCACTTCACTGGACGGCCACCTTGCACTTTGCTGGGAAACACGAACATTGGCAAAGTCGCTTGAAGTAACTTTAAAGCGGGCGTGGGTATAGCTGCGCACGTCAATCGCGTCCTCGCGGTTATTACCCCAAGCGACGGCTGCGGCATGCACATTTTCACCCCACCCGGTTCCGCTTGTCAGTACCAGCGTTTTTGCATACTCATCATTTTCCACCAGTTCAAAGGTTGAACCGCTGTCCCAGTTTGCTCCCCAATGCTTCATGTAGAAGGTGTCTTCTTCCCCGCTGAAGAAAACGTACGCATTGTTGGTACTTTCCTCCTGCCCAAGGGCAACAAACTCCACATCTGCATATTTCAGTGTGCCTTCGCCGTGGAAAATCAGACCAAATACAAACAAGTCATTGTACGAAGCGACCGGCACCTGAATGGCTTGCCATCCATCGCCCAGATCTTCACCGTTGATTGATAGGTTTGCTGATCCGTGTCACCGGCAGCGTTTTTCACGACAACCTCAAACTGGCTAAAGTTGTTCGGTTGCACTTTAAAACGAACATGGGTGTAGGCAGATGCATCGATGGTATTGCCCGGGTTGTTTTCCCATGCTGCAACGGCAAAGTTGCCGCCCCAGACTTCGCTGCTTTCAACCTGATACGTTTTTGCAAACTTATCGCCGCTCAACAGGGTTGATACGGTGCCCGCATCCCAGCCAACCTGAACCAGGTCGAACATGAAATCTGGCTCCTGACCGCTGTATGCAACATACGCACGGCTCGTTACATTGCTTCAGGTGCAAGTTCACCTGTGCTGGTATGGCCGCCGCCAGTACCAGTGTCTTCACCGGATTTGCTGAAACGGGCATTACGGATATGGATATAGCCGTTGTCATCCTGCGTGCCCTGGAAGAACAACGGTGACGTGACATCTTCCATATCTACAGATTTACCGCCTACCAACTCAGAGACCGGGATTTTGTAGGATTGCCACTGGCTGGTCACTGCATAGCCACCCGGGCCAAACACAACACCGTTGCTGGTCTGGGGTCTTTCTTCTTTGCCATACAAGCCAGTTTGGAAACCAATAGTGATGTCAGTCGTTGTGGTACCTTTGATGTCAAACATCAGGTAGCCATTTTCAAAACCTGTCAGGTTTTGACCTGCACTACTGGACACTGCAGCGCCCGCGCCCCAGCCCCATTCTTTGGCTGTACCACCTTTCGGTGGCGGTGTCAGCTCTAGTTGACCGCTATCCTGGTTGTCACCAAGGAAAGAGGTTTCCTCCCAGCCGTTTGCGGCCAGAGTGCTGTTGAGTGCACCATTGTGATGGTGTACACATCACCTTGAACCGGCGATTCGGTGTCAAAGTTGTAGGGAATTGGCAAAATGCCATTCAACACTGCAGCTTCATCACCACCGTAGGACTTGGTAATGGCTTTGCCGCCGCGGGTTATACCTTCAAATGCACCTGAATCGACCAGATCCCAAATGGCGTATTTCGCCTTGCCATCAATATCAATCAGACCAAAGTGTTTTTCTGAATGGCCTGAGTTGTCAGGGTCACCTTTCCAAGGCTCGTCGAAAGATTGGAAGAAGAACACAGACGCACCGTATTGATCAGCCCAGTTGTACATGGCATCAAAATACGCTTTTTGTTTGTACTCATCCGCCGCGCCGGTTTGACCTGCACCAAACAGCTCATTGGAGAAGCTCGACCAACCGGTTTCACCGATGTGCATCTGCTTGGTGCTGTCTACTGCACGTACATTGTCCTGTGCCGCTTTGAACTGGTTCAGTGCCTTGTTCTTCGCACGAACCATGGCGTTATCGGCCTGTTCACGCAATGACAGCGACTGCTCAGCGGAAGGGACTTTCCAGAAATCTGAATCGTAATTCGTGTCATGGAATGGATAGGTGTGGACAGAAACATAGTCCACAGCGCGGATCAGCTCTGCGATATCATCCGCATGGCCTAGGTAATAGTCACCTGCCAACGCCCAAACCGCCCAGTTATCTGAACTGGTGATCCAGATGTTTTTGTCGATAGTGCCATTCGCTTTCAGTGCCTGAAGTTCTTTGACACGGTTCAGGATGATGCGCGGCTCTACGCGGTAGCTGCTCGCCCACTCCACCATGGCTTCGTTACCCACGGCAATCGCTTTGATGATGTGCGGATAGGTTTGGGCAAAATAAATGCCTTTATCCATTTCATCATCATTGCTTGGGCTTTCCTGAGTGTGGTCGATGGGCAGTTCAGAGAACGCATTCAGCGCAGAGATCCAAACACCCAGCATGACATTCATCTGGAAGTTAGGGTCATCCTGCATCAAATCGTCAATCGCAATAAGCAGGTTCTCTGTGTCAGAGAAGCTTTGCGTGTGATAGGTACGGATCAGACGAATGCCTGCAGCATGCATCAGTTTCAGGTCTTCTTTCAGCTCTTCAACCGTTGGTACTGTGTCTTCTGAACGAGAGGTCTCGCGGAAGGTACCGTATGAAATCGCTGGCAGATTGGCATTACCAAATACCGCCTCGTTACTTTGACGTTGTGCAGTTGGGAAATTACCTGTCGCTGAAGGCTGTGCTTCCAGTGTTGGTGCTACGGAGTAATCCGTCGAGCTGCCAGTGCCGCCGCCATTGCTACCGCCACCGTCTCCACCGTCTCCACCATCGCCGCCGTCACCACCGTCGCCGTTCAAATCAGAGCCAATAACCCCTTCTTGGGTGACACTGTAGAACACATTGCGCACTTCAATGGTGCCGCTATCTTCCTCTCCACCTTGGAAATACAGAGGTGAAGTAACGTCCGTCATGTCGACAAACTTACCATTGAGAAGGTCGGAAATAGGGATCTGGTAAGACTGCCAGGTAGAGGTGATGCTGCCATCGTTCGCGTCAAACAGCACGCCATTGCTTGATGGTGGGCGCTCAGTGCTGTCGAATACGCCAGTTTGGAAACCGATAATAACGTCTGTGGTCACCGTACCTTTAATGTCAAAATTCAGGTAGCCGTCTTTGAAACCAGAAAGGTCAAGGCCATTCGCGCCCTGAGGGACAACCAAACCTGCGCCCCAACCCCATTCTTTAATGGTGCCGCCTTGCGGTGGCGGTGTCAGAACGAGCGTCTGGGTATCAGGATTTGCGCCCAGGAAGGATGTTGTTTCCCAGCCGACTGCGGTCAACTGTTGCTCAAGCATACCTTCGAAGTAGATAGTCGACGTTGCATCGTCAGAGATTGGTGAACCACCATCTCCGCCGCCATCGATATCGTCCCCGACCTTACCTTTGCCGTCTTTCGTAAAGAAGATATTCCGGAATTCCAAGATACCACCATCATCGATTTCCCCTTGAATATAGAAGGGCGAACCGACGTCTGTGAAATCGATGGCTTTGCCGTTGATCAGATCTTTCAGCGCGACGCGGAATGTTTGCCATTCACCGGTAATGGTTCGGCTTGTCGCGTACTCACCAACGGTGCTGGATTGCATGGCATCGGTCGTATTGAACACCACACCGTTAGACGTCGATGGGCGTTTGGTATCTACCAATTGTCCGTCATCATCCGTTTCTGTGGAGCCAGTCTGAAAGCCAATGGTGACTGGCGTGGTTGTGGTGCCTCTGGCTTCGAAAATCAAATAGCCGTTTTCAAAACCGGAAAGATCAGGCGTGTCACTTTTCGCGACTCGCGGGGATACGCCGCTGTTGGTTTGCGCGCTTTGGGCAACCACACCAGCACCCCACCCCCAGGGCGCTGATGCACCTGCGGTGGGTGGCGTCGTCAGCTCCAACACCTGCTTAGACGTATTGTTGGCCATATAAGACGTGAGTTGCTGATTGTCGTCCTGCCAACCCACAGCCTGAAGGTTATTCACCAGGCTGCCTTGATGGTGAACCGAGAATACACTGCTTGTGCTATCCGGATCCCCGATTATGGAGCCACCTTTTACTGGTTCATCGCCCCCACCACCACAGCCACTGAGCGCGACTGAAGCAATGAGAAGCGTTTTCGCTAAGATGTTTTTCATCATGCTGTCCGTATGTTTGATCCTACATCCCGCAGCGGTCAGCTTCGTGATACCGCCGCTCTGAAAGATCTCCTGATGAGTGGAGAAATCTTGCTTTGTAAAAGGTGTCGTTTTTGAAAAGAAAGCGCTTTCTGCTTATTTCCAAAATAAAGCCGGCAAGCCGACTTCAGGAAAGCATCGATTAGACGTTGCTCATAATGTGAAAATAATGTTAATCGCACTCTATACTCAACGGAAAGCGTGAAAATTTAGATAAATACCCGGAGTTCATCACTTCAAGAAATGTATGAGATGCAAAATTCCAAATTGTGAATCACGTCTCGCATGTGAGTATCCTTTGTTTTTTCATGACGACAAAACGTATTATTCAGCCCGCAAAAACGCACTTAATGTGAAAATTATGTGAATTGTGCTAAGTTTCGAGTAACTCCGATTTGCAGTTCAAAAAACGTACGAACTGTTGTTGTTATGACGAGCGGTTTCATCAAGCTGTTGCTGAATTCGCATGTCATCAAGTTCGTACAAAGTAACCACAAATCTAGTCATGCTCGATAGTTAGCAAAGATCCAGCCTCTGGGTGTCAGGCCGTTTCTCAGTAAACTTTCGGGTATTTTTTGCAACAATCAAGAAAGCGCTTTCTTTCAGGAGTAACTCAACCTCTTATGGAGTGAGAATGAACAAGTGCAGACTGTCGATGGTCGCGACAGGCGTGTCAGCCGTGCTTTTAGGGATGACAACCGCCAATGCAGACATTATCGACGACGTAGAATTTCACGGGTATTTCCGGGCAGGCTACTTTGTCAGCCAGGAAAATGACTTCAAGAAAGCAGACATTGGCGGCCAAAAAGAGCTGCTGGGTCGCCTTGGGTTGGAGTCTGACAACGATGGCAATCTCACCTTTACCACCATCTCTAACATTGGCGAAGACAAGCAGTTGCGCATCAATGTCGGGATCGGTGATACCGAGTTCGATGACCTGATTGGGTTTATCGAAATGGACGGCATATTGCGAACCGGTACGCTGTGGGGCGGTAAGCGCAAGCTTGGTGAGCAAAACTACATCTTCATGACCGACTTCTTCTATACCGATCTTGATGGTTTAGGTGTGGGTGTTGAAGACTACGAGTGGGGCGAAAGCCTTATCGATATTGCCTACATTGTCAGTGACCGCAATATCAGCGAAGGCTACGACAAATACGAAGACTTTGTTGATGCCGCGCTGCAGCCGGGTACATCTGTCGATGCCAATCTGAACAGCAATTTCATCTTCAGTGATGCTGACTATGCCCGCATCAAAGATAACCAGAACAACCCAATGCACACTTTCCACCTCTCTTATACATTGGGTGCGTTGACCTTACAGGGCAACTACAAATACATGCCCGACAACTGGGGACTCAGCGCGGAAAACAACCAGATAAAAGAGTGGGCAGATACGGGTTACGACGTGACCGCTATTTATCACATGCTCGATTTCTTTGGTCTGGAAGGCAATGCGTTTTCCTATGCCATTCTCCAGGCTGGACGCGGATTGGGTTCCGGTAACCTGCTTGGCGGCACAATCACTGACTACGCAGCGCTGCGCCCGGGTTCACTGACCCAGGCTACAAAGTCAATGATAAGAACTACGGTTCATTTTACGGCGACCCCTACTACCTCATCACACACCGCGAAGAAGATGCGACCTCCGTGCGGGCTCTGCTTTGGGGCGGCTACACCATGAACAATGGCATTGGCTTCTTCCCTTCCCTGCAGGCGCAGTACAACGACGAAGGTACCAACGACATCGGGCCAGATGCGGGATACAACTACTGGGTATCCGCCATGATGCGCAACATCTTCCCGGTGGAAGATAACTTTATCGTTCAAACCGAAATGGGCTATTACGAGAACGTTCAAAATGGCGGGCACTGGCATCAATCCAAATTCACCGTCGCGCCGACTTTTGTGCTTTCCGATGGCCTGTCCACCGCTGAAATCCGCTTTATGGCGACCTATTTACCTCAGTCCTGGACGACCGGGGAGCGTGGCTCGAACGATACGCCGCTTAAAGATGACTTTGTGTTTGGTATTCAGCTGACGCCTACTGGTAATCGCACTTTGCTACCGGTTAATGCAATGAGCAAGGCAACGGCCTGATATTCCGACGTGTAAGGATACGACAATGAACAATTTCCCCTATCGGCGAGCAGTGATTGCCAGCGCAATATTCGCGGCACTTGTCGGTTGTGAATCAAAAATCTACGCCCCAATCACGCAAGGGCCTGATACCAGCAGCCCTGTGGTTCGCCCTGGTAACGGCTGGACGCTGGTCTGGAACGACGAATTCAGCGGCGAAAACATCGATTCCTCGAAATGGAATCTCGAAGAAAACTGCTACGGCGGCGGTAACAACGAACGGCAATGCTACACAGACCGTGAAGTGAACGCCTTCGTGAAAGACGGCAACCTCAATATCGTCGCCAACGATTATCAGTTTACCGGACCATCCGACCCGCAAGGTGTCAGCCGTCACAAGGCGACCCTCCCCTACACTTCCGCCCGCCTGAATTCTAAAAACAAAGGCGACTGGAAGTATGGCCGATTTGAAATCCGCGCCAAGCTGCCTTCAGGGCAAGGCACCTGGCCTGCAATCTGGATGCTGCCAACCGATGCGGTTTATGGTGAATGGGCGGCTTCCGGCGAGATAGATATTGTGGAAGCGGTAAACCTGAAAACACCGACCGATGAACTGGGCGCAGAGCCCGGTAAAAAAGAAGGCCGCATACACGGTACGATTCACTACGGCAGACAATGGCCTGACAACGTCAGCACTGCCGCGGAGTTCGAATTGCCGGGGCATGTTAACCCCGCTGACGGCTTTCATACCTACGCGCTGGAATGGGAAGAAGGCGAAATGCGTTGGTATGTGGACGACGTTCACTACGCGACCCAACGCGCCGACGGCTGGTATAGCCAATATAAAGAAGGCGGTAAATGGGTAACGGGTGAAAACGACGCACCGTTTAACCAACGCTTCCACTTGCTGCTGAATATGGCACTGGGCGTTCATGGGCAGCCAATGCCAATGAAGGTGGTATCGACCCGTCTATTTTCCCTCAAACCATGCAAGTGGATTTTGTCCGCGTGTATGAATGCGCGGAAAACCCGCAAAACGGCAAAGGGTGTGCGACCGTGTCTGAAGACGCCCAATTTGTGGCAGGAACACCGGCACCGGAAATCATCATCCCGGGTCCAGATTATGCCACTGGCCCACTGTTTACTCTGTTTGATGACAAACCGGATAAACACCTGCGCTCGAAAGAGTACGATCCTCAATTCAAGGTCTACACAGAAACCAAAGAGGTTGAAGGCCGCGGCAATGTGCTCGCGATTAAGAAAACCGGCGACGTCGGTAACTTCTATTTCGAGTCACCGGAAGTGAATTTGGATGAGTGGATGCAAGGCGGTGAAATCGTGTTCGACCTGATGGTTGAAGACAAAGCCCCGGATGCGAAAATCATGGTCAAAGTCGACAGTGGCTGGCCGCACGCCAGTGACATTGATGTAGAAGTGCCGCCACTGGGTCAATGGAAGCAGGTACGCATCAGCTTTGCGGAGCTGGTAGAGAACGGCAACCGCTTCGCGACCGATGCCAAAGCCAATGTTGAAGCTATCCGTAATGTCTTCGTCATTGAGCCAACCGGCCCTATGGTGCTGAATATCGACAACATCCGCTACGAAAAGTAGTTCGATGAAACGGTTAAAAGGGAGGCATTTCGCCTCCCTTTTTGTTTCAAGCAGGCAAATATAAGGGTTAAGAGTTGATCAGACTCAGCAAATACGCCGATATACCCGCGATAAAAGCTGGAAAAAGCCCGTGACTGATTGATAAAATCCCTGCCACTTCAATAAACGCATAGCAAAGAGAGTGACTCCCCATGGGACGCAGTTTCGAAGTTCGTAAAGCTTCAATGGCGAAAACACAAGGCGCCAAAGTTAAGCTGTACTCTAAGTACGGTAAAGAAATCTACGTTATCGCGAAAAACGGCGGTGGCGACCCAGAAACCAACCTGTCGCTGAAGCGCATGATCGAGAAAGCGAAAAAAGATCAGGTGCCAAGCCACGTAATCGAGAAAGCAATCGAGAAAGCGGCTGGCGGCGGCGGTGAAAACTATGAAGTTGCGCGCTACGAAGGTTTTGGCCCAGGCGGTTGCTCAGTGATCGTTGACTGTCTGACTGACAACAACAACCGTACTTACATGGAAGTGCGTCAGTGCTTCGTGAAAACCAACTCTAAAATTGGTGGCCCAGGTACTGTTGCTCACATGTTCGACCACCAAGCGGTTTTCCAATTCGCGGGTGACGACGAAGAAGCAGTGCTGGAAGCACTGATGATGGCAGACGCAGACGTGACTGACATCGAGTGTGAAGACGGCGTGATCACTGTATTTGCACCAAACACTGAATTCTTCAAAGTGAAGAGCGCGCTGGCTGAAGCAATGCCAGAAGTGACTCTGGACGTTGAAGAGATCACTTTCGTTCCACAAACCATGACTGAAGTTACTGGCGACGACGTTGCGACTTTCGAGAAGTTCATGGACATGCTGAACGACTGTGACGACGTACAAAACGTTTATCACAACGCAGAAGTAGAGGCATAATCGCCCCACTGCGTATGAAATGCCCGGTTTACGCCGGGCATTTTTCGTTTACCTTAAAAGTAAGGCTCCATCATGGAACAACAAGATTTTGAAACGCTGGTGAAAGCGCTGAGCGCAACCAACGGCCTGCCAGAAGCGCTGGATATGCTGAAAGCCAGCGAAGACGAAAACGTTGCAGAAGCAGCTAACGCACTGACTGGTCAATTCGCACTGGCAGAAGTTGAAGGTGAAAACCGCGTTTACCACGTTTTCACTGAAGAAAACGAGAACGGTGAAGAACAAGAGTTCGTTGAGCACGTAATGAACGTGGGTGACGACGTGATGGTTTTCGTTGCCTGGTTCTTCTACACTCAGTTCGAGATCAAAAACCGCGACACCTACGCCGCCGCTGGCCGCACCTACAAGCAGCCAAAGCGCAGTTGATTCCGGAAAGCCTGACAAACGTCAGGCTTTTTTGTAGTGATGGAATGCTCTTACACGGAGGGATTATGAAAAACGGACTTTATCTGTTCATGCTCGCGAGCTTTTTCTCTTACTCATCTGAAACTGTGGTCGAGCTGCCCAAGTTCACTGAGGAAGAACTCCCCCGCTGGGAGATGAAAATCTTCTCAGGTGAAACCTTCTACCAAGCATTACCTTCTGAAAATATACTCAAAGCGCAAAGTAACGGCACAGCATCCGGATTAATGTTCAAGCAGAAAATTGATCTGCAGAAAACGCCATACCTCTATTGGAGCTGGAAAATCAGCAACAAGCTCCCGCCGCTACCTCAAAGAACCAAAAAGGGTGATGACTATGCCGCCCGAATCTACCTCATTATCAACAAAGGCTTTTCCCCTGGAGCAATCAAGCATTGAATTATGTTTGGTCAGGTTCAAACGATTTGGGTGAACACTGGAATAACCCTTACGCCGGGGAAAAAGTAAAAATGTTGGCCGTTCGTGATGCCAATTCAGATGTGGATGTCTGGTATGCCGAAAAGCGGAATGTTTATCAGGATATGATCACCCTGTTTGGGGACAAAGGCAGTGAGCAAGCCAACCTTAAAAGCTATCAATACATTGATGTCGTCGCACTAATGACAGACACCGACGACAGTTCATCTCGCGTTGAAAGTTATTATGGCCCTATCTCGTTTAGTTCAGAATAAGACTTAGCTAAACGTCAACTAAGCCCGATGCAACATGTGTTCTTGGTTTATCAGACCACGGCAGAAGACGATAAAGCGCTCTTGTTCTTCCCCCTTTTCAAGGGGGAAGTTAGATGGGGGTTTTGGATCTTTGCGATTCTGCCGTCACCTACTTCGGATAACTTTGATTTGGGGGAAGTGAAGTAGACGACTGATAGCATTGGCTGCGGACGCAGCCAGGAGAAGATTATTGCCTATTGACCGGAGAAGGGCTCATATGTGTTAAATGCGTGGTAAAGAGATTTACAAAACTTAAACTTCACTAAAAGTCTGATAAACATAGCCATATTTCTCAGCCACTTTCTTTACCTTTAGTTCAAGGAGCTTTTTAGCTTCATCTTGCGTTACTGCCAAGACTTCATTAATTGATGGCTGTGGTTCTAGCCACTTTTCATCAACACAAAACTCATATGCTATACCTCGAAATCTCTTTTGACCCACGGGATGAGCTAGTTCAAAAACTTTAATTTCACAGTCTAATATTTGCATTCATTTCCTCAAAGCATATAACGTCAGCATAGCGGCATTTACCACCCCAAATCGATTGAAACGCCTAAATCACAATGTTTCCATGAAAAAATGCGCCACGAGTAAGCGTCCCATTCATGCTCTTGTTATAATTTGCTAATCCCCATACCGAAGAAAGCTATACTCCGGTTGACCCGAGTCCTTATAAACGATTTTTTGAAGCATTACTCGTGAACCAACTCTTATAGGTTGCCCTTTGGGTAGTCTGACTTTTATTGCCTCTAACACTAAAGGTACAGATACAAGTAACCAGTGTTTATTACCAACCTCTGTCAGCACAGTAACGCGATTTACTACCTCTCCCTCAATCACTTCAACACTATGTTGTTTGGTTCGATTTGTATAGATCCCAATTGCAATCGATAGTAATACAGCTAGTAATAAAGCAGCCAAAAGCCGCCTTTTCGTTTGATAAATTGCGATACTTCTAGCCACTTTATCCTTCGATTTCATCCACCAAACCTAAGCCAAATATAACGCCCGCAATAAGGTGCGCCCCACTAAAAAAGCCAAGCGCACCAAACTTCATGCAAAAAACGCCAAGTGTAACGCGTCACCTTGATTGCCTTTTTAGCTGGGCTAAATTCATATACTAAGTGGTCGCTTTACTATGATAGAAATATAGATAAATCAAGCCAATTGGTGCAACCATAACAGCAAAACCCCAGCACAGAGCCATCGTCATAGCCTTAACAAATAAAATCACTATTGTATTAACAAAAAACACATTGTCACCAAGTATAAAACTCACAATACTTTCATAAACAAATCTCGAATACGGGTAAAGAAATGTATTAACTATTACAACGCCAATCAAACCAATTTCAATAGGTTTATTTGATTGCAAAAAGCTATAAATTAATAATGCAGTAAATAATGAACCAAATAAAAAATTCCTTATGTAGTACTGCATAGACAAACCTCCAAATGTTTTCCATAAGACATCTTTCATAAATAACTCCTTTTTATCAATTGAAAACAGTAATAACAAAGACCGGATAACAATTTCTTAGATCCCACAGCGGGGTAATTAAACACCCCACTTTGGGATTTTTTACGCATCCGCCGGACACTTGGACTCAGCTTAAGCACATGTTTTTAATAAAGTATCATCATACGCCCCAAAATCACGAACGAGAAAATACGACAAAATGGGGTATTTCTACGCACCTCACGATTGGCATTAGAAAACCTATCGGAAAATCTAGGAATCAGACAGAGATCGTGTGCTGTTGCTAGCAAAGAATGGAGCATGACATTGCCATAGCAACTCGCAAAAACAACCCCATCCTAACCTTCCCCTTGAAAAGGGGAAGGGATTAAAAGCTGGAGACGCATTGAGGTTTGAGGCATAAATCATTAAAAGCAATCTGCCAGATCTAAATATAACTAGAATCAAAAACTGACAGATTGCGTTTTGGCTATTCGATGTTTTACAACACGACTTCCAAATCCGCGGGTTGCAGGCACTGGCCTTGGTTTTTACTGTCGACGCCTACCCACGCCCACTTGTACCAGACTTGCTCGTTGTTCACGGTTTGATTCCATGTTTCATCTTGTTTGAGGTCAACGGCTTCACAATCCCAGCCGCCGATTGCGTCATATGCCTTTACACAGGTGTTTAGCATGATTTTACTTTGGCAGGAATTTTTCAACGTAATGACCAGTTTTTCCGGCATCCAATAAGAAGCGTCTGCAACTGTACATTGTGAAAATTCGGGAGCATTGGATGCACTCACCCAGCACTCTTCTCCTTGTGTCGATTGACCGGCGGCGCCAAACGTTGCCAGCCCCATACCTAACCCTGCCAGTGTTCTCGGTATAATATTTTTCATTGTGATACCTTAATGTGAAACTTTGCACATAAGGATATACAAACAGATCCGCGCGTTTTCCAATGCTGCGTCACACTTTTTATCGTGTATGTGAATTTAGGCACACCAATAAGTAATTTACGGATCACACAGAAAGGGAATGAAGCGAGCGATACCGGGAGGATCGTTTTCGGAAAACGCTATACAGAAAGCTGAACCTCAAATGTGGGTGAGCGCATCGAAAACCCGGCTTACTTTCGTGCATTCAATATCTGCATGTCAGCACTGCTTACCTTTGTCGCCGTCAGTATCGCCTTTTAGCAAATCTAATCGCCTTGGTTTACACAGTAACGGGTACAAAAAAGCCGCCCAATCAGGCGGCTGTCATTTCAGGTCTAACTGCAATTAGCGGGTGACGTAAGTGCGGACAAATTCGGTGACCGCAACCAAGTCAGCAATCGCGATAAACTCGTCGGTGGTGTGTACTTTTGACATACCAGTCGACAGGTTTACGGTTTTCAGACCTTTCTCGTTGAAGATGTTTGCGTCTGAACCGCCACCGGTTGGCTTGGTCATTGGTTCTACACCGTTCGCTTCAAACGCTGCTTTGATTTCCATCACGTGCGGGTCGTTGTCTGCAATGCGGTATGCGTTGTAAGAGCGGGTAGATTCAATCTCGATGCCTGCGCCGTGTTTTCAGCTGCAGCTTCGAATGTTGAAACCATGTGCTCAACCTGCTTCGCCAGCTTGTTATCATCCAACGAACGCGCTTCTGCTTCGATGTACAGCTCAGGCATAACAATGTTGGTCGCCTGACCGCCGCGTACCACGCCGATGTTTGCGGTGGTTTCTTCGTCGATGCGACTCAGGGTCATGTTGCAAATCGCGTCAGACGCGACTGTCAGGGCGTTGATACCGGTTTCCGGTGCCAGACCTGCGTGCGCTGGTTTGCCTTTGATGGTCACTTTCAGGCTTTGCTGGCCAGGTGCTGTTGTGATGATGGTGCCGATTGGGCCGCCTGAATCCATTACAATCGCCTGCTGGGATTCAATTTTGCTCATGTCGAAGTGCTTCGCGCCTTCAAGGCCCAGCTCTTCGTAAACGGTGAACGCCACTTCAATGGTCTTGTGCGCTTCGCCGTTTTCTTTGATGGTGCGTACCGCTTCCATCACTGCCGCGATACCTGACTTGTCATCACCGCCCAGAATGGTGTTGCCTTTCGAGCTGATGATGCCATCGTTGATCACAGGCTCAATGCCGTTGCCCGGCGTCACAGTATCCATGTGGCTGCTAAACAGAATGCTGCTTCCAGCTCACCTTTCAGTTTGCCATAGATGTTGAAACCGTTAGTGATGTGCGCTGGCACGTCCAGTTTTGTTACTTCAAAACCCATCAGACCCAGTTGTTCAGCCAGTGTTTCGGCCATGGCTTTTTCATTGCCTGATTCACTGTCAATTTTTACCAGCTCAATAAAATGCTCAACCAGTCTTTCTTGATTAATCGTTGTCATCGGTATGCGACTTCTTTTCTGCGGGACGAGGCAGACACCTTAAACCGACTTGGCCGCATTTTTTGATGGTCTATATCAAAGAAATGGCCGATTTGGCCGTGATAAGTACGCAAATGGCGAGCATTTGCCCGCCATTTAGAACATTGAACCGTTTCGGTAAATTAGGCGTCGATTTCCACGCCCGCTTCATCTTCCGGCACCACTTCAGTGTCGGATTTTGATTCCTCAATCCACTGCCTGACCGCACTGTTTTCCAGCACTTTTTCTGCGTACTGCTGGGCAGCAGGTGACAGCGATACACCGTAGGTGACAAAACGCAGCACCACGGGCGCATACATCACATCCGCCATGGAAAACTCACCAAACAGCCAGCCACCTTTTGCGCCGAACTCAGCCATTTGCTGCGACCAAATCTCGTCAATCCGGGCAATGTCTTTCAGGCAAGCCTCACTTGGGGAAACAACCCGGCGACCACGAATATTCATCGGCATTTCATTGCGGAGTGCTGAAAAACCCGAATGCATTTCAGCAGAAACCGCAAGGGCTTTCGCGCGTTGAGCAACATCCTGCGGCCAGCCTTTCCCGTCGAGGTACTGCTCATTCACATACTCGGCGATCGCCAGTGAATCCCACACGGCAATGTCACCATCCACCAGCACCGGCACTTTCGCTGCCCCTGAATAATTGGCGATTTCATTATAGAAGCGTCGGTGAACAGCTCAGTTCGATTTCTTCAAACTCAACACCAAAGCCGCGAAGTGCGAGCCAGCCGCGCAGTGACCAGGTGGAATAGTTTTTATTGGCAATGATCAGTTTCATGAGGCAACTCCTTTTGCGTTCTTTGGTTTGAAACGAGTATGCTCAGTCAACCACAAGGTTTCCAACGCATAGTTTTGATTACCTTGTATTCGAAATCGTGATGCAAGGACAAATCAAGCAATGGATATTGAGTCACTGAGAAGCTTTCTGGCGATTGTCGACACCGGCAGTTTTACCCGCGCAGCGGCACAAATACACCGCACACAATCGGCGATCAGCATGCAAATCAAAAAGCTGGAAGAAGAGCTGGACAGCAGTTTGTTCGACCGCGAAAAGCGGCCATTGACCCTTAGCATTGCCGGACAACGACTAGTCAGCCATGCCCGCCGCTTGGTTGCATCACACGATGACGCGCTGGATGCATTTTCCCGCGAAGACACCACCCGCCCTATCCGTATTGGTTGCCCGGATGATTATGCTGAAAGCCTGCTTCCTGCACTGCTGGAAACGTTCCGCAACCAGCTAAAAAGCAGCGTCACCTTTGACGTATTGTGTGCATCCAGCACACGGTTAAGGCAACGGCTGGACAGCGGCGAACTGGATTTGGCCGTGGTAACCCGCGCACCAGACAGCGATGAAGGCTGGCTGTTAAAACATGATAAAGGTGTGTGGATTGGTGGCAGCGACAAACGCTTGCTGGAACGGCGTCCCCTGCCCGTCGCATTGTTTGATAAAAACTGTAAATTTCATACCACCGCGCTGGACGGCCTCGGAAAATATGGCATTGAAGCGGAGCTGTACGTTTTCACCACCAGCGCATCCACGCTCAAGGGATTAGTGAGAAGCAATCAGGCCATTTCTGCCATGGCACTGTCGAGCGTACCGCCAGATTTAACGATATTGAGCCACGCCAATCTGCCGCCGCTCCCGGCTATTGATATCGTGATGGTTACTGCTACCCATTCACATCCGTTGATTACGCCATCGCTGATTTCATCCATTTCCCAGCAGTTTTCAAAAGCAACACAACAGGATACGGCAGCAAAGATCGCCTAACAAAAAGCCGCCCAAATCAGGCGGCTTTATGATATTCGCTTGGCGTAAATTACCGGCTGATGGCCAGATACGCTCCAGCCCCAATCATGATTGAACCGGCACTGCGGTTCATCCGTTTGAGTGCCTTTTCGGTTTTCAGCAACTTGGCCGCGCGATCCGCACCCAGCGCAATCATCATACCACCACTCATTAAAGCGAAACCTGCCAGAACATTCACCAACGCGACATCTGCCATGCTCAGGACAGTTAAATCCATAAATGTTGGCAGGAAGGCGATGTAAAACAGGATCACTTTCGGATTCGAGGCTGAAATTAAAAATCCCTGCATAAAATCCGCCATCAGACCTTTAGACTTCCTTACCGGTTTAGCAGAGAAATCCGTCACCTTAGGTAAGGTTTTAAACATCTTGTACCCAAGATAAATCAGGTAAGTCGCACCCACATAACGGATGACAGTAAACAGGCCGGCATAGTTTTCAGCAATGGTAGCAAGACCAAAGCACGCCAGGGTGAGATAGACAAGATCACTCACCACCATGCCCGTCATGATGACGACACAGTCGCGCCAACCCGTCACCATGGCTCGCGCCAGAATCGCAAAAATACCGGGGCCCGGGGTGATCACAAAAAATGAAAATCGCAAACGTAAACGTCAGCGCAGCTTCGAACGACATAATTTTCCCTGTTCGCAGTGAGGACTCCACCCACCAAGCTAACAGAATCGCAAACCTTGTCGAGTGGAGTTTAGACTGAGTTTGGTGACGCATTTTCGCGCCAGATACGGATTCGAAACCACTGGTTCTCGCCCTGCTTGAAAGATTAAGGTAACGTGTGATTCGAACACTTGCTTATCAATCATCACAATACGCACAACAGACAGCTCATTGCACTTTACCAACGAGGAGATGCCATGTACCTGCTTGCGGAAAATATCTGGATTGTTGATGGCGAAACCGTCTCCTTCTATTCCATGCCGTACACCACGCGGATGATCGTTGTCCGGCTTGAAGAAGGCGGTTTATGGATTCATAGCCCTGTCGGGCTGACAGACACGTTGCGAAAGGAGATTGATAAGCTCGGCGAGGTCAAATACCTGATTGCCCCCAATCACCTTCATCACCTGTTTTTGGGAGAGTGGCAGGAAGCGTATCCCAACGCACAAACTTTTGGCACGCCGGAAGTTATTGATAAACGGCGAGACCTCAAGTTTGACAACACTCTTGGAAAACAAGAAAACTGGCCGCTGGATGGTGAGATATCACAACTGCTTTTTACCGGCTCGCGCTTTATGGCGGAATGTGTGTTTTTTCACCACCGCTCCAGAACGCTCATCGTCACCGATCTGATTGAGAACTTCGATCCCTACCAGTTCAACAATCTACAGCGCCCTATTGCCCGGCTGGCGGGTATCCTCGCGCCAGAAGGTAAAATGCCTATCGACTGGCGGCTGAGTTTTATGTTCAACAAAGCCACTGCCCGGGAGCACATGGAAAACATCATTGACTGGAATCCAGAGCGCATTGTCATGGCTCATGGTGAAATCATTCCCCATGATGCCGTGCCGTTTCTAATGCGCTCTTTCGACTGGTTGCTGGATTGAGCCTGAATAGGCTCAATCCACCAGTTCCGGCACGTCACTTCGTTTAAAACACTCTGCCCCTTCCGGTGCAAACGCATAACCATTTTTGCCATTGGCTTTTGCTTCATACATCGCGCGGTCGGCTTGTTCAATCACTTCAGTCAATGTCGCGCTGTCGTCCGCTTTCCAGCAACGCACACCGATACTCGCACTGACGTTAGGTATACAGCCGTTGATCTGGATGGTTTCCGACAAACTCTCCAACAGGCGCTGAAGAGGCTGTTCGACATCCACCGCATCCACCAGCGCAATCAGGAATTCATCACCGGATAAGCGGGCGACGAAATCACGCCTCGATACATTGGACTTCAAACGCTTAGCGATAACCTTGAGCAGCTCATCCCCTACTTTATGCCCAAACTGGTCATTCACTGCCTTAAACCCATCCAAATCGATGAATAGCACGTGAAGGTCGCGCCCTTTCTCGTGGTCATCACTCAGTTTTTCATGGGTTCGGACGCGGTTTGCCAACCCGGTTAATGCGTCATGGCTGGCGATATGGTTCAGGCGTTCAATTTCCAGCACCGCCGATTGGTCAACAAGCGTCACGACAAAGCCATCAATTGTTCCCAACGGATTGGTCAGGGTGGTCACATGCACTTCGCACAAAATCTCTTTGCCCAACGATGTGACAAACAAACGCTGCCCCTGCCAGAACCCGTTGGCATAGAGGTTTTTAAAGTCAGAAAACCGCAGGGTGAAGCTACTGCCGTCAGCGAGGGTTTTCCAGTACTCATGGGCACCGAACAACTGCAGGCAAGCAGCATTCTGCGTTTTGATTTCCAGCGAACGGGAAAGCACCAGCGTTGCATCCTGACTTTTATCGAAGATAAGCTCAGCTAGTTTACGACGGCGTTCCGCTTCACGCTGTCCGGTCACATCATCAAACTGAACCAAAGAGTGTTGTTCCGACGCCATAGGCTGGGCACTGACCAGAAATATCGTGCCGGTAGCCGGGTGCTGCAATTCGGTATAACGCAACACTTCCTGATTCTCGATAGCGTATGCAAGGGCGGCGACATTTTCCGCCGGAACCAACGCTGCCATCACCGCGTTCAGATTGCTTGCGTCACAGGCGATCCCGCTAAGAAGGTTTTTCGCCGCCGGGTTGAAATAGTTCACCGTCTCATTCGGCGCAACAACCAGTACACCATGTTCCATGGTATCCAGTACCTCACCGATATACTGGCTTTTGTTTTCGAGCCGCTTCAGTGTCTGCTTAAGTTGGTAGTCACGGTCTGTTAAATCTGCCACCAGGTTGTTGAAACACGCTGTGAGCTGACCCAGTTCATCATTGTGACGAACCGGTATCGCCCTGCTGAAAACGCCAAGGCGTAACATTGAGGACATTGACTGGTGCAACGACGCCAGCGGCATAGAAACAATACGGTGAAGCATGATGCCAAAAAGCAGTGAGAACACGGAAAGTACGGCGATCCCCACAATCAGGTAAATACCGATGATGTCGCGCTCTTTCTCCATGGCTTCACGGGAAACAAATACTTGGATGTGTGCCAGTTCATCCGGGCCCAGTTTGATCGGCCTGCTAATCGTCACAAAGCGCGTGTCCTGACAAGTCATCCCCGACAGCCTGATGTAGCAGTCTTCCGGCATGTTAAGGTAACGGGCGAACACCTCTGCATCGTTGGTCACTACACGTGCGGCAATCAAATCCGGGTCAGCACTTAATGCTTCAAGCTGCTCCCTCGCCGTCATTTTGTCTCAAAGGCAACCGCAGCGGTCAGGTTGAGCGCGGTAGCATTTGCCAGGATTTTGGTGCGGTTCAGCAGATCTTGTTCAAGTTTGTCTTCTGCAGCCTGATTAACAAGCGCACCCAGTACGATAATACCGCTGGTCATCAACACCCAGGTTGGTATCACCAGTTTTACACGCAAAGAGAGATTGGAGAGCCATTTAAATATCATGGTCTATCCCCCTTGATAACTACTGCGATGGAAAGCAATTGCGATCGCAGTCTGAACGCTGAACCCTCGATATTCCCAAGATGGATAAGAGGCTTAATGCGGTTGTTAACACGCTTGAACGCGACCATGCCACCTGCATCGATAAACCGCCGCCCTTCACCGACAAGCAGTGCACTATTGCTGCGTTTGCGCAGATCAGCCACATAGTCCCGGTCGCTGGAGGATGTGTACACCACATCGCAGCGCAAATCAGACTGTATGGATAAATTGAGCAGGGTAAAGGTTGCCTGATCAGGTTTTTGTTTCACCACTTCCGCCAAGCGCTGGCTGACCGGGTTTTCATTGTCTGAGCAAAAACGGAATCGGGTATCTGATTCGGGACGGGACTCCCAATCAATCAGCATGGCGAACCGGAACAGGTAGACGGCTTTTAAGTCTTCATCCTGAATATCGGTGGCGCGCACATGGGCACTGATGATGGTCAATACCATCACCAGAAACCCAGTTAACAAGGGACGTATACGATTGAGCCAAAAGCCAATACAGCGTTCTTATTCATCAATTCTTTATGGCCACTGCCAGTCTACTTCCAGCCAATATTGGGTTCCGTTGTCAAAGCTACTGTAGCTTTGCGGGAATTCGTTCACCTGGTCATTAAACAAGTTCTCCACCGTCAAGGTAAATTCGGGATAGTTTTTCGCCGGCGTCCAGCCAACGATCAAATCCCATGTCAGCGTTGACGGCCAGGAGACTGATGCTTCATCGCCTAGGATCTCATCGGCTTAGATGAAGCCACATACTGCACCACATTGCTGACCCACAATGAAGGTGTGATATCCCACATCACCTGCGCGTTGGCGATATGCAGCGGTTCGTTTTCATAACCACGCAGCGCTTTTTCAGCTGCAGCGCAGCTATTGCCATTGCATTCTGCTTTGATGCGTTTAAACGAGTAACTCGCATTTGCCTGGAAGTTAGCGTTGGGTTGCCATTTCACGCTCATCTCTCCGCCATAGGTTTCAGATTCTACTGGCGCAATATGGTCGTAACGATAAACATCAATGATGGTGCCTGCCGTACCCGGCGATGAAGCAGCAATAACTTGCGTTCAAAACCCGTCAACAGCCACGCTGGGATATCCGTTTCCTCGCTGTAAAAGAGGCTGAGATCAAACTGGACGACCTGCTCTTCCCACAAACGGTAACCTAATTCGAAGGTTTCCACTTCAGGCACCGGCATGTCTTCGTTTCCAGAATTGATGATCACCTGCATGTAGTCATAGTTATCGGGCAAGCAGTCGTTTAGATCGCCGTTCTTGCAAAAGGTAACATCACTCACATAGGCATTTTGGTGAAAGTCGGTGGTTCTGCCTTGGCGGGCAGGTGTGATTACTGAGCGTCCCCACCCTGCCCAAACACGTTGGTCTTCACCAATTTCCTGCATCAGGCGAATCTGGGGTTGGGCAAAGGTATCGTGAACCAGGTTGAAGTATTGCCAACGGTTGCCCACCATCAACTCTGTGGTTTCAGTCAGGGGGTAGATGTAGTTGAAATACATTGCCACGCTGTGGTTGATAAAGTCAGACTCATCCGTTACCCGAACATAGGGCAGCACATAAGTTTCGCGGTCACTGTACGGGCGAAAATGTTCGTCGATCAGCCGGTAACTGAACCCCAAAGACAAATGACCACCTAAGACGTCACTGTCCGAGTAACTGGTTTCGGAATCCAAGCGGGTGAAGTAGGCGTTACGATCCGGCGCATCACTGTTGCTGTAGGTCAGCCAGAATTGCTGCTCCCAGTTGGTGCTTTCGCTCAGCTCCTGCAAAAATTTGATACCGGCAAAGTACTCTTCACTCAACATTTCTGTGTTGTAGCCAGCAATGTCTTCTCTGTCTTCGCCTGGAAACAGAAAGTGCGGTTGGTAACTACCCCAGTAGTAATCTTCCCGTGAACGTATACCGCCAAGTTGGAATGAAATGGTGCGATCCAGGTTCTGGTAGTCTCCGCGCAGGCCAAAACGCTCGGTGTATACACGGAAATCCTGCAGAGGCTGAACCCGTTCTTCGTCGCTTGTCCATGGCATGTGCTGGACAAATTCCGCGTAACCACTGAGGTAAAAATTCTCTGAGACTTCCCCGCCATCACGGATGTGATATTCGCGGTAGTCGTAGTTCCCCGCCGTAGCCGATACCCGGCGGCGTGGCGCATCTTCTGCATCCAGAGTAATGATGTTGATCACCGCGTTGGCAGCGTTCCCGCCCCAAATGGTGCCAACAGGGCCAAGTACCACTTCAATACGGTCAATGTTATCGAGCTGACCGGGATTAAATCCCAATCCACACCGGAGAACATACCGTTGAATACACTGCGGCCATCCACCATCACCAGCATCGTATTGCTCAGCGCTTCATTGGTGGTACGGGCTGCAATACCCCAGTCATAGTTGGAAAATTTAGCCACATGCAAACCCGGCGCAAGCACCAGCACATCTGCCACTGAACGAGCACCGGATCGTTTGATTTCTTTGGCCGTAATAACGTGAACAGCGGCAGGAATATCGGCAAGGCTGAGTGAAGTTCGGGTTGCTGAGACCACTTTGGTGTCGGACAACGACTCAAGTGGCATCTCCAGCAAAGCATCCAGATCAACGTCTGCATTTGAAGGCGCGATGTAGAGTAAGCTCAAACAGGCACATGTCGTCGCCAGACTGACTTTAAGCATTTATGGTATCCAACAACTAAGGCAGAAGCACAAAAACCACCCGCCTATAAAATAGGCAGGCAGAGCTTCGCACATCCGTAGGCCTGACATCAGGCTATAACTTACGATGTATTTTTAGCGGAATTATACGTATAGCTGGCGGGATTTCGTAGCAAATCCGAAGGAGAAAAGCGCTTTTAATCGCGCTCTAAGATGCATATCTCATCATGTGCCACAAAGATGACTATCTGTCAGGATTTTCTGACATTTTTCTGGCGGTTAGATCAAAGTTTATTACAAACTGTCTCGAATAATTTTATCAAACCAACCCCTTTAATTTTGCCAATCCATACGCTGCAATGGTGACGTTATCTTTTATTTCACCGTCAATGATCATTTGCTCAAACTCACCGAGAGCGAATGGGCGCGTTAGCAAGTCTTCTTCCTCGGCATCGAGGTCACGACCAACCTCTGTCAGCTCCGTGGCGAAGTAAACGTGACAGGTCTGGTTGAGAAATCCGTATGCGATATATTGGGCACCGACATACACCATGCTTTGCGCTGACATGCCGGTTTCTTCACGTAACTCCCTTTTGCCAATGAAAGATGATCGGCATCCGGGTTGTTTTCCCATGCGCCTTGCGGCAACTCCCAACAACGTTGTTGCACGGTGTAACGGTACTGCTGAACCAAATGAACTTGTCCCTTGTCGATGGCAATGATCACTGCACAGTCGGGCTTGTCGACCACCCCATAAATACCCTGCGCGCCGCTTGGACGCTCAATTTTATCTTCCCGCACTGTCATCCATTTGTTCTGGTAAACGATTTTGCTGTCGAGCTGCTTTATCATTGGGGTGGGTTTCCTAGGTTAGCGGTTAAGTGTCTTCCAGCGTGCCGGACTGCCAAAGCGAGGCGATACGTTCAAGCATATTCAGCGAGGTTTGATGCTCTTCAGCCGAGTGGGCAGCACAGGCATCGCAGATAATGTTGACCTTGTAGTCCCTGTCATGGGCATCCCGTGTGGCACTTTGGATTGCCCAGGAAGTACTCACGCCGCACAGGTACACTGAGCTTATCCGGTTAGCGCGTAAAATAGAATCCAGTGAGGTGTTGTGAAAGGGATTAACTCTTGGTTTTACGACAACCAAATCAGAAGGTTGCACATCCAGCGCATCATGAAACGCGGTTCCCCAGCCACTGAGATCCAGTGCGCCTATTTCACCGGCCTTTCCAAACATCGGTGACCATACCGGCACATCCTGATAACTGGATTGGAAACCCACTTTCACAAATATCAATAAATGGCCTTTTTGCCGGGCCCAGGCAATAGCCTGGTTTGCATTCTCAATCACTTTGTTTTGGTTGACCTGATCAGCGCAACTTGGGATTTTGCCCTGCGGGTGAACAATATCGTTAATGAAGTCGATGACTATTAATGCACTTTCCATGCTACTTCCACCATTCCACGACACATCGAACGATCAGTATAGAAGTTATGCATTCTGTGAATTCACCGCAGGTAAACCATCCGCCTGAGTTACCAGTTTCGATACACAGGTAACCCGAACAAGCCGTCTTACCCGTGCAAACAGGCATGAATGAATCAAAGAACCCTCACTTCCATCTTGCCAAAAACCGAATTCATGATATTTTTCGCGAAAGTTATTCAACTGGAATAGTGACCATGCCAAAGGCAAGTGAAATCAAAAAGAACGCCGTTATCGAATACAACGGCAAAGTACTGGCAGTTAAAGACATTTCCAAACTGACTCCTAGCGGTCGTGCGGGTAACAGCCTTTATCGTATGCGTCTGTACGATGTAGCAACCGGTGCGAAAGTTGACGAAAGCTTCAAAGCGGACGATATGCTGAACCTGGCTGACTTCAGCCGCCACGCTGCAGACTTCTCTTACATCGACGGTGACGAGTACATCTTCATGGATTGTGAAGACTAC
This sequence comes from Enterovibrio sp. JCM 19048, assembly GCA_001310415.1. Taxonomy (GTDB): domain Bacteria; phylum Pseudomonadota; class Gammaproteobacteria; order Enterobacterales; family Vibrionaceae; genus Enterovibrio; species Enterovibrio paralichthyis. The sequence goes on along the minus strand of BAXE01000013.1, from coordinate 29,291 downwards.
ACGCCATACCACTTCAACAAAGAAGACATCGCTGAAGAGCTGATGTTTATCACTGAAGAGACCAAAGGTATTCAGGTTCTGGCAGTAAGCGGTAAGCCTGTTGCACTGGAACTGCTTCATCTGTTGACCTGGTAATCACTGACACTTCACCTTCTATCAAAGGTGCATCTGCAAGTGCGCGTACCAAACCAGCAACCCTGACCACGGGTCTGGTTGTTCAGGTGCCAGAATACGTAGCACCAGGCGACAAAGTGCGTGTTAACACCGCTGAAAGCAAATTCATGAACCGCGTAGACGCGAAGTAATGTAACGCTCCCTGTACTGAAAGCCCTGGTTTCAAACCGGGGCTTTTTTCTATCTGGCCGTCATCAATCGCTGTATTCAGAACAATGAAACAGCCCCTCCCCGTCAAAACCCGCATACTCTTTAAAAACAAAGCTGCTAACGCGCAGGGGATGAGTCATGACAATTCGCGTTTTACTCAATGGCAAAAAAGCCGGGCTTGAACCGGTTCGTCACGCCATTTTTAACGCCAGACAATCAGGTGACATTGAAGTGCGCGTCACCTGGGAAGGGGGCGACATTGAAAGATTGGTGAAAGAAGCGATTCACGATGGATGTAAGCGTATTGTTGCCGCAGGAGGCGATGGAACGGTCAATGAATGTGCCGCTGCATTGATGGGCTATGAGCCGGAACAGCGCCCTGAAATGGCCGTGTTGCCACTGGGCACAGCCAATGATTTTGCAACGGCATGCCAAATCCCGTTGACGCTGGAGCAAGCCCTGCATCTGGCACAAACGGGGTCGGTAACCGCCGTTGATTGTGTCAGTGCCAATGACCGCCATTTTATTAACGTTGCCAGTGGTGGGTTTGGTGCGAAAGTGACGGCTGAAACCCCTGTTGCCCTGAAAAATTTCCTGGGCGGCGGTGCATACACCCTGGCAGGCATCGTACAGGCATTAAGCTTCGAACCCTACCAAGGCAAGACGCTGATGCCTGACCATGAGTCGGATCAAGAAGTGATCGTAGGGGCAGTATGCAACGGCAGGCAAGCGGGTGGCGGACAGATACTTGGCCCTAACGCCATGCTTAATGACGGCCTTTTGGATACCATCGTATTACGCCGCTTTCCCCTTGAAGCGGTGACGCAGGTGATTGCAGAAATCAACGATGTGGGAAGCGACGGTGAATATGTCCGCCGTATCCGCACACCGTGGATTGAGTGGCAATCGGATGACGTCATGCCAATCAACCTCGACGGTGAACCGATCAGCGCGAAAAAAATCCGCTTTGAAGCCATTCCAAACGCGATAAAGCTGGTGTTGCCAAAGGGTTGTCCGTTAGTTGAAACCTGACTCTTCCCTACTCACCCGCTCCACGCATTGACGCCTCACTGTCTTCAACCAGCAAGCGGGACGCATACTGTTTCAGCGCGTCCCAATCTGTACGCTTGATGTCAATGCCCTGTTCCCACGCGGTTTTCGCGGCCAATTGCTGTTGGTATTCGCTTATCGCGGGCTCTGCATAGGGGTTGGATGGCTCAAATGGCGTCAGGCTTAACTCAATTTGCATGCTGTTTTCATCCAGCCCCAGCGCTTTATCAAAATAGATATCCGGGTAGCGGACACCCGCATTCAGCACGCATTCCACATCGTCCGGCGAATCATTGCGGTGCCATCGGACACGCACTGACAACCCCTTTCCTGCCAGCTTGAGCAGCTCTCCGAACGCCAGCCAACGGTTACGGCAAGCATGAACGGTGAGCGAGACGCCCGGCGTCTGTGCCAGCCTTTCCACCGCCACATCCACCAGCGCCGGCAAATAACAAAACAAGCTCGCGCCGTGCAGGTTTACAACAATGTTGGCACCACTGATGTCATACACAGGTGGACGGCTTTTTATCTCGCTATCCAATGACTCCAAGGCTCGACAAACAGCGAAAGACCGCCGAGCCCAGCCATCTGCAAATCCACTACCGTCTCTGCAATGGTGTCAGACTCGCCATACTCATTCTTCAGGCTGTCGAAAGCTTTCGCGCACAACACCACCAACTCATTGTGTGAAACACGGATCATCGTGAACCTCCATCATTCAGGTCGCAGTCAGCACAGGGAACAGCCACGAATCGCAATCTGCGCCGCAAGCCAGTTCTTTCACGGTCGGTGCGCCCTGAAACAGGGTCACCCGCACCCAACGGTCTGAACGCGGATCAAACTTGGTTGCGCCGAACATGGAAAGCTTGCAGCGTAAAAGGTGCATCGGTAGGACGTGCTGGGACAATACGTTGATCTGGATATCCCCCATCGGCAGATTGCCCATGGTCCAGACCCGCCGTGCAATCGGGCGAAGGCCGGTGTTTTCCAGCAAAAACTCCGCCAGCGACGATCCTGGCTCCACCCGCTTTAGGGCATCGTAAAGACGGGAAACCTGGCGGCCGATATCCAGCGCCAGCTCTTTCTCTTCACCGGGTTCCTCTCCACGAACCGCCATGCGTGGTTCTTCTTTATCCTGAGAGCGGTACCAGAACCAGTAGCGGTTATCGGGGTCAGCAAAGTCGATATCCAGTGCCCAGCGGTAACGTGATTCCAAGAGCGACAGCATGGTTGAAACCGCAATGCCCGGCGTCAGTGACAGGCTTTCATCACAGTTCATCAGCTCGCCATAAGGGTCAACCCGTTCAGGAAATGCTTCCAATACGCAGGACACCAAGACTTCCTGGGTTTCCAGCGAATAGTTTTCCGCACCGGCGATCACTTCGCCCCAGCGTGCGTTGTCCGATGCCAGCACGTGAATCCACTCTGCCAGTTCCGGCAGTTCTGAGGCGCTCTGGTATTCAGTTCACGCTGGCGATCATTAATGGTCACCACTTCGGTCAAGTGTGTCTGCGCCTTATTCAGCAGGGTGATGACACGGGCAGTGCTTTGGGCACAGAGCGGTTGCTGGGAAACAACAGCCAGCGCGGATTCACGTTGTGTCAGCCAGTTATCCACCACGCGGGGATGGCGGATAAGATACGGCGCCATACCCAAGCCAGTCGCGTTGCCTACACCAATGTAACGTTGCAACGCCGGGGTTAAGGTGACCGCCTTGTCGCCGCCTTTTTGTTTGGCCAGAAAGTGTACCCAATCCAGACTGAACTCACGCAGGATGTACACCGCGCACATCTGGGCGCTGAAGGAAAGTTTGAAGTCAGGGTTTTCTTCCAAGGTTTCAAAGTCCGCAATGCCGAATTTGCCATTGCCGTACACCGCCGTGGTTCTGAGGATATACCCCACATTGGCAATTTCCTGGCTATCCGGCTGATTTCCGGATGCCAGTGACTCAATCACATGCTCAAATACACGCACACTTTTGTTTGCGCGGGAGAGCACCAGCACCTGGGTGGTGTTGCGCCCAGCTTCCTGAAGCGGCACATTCTGGCGCAGCTTTCGAGGTCATCCTCACTGGCACGGCCTTTCACCAGTGCCATGGTCACGTCCCACTTTTCAGCAATCACCCGGTCATTGCGCTCTTCATCGGCAATCGCCGTGGAAAACACCACCAATTGATATATCCATTCGGTGTGCGCAACTCGTAAACAGCCGTGCCAAACCCATCCGGTGCAATCTCCCACTGCACACATTCAGTCTGCCATTTCTCCGTTTCCATTTTCCTGAGCATGGTACGGACAAAACTGAGCCGGGTCTGGTGCATGGCACCCAGACGATAAGGATCCATGACAACAGCGGGATCACGCAGCATGGTTACACTTTCCATAGCAGTACTTGCATTCATGACGTCTCACCTACATACGCAGTGATATGTTGATTATCCGGGGACAGCAAGGAACGCGCTGTCCCATCTTTGTTGTTAGCGATGATTGTCAGTGACTAATCAAATCCCTGATCTTTTGCCATTTGCATGGCGATTTTCGGCCCGTTCCACAATGACGGCAGCAAGATAAGCGACACCGGTACTGCCGTGATGACGATAAACGACTGCAGTGCAGAGATACCGCCTGCGCCAAGCGAAATCAGAATGATTGCCGTGCTCCCATCATGACGCCCCAGAATACGCGCATCAGGCCATTCGGGTTCAGGTCGCCACTGATCACCACGCTGATGGTGTAGGTCATCGAATCCCCTGTGGTGACGATAAATATCGTTGTCAGGATAAGGAACAGGATGGACATCAGCATGGGGAATGGCAGTTGCTGGGTTATTGCCAGCAGGGACGCCGGAAGGTTAAAGCCTTCAAATGCTTTGCTGACCGAGCCCGGCTCTGCCATTTCAAACGCCAGACCAGAACCGCCGACAATTGTGAACCAGAAACAGGTGATCAACGGTGCCACAATGCTGATGGTGACAATGAGTTGGCGAATGGTTCTGCCCCGTGAAATACGCGCGATAAAAATCGCCATCATCGGGCCATACCCTAGGAACCAGCCCCAGAAAAACACTGTCCACCAGCTCAGCCAGCCCATGTCACCGCGGAAGGTCGCCATCGGGATAAAGTTGTCCACCATGGTGCCGACGCCCTGCAGGTAACCGTTAATGATGAAGTCAGTGGGACCCACCAGCAGGATGTACGCCATCAGTGCAACAGCCAGGATCACGTTGTAGCGGCTCAATATCTGGATGCCGCGGTTTACCCCGCTAAGCGCCGACACGGTATAAATGGCAATCGCAAAAAGGATGATAATGAACTGGGTAGAGAAGCCATCCGGCAGTGCAAACAGTGCATTCAGTGCGTAACTGACCTGCAATCCCAGAAATCCGATAGGCCCGATGGTACCCGCCGCCACAGCAATGATGCAGCATGCATCAATCGCTGCGCCAAACATACCTTTCAACGCGCGGTCACCGAACACCGGATACAGCAAGGTACGCGGTTTCAGTGGCAGGCCCTTATCGTAATGCAGGTGCATCAGTACGATGGTGGTCAGGGTGCCAAGGATCGCCCATGCCAGAAAACCCCAATGCATGAAGGACTGTGCCAACGCATTGAATGCCTGACGCTGAATATTGCCTTCCGGCACACCGTAAAGCGGAGGCGGGTTCACGAAGTGGGCAATCGGCTCAGCAGCAGCCCAGAATACGCCCCCACCGGCGAGCAGGGTACAAAGGATAATTGCCAGCCATTTAAAGCTGTCCATTTCCGGCTTGTCCAATCCCCCCAGACGGACTCTCGCCGTACCCGGACTGAACGCCAGTGCCATGCCAATCAGGAATGTCGCCAGCAACAGGAGTTGCCAGTATGGGCCGAAGATTGAAACGCTCCAGCTAAAACCGCTGTTGACCATTGAGGATAGCAACTCGTTATCCACGAGCGCTGTCAGGACAAACAGGGAAAGGAATCCGCCACTCAGCCAGAATACGGGGTTGTCGAGCCCGAGTTTCTCCCAGACACCCTGCTCCTTGCTGACTGTGCTTGTCTTCTCTGTATTGAGTAAATCAGACATCATCTGTCTCCACGTTATGGTTAGCCCGACCCGAAGGCCAAAGCTATGCTCCTTGTGGGCGGGGAATGCCCCGCGCCGCGATGGGTTCCTTTACTTTCCGGGGGTTAAACCCTCTTCCAGGAAAGAGAGCCAGTTCTGGCCAAGCACGCCGGCCGTCTCTTTTTCACTGAACCCGATATCGCGCAATCCCTGATAAATATTCTTAAGGCCACTGGTTTCCGGGAACCATGCAACGCCGCCGGCCAACCGGCGTTTGAGGCCGAGCCTTCTCCATAATCGAGGCTTTTTGACCACCGGCCATTTCGCATCCATTCAAGGACACTTTGTGGCTGGTTTTGGCAAAGATCGCTGCCAATGGCGAGGTGTTCAGCCCCCACCATGTCCGCGGTCTCTGCCACCATCTTGCAGAAATCTTCCAGACGGCATTCGCTGCCGCCCGGCAGGTGGAAAGGATATAGACTGAAGCCCAGCAGACCGCCGCGTCCGCACAGTGCACGGATCACTTCGTCGGATTTATTGCGCAATGCCGCATGGGCGCGTTGCGGGTTGGCATGGCTGATACAGATTGGGCGGGAGGAAAGATCAATCGCCTCCAGCGTAGAGCGTTCAGCGCTGTGCGACATGTCGATCACCATGCCAACACGGTTCATCTCTGCGATAGCCTGCTTGCCAAAGCGGGTGACACCGCTGTCTTCCTGCTCGTAGCAACCCGTCGCCAGCAGGCTTTGGTTGTTGTAGGTCAGCTGCATGATCATCAGACCCTGCTTCCGCATCACCTCAATCAGGCCAATTTCATCGTCGATAGGCGAGCAGTTCTGCGCCCCGAAGAAAATGCCGACCTTGCCTTCCCGCTTCGCCGTGCGGATATCATCCATAGACATCACCGGCATGATCAGGTCGCTGTTGCGCTCAAAATGCAGGTTCCACTCAGAAAAACGGGAAAGCGTTTCCCTGGCGTTTTCGTGGTACACCAGTGTTACGTGTACCGCCGTGACACCGCTTTGTTTGAGTGACTCGAAGTACGCCCTGTCCCAGCGGCAATACTGCAATCCATCAATGATGATTTCGTCCTGATACATAGGATCTCCCTACCCTGTCTGAATACCGGTGTTAGTAAGCACGCTGGTATGCGGTTTTTACGATGGTGTAGAAATCTCGGGCATATTGGCCCTGTTCGCGAGGTCCAAAGCTGGACTCTTTTCGCCCGCCAAACGGAACGTGATAATCCGTACCGGCAGTCGGCAGGTTAACCATCACGCAGCCTGTCTGCGCCTGCTGCTTGAACAGTGCGCTGTTGCGAAGGCTGGAGGTCACAATCCCGGCAGTCAGGCCAAAGCGTGTTTCGTTGACCTTGGCGATGGCTTCATCCAGCGAACCAACGCGCTGCACACAGGCCATGGGTGCGAACAGTTCTTCCTGGTTGATATCCCAATCATTCTGGGTATTGATAAACAGTGTCGGCGCCATGTAGTAGCCGTCGTGTTCAAGGGTCAAACGCTCACCGCCTGTCACCAGTTCACCGCCCAGCGCCTTCGCCCTTTCCACCCACTTCAGGTTTGAAGAAAGCTGGCGTTCATCAACAACCGGCCCCATAAACACACCGTCTTCCAGCGCATGGCCGACTTTCAGGCTATTGATACGGGCAGTAAGGGCTTCAACGTAGGCATCGTGCACGCTGTCGAGCACAATCAGGCGGGAAGACGCCGTGCATTTCTGGCCGGTACCGGAGAACGAACCGGCAATGGTGGCTTCTACAGCAATATTGATGTCGGCATCGTCTGCGATAACGAGAGCATTCTTGCTGCCCATTTCAAGCTGGCAACGCACGAAGTTAGGTGCAGTCGCGGCCGCCACTTTACGGCCGACATCGACAGAGCCGGTAAAGCTGACCGCATCGATATCACGGCTGTGGATCAGGGTATCACCCACGTCGGCGCCTGAACCCAGCACCAGATTGAACACACCGGCAGGCAAACCAGAGCGTGGATAATGTCTGCCAGTGCAACGGCGCTTGCCGGTGTCAGGTTGGCAGGTTTCCAGATCACGCTGTTGCCAAAGGCCAGCGCAGGTGCGATTTTCCAGGAGGCGGTTGCCGTCGGGAAATTCCAAGGCGAGATAACCGCCACCACACCCACCGCTTCGCGGGTCACTTCTACCTGCACGCCGGGACGCACGGACTCCGCCATGTCGCCCATCTGGCGCAGCACTTCTGCGGCGTAGTATTGGAAGAATTGACCGGCACGGTAGATTTCACCGCGACCTTCTGCAAACGGCTTACCCTCTTCACTGGAAAGCAGGCGGCCTAATTCGTCACAGCGGGCGATCAACTCGTCGCCAATGGTTTGCAGCACTTTCTGTTTCTGCTCAAGGGGCGTTTTTTCCCACACCGGCTGCGCCTGACGGGCACAGGCGATGGCTTGCTGAACCTGAGCCTGGCTGGCCTGCGCAAAATCCCCCAGCGATTCGGTAATGTTGGACGGATTGATATTGGCAACGGTGTGGGTTCCGGTACACCATTCGCCGCCGATGTAGAGGGCATTTTCTTTGTTCAGGCTCATCCTTTACTCCTTGATCGATCTTTTCTGAAAATGAAATTCTTCGTTATTGCGGCAACGCTGCGTAAACCACCAGCTCAACCAGCATGCCTTCCCTTGCCAGCCCCGCGACGACCATCGCAGCGCGGTTGGGGTAAGGTGCTTCAAAATATTCGCTGTAGACCCGGTTTACCGTTGGCAGGTATTCGCGGTCTGTCACATAGATCAGTACCTGCAATACGGCTTGGCTAGAAACACCAGCGCATTCCAGCGTGTGCATCAGGTTGTCGAGTGTTTTGCGGGTTTGGGCTTCAATGCCGCCTTCAACCAATTGCCCTTCACTGTCAATCGGGATTTGTGCGGTATACAGGGTTCCGTTGTGTCCAATGGCCCATTCCAGAGGGGCTTTCGAGCTAAACAACGCCGTTTTGATAACTTCCTTTTCTACAACGTTTTTTGATTGTTGCGACATACCGAACACTCATTTATTTAACAATTAATCAAAGTCTGCCTTACAATCATTGATAAATCTAACGGTTAATTTTTTTCAATTGTTCAATTTTTCTTATCAAAGGAACGATTCAGGGAGGAAAGGAAGGTGGATATTAAACTGCAACAGCTTAAGCATTTCTCGCTGGTCGCCGAGCAACGGGGCTTTCGCGCCGCTGCCGCCAAAGCCAACCGATCCCAGGCTGCTCTTTCCACATCAGTAAAGGAATTGGAGAAAATGCTGGGGCAGTCACTTTTTGATTCAGGGCACAAAGCAAAGCTCACCCCGTTTGGCGAATTCTGCCTGCCCAAGATCAACCAGTTTTTAAAGCTTTATGATGAATTGAACTCGGATTTATTTTCTGCTGCTGCCGGACAACTGGGTCAGGTACGGATTGCCAGCGTTCCATCTGTCGCTGCCAAACTGATCCCGGATATTCTGGCCAGGTACACGGAAAACCACCCCAATGTGGATGTAGCGTTAATCGATGACAACGCGGCTGGCGTGGAGGCACGTTTGCTTGCGGGGGAAGTGGATTTGGCGTTGGGAAACTGTCTTCACATTCAGGATGAACGTATTGATTTTACCCCCCTGCTCGCAGACCCGCTGGGTGTGGTGTGTCTTCTCGACCATCCGTTAGCACAAAGCAAAAATACCATCGAATGGGAAGATTTGGTTGACTACCCCTTCGTTAAAAACGGCACCTGTACCTTACTGGAACCAACACAGGCCAATGTGCTTGCCGCCAATGCCCGTTACAGCGTGGAGAATATAACTTCCCTTTTCTCGGTCTTAAAGCTTGGGATAGCATTACCACACTGCCAAAACTTGCCTTCCCTGAAGATGAAAAACATCTGTGCTGGTTGCCTTTGTCTTCACCCTATGTAGAGCGTCAAATAGGCATTTTGCGACTGAAGGAGCGTTACTTTTCCCCCACAAGCCTACGACTTCTTTAAGCTATGCATAGAAAGGCTTCAATCCGACCTGCCGGTTGATAGAAATAAGCAATCAGAACAATAGGAAAAACAGAATGGTTTGGCGTACCGGAAACGGCTAGGCTAAGCCCATAGCAAATAAGAACAAAGGTGTTAGAAATGTGTACATTAACTGTGCGTTGCCCTCACTGCCACAAACTCAACCGTATTCCTGCTGACCGCATTGAAGAGCAGCCAGTTTGTGGCAACTGCAAAGAGACGTTGCTGGCGGGTAAACCTGTCGAAGGTACAGAGGAAAACCTGAGTGCATTGATCGCATCCGGCACGCCTGTCGTCATTGATTTCTGGGCTCCTTGGTGTGGCCCTTGCCAAAGCTTCGCGCCGGTTTTCGAAGCGACAGCCAATGCCAAAGGTCAAGACGCGATATTCGTGAAAGTAAACACTGAAGATCAGCAGGCGCTGGCAGGTCAGTACCGTATCCGCAGCATTCCAACCATCATGGTGTTTAAAGACGGCAAGATGGCGCAGCAAATCAACGGTGCACTGCCTCAGTCCCAATTCAATGAATGGTTGAGCCAAAGCCTGTAAAAAACCGCTAAACAGCAAAACGCCCTCACTTGAGGCGTTTGCATTTCTATTCTTGGTCGCTGTGTTAGCCGATAAACATCTGGCCGAGCACATAACCAATCAAACAGGCACCGACTACGCCGATAATACCGACCGACATAAACGAATGGTTGAAATACCACTTGCCGATTTTGGTGGTTCCCGAGGTATCAAAGTTCACGGTTGCGATGTCAGACGGATAGTTCGGGATAAAGAAGTAGCCATACACCGCCGGCATAATACCGATCAGCAATGCCGGTTCCAGACCCAGCCCCAAACCGACCGGCAGCATCATACGCGCCGTCGCCGCCTGAGAGTTCACCACGACAGACACAATGAACAGCGCCAGTGCGAAGGTCCATGGGTAGTTCGTTACCATCTCCACAATGCCAGACTTGAATTGAGGCATCGCATATTTAAAGTAGGTATCAGACATCCACGCGATACCGAAGATAGCAATCGCTGCCACCATACCGGATTTGAACACCACGCCGTTTGGTACATCACGCGGGTCAGTTTTGGTTGCCAGCAAAATTACACCACCGAAACAGAGCATCATCATTTGGATAATGACCGACATACTGATTGGCTTAGTGCCTTCACCGATGGTGCGGATTTCAGGCACCATGGCCACCAGCACAATCACCAGAATCGATGACAGGAAAATCAACACTGCATTGCGTGCAGACGTTGGCAGGGTTTCATTCAGCGACGTGGCAGTGGTGTTGAGGATACGCTCACGCCACTCAGGGTCTTGCATGCGCGCCTGATATTCAGGATCGTCTTCCAGCTCTTTACCGCGCTTCATGCTGTAAAGCGACATCAATAGCGTACCAAACAGGGTTGAAGGTACCGTCACCATCAGAATGGAAAGCAGGGTGATATCAGCCTGGATATTGGAAAGCTGTGCAAGGTAATACACAACGGCTGCGGAAAGCGGCGACGCGGTGATCGCGATCTGGGATGCCACAGATGACGCCGCCATTGGGCGCTCTGGACGAATGCCGTTTTTCAACGCCACATCACCGATGATGGGCATGATGGAATACACCGCGTGACCAGTACCCAGCAAGAAGGTCATAAAATAGGTAACAAAAGGCGCAATCAGGGTAACGCGTTTTGGATTCTTACGCAGGACACGCTCGGCTACCTGCAACATGTATTTCAGACCGCCGGCGGCTTCAAGGATGGACGCACAGGTCACTACCGCCAGAATGATCAGCATCACCGTTACCGGCGGTGATGTTGGTGGCATCTTGAAGACAAAGACTTCCACCACCAAGCCAATGCCGGACACCACACCTAATCCGATACCGCCATATCGAGAACCGATATAGAGCATCAAGAGCAGAAACAAAAACTCCAAATACAACATAGAAATACCCTTTAATGAATTGCAATTGGTATATTCTCAACATAACGTCTGGTAAAAACCGGAGCTGTCTTCACACTCCTACTGTATTAATAATTGAATGTTTCACACTAAAACATTGGGCACAGTTATTGGTGGTATTCGTAACGGATTCACTGCGCAAATGTAACAGCTTAGTACCACTAAATTTGCCTAGTCGTTACACGTAATTTCCCCACACGCATTACGTCGACTTTCATCCCTTCCTGTCTATCACGCAGCCTGATAGTCAGCACCCAATACATTTTGTGACGCAGATATCTTTCATAGATTGACTTGTAGCTGTTGCCTGAACAGGGTTTCGCCTGTAATATCGCGCGGATTTTTTCGGGACAGGTCACAAACTCGGTTTACCGATGACATTCTCTGAAGAAATTCAAACGTTAACGCAGGGGAATTGCCCCTGTCTGTACATTTAAATATCCCTAACAAATGGGGCCTTTCGAGGTGGATACCACTGTATGAAAAATGGTCTGCAATTCTGGCCAGCGCTGCATGTGCAGCAGCTATCTTTACCACACCAGCAAAAGCTGCTGATGATCAACTGATTTTCGCGAACTGGGGTCCTTACATTTCGACTGAACTTCTTGAGCAGTTCACCCGCGAAACCGGCATCAAGGTGATTTACTCGACTTACGAGTCGAACGAAACCCTGTATGCAAAAATGAAACCCATCCGGACGGTTATGATCTTGTGGTGCCTTCAACCTACTTCGTAGCAAAAATGCGCGATGAAGGTATGCTGCAGAAAGTTGACCATTCAAAGCTGAACAACTTTACCGAGTTGGACAAAAACTACCTCGACAAGCCATTTGACCCGAACAACGACTACTCTATCCCACACGTTATTGCGATGACGGGTCTGGCTGTTAACACTGACATGTACAACCCAGACGATTTCGACAGCTGGGCGGATTTGTGGAACCCAGAGCTTGAAGGTCAAATCATGCTGATGGATGACACCCGTGAGGTGTTCCACATCGCACTGCGTAAACTGGGCTACTCAGGTAACTCAACCGATCCTAAGCAGATCGACGAAGCTTACGAAGAACTGAAAAAGCTGATGCCAAACGTACTGGTATTCAACTCAGACAACCCAGCTGCGCCATACATGTCTGGTGAAGTTGGTCTGGGCATGCTGTGGAACGGTTCTGCGGCAGCAGCACAACGTGAAGGTCTGCCAATTGAGCTGGTATGGCCAAAAGAAGGCGGTATCTTCTGGGTAGACAGCCTGGCGATTCCTAAGAACGCGAAGAACACTGAAGCGGCTCACAAGATGATCGACTTCCTGCTGCGTCCTGAGATTGCAGCGAAGATCAGTGCTGACACCGGTTACCTGACTGCGGTTGAAAAATCTAACGCCGCATACAAAGACAACCCGACTCTGTTCCCACCACAAGAAGACATCGACCGTGGTGAGTGGCAGGATGCAGTTGGCGACCTGACCGAGAAGTACGAAAACTACTTCATCCGCCTGAAAACCGGCGAATAAGTAAAACTCCCGAAAGGCCACATCATGTGGCCTTTTTTATACCTGCAATTTCCCTGAGCCATAATCCGCTTTCGTATCTCAGCTTCTTCCTTGGTGAACACTTTCTCTGGGCACAAAAAAAGGGCCGACAATGTCGACCCCTCCTGACTTACAGCGTGTTAGCAAATCTGCCCTGCACCCACCGCAATATCGTCTTTGTTTTCCAGTGTTGCCTGTGCTGCCAGACGTAAACCTTCCACAATCACGTCCAGAGACATTGAAGGCTGGTCAGTCGCCGCTGCCTGCTCTGGAAGCAATGGGATATGGATAAAGCCATGACCCACATCGGTATCGCGCAGGTAGTGCTGAATACCGTAGAACACGTGGTTACAAACGAAAGTACCTGCAGTATTTGAAACCTGACACGGTACGCCGTTTTCCTGCAGTTTACGGGTGATAGCTTTGATTGGCAGCGTGGTGAAATACGCTGCCGGGCCATCTTCGTAGATTGGCTCGTCAATTGGCTGGTTGCCACCGTTATCCGGAATGCGGAAATCATCCACGTTAATCGCAACGCGCTCCGGTGAAATACCGGTGCGGCCTGCCGCCTGACCCACTGTGATCACGTAGCTTGGCTGGTGTACTTCAATGGCTGTCATAATGCATCCAACGCTTCATAGCGGGTTACCGGTACCTCACAGGTAACAATCACGCCGCCTTCAAGTTGTACGCCGTCCAGTTTCTTAACCGCTTCCAACGCTGGGTTGATAGATGCGCCACCAAACGGTTCAAAACCTGTAATCAGAACTTTTTTCATCGCTTTCCTCAGAATGCAAAGCTATACATAACGAATATGTTGAATGCCAAGATGATCAGCCCTGGGATCACCTGCATCAGAATAACCTGGTGTTTGTTTTTCAGCTCCAGCAGCGCCGCTGGAACAATATTGAAGTTTGCTGCCATTGGTGTCATCAAGGTACCACAGTAGCCTGACAACATGCCCACCACACCGATAATCGCCGCGTTACCGCCGTTTTCCAACACCAACAGTGGAATACCGATACCTGTAGTGATTACCGCAAATGCCGCAAATGCGTTCCCCATCACCACGGTGAAAATCATCATGCCCACACAGTAAGCGATGACGTTCACCAACAGCATGTTTTCCGGAATCATCATTTTTACGATTTGCGCGACGGTATCGCCAACACCGGCCTGATTGAACAGGTAACCCAGCGCTGCCAAGAACTGCGACAAGATCGCCGCCCAGCCAATGGAATCAATCAGGCGACGGCCTTCGTTAAGGCTGTGCATAGGCTGGCTCTTGGTGATTGCCAGCGCAACAATAATAGAAACAACCGATGCGATACCCAGACCCACCAGCGCACCCAATGAGGTGAACTGGCTAATAGCCACAGTCCCCACAGGTACGATTGCGGCTGGGATAAAGAGTTTGTTTTTCAGCAAAGACGCCGATTTCTGGCGTTCTTCTTCATTGGTGGTGCGGTAGTTGCCCGTTCCCATAAAGCCGCCCGCTGCCAGCGCTGTCAGCGCCAGTACCATCAGACCGGTTACCCAGTTCGGATCATGGCACCGAAAATAAAGGTGATGCCGTAAATCAGCCAGAACAGCCCACTGCCAATACGTTTCGGGTTGTCTTTATCCAAGAAGGTCTGCAGTGAGAAAGCCAGCAGCAACAGGCCCGTGGTTTGGTAAATATATTCAAGCATGATCACTGCCCTTCTTTGTTCAATTCAGCTGTTGTCACGATTTTTGCGCCGTTCTTTCCGGCTTTCAGCAATCTGGCTTCCACGATTTTGCTGAAGATGACAAACACAATGAACGAGGCAATGGCTGTCGGCAGTGCCCACAAGGCCATGGTTTCCAGTTTTACATCCAGTTGGTTATCGGCCATTACACCCTTGATAAGTAAGATGCCGCCGGTACCGATGAAGAGAAGTTGGCTGAAGAAGTTACCGAAGTTTTCTGATGCTGCAGAAAGAGCACGGATCGCCTGGCGTTTTTCATCAGGCAGGTTTGGTGATTCCTTCTCTGCCGCCGCTTCCGCCATTGGTGCGATCAGTGGACGGATCATCGACGGGTGACCACCAATACTCAGTCCCATACCGTTCGTCACTTTACGCAGCAGCAGATAAGTCATCAGGATTTTACTGACCGAGGCTTTCTTCATCGTGCCAATCAATTGTTCAGCACGTTGGCGCAAACCGAAGCGCTCAAGAATGCCAATCATCGGAAGAATGAGAATGAAAAGGGACATGTAACGGTTTTGGGTAAAGGATTGACCCAGAGTGGAAAGAATATCCATCAGGGGAATGTCAGCAACAAGGCCGGTGGCAACGCCTGCCGTTAAAATCACTAACAAGGTATTCAGTTTTAACGCAAGCCCTACTGTGATTATCACAATGCCGATCAACGGCCAAAAATCTATCATGTTTGCTCTCTACACTCGGTATTCGAATTATTATTTTCAGTAGTCAGGGGCGCCCCCTTAAATCCCTACTGTTCACCCGAGTATACGAGAGCACTTACATCCGCTCCAATAAGAGATTTTTATTATTACAACCAATATGACGACTTTCACATCAAACACTCAAAATTGTATATTTTCTTATCACAGGACTCATTCAACAAAGAAATGCGTGACAACAAAATTAAAACATTATGCCCATGACAATGCGTTATTAGCAGGTATTTATAGTATTTGATTAAATATCGCCCAAATTACTGTGTTAAGCTCCACAATCACATCTAATCACCTCTTCTACGAATCACCCCGGTTCTCATTTTGCTGACAATTACCCACCCTGACGAGGCGATATACTTGCGCTTGTATTGATCGCCAAAGCTCAGAAAAAGGAAGTAAGATGGCTCCTTCACACCTACTTGCAGGTTCACTGCTCGTTACCACGCTAACCGCCTGTACTAGCTACCCTGACACAGTTAATCCGCTGGTTCTCTATAACAAAAAAGAGGCTATCCAGATGTCTTACTGCGCTGAGCTTGCAGACAACGCCTACTATGTTGGAAATGAAAAGTTAAGGGACGTCCCTAAACAGCGGGTGATTTCGGGCTTTGCCCGTGGCGCATCGGCAAAGATCAGGATCAACCTGATTGAAGATGTGTATCAGGCATCTTTCGAAAACAGTTGGGATTACGCCGTTGCGCTTTTCAACCAGTGCGCGATCAAAGTCGCCAATGTCCAGCCCTCACGCCTTGAAGTGGCCAACCTGTGTGCTCAAAAGTCCCTGATTGCGAGTGGTGCACACGATGACAAGTCACGGGGTATTCCGAAGTTGGACGCCTACATTACCTATGCACCGGTAAAAGCGGCGAAACCTTATGAAGTGGTGGACTGGGTTTATGCCAGCACAGACAGTCACGAAAAGGTTACCCAAACTACCTGGGAGCGTTGTATTGAGGTGGTTTCGCCCTAGCTAGCTCACATTATGAGAACGCCATACTGTTAAAACTGTGATTTCTAATGAATGAAACACCCCTTCTCCAACGTTAACTGATTTACTCCGCCGGATTAGGGTCTTGGGCGACAAAGACAGCACTTTCATCCCCTTCATGGATATGTCACGCCCAGTGACCAATAATTATCAGTACAGGAACAAAAATCAGGGACGTTATGATCCGTTTACTCGCTCTATTTTGTCTGTTGCTGCCCGGCTTTTTCGGGCAGGCGCTGGCCTTTGGTCACGACATCGATTTGGTGAAAGTGGATAAATCGGCACGCAAAATGTACCTGATTGCCGGTACCAAGGTGATTAAGCGGTATGACATCGCACTGGGTGCAAACCCCAAAGGACATAAATTACGCGAAGGGGATAAACGCACGCCAGAAGGCCGCTATACGCTCGACTTTATCAACGAAAGTTCCGGATTCTACCGTTCAATCCGCATTAACTATCCCAATGCCTTTGATATTGCACGGGCAGCAAGGCTGGGGATAGACCCCGGCGGACAGATCATGATCCACGGCCAGAAGAACGGCGAAGGCCCCCACCCCAGCATCAAACGCGGAAAGGATTGGACAGACGGGTGCATTGCGATAGACAACCAGGAAATGGATGAATTTCTAAGGCTGGTGAAAGTCGGCACACCGATTGACATCGAGTGGTGATCTGAAGCCATACCAGATACGTTTCAATGAAATGCGTTAAACGCTGAGTAAGAAAAAAGCTCGAAACTATCCCCCAGGGTCTGTTGACCTTTGGTGATGATTTTTGCAGCAAAACTTAACTGCCAAAGGTCAACAGACCCTAGTTTCGAGCTTTTTAATTAGCGCTTCTTATTTTTGATGTGGTTTATTTTATTGGCAGTCGAATGCACCTTTGTCCGTCCACGCTTCTGGCGCAGTGGCTGGGCTTGCATTTACCCACCAGTTTGCTTCGTACAGGTGGCCATCAAAAATCACCTGCTCACCGCCGTTGTATGCTTTACCTGAAACCCAAGCGACCGGCATTTTGCTGATCAGTTTCCATGCATCACTGCTTTCTGGTTTCGCACCCTGAACCCAGTATTTCGCTTCGTACACCAGACCATTGAAGTTTACTTTCTCACCGCCGGTGTAAGTTGCAGACTTGTCCCACATTGGGTGGTTGACTGCATCCGGGTCAGTGCCACACTGCTCGCCTTTCTCTGTCAGGAAGAAATCGAAAGTTTGCTGGTCAACCAGATTGCCTTCAGCGTCTTTGGCACGGGATACCAGCATGTGGTGACCTGCTTTCGCTGATTCCAACACCATAGAAACAGCGGCGCTTGTGCCATCTGCCAGCGTCAGTTTCTCGTAAGCCAGTGCATCCTGCGCATGGTTGTAAACGGTCACTTCAACGTTCAGGTCGCCCTGTGCTGTCACTGTGTAATCCAGTGCCACTTCGCCGTTTTCAATCAGGTACTCTTTTGCCAGACCGTCGACAGATACCGAGTAATCCGGCTCTGGAGAAGCAATCTCGTAGCCCGCTTCAACACGGGTCAAGCCACTGCCTGATTTCAGGTAAACCGGGTTTGCGCCGAATACCGGTGAAAATTCGCCGTTGCTGCCACGTTGGCCTGCTTTGATTTTGTCCTGGGTCTGGTTGATTTTGGTCGCCAGATTGTAAGCCCAAGTGTTTGCTACGCCTTCCTGCTCAGAGCCGATTTCCACACGGGTAGACAGCTCTGGGCGCTCACCTTCTGCGTCGAAAACGCGGGTGTATACCGCATCACCCTGCGCCAGATTCATGCCAGGTAGATTTGACCCGCTTGAGCCCAATCAGGTTGTACTGGCAGGTCGCCATCAAACTGAACGTCGATCGCGTTGTAGAACGCCGCCGCAGTATCACCCACATCCCAAACAGCCAGGATCACGTGGTAGCCTTCACGCGCAGGTACGTCACAGGTGTGCAGCATGTTGCGTGGAGGCTTTTGCATGTTGCCTTCCACCACACAGAATGGCGTCAGATCCAGTGAATCACGCGCCAGTGGCTGGTTCGGATTCCAGTCTGCTTTGGTGATGTAGTATTCCCAGTTGCGGGTAACGTGTGGGGCAGTGAACGTCCACTCGAAATCGTTGGTGCCAGCTTTGATAGGTTGTTTAACCCAGCGGATGAAGTTTGTTCATCCAGCGGAGAGAATTGGATCAGGCCTGCGCTCGCCAGTTTGCCATCTTCAGGGCCAAACTCAGGGAAGCCTTCAGGGCCTTCTACGCTTTGTGGTTCCCACTGAACCTGACCACAGTTGGTGTTCTGTTCGCCGGTTGGAGAAGCTGCGTTACACAGTGATGCACGGCCTGCCGCCACACCGCCCTGTTTAGCGCTGATGTAACCGTGGGACATAACGCTGGCACTGAACAGTGCCGCCGTTAGCGGAAGTAGAGTCGTTTTTAGTTTGAGCATTTTGAGCTTTCCGAGTGCTGATTTTTATTCTTCGGCCTTCACAGCAAAATTGCTGCGGGCACGTTATCCACCACGCTCGGACAAACTGGCTCAAAGTACATTCCTGCTTTCTGGAATGGCGACCCCGCTATCCTATGCGCTTGTTAGTGATGCGCACGTAGACCGGAAGTTTTGCGTCCTGCCCTTTCAAGCAGTTTGCCGACTTTGTGGTTGGAGCGGCATCGTATTCAGATTTACGGCCAACACAATAAAATTCCGTTCCTTGCCCAAATCTCCAAATCATTTATTGAACCAAGATCACATTTTATATTTCCCTGACAATTCGCCTGTTGATGGGTTTCAGTCAATATGAAGTTAGAAACATAACGCGCTGTTTAGAAAAGAAAAAAGCCAGAAATCCATACGGACGATCTGGCTTTCTGGTAACGCAGCTATGTATCAAAACACCTTCATCATCCGTAGTAAGGTCCAGTTTTCCTCTCCAAAGCGACGCACTTTGGTTTCTTCGGGTAACACCTTAAAGCCAAGGGATTGGTAGCAGGCCTTAGCAGCTTCATTGTGGTCGAACACAGCCAGGCTGACCCGTTTTACCGCTTTCCTTTCTTTTGCTACCTGCAGCGCCAGTTTTACCAATTGTTTACCCCAGCCTTTTCCTCGGCTTTGCGGATGCGCGACCAACACCCGGCAAAGCCGGATCTCCTCCGGTGTCACCTGATACAGGTCGATGTAGCTAACGGGTTCTCCATCTTCTATCAGCAGAAAAGGCGTTACTTCAGGTTTGGCGATGTGCTCGCACACCGCTTCAACTTGTAGCGGATAGGGAAAGGCCGGGCCGCCCCAAAGGAAATTGGCCCGGGCATCGGGTATCCAGCTACAGAGCAATGGCGCGTCATCTTCCCCGAAAGTGCGCAGGATCATGACGTGGTTCCGCCACTCGCTTGTTCCTCTAAATCATCAAGGTAGTTTTTCGGCGGTGGTGTCCATTCACGTTCTGTCATGCTGTGTTTGTCCATTCGGTCACTTTGCATGGCAGAGCGAATTGTCTCTTCCAATTCAATAAACAAATCGCGGTAGTGAGTGTCGTAGGTTTTGCTCTCTTCACCGCCCATAAAGCTTTGGTAGAGCATTTCCGAGCTATCCCTTTCAATGCGGTTGAAAGTATCTTTCTGCTGCTCAACCTGAAACGGATGTTCACCCAATGCCCGCAGCGCCTCAGCCCCATTTCCAGCGCAGAGTGAAAGGTCTCTTTGACGATAAAATCGGCACCGGCATCGCGCAGTTTGTAGGCATGTCCACGGTCATACGCCCGGGCAAGGATTTTGACTTTGGGATAGCGTGGCGGACATACTCCACCAGTTCGGTTGTGGTTTCCTGGTTATCCATTGCCACCACCAATAGCGCGGCTTCTTCAATGCCTGCAGTGTGCAGAAGTTCAGGGCGCGTGGCATCGCCGTAGTAGCTTTTGATGTTGATCTGGCGAAGGTTATCGACCTGCGTGGCTTCATGATCCAGCACGACCGTTTGTACGCCATTTGCGGTCAGCAAGCGGTTCACCACCTGCCCGAAACGACCCACCCCGGCAATGATGACTGTCCCTTTTTCTTCAATCACATCTTCTTCACGCTCATTCGACGCTTTCACCAGGCGCGGCAAGATCACCTTGTCATAGATAATAAACAGCCCCGGTGTCAGGAACATGGAAAGCGCAACGACCAGCGAGAGAAGCTCTGCCAGATCCGTCGGGATCACGTGATTCTGAATAGAGAAACTGAGCAGTACAAAACCAAATTCACCCGCCTGGGCAAGGCTTAGGGCAAACAGCCAACGGGCAGCCCCTTTAATGCGAAACACAAAGGAGATCAGCAGGAGTACCAAGCTTTCAGCAGCATCAGCCGACGGTCAGCCCAAGGATCAGGAACAGGTCATCAAACAGGATACCGAAGTTTATTCCTGCCCCGACTGTGATAAAGAACAGCCCCAGCAACAGGCCTTTGAACGGTTCGATATTGGATTCCAACTCGTGGCGAAATTCACTGTTTGCAAGTACCACACCGGCGAGGAAAGTTCCGAGCGCAGGCGACAGGCCGACAAGGCTCATCAAGGCTGCAATGCCAATCACCAACATCAAAGCCGTGGCGGTGAAAATCTCACGAAGCCAGAGCTTGCGACAAACTTGAATAGCGGACGGCTAAGGAAATGTCCCCCCACCACGACACCTGCGATAGCAGCGATGGTGACCAAAGCCACCGCCCAGCCCGGCAACCCAGCCACCAGACTCATTTCTTCATGGTGCTCGGCGGCGGTTTCTGCCAAGGACTGCGCCTTTTCAACCAAATCAGGCAAGGCCAGCAGCGGAATAAACGCCAGCATAGGGATAACGGCGATGTCCTGGAACAGCAGAACAGAGAAGGCGTTGCGTCCCCCTTCGGTTTTGGTCAAACGCTTCTCACTGAAAGTTTGAAGCACAATGGCCGTTGAAGAGAGCGCAAAGATCAGGCCGATCGTGACCGCAATACTCAGTGGTTGTGACAGCAGGTAGAAGCCGATTGCGGCAACCGCTGCCGCTGTCAGGCCAAGCTGCAAGCCGCCAAGCCCGAGCAACTTATTACGCATCGCCCAGAGCATTTTCGGTTCCAGCTCAAGGCCAACCAAGAACAGCATCATGACGACGCCAAATTCCGCAAAATGCTGAATCGTTGTATTTTCTGCGCCCACCAGACCAATCATGGGCCAATGACCACACCGGCAATGAGATAACCCAGCACGGAGCCAAGTCCCAGCCGCTTGGCCACGGGCACCGCGATAACTGCGGCAATAAGATAGATAAATGCCTGTAGAAAAATCCCTGTCATAGCACCGATTCCTTCAGTACGTCGCCGATATTGTTCGATGTGATTTTTTCGCTTTTTATCGCTTTGTCGAAATCGACCTCACCTTCTACCAGCGCTTTGAGTAATTTGCGGTAGCTTTCTGCATGCCTGCCCACCTTGCCCTCTTCGAGCGCCGTTCTGGAGCCAAACAAAGCAAATGGTGCAAGAAACTGCATGCCGGTCAGGTTGGCCATTTGTTCCAGTGGCGTCAGCAATTCACGGATTTTGAAATGGTTGTAGCCATCCGCTTTGTAGGCTTCTTCCTTCCCACCTGCCGTAATGGCACACATAAAGTACTTCCCGTGTAATGCCGTACCGCTGGAGCCATAAGCGAAGCCATATTCCAACACCAGATCCTGCCACTCTTTCAGGATGGATGGGGTCGAATACCAGTAAAGCGGATACTGGAAAACCACCACATCATGTTCCAACAGCCGTTTCTGCTCACGGTCGATATCAATGTGGTAGTCCGGGTATTCCCCGTAGAGATCCACCGCAGTGACACCTTCCACCAACTTCGCCGCTTTAAACAGTGGCATGTTCACTTCTGAGCGGCGTTGCGACGGGTGCGCAAACAACACCAGAACTTTTTTGCTTTCCTTTGCCATAGGGAATCCTTTTATTTATACGTTGTTAGCTTCCGCCCACGCTTTGAGATCTTGCAAAATGCACAGCGCCGAACGTCCAAACGGTGTGATTTCATAACTCACCGCAATCGGTCGCGTGCTTAAGACTTCACGCTTAACCAGCCCAATTTTTTCCATCTCTTTCAGTCGCTGGTCTACCATTTTTTACTGGCTCCCCCGAGTTGACGGCAAAGATCGTTGAACCGAACCGGGCCATCTTTCAGGTGCCAGAGAATAGAGGCTTTCCACTTACCACCAATCAAACGCATTCCCCGTTCGATGGGGCAAGGCTCCAAGCAAGTGCCGACCGTTTTTTTTGGCTTCACGTAAGCTTCTGTTTCTTTTCCGGTTTCCATGTTTCCTATCGCCCCAGACACTAGGTTACTAAAAGTAAACTGGTTGACTCTTGTAACCTAAAATAACAGAGTGACTGCGTATTTTACAACCAAAGGAAAGGTAGTTTCATGAAGATACTCATCATAAACGGTCATCATTTTTATCCTTTCTCAGAAGGTAGACTTAATCAGTCTCTGGTCAAACTTGCAGCAGAAACGCTTGGCGGAATGGGCCACTCGGTGCAGGTTACCTCCAGTGAAAATGACTATGATGCCGCTGAGGAAGTGGCCAAACATCAATGGGCAGATGTTGTGATTTTGCAGACTCCGGTCAATTGGATGGGCGTCACATGGTCAATGAAAAAATACATGGATGAGGTTTATACCGCGGGAATGGGCGGGCAGCTTTGCAGTGGAGATGGTCGACACCGTGGCACGGACAACCAGTACGGCACCGGTGGCACGCTGCAAGGGAAAAAGTACTTGCTATCGGTGACGTTTAACGCGCCACAAGATGCGTTTAACGATGAGAGCCAGTACCTGTTCCAAGGAAAAAGTGTGGACGATTTATTTTTCCCTGTTCATATGAATTTCCGCTTTTTCGGCATGGAGGCACTGGATACCTTCGCCTGTTTTGATGTGATGAAAAACCCGGATATTGATAACGATCTGACCCGTTTTACAGAGCATCTACGCACCCTGTTTGGAGAATAACGATGAACTACACCAACAAGCTAGTCGCCGGAAGCCCATTTCCTTCTGTCACCCTGCAAGATCTTGAGGGCAATGCCCATACTCTGGGTAAACCGAGAGATGGTGCTACCTGGCAGATGGTTCTGATTTACCGCGGCCGCCACTGCCCGAAATGTACCCAGTACTTAAACCAGATTGAAGCCTATCAAGAGAAGCTGGCGGAAATAGGTATAGACCTTGTTGCGGCTTCAGGGGACAGCAAAGCGCAACTTGAAGAACACATGACACGTTTGTCAGTCACCTTCCCGTTGCTATATGGCCTGAGCGAAGCGCAAATGAAATCACTCGGATTGTACATTTCCCTGCCACGTTCAGAGCAGGAAACTGACCACAGCTTTGCAGAACCCGGTATGTTTGTCATCAATGAGCAAGGCACCATCCAGGCCGTGGATTTATCCAACAACCCATTTATCCGTCCGGATATTGAAACGCTGGTTGGCGGTTTGACCTGGATTCGCAACCCGGACAACAATTACCCGATTCGCGGCACAGCACCCTACTGAGCAACTTGTGGATCAAAAACGGCCTCATTCGAGGCCGTTTTCATTTTTGTCCGGTGAAAATCCGTCTATTTGGATGCGCTGGTAAACAGCAGTTTCACACCAAATGCGAGCATCACTGAGCCCAATACGCGGTCAACCCAATGCCCGACGCGTTTGAACTTGGCCTGTACTGAAGGCTTGGACAATACCAAGGCCACAGAACTGAACCAGAACAACTGCACCAGCATCATCCACACACCCAGCAGAAACAGTTCTATTACCGGCATGTCCGGTGACAGCACCAAAGTGAAGACAGAAAGGAAATAAAGAGGCGCTTTAGGGTTTAAAGCGTTGCAAACAAATCCCATCGAAATCAATTTGGCTGCAGAGCGCGGTTTTACCGCCGCGTTTTGAGCATCATCCCCACACTGGCTTTGCTACGGATGCCTTTCCAACCCAGAAAAATCAGGTAAGCCGCTGCCAGATATTTCATCACTGATAACATCATGGTGGACTCGCTGATCACCGTCGCTAGTCCAACAGACGAATAAAGTATGTGCACTGACAACCCCAGCGCAATACCCAGACTGACCAGAAGACCAGCGCGGCGACCATGCACCAATGACTGCTGGGACACCATAACAAAATCAGGCCCCGGCGACGCCGCCCCCAATAAGTGCACCAAGGTTATTGTTAAAAATGCCTGATAAAATTCCATTACTTTCCCTTCCTGCGCTGTTTGCTATTTGTACAGATATGCGTGCAATCCAATTGGATTTCAATACCGTAATGTTTTTATAACCCACTTTCTTATTACTTTGGGTATTCTCTGTAAACAAGGCTGATAGCAGCAAAGGAGCAATTCGCGTGAAGATGACCCTGTTTTATGACGGCACCTGTCCACTCTGCGTGGCCGAAATGGATCAGCTCCGGCACTTTAACACGCAGGGCTCACTGCGTTTTGAAGATATAACGCAGGCTGACTTCTCCCACCGCTACCCAGATATCAGCCCCTCTGCCGCCAGCGCCATCCTCCACGGTAAACTGGAAGACGGTACCTTATTGCTGGGTCTTGATGTCACGCACAAGGCGTGGTCAATGGTTGGTAAGAAACGCTGGATAGGAATACTACGTTGGCCGTTGATTCGTTTCGTTGCTGACAAGGCATACCTCTTTTTCGCTCGCAACCGCTACCGCATCTCCTACCTGCTAACAGGCAAATCGCGCTGCGAACCCTGCCAACAAGGCACCTGCAAAATAGAGCGCGACCCACACTAGAGATATTGATCGCAAAATCAGCTCGTAAGTTCGCCCAACAGCTCAGTTAATGTGCTGAGTTGCAAAATATTTTTGTCAATTCTGAGCTTTCGATTACTCTATCGCTCCGACTCTTGATTTTATGCTGTGAACTCACACGAAAATCGTCACTGCAACAATAATAAAAACAATTTTTCTTTCCAGAACATGAAAACCACCAACATTCTCTCAACGGCCACTTTCCTGCCCACGCTTCCGATAGGCGCAACACTGACGTTTGAGCTTCGCTACGCCGATCAAATCAAAGCGTTTGCCGGTGCGACACGCCTTATTGGATACAGGGACAAAAAGTACATTCTGTTGGAAACTCCCTGCGACCCGGAGTTAACCCAGCTTCTGGCAGAACCAGCAGGCATGCAGGTCGTTGTTCGGGGATTAACATCATCACGTTACGGCGAAATTTTTGCGCTCAAATCCCACATATTGAGTGTCCTGCACCGTCCAGAAAAGATGATTGCGATCGCCCTGCCGCCGTCTGTCAGCATCCACCGTATGCGTGAATATCCGCGCTTTAATGTGTCGCGCATCATCCATCTGGATATAGATGAGCGCAACACGCTGGCGAAACTCATCAACTTTTCGTTGGGTGGATGTGCCATTCGCCTCTCGAACAACCAGTTTATTGATGTGGGTGAAACAGTCAGGTTCACTATTAATGGGTTGTTCAATACGCCGGTAGAATTTGAAGGGGATGTCAAATCTGCAGTTATTAATGGAGACGGTTTGCAGCTAGGGATCAAATTTCGTGAAGGTGTCAGTGAGCTTGCTTACGAAACACTCGCTAAACTAATCCTGACTTCAGAACTCACCGAAGCCAGTTCAGCCCAAACTTCTCCAACCGTGCAGTAACGTGTCATTGCTATATCCCAGTGACCCATAGTGGTTGGGATAGTTATAACAAGGAAAAAGCCATGCAAAATGCGTTTATCGACAATGGCGTCAGTTACCGTCAGCACTACTTTCAACTGCCACTGGATTATCGTCAGCCACAAGGAAAATCACTGACGGTTTTCGCCCGCGAAGTCGTCGACATCGCCAAAGACAATACCGACTTACCCTGGCTGGTTTACTTTCAAGGCGGCCCTGGATTTCCGTCACCACGCCCAGATTCGGGTTTGGGTTGGCTCAAACGCGCACTGAAACAATACCGGGTGCTCCTGCTTGATCAGCGGGGTACCGGGCTTAGCTCGCCTTTGACTACCCAGACTCTCAGCCATATGGATCCGGATCAGCAAGCTGATTACATCAGCCATTTCCGAGCCAACAATATTGTGCGCGATGCAGAGGCGATCCGTGAGCAACTTGGCGTTAAAAAGTGGGCTATTCTCGGCCAGAGCTTTGGTGGCTTCTGTGCCCTCACCTACCTTTCCTTTTTCCCTGAAGGATTAAGCCGGGCATACATCACCGGCGGTGTGCCCTCACTGACACGGCCTGCAGACGATGTGTACCGGGCAACCTATCAACGTGTTCTCGATAAAAATGCCGCATTCTTCGCCCAGTTTCCGTCTGCGCAGCAACGTTGTATCGAGATTGCTGATTACCTGCGCAGCAACGATGTGAAACTGCCGAACGGGCAGAAATTCACTGTCGAACAGTTCCAACAAATCGGTATCAACCTTGGCCGGAGTAGCGCCAATTTGCCTATGTATTACCTGCTTGAAGATGCGTTCGTCGAAACCGCAGGCGGTAAGGTTCTGAACACGGCCTTTCTGCAGGCAATGTTGATGGAGCAAAGCTACCAGACCAACCCTATCTATGCATTTTTGCATGAGCCCATCTATAACCAGGGTGAGGCATCAAATTGGTCGGCACACCGAGTTCGCAACACAGAGTTCACCCAGTTTAATTACACCCAGGGCAACCCATTCCTGTTTACCGGCGAAATGGTATACCCATGGATGTTTGATCAAATGAAAAGCCTGTTGCCACTGCGATCGGCAGCAGAAATCCTGGCAGCCAAGAAAGACTGGCCAGCACTTTATGACCCGGCAAAGCTGACCACTAACAGGGTGCCTGTCGCTTGCACCGTTTACGCAGAAGACATGTACGTGGAAATGGACTATTCAAGGGAAACCCTCAAAGGCGTCGCCAACAGCCGCGCTTGGATAACCAATGAATACGAGCATAACGGCCTGCGCGCGGATGGAGAGCGAATCTTGGTAGGTTGATTGATATGGCGGAGCAAATCTCACAACTGCCAAATTAACGCCATTACGCCTTATAAAACCTGCTTTCTTTGAACACATCGCGATCCCGCGGATCGTTGGAAAGAAACATCCAGATTTCCTTCATGGTGTGTTCAAAGAATTCTTCTTCCAATATCGCCAATGAGCAATGTTCGTGCAGCCCAAGCACGAAGTCTTCTAAGATATCGAAGCCGATGGTTTCAGCGTCACTGACTGTCATAAAAAACAGCTTTTTGTCTTTATCGAAACGTTGGCTCTGGGGAAGTTGCCCTTGATCCAGTAGAGAAAAATCCAGCTCTACCTGGAGCCCAGTGCGGTTTTGTGTGGCGTGAAAATGTTCGTCCGACTCAGGAACCAGACGATAGTTGAGTTCATCAAAGTAGTTAAGCACGGTCAGTTTGAGTGTTTGCATCGGCGGTCATTTAAGAGGAAGTCTGTTGTGCGCAACATAATGTAAATCTCGCCAGTTACCAAGCACTTTGATGCACTTTAAATACACCTTTATTTGCTCGCAATCCCTGGTGAATAACTCGCATTTATAACATCACGGAAACATATACACACCCGACTAACGAAACAGTTAGTTAACAACAGCCATTCCAACCAAAAACCATCGTATTGATAATTGATTTCAAATACACAAAAGTTTCTTATATTATTGTTTTATAAATGCTTAAAATCAAAATTACATTGAAATAGTCGAACTTATCGCCTTTATCCCCACCGTAAAACTAAAAACCCCTAAATACCTATCCTTTGTCACTTTACAAATAGCGATCCCGCTATACAATCGCCATTCCTTCGTCCATTTTTCACTCAGGTAAATCCATGAACCCAACACGTTTTGGTAACGTGATGGCAGCAGTTGCGTTTCTGTTCTGGGGCGCGATGCCGCTGTACTACCAATTTCTTCCCAATGCAGCCATGGACGAGCTGCTGGCACTGCGCATTGCAGCCTCTGTGCCATTTTTATTGCTGATCCTCCAGTGCCGGAAAGCTGAAGCGCCAAACTGGAAAAGCCTGATGGCCGACAAACGATCCTTCCTGTTTGCGGGACTGGCGTCTGTCATGATGTGTATATCCTGGAGCGCATTTACCTGGGCAATGACCAATGACCGTGTTTTGGATGCCAGCCTGGGCTTTTTCATTAACCCCTTGCTGGTGATTGCACTCGGTGTGGTTGCCTTTAACGAAAAGCTGAGTCTGGGTCAGAAAGCCGCAGTCTTTTTTGGCACCCTCGGATTGGGCTATCAAATCTGGCAATACGGTGAAGTGCCTGTCGCAGCCATGTTAATGGCGGTATTTTTTGCCCTCTATGGGTGGTGCAAACGCTATGTAAAATACGATGCCATCACCAGTTTGTTGGTAGAGGCCATTGTGTTATTCCCCATCGCTGCTGGCTACATGGCATATAAAATGGCGACGGGAACCAGCGTTGCCGTTTCGGGTGATATGTCGACGCTGTTGCTTTACCTTGGTGCTGCGCCAGTAACACTGCTTCCATTGTTCTTCTTCTCTGAAGCCGTGAAGTACGCGAAGATGTCGATGGTCGGCCTAATGCAATACATCGAGCCATCATTGCAGTTTGTCCTTGCCGTAGCATTGTTCGGCGAAGCATTTGATAGCGTGAAAACGGTGAGCTTTGGCCTGATCTGGCTGGGACTGGCAATCACGATTATCGAAGGTTTGATTAAAATTCGACCTAGCAGCAATACACCGACGGCGAGTGGGCACTGAAAAATGAAAGGCTAATTCTTGAGGGGATTAGCCTTTTGTTTATTAACTCTCCGAAGGCAAAATTAACTCAGGCTAGTGGACGGATAGCAAATTCTGAAAAGTCCCTCTTTATGTACCTATGCAGTGGCTTCAAAATTCAAAAATAGAAGCTTTTATAACTCTCTGCCCTGATTGTATTGATTAGCCAAAACTTGCCCA
>BAXE01000012.1 GCA_001310415.1 Enterovibrio sp. JCM 19048 | reverse complement strand
AAAATGTTCGGCTTCACCACTGAAAACGTGGTTGAGACTGCGAAAGAACTGCTGGCATAAGCCAAACAGCTTCAAATACAAAACCCGCCATCCGGCGGGTTTTCTTTTTATTTATCGACAAGTCAGAGACACTTGTACCTGGGGCTAATTCCAGATGTTGTGGCTGAAGATATGGCGCGGATCATAGCCGTATCGGTTAGAACCCCGTGTGCCGCAAAGCAGGGTGAGCAGGCAAAACAGAATAGGCCCGGCAACAGGTACTGCTAACACCAAAGACCACCAGCCGGACTTGTTGATATCGTGCAGGCGACGGATTGTCACAGCAATGCTGGGCAACAGGGTCAACCCAATCCAGACCAGGGTGATATTGAAGTCAGAAAGCTGGAAATGACTGCTTATTCGGGCATGGTAATCAATGTAAAAACAAACCGACAAAACCAGAAGCTGGGTGACATGAAAGCCAGATATTCCCGTCTTCTCGCCCGCCCTACAAACGTTGCATAATTCCAAAACGCTGCAAACAACCACTTCATCCTGACATCCTTATTACTGCGTTGGTCAACCGCCCAAATGAATAGCGCAATACGCTAGCAGAAGCCCAGCAGCACATTGTTAACTCAGAACACAGAACGAATTGTTTCACTCTAAATTACATGGTTATTATTAACTTTGAGGCGGGTTTATCATTTCCAATTCAGCGGGAATTTTCCGGCTTAATCAGGGTGGAATGAATAGAAAAAGCCTCAAGCAAGTTTTTATAACGGTGAAAAACTTGCGACTGTCCCTCAAATTCCACGGTCAGCGTACCCTCTTCTGCCGCCTCAATGCTGCCTTTCACTGGCGCATCCACCATGATCAATCCTTCCGGTACAGCATCGATAAATTGCTCCCACCGCGCGTTATAAAAAGGACTCAGTTCAATCCAGATATCCAACCCATCAGCATTGTCCAGCACACCGTTCTCCCCCAGCGCCAGGGCGGATACATCTTCCGGCGCGGGCAGCACCGAGAGCAACACGGTACATCGCTGCGCAATAGAAGCCGGATCCTGACCATGACGGGCACCGGATTTAACCAGCCTAGACATCGCTTCGGCTGAAGGATCCCACACATAAAGATGGCAACCATGATCGCGACACCACGCCATCAAGTTCCCCGCGATAGGTTCACCTAACGGTCCCAAACCGATAAAACCAATATTCATCGTCTGCTCCTGTCCTTGAGCGCCCCGCTGATTAGCAAGATTGACGCAGCGAACCAGTATGGGAGGTTTTGGCAAAGGTTAGCTGTCATGAAGCACCACACCATAATCGATTTACGACATGTCTATTGTTGGTAACAGTCGGTGTAAAAGGAGGGCATACACAGGCACCGTTGCAGTGCCTGTATAAGGATTAGCCGCTGAACGTGCCGCTGTTATCACTGTCAGCATTGCCTTTCGGATCAGGCCAAAGCGGTTGCTGCCTTTCGTGCCCTCAAATGCCTGCAGGATAAGCAGCGCAATCACACCCAAAGGTAAAATACCCAGCAATGCCCACCAGCCTGTTCTGTCAGTGTCATGCAGACGGCGGACTGTCACCGCAAGCGTAGGGAGAAAAATGGCCGCAGCGTAAACCATGCCTACCGTACCCATTCCGTATTCCGGATTGAAAGTACCCAACTGGCGGTCAACAAATGCCAGTGCCATGGTCACCAGCATGTTAATCAACAAAAAGGTCCAATATTCTTTGCGTCGTGCACGTCCTTTAAACGTCGCATACTGCTTGAGTACACCGATATACCAATTCATGGTTTCTCTCCAGTTTTCGTGGGTCCAAACGGGAAGCCCAATTAATTCGCGCCCATTCTATACAAAAAAGCCCCAAAAATGCGCGCTTTCAGAGGTTCAAAGCAGCCTGCACCTTGTCAGATAACCAACATTTCCCGCCACAGATGTTGCACGCTGGTTAATTAAATGCGTAACTATCTGTCCACTCCACATAGAAAAACCGATTGCAGGGAATGACTGAAAAAACAAGGAACATAGCGAGTATCGTTTGGTTACCCATTCTGCTCGCGGTGATTGCGACCATGAGTTGGGCAGGCAACATTACGCTGTCGAAAATGGTGAATGCGACCATCCCTCCTATCGGGCTTGCATTCTGGCGCTGGACAGTGGCTTCCCTGGTGCTCGCACCCTTTGTGATCCGTCCTATGCGTCGGCAATGGCCGCTGTTCAAGCGGCACATCAAGCTGGTTTTGCTGCTGGCACTTTTCGGTGTGGCCGGATACAACACCCTTGTTTACATCGCGCTGGAAAACACGCTCTCAACCAACGTGGTGATCCTGCAATCTTCATCACCCCTGATGATACTGCTGGTGCAGTTCCTGCTTTTCCGGCACACCACCACCTATCGTCAGGCGCTGGCTATCTGTGTGTCTGCCATTGGCGTGCTGCTGATCATCACCAAAGGCCAGTTGGTGACAGATTTCTCCCTTGGCAACAGTGAAATGATCGCCCTGTTTGCCATTCTGGTCTGGGCAACCTATTCCGTGCTGGTACAAAAGCTGCCTGCAGATTTAAAGGGGTTACCCATGCTGGGTTACACCGTGTTTATTGGCAACCTGATGTTGCTGCCTTTCTATTTGGGTGAATCCCTGCTGTTTGAAACTATGCCCATCAGCAAAGAGAGCATCGCCATCTCCCTCTACACCGGTATTTTTGCCTCTGGCATTGCCTTTTTTTGCTGGAACGCAGCGGTGCAACGCATGGGTGCCGCAACCACCGGGCAGTTTATGCACCTGATCCCGGTATTCGGGCTGATTTTTTCCATGCTGCTCCTAGGAGAAAAATTGCTGCAGTATCACTATCTGGGGATTGCGTTTATCGTCGCCGGTATCGTCATCGCCAATATCAAACCTGCAGTTAAAGCGGATTCCGCCCCACAAAACCGATACTAGGGTCTGTTGACCTTTGGCGATGATTTTTGCAGCAGTTTGCGGGGGCTTTATACAAGGCAGAGGCTTTGATGTGTAGCTGGCCTACATGAGAAGCCGATAACGCAGGAGAAAGTCCCCGCAAACGCTGCCCGAAGTTCTGCCCTAAGCGTTTTATGCTTTGTTGAGGTGTATTTGCTTAGAATGCTAGGCGGCACACACCTCGCCGCGCCTAAAACGCTTATGGCTAGAACAAAATTTAACCGCCAAAGATCAACAGACCCTAGGAACCCCCTGCAACTTCAGACCACTTGGTATAATGGCGCGTGAACAGGATAGGAACACCATACACATGCTGCACATTTCCCAAACAGTGGTCATCCCGGATGAAGAAATCGAGCTTTCGTACATCCGTGCGCAAGGCGCAGGGGGACAAAACGTCAATAAAGTCTCGTCGGCAGTCCATCTCCGGTTTGATATTCACGCCTCTTCCCTGCCGGAGTTTTACAAAGAGCGTTTGCTGGCACTGAAAGACAGCCGACTGACCAAAGATGGCGTTATCGTCATTAAGGCGCAGCAATTCAGGACGCAGGAGAAAAACCGCGAGGATGCGCTGCTTCGTCTGCAGGAGATGATCAAAAGCGTCGCAAAAGTTCAGAAAGCCAGAAGAGCAACCAAGCCCACCAAGTCTTCACAAAGAAAGCGGGTTGATACCAAAACCCAGCGGGGCAAGACCAAATCGCTGCGCGGGAAGGTGCAATTCTAGACAACAAAAAGGGCGGATAACCGCCCTATTCGGTTTCAAACCACTTTGCTTACTTAAAACCAAGCTTTCTGAAGACCATGCTGCCGGGCAAAATCCGGTAAATGCACTCTGGATCAGGTTGAAACCAACGAAAGCCGTCAGCCAGATAAACTGCGGGTTTACCCACACCGTCAGCGCCAGCGAAACCAACACCATAATGCCTGCAAAAACCCGGACTGCGCCATCCAGCGACATTCCCACTTTTTCATTGTTCAGTTCTACTTGTGCCATCACCCACCTCCTTTGGATATCTGACCTCACTATAGAACCTTAAATAAGTAATTGCTAATTTATTATTTACTAATAATGAGAATACTAAAGTAATCGAAAATCACATTACTCTGCTCCCCCTGCGGACGAAGCTTGTGTGAACTCAGCTGATGGTGTGCAATCAGTGAACCATCAACAAGGAGAGTGTGCCGTGACAAAAACGCAATTTGGGGAATTTCCGCTTTCACAAACACAGGCGATCGTATGGAACGATATGGATGCGCTGCAGCATATCAACAATACTGTCTATTTCCGCTATTTCGAGGATGTCAGGGTAGTCATGCTTGATGAGCTGAGAGTGTTCGCCCACATGCAGGAAAGCGGTGTTGGCCCCGTCGTTGCCTCGACACGCTGCGATTACCGCTCTCCCCTCGTTTACCCAGATACCATCACAACGGTTTCCTGGGTCGAGGACATCCGGGAAAAGCGCTATACCATGAAATATAAAATCTTCAGTCACCACCAGGAAAAATGCGTCGCCGAAGGTGAGGCTTTGGTTGTTTACTGCGATTTCAGCACCGGAAAAAGCTGTCCCATTCCTTCAGTCACACACGAAGGCTTGCAACAGTACGTGATGACGCCATGAGCCTTGAACCGAATACCGTTGATATATTGCGCCTTGAGAATTTGAAATCCGGATTTGAATCCTGCCGGGAACTGACGATCTCTGCGTCGCTGGAGCCGGGACAGCATCTGGCCATATATGGCCCTTCCGGTTGCGGAAAAAGCAGCCTGCTAAAAGTGATTGCCGGTTTGATGCCTGCAAAGACCGGCACCATGGAGTGGCAAGGTAAATCGGTTTCCCAAGGTGAATTGGGGTGGTGGCGCAACCAGATCAACTACCTGCCACAGGATCCTGTCATGGGGGGTGAAACCCTTCTGGATGTCTTGTTGCTCCCGTGGCAACTCAAAGCATGTACCGCCCCGGCACCCAGTGAACAGGCTTGCAAGGAAGCCATTTCGGCACTTGGAATCACCCACTCCCTGTCAGAGGATCCCAAATCTCTCTCCGGTGGTGAGCGGCAGCGTCTGGCGCTGGCTCGTGCCTCTTTGCTTCCCCGTCCTATCTGGTTGATGGACGAACCGACTTCCGCTTTGGATAAAAACAGCCGTGACCAGTTGACCGATTTCCTCGCCCAAAGGGAGATCATCCGCATTTCAGTTTCACACGATCCTGTCTGGTACGACGCTGCCGATTTCAAATTCGATATGGGAGACGAGAATGAGTGATGCCCTGCATTTGAGTAACAGCGCCCTTGCTGCTTTCTATCTGGTATTCCTCATCCCCCTGCTGCTTTTCCAGCGTTGGCGGCTGGGGTTAAGCAAAACACTGATCACCGCCTTTACCCGCATGACGCTGCAACTGGCGATTGTTGGCCTGTATCTGCAAACCCTGTTCAACCTGGACAGCTTCTGGCTGAACACCGCCTGGTTAATGGTCATGGTTTTGATGGCGGCTTGGACCATCTGCAAACAGACGGGCACCCAGTGGCAACGCACGATGCCTGCCGTATTGACCGGCCAATTGATTGCGATTGGCTTTATGTTGCCGGTATTAATGCTGGGGGTCATACAAACATCACCTTGGTGGGAAGCGCGGTATCTCATCCCGGTAGCAGGTATGTTGCTCGGTAATACCCTTTCAGCCAATGTGTTGGCTATCGACCGGTTGCAATCGAGCCTGAAACAACGACATGCAGAGTATGAATACTATGTCGCGCTGGGTGCGCCAAAGCCCTGCACACCTTTTGTAAAAGAAGCGTTTGCTGCCGCCTTAAGGCCACCTATGGCAGCAATGAGTACGCTGGGCATCGTCAGTTTGCCGGGCATGATGACAGGGCAAATCCTGGGCGGAACGGAGCCATTGCTGGCAGTGAAATACCAACTGGTGATCATGATTGCCATATTTATTTCAGTCGTGCTGTCCACCGCCGTCAGCCTGTCGATGATAGGCAAACATATCTCCGACCCTTATGGACGCCTCACCCTCTGACCCCTCAGAGGGTTTCCAAATCCCGGCCGGATGTTTCAATGCGCCAGTACCAGGTAAATGCTGCGCCAGTCAGGGATGTAAACACCAATATCAACAGCAGGCTTTCAGGCCAAGGTAAGCCAATACGACCGGGAAGATCAGCGCGGTCAGCGCAGCCCCAGCCTTGGCAAAAGAAGCTGCAAATCCCGCCCCCTTCCCGCGCATTTCCACCGGAAACACTTCCCCGGCAATCAGGTAAGTCTGGGCATTGGCCCCATCGAGTTCATAAAGTTAAACAAAATAAGGCCGGAAAACAGCATTAGCCACTGGCTGTCACCCTGCGCTGATACCGCCAGCGCGGAAATCAACAGCCCCGCCGCACAACCGATAAATCCTACGATCTGCAACCGCATTCTCCCCTGCCTGTCGGCGAGAAATACAGCCGCAATCACCCCCAGCAATAAAAACAGATCCAGCACTGCGGTGCCTTTGGCGGCCATCACATCATCGGCAATGATTGCGGCAACGGTATGATGCTCTGTGCGGGTATAACCGAACACACTGGCCAACACCGTCGGGGTGAAAATGCCAATGCCGTAAGTCGCCAGATCC
This sequence comes from Enterovibrio sp. JCM 19048, assembly GCA_001310415.1. Taxonomy (GTDB): domain Bacteria; phylum Pseudomonadota; class Gammaproteobacteria; order Enterobacterales; family Vibrionaceae; genus Enterovibrio; species Enterovibrio paralichthyis. The sequence continues at coordinate 127,195 of BAXE01000012.1, read as the reverse complement.
TGTAAAAACCAGGGAACAGAGGCAAGTAAGGTTGCCCTTCGGTTTTCGGCAGAAAACAGCAGTCGGTATCCATCCCAAAAACCATCTTTAGAAGCCACTGTCCCGGTTTCACTTTCCTTGCGCGCTTTCAAGTGGATGGTTGGCGGGTAGGCAGGTGTACGTTTCAATAGGCGGGAAAGCGCCGCTTCGGCTTCATCCTGACGCTTTTCCTCCATCAACCAATGCGGGCTTTCGGGAATAAAAAAGCGCCCTATCAATACAGCGACAGCAGGAATGATCACAATGGCGTACATCCAGCGCCAGGCGTACGCAGAGCTGTCGAACGAGAGAATGGCAATCCCTACAGACATCCCGACTATCGCCCCAACTGCCTGAAAACCAAAAGCACTTAACACTAATTTACCGCGGTTCTTGCTGGGTATACTTTCAGACAACATCAAATGGGCTGTGGGGTAATCGCACCCCAGCGCGAGTCCAACACCGAACATACAAAGCAACAGAATTGTTAACGAGCTGCTCACCACCAGCGCACTGAGAAACAGCACCAACAGCAGCATTTCAGCAATAAATAGCTTTTTACGCCCGAAACGATCCGACAACCCGCCAAGCAGGCTGGCACCCACCAGAATTCCCATCAGGTCGATGCCCCGACATAGCCTTTTTCCAGCGATGACAACTGGAAATCCACGGCCATCAGGGCAGCGCCACGCCCGTCATAAACACCACCATGCCCTCGAAAAATTTGCCTGCCGAGGCCAGTAGCCAAATACGCCACTGCATTTGGGTCATGGGAACATGGGGGGTTGGGGTGCCATCGCGCCACACTGGCGCTTCATCAATATAACGCTGCACCGTGCGCGCTTTGTCGAGATGGTAGACCAGCTTGTTTTTGACTTTTCTGCTATCCGGATTCTGCGTCGTGATCATCTCTGCGCCGTCTGATGCCTTGTCAAAGGGATGGAGGTAAGGTCAGGTAAAGTCTAGATGCGGATGCAGAATTCCTTATTCTCAAGGTTGCTTATTTTGGGAAACAGAAACAAAAACGCCCCCGACAAAGTCAGGGGCGTCACATTCATGGATTGGCGGTTGTCGCTTACGACATTGACAACACCAGACCCGGTACCAGGATGAAAACCACACCCAGATAAGCGGCCACGGCCATTTTACTTTTCACTGCACAACCGGCCAGCATCTCCGCACATTTCACTGGCAAATCACGCAAGAACGGCAAACCGAATATCACCAGAATACCCGCGATGTTGAACAACAGGTGAACCAGTGCAATTTGCAGTGCAAAGACAGCATTCGCACCGGTCACGGCGGTGGCTGCCAGCAGTGCAGTGATACAGGTACCGATATTGGCACCCAGGGTAAACGGATAAACCTGGCGCACTGAAAGCACATTGGTTCCGACCAGCGGCACAATCAGGCTGGTAGTGGTCGATGAGGACTGAACCAGAATGGTAACCAAAGTGCCGGAAGCAATACCGTGGATAGGACCGCGGCCAATCGCGCCATTCAGGACTTCACGGGCTTTGCCTACCATCAGCTTTTTCATCAGCTTGCCCATAACGGTAATAGAGACGATGACCAGCACAATACCGAACAGCACCAGTGCGATACCGCCCAACGAGCCCGGCAGGATATCAAACACTGATTTCGCGCCGTTTACCAAAGGCTTGGTCAGTGGCTTGATGAAGTTGAAGCTTTTCAGGCTGAGGTTATCCGCCTGCATCAGCGGTGATACCAGCCAAGCAGAAATCTTTGCCAGAAAGCCTGTCATTATTTCCAGAGGAAGGAAAATCGCCACCGCGAAAAGGTTGAAGAAATCATGAACGGTAGCGGCAGTGAAAGCGCGGCGGAACTCATCTTTACAACGGGCATGGCCAAGACTGACCAAGGTATTGGTGACCGTAGTTCCTACATTGGCACCCATGACCATGGGTATCGCCATCTCAACAGGCAAGCCACCGGCAACCAGACCAACAATAATTGAAGTAACAGTACTTGAAGACTGGATAAGTGCTGTACCAATGATGCCTATCATCAGGCCCGCAACGGGGTTGGAAGCAAACTCGAACAACTCTTTGGCGTGGTCGCCTGCTGCCCATTTAAAGCCGCTGCCAATCATGGAGACGGAGACCAACAACAGATACAGCATGCCGATCAGTGTCACCCACTGTAGCGCGCGTTTTGGCGTATCGGACTGGCGTCCTTGTAGTGCATCAGACTGGATGCTCATAACTCACTTCCTGCTAGTAATGATTTCAGTTCGAAGCGGATACTATTAACGCAATGTGACAGTAATATTACTGAACGGTGCTTTATGACGTTTATTTGAACCCAGTATGTACAGTTTATGACCGACAATTGATTTTCATGCCTTCCTCCCCGCCCAAGCGAAAAACTGGCACGCCTTTAAGATACATAGAGTTATAAACAATCCCGCCATGACGGTCATAGGGGTTTTGGCAAACCAAAAAATTCACAGAAAATGACCAAAACAAGGCCAAAAATCATCGCGAGGAAGCTCATACCGATCGATTCAATAAGTGAAAAATTAATCGACAGCCATGTCTCATAATTGATTCCTATCTTTGCCCACTCTGTCCGAACCTCCCTCTCCAGTTCTTTCCTCTTCCCACACAAGGTGCTGATTTTCAGCCGATCAACAATCCAAATTCCCACATGCGAGACGTCTGCCTCATCAGATCACCACGTGAAACACATAACGATTCATTTCGTATCGTTTTAGCTAAAAACTTGCAAAAACCACAATGTTAGTAAAATGATAAATATCGTATCGTTATTAACGATAAGCTTACATTTTGCCCATTGGGGCACCTTACGACAGAGGTATTGAGTAATGAGAAGTAACTGGTTAAGAGGACAGAATAAAGTCACATCCGCACTGCTTGCCGGTGTGATTGCAGCCGTACTTTCAGCGCCGTCCATTGCTGAGGAAAAAATCCGCTGGAAAGTTCAGGCAGTCTTTGGCACCCACCTCCCTGCTCTGGGCGATCCGATCAAACTCGTCGCTGAGCAAATCGACCGTGCTACCGATGGCAATATCAAATTCAAGGTTTACGAGCCGGGCAAACTGGTACCGCCTTTCGGTATCACGGAAGCCATCAAAAACAAGCAGATCGACGCCGGCTATACCTGGCTGGGTTACGACCAGGGCAAAATTCCAGCGGCAGCGCTCTTTGCCGCTGTCCCATTCGGCATGGAACCTTGGGAATACGCAACATGGTGGTATGAAGGTGAAGGCCAGAAACTGGCGGAGGATCTTTATGCAAAACACGGCGTTCACCCTGTGCTATGCAGCGTGATTGGCCCAGAGACAGCGGCTGGTTCACCAAAGAAATCAATTCACTGGATGATTTTAAAGGCTGAAAATCCGCTTTGCCGGTATCGGCGGTAAAGTGCTGCAAAAAGCCGGTGCTTCCGTCACCGTATTGCCCGGCGGTGAAATTTTCCCTGCACTTGAAAAAGGCGCTATCGATGCGTCTGAGTTCTCCATGCCGGCTATCGACAGCCTGATGGCTTCGATAAAGTCGCCAAGAACAACTACTTCCCCGGTTGGCACCAAACCTTTACTGCCTCACACCTTGTGGTGAACAAAGATGTGTGGGACGCCCTTTCTGATTCAACCAAAGCCACCATCGACATGGCCTGTACAGCCGGCACATTCCGCGCCCTTACCCGCGGTGAATCACTGCAAGGTGATGTAATGGCGAGCTTTCCAGCCAAAGGCGTAACCGCAAGAACGCTGAACCCTGAACTGCTGCAAGCACTGAACACCCTTCTACCGAAGTGATGGATGAGATCGCCGCATCGGATCCGGATTTCAAACAAATCTACGAATCCCAGCAGCAATTCCGCGACAACTACAAAGAGTGGAAGCAGAAAGCTTACCTGCCACGCGACTTTGAGTAATTTCCATCACCACTGAAAAAGGAAACCCCTGCTCCCCCGCCGGAAACGGCAGGGGATGCTTTCAGGCTGGAGGCGCTATGCAAGACAAACTTCCCAACAATACCGTAACGCTGCCGGAAGAAGCAGCGACAGATACCTTGCCGGAAACACGGTTATCCCGCGCGCTGGATACATGCCTGCTGCACCTTGTAACGCCTTTTCCTGGGTGTGGGTAGTGCTGATGCTGGTGATCATCACCAATGTACTGATGCGTTACCTGCTCGGAGAAGGGCGGATCGAATTTGAAGAGTTGCAATGGCATTTATATGCCCTCGGCTGGTTGGTGGGGCTTTCCTACTGCATGGTCACAGACAGCCATGTGCGGGTCGATCTGTTGCGCGACAAATTTTCACCCACCACCAAAGCCTGGATTGAAATGCTGGGGCTGATATTCCTGCTCCTCCCTTTTCTTGTGCTTGTGTGTTGGTACGGCCTGCCGTTTGTTCTCTATTCCTGGGAACTGGGCGAAGTCTCTGCCGCGCCCGGAGGCCTGCCATACCGCTGGTTTATGAAAGGCGCACTGGTGTTTGCCTTTTTGCTGCTGGGGGTTGCCTGCCTTTCACGCCTCAGCCGTGTCTTCACCCTCCTATTTCTCTCACCCAGGCGAACAACCCAGGCTGCGGTGCACACTAGCTCTGGACACGGGGAGTAATGACCATGGAAATCAATGAAATCCTCGTGCTGATCATGTTCAGCCTGTTTATCTTTCTGCTGTTTACCGGGTTTCCCGTCGCTTGGGTGCTGTGTGGTATTTCCCTGATTTTTATTCCCGTCGCCATGCTGGCAGACGAATGGTTTGATGCCTTTATCGGGATCGACTGGAATTATGCATCGCTCGTTGTTCCGCGGATGTGGGACATCATGACCAACTGGGTATTGGTGGCCCTGCCCATGTTTATCTTTATGGGACTGATGCTCGACCGCTCCGGCACCGCAGAAGATCTGATGGGCAATCTGGTACGCCTGTTTGGTCGGGTACGTGGTGGACTTGCGGTAACGGTAACCTTTGTGGGTCTGCTGCTCGCAGCCTCCACCGGGATCATCGGTGCTCCGTGGTTCTGCTGGCCGTACTCGGTATGCCAATGATGATGCGCGATGGCTACAGCAAAGAACTCGCCTGCGGGACGATTGCCTCAACCGGCACCCTTGGCATTCTGGTGCCGCCCAGCATCATGCTGGTAATGATGGGCGACCGGATTGGTGTTTCGGTCGGAGACCTGTTCCTTGGCGCGGTTTTCCCTGGCCTGATGCTCGCAGCCTTTTATGTGGCTTATATCCTGATCATCGGTTTCACACGTGCCGATATGGCACCGGTGTCTGACGATGCGGAACCTATCAGCATGCGGGTGATATTCAGTGCACTTCGCGCAGCCTTGCCAACGGCGGGACTGATCATCGCAGTGCTGGGCTCCATCTTTATGGGTATTGCCACACCGACGGAAGCCTCCGGAGTCGGTGCATTGGGCGCGACCTTGCTTGCAGCGATGCGCGGACGACTGACACTGGATGTACTGCGCTCAGTTGGCAGAGAAACCACCAAAACCACCGCCTTTATCTTTGCGCTAATCATCTGCGCGACAGCATTCTCCCTTGTCCTTCGCGGCCTGGGTGGCGATGAACTGATCGAAAGAGCCTCACCAGCCTGCCATTTGGCCCTCACGGCATCGTGATTGCGATTCTGTTTGTCACCTTCATCCTCGGTTTTTTCCTCGATTGGATTGAGCTTACGCTCATCATCCTGCCGCTGGTCGCCCCGGTTGTCAGTGCCATGGGGTTTGATCTGGTTTGGTTCGCCGTGCTGTTTGCGGTCTGCCTGCAAACGTCCTTCCTGACTCCGCCGGTAGCTTTGCCCTGTTCTATCTCAAAGGCGTGGTGCCGCCCGGGATCAACCTGTTCCACATCTACCGCGGTGTCGTGCCGTTTATTTTGTTGCAACTGCTGGGGCTAGCGCTCGTGTTTTGGATGCCTTCCATCGTCACCTGGTTGCCATCAACCGTGTATTCACCCTGACCATTGGTTCAACACATTGATTCAACACATTGATTTGCATAATTTAAATAAGGAGCCTATATGTCACATTCAATTATCCTTCCCCGCCTGATGGAAATCGGCGACGGGGCAATCGTTAAACTCCCGGCCATGGTGCGCGCCCTGGGGTGTAGCCAGCCACTGATCATCACCGACAAAACCATGGTGGCGTTGGGTCAGGGGGAGCGGATTGCGTCGCTGCTTGTAGAGGAAGGTTTCGCAACACAGATCTTCGATGACACCATTCCAGAACCGACAGACACCTCTATAGAGCAGGCGTCAACGCTATCCGGTCAGGCCACTTTGATTGCCTGATTGCCCTGGGCGGCGGCAGCGTAATAGACAGTGCCAAAGCCATGTCTGTGCTGGCAGGTGCGGGTGGGAAAATGCGCGACTATTGCTTTCCGCGCATTGTCAGTGAACCGGTAATTCCCCTTATCGCGGTGCCGACAACCGCTGGAACAGGGTCTGAAGTTACCCGTTTTACTATCATTACCGATGCAAGGAACGATGAAAAAATGCTCTGCGTCGGCCCATCGTTTATGCCAACTGCTGCCCTGGTTGACCCGGAGCTGACCCACTCGCTGCCGACCCGGATGACAGCAGACACGGGCATTGATGCGCTCACCCACGCCATTGAGTCGTATGTCAGCCGTAAAGGTAACCCGTTTAGCGACTACAACGCCTTGGAGGCAATGCGTTTAATCGCGCCAAACCTTCGCCGCGTTTGTAAAAATGGAGGAGATACCCAGGCACGCGCTGACATGATGCTGGGTGCAACACTTGCCGGTATTGCCTTTTCAAACGCATCGGTGGCACTGGTGCATGGAATGAGCCGTCCCATTGGCGCCCTGTTCCACGTTCCTCACGGACTCTCAAACGCCATGTTGCTGCCATCCGTGACTGCATTTTCCATTCCCGCCGCCTCTGCACGCTACGCGGATTGCGCCCGCGCTATGGGCGTTGCGGACATCACCGACGGCGACCAGGATGCCTGCCAGAAACTGCTGGAAGAACTGCACGCCCTGAATGCTGATCTTGATGTCCCGACGCCGGAAGCATTCGGCATCGCAAAGGAGGCGTTTTTCAGTGCCATGCACACCATGGCAAACCAGGCGATGGCATCCGGCTCGCCGGGCAACAACCCGCGCATTCCCAGCATTGAAGAGATGATTGGCATCTACTCAGGTCTCTGGGAATAAATGGTAGAAATATGAGACAGATGGTGTGTGAATGTGAGCCAGCTATTACACGCACACCGTTATTCTCCGGTTTGAGGTGTCATTAACTTATACTCTGATTATCTGCCTTCAAGGCAGGTGTAACCTAAAAACACTGTTCAGGTACAGGGATGACAACAGAAAAACGAGAAAAAGCCTCCTCCATTGCCCGTGTGCTGGAAATCATTGAAGCCATTTCCTGCGCCGAGCGACCGCCCAGCCCGGCGGAACTTTCCCTCATGCTGGATATTCCCAAGCCGAGTATTCATCGTCTGCTGCAGCAACTGGAGCGGGACGGTTTTGTACAGACCAATATGCGTGGCAACCTGATCCCCGCCAAAAGGCTGCATGACATGGCGCTGGGCGTTTTGCACACCACCCATTTCAAGGCATTGCGTCAGGCCATTTTGCAAAAGCTGGCTGATGAAATTGGCGAGACCTGCGGTATTTCGCTGCCCAATGGGATCGATATGATCTACTACGATCGCATACAGACCAACTGGCCATTACAGATCAACCTGCCGGTTGGCAGCAACACGCCCGTCTGGTGTACCGCCAGTGGAAAGCTGTATCTCAGTACCTTGACCAAACGCCGACGCCAGCGCCTGATCAATAACCTGACGCTGGAGCAATTGGCCAGAAACACCATTACCGACCCCATCTTGCTGGAGCGAGAACTCACCGGCATTGCCGAGCGGGAACTGGGGGTTGATAACGAAGAGTTTATCGACGGCATGGTGGCGATCTCTGTCCCTATCTACAACGAGCAAGGACAACTCCACGCCTGCCTGTTTACCCATGCGCCAGTGCTGAGAACGTCTCTGGACGATTTGCTGCAATTCGAACCCCACCTTCGCCGTGCAGCCATGGAGCTGGAATCCCTGATGCGTGAAGGTTAAACCCTGTTGTTGAAGAATGCTGACGGTATTGGTTTCAAAGTATCTTGAAACCAATACTTTTGCGCCCTGTCACCCGCCACTCCCTTTCATCTGAAACACCACCCTGCTCACTTCCCAGTGCGATATTTATCTCTTTAAATACAAATAGATAAGCCAAGAAACCGGGACATCCCCAGCGAGCAAAACGTTAATTTTCTTTTGTCTCAACAATGACTCACCTCAAAACTGGCAAGACAGAAATGACGTCCTACGATCTATATCGATACATGAAGTATCAATTTGACAGTAAGTGGTATCGTCAATCATCGAAAAAGGGAAAAGTTCTCATGAAAAAGATTGTTTTTGGCTCATTCGCCATTTTGGTGAGCTTGTCTTCGCAGAACGTTCTGGCTACAACGCAGGAAGAGTTGGGAAATATCGGGTCTTATGTGGATTCCGTGCTTCACCCCAATATGACCAATACAGCCAACACCACGGGTAATACCTACAAAACCCACCAGCCCCCTTCCGTGACTCAAGCAGGCAATGCATTGCACTATCTAGCATTCTCTGAATATGTGTACAAAAGTTGGGGTGCTCCACGGGGTTGGCAACTCACTGAAAGCGTGCACGACAGCAGTACCGGATTTCATGCTGCGGTCTACACCAATGGCAGTAACGCTGTTATCGCCTTTCGCGGCAGCGAGCTGGGTACCTCTGACTGGGTGACCAATGGCATTATGGCTTCTGGTCAGGTGCCACCGCAGTACCGCTTTGCCATTTCAGAATCCGCGCGTCTGGCAAACAAATACCGTCAATATTCCATTCACTACACAGGCCACAGTCTGGGTGGTGGACTGGCAACCGTCGCCGCCATTCGCACCGGTAAGCCAGCCACGGTATTCGATGCGTCCGGTGTCGGTGATGCTGTGCTAAATGAAATCAAACAGGCAATGCGCAGCGCAGGATTGTCAGACAACCAATGGGTGAGCAATGCCGGTGGCATTACCAACTTCAATCTGGAAGGGGAATTTGTCTCTGATGGCGATGGTCAGCAGGATGCCGATGTGATTGGTGTGGATTCAAAACAGTATGGCGATATTTTCTACCTTTCTGCTTCGCGCTTTACGCCACTGTTTTTCCTCGATACTGGCTTAACCCGCCATTTCACGACACCCATTAAAGAAGAACTGCAGTTCCTGTCGCAACCGGTTTACCGGAGTGATTACAACGATCTGACCAGTATTGATAACGACATTGATAGCTTCAGGGCGCTGTTTTATATCGACTGGACTGACGACACCCTGGATTTGATGGCATGGCAAGCAGAATACGCCATTAACTCCTTCCCCAGTTTGCTGGAGGATTTGTAACGATCCCGATGAAGTTGGCTAGGGATTAAAAAGCCCTCAACCGGAACGTTGAGGGCTTTTTCTTTTCGATATTCGATGCGCCATTTGACAATCAGGCTAGGGGGAACCCAAATGTCAGGCTGCGCGCGCCACAAACGCTTTAGTTCTCGCGTTTTGCGGGTTACCGAAAATCTGCGACGGCGGGCCCTGTTCCACAATCACGCCGCCTTCCATAAAGATCACCTTGTCAGCAATCTCACGGGCAAACTGCATTTCGTGGGTCACCACAATCATGGTCTGCTTTTGCGCAGCCAGCTGTTTCATCACCGCCAGCACTTCATCAACCCACTCAGGGTCAAGCGCAGAGGTTGGCTCATCAAACAGGATCACTTCACCTTTGCAAGCCATGGCACGCGCAATACCAACGCGCTGCTGCTGACCGCCGGAAAGCTGCGCCGGATATTTGTCCAGATGCGCTTCCATACCCACACTGACCAGCAATCTGCGTGCGGTTGTCAGCGCTTGAACCCGGGGCTCTTTCCAGACAGTGATCAGGGATTCAGCCACGTTTTCCAGGGCGGTTTTATTGGCAAACAAGGCATAACTTTGAAATACAAAGCTGCTTTGTTTACGCAACTGGTGGATCTCACGTTTGGATACGTTGTTCGCACTCACGCGCACATCGCCAATCTGGATCTCGCCACCGCTCGGCGTTTCGAGGAAGTTCAGGCATCGCAGCAGGGTCGATTTACCGGTGCCCGATGGGCCGATAATCGCCACGATTTCGCCCTGTTTAACATCAAGGTCAATGTGCTTTAGCACCTCGACCTCGCCAAAGCGCTTGCTCAAATTTCTCACTTCAATCATCGTGCATACGCCTTGTTCATTCTCTTTTCCATCACCGACTGAACCTGGGTGAATGCCACCACCACCAGCCAGTAAATCAGCGCAACCGCCAGGAAGGCTTCAAAGAATTTAAAGCTGGATGACGCTTCCATTTGCGCCTTCGCCATGATTTCCGCCACGCCCAAGGTAAATGCCAGCGACGTACTTTTGATCATGTCGATGAAATAGTTCATCAGTGATGGCGTTGCTACGCGCGCAGCCTGAGGCAGCACAATGCGTCGCATCGCCTGAAGCTCTGTCATGCCGACACTGAGGCTCGCTTCCATCTGGTTTTTGTCGATACCAAGGATCGCACCGCGGATACTCTCCGCCATATATGCCGAGAAATGGAGCGACAAACCCACCACCGCAGCGGTGAATGCATCCATGCCGACAAACGCCGGGAAGACTTGTGGCAAGCCGTAATAAAGTAAAAAGAGTTGAACCAGCAGCGGTGTACCCCGGAAAAACGAGATATACACGGCAACAACTGTATCCAGCACTTTCACCTTGAACACCCTGACCAGTGCCAAAAACACTGACAACACGAGCGCTGCCACAAAGCCAATCAGTGACATTTCCAGAGTTATTCCCAGATACTTCACCAGTATCGGAACAACTCCAGCATGTAGTGAAAATCAAAACCGTTCATTCACGCCGCTCTTACTGCGTAATATCAGCGTCAAACCACTTCTGGGAAATCGCGCTGAGGGTGCCGTCAGCTTTCATTTCAGTCAGAGCGTTATCCACTTTGGTTTTCAGTGCCAGCTGTTCTGGCGTATTCAAAAACGGCATCGCGTTTTCGATGGTTTCAAACGGTTCACCTGCCAGTTGCAGCGGCAGACCGGATTTCTGGATCAGCTGCGCGGAAGATACGCGGTCCATGACGAATGCATCGGTACGGCCCAGCGCCACATCCTGCTCAAAGCCTGAGTCATAAGTGATGATGTTGATGTCACCGGCTTTGTCATAGTTGCGCAGCAGTTGCTCGAAGTTACTGCCAAGGTTAACCGCCACTTTCTTGCCTTTCAGATCGTCAATACCTTCGATATCGTCACGCCCTTTTCGTACCACAACCTGTGCGCCGTCTACCACGTAAGGCACAGAAAATGCGTATTTGGCTTTGCGCGCATCAGTGATGGTGATCTGGTTGCTGATGGTGTCGATATGACCCGCTTCCAGCATGCCAAACAGACCGGAGAAGTTTGACGTAACAAACTCCACATTGAAGTCAGCGCGCTTGCCAATTTCATTCCACACATCAATTTCAAAGCCTTGCAGCTCATCCATTTTCACAAAAGTGAACGGGAAATAGCGGCCAGACATACCGACTTTAACGTCTTCCTGAGCCAGTGAAGCGGTAGAGGTGACGCTGGCAGCCAGTGCAATTGTCGCTACCAGTAATTTTTTCATTGAACGCATTGTTACTACTCCATGATCGTTATCTCGACATCGCCACAAACCGCATAAACACAGACGCTGGTGGGCGCTTCTCTTTATGGCGCTCAATGTAACGCAGTTGTTTTTTTGGGATAAATAACAAATCGTTCTATGTAATACTCTGCAAATGAGAGCAAATTTAGAGAGATTAGGCGCACTGTTTAAAATGTGTTCGTTTTTTATCCTGTCAGATACTCCCTCAAAAAAAGATCCGAAAAGATAAAAATAAATCACCCCCTGTCGCTCCCCGCCCGTTTATAGCCAAAAACCAGTTAACAAAGGACGGGAACATGAAACGCAATCAAATCACATTGGCAATCATCGCCTCGCTGACCCTAATGGTAGGATGCTCGGAATCCAACACGGCGGAAAGTGCCAAAACAAACCGCACTGAAACAGCGGTGATCGAACCGCAGATCACCCCAGCTGTTGTTGAAGAAGCGGTAGCACCCGCACCGCAAATGGAAAAAATGGGCAGAGTTGCCCTGTCGCGTGCCATGGGCGATCAGGTGTTTGTCTCCATGCCGATGCCTCCCCAAGAGCATTATCAGGCTGAGAACCGCGACAGCTACCTCAATACGCCCAGCAACGGCATTCATTTAGTGACAACGTCACCTTTATCGACCTTTTCTGTCGATGTCGATACCGGCAGCTACGCCAATGTGCGCAGTTACCTCAAGATGGGGAACAAGCCACCGGCGGACGCGATCCGTGAAGAAGCCTTCATCAACTACTTTGATTACAGCTACCCCACACCAGTGACCAAAGTGCAGCCTTTTTCCGTCAGCACTGAGCTTGCCCCTGCGCCATGGAATGAAAGCCGCCAGCTACTGCGCATTGCATTGAAAGGCTACGACATTCCGGTCAACGAGCGAAAACCGTCGAACCTGGTGTTTCTGGTCGATGTATCCGGCTCAATGAGCGATCCCAACAAATTGCCCCTGCTGGTACAAAGTCTGTCCCTGATGGTGAAAAACCTCACCGCCGATGACAAAGTCAGTCTGGTCACGTATGCAGGGCAATCCTCCGTGGTGCTGGAGCCCACGAAAGGCGACGACGCGCAGACCATTCTGGCAGCATTAAAAAGCCTGCAGGCTGGCGGTGGCACCTATGGTGAAAGCGGGATCAAACTGGCTTACCAGCAGGCACAAAAAGGCTTTATCAAGGAGGGGGTTAACCGGGTGATCCTCGCGACAGATGGCGACTTTAATGTGGGTGTGACCGATTTGGATGCGCTGAAAGATCTGGTTGAGCAGGAGCGGGAAAAAGGCATCTCCCTAACCACGCTGGGTGTTGGCCGGGGCAATTACAACGACGGCATGATGGAGCAACTGGCAAACATTGGTGATGGCAACCACGCTACATTGATACTTTGCATGAAGCGCAAAAAGTGTTGCTGCGCCAGATGAGCGGCACCCTGCAAAGCATCGCGGAAGATGTAAAAATCCAGGTCGAATTCAACCCGGATACCGTCAAGGAATACCGCCTGATTGGATACCAAAACCGTCAGTTGCGCGATGAAGACTTTAACAATGACAAGGTAGATGCCGGAGAAATCGGTGCCGGACACACCGTCACCGCCCTTTACGAGATCACTCTGGCGGGCGATCAGGTCAAATCGATGACCTCCGCTACCAGCTAACCCAGGAGGCTTCCGCGGGCTTTGGCAGTGAACTGGCGCAAGTAAAAGTACGCTACAAACTGCCTGGCAGTGAACAAAGCAAACTGACCACGCAATTGGTCAAAGCCAACGCTGGTGCAGCAGAATTTAAAACAGCCAGCAGCGATTTTCAGTTTGCTACCGCTGTTGCCGCCTTTGCGCAGAAACTCAAAGACAATCACTACGTGGATGGTTTAGCCTACAGTCAAATTGCTGATATTGCGCGGGATAATCGCGGAAACGACCCTTACAACTATCGCGGCGAATTTATTAGCTGGTGGAAATCGCGCAGAACCTTTGATGAGCCATCTTTAAAAGATATCCATGGATAACCAAACCGACGAAACATTGATGGTGCTATTCAGCAAAGGCGACCAGCGCGCCTTTGCTGCCCTGTATCATCGCCATAAAAACCCGCTTTACCGCTACTTTGTGCGGCAATTGGGCGCAGCCAACCATGCCCGCGCGGAGGAGTTGTATCAGGATGTCTGGTACCGGGTCGTCGACAAACGGGAAAACTATCAGCCGACGGCTAAGTTCACGACATGGCTGTACCATATTGCTCACAATCTGGTGATTGATGAACACCGTAAAATAGTCTCGTCCAACGCCTATATCCAGTCGCTGGATGACGATCACAGTGACCATCCTGATTGGGACGGCGACAAGAAAACCGCTATCAAACACTGCATGGGACTGCTCGCGCCTTTGCAACGCGAAGCGTTTTTGCTGCGCCATGAAGCCGGTTTCGAACCCACCCAGATTTGTGACATTGTCGGCGCTAAAGCTGAAGCGGTGAAAACCCGGTTGCGCTACGCCATGGATCAGCTCCGCCAGTGCCTGACGAAAAAACTCGGAGAGAGAGAATGACAGCGCCATTCAAAGATGAAGACATCGTCGCGCTGTACAAGGAAAGCGCGACAGAATCGCCCAGTGCCGAACTGGATAACACCATACTGGATTACGCCAAGCAGCAATCACGCCGAAAACACCAATGGTGGCCCTATGTCGGGCTTGCTGCCACCGTAGGCTTTGTGGCCTTGCTTGCACCGTGGAAATGGGCCGATAAAACCCTGCAAACACCTGCTGAGATAGAGCTTCGAAGCGCACCTTCGATGATTCAATCCGATGCTGCACCAAAGCGCCAGGTCGGGGAAATGCAGTCCTTCGAATTACACGCAGAGGATAGCAACGAGATTATGCGCTTTGACCGGGTCAGCCCGGAGGCGGCCAAATCAATGGCAGAGGATAAAGCGCAACCGGTCAACAATCCGTTTGCCGATGTGGAGGCACTGCTCGCCAAAGGCGAAACCGCCGAAGCGAGAGCGCTGCTCAAGCAAAAACTGGATGCAGAGCCTGCACTTAAAGCGCAGTTGCCAATGCACCTCAAACAGCTGCTTGAGAGCAAAGAATAGTCTTCAGCAACTCATACTCGATCTTACACATCCACTGGTTAGCCTAGATGAGATCACACAATTGGTCTGCTTAAACCGAAATTCGGGATGGGGCAATTTCAAGTTAGGAATTACGTTCGTGATTAGCCACATCGGATAAGCTGAGTTTAGGCGAAGCAAAGTAAAAGACTTTGTTGTTCGAGAGCATTGACTGCGAACGCAGCCAAAAGATGGCTTTTGCCTATTGACCGGAGAAGGGCTCATATGTGTTAGGGCGAAACTGTTTCTACCGCCATGATTTGACAGGGCGTGATGGCCACACCAGACATATCAATGCAAGTGACCGACATACCATTTACCTGTTCGCCTCTGACTCGGGCATACAAGTATCCCAGCGCAGCTTCGATACATCCGTCATCCAACCGCGATGTGCATTGAAATTTAACAAGCTTGGGAACTAATACTTTTTCGTAGTGTGAGTAAAGGCATATACCAAATTGCTTTTTGTATGCATTTAGAATGTCTTCGACTAGCTCTGGTATTCTTAGATAATCATGCTGGCTTAGTTTGCTAGTATTGAAAGCAACGTCACGGACAAGAATACCGTAGGGACCCCAATGTATCGAACCGTTGACTCTTAATCCGTAGAGGGAATCGTCAACTCCATTCGTTCGCATAAATTCTAAGTTATCACGGCACTCTTTATTAGGTGCGGACAAGAGCAAAATGTCCCACACTCTATTTAAAGAATCATTTAAAGGGAACACCCCATTTTCAAAGTTATTTTGCTCTGATGTTCGTGTACCATGAAACCAGACAACAGAACTAAATGGTCGTGGTTCACCTAAACGCTTTGTGACGTAATTGTACAAATACCCTTCACAAGGGATACAAATCTCGTCGTCGGACTCATAAATTTCATTTAGGTCGATAGATAGTAATACAGATTTTAACGCTTCTTCAGTACATGAGAAGGCTGTAGATACACTCTCAAAAGCAGATTCTTCTGAACTGCAATCCAACATGATTGTCATAGTTTTCCTTTAGCCCTAACGTCGCAATAGCAGGCGCTTACCAAACCGCCCGAAACTATTTTAATCCTTTATATTCACAACACTTTGAAAAACTGCCACGTTGACAAAGTGTCCCTCGTTAATTGCCTTGTTATAGGAAATTTCTCAGAGATAATCGACCAAGCTAAAGTCTGAAACATACCCGTAGATCCTATATCCATCTTCAGTAACAGAGCCCGCCACATGGACATTTTTTAGAGCATTCAGAACTAGTGAACGTTGAGGTTCGCCATCCACTTTGATTTCAACCCACTCAATATCTGAATAATTGTCGTCTGCAAAATGATAGCACCAGTCACCGTCCCAATTTGACTGATAGCCAGTTGAGAGAATTTTGACTTTCCACTGAGGACTAGCTGAGCCTAAACAAGACATTGCCTTTCGAAGTTCTCGCCATTTGGTGTTGTTCATAACTGAAAGCATGGAAACTGACTTACATATAACGTTCGAATAACGGGCGTTTACTAGCCCAAACTGATTGAAACGTCTGAATCACAGCATTTCTATGAAAAATTTCGCCACGAGTAACGTCCCTAGTCCATCCGTTTGTTATGACTAAACTACATCGCATCTATCAGGCCTTAAAGCAAAAGAACCTTCAGATTCAACTAGCTTATGAGCTATCGCCTTCGAACCATTCTCTTTAGCATATTCCAACTCTTTTTCAGTGATACCCGTAACCTGCATAACATCAACCTTACCAGACACTAAGTTAAATGACTCGGGGAATAGGATGGGCTGTACAACAATTAGGCTTGAGACATTCGGGTCAATTTTCATAGGAATACGATCACCATAATCCACAAGCGGTTTATCACCATAGTGATCAACAGAAAGGAGAATATTGAATGCAATTAAACTACGTAAAATATTTATAGCCAAATCACTTTCTTCATCTGTTTCAAGAACAAACTCAGTGCCCACACCCGAGTATTCTTGAGGCTCATCTGATTCCCATGGGTTTGACATGCCAGATGTAACATAGACCCATGTTTTTCTGTCAGTTGTCGGGGCGCATTTAAAAACACCGTAATGTAACCATCGTGGGTCGATGTCAGAGATACCAAACTGGTTATCAAACAAAGAAGCATCCAGTGGATAAATGCCTTCACCAGTTTCGCCAAACAGTTCAGGATATATTTTCTCTTCCCGCTGTTCCCAAGAATCTTCCAGTAGACTCATAAACTTCCTTAGTTATAACAATTTATTAGATCCCAAAATGGTGTTGTTTCAGTATTATGCGACACCTTTACATTTCCTGTATGTATCAACAGTGAAAAAGTAAGGTTTGGATGACAAAAAGTATTGTAAACGGGAGACTCTCACATTCCCCTTGAAAAGGGGAAGGGATTAAAAGCTGGAGGCGTATTTAGGAATGGGGCAGAAGCAAGATAGCGGAGTCTGTCAGGTCTGATTAAATTGTGGTTTGCGAACTGACAGCTTGAGTCATGACTCTTTCAAAAAATCCTATACTTCAGTGAGTTGTTGGATCAGCTCCCTTGCTTCAATCTTGCACTCTGTCCACTATGCACCGCCTGACTCTGCAATCATGAACTGTCTATATATCCGGCAGATTATCTTAAAAAGAACACAAATTGCCCCTAACAATCCCGCCTAGTCTTCCCTTGTTGCACACACATAACCAGCAAGGAGAAATGCCAATGAAACCAACCCTGCCAATAACTGCCTTGGCGATGCCACTCACCGCTCCAACGCCTGCTCTGGCCCAGGATCTTTACCTGACGTCAAACACTGTCGTGGTGGATGCATATATTTCCGGTGACGAGCTGACAGAAACCAATACCGGCGCGATCAAAGTCGTCGAATACTGTTTTTGAAGTGCCTGTCCCATGTTTATTTCCCCAAGTAATATAACGCCCAGCACAGCGGCTGGTGAAGCTGGCACGTAATTGCGTAGCAATTTGAGTGACAGGTTTGACAGTCCGTTGCTGCTGCTTGTTAGGGCTTGACATGTATATATATCCAGTTATATTGGTACCTATTATAGGTTTCGCAAAGGAAACATAGATTGAGTACCGAAATTACCATTAAAGAAGCAGCTGAACAACTAAATATTAGCGAGCAGCGGATTCGCACCCTTTGTAGGACTAATGAACTCAAGGCAAGAAAGCTTGGTAGCTCGTGGGTAATTGATGCCTCTAGCTTAAGAAATTATGGTCTCAAATCTGCACACAAAGTAGCTGAAGATCATCCTGTTTATAAAATTGACAACAAAAAGCCCATAGCATTGAGCTTCTTCTCTGGAGCCATGGGGCTTGACCTAGGAATAGAAAAGGCAGGTTTTGACGTCCGTCTTGCCTGTGAAATTGATAAATTTTGCAGGCAAACAATTGCTCTGAATAAACCCAATGCTGCTTTGCTAACAGACATAAACGAATATTCTAGCTCAGATATAAGACAGGCCGCAGGATTGTCAGATGACGATGATATAGATTTGATTATGGGCGGCCCTCCATGCCAAGCATTTAGCACCGCAGGAAAGCGAAAAGGCTTCAATGACGACAGAGGGAACGTGTTTTTAAAATATTTAGCGCTATGCCTTGAACTGAAACCGAAATATTTTGTAATTGAAAATGTTAGAGGGCTTTTATCTTGTCCTATGGATCATAGACCGCATGATCAAAGAGGCCCGGAATTCCCCGATTTAAAAGTGGATGAGCTAAAAGGCGGCGCGCTAAATTTTATAATTAATAGACTCGAAAGTTCCGGATACGGATTTTCATTTAATTTATATAACTCTGCTAATTTTGGAACACCGCAAATTAGAGAACGCGTAATTATCATTTGCTCTCGTGACGGCAAAAAACCACCATTTTTGATACCAACACATTCAGAGGATGGTTCGTTTGGATTGCCGAAATGGAGAACTTTAAAGTCGTGCATTAAAAATATTGAAAACCACAATCACCTTAACTTTCCAGAAAAGAGATTGCAATACTATCGCCTACTCAAGCCTGGTCAAAATTGGAAAGATTTACCAATAGAGTTACAAAAAGAAGCTATGGGAAAATCATTTTATTCCGGTGGAGGAAAAACAGGTTTTTTAAGACGGCTAGCGTGGGATAAACCGTCCCCAACTTTGGTCACTCATCCAGCAATGCCGGCAACTGACCTAGCTCACCCAACAGAAGATAGGCCAATATCTGTTGAGGAATACAAAAGAATACAAGAGTTTCCAGATAACTGGGAATTGGCTGGCCCTATAATCCAGCAATATAAGCAAGTTGGTAACGCTGTTCCTTTAGGTATGGGGCTTGCTGTAGGTCAGCTTATTTTAAAGTTACTCAATAACGTTGATATTATCGCTCTCGAAGGGTTTAAATACTCTAGATATAAAAATACCAGTGATGTGGAGTGGAGAGACCAATTCAACAAGCAAATAGAAACATTTAAGGACAAATCAGAACAACAAGAATTAGGTTTTGGTTAACCAAAACCTAATTTCAAATAATTTATCCAATCGAATTATTTTTAACAATTTCGATTTCTGAGGTGCCGCTTTCTTGAGCCATTTCTATTAAAGATTTGGTAACTCTCTTTGCGGCATCATCTAATATCGTAGGAAAATCCTTCTTTACTTCTTCGCCCTCCTCATTTTTATAAGTTCCAAATTCTATCGTTTGTATAATATCAGGTATTGATTTTAGAGTTTGACTTAATACAGATGTTAATTCCCCATCTACTCCTGTAACCACCTCATAAGACCTATTACCTTTATAGCAAGATGCGACTTCAGCTACTTGATTTTCACCGATAGCTTTTCGCGTTTGAGTTGCCACAACCCAGAGGCAGCCAACTTCTGCAGTTGGATACATTTGTGATGTTTCTTCAAGCTCTTCTGCTAACTTTTTAGAAGAAGAAGAGTTCATTGAGTTGTGCTTACTTTTTATCTGAAAATATACTTCTTTTTCTCTGTTAGCTATATCAATGCCTGGAATTGATCCTTCAGGTACCTTTTCCCACTTCGTCCCGGTCGGAATATGCATGACATTACCGAGGTAGTCTTCATGAAAGTCACCAATTAAGTTTTCCAAGGCCATTTCGATCTTATGTTCAATCTCTTTTCTAACTGCTAGTGTTAACCCCCAAATTGAAACATTTACTGTAAATCGAAAAGGGTCAACTCCTGTTTTAAGGAAGTCTTGAACATTAAATCCATCAAATTTATTTTTGTACGCATTAATTAGTTTGGTTAATGCGTTATTTAGAACTACTTCTTGAGACATTTTACTTCCTATACTCAGATACTTGGTGCCCTAACAATTTATTTGATCCCAAAGTGGGGGAATTAAACACTCCACTTTGGGATTTTTCATGCATCTAATGAACGCTGAATTCTGGCGTAAACGCATGTTTTTGCGAGGATATCATGGGGTGTATCAAAAGCGAGAAGGGAAAAATTCTACAAAGCGAGGTAATTTCTACACACCTCACGACTGGCATTAGAAAATCTATAGAAAACTCTCGAGTTGAGACAGATAACGTTAGCTTTCGCCAACTAGGAAAGGGGCATAAACGTGCCATAGCAGGTCGACCTGACACGAGTAGGGCTGAGTCAACCCCATCCTAACCTTCCCCTTGAAAAGGGGAAGGGACTAAAAGCTGGAGGCGTATTTAGCTCTGGGGCAGAAGCAAGATGGCGGAGTCTGTCAGGTCTGATTAAATTGTGGTTTGCGAACTGACAGCTTGAGTCATGACTCATTCAAATAATCTGATACTTCAGGGAGTTGTTTGCTCAGTTCTCTTGCTTCAATCTTGCACTCTGTCCACTATGCACCGCCTGACTCTGCAATCATGACCTGTCTATATATCCGGCAAGTTATCTTAAAAAGAACACAAATCGCCCCTGACAATCCCGCCTAGTCTTCCCTTGTTGCACACACAAACAGCAAGGAGAAATGCCAATGAAACCAACCCTGCCAATAACTGCCTTGGCGATGCTACTCGCAGCTCCAACACCTGCCCTGGCCCAGGATCCTTACCTGACGTCAAACACTGTCGTGGTGGATGCATATATTTCCGGTGACGAGCTGACAGAAACCAATACCGGCGCGATCAAAGTCGTCGAATACAATGAGACTGAAATCAACTATAACTTCGCCTTTGACACCACGTCTCATATGTTCACCGCCCCAACCAGTGGTTTGTACAACATTGATGCCCGCTATGCACAGCGTACCTGTGGTTTCAAATATCTCCTGCGCATCGGTATTTCATTGCCCAATGCCTTGCCCCCCGGTAGTAACGCATCCATTGGCCCGGTGACTTTTGCCAACAATGATACCGGTTGTTCAATTCCCGGCGTCGCCGCCGTCAACAGCATTATGTCTTTGGAACAAGGCGAAACCATTTTCATTCAGGGACGTTACCAGCGCGCACCTTATGACGTCTCTCCCTGGAACTACCAAAACCGTTATCAGAACCGGCTGGTTATCACCTTCCTCGGTTGCAACCTTTGCGGCTCACCGTTTGCGAGTTAATGACAGGCAACAAAAAAGGTCTGGCACTCGCCAGACCTTTTGGGGTTAAGCCATTACGGCTTTGGTGTTAGAAGCTGTCGTCATCAAAGCCGCCAAAATCACCGGAATCATCACCGCCAAAGAAGCCGCCGCCATCACCGCCACCAAAACGGTTTGGATCATCGTCAGGATCGACATTGGCAAAGCTTGAGCCATCATCAAAGCCATTGTCGTTATCAAACCCTGCGTTACCGTCATCAAAGCCGGTATTCTGGTTCCAGCCACCGCCGGTGTAATCTTGGGTATAGCTGTCTGTCCCTTGCAGGAAGCTGCCGTTGTCGCCGTTCGCCATGTCCTGGGAAGGGTCTTGATCTGGCTGCATACCGTCCTGCTGGGCGTTGGGATCTTCAACGATGTTGTTATTGGTGATGTCCTCAACCACGGTTTCCCCGCGATCACCGCCAAAGAACATATGGCTCAGGGCGCTGCCTGCGACCATACCTGCAGCCACACCCGCCGCGGTTTGCATAAAGCCGCCGAAGGCACTTGGACGGTAAGCCGGTTGTGGCGGTTGCGGTGGCTGTCTGTCACCGCCAAACATACGGCTGATACTGCCGCGCTGTGATTCCTGACGGTAAAAATCGGCATTGCGTTGCAGATAATCGTTACGCTCTTTCATCTCTTTGAGCGCCACTTCCTGCGCCAGGGCAACCTGGGTCAGTTTGTAGACGATATCCTGTTGGCTGGCGATGCGGGAGGCAATCAGGTTTTCTGCAGCCGCATCTTTATTGCCGCTGGTGTTGTTGGCCAATTTGTCGGCGAGCTTTTCAATCAGCTCTTGCTCTTGTGGTGTCATGACTCTTCCTCCCTTTGTGGTGCAAAGGCTCTTTGTGTTTTGGATGGCAACATACGCCCAAATTCAGCGGACGGTAAGTGGCTAATCTAAGATTGCAAAAATATCTCATTTCACCACCACCACCCGTCCCTTTGATGTTCAAAGCATGGCAGTTCCCGTACACGCCGCCTGCTCAATATTGAGCCAGACACCCCGCTTGTTCTCATTGCTGTCATATTGCGGCCACCGAAACTTCACGTTTGTTAAGACAAAGTGTCAATTTTCCCTCCCACACTGGTTTTCGCCCTGAACATAACCCATAGGAAGAGAGCAATGAGCAAGGAAACGTTTGACGCTACCCGACGTAACCACAGCGGCAACAAACCTTTTGATGAGGTGTTGGAAGCGAACCTTTCACGACGCAGTGTGCTGAAAGGCGGTGTGGGTATTGGCGCGCTGACTGCCGTCAGTTCACTTGGCCTTTCCGGCTGTTTTTATCCCAACGTCTCCAAAGCCAAACTGAATTTTGAGTCTATTCCCGGTTCACTGACCGACGCCGTCGCCGTGCCTCCCGGATATAACGCACAAGTCCTCGCCCCTTGGGGAACGCCTCTGACTTCACAGGGCACGACCTGGCTGAATGACGGCTCAAATACCGGTGAAGACCAGCTGAATGCGGTAGGTATGCACCATGACGGCATGCATTTTTTTCCCCTGAATGACAGCAATGACGACGGGCTGTTGTGCATCAACCACGAATACATTGACCAGAATGCCCTGCATCCGAACGGCGATACCATTGAAGATGGGCTGCGTCCTATCGTGGATGAAGTGCGCAAAGAAATTAATGCGCACGGTGTGAGCGTGGTGCGCATCCGTTTGGAAGATAACGTTTGGACAGTAGTCGACAGCGACCCACTCAACCGCCGTTATACCGGCGCGACAGAAATGGATATCTCAGGCCCGCTGGCTACTCACCCTTGCTGGTCACCAAATATTCGCCGGAAGGTAATACGACACGCGGCACGCTGAACAACTGCGGCAATGGCTACACGCCATGGGGCACCTACCTGACTTGTGAAGAAAACTGGCCGGGTTATTTTGTGAATCGTGGTGAATTGACCGACGATCAAACCCGCATCGGTATTTCAACCCGCTCCACCCGCTACCGCTGGGATACGCTGGCCGGCAACGCGCAGGAAATCGACGATGAATTCGCCCGCTTTGATATTACCCCTTCTGGCGGTTCAGCTGACGAAGATTACCGCAATGAAGCCAACGGCTATGGCTATATCTCGAAATCGACCCGTACACCGAAGCGTCCCGCGCCCGCAAACGAACCGCACTGGGTCGGTTCCGCCATGAAGGCTGTGTGTTTGGTAATGTGCAACACGGAAAGCCCATCGTCTTTTACTCCGGCCATGATTCGCGTTTTGAATACATCTACAAATTCGTATCGACCGCACGCTGGCACAAACGTGATGCGCACCGGTTTGATCGTCTTTCTGTCGGCGACAAATACATGGATGAAGGTACGCTCTACGTCGCCCGTTCAACGACGATGGCACAGGCACCTGGCTGCCACTGACGCTGAGCAGCACGACCCAAGATGGCGGTACTCTGGCAGATCACTTCCCTTCGCTAGATGCCATTATTCTCAACACAGCCGGTGCCGCGACCTTCTTGGTGCTACCCCGATGGATCGCCCAGAATGGGGCGCTGTGGATCCATTCTCCGGCTCTGTTTATATGACGCTGACCAACAATACTCGCCGCACACAAGGCAACTCTGCCAACCCGAGGGTTAACAACAAGTTTGGTCATATCATCCGCTGGGACGAAGGCCGACGCGCCACTGACTTCACCTGGGATATCTTTGTGTTCGGCTCCCCGGCTGACGGCGATGCTGATACCAACCGCTCAGGCCTGACGGAATTTAACCAGTTCGCCAGCCGGATGGACTGTCGTTCGATAAACGCGGGATCCTTTGGGTGCAGACCGATAATGGCGCAGATGAAGTGGAAGAATACACCAACGACCAAATGCTGGCGGTGGTGCCTTCACCCATCATGGATGACAGGTTCAACCAACTGCCGATCACAGAAGAAAACCAGGGTGAGCTTCGCCGCTTCTTCGTTGGCCCCAACGGGTGTGAAGTGACTGGCTTTGCTATCAGCCCTGACTACCGCACTGTGTTCGTCAACATCCAGCACCCGGGCAACTGGCCTTACTCTGCAGATGCCGCAGAGCAAACGCCGTCAGGCATGGATATCAGACCCCGCGCGGCAACGGTGGCAATCCGCCGCAATGACGGTGGGCCAATTGGTACTTAAACCTTCCCCAAATGCAAAAGGGACGCCGCCGCGTCCCTTTTCATCTTCCCCGCACTGTTACCACTGGGTTTCGCCTTTGTGTACCTGCGCGCCCAGTTCCAGCGTAAAGGTCGCACCCAGTTCCGGGTAGTAAGCGGCCATTGTATCAATCACGCCTTTGCTGTCTTTGCTTTTGGCTTTGGCATCGGCAAAGCGCTCAATCCAGGTAGCGGTGTAAGCAATGGTGGAAGGGTCGAGTTTCCCTTCGGTTTTCATGTGCCCCGGGATCACTCGCTCAGGATTTAACGCCTGCATTTCCTTCAGTTGATCCAGCCATGCCGCCACTTCCGCATCAGTTTGGGTGTCAGCCATCCATACATGCATGCCTTCCACAATGCCTACGTTACCCAGAACCGTTTTTTCAGACGGGATCCAAAGGTAAGGACGGCGAGCCAACACACCATCGGTGCCTTTGATCTCGATAACGGTGTCATCCACCTTCAGTTCATTGCCTTGATACACATCAGGCACACGAGGCTGCTTCGGCGCATTGTTGCCCATTTTCGGGCCCCAGAAGCTGATCTTGGTTTCCAGCTTTTTGACGATAGCGTCACGCACTGCCTGTGTCGTCAGCACGTTGGCGTGCGGGAAGATCTCAAGCAGTTGCGAGGCACCGAAGTAGTAGTCGGGATCTGCCTGGCTGATAAAAATAGTTTTCAGCTCTTTGCCGGAGTCCAGTACTTTAGCTGCAATTTGCAGTGCATCTGCACGGGTAAAACCGGTGTCGATCACCATCACTTCCTTCTCACCGGCCACCACGGTGGAGGTCACGTTGAAGCTGTTGTCATCACCGTAATACACATCGAATGTCAGCGGTGTGCTGTCAGCCAATACGGGAGCGGAAAGAGCGAGAGAGAGTGAGAGAGCAATTGCTGTTTTCATTGTTTTACTTCCTGTTCATTTGGGCTTGGGGGAAGCATAGCGATTGGATATGCTCGGAAATAGCGCCTATCCTTTGCATCATTATTTCTTAAATCGAGCAGGTTAAAGGTGAACTTATGGACAAGTTAACTGCCGCAAAGGTGCTGTTGGATGTGGCACAAACCGAGAGTTTCACCGCCACCGCTGACAGGCTGGAGATGTCCCGCCCCATGGTGACGCGCTATGTCGAGGCAATGGAAAACTGGCTGGGTGCCCGGCTTTTAAACCGCACCACAAGGAAAGTTTCCCTCACCAATATGGGCAAACAGGTACTGCCGGACATGCAGCGTTGGGTTGAGCAGGCATTGCATCTGGAAGAGAGCCTGATGCCAGGCGAGGCGCTGAGCGGGTTTATCCGCGTCAGCACCAGCATGTCGTTTGGCTTTTCCCAGCTCATGCCTGCCCTGCACGAATTCAGGCAACGCATCCCGGTGTGATCATTGATATTGATGCGCAGGACAGAGCCGTTGATTTGGTGACGGAGCGTGTCGACCTTGCCATCAGAACCGCCAGCAATCCTGATCCGTCACTGATTGGCCGACCGCTTGCACCTTGCGAGTCTATGCTGGTTGCCTCACCGGCCTACCTGGCTTCAAGAGCGCCGATCAATTCGCCGGAAGACCTCAGGGAACATGCATGCCTGGGTTACAAGAACTTTGGACGTCACGAGTGGCATTTCACCAAAGGCCATGAAAAACAAAGTATTGAGGTGAACTGCCCGATTACCGGTAATGAAGCCACCGTGCTGCTTCACGGCTCATTGGCAGGAATGGGGATTTCAATGCAGCCAACTTATCTGGTCGAAGAGTGGGTCGAAAAAGGCGAGCTGGAAGTGGTGCTACCGCAATGGCAATTGAATACCCTGACTATCTATTTGCTTTATGCATCCCGCAAACACCTTTCACGGCCGGTTCGCGCATTGATTGATTTTCTGGTCGGGTATTTTGACGGGAAGTTTTAAATGGCAAGGGCAAGCCCTCCCCTCGAAAAGGAGAGGGCAGATTTGCCCTTACTTATAAGCGCCCGCCGCGTAGTGCAGCTCATACGAATGGCTGTAGATTTCGAGGATATTGCCAAACGGGTCTTCCATGTAAATCATGCGGTAAGGTTTCTCGCCTGGGTAATAGAAACGTGGCGCTTTCATGCGCTTTTTCCCACCAGCCGCGACGATTTTCTCTGCCAGACCTTCTACATCCGGATCCTGCACACAGAAATGGAAGATACCGGTTTTCCAGTATTCGAAGTTGTTTTCAGGGTTTTCCTGGTTCTTGAACTCGAACAGTTCCACGCCAATGCGATCGCCCGTTGAAAGGTGCGCGATGCGAAAACGCTCCCAACCTTCGCCGAACACATCCGTACACATCTCACCAATGGCAGAGTCGTCTTCAACGATTTCCGTCGGCTCCATGATCAGGTACCAGCCCAGCACTTCGGTGTAGAACTTTACGGCCGCTTCAAGATCCGGCACTGAAATGCCAATGTGGGAAAAGGTACGTGGGTAAGGCTGTTGCATCTGGAAATTCCTCATTCTTGTCTTGATGCGGCCAGTGTAGGGAGGACACTTCACAATGAAAAATTATCGATTATTATCTGATTAATAATTTTCTGTTATCCAAGAAGCCTAATGCTGAACCCAAAATGGTTGGAAACATTCTCTACATTGGTTGATACCGGCAGCTTTACCCGCACAGCTGAGCGGCTTTATATGACCCAACCCGGCGTAAGCCAGCACGTAAAGAAACTCGAAGAAGCATTGGGCGAAACCCTGATCTTCCGCGAAGGGAAACGGTTTGAACTCACCCGCGCAGGCATCATGCTCAAAGCGTTTATTGCCGAGCAGGAACAATTGCAAGCACGGTTTCTTGAAAGAATGCGCAACGACGATCCCCATCAGGGCAACCTTCGCCTCGCGTGCTCCGGCGCGATGGCTATCAAGCTCTATCCACAATTACTGGCACTTCAGGCGCAGCATCCCGGTTTATCGGTTCACCTCGAAGCCGCGCCCGCAGAGCGGATCCGCCAGATGTTGATGGAGAACCAGACAGATATTGGCATCACGACCCAGAAATTTGACCATCCAGCCATTGAAGAAACCTTGCTGGGACAAGAGGCGCTGTGTGTTGTTGTACCGGCCACAGCCAATATTTCCGGCGATGATTTTGAAGCCTTTCCGCCTTAGGCTTTATTCATCACCCCGATGGCAAACACTTTGCTGATCTGGTGTTAGGACAAAATTTCCCAAATAACTACAAAGGCATAGAGGCGTTAACGCACCGCGGTTATGTCAATCAACTCACCCAGATCCTGCTGCCCGTCGCAAAGGGATTGGGATTTACCGTGTTACCGGAAAGTGTGGTGAACCGCTTTGAAGAAAGGGATCGCCTTAAGTCGCTGGCGCTTAACTCCCCGGTTTCACAATCACTGTATCTTTCGCGTAAAAAACACCGCGAACTGCCAAAACGTTATGAAGCCGTGATGGATCTTGTTCATGATTCCATGCAATAAAAGGGAGCCGAAGCTCCCCTTGCAACCTTATCGCTGGTCGTAATTAGAACGAGTAACCCACTGCCAGCATAAACACCCATGGGTCAATATCCACTTTGGTACTCTTGTTTTCGCCTTCGTATTTGTAGGTGGCGTCGGTGCTGATATCGGCATACCAAACAGAGCCGCTGACGAACCAGTTATCTTCCAGCATGTAATCCAGACCAGCATTGGCAGCCAGACCCCAGGAATCATCAAGGTTCAGATCGGTCAGGCCAGCGCCTTGTGCCTTGCTGTTAAAGCCTTCATCAAAGAACACGGTGTAGTTGATACCTGCACCCACAAATGGGCGCAACGTGCTTTCTTTGGTGCCGAAGTAGTATTGCAGCATGACCGTTGGCGGCAAGTGCTTGGTCTCTGCAATGTCACCCAAGCCAAGCAGTGGCGTCGAGATTTTGTGGGAAAATGGTGAGGCTGCCAGCAATTCGACGCTGACATTGTCCGTCAGCATGTAGCCGACCGTCAGGCCAAGCTGGGTATCCGAGTTCACGTGCAGCTCTTCATCATAACCAAGAATTTTGTCGCTGCTGTCATTGGGTGAAACGCTGGCAATACCCGCGCGGACAAGAATGTCACCCTCTTGATGGGCAAAAGCAGGCGAAGAAAGCGCAGCCATCATGGCAAGCAGGGTCATTGTTTTTTCATCATTGTTTCCTTACATTTTCGGGCTTCGTTACTGGGTGTTTTTTGAACACCGCCGCAATCTAGCACACGAAAACCCGCCCAAATTGATGGAAATCAATTTGAAAATGATTTGTTAACGCGAATTAACTTTGCTGAATCACTGATCACTTTTTCATCCGCTTCAGCAATAGCTCCATATTGATCGACACCTTGATTTGTCCAAAAGAAAAGGCAGTAAAGGCGAGTGACAATACGAAAGATTCCCGTTTAAAAATCGTATGCACCAGAAGGAATATGGAGGTGTCATTCGTTTACATCACCCCGCATATGCACCCGATATACTCCCGCCCTTCCCCTTATAAACCCAGTTTCTTATTGCCTTTTCGCAACGCAGGATTTGTTTCCTGCAAGGTCACAATTTGACCATACCTTATTTGTGGTATTTCAAATTCAACTTACTCTCATAGTGAGAATAAAGTCAGTCAGCAATTCAAAAAATGCTTCGGCAATGTATCGAAGTCTGGATATGCGAGGTTCACCATGAACTCAGGACTACTAAAGAAAAACACGCTTGTCTTGTCTGTCACCCTGTTGACCCTGCTTCTGCTGCTCTTACCCCAAACGGTGAATGCAGACCCAAAACCCTTGGTGATGAAGCCTTTTAACCAACTCAGTGAACAGAGCAAACAATGCGCAGCCTGTCACAAGGATAAAAACCCCTCAATCTATGCCCAATGGGGACGTTCTAAGCACTATGGCGCCAATGTCGGCTGCTATGAGTGCCATCAGGCCTCGCCGGAAGATGCCGATGCTATCTCCCACGAAGGCTTTGATATCGCGGTCATTGTTTCACCCAAAGACTGCGGAAACTGCCATTCGCAGGAAGTGAAAGAATTCGATGCCAGCCACCACGCCAAAGCAGCAGATCATCGGCTCTCTCGATAACTTCCTTGCAGAAGTCGTCGAGGGGTCACTGATGATGAATGGTGCCTCCCCTGCCGCTGTAAACGGCTGTTGGCAGTGCCATGGCTCAGAAGTGAAGGTGCTGGAGAACGGCGATCTTGACCCGGCAACCTGGCCAAATACCGGTATTGGCCGGATCAATCCCGATGGCTCTATCGGTGCTTGCAGTGCCTGCCACCAGCGCCACGAGTTTGAAATGGTACAAGCACGCCGCCCTGAAGCCTGTGGTAAATGTCACCTCGGCCCTGACCATCCGCAAAAAGAGATTTATGAAGAATCCAAACATGGCATCAACTTCTTTGCCCATGTGGATCAAATGAATCTTGGCTCGGCCAAATGGATTGTTGGCGAAGACTATGACGCTGCCCCAACCTGTGCCACTTGCCATATGTCAGCGACCCGTGAATTGCCCGTTACCCATGATGTCGGTAACCGCATTTCCTGGACCTTGCGCCCTGCGGTATCTGAAAAAATCGATGCCAAAGACAAAGCCATGGGCAAGGAAACCAAATCCTGGGAAGCACGCCGCGCCGACATGCAAAACGTTTGTGAGTCCTGTCATACCAAGTCGATGGTTGATAATTTTTATGTCCAGTTTGATTCGCTGGTAGAACTCTATAACGACAAGTTTGCCCGTCCCGGCCGGGATCTGATGGCTGTGCTCAAGCAAGAAAACATGCTGACAGAAACCGGGTTTGACGAAGAGATCGAGTGGACATGGTTCTACCTCTGGCACCACGAAGGCCGCCGCGCCCGCCATGGTGCAGCAATGCAGGCTCCGGATTATGTGCAGTGGCATGGCCTGTATGAAGTGGCCGAACGCTTTTACATCGAAATGGTTCCCCAGTTCATTGAAGTGGTGGAAGTGGCTGAGGAAAACGGCAATCACGAAGGCGCTGAACGTGCCCGTGCTGTATTGACTGAAGTGCTGGCGCGTCCTGAACACGCCTGGTTCAGTGGTAATGAGCCGGAAGAAGTGAAACGCGCGCGTAAAGAAGCACAGGAAGCCTTCAAAGCCCGCTACCTGAACCAAAACAACTGATAGCCATGATATTCCCGCCTGTGAATTTTAAGGGCGGGATATCTGAGGAGGAAACATGGGTGAACCGCATGCTCCCGAGCCACGGCTATCGAAAACCCAGCGTCTCTGGCGCTGGTTAAAGAAGCCATTGTTGCTCGGTATTCCTATCGGCGTATTCGTTCTGTTACTTGGGATCGCCGGTTTTCAGGGTGTGATGGTGGCATCAAACCAAAACGCGTTTTGTTTTAGCTGTCATCTGAAGATGGACACCATTGTTCAGGAGTATCAGGCATCGCCGCATTACGTTAGCGAAGACGAAGTTCACGCAACCTGCGCCGACTGTCATGTGCCCCATGAGTTTGTCGACAAGATGAAAGTAAAAATTGTCGCCACTGCAGACA
Organism: Enterovibrio sp. JCM 19048; assembly: GCA_001310415.1. Taxonomy (GTDB): domain Bacteria; phylum Pseudomonadota; class Gammaproteobacteria; order Enterobacterales; family Vibrionaceae; genus Enterovibrio; species Enterovibrio paralichthyis. The sequence goes on along the minus strand of BAXE01000012.1, from coordinate 96,127 downwards.
TTTACTACATGTTGACCGGCAAGATCACCAAGGAGAACTTTGAACAGGAAAGGCCGCGGCTGGCTGGCATTGTCTGGGAGGAAATGATAGCCACGGACTCCGCCAACTGCCGTCATTGCCACACGGGCGAGAACTTTGATCTGGCATCGCAGCCCCAGCGCGCGCGCCTGAACCACCAGCAAATGGAGGCGCGGGGAGAAACCTGTATCGACTGCCACACGGGCATTGCGCATAAACGTATTACCGTGGAGTAGCAGCGCAACGTAAATAATTTGGCCGCCAATCAGGCGGCCTTTTCGTTGTTCGAGCTAAACCGGTAATTAGCGGGACTTTTCTGCCGCCAACAACCTCAGGATGTCATTCTCCTCGTCGAAAATCGCCTGATTGGTTTCGCTGTCCAAAATACGTTTCTCCAGCGATAGCGTATCCCATCCATTTCTTGGCGTTTGGTAGAAATTCCCGCCGTAAATATGGATGCCGCCGGTGAACAGCGACGTTGGATTGGTCACTGAGTGAATCGCAGGTTCGCCCATAAACAAGGTTTCTCCGGCAGCAATCGAGGCTGCTCCTGCTGCGCGCAACGTTCCATCCGGATTTTCGCGCCAGAAGATATGGTCTTCCCGCCCTTCGTAAACACCGACAACCGCCCACATATTGTGGTTGTGTAGCGGCATGGTCATCTTCGGCGCCCAAATAAAATGGAGGATGGTCAGCTCATCTGAAACATACAAAGGTGAGTAGCTGGCTTGTGGCGCTGGATTAAGCACCTCCTTTACCGCTGATGGTTCGCTCAGGCTCTCTTTGAGGATCTTTTCAATCTCAGGGATCGGGCTTTCGCTTTTCAAAGCATCCTGACAATCCAGAATAAATGTCTCAATATCAAATGCCATGGTTTTTTGCTCACTGTACGTCCTTGTGTGACTCTAAGTGTAGCTAGGCTCTGGGTATCAGAGGCCCCGAATTTTGCTGCAATGCCATTGATTTCACCCCTTCGCTTACAACGCCTTACCGCTCAACAAGAGTAATTTGAATGTGATAGGTCTGAAACTCATGCTTTTTTCATCCGCGCCTAAATTAGCGAATAATTATGCACTTCAGATTTATTAAACCCTCTGAATTTCCCGCACAGACAATAGGTTAATTATCCACCATCAGCATGCGTATTTCTTTGATTAGTCGTGCGTATCATACTTATCTAAACCAGCGCATATTCAACCATTCTTGGCTGTCTCATCCATAAGACAGCACCCTATTCCCCGTCTGAATTGCCGCACTTAGTATGACCTAGTGAACAGAAACTCAAACAACAAAGCACAGCTCAACATGAGGACAAAGAATTGACCAATATTATTCATGGAACTGAAGACGACGATACGCTGCGCGGCACCATTGGCGTGGATGTGATTTACGGCCACGGTGGAAATGACTACATTCAGGCTGACGGCGATACCGATTATGTATATGGCGGTGATGGCGACGACACCGTGATTGGCGGTGATGACGCAGACATCGTTCATGGTGATGCAGGTAACGACTGGGTACGCGGCGGATTCGGCGACGATGTACTTTTTGGCGACAGTGGCGATGATCGCGTTGAAGGTGGCCGGGGTAACGATACCATTGAAGGCGGCAGCGGCAACGACCAGCTGTTTGGCGACGATGGTGTAGATACCATTTACGGCGGCACCGGCAACGACAAAGCCCACGGCGGCAATGACAATGACACGCTGCACGGCGGCGAAGGCAATGATGTGCTGTTTGGCGATCAGGGTGATGACACCATCAACGGTGACGAAGGCAACGACGTTCTTTGGGGTGGGCAAGGCTCTGACACCATTCACGGCGGCAATGACGACGATTCCCTATGGGGACAGGATGGCGCAGACTTCCTATATGGTGACAACGGCAACGACACGTTGCGCGGTGGCGTCGGTGATGACTACTTGGACGGCGGTTACGACAATGACATCCTGCTAGGCGGTGACGGTAACGACCACCTCGTGGGTGACGATGGCACAGATCCAAACGTCGGCACAGGCTCTAGCAGCTCAAGCGGCGTGAAACTCGAAGCAGACGGCCCTGCGGTAGAGAGCGCGTCCAACACTGGCTGGACAACCACCACAGTGACCATTGATGGTGTGCCATACGTGGTGACCACCCAGTTTGGCTACAGCGGCACCACCATCATTTCCCGCGTGGAAACAGACGGCACCCTGACCGAAACTGACCGCATTTTCTTCGACAACAGCACCAAAACCGTCACCTCCACATCCGGTGGCGATATCACTGGGCAAATCCAGGATGCAGGTCTGTCTGTGAATGCGCTGGGTAACGGTTTGCATCACTCCAATATCTCAATGGTCGATGGGCAGCCTACTCTTTTCCTTACCTCACAAAACAGCGGTTCAATCACCACGTTCAGCATTTCCGCCGATGGCGAGCTGTCACTCGAAGGTGGCCTGTCTAACTTTGGTGGTTCGCAAACGTGGCTGCGCGACGGCATTATTCGTGAGAATGTGACCTTCGAAGCCAATGATGGCAGTGAGTACGTGTATGTCACCCGTCCTTTCTTCGACCGCGTTGATATCCTGACCTATGACCCGGCAACCGGCGCCATGGCGGAAACCGGAAAATCTGTTGCGGCTGGTGATATCGCATCAAGCATCGACATTATCGAAGCCTATGGAAAAACCTTTGCCGTCGCGAGCGGTAACGCCAGCGTCCACCTCTACGAAGTGAATGAAAACACCGGCGATCTTACCGCTGTCGATGTTGAATCGGTCACCAATGGCAGTGGCAACTCGGTCAACTTCTACCAAACAGCAGACGGCACCACGTATGCGATCACGTCGAGCAGCGGTGGCGACTACGCATCCGTGTTTAAGCTGGGTGCAGACGGTTCGCTGACCCTGACAGACACAGTTTCGGGCGGCGGCGCTTACATGTCTTCTGCCGGTTATGTAGAAGGCCAGCCTGTGTTTGTGATGCCTAATGCAACCGAAGGCGTGGATCTTTTCACTATCGATGAAAATGGTCAGCTGGAGCTTCGCACTACGATTACTGACCTGCAAAATGACAACACGCCACCGGTGATTGTCCAAACGGCTGACGGTAGCTACTTCCTGGTCGATGCGGATGGCAATGCCGCCACCGTCAAGCTGGCAGTGGATGAACTGTTTGGCAACAACGTCAACGACCAGTTGTTTGGCGGTAACGGTGATGACTTGATGGAAGGTGGCGCTGGGGACGATCTTCTGTTCGGTAACGGCGACAACGACCAGATCTATGGTGGCGATGGTAACGACCGTCTTGTGGGTGACAATGGCACAGCATCAGCGATCAACGAGATCAATGCTGACGACGCAGTCGCCAACGAAGCTAACGGCGGCTGGACAACAACAACCATTGATATCAATGGCACGCCGTATGTGGTTACGACTCAATTCGGCTACAGCGGCACCACCATCATTTCACGGGTGGAAAACGACGGTACGCTGACAGAGACTGACCGCATCACCTTCGATAACAGCACCAAAACGGTCACCACCACCTCAGACGGTGATATCACCCAGCAGGTCACAGATGCAGGCTTTCAGTAAATTCTATGGGTAATGGCCTGTCGCAATCCAACATGACCTATGTGGATGGCGTGGCAACTCTGTTCCTGACCTCACAGAACAGCGGCTCTATCACGACCTGGCATATCTCAGACGATGGCACACTCTCCCTTGATGGTGGCCTGTCTAACTTTGGCGGCTCTCAAACCTGGCTGCGCGGTGGCATCGTGCGTGAAAACGTCTTGTTTGAAGCCAACGACGGGACTGAATACATCTACGCCACCCGCACCCAGAATGACCGCATTGATATTCTGACCTATGACCCTGAAACCGGCAAAATCGCGGAAACCGGTACGTCCGTAGATGCCGGGGATCTGGTCTCTGGTATTGATATCGTTTCAATTGGCAACCAGACTTTTGTGGCATCCAGTGGCCACGGCAGCGTGAATCTCTACAGCGTTAACCGCGTTACCGGCGATCTCACCCTGGTTGATACACAAGCGTCTTCCGCGGGCAGCAATAACTCTGTCTCCTTCTACCAAACGGCAGCAGGCGCGGTCTATGCAATTACCTCCTCCAGCGGCAGTGGCTATGCTTCCGTGTTTGCGGTCAGCGAAGCCGGCACACTTACCCTGACCGACACGGTCGAAGGTAAGGGCGCTTATATGACTTCAGCCGGTTATGTCGACGGTGAGCCTGTGTTTGTCATGCCAAATGCTACCGAAGGCGTTGACCTCTACACCATCGATGCCAACGGCGAACTGGTGTTCCAGCTCAATGTCACTGGTATTGAGAACGACATGACTCCTCCCGTTATCGTCCAGACCGAAGATGGCAGTTACTTCCTTGTTGATGCTGACGGCAATGCCGCCACCGTCCAACTGGAATTTGGCTATGCTGAGCAAACTGATGGCAGCAACACCGGTAACGACCTGCTTTATGGCGGTGCCGGAAATGACATTCTCGAAGGTAACCAGGGCGATGACGTGCTGGAAGGCGGCGAGGGCAATGACATCCTGAAAGGTGATGACGGCGCAGACTTCCTCCATGGCGGTGAAGGTTACGACACCCTGACTGGCGGAAAAGGCGCGGATGTCTTCTTCTTTGACAGCCAGTCCGGCTCTGATGTGATCACCGACTTCAACCTGGCTGAAGACAGCATCCAGATTGACAGCTCACTCGCTACCAGCCAGACATGCTGCTGTTCTGGCAGAGCGGAGCAAACACCGTGGTTTCTGTTAATGACGGTGCAGCAACGATCACACTGGAAAACGTGGATGTCGACATGGTCACCACTGACCTGTTTGATTTCACTTAACAGGGAAACCTCTCCTGCATAATAAAAAACGGCTCGTCATGAGCCGTTTTTGTTTACAAAGGAAACCTCAATCGCGCCTTCCACCGCCGCTGTCGTATCTATTCTCAGAAGGCAACCACGGTATTTTTCATCTTCCACTGCTGATACCAGCTTTTGAGTTCCCCAATGTGTTTTGGCTGACAGATAAAATACCCCTGTGCATAGATAGAAGGGTAATGGGTGGCCAGATATTCAAACTCCTCTTCCAGCTCCACCCCTTCAGCAACAACACGGCATCCGGTCTCTGCAGAGAAATCCACCAGTGACCTCAATATGGCCTGACTGAAGTGATCAGCATGGATTTTACTGACAAGGGATCGATCCACTTTCACTTCCGTAAAGGGTAAGTACCTCAAGTGCTGGAAATTGGCAAAGCCTGTACCGAAGTCATCGAGGGAGACACCAAAACCCTGCATCCTGAAACGGTTAAGTGACTCCAACTGCTCTGGCGAACTCAGCGACGATTCTTCGGTAATTTCAACGGTAATTCGCGAACGCTGCACTTTCTTGTTGCGAAATAGCCCTTCAAGGCGTTGTGGTACATTCAAGTCGTCCAGCTGCTTGGCGGAAAGGTTAATGCTGACCTCAACGTCTTCGCTGAAAATCTCCGACAACTTTTCCATATCCGATGCCGTTTTTTCGGCAATCGCTGTGGTGATAAGGTCGACGAGGTCATATTTGATCGCCGTAGGGATAAAACAACTGGGATAAATAACAGGCCGGACGCCATCGTCAATCCGCGCCAACACCTCCACACTTTCAACCCGCCGGCTAATGAGATTCACCTTGGGCTGATAGTAAGGCAGTACCTGATCGTTAATAATGCAACGCATCAAGGCGTCGCGTGACAGTGCTGACGTCTGGCATTCGATTTTGTCTTCAATTTTATGGAGTTTGGTGAGTATATCTCCCAAGGCTTCAAGGGTAATGGGTTTGGCAATGCTGCCCAAAAGGTAGATCCACTGGAGCTTGGCAATTTCTGCCGCCAATTCAGTTACCCGGTTTTCAAGATCTGAAATAATGCAAACCGCACCGCGATAACTCATTTTCCCCAGTTCACGGATCACACACATACCGTCAATATCCGGCATGCCCAAATTGGTAAACACTGCATCAAACCTAGAAATATCGTAATTGATTTCCTTCAATGCTTCCTGGGGACATGAAAAGCAGGTGACATTTTCGTATCCCAACCTAGACATCATTTGTTTGATAAGCATTAAAACAGATACAGAATTATCAACGACAGCGATATTTTTAGTTTTATTAACGCCATTCATTAACACTTTTCCTATTGAATGTAGATAGATCCCTAGCAAAGACAACAAGCAACAATCAGCGACATTTATAATCCATGCCTATACTGATACACGTTGCATAAATTAGCTAACTCTAATGAATAAACACCTCGTAAAACTGAAAGCTTTAGTTCAATTCCATTAAGATTCAGTAATTACAAATAATATTAATAGAATACCCATTAGATTTAATCCATACACATTACATTATTAATGTCACACAAATAAGAAACACATGCCGAGATGCTGTTATAATACTGATTTATAAGAATATTTATTTTATATGCAACATTTTTAATATTAACCGAGCTTTACATGAAACATCGCTTATATAATGACCCGTAAATTTTCGTATCAAACTTGATACATCACCTGACACACATCAAACCTTGATCAAATTCGACATCAAATAACTTGATTTACAAGGGGGTAATTTACACAACAATGAGAGCTTGGTTCCTATTTGAAAATATATTAACAGAAATATCAATCTGGTGACTTATTGAGGTTTTATATCCAGAAAAATGAACCTAACCCCTAACAAGACCATTTTAAACAAGCCAACGCTGGTATTAAAAATACTGCTAGAGATAAATGGATAATACCCAGCGTTGCCAGAAGTGGTACCACGCATCAATGATTACCCACTGGTTTCGGATTCACTTAACTCAGCCGTTATCCAGCGCTTGAATGCTTGAACCTTTTTTACCCGCAAATGCGATTCAGCAGACAAAGAAATACCCAAATGCCACTTTCTGATTGTGCTTATGTCCAAAGGGAAACACTAACCGCCCCGCCTCAACATCCAGATCGGCCAAGGCTGTGGATGTTAACGCGACTCCCTGCCCTTCAATGGCCGCCTGCATTGCCAGCGCTTCACTGGAAAACTGGTGGCCGAGGGTGCTGTCGATATCTTCAACGCCTGCGGCACGCAGCCACATTCCCCAACACGGGGCCTGCGGTTGGCTTGTCTGCCAGTCTGACTGGAGCAACATATGGTGGCGCAAATCTGAAGGTGTGCGTATCGGGTTTTTGCCTTGCAAAAGCGCAGGACTGCATACCGGAACAACAACTTCTGGTAGCAATATTTCGCTGTACAGATTGGCGTAGTTCCCGCCGCCGTAGCGCAGCGCCACATCAACGCCATCATGACGGAAATTCACCAAAGACTCGCACGCATCCACACGCAACCGGTATTCCGGAAACTGCTGATAAAAACGTCCCAGCCTTGGCAACAACCATTTCGCCGCAAACGTCGGTGAAACACTGACCACCAACTCATTGCTGTGACGTTGCCGCCGTAGTTGGTTAATCCCTTCTTCCAGTTTGGCAAATCCCTCTTCCATAAATGGGAACAGCTGTTCGCCTGCGTCCGTCAGCGCAATTGCCCTGACCTTTCGCTCAAGCAATTCGATCTCAAGGAAACTTTCCAGCGTTTTTATTTGCTGGCTGACCGCCGCCGGGGTTACATGCAGCTCTTCCGCCGCCTTTTTGATACTCAGATGCCGAGCCGTACTCTCGAATGCCCGCAACGCATTCAGTGGGGGAAATGATCCTTCCATAACTTAGATTTTCTAACCCATCCGTCGTAAAACCTCGTTTGTCGCATAGCAAAGCCTAGAACATGATTGAGTAAAGATTAAGCAAAACTTGATCGTTACCAAGGTAATCAGGAGGCATGACAATGCGAAAAGATAACCCACATACATTGCTGGTCGCACCATACGAACAGAGCCGGGAAACACATTTCGCCCTAAGCCGGATGATTTGGAAGGCGGTGGAAGGGTTTATTGAGCATTACAAAGCGTATCGTCTGCACAAAGCGCAACAGAAGCTCTACCGACAGTTGGCAGACTATCCGGAATATATCCTGAAAGATTTGGGCTTCAACCCAGAGGAAACAAGGCAGATCCAGTTCTACTCGAACCGACCACGGCAACAGGTAGGCTGGCTAGCCGGTACACGCCGCTGACGGAGTGTGAAAACAAAAATGGCAGGCAATAAAAAGGGCTGTTCACCAGCCCTTTTCGATAACGATGTCAGTCCCGTTGAAATTAACGAACCACAGCACCCCAAAGGTCGTATTCGTCAGCGTGTTCAATCGCAACATCTACGATATCACCCGCTTTCACGTTGAATTCTTCGTTCAGGTAAACCACGCCGTCGATTTCCGGCGCGTCCGCGTAGGTACGGCCAATTGCGCCTTCTTCGTCCACTTCATCGATCAGCACTTTCATGGTGGTGCCGATACGTTTTTGCAGTTTCGCTGCGCTGATTTCCTGTTGAAGCTGCATAAAGCGGTCGTAACGATCCTGCTTCACATCTTCTGAAATTTGGTCTTCAATTTCATTCGCTGCTGCGCCTTCCACCGGTGAGTACTTGAAGCAGCCCACGCGATCCAACTGCGCTTCTTTCAGCCAATCCAGCAGGATTTGGAAATCTTCTTCGGTTTCACCCGGGAAGCCCACAATGAAGGTGGAGCGAATTACCAGCTCAGGACACATCTCGCGCCATTTCTTAATTTGCTCAAGGGTGCGCTCAGCTTTGCCCGGACGCTTCATCGCCTTCAGTACGCGAGGGCTCGCATGCTGGAATGGAATGTCCAGGTAAGGCAGGATTTTGCCTTCCGCCATCAGTGGGATCACGTCATCAACATGTGGGTATGGGTAAACGTAGTGCAGGCGCACCCAAATGCCCATTTTACCCAGCTCGCTGCTCAGCGCTGTCAGGTTCTGACGAACCGGCATACCATTGGCAAATCCTGTGCTGTGCTTGGTGTCTACACCGTAAGCGCTGGTGTCCTGGCTGATCACCAGCAATTCTTTCACGCCTGCATTTTTCAGGCGTTCTGCTTCGCTCAGCACTTCACCCACAGGGCGGCTCACCAAATCGCCACGCATTGACGGGATGATGCAGAAAGTACAACGGTGGTTACAGCCTTCCGATATCTTCAGGTATGCGTAGTGTTTTGGCGTCAGTTTTACGCCGTGATCCGGTACCAGACTGGTAAACGGGTTGTGCTGTGGTTTTGGCGCGAACTGATGAACATGCTCAAGCACGTTCTCGTATGCGTGTGGGCCAGTGATACCCAGAACACCTGGGTGCACTTCGCGGATTTCATCTTCGCGTGCGCCCAAACAGCCTGTCACGATCACTTTGCCGTTTTCTTTCAGCGCTTCACCAATGGTGTCCAGAGATTCCTGAACCGCACTGTCAATAAAACCACAGGTGTTGACGATGACAACATCTGAGTCGTGGTAAGAATTCACAATCTCGTACCCTTCGGTACGAAGTTGGGTAAGAATGCGCTCGGAGTCTACAAGGTTCTTTGGGCAGCCCAAAGATACGAAGCCGATTTTGTTACCACCCACAGTGGCAGCGTTTTCGCGGTTTTCATTCTGTTCCGCGATGGTCTTTTTCGCCGTCTCTAACGTCGTTGTTTTATTTGGCGTGTAGGTTTCGACAGTCATCATCATTGCTCATCGTTTGCCGCTATTCGGTGGGAACAGCGTGAATAGCCGGCGATTATACATTCGCTGTTTTGCCGAAACTACCTCAAGTTGCACAATAGCTCACGGAAAGGCATGACAAGGTTAAGGAAATGAATAATGGGTTGATACCTAAACAAACAGCCACATCATTTTGACGTGGCTGCTCAGGTGTTCCATCAGCGATGTGACTTATTCCCCACAGGCAATCTCATCAAACTCATCCAGATGCTCAATGGCATGGCGGAACACTTCTTTATCCAATTTTCTCTGTGTCACCATTTTGGAGATGATTTCCATTTTCTCTTCCATGGTCATGCGACCACGGTAGGGTCTGTCTTGTGACAGGGCCTGGAAAACATCGCAGAACGTAATAATGCGGGAAGGAACATCCAGAAGGTCACCTTTCTTCTGGTAGGGGTAGCCTGAGCCATCAATAAATTCATGGTGATTAGCAGCCCATTCGCAGATTTTGGAGTTAGGGAAAACTCTGCCCAACGCCAGTTCCGTATCAATGGTGTGGCGCTTTATGTGGGTATATTCTTCCGGCGTCAATGCAGCTGGCTTATTCAACAGTTCATCCGGGGTTCTGAGTTTGCCAATATCGTGCACCAGTCCTGCCACATAAAGCAGATCACGGGTCTGGCTGGCAGATGCATCTTGCCGCCAAGGTAGTGCGCCAGCTGAGCCACCCGAATGGAATGCTCGTAGGTAAAGGGACTTTTCGCATCCACGATTTTGGCAAGGAAAGTCGCCACTTCCGTGATTTGTTCAACGGACAACATTTGGTTGTACCATTCGTCGGCATCGAAAGTGAGTGCCATTGACTCGATGTGCTCAACTTCCATCTTGAACCAAAAACCATCGGTTTCGATTATCCCGCACATGGCTTCAACCATTTCAGGACAGAACAAGGTGCCAGATTTGGCCTTGATGCTGTCACTGATCGATACCTTATGCAGAGTCACCAGATCTTCCTGGTGGTCGGCAATACAACCCGCCCGCAGGAAATCGACACGGTCAGCCAGAAACACCAATGCCGCCACATCACGGTCTTCCTCATCAACGTTCATTGACACGAGTTTGTCCCAGTGGGTGTGGTGACAACGCACAATGTCACTGAAACCATTCAAAATTGAGCACTGCATTAACGCGGTGTAACCACGCTCGCAATGCGCTTGCGCCGTTTCCGGCGCCATTTCCGCCAGCAAGTCCAAATGCTCACGGGTTTTAGACACCCCGCAGTCATGGATTAGGCCGGCGAAAAAGCTCTTCTGGATCTTCTCCGCACTCCAACCCAACCTTTCAGCACAACAGGCGCTAATGTAGGCCACCCGGTGTCCATGATGGCAGTCATCAACACCGACGTAATCGAGTGCTTTGGCAAACAACAACAGCGTGTGGCGCATATCCACTTCCAATGAAGTGATATCGAGAGCAGTAACCGTGGCAGACATTAGCAGCGATCCCAGAAAAACGTATTTTATTGATACCTTAAAGCTTAGTTACAAAGCTCAACTTTGCCACAAGTTGCACATGAAGATTTTTAAATTAACGTTGCTATCTCAGTGAGTTAAGTAAATCGTAGTTTTATTCCAAAGGAACCTGAGCCCGAGAGATGCCCGGAAAAGCACACTCTGTGTACAGCTTTTCTCCATCTACAGCCATCGTCGAAAAGCAGCCATCGATCGCGCGACCTTTTTTATTCGTAAAATAACACCAAGGGGAGACTGGACGCTCTTGCTGTGGTCGCGTAAGGTATTGGCAGGAAAGAAAAATAAAAGGATTTACCATGCAACTGACCATTCCCGCAGATTACCAGCCACTGCTTGGCCTACGCGATACTGAAGTCGCGATCAAAAAGCTTAAAGACTATTTCGAATACGCACTGGCGTATGAGTTGTACCTAACCCGCGTTTCAGCGCCGCTGTTTGTTAAGCCGGAAACTGGCCTCAACGACAACCTGAATGGCACCGAACGCCCTGTCAGTTTTGACCTGGCCGATGACAACGGCGCACAGGTTGAAGTGGTTCACTCTTTGGCGAAGTGGAAGCGTATGGCGCTAGGCCGCTATGGTTTTGAGACCGATGAAGGCCTCTACACCGACATGAATGCGATTCGCCGCGATGAGGAGCTGGACAACATCCACTCCATCTATGTCGACCAGTGGGACTGGGAAAAGGTGCTCGACAAGTCAATGCGCAGTGAAGATTACCTGCACGCTACCGTCGAAAAGATCTACAACGCCTTCCTGAAGACCGAAAACTATATCTATCAGGAATATCCGGTTCTGAAAAAACGCCTGCCGGAAAAAGTCACCTTTATTACCTCTGAAGCCCTGCTGCAGAAGTATCCGGATCTCACCGCTAAAGAGCGCGAGAACGCGATTTGTAAGGAATATGGCGCCGTGTTTATCCAAAACATCGGCCATGTGCTGTCTAACGGTGAGCGCCACGATGGCCGCGCGCCGGACTACGACGACTGGAACCTGAATGGTGACTTGCTGTTCTGGAACCCGGTATTAGACAGTGCACTGGAGCTTTCCTCTATGGGCATCCGTGTCTGCGAAGAGAGCCTGCAAGCCCAGTTGAACATCGCCGGGTGTGAAGATCGTGCCACCTTGCCATTCCACCGCAGCGTACTCAACAAATCCCTGCCGTACACCATAGGTGGCGGTATCGGCCAGTCGCGCATTTGCATGTTCTTCCTGCAAAAAGCACACATCGGTGAAGTGCAGTCATCCATCTGGCCGGATGAAATGATTGATGAATGTACCCGCAACCAGATTGTTCTACTGTAATCAGTCGGTACTATCACGCCGGTGATTTCCGTACAGGCTCCTCTCCCAAAGGAGCCTTTTCTTTTCCCTGCGCCGGTTGGCGATAGCGTCTCCGCTCACCCATACTCTGTATACACAAAAAACCCGAAGATGCCCGAGTTCAGGTTAGCCGGGAAATAATACCCGTTGTAAATCCTAACCCTTCCAAAATCCTCAAAAACGAGATAACACCACTATCTTCAATGGGTTAATGTAAGGGGATCAACATCTAAGAAAAAACACAGGGACACCGATATGCTGATTAGATTTAGTTGCAAAGCGTTCTCGGACATCACCATGTTTGGGGAAGTAGGCAAACAAATGCTCAAAATGATGGGTCACAGCGACACCGTGCCGGGTGCCATTCTGGCAGAAGATGTTTCACATGCGCTGGCATCGTTGAAAGATGCGCTGGCGAAAGAAAAATTTACGCACCACGAAGAGCCCCAGGACGAGGATGAAGATTTTCAGGATACCCCGGTCAGCATCGGCGACCGTGCTCTTCCCCTCATCGACTTGCTCACAGCCGCTGAAAAAGAAGGCTGCGATGTCATGTGGCAAGACGCAACAGGTAGCTCATTCCTGTAGCCGCTGAATAACGCCTGCAATCCCGGCAGGCGTTTCCTTTTCTCTCTTCTTTCTCCCTGTCCTATAGGCTTGCGATCTCCATCAATATTGAGAAAAGGTTAACCACGAACAACCACCATATTTACAAACTGTTAAGTGACTTCTGCTACTATACCCATCAACCTTGTACAACAGGCTGTGCCGGTTTAACACCTGTTTTGGCAACACTGGCACACATTAACTCTTGGGTCTGAACATACACCCTCATGCCCAATTCCCCATAACAGGCCTACCATTAAATACCCAGAAAGGTTCATGTGAAACGACGTAAAAATTGCCCGGCGTACTTACTTACGAAGTGTGCGGCTAACGCCCACCGTATCCAGCGCTGTGAATGCTGGGACTATTGAGGTAACTATGAACAATTTGCAACCTTGGCAGGAGCACATTCAATCCCTGCTGACACGCGCGGAAACCGCGTTTTCAGACGCCGATACCTATCAGCAACTGCTGGCGATTGGTTTTATCGTGATGGTTTCCTGGCTGGTGAGTTCGTGGATTCGGCGTAAAGTGCCTCTGCTTCGCCAACCGCCCGAGAATCCCAAACTCTATCCACTGAAAAATCTGGCTTTTAACTGCGGTCGGCTCATCTTCCCGCTGCTCACCTTGCTGTTTTTGCAGATCGCATTGAAATTCACGGCCACCTTGAACAACCCCGGCACCGAGTGGCTATTGATACTGGCACACGCACTCAACGCCATGTTGCTGTTCAGCCAGTTTATCCATGCAGCGATAAAACAACCTTTCGTCGCCAAATTTCTGCGCTGGGTGGGTTTACCGCTGCTGTTCCTTCATTTGATTGGCGTGTTGGACGAATTCACACAGTTTCTCGATAGCATTGCGTTCTCGTTCGACGATACCCGTATATCGCTGTACAACATTCTGAAAACCACCCTGTTTGGCTTGCTGCTGTTTTGGATGGGAAGGGCGACCAACAAAACCGGACAAGTGATCATCCGCCGTCAGGAAGACATTGATGTCCGCACACGCGAGCTGATTGCCAAGCTGTTCGAAATAGGGCTGTTTATCGTCTTTGCCTTGCTACTGCTCAAAACCGTGGGGATCAACCTGACCGCCCTTGCCGTGTTTGGTGGTGCAATTGGTGTCGGTCTGGGTTTTGGCCTGCAATCCATCGCCTCAAACTTTATCTCCGGCATGATCATCCTGTTTGACCGCTCCGTGCGACTGGGCGACTTTATCGAGCTGGAAGACGGAAAACTCGGCATGGTGCGCCAAATGCGAATGCGTTCGACCACGCTGGAAACCTTCGACGGCAAAGACATCGTGGTGCCGAACGAAACCTTTATCTCCTCCTCGTTTACCAACTGGACACAGAAAGATGACCACCAGCGCTACCGCGTCGATTTTTCGGTGGGTTACCGCACCAACGTGCGCGTATGTGTTGAGCTGATTAAAGAAGCCGTCGGCAATCACCCACAGGTCCTGAGCGGTGAAGAAGTGCTTTTGGAAAAGCGTCCGGACTGTGAAATAGACAGCTTTGGTGATAACGGTATCAATATGTTTGTGGAGTTCTGGATGGAAGGCATTGATGACGGACGCAACCGCGTCGGCGGCGATTTGCTGCTGATTATCCTTGAAACGCTGCAAAACAACGGTATTGAAATCCCCTTCCCACAACGGGAAGTGCGGGTGCTCAACCCCAACGATTTTGTCGCCAGACAGTCTGCGGACAAACGCTGAACAAAATGCAGAAATAAATGAGCCACGCAATTGCGTGGCTCATTTTTATCGGTTTTTCAGCAAATTAATTTTCAATCACCGCATCGACAAAGTAGTGGTCAACGCCATCGATATGTTCACGCACCAGACCGTGAACATCGGTTTCAAAACCTGGGAAACGGGTGTTGAAATCACGCACAAACTGCAGGTAACGAACGATGGTTTTGTTGAACTTCTCACCTGGGATCAATAGCGGAATGCCCGGCGGATAAGGCGTTACCAGCATCGCAGTAATGCGCCCTTCCAGCTCATCAATCGCAACACGCTGAATCTGGCGGTGTGCCATTTGCGCCCAGGCATCACTTGGCGTCATCGCAGGTTCAATATTCGACAAGTACATGTCCGTGGTGATTTTTGCCAGATCGTACTCTTTGTACACGTTGTGAATGTCAGTACACAGATCGCGCAAACCGACTTTGCTATAGCGAGGATGTTTACCCGCAAATTCAGGCATAACACGCCAAAGTGGCAGGTTTTGGTCGTAGTCATCTTTGAACTGCTGAAGCTCCGTCACCATCGAGTTCCAGCGACCTTTAGTGATGCCGATGGTGAACATGATAAAGAAGGAATACAGCCCAGTTTTTTCAATGATGATGCCGTGCTCTGCCAGATACTTGCTGACGATAGAGGCCGGAATACCGATATCATCGAAGTTACCGTCCACATCCAAACCGGGGTTGATAATGGTCGCCTTGATCGGGTCGAGCATATTAAAGCCAGACTCAATCTGACCAAATCCATGCCATTTGTCGTCCGTGTGGATCACCCAGTCATCGCGCTCGCCAATACCTTCATCGCCAAGATTGTCTGGCCCCCAGACCTTAAACCACCAATCATCGCCAAACTCTTCATCCACTTTGTGCATTGCGCGACGGAAGTCGATTGCTTCCAGAATGGACTCTTCCACCAATGCTGTGCCGCCCGGAGGCTCCATCATGGCGGCAGCCACGTCACAGGACGCAATAATCGCGTATTGCGGGCTGGTTGAGGAGTGCATCAGGTAGGATTCGTTGAAGCGGTGGGTATCAAGCTTACGGATCTGGCTGTCCTGCACCAGAATTTGCGATGCCTGAGACAAGCCTGCCAACAGTTTGTGAGTCGATTGGGTAGCAAACACCAAGGCTTCTTCAGAGCGCGGGCGATCAGACGCGATAGCATGCATGTTGTGGTAGAAGTGGTGGAATGCCGCGTGCGGTAGCCAGGCTTCATCAAAGTGAAGGGTATCAATGGTCGAACCCAGCAATCCTTTGATTTCCTCCACGTTATACAGCACGCCGTCATAGGTGCTTTGGGTAATCGTCAGGATGCGCGGCTTTTTGTTTTTGGCTTTGCTGGCAAAAGGGTGACTTTCGATTTTCTTTCGGATCGCTTCAGGCTCAAATTCCGCTTTCGGGATAGGCCCGATAATGCCGTAGTGGTTGCGGGTCGGGGTCAGGAATACAGGGATAGCGCCTGTCATGATGATCGAGTGCAGGATCGATTTATGGCAGTTTCTGTCGACCACCACCACATCCCCCGGCGCAACGGTGGAATGCCACACCACTTTGTTTGAAGTCGAGGTCCCGTTGGTTACGAAAAACAGATGATCACAGCCAAAAATACGCGCCGCATTTTCTTCGCTGTCATACACAGGGCCGGTATGGTCCAGCAGCTGCCCCAGCTCATCGACCGAATTACAAACATCGGCGCGCAGCATATTTTCGCCAAAGAACTGGTGGAACATCTGCCCAACAGGGCTTTTCAGGAAAGCCACACCGCCGGAGTGCCCCGGACAATGCCAGGAATAAGAGCTGTCACTGGCGTAATCCATCAGCGCATTGAAAAATGGCGGTGCCAGTGAATCGAGGT
Source organism: Enterovibrio sp. JCM 19048 (assembly GCA_001310415.1). Lineage (GTDB taxonomy): Bacteria > Pseudomonadota > Gammaproteobacteria > Enterobacterales > Vibrionaceae > Enterovibrio > Enterovibrio paralichthyis. Next base: position 79,394 of record BAXE01000012.1, on the reverse strand, counting down.
ATTTATTGGCTTCACGGATGATATGGCGCGCCACAAACTCGGGCGTGTCTTCGAACATGTGAATAAAGCCATGCAGTTCACGCAGGATATCGTTAGGAATATGGCGCGAGGTACGGGTTTCGCCGTAAAGGAATACCGGAATATTGCTGTTGCGCTTTCGCACTTCATTGAGGAAGTTACGCACCGCATTCAGCGCGATATTAGCGTCATGCTCGTCGTGAATATCAAACTCTTCATCGTCTATCGAGACAATGAAACAGGACGCTCTACTCGCCTGCTGCGCGAACGCGGTGAGATCGCCGTAACTGGTCAAACCGACCACTTCCATGCCCTCCTTGCTGATGGCTTCAGCAAGGTCCCGAATGCCCGACCCAGAGATATTCTCTGAGCGGAAGTCTTCATCAATGATTATGATGGGAAAGCGAAATTTCATCTGTTTAAGGCCACCTTTTAGAGGAACTGTTACCGTCTAGCTTCCGTGTGTCACGCGCCGATAGTAGTCTCAGCATGGAAGATAGAGAAAGTAATCGTTCCAATTCCCTGAACTTCGCCACAAAAATTCATGCAGGAAATATGCATAGCTAGTTGAAGGTTCACTTTATGGCGTACCGCTCCCTTTAAACCGTCATTTATGCTCTATCTTTGGTGTAAACGCAGTAACCCGAGCCAAGCATGAACCTGAAACGTATCGAGACTTTTGTCCTTGTCGCCACTTTGCGCAGCTTTCGGAAAGCCGCCGAGCAGCAGTTCACCACCCAACCTGCCATTTCCTCGCGAATCGCCAGCCTTGAAAAAGAGTTAGGGGTGATCCTGTTCGACCGCGAAGCCTCACCGGTCACCCTGACAGCCAAAGGGCGGGAACTCTTGCCTTATGCGGAGAAAATGCTGCGCTCGGCGGATCAGTTCCAACGCCGAGCCGAGAACAATGCGCTGTTTACAGGCACCTTGCGCTGGGGATTTCGGAGACAGTGGTTCACACCTGGCTGACCCAGTTTCTGCGAAGCTTCAACGAAAAGTTCCAAGGCTGGATATCGACATTACTGTGGATGTCACTTCCAACCTTCGCCACGACTTGTTGGAGCGGACGTTAGATTTGGCGTTTCTGATGGGGCCTGTTTCAGAGCCTTCGGTGCAGAATATGGCACTATGCCGTTACCCACTGGTGTGGGTGGCGAATGCATCACTGCCAATCCGGGACGAAACCTTGTCGCTGGCTGAACTCGCTGAATTTCCCATCATCACTTATGCACGTAACACTCAGCCGTTTGGGGAAATCAAAGAACGGTTTACCCAAGCTCAGGCAGCGAACGTCCGCTTTTTCACCTCAAGTTCTCTGTCAGCCTGTTTACGCATGACACAGGATGGATTGGGGCTAGCGACCTTACCTACACTGATTGCCCAACCTGAAATCGAAAAGGGAAACCTCAAACAGGTTCAATGCGACTGGTCGCCATCGCCACTTGGCTTCACAGCTTCCTACCTGCGCGCCCCCATGAACGGCGCCGCAGAAGAAGCCGCCAAGCTTGCGGTTGAAGTCGCGGCGATGCATGGGAATCAATCAACGCATTAACTTAAACTACCGTCTTCTGCTCTTTGTTCCCTCCCCTTTTCAAGGGGAGGGTTAGGGTGGGGTTGTGGTAACTGGCTCCACAACTAAGCTTCATATTCGGAAAGGAAAAACTACTCGTTCATGGATGAAAAAGTATTCAACACCCCAAATTCAACGAAAAATCGCCAGAAACTTCGGTCAAATATGCCTGAGCCAGAACTCGTTCTATGGCGGCATATTCGTAGCAATCAGTTAGGTGCCAAATTTCGCAGACAGCATGGCATCGGATGCTACATTGTCGATTTTTATTGCCCTCAAAAGAAGCTTGTTATTGAGGTAGATGCGAGTCTCATTTTGTTGGTCATACGCCCGAAAAGGATAAACAACGCGATGCATTCATGTTGTCTCTAGGGCTGAAAGTAATGAGGTTCACCAATAGACAAGTCATGGAAGAAACTGAAAGCGTTCTTAATGCCATCTCGGCAGAGATTTGAGGAATGTGGGAGCAACCCCCTCCCTAACCTCCCCCTTGAAAAGGGGGAGGAACCGAAAGCCTCCACATTTGGGTACTGGAACTAAACGTTATTTTCCCCTCCCCTTTTCAAGAGGAGGGTTACTGACGTAAACGCTACGTCGACGTTTGTTCCAACATGCTCAAGAAACCTCTTCCACCTCTTTCACTGTCGGGCTTAGCCTGGCGTTGACAATGGTTTGTGGCCGATAGCCGTCGGCGTGCCATTTCTGCCAGACGGATTCATCAATAGTGACATTTACTGCCTCATGACCGGCTTTTCGGCCTTTGATAGCGCGGTAAAAGCGCCCTGATCGTCACCATTGCCGCGCAGACGTTGAAATTTGGCGTAGTAGCCGCTTAAAAACTCCTCGAATGAATCCCGCGGCTCTGCCCGCCAGGCTTCGTCTTCAATCTTTAGGTGACTGAAATCAAGTGACAGCCCTTTGAGCTGCGCTTTTTCTGCTATCCATTTGAACGGGATAAACTTGAGTTCATCGTTCTCATAACCCCCACCGACATTGGCATGAGCACCGATAAACCAGCGCTGCTCAACGTTTCCTATTTTCCTCGGCGTGTCTGTGTTTTCCGGTTGCACCCAAAGTGCTGTGTCATACGCGGCGCGGTGTTCATCCAGTGCGACAGCGTGAAAGGCATTGGTCACCCAAGAAGATAGCTTTGTATCGTGCCAGGCGAACATGCCGCGCTCTGAAAAGAAGGTGCCGGGAACACCCAATGCGCCGACCGTATCCCAAACACCAAGGAAATGGACTTTTACTGAATCACTGTAGGCTTCACGGAACGCAATACACTCTTTGGCATTGGGTGACAGCGATTTGTTGCGATACAGCTTATTGCTTGTTTCAGCAACGCCGGGGTGGTGGTTTTCAGCAGGCCACATTTGCGTATTAACCCGCCCAAACTGCGCGCCGTATACGCACCGCGCTAAATCCAAAGATCCAGATTTCTTCGCCGCCGTGATAGTGCTTGGCCAACCATTCGTAGCCCTGCATCAGGTTTTCCGTCAATCCCCATCCCGTTGTGCCACCAAGAAAACGGGTAAAGCGCGATGTCCCGACACCAGGATCGTAGAAGAAGCGTTGGCGGAGACCATTGCTGTCGAAAGGCTGGATGCACTGGGATAAGAGATAAACGTTGGTTTGATCTTGCGGGTCGTTCCAGGTGCCATCAAAAAGCACGATAAGTTTTTGTCCTGGCGGAGAATGAATCATAGATACCTCCTTCCAAACGTCACATTTTTTTAAATTCTCTTGTGACGGAAGCATGAGTTTGTGCGCCATTCGGATGCGAAATCTGGATGGTGTTGCATCTTTTGGGTAGCGGTTCCCGCCCTGAAATGGCGCAGGGGGTTGACTGCAATTTTATGTACAGGGCTGACCGGAATGCTTAACAAAGCCGAGACAAAGCGAGTTTATTCATAAAGTTGGATGTGTATCAGAGGGTTACTACGCAAAGCACATTGGCTAGCTCACACAAAATTGGCCGTTCACAGAGTATGCATCCTAACGGGCATCACAGTACCGATAAGCTTTGTTTATCGGAAAAGGTAAAAAACTATAATTGGACGAAATGACACCTTCCTGCAACATTTAGTTAACACTAAAGGTATCAGGCGGAGACAAGGAAGCCATGACGCAAGTTGCGAGAAAGGAAAAGCCGGTGACATCTAACCACCACGAAGCCTCGGTCAATCAGGCACGTGAAGTACGGATGCTGGCACGGCAAGGCAAGTTTACCGGCCCCACCAGCGGCTTTGCGCCAGGGTTAGCGCAGGGCAATATCGTTATCCTGCCCAAAGAGTGGGCGGACGACTTTCTGGTGTTCTGTCAGAAAAACCCGGTCATTTGCCCTCTTCTGGCGGTGTCTGCACCCGGCGAGCCGCTGCTCGATACTCTGGGAGATGACATTGATATCCGTACCGATGTACCGGAATACCGCGTGTTTCGTGACGGTGTGTTTTGCGACTCTGCCACCGATATCAGACATCTCTGGCAAGACGACATGGTGACATTTGTGCTCGGCTGCTCCTTCTCGTTTGAAGATGCGTTGATTCGTGCGGGGCTTTCCCTTCGCAATATCGACTGTCAAGCCAACGTGTCCATGTACCGAACCAATATCGCCACACAGCCGAGCGCGCGTTTCAGCGGCAACATGGTGGTTTCCATGCGCCCGTTTAAACCGGCAGATGCGATTCGCGCAGTACAAATCACCACCCGTTATCCAAAATCCCACGGTGCCCCAGTGCATCTTGGTTTCCCTGAAGCGATTGGGATCAGCGACATTTCCAAACCGGATTTTGGCGATCCTGTGCCGCTCAGAGAAGGCGAGGTTCCTGTGTTCTGGGCGTGTGGCGTGACACCGCAGTTAGCCATTGCTAACGCCAAACCGCCCATCGCCATTACCCATGCTCCCGGCAAAATGCTGGTGACAGATTTAAGCAACGAACAACTCTCTATTCTTTAATCACGAATTTTTTAGGACGAAAGGGGCAATGCCCCATTAAAAGGAGACTTCCTATGAAGTTGTTGAAAACCCTGCTACCTGCGATGGCATTTACTGCCGCCGCCATGACTGCACCTTCCACGCTCGCGGCGCAATGGAACATGCCAACCCCTTATGGTGATGCCAACCTGCCGACGCAAATTGCCTACGGTTTCGCTGAGGATATCAAAGAGTCCACTGGCGGCGAGCTGGATATCAAAGTGCATTCTGGTGCGTCTTTGATCAAGCACCCTGAAATTCCACGTGCCGTGCGTACCGGACAGGTTCAACTGGGCGAAGTGTTCATTGGCATCATGGTAATACCCACCCTATTTTTAAGCACGACAACATTCCTTTCCTTGCCACGGACTACGAACAAGCCCACAAGCTGTGGGAAGCCGCCAAGCCTGAAATCGAAAAACAACTGAACAAAGAAGGCCTGATGCTGCTGTACACAGTGCCATGGCCAGCGCAAAGCCTGTACACCAAAAAACCCGTGAACTCACTGGCTGACATCGCAGGCACCAAGATGCGTGCTTACAGTCCTTCAACTTCCCGTCTGGCTGATCTGATGAACACCACCCCAACCACGGTTCAGGTGCCAGATATTCCGCAGGCATTCAGCACCGGCATTATCGACGCCATGATCACCTCGCCTTCTACCGGCGCGAACGGTCAGGCGTGGGACTACCTAAGTGACTTCACTGAAATCAAAGCTTGGATCCCTAAAAACTTCGTGGTCGTGAACAAGCGTGCATTCAAACGTTTGGATAAAGAGACCCAAAAAGCGATTCTGGACGCCGCTGCAAAAGCCGAAGCGCGCGGTTGGGATGAAGTGGTCGCACAGGAAGCCAAAGACACCAAAACGCTGTCAGACAATGGCATCACAGTGACCAAGCCTTCTGAGCAACTCCTCAATGAACTGCAGGCGATTGGCGTGACCATGACCGAAGAGTGGGAAACGGAAAATCCGCAGGCACTGACGCCTGTGCTTAAGGCTTATCGCCAGTAAGTAATTGCTCACTAAATCATTTTTCTTGAGTACAGAAACCCTCCCCTGAAAACGGATTTGGGGAGGGTTAAACAAGCAACGTCCTGTTGCTACCGAATACCGAGCTACGCCTGATGGGACGAATTACTATGAAACGAGCTCTCTACCTGTTGTCGGGCGGCCTGTCCGGTTTCTTTATCGTGTTGATCATGCTGATCATCCTTGCACAGATTATCGGACGCATGGCGGGCTTTATTGTCCCCTCTGCAGAAGATTTCTCCGGCTATGCCCTTGCCGCCTCCACCTTTTTTGGTCTGGCTTACACCTTTCATGAAGCGGCCACATTCGCGTTAACCTCGCCATACAGCGTCTGCCGGAAGCATGGCAACGCCCGTTGGAAACCGTCGTGCTGACCGTCGCCTTCCTGCTGCTGTGCTTTGCCAGCTACTACTGCACCTACATGGTGTGGGAGTCCTACGATTTTGAGGAAGTCACCCACGGCTATATACCGATCCCGCTTTGGATCCCGCAGGTGCCTGTTGCCCTCGGCATGATTGCCTTCAACCTTGCGGTACTCGACAGCCTGATTGAAAACATCCGCGGCATTACACCGCACTACAAACTGCTCGAAGGTGAAGAAGTCTCGCTCGACCTTCCCGAATCAAGTGACGTAGAAAAAGACGGGGAGCGTGCCCAATGACAGACATGACCACCATTTCCTTTATCCTCGCCGCCTCTATGCTGCTGTTTCTGGCCGCTGGGCTGTGGGTTTCCCTCGCCCTGATTGGCGTCGGCGTAATTGGCCTCTACTTTACCGGCAACGAGCAGATCGGCCTGCTGTTCGCGTCATCGAGCTGGGGCGCCAGCACCAGTTGGTCGCTCACTGCACTGCCGATGTTTATCTGGATGGGTGAACTTCTGTTCCGAACCCGCCTTTCCGAAGATTTGTTCAAAGGCTTGTCTCCATGGCTAAGCAGCTTTCCCGGCAAACTGCTGCACGTAAACGTACTAAGCTGCGGGATTTTCGCTGCGGTGTCCGGCTCGTCGGCAGCGACTGCCGCGACTATTGGCCGCATGACGCTGCCTGAGCTAAAAGCGCAGGGTTACAGCGAAAAAATGGCCGTGGGTACGCTGGCCGGTTCCGGTACGCTCGGGCTTCTGATCCCGCCATCCATCATTTTGATTGTGTACGGCGTGGCGGCAGAAGTGTCGATTGGCCGCCTGTTCATTGCAGGGGCCCTGCCCGGCATCATGCTGATGGTGCTGTTTGTCGGCTATACCACCATCTGGGCGCTGATGAACAAAGATCAGGTGCCGCAACACAGCAGTAGCGACATCACCTGGTCAGTGCGTATCAAAGCGCTGAAAAAGCTCATCCCTATCGTTGCACTAATTGGTTTTGTGCTGGGTTCTATCTATGGCGGATTTACCACGCCCACCGAAGCGGCTGCACTCGGTGTCTTCGGGGCTATGGTGCTGGCAAAGCTGACCGGATCACTCACCCGCCAAAGCTTTATTGAAAGCCTGCTCGGTGCAGTAAAAAGCGCCTGTATGATCGGCTTTATTCTGGTCGGTGCGCACTTCCTGACACTGGCGATGGGCTTCCTGGGCATTCCACGCGCACTGGCGGAGTGGATTGCCGCGATGTCACTATCTCCGTTTGAACTGCTGCTCTACCTCACCATTCTGTTTGTGGTGCTCGGCTGCTTCCTTGATGGCATTTCCGTGGTGGTACTGACGGTTGCGTGGTGTTGCCCATGGTGCAGCAAGCGGGCATTGACCTGCTCTGGTTCGGCATCTTTATCGTGTTGGTGGTGGAACTTTCTCAAATCACGCCGCCAGTGGGTTTCAACCTGTTCGTTATTCAAGCGCTCACGGGCAAAAACATCCTGTATGTCGCAAAGGCTGCCTTCCCGTTTTTCATGCTGATCCTCCTGGGGTTAGTGTTGATCACGGTTTTTCCAGACATTGTGACCTATCTGCCGACGACCATGAGCCAGCGTTAACCGGCTAATTGAAAAAGGATTTATCCATGAAACTGAACTGCGATATGGGAGAAAGCTTCGGTGCCTGGACCATGGGCAAAGATGCCGAAGTGATGCCCTGTGTCGATATGGCGAGCATCGCCTGCGGCTTTCACGCCTCTGACCCTGTCACCATGCAAAAGACGGTCGAACTAGCGCGTAAACACGGCGTGTCGATTGGCGCGCACCCCGGCTACCCGGATCTCATGGGATTTGGCCGCCGCAAATTTGATTGCACAGAAGAAGAACTTTACGCCTGGCTTGGCTATCAAATCGGCGCATTGCGTGGCATTTGCCGTCAGCAAAAAGCGATTGTGGATTACGTCAAACCCCACGGTGCACTCTACAACACCATGATGAAAGACATGGCGGTGCTGAAAACCGTGATGCGCGCGGTGAAAGATGCTGCGCCCGGCTGTCCTCTGGTGGTGATGGCTATCCCGAACCGTCAGCCTTTACTGTCGTTGGCGAAAGAAGTCGGCATCGAACTCATGTTTGAAGCTTTCTCAGACCGCGCTTACGACGACGAAGGCTTTTTGGTTGACCGCCGCATTGAAGGCGCAGTGCATGGCAGTGCTGACGCCATTCTCAAGCAGGTTCAACAAATCGTTGATGCTGGCACTGTCACTACCCTAAGTGGCAAAACCCTCAAGGTTGAGGCTGACACACTTTGCATTCATGGCGACGGCCCACACGCTTCCGCCGTGGCTCAGGCGCTGACGCAATGGAGGGCAAATGGCGCGAATTGAGGCAGTCAATGAACAGACATTGATTGTGTATTTCGGAGACAGGATTGATGACGCGATTGCCGCTGAGGTGAACCGCGCTATCTATCAGGTGAAAGCGGGGCTGGGTGATCTCATCACCGACATCATCCCGTCTTACAACTCGATGCTGGTCAGTTTCGACCTGCACCGCACAGACCGTTTCGACATCATCAAACGAATCCGTCACTCATTGGAAAGCGAGGTGGATGCGACAAGTGATGACAGCGACAGTGTGGTGGTAGAAATCCCAGTCTATTACGGCGAAGAAGTGGCACTGGATATTGCTGATGTGTGCGATAAAACCGGACTGGATGCTGAAGCTGTGATCAAGCTTCATAGCGAGCGCGAGTACCGCGTGTACGCGATTGGGTTTAGCCCTGGTTTTGCCTACCTTGGCAGTCTGGACGATGCGATTGTCATGCCGCGCAAATCGACCCCGCGCCTCAAAGTGCCCACGGGCAGCGTGGGACTAGCGGATAACCAGACCGCGATATACCCCAGCAGCACACCGGGCGGCTGGCAAATCATCGGCCGTACGCCACTCAATATGGTGGATTGGGACAGTGAATCCCTCGCCCGCGTCAACGTCGGTAACAGGGTGAGATTCCGCCCCATCGACAAGGAAGAGTTTCTGGCACAAGGCGGTGTGTTATGAGTTTCGACGTGATCAAACCCGGCATGCTGGCACTGTTGCAAGACAGCGGCCGCTTCGGTTTCCAGCACCTTGGCATCACCACTGGTGGGCCAATGGACGAACACGCCTTTTACTGGGCGAACCGTCTATTAGGAAACAAACCCGATGCCACGCAGCTGGAAATTACTTTTGGTCAGCTCGCGTTGAAAGCCAACGCGCCGACGACGGTTGCGATTACGGGTGCTGATTTGGCTGCGACCCTGAACGACAAAGCGATACAGCCCTGGCTGACTTACGCCATTAAACCTGGCGATGTGCTGGCATTTGGCGCGCCGAAATCCGGCCTTCGCGCCTATCTTGCGGTGTCCGGTGGGTTTAACTGCGAACCAAAACTCGGAAGCTGCGCGACGGTCAAACGGGAACAACTGGGTGGTTTAAATGGCATAGGCGAGGCACTGAAAAAAGGCGATACACTGCCGTTTACGCCAAATAAAGACGTCATCGAAAGCCGTGCTCCGAGATGGACAATCCCGGATTACGACGCTCCTCTGGAACTAGGCGTCATGCCCGCTTACCAGAATGCCTCATTCACTCACGACGAGCAGATGACCTTTTACACCAGTCGCTATGAAGTGAGCCAGAATATCGACCGCATGGGGTATCGCCTTTCCGGTACGCCAATCAAAAGCCAGCTCAGCGGCATTATCTCGGAAGGGATTGCCTTTGGGGCGATTCAAATCCCCAATGACGGCCAGCCGATTGTGCTGATGAAAGACAGGCAAACCATTGGCGGTTACCCGAAAATCGGTTGTTTAAGCAGCCTTGGAGCTGGACAACTTTCGCAGCGCCAGCCCGGGCAAGTCGTCACCTTTGCGCCTATGGATGTCGCAGATGCAGAAGTCGAAAGACGGCTGTTTAACCGGGTGATCTTTGGATAAACAATCCTGACATTAAATTAACTGGCGTGGCGCAACCTATCTGCGCTACGCTTCGACGAAAATTTCCAGACACACTGAAAACCATGAACATTACCATCAGAAACGTACTGCCTTCCGATGCCAACGCCATCACCGACGTAATCAATCCAATCATTCAGGACGGAAAATCCACCCTGCTGGATACGCCTTTTTCCGCCTCTGACCAGAGCTTCTTTATTCAGTATTTCCCGGTAAACGGCGTGTTTCTGGTGGCACAAAACACGGACACAGCAAAAGTGGTCGGCTACCAAACCGTCGAACCGTTCGCGAGCTACACCCGCGCACTCGACCACGTCGGCATTCTCACCACTTACGTCGAACAAGCCAGCCGCCAGCAAGGTGTCGCCTCCGCCCTGTTCGCCAGTACCTTTGAAACCGCCAAAGCCCGCGGTTTTGAAAAGCTGATTGCCAACATCCGCGCCGACAACCAAGCCGCGATTGATGCCTACCTAAAGCAAGGTTTCGACATCGCAGGTACCGCGAAAAAACACGCCAAGATTAATGGCGAATACATTGATGAAATGATGCTGGAAAAGTTTTTATAAGACTTTGCGTTAGCGAGTTATTGAAGCCCTTTGATGCGAGAGTGTCGGAGGGCTTTTGGTCACCAACCGAATATGTGGCAACCTCTAATTACTGCACAGCTGAATGATTGAACGTATTACGATCGACTCTGAATGGCTTGATCAAAAATAGTCCTAAGCCCCTTAACGTCGCCATAGAAACCCTCAATATTCGCTTTTATCCATTCCTCTTGGGTAATAGCAGGCCACGAGATTTCGTAGCCAGTTACGAACAGTAACTCTTCAAAGAAAAATCGGGTCGAACGCCCATTACCTTCACGAAAAGGGTGAATGACATTTATCTCACAGAAAATATCAGAGGTGAGTTCGACAACTGCTTCTCTATCTAAACAATCACGAAGAGCTGGAATTCTCGCAAGCTGTTTAATCAGTTCGGTTTTGATGAACTGACAAGCACAAAATCGAGTATCGCCTTTTGAAATATCAACGTCACGGAGCTGACCTGCCCACGGATAAATATCCTGGAAAAGCACACGATGCAAATTCAAGAAATGGTCTAGGGTGAAATCTTCTAAAGATTCTGCTTCACTGATGTACTCCATATACCTGAAGCGAACAAACTCCGCCTCAGCCTCTGCAAGAGCATCGGCATCGCGGATATTTAGTAAGTTTTTCAGTACGTCAGAGTCACTGTAGCAGTGAGGGTCTTGGTGAACGCCGTATTTATCTCGCATACTGACGTTTCAGTTTCCTCCAAGGACTTTTGTTTTTTGCCTTCAAGCTAAGTCCTTCATAAGACAGGCTCACTTCCAAGTTACTCAGTTTCGGAGAGAAATTGCGGGACGTTTTTTTTGTATTCTTAGGGGCTTCTGTATTTTTCATGATGAAAAGCCTTTGCTGTTAATTGATTATATTTTAACGTATTCATTGCTTTTGAGCGAACCCAGAGTGGAATTTAAGGGCTCGCTTCTTTTTTCAAAGCCGAATGCTATAAGCTTGAAAGAACCCAAAACCTCCAATCACCTCGTCCCCAATTTCTCCCAAACTTCCATCCCTGACCAAGGCTCCTGAAACCCATACGGATAAGCAGGTAAACCCGGCGCGGAAACCGCATCCAGCTCTGCGATATGTTTGTCTGGCAAGGTGACATTCACGGCGGCGAGGTTCGCTTTTAGCTGTTGCGTTGTTCTTGCGCCGAGCAGGATGGATGACACACCGGGTTTTGCGCCGAGCCATGCCAAAGCAATATCTGACATTGGGCGTTGGTGTTGTTTGGCAATATCAGCAAGTACGGCCAACACGCGGTGCGTCTTCTCGGTGTTGCGGATATCGTAGGCTTCGACGCCACGGTTTGGGTCTTCGCCTAAACGGGTTGCGCCTGTTGGTCTGATGTCGGCGTTGTATTTTCCTGTCAGCCAGCCACCTGCCAGCGGTGACCATGGCGCGAGGCCAACTCCCTCTTCCAGACAACACGGCAGCACTTCCCATTCAATGCCGCGCTCAAGCAGGCTGTATTGGGGTTGCAGCGCTGTGGGTACTGGAAGGTTATAGGCTCTTGCGGTGGTAATGATTCGCTGCAACTGCCACCCTGTCAGGTTTGACCAAGCGGTGTAATGGATTTTGCCGCTTCGAACCAAATCGTCCAGCGTCGATAGGGTTTCCAGAATGTCCGTGTCTTTGTCCCAGCCGTGGATGTAATACACATCAATCGCTTCCATTTGTAGCCTTTTCAGGCAGGCTTCCACTGAGCGGGTAAGGCTGCGCCTTGAAGCGCCGAAACTGCCCGCTGGCGGCGCGAATCGGCCTTTGGTGGCGATAATTAGGTCGTCCAGCCCCCTCTCGCTTTGCCCCATTTGCCGATGATAGTTTCAGAGCCTCCGCCGCTGTACACATCTGCGGTATCGATAAAATTGCCGCAGTGCTCGACAAAGAGATCAAGCTGATTGAACGCCTCCTTCTCTGACGTTTCGCTGCCAAAGGTCATGGTACCCAGCGCAAAGCGCGACACGATGGGGCCTGTGCGTCCGAGCGGATTATGGGTTAGCCCAGTTAATAATGTCTTGTCATTCATTGTCACTTCCTCTTCCCGTTGAATGCCGTCCCTGAGTTGGGACGCTGCATTGCCTGTTCGTTTCCTAGACTAGGGGAATGGCACATTTCATCAACGAAACAGAATGACAAGGTCTTTTCATGAACGAAAAGCAAGTGGACTGGAACGATCTGCAGCTCTTTCTCGCCGTCGCGCGTGAAGGTGGATTATCCAACGCCGCCAGAGTAGCAGGCAAAAGCCCCGCAACGCTGGGCAGAAGAATGTATGCGTTGGAAAAAGCCTTGGGCTGTGAATTGTTTGCCCGCCATGACCGGGGCTATGAACTTCTCGCAGAAGGGAAAGCGCTGCTTGACGAGCTTCAGGGGGTCGAAGGAAAGCTTCACCAACTCACGATGCCTTCGCAAAAGCGTCAGCTTCCCTTGATAAAGCTCTCCGCCGGCACCTGGACGACTTTGTATCTGCTGGATCATATCGACGAGCTTTCCGGCTCACCGCCAGACTGCTGCATCCGGTTTATTGCTTCGGAAAAAGTGTTGGATATTTCTCACCGCGAGGTGGTGATTGGCTTTCGCAACCAGCGTCCGTTGGAAGAAAACCTCGTCTGTCGAAAACTGATGCGCATTGAGTTTGCAGCATTCAGCACCGAAAGCGCCCCCGAACGATGGATAAAAACGCTGGCCGATACCCCATCTTCCCGCTGGCTTGCAAAAACCGCGGGCGACAATGTGCTTGTCGAAGTCAGCGCACCGAGAAACAGTCTGGATTTGGCGCTATCAGGCAAAGGCATCGCGCTGCTTCCCACCTTTATCGGCAACCGCTACCCGCAATTGGTGCAAAAAGGCGACGTTATTGACGAGCTAAGTCACGACCAGTGGCTGGTGATCCATCATAAAGACCGATATTTGCCTGAAGTCCGGCGGCTGATTGAGAGGATTGGGCGGGTGTATGGATAGAAAAGAGAGAGGCACCGCGCCTCTCTCAATTGTCTATCGCTAATCAGCTCACTCGGCTCACAGCCACCCCTGTCGAAGCCGCTTGCTTCGACAACAATACCCGCGCTGCTGCGACTGCACTTTCCGGCTTGGTGAATGGGCGCAAAGGTAGTTCACCACATCCGGGTATTCCAAGGCATCGTAAGGCTTCGCAGACCAACAACGACAAGGTTGCTGAAATCTCGGCTCAGTTGCTGCACCGTTTGTTTCGCTTCTACCTGATCAAAATCTTCACCCGGAAGTGGGTGGTTTTCGGTGACGACCACCAGATAGCCATCATCCAGGTTTGGCAGCGTGTCTTTAGTGACGACCTGACAGTGGATGTGCAGCTTGGCCAGTTCATCGCGGAAAGCGTCAAATGCCGGTTGCGCTTGATTGGGGCCGATTCCGCGCGGGTTCATCAGGTTGTGATAGCTCGATTTTGGTGTGGCGTTCAAAAGGTAAAGCGGCTTGTCGGCAACGTCTTTGAGGCCACCACGCAGCCACACCACACCCTCATTCGCTGCCTGTTGAGCAACTTCTTGGTTATCTGCAAACGAGAATGGCTGGTAAAGCGTTTGTGGAACCAGTTTCGCCAGCTTGAATGCAACAACGCGTTTTACCGCATCATCAATCACGGATTCTGCCAGCTCGCCAGTTTCCACCGCATCAATCAGGCCGTGGATCATCGCCAGTTGTTTATCAAGATAAGCATCGGAGTGATCATAGTGCTCTTCCGAAAGCATGATCATGGTAATGCCCGCTTTCATCGCCTTCACAGCGGCATCAACAGGCTGGTAGTGATTCTGGATGGCGCCCATGTTCATGCTGTCTGAAATGATGATGCCTTCAAAGCCCATATCCCCACGCAAAACATTTTGCAGGATCACCGGGGACAAGGTTGCAGGGCTGAATCATCCAGTTGAGGATAGAGAATATGGCTGGTCATGATGAGGTCGACACCCGCATCAATCGCTGCCTGAAATGGCGCAAGATCGTTGGCTTTCAGTTCGTCGTAAGATTTATCCACCCGTGGGATTTCCCGGTGGGTGTCACCGTGGGTATCGCCATGTCCTGGGAAGTGTTTGGCACACGCAACGATGTCACCTTGATGCAACCCTTTCACCGCCGCCGCGGAATGGGCGCTCACTTTGCTCGGCACATCGCCAAATGAGCGGGTATCAATAATCGGTGATGCCGGGTTTAAGTTAACGTCGCAACACGGGCCCAGAATGCAGTTAAAGCCTGCGCTTCGCATCTCCTCGCCATATACACGGTACATATTGGCAGTACCGCCCACGTCTTCAGCCACGCCCAGCGCCAGGTTGCCAGGACCTGTCGTGGACTCGCCCACCAGCACGCCCCACGCACCTTCCTGATCGACACCCAAGAGCAGCGGTAAGCGATCATGTTGCTCCAGCAAGGCATCCAAACCTTGGTTTAGTGCGTGTGCTTCTTCGAAGGTTTCGGCATTGTCCTGACTGAGGTAACAACCGCCGAGGTTATATTCAGCGATCATCTGGGCGGCGGTGTCTGCCGTCTTTCCGGGAAACGCCAGAATAAAGAGTTGCCCGACTTTCTCTTTCAGGCTCCATTTGGCGATCTGTTGCTCAATTGGGTTCATGTTTTCTCCTCAACGTTCCCAGTGGTTGCCTATATAGCGCGGCGTGGAAGGTGTTGGAGAGCATAAATTGGAATGCTATGTGATTGTTTTCTTGAGATCCCAGATGCTGGAAATGCTTTATTGAGCAACCTGATATCATCTCGTTTTGCGACGGCATTCATCTTCACAGTGAGATGCGATTGGGTTGGGAAACTATTCGGGAATTTCAGATTCAATACGGTTAGCTCGAATGGGATGCCTCACACTCTTGTATCATTAACTTAGGGATGAGGAAGCGGGTTTAACCATAGTGAAAAGTTCAAGCAGCAAAGTCTTACTGCTATTAGCGCTGATATACGGAGCACCCACTGTCTGTGCCAGTGAGTCGCCCGACGCTCTGCAAATCCAGCTTGCCAAGAAAATCATGGTGGAAAACCACAGTCGCGGCTATCCACTCGCCAAAGAAACGTTTCTCCAACTCATAAACGGAAAACAAGCAGGTGATGCATGGTTTTACCTGTTTTTGATTGCTTACTACGAAAAAGAGCATGACCAAGATGTGAATGCCTATTTAGACCTGTTGAACAACGCGCAATCAAATGGCTCTTTATTGGCAATCGCGACCCTTTATTACATCTACCAAACTCCCTACCTGATCGCCGCACCTGACACTCAAAAAGCGGATGAGCTAAACGCTGAATTCCAGAAACTCGCCAAAGAGCAAGATATCCCAGAGCAGTTTTCATTTGGCATAATGGTAAATACAGCGAGAAAACTTTTAGGGGTGAATGAGATGGAGATGGAAAAGGAAAGAAATGACTGAACAGGAAAGGGATTTCAAACACGGAATAGCAAGAATGCCTTTGCGATCTGCTGCAATCCAAAAACTCTCATCACAACCAATCGAGCATTTCAAGGCACATATATCGCCTCAACCTACTGACATTCTGAACTCACGCCTGCCCCAATTTCCGTCAACGGAAATCGCTGGCGAAATATTGTCGGACAGTGCCTCCGCCAGAAAACGCCACACTGCATCAACGGCCTTGCTTCGGGTTTCCCGGCCCAAGCAGACTAACTGAACCGGCTTGTTTTCAGGGCTTTGCCATTCCGTCAGAATCGGTACCAGTTTCCCCTGAGCGATTTCTTCTGAAATGGTGTTCGGGTCGACGGTCACTATGCCTATACCTTTCACAGCCAAATCCACCATCGCCCTGCCATCATTGCCAACAATGGCACCTTTCACTTCAACGGACTGGATTTCCCCGTTTGGGTGAGTGAAGTGCCAATGGTTCATCGTTGCGGCGTTGTTCTTGAACACCATGCAGTCATGATCTTTGAGTTGATGTGGCGTTTTCGGCTCGCCGTGTTCGGCAAGGTAAGAAGGCGCGGCGAAAGTGCCGTGGGTTTTCGTCCCTATCGGGCGTGCCACCAATGTCGAGTCCGGCAGCTTTCCTGTGCGGATAGCAATATCAACACCTGCTTCCAACAGGTCAACCACGTCATCGGAATAATCAAGCTGCAGTGTGATTTTGGGAAAACGCTGGCGCAGCGCTTTCACGTGCGGGGTGAGGTACTGCCTCCCAATCAGTGTCGATGTGCTGATCACCACCCTTCCCGCCGGTTCTGCCTGCCTTCCACCAGCAAATGACGGGTTTCCCCCACCAGTTGACCGAGTGATTCCGTTGCATTCATCAGCCGCAGGCCATCTTCCGTCAGGCGCAATTTGCGTGTGCTGCGCTGCAACAGGCGTTGCTCCATATACTGCTCAAGCTGGGAGACCTTCTTGCTGACCGAAGAACGGGGCAAGCCCAACTGGTTTGCCGCCGCCTGAAAACTCCCCAGCTCGCTCACCAATCTGAACACGTAGATGTTCGGTAACTGTTGGTGTAATTGCTCCATGCCAATGTTTCCCTTATGGCAACAAATTGATTCCATATTAGGCACTAAAAGGCGAACAATTCAACCGCTAGGATAAGCCTGTCAATCACGAACAAGGAAGCATCATGGAAAACAAAACGATTTTAGTGACGGGTGGCACAGCGGGCATTGGACTGGAAACGGCGAAAACGCTGGCAGTCCAGGGAAGCACAGTTATCGTCACCGGACGCGATGAAGAAAAGTTGCGCCGCGTTTCCACCCAATCCGGTATTCAAGCGTTTCGCTGCGACAGCGGCAACCCGGCGGACATCACGGCTTTGGCAGAACAACTCAAACAAGCGGATATTACCCTCGACGGTCTGGTGTTAAATGCGGGCGTCTTTTTCCCTCAGCCCATCGGTGAGATCTCTGCCGATGACATCAAGCATACCTTTGCGATTAATGCAGCCGGGCCATTGCTGACGTTGCAATCACTCTTGCCACTGCTGAAAAACCCCGCGAGTGTGGTGATGGTATCCAGCGTTGTGCTGGATAAAACCTGGCCTTCCACCGTCGTGTACACCGCCAGCAAAGCAGCACTTGAAGCCATTGCCAGTGTGGCGAGCGTGGAGCTAGCCGGACGCGGTATCAGAATCAACACTGTCCGTCCTGGCGTAACCCTGACCGAGATTCAGGCTAAGGCTGGCATGTCTGAGGACGACATTGCAGCATTGGCGGAAGGATTGTCATCAACACCACTCGGCCGGGCATTGGTCGCTGACGATCTGGTGCCTGCGATTACCTTCCTGCTTTCAGACGGTTCATTGCCCATGCGCAATGCGGTCATGACCGTCGATGGCGGTGTCCGTCTTTAACCCCTATAAACCACACACTTTTAGTGGGATTCGTGACACGTATAAATGTAACTTTCTGAATTATCGATATATTGCTCGCCATTGATAATGCAGTAAGGAAATCAATGTGAAACGAATTGGAATCATCGGCGGCATGGGTAATGAAGCCATGGTCGATCTGGTTGAAAAGATTGCCGCCAACCCTGAGCACCAAAGCGCAGAATACCTGGTGTTTGGAAATTCACGCCTGGCCTACAAACCGGAAGAAGTGGGGGTTGAGTGGCAGCCGGCCGATGCACCGGAGCTGAGAAAGCACGATACCGCCACCTTCACCCTACGTTTTATGCAGCACCTTGGCGCATCGGTGCTGGGGCTTGCTTGCAACAGTGCTCATGAACTTTTCCGCACCCTGACGCCGGATGTTCCCGTTCCTTTTGTCGATATGGTCAACGAAACAGCCAAACGCCAGCGTGGATGTGAAGAACGCATTCTGGTGATGGGTGTCACCAGCCTGGTTTGCTCTGGCCTTTATCAAAAGGCACTGGCGGAATTTGGGCTCGACAGCGTTGCACCGGACAGTGCCAATCAGGCCAAGGTGATGGACGCGATTTACAACAGCGAGTTTGGTATTAAAACAGCGCAAATCACGGCACAGGCGGAGAACCTGCTATGCGAGGTGATCAACGCTGAAACCGAGCGCCACGGCTGCAATAAAGTGGTGCTGGGCTGTACTGAACTGCCTCTGGCGTTAACGCCGATAAGCGTAGAGCGTTTCAAAAAAGAGGGGCGACTGAACCTGAATATCGAGGTAATTGATGCCTCTCAGGTACTGGCAGAAAGTCTTCAATGCGCCGAAGGGCAAGCGCATGCGCTGGAAAGTTCGCTGGATAGCTACCGTGGTGAGCATTGCGACTGGCTGGCACCGCTGGCCGTAAGCGTGCAGGATCTACCTTCTGTGCGATATCCAAAAGCGCATCTTCAATCTGACCGAGCAGTTCCTGGCGGCGCGTGGTGAACGTATCCGTGGCAGCTACTCGCACCTGCCAACGCTGTTTTTCTCTGCAAGCGCAACGGATGTCGCCGCGAAACTTACTGAACTTGGTATTGATGTCTTCCCGCAGGCAGCGCTGAGCGATGAAGATATCTTTGCTGCGCTTTCCCGTCACGCGGTATCCAAGCCATTGCTTAATAAAACTGAATTAATCAGGGCGCAACCTGCCAGTTTTCTGTTCGAGGTTTAATCAGAGTTGGCAGGTTGTGTTGAACGATTTATGACCTCTATAAATTTCAGCTCTCAATACACAAAGCAGCGTTGACAGCTAATCGCAATAAGAATGCTATATTCCAGGATATATTGTGTTAACAGATCTGAGATTTGATATCTTTACCCATCAAACTACAGTTGATGCTTCATGTTGGATTTGCTTGTTTCTTTGGTCAGGAGAGCAAACACCGAAACAGTTGACGACCTCTTGCTATACTGTTCGTGAAATATCACACTTATTATCTGATTTACAAGCATCGAAAAAATATCTTTGTAAATGATGAATAACAGGTAGAATATAAAGCTTGATAAATGCGTTCGGATTCAACGTAAACCGAGTGTTCTAACAAAGCTGACTGAGCAATTTGATTTATGAATAATAGTGATTTCATTAAGTTCTTAGAGTGCGAATTTTTACAGTACCAAAAATTAACAGACCATAGTGAACGTCAGGAAAAAAACAATTTATCAATGGCCTAATGACTGCCTCACGTTTTTTGGTGTTAGTTATCATGAACTAAATGCTGTAGTGGATGTTTATAGAAAAGAAAATATGCAGCGTGATGATTATCTAGACATTCCGACATTTATCAGACTGGCAAAATAGAAAGCTCACTAGCCTCACTAAATGATGCCGCTTTCCTTGATCCCTACCCCAGTCGCTAAGTGTTAATGATGTGGTATATTTTAACCTCACTTGAGTGTAATTAAAAAAGCAAATCAATGTTAAAAATAATTAATCGGATTTTTAAATCATTAGTGCAGAGCAGTGCTGCATTAGAGAAGAAATCAGAAAGACTTTTGTTTGAGTCTCAGGCTCAACTAAACGAATATATTAAAAATAATGGCGGAATTGAAAAGATTAAGGATGAACAACGAAAAGCGGAAGAGTTTTTGAAGCTAATTAGAAAAATTTAAATACCGCCGTTAGTAATGATATCGAAAATAATTTGGGTGAAGGGCAAGTGGGTAAAGATTCTCTATTGAATAATTATACATCAAGTCATCCTTTTGTTACTGGTGATACAGAAGGGCTCAATCGTATTTTAGGCGATGAAAGTTGTATATATAACTCCTCTATATACGATGAATACGAAGATGATGAAGACGTATCCCGCACTTATGATGAATGGCTTAGTGTAGGACGGCAAGTTCAGGCTGGTGAAAAAAGTCACAAAGCAAAAGGTAAGTATTTCTTCTATTTATCTCAAACCAAGCCGATAAAAATCGGGAATGCCCAAGACGATGATTGGAACGATGATGATGAATTGACCTATGATGAATGGCAAGAGAGAGGTTATCAAGTAATGCGTGGAGAAAAGAGTCATCGTAGAGGAGGTAAAGCACTATTCTATTTCTCTCAAGTAAAGCAGGCATAATACTCTGAGTTAAAAGAAATAAATTGATAAAAAATGTAAAGATTAGGCGAATATGATTTTTGCCAGAAAAAACAAGACAACATTGATGAGACTAACAACTTGTTTATTTATGATGCTCTTAAGCTAATATAAAGTAAACAATTAGAGAATTTGAGCCCCATCTAACTTCCCCCTTAAAAAGGGGGAAGAACCAAGAGCACTTCATTCACTAAAACATGGTGTTGTTGTGGGCGGATTCTTCCGGCACTTGCTGAATGGCATCCCAGTGTTCGACTATCTTGCCCTTTTTGTCAAAACGGAAGAAATCCATGGTGACGTATTCGTCGCCGCCCGGCCAGCGCTGGCGGGTATGCAATGCCACCAAATCTCCTTCGGCAATCACACGTAGAAACGCGATGTCCTTTTCCGGGAAGTCCTGGTGCATCTTTTCAAAGTACGCAATAAAACCCTTTTTGCCGTCTTCCACGGCCGGATTGTGCTGGGTGTAATAGTCGCCCACATACAGCTCGACCGCTTTGGCGGGTTCACCCAGATACGCGGTGCGGTAGAAGTCCAATGCGGCTTCTTTGTTGTGTTCCAGTTTTTCTTTATCGTGCATTACTACCTCGTATCCTTCTCCACGAAAAACGCGCTTTCGCGCGCTTTGTTCTGCGTCAATCAATGGCGTAAAGCCACACCTACTGGCTGGCTTTTTGCAACAGCTCATACAGTTCGTCTTTGAGATCGGCGCGCTCCATTTTCAGCCGTTTCATGTCTTCGTCTTCAATCGGAGATCCTTTGAGTTCGAGCTTGCGGATTTCTGTATCCAGGGAGTTGTAACGGGCGGCTTCCTTGGCGAAATGCATGTCTGATGCAATCAGGTGATCAATCAGGTTTTCGAGCTCTGGAAATTCGTGTTTTAGAGAATGGCTTTCACCTAACATCATGGGCCTCTTTGTTCAGCGTTATCTTCGAGTAAAAAGTAGCAGCCCAGTCGGAAAGTGCGTTCACATTGCGCGGGTCTTGCAGCGTTTAGTGATGAACATCTCACTAAGTACACATGAACGCCTTTCGCGAATACTCGGCGTTCGTAGAAGCGCACCGCCATGGCAGCAAAACATTCCTCTGCCCTTACAGCCTGTTTCAGAATTTGGAACCCCAGACGATAGTCAAACGCCGCACCTGACAATTTCTATACTTGCTTCAAATTGATGAACGGGAATTTACGCAGAGTGACGATTCGAACACCGCTGGCACCTTGTCTGGAGTGTGGCCTGGTTTCTGCCATTCCCGCGATTAGTGGTGAACAAAATGCCTGTTGCCCGCGTTGCGGACATACCTTGTTCCGGCAGGTTATCGATTCGCACCAAAAGGTATTGGCCATCGGCACGACCTGTCTGGTGTTACTGGCAATAAGCCTGGTTTTTCCCTTTATGACGATCAGTGTGCAGGGGCTCTCACACCATATCGTACTGCTCAATGCGCTCAGCGTTTTCCATTACTTCGACAACAATGCCCTCGCTGTTTTACTGGTGCTGACGGTTATCTTGCTGCCTGCCTGCTATGTTCTCGCCTTGATGATGTTGTTCGCATTGGCTGCCAAAAAGAAAGAAGGAGACTACCCGGGGGATTCGTGGTGGGTGAAACAGCTGCTGCGCTTTGTGTTTCGCATTGAGCTTTGGTTGCTGGTCGATATTTTCCTGGTGGGTGTTTTGGTCAGCATTGTCAAAATTGCAGCGATGACAGACGTGGTGATGGGCGAGTCGTTCTGGGCGTTTATGTTGTTTACCCTAATGCTGGTAAAAATCTCCCGGGCGACAGACAGGCATTGGCTTTATCACCGCCTGTTCCGGCCAATGCCAACCGGAAAGGTGAAAGCCGGCGATACGCACCTTAGCCAAAACCACACCGCCTGCCGTCTCTGCCACTGCATCAATATCCCGGATGACAACGGCGATATGCCGGATGCCTGTCAACGTTGTCACAGTGCCTTGCAACCGTATAACCCGGAGAAAAGCCTGACCATTTCTGCCGCGTTGGCGATCACGGCTCTGGTACTTTATGCGCCGGCGAATCTCTACGCCATGATGTACACCATCAGCTTTGGCAGCACCGAGTCTTCAACCATCATGGACGGTGTCATTCTGCTCTGGCAACTCGGCTCTTATCCCATCGCACTGGTGATTCTGACCGCCAGTGTGATTGTGCCGCTGACAAAAATGCTGATCCTTTTCCATCTGTTGATGACTGCTAAAACAACCCATCATCCTGACGACTCGCTGGCAAAGCTCAAGCTGTACCGTTTTATCGAGCTTATCGGCCGCTGGTCAATGATTGATGTGTTTGTTGTCGCACTGCTTGCCGCCTTGGTGCAGTTCAATAATTTGATGAGTATTTCTCCTGGCCCGGCTGTGGCCTATTTTGCCCTTGTGGTGATCTTCACCCTGATCGCCACCATGATTTATGACCCAAGAGCACTCTGGACGCAGGAAGCCATCTCCCCTGCCACCACGACAAAACCCGCTACCCAGGATTTGCCGAATGGATAACGAACAAAAAACACGGCGACAGTCAAACCGGCGAAACGCTTTTCCGCTGTCTGGATCATCCCTCTGGTTTCGATTATTGCCGGGGTGTGGATGATTTTTCAGTACATGAGCCAACAAGGACCAGAGATCACCCTGACGGTGCAAACCGCAGACGGCATTCAGGCGGGAAAAACCCTGATCAAAGCACGCAGCGTAAAAGTCGGTACCATTACCGACGTCGCGCTTGGTGAGAATTACAACGAAATTAAACTCGTCGCCCGCATGGACAGCGGCACTGAACGGATGTTGCGGGAAGATACTGTGTTTTGGGTTGTAAAGCCGCGTATCGGCACCGAAGGGGTATCCGGCCTTGAGACATTGCTTTCTGGCCCCTATCTGGAACTCCGTCCCGGCGAATCAGAGGAAAAACGCGAACACTTCACCGTGTTGGATTCTCCGCCTGTAGCACCGCCAGATGCCAAAGGGCTCAGGGTGGTGTTAACGTCAAATGAAGCGGGCAAACTGGCTGTCGGCGACCCGGTACTGTTCGAGGGATACACCGTCGGGCGGGTCGAGAAAGTCGGTTTTGATGTGAAAGATAAAAAGGCCACTTACCAGCTTTTCATTTTCCAGCCCTATGACAGCCTTGTCCGCACCCGCACCCGTTTCTGGCTCAATTCCGGGCTGGATATCCAGCTCAATGCGCAAGGTTTTAATGTGCAGATTGCATCACTGGAAACCCTGATCATTGGTGGCGTCAGTTTTGCTGTTCCCGAAGGTTCGCCGGAAGGCGCGCCCGTGACCGAGCAAATGGTCGATTTTTCCTTGTATGACGATGTGAAACAGATGCGGGAAAAGATGTATGAAAGCTATCTGCCGTTCGCCATGCTGTTTTCTGAGTCTATTCGCGGCTTACAACCCGATGCACCCGTGGAATACCGCGGCATACGCATCGGCACCGTAAAAAAGGTGCCGCTTCACCTGTCAGAGAAAGACGCCATCAGTACCGGCAATATCCCTATTCTGGTGCATATTGAACTTGAACGGATTTACGACCTCACTTCAACCGAAGAGTCTGAAACGCAACTGGCCGAAAACTTCAAAACTGCCTTTCAGAAGGGGCTGCGCGCAACATTGAAAACCGGCAACCTGCTTTCCGGTGCCTTGTATATCGATACCGATTTTTACACTGACGTACCGGATACTGAAGCCAATGATATCTATTTCGGCTATCCCGTTTTCCCAACGGTTGAAGGTGAGTTTGTCCAGTTCCAGCGCCAGGTCGGCAACATTCTCGACAAGCTGAACAAACTGCCTATCGAGACAACCCTGGAAAACCTCGATACGACACTTCAAACAACGCAAAAAACCGTCGCGTCGTTCGAGGGTGTCGGCAAGGAGCTGGCGGTAACTCTTGCCACGCTCGATACGCTGCTGAAGAAAAAAGAAACCCAGGAACTGCCCAAAGAGGTACAAGGAAGCTTGCAGCAATTGCAGAAAACACTGAAAGGCTTCAGTCCTGGCTCTGATTCGTACCTCGAATTGCAGCAAGCCATTTCCCAGCTCAACCGCGTTCTTGGCGAATTGGAGCCACTGCTGGAAACTCTGAATGCTGAGCCTGATGCCTGATATTCGGCACAGACGGTAAATCTGACCCTGTCCCTGTGAAAGGAAGCCGCCAATGAAAAAGATCATCGCTGCCGGATTAATGGCAACTTTTCTGGTTGCCTGCTCCTCAACACCAGTGACACCGACTCAAAACTTCCTGCTGACGGCGCAGCAGGGGCTGGAACGCTCGCATACCGGAATGGACAACCCTTGTTAGTGGTCGCCCCCATTACCTTGGCAAGCCTTTTGTCTGGCACAGGTATTGTCTATCAGACCAGTGACAACGCTATTGTCGTGGCACAGAACAATCTGTGGGCCGAAGATCTTTCCGGACAACTTGCCCAGCGGGTGATTGCCGGGTTGCGCGCAAAATCCCCGTCTCTCTGGCCAGTAATCGCAAGCGCACCCATCAACGAAACGGCGGCCTTCACCCTTCTGCTGCATTTTGAACAGTTCAACGGCAGCTACACCGGCAATGCACAGGTCGCCGGTGAATGGAGCCTGTTGGATGGAAACGGCGAGCTGGTGCGGTCAGAAACGTTCCATTATCAGGAGCCGTTGGCGGAAGAGGGTTATCCGGCACTGGTTGATGCACTGTCGGTAGCGACAGACCAACTGATTAACGCTTTGGCGCGGGTGTTAGCCAACCAAACGCAGGCGGGTAGCGGCGTTCCAATCAAGGGGTAGCCAGCATACCCGTCTCCCCAAAAGTAAAAAGCGGCATTGATAGCCGCTTTTTCATTGCATGCAGACTCTTATGCCTGCTTCACCGCAGGCACCGTTGGATACATGATCCCCGACATCTGCTCCATGCAATGGATCACCTGGCAGCTGTAACCAAACTCATTGTCGTACCAGATGTAAAGCACACAGCGGTTACCGTCAGCAATGGTTGCCTCGCTGTCTACAACACCTGCATAGCGCGAGCCAACGATGTCTGAAGACACGATTTCCGTTGACTGGGTGTAGTCAATCTGACCGGACAACGGTGACATCAATGCGGTTTCACGCAGGTAAGTATTCAGCGAATCACGGTCGACTTCTTTACCCAGATTGAGGTTGGCAATGGCCATCGACACGTTCGGGGTCGGCACGCGGATAGCGTTTCCGGTCAGTTTACCTTTCAGCACAGGCAACGCTTTAGCGACCGCTTTAGCCGCACCGGTCGAGGTCAGCACCATGTTGAGTGATGCAGCACGGCCGCGGCGATCACCTTTGTGGAAGTTGTCGAACAGGTTCTGGTCATTGGTGAACGAATGCACGGTTTCAATATGACCTGATTCCACGCCATAGCGATCATTCATGGCTTTCAACACCGGCGTAATAGCGTTGGTGGTACAACTTGCCGCTGAAACAATGGTGTCTGTATCTTCAATATCGGTGTGGTTTACACCAAACACGATATTTTTGATGTCACCCTTGCCCGGAGCAGTCAGCAGCACTTTTGATGCGCCTTTGGCAGTCAGATGCTGGCTCAAGCCTTCCACATCACGCCACATACCGGTGTTATCCACCACCACAGCATCATGAATGCCATGCGCTTCGTAATCTACTTCAGACGGATGGTTGGCATAAATGATCTGGATATAGTTGCCGTTTACAATCAGTGCATTGCGGCTGTGGTCCACCAGAATTGAGCCATTGAATGGCCCATGGACAGAATCACGGCGCAGCAAGCTGGCGCGCTTTTCAAGATCGCCATCTTTGCCGCCACGTACAACAATCGCGCGGAGACGCAGGGGATAACCCGGCCCGCTTTTTTCTATCATCAGGCGCGTTACTAAACGGCCGATTCTGCCAAAGCCATACAACACGATATCTCTGGGCTTCTTAAGACTCGTGGCTGGCGGCAAATCTGCGATTGCTGTCTGGAGAAAATCATCAAGTTGCTCAGTATCGTCATGTGCTTGCCAATACTGGCTGGCCAGTCGGCTATATCGATACGGCAAGGGGATAACGCCATAGTAGATAACGCTTCAAGGATAAGGAGCGTCTGGGAAGTAGAAACTTCCTGGCCGGTATACCATCTCGCAACACGGTGAGATTTGATCAAATCAATGGTGCTTGCGTTGATCACTGCGCGACCATAGACCTGAATTTCTACACCTTTTTCACGATAGAGTTTGCCGATCATTAGCGACATGGTTTCGGCGTCACTCTGACTTTTTTGCCATTGGGTAAGGTATTGTTCTGGCTCATCGTTACTTTCTTTCGCCTTTTTGAAGGTTAGGTAAATAAAAGAGTTGAGAGGGCTGTTTTTATTATTTTGGCGACGAGTCTAAAGGGTGGGCAATTATTAACCTAGTAAAATTAAGCACCGTTCTTTATGCATAACTATCAATACATTAAAGGTATTTTCGTAGATTTTTTACTGTCCGATCACGGCACTTTTCCCCAGCGCACAAAAAATGATTGAAAGTTTACAACAACAAAATGTTCTCCTTCCGGGTTGCTTTCACTTACTACGCGACGTCAAATAAGTATCCACGCTGGATTGCCCCTGTTCCCTCCTCTGAATATGACGTTTTATTGATAAAATGATTACACGTCTAAATGTATTACTTTTGAGCCATAATTTTTAATCCAAATAATAACAGCGCTTTACAGGCATAAAATCTCAAAATGTCGACGCTGACTTGATAAAAAATCCAACAGATGTATCATTTAAAGGGCTTAAATGCTTAGACCACTAAAGGATGTATTGGATACATGAGTACAGAGACGATTTATCAAAACGCAGCACTAAAGCGTTTGAGGACAGATGAGGATGCCTGGGTGTTCCGCACACCGAAAAGAAGATGGCATCGCGATTCATCACCTTATCGCTAGTTGCCCCCCGCTCGATGAAAACTCTTCCTACTGCAATTTCCTTCAGTCTTCCCATTTCAACAAAACCTGCGTTCTCGCTGAGTACGATGGAGAAGTCGCCGGCTTTATTTCTGGCTATCGTAAACCTGACAACCCCGATGTGCTGTTTGTGTGGCAGGTAGCGGTCTCTCCGAAGATGCGCGGTTTGGGTTTGGCTTATCAAATGCTGCAAGAGCTGCTGATGCGCTCCCACCTCGACGATCTACTGGCGGTAGAAACAACTATCACAGAGTCAAACCAAGGCTCTTGGGCGCTGTTCCGTAAACTTGATGCCAGCCATGGCAATAAAGGAAAAGTGTCGGTGTTTCTGGATGAAGAACGCCATTTCAAAGGCAAGCATGACACAGAGTTCCTTTACCGCATTCCTTTGAAAAAAACTCACTAATTAGAAAGAGAAACGGATTCCTTATGGACATTTTTAACAAGCAAGAGTCAAACGTTAAGTCATACTGCAACAGCTTTCCGGTTGTGTTTACATCGGCAAAGGGCTGCTGGCTGACCACTGAGGGTGGCGAGCGCTATATCGACTTTCTTGCCGGTGCCGGTTCGCTGAACTACGGGCACAACAATGCTGTACTTAAAAAGCGCTAATGGATTATATCGACAGTGATGGCATTACCCATGGCCTCGATATGCATACTGAAGCAAAAGCCGCCTTCCTAACCGCACTCCGTAATCACATTCTCGAACCACGGCAACTTGATTACAAAGTGCAGTTCACCGGACCAACAGGCACCAACGCCGTGGAAGCAGCAATGAAGCTGGCTCGTAAAGTCACTGGCCGCACCAACATTGTTACCTTCACCAACGGATTCCACGGCTGCACCATGGGTGCACTGACAGCCACAGGTAACCAACACCATCGTGGCGGCGCAGGCATGCCTCTGTTCGGCACTACCCGCCTGCCTTATGAAGGTTATGCCGACATTGATGGCCTGGCGCTATTCGAAACCATGCTGAACGATAACTCAAGCGGTCTAGACAAACCTGCGGCTGTATTGCTTGAAGTCGTGCAGGGCGAAGGTGGTCTGAATGTCGCTTCCAACGAGTGGCTGCAAAAGCTTCGTAAGCTTTGTACCAAACATAACATTCTGATGATTGTCGATGACATTCAGGCAGGTTGTGGCCGCACGGGTACTTTCTTCAGCTTTGAGCCGTCAGGCATTGAGCCAGACATGATCACTCTGTCGAAATCTATCGGTGGTTACGGTTTGCCAATGGCAGTTGTACTGCTCAAGCCAGAGCTCGACAAATGGTCTCCGGGTGAACATAACGGCACCTTCCGTGGTAACAACCATGCCTTCATTACCGCCACTCAGGCGATCGAAAGCTACTGGAGTAACGACGAGTTTGAAAACCACATTGCTGCGCGCAGCAAGCAGGTCACCAAAACGATCGAACGTACGCTGAAAAAACTGCCTTCTTTGTTCGTGCAAGCTAAAGGACGCGGCATGATGCAGGGGATTGAGTGTAAAAACGGTGATATCGCTCCGCAATTTCTGACCGCTGCTTTGAAAAAGGCATGGTGATCGAGACTGCCGGTCCAAATGATGAAGTGGTGAAGTTCTTCTGCCCACTCACTATTAGTGAGTCTGAGCTGGAACAAGGCCTGCACATTTTCGAACAGGCTGCCGTAGACATTGCCAACAAACTCACCCGCAAAGCATCTTAAGGAAAGAGAAGAACCATGATCGTAAGAACACTCGAAGAATGTAAGAACAGCGAACGCCGTGTCGTAGCCGAAACATGGGAAAGCGTGCGCATGCTGCTCAAAGACGACAAAATGGGCTTTTCTTTCCATATCACGACTATTTTTGAGGGAACAGAAACCCACATCCACTACCAGAACCATCTGGAGTCGGTTTACTGCATGTCCGGTGAAGGTGAAATCGAAGTTGTAGGGGGAGAAACCTACCCTATTAAACCGGGAACCCTTTATATCCTCGACAAGCACGACGAACATTACCTGCGTGCCTATAAAGATAAGGAAATGGTGATGGCCTGCGTATTCAACCCGCCCATTACCGGCCAGGAAGTACACGATGAAAATGGCGTGTACCCTCTGGTTGACTGATCGCCTCACCTAATTTGGGGGCTTAAGCCCCCTTTTCTCTTTTCCTTTTTCGCAGACAAGGATTTCAACGATGACCTACACCGTAGAAAAGATCGGCGGCACATCCATGTCGGCTTTTGATGCCGTGCTCGACAATATTTTTCTTCGCCCAGTTTCCCCTTATAACCGCGTGTTTGTGGTTTCCGCTTATGGCGGGATTACCGATGCGCTGCTGGAATGTAAACGCACCGGTGAGCCTGGTATTTACCAGCGTGTCGCTCAACGCGATGAAGAGTGGCAGAGTGGATTCGATACCCTTGAACAACGCATGATGCTGATCAATGAGAATCTGTTCGCCGACCCTCTGAACCGCACCCGTGCAGACAACTTTATCTCCCAGCGCTTGCAGGAAGCGCGTGACTGTATCAGCAACATTCTCGCGACTTGTAGCTATGGTCAGTTCACCCTGCGCCAATACCTGCCGCAAATCCGCGAGTTTCTGTCATCTATCGGTGAAGCGCACAGTGCTTACAACACCGCACTCAAACTCAGGACGCTTGGCGTGAACGCCCGTTTTGTTGACCTTTCAGGTTGGGACAACAAGCTTAGCGGCAGCCTGGACAGTGTGATTGAAAGTGCCTTTGCTGATATTGATGTCAGCAATGAGCTCCCCATTGTGACCGGTTACGCTTATTGCGACGAAGGCCTGATGAAGACCTACGACCGCGGTTACAGCGAAATGACGTTCAGTCGTGTTGCCTGCCTGACGGATGCGGATCTCGCTATCATCCACAAAGAGTATCACCTCAGCAGTGCCGACCCACGTATTGCAGGGCCTGAGAATGTGCTGCCAATCGGCCAGACCAACTTCGATGTGGCTGATCAGCTGGCCAATTTGGGCATGGAAGCGATTCACCCGAACGCGGCTTCCGGCCTGCGCCAACAAAGTATTCCGCTGCAGATTAAGAACACCTTCGAACCTGAGCATCAGGGTACTTTGATCTCTGGCTCTTACCAGCCAGATAATGAGCATATCGAGATCATCGCAGGGAAAAATAAAGTCTTCGCACTGCATATCTTTGATCAGGCCATGGTTGGTAATGTCGACAATGTCGGTTACGACTTGATGGAAATGATCGCCGATGAAAGCGTAAGCCTGGTCGGTAAAGAAATGAACGCCAACTCCATCACTTATTACCTGAGCGGTGTCGCCAAGAACCTGAACAAGGTGCTGTATCGTGCTGAGAAACGCTTCCCAAGTGCGACAATCACCGGTCACATGGTGGCTTTGATTTCTGCCATTGGCGCCGAGATCAACACCAACACCACATTGAGCCGTGGCATACTGGCAATGATGCGCAATGACATTTCGCCGATTGCTGTTCACTCCTCAATGCGCAATGTGAACGTACAGTTTGTGGTAAAAGATGAGATGTACGAGTTTGCTATCCGTGCACTGCATGATGAGTTCTTTACCCAGGCTGCACAGAAAGACGTCGCCTAACAGCGCTACTCATGCAATAAGCCAGTGCCTTTCCGGGCGCTGGCTTTTTATTTTCGGCCGTCCGACAGAAATTCCCTCTCGTTTACCGAAACGAAACAGACAGATTGCGCCATAAAGTGTTACTCTAGCGGCGAATTTTCCTGTGAGAGCAAAGCAATGAGCAAATTAACGTCAGACATTCAGGCAAACCTGATGCTTTTCATTGAAGAAACCAAACGCACTAACGTAGTTGGGGTCTGAAGAACGAAGAAGACGGCTGGCTGGCATGTGACTCAACTGAGTTCGAAAGCAGCGAAGTGATGCCTTTCTGGTCTGCGAAAGAAGATGCGGAGCATCACAACGTGGAAGAGTGGGCAGACTTCGAAGTGGTTGAGATCCCACTGGATGTGTTCGTTGAAGACTGGCTGATCACGCTGGATGAAGATGGCGTGTTGGTAGGTACCAACTGGAACGCAGAGTTGGATGGCAAAGAGATCGAGCATCAGAACTGGCGAAAATGTACCTCTAATCCCGCCATGGCGCAGTCTTCGTACTGCGCCTTCTTATTTCACCCGCCGCTAGCTTTTCCCCGTCAGCCTGTGCTGCCAATTCTCTACCACCCCAGTTTCAATACGCTGAAGCACTTTACCGCGCCAGCTTTCAGACAACGCAGTTGCATTGCCAACCGTTCCAATCCTTGCGGGTTTAGCGGTTCTACAAAAAAGATATCTGACGTCTCTTTCACCGTCACTGCATTGGCTGGGCGCTCGATGAGCACCAATGGTTCGTGCGCGCTGACGAAGCCCGGTGTCAAAACCCGGTATAGCCAACCACAACGCGCGCTGTCTTGCATTCGCTGCGCAAATCCTTCCACCTGCCAACGTTTGTCCAGTTTGTAGCAAGGGGAGCGTGGCTGGCTGATCTGAATGACTGCCTCCCCCACTGATAGACATCCCCAATGCACACGGTTGTCTCAAGCATACCCTGAGTGCTGATATTCTCTCCCATACCGGGAGCCTGCCATCTTTGAGCCCCGAATTGCGTCTGCCAATAAAGATAGTGTTCCGCCGGGTATTGATGCAATGCACGTTCTTCACCACCGTGAAACCGTGTTTCGGCACATTCGTCACCCTCGAGTCCCACTGTTGATAAGAACAGCGGCTCATCAACCCGTAATTTTCCCATCGCCGTCCGCATCCCGAATTGTTGCTGGACGTTTCCGCGGTATACCCCTTCCAGGCAAATAGGTTTGCACGAAATTATTCCTCTCTCGTTTGCTCGTTGTCGGTCACGGTAAAATTCACTTCACGCTCATTGTCCAGAGCCTTCAGGAAAGCCGTAATATCTTCGACGGCATCAGGTTTAAGTTTTACCCCGAGCTGGTGCCAGGCAGTATCTTTCACGGCTTGCTCGAGCGAATATACGGCACCATCATGAAAGTAAGGCGCTGTTTTCGCCACATTGCGCAATGGAGGCACCTTAAACAGAAAGTCGTCCGCTGCATTGCCGGTAATATGAGCCCGGCCTTTGTCTATTCGGTTAGGATACGGATTGACCAGTCCCATTTTCATGAAAAGCTGGCCGCCCATTAGCGGGCCATTATGGCAGGCGTTACAACCTGTTGATACAAAACGTTCCAGCCCCGTTTTTCTTTTGCAGACAGAGCGTTATCGTCGCCCTTCTGCCAACGATCAAAGCGATCAGCGGTGATCAAAGTGCGCTGGAATGCCGCCAGCGCTCTGGCGGCATTATCAAAGGTCACCGGATCGCCCTGATTGGGAAACGCAGCCTCAAACGCCGGGGTATAACCACGCTCGCGCAAGACCCTTTCAGCCTCTAGACCCGATGACAAGGCCATTTCATGATGTGCAAGAAGCGGACTTTTTGCCTGCTCTTCCAGCGAGTCAGCCCGTCCATCCCAAAACTGTAAAAACTGGAAGCCTGCATTCCATACCGTCAGGCTATTACGTGTGCCGGTCAATCCCAATGCACCCTGTGACACAGAAAGCGGTTCTGTGCCCGATTTAGAACCCGTCAGATCATGGCAGGTATTGCACGACTGCGTTTCGTTGGCAGACAAGCCCTTTTCGAAAAACAGTTGCTGGCCGAGCGAAGCCAGGGCGGCCGTGTCTTGCCCACTTCCAGGCATGGTGTCAGGTAAGGGACCAAAAAGGCGGTTGGACAGATCCCGAAGCTGGGCGTCCGGCAAAGCGTAGGAAGTGGCGGCAGGAAGGAGTGCCACGCATATCAGCGCTGTGGTGATAAAGTTTGCGTTGTTTTGCTTCATTAGCCACCTCCCGCTGCAGCAATTTCAAATCATCTCAGCATAAAGCTTTGAAGCAATACAATTGGAATTTCAGATAGCTTTAAAAGGGAATCCCGATGTCGCAGGGATAGCAGGGTGACACAGCTGTATTAACCGTTTGATATAGATAAAACACTGGTGCGAAAGTGCGAAAAGCCACCAATAAAAAGAGGAGCGCTAACAGGCTCCTCTTTCTCAAAACCGAATCAGGTTAGGGACTAAACCGCAACGGAATCATACAAAGCGATGTCGGTAAGCGCCGCCATTTCATCAATGTACTGGCGCACATTTCCCGGATAGCGGATCCCTTTGATCACCGTGTAGTTGCGAAGCGTTGGGAAGATATTGATGTCGTCATAAGTGAGCTGATTACCACGCTGTGATGGCGGAACCAGCCAGTCCAGCTTGAGTAACTCGACGTTCAATTTGGCGATATACTCATCACTTTTGGCATAGGCGTCATCAAAAGGCCTGTTGATCATTTCCGTTTTGTTCTTGGTGAACCACGCCTTTGCTTCATCACACGCAAATTCCGGCAGAGAGATCATCATCCAGCGCGGAAATAAAAGCCGCGAGCCAAAATAGCCAGCTGCCGTTTGCCATGTGGAAATACGCTCACCGAATTGGCTTTCGCCCAATACGGGTTGCCCATCAAGGTTGTCCAAATAAGCGACGATATCGAGGCTTTCTGCCATGAAGCTACCGTCACTTTTCTCCAGAATAGGCACCAGATTCGCGCCTACCTTTTCTATCCGCGCTTCTACATCATGGTTTTGAAGGTAAACCAGTTCAACGTCCAGCTTTTTCAGACCCATGGTCATCATTGCTTTTATGCAGAAGGGACAGTGATCAAACACGTACAGTTTCATCCAACATCCTTTTTGAAACAGGCGCACACAAACGTTGTGCGACGCGCTGATTTTAGTGCCAACAGACACAAACGCAACAAGCACTGAACTGTTCAGATCACAGGTCAGGAATTTGTATTATCTGGATGAATGGATGGGGGAGAAAAATGCCCCTTCCGGGGCACTTTATCAATCAATATCGTCGGCGGGTATCCAGCATTCTTCACTGTCGTCATTGGTGTCAGAAATGACGACCAACAAACCCATATCAACCATTTCTTTGAGCGTAAGATCATCAGCAAGGTGCATCTTATCGCCGCGCTCATTTTCCAGTTCCATGTGGCGCACTCCTCTACATCACACCAGGCTAATTAAAGATAGCACCACCCGGTTTGCTGCGTCGTGTTATCACACCTCTACCGGTTTCGCGCGGGTTAGCATCAAGTACAGCAATGGCACAACACAGACAAAGGGAAGTACCACCAAATTAAGGGTTTGCCACCCCAGCGTCACTTCCAGATTACCGGCGAGTAGCGCGGTGAGCGTCACACTGCCAAAAACGGCAAATTCGTTGATCGCCTGTGCCCGGGGTTTGTCCTGCGGCAAATAGGTTTGCGTTAGCTGGCTGGTTGCGCCGATAAACATAAAGTTCCAGCCGATCCCCAGCATGACCAAGGCAGCCCTGAAATGCCACTCCGTGACACCGTTCAGGTTGATCAAAATACAGCCGATAAAGAACAGGCTACCGAGCACTATGGTATTGCGTGTACCAATTTTCCCAATCAGACTGCCGGTGATAAACGCCGGCGCAAACATGCCCAGAACGTGCCATTCGATCACTATCGCCGCTTGTTCAAAATTGAAACCGTGCCTGTGCATAGCAATCGGCGTAACTGTCATTAAAAGGTTCATTACCGCATAGCCAACCACTGCAGCAAATACGGCAAGCAGGTATCCGCGAGCTTTCAGGATTTGCCCGACAGAGCTTTGCACAGCCTGTTCATTTTGCTTTGCCGCTGGGGGTAAGCCGATAAACTGGAGCACGATAAGGGAGATAATGTAAAGCCCGGTGATGCCGAGAAATGCCCCGCTGAAATGCGCGCCGGGCAGCCAGTCCTGACTGGCGATAGCAAGGTTAGGCCCCATAATAGCGGCCAAAACGCCCCCAGCCATCGAAAGTGAAATCGCTTTGTCTTTGCTCTCTGGCGCACTCACTTCTACCGCTGCGAAGCGATAGAGCGTACCAAAACCAATGCCTATCCCGAGCAGTGATGTCGCAAAACAAAACAGCCAGAAGTCTCCGCGGTTAAGGGCATAGACACACAACAACGCACCCAATATCCCAATAAGATTACCCAGCATAAAGCCGTTTTTACGCCCGATTTTTGCCATGATCAATGAGGCTGGAATGGTGGCCAGCATCAAACCGACAAATTGCGTTGATACCGGCAAAGTGACCCAGGTGTCGCTTGGTGAGAGCTGTTGCCCAATCAAGCCATTCACTGAAATAAGCACGATATTCCCGCTCATCAACAGCGCCTGGCACAAGGCCAACAGCCAAACATTTTTATTCATTCCGTGAATATCCCGTGCTGTGTTGTAAGCCCGAGTATCCCTCCATTGGCCTGCAGGCATCAACCCCATTTGTGAAAGGGTTGTTGTATACCCCAACCACCCATTGATTTGGCCACGGCCGTGGATGTAATAGCGGCGGTAGCGTCTCATAGCTATAGCTTCCGCCTTGGTGCAATGACCGAAACCGTCAGACGGCGAAATGCTTATACCTTGCGACTAATTAGTTGCGGTCGGCAACTTTCGTGGCTGCGTGCTAATTGATAACTTACCTTTTTTCATATTTCTTCGATTCACTTCAACGTATAAACATTAAGTTTTCATTGAGTCGAAGTTTTTCCGTGGTGCTGTTGTTTTTTAAACACTATCAATAAGATACCAACGAATTAAGTTGTTTTTGGAAACTAATATCTTGTCAGTGAAACTGAGCAAAACCACCAATACCGCCCGAATCATCAATACGCTGTGGCAGTCTCCCGGCGTATCCCGTATTGAGATGGCGGAAAAGCTTGAGCTGGATAAATCGACAGTCACCAAAACCGTCAACCATCTGCTCGAGATTGGTATGCTGTTCGAACAACCCCAGATGCCGGTCAATAAAGGGGGTCGTCCCAAAGTTTCCTTGGTCTTCAACCCGGATTTCGGTGTATTGATCGGCGTGGACATAAACTCGGACATGCTGAAAGTTTCCGTCGTCAACTTGCTGGGTCAGGTGGTCTATCACGATATGTTGCCGCTCGACACCCAAGCTGCCCTTGAAAGAGCCGTTATTCAAGCCTTACAGCCAAGCGTTGACGCGATCCAGAAGTTGTTTCCGCGTATTCTGGCAATAGGCATCGGTGTGCCAGGGCTGGTTAATCCGGAGAAAAGCCAACTATTGGTATCTCACACGCTGAATATCCGCTCGCCCATTAACTTCGCCCCTATTTTTAAACGTCACTTCCCGTATCCCGTGTTTATCGACAACGACGCAAACTGCGGTGCCTGGGGAGAATTGATGCAACAGCGCAGCCTGCCCTACGACCATTTTCTCTATGTCCTGCTCTCCACTCACCATGCACGGGAGCTTTACCATAGATTGGGTATTGGCGTAGGGATCATTTTGAACCGCCAGCTTTTTTATGGCGACGACCACATGGCTGGCCAGTTCAATAGCCAGGAACTGATGCGTGGCGCGGAGCCGACGCCCAGCGTCATCATCGAGGAATTTTCTGTACTCGCGGTGAATCTATGCAGCCTGATGAGCATCCGCCGTATTGTTATTGGCGGCAACGGTATGTCTTTCGGCTCAGAGCTTGCGGCCTCACTCCGACGCCATGCAGAAGGGCTGGCAGGCTCTTTAATCGTCAAACCCAATATTGAGTTTTCCCTGCTTGGCCCTCAAGCCGCAGCCATGGGCGCTGCCTGTATGGCATGGCAAAAATTGCTCACACCCGAATTAAAACTTACCGACAGTCTGGCGCTGTTGGGAGACAGAAAAGTCCCTGCATAGGGTTGCGAGACAAGGATGTAAGATGATCAACATATTTCCGGCACCCAAACGTTACATCGGTGGATTCGCTAAAAAGAGCGTCAGTGTTTCTGCGTTAGTTGAACGCTGTCCTGTTAGCTTTGGTGCGCGGTTACTTCATCCTTCACTGCTCTATCGCCATGATGCAACCCTTCCCGATCAGGGATTCCGCCTGCGCTTCAGGCAAAGTATGCTCACAGTGGAATATTCAGACCTGCATGGACTACGCTATGCCCATCTGGCCATCAACCAATTAATTGATGATGCCAGTGTCGTGCGGGAAGATGCGGTCATTGAAGATCATCCGGACTTCCCGGTTCGCTCTGTGTTGTTAGATATCAGCCGTGACCGTGTACCAACCATTGCCACTCTTAAGCGCCTGATCGACTACTTCTCGTCTCTGCGTTTTAACCAACTGCAACTGTATACCGAACATACGTTTGCATACGTAAACCATGAGACGGTCTGGCGCGATTACTCCCCAATGACAGCCGAAGATATCCGGGAGATTGATGCCTATTGCTGCCAGTTGGGTATCGAACTGGTTGCCAATCAGGCTTGCTTTGGGCATATGGAAAAATGGCTGTGCCATCCCGAATATGCGCATCTTGCTGAGCAAACCGAAGGATTTCGCGACCAGCGTGGTGATTTCCGTGCGGGGCTTTTGGCCTGAACCCCATCAGTGATCAAACGACGGCGTTTATTGACGGCTTGATAGAGGAATTGGCTCCCAACTTCTCAAGCAATACCCTGAATGTGAATTTCGACGAAACCATGGATTTAGGCATGGGTGCCAGTAAATCTGCCTGTGAAATCTATGGTAAAGGCCGGGTGTTTCTTAACTACCTGAACAAGGTTATCGATATCGCGGCATCGAAAGGAAAACAATGTCAGATCTTCAGCGATATGCTGTTTCGCTATCCCAACCTTATCTGCGAGCTTCCCAAAGGCCTTACACTGCTCAACTGGGGCTATGAGCCAGATCATCCTTTTGATGCCGAGCACAAACAGCTGGCACAATTTGGTTACCCCTTTCATGTGGTAGTTTCCACCAACTGCTTCGCTTCAGTGGCAGGTCGCTGGCACGATGCAACAACCCATATGCGAAGAGCAGCCAAATCCGCGAAACATTATGGGGCAGAAGGCTTTATGGTCACAGAGTGGGGCGATATGGGTCACGGCCAACAACATGCCATGCCAATTCCCGCCTACGCATTCGGAGCTGCCATGGCCTGGGGGCAGGAACAACAAGTCAATGACAATGTCGATCTGCCGCTGCGCTGGTACTACCCGGATGCGACAGACACCGAATTTGGTGCGCTGTTAGCCTTGCAAAATTTCTACCGCCAAACCGGTGTTACCACACCAAACTGTGCCTTCTTCGGTCCGGTTCTATTTGATCAGGCTTCTCGACGCCACATTAAACGAGCGACTTGGAGGGACATTCAGTCGGTGGAAAATGCGCGGAAAAAGCTGGCAAAAGTGAAAGCCTCACTTTCGCCTGCCAAAGGCGGTGAACTCAGCACTGAACTGCTTTGGACAGCCGAAGCCCTCGACATTGCCTGTCGGATAGTGATGGGGTACAT
Organism: Enterovibrio sp. JCM 19048; assembly: GCA_001310415.1. Classification (GTDB taxonomy): domain Bacteria; phylum Pseudomonadota; class Gammaproteobacteria; order Enterobacterales; family Vibrionaceae; genus Enterovibrio; species Enterovibrio paralichthyis. The sequence continues at coordinate 40,594 of BAXE01000012.1, read as the reverse complement.
CGAGGAAGGCCACCGTGAAGTCGAACGTTTCAGCGCACAAAGGAAAAAAAGCATCAGACGGGATGTTGCTGTTTTACTGGAGACTTATCGAACACTTTGGCGAGAGAATTACCGTGAAGGTGGACTTAAACAAAGCAGCGCACGACTCGAGTTCTTACAAACCCTGCTACAGGGAGAGCAAACAACGGCGTTAGAAACAGAAGCGACAATGTAAGCCCAAACAATGTGCTGGAGTGTTTCCCAAGACCTCTGCCCTGAAAAGGCCTAACCAAAGTAACTCAACGCAATAAAACAATAAAAGATATCTCTAGAAGATATCCTTCGCTTCTGCCGACTTGCCCATTAGTGACAGCGTCACTAATGGGCTTTTTTTGGCTGTCCGTTATCGGTTTGGATGCCATTCTGCGTATTCGGGGATCTCTGCTTTGTAGTCCAGCCAACTGACTTCATCTGACGTCCAGATACGCATAGCCGGCACCTGACCAGGGTCATCATCCAGAGTTGCAACCCGCAATACATAAAACGGTGCGCCCTCTTTTGTTGACAGCAACTGACTCCCGCAAACAGAGCAAAACTTGCGAAGCTTTCCAGGGGAAGACTCGTATTGCGACAGCAGATCTTCTCCTTTCAGCCATTTGAAAGACTCAGGCAAAACCGCCGCACCTGTATTGAATGCGGCTGCATGGGCTTTCCGGCATTGGGTACACGAACAGTGCATGATCGGTGAGCTGAGTGCTTCTACTTCATACTGCACCGCTTTACAAAGACAACTTCCTTTCATCGGTTTCTCCTTTCTTGATTGTTTTAGTCAGGTTTATACCAAATCAGGAGGGAATAAAAGGGACAAAAAAAAGACCCCGAAATTCGGAGCCTTCATCGTAAAATTCTGTAACTTCTGGTGTTTTATACCGCTTCAGCGGTTTCTACCTGCTGCGACTTATCAAAAAACAGCTTGTAGCTCATGATGCCGATCACCAGCGCTTTGATGATCATCATCTGTGGGTTGCCGTAGTAAGCGGCCATGCCGACAAAGCCTGACAGCAACATCAGTTTGCGATAGTTACCCAGGGTGGTCATGTAAAGTGCCAGCAAAATGATGCCCAGATCTGCAAATTGCAGTGCAACTGGCAATGTTGGGTTAGCGATAAATCCAGTCACTGCTACGTAAACGATATACAAGATACCGGCAGCCATCACAGAGCCCAGACCCAGAATCACGCTTTTCGACGCGTTGGTGAAGTCTTTGGCATAGCGATAAGTATTCAGCGATGCCACAGAGAGGTTCAGAATGACTTTTGGCCACCAGCCCATTAAAAATGCCCACAGCGTATCATTCGCTGCCGAACCAAATGCAGCGAAACGGGTGAATTTCATGGTGTTGAAAATAGTAATACCGATGTAGAAAACAACGGATGTCCAACCAAGAATTTCAGTGATGAGCTCTAACGTCATTCAGGTACTTCTCTATACAGGGGAGCCAAGGCTCGATATTTCGTTTTCCTTAACCGGCCTGACAATGGTTGTCATGTTGCCGAATTTTTTAACCAGATCATCTTCCATTAACATATCGATAATGTGGCTTGGGGTGATAATAATGCGATATTGATGTACTAATCAACTAGTAAATTAGTTATTCATAACAGCAAAAATAAGGCCTTCATTTCGCAGGAGATCTAAGGGCAGCGTCTTGCTTCTCTGTCAGATATTGAACCCAGGATTCCGTCTGTTTGGAGGGGATTGCGGCGTGGGCGCGTTTAGCATGTTGTAACGCTTTGGTGATTTGGTTGAGTTTGTCATAAGCCAATGCACGGGCAAGTTCCAGCCTGTCAGCGGGTGTATCATCACTTACCTTTTCCAGCAAGGACAAGGCCCGCTGATACTGCTGATGCTGCAGCGCGAGTTGCGCCGCGACCCAATAATATTCAGGGTTGAACGCCGCAGCGCTTGTCCAGGCGTCGATCGCTTCGTCCCACTCTTTGGCCTGCTGCCAATAAGATGCCTCTGCCGCCAGACGCTGTGCATCCGGAGACTGTTCATTGACAGCATGCAATACACGCGCCGCTTTGTGGGGAACACCCTGCTTGCCATACAGTTGGGCGAGGAACATCTTCTCATCTGTGGTTAAGGCAATGCCACTTCGCTCAGCAAGGACAAGCGTGTTGAGCATTCCGGCGTGGTCATTGAGTTTCTGATAACTGCTGACCAATTGCAGCCACCAAGTTTTATTGCCTGGATCCAGCATGATCAAGCGTTCAAGCGTCTTCGTCGATGCTTTCCATTGCGTTAACTGAACCTCGGCACCAAGCTTCAGGGATAAGCAGATACGCTGGCAGGTGACAATTTAAGGTGACGCTTAACCGCATCCAACGCTTTGCCAGCCTGTTTATTCTGATACTGCGCCTGAGCAATACGGAACCAAATCTCTCCGGCTTCCTTGTCAGTGGTTTGGGTATCAGCAACGAGCGGATAATAGCGGGTAAGGGCTTCTGAATAGCGGGTCTGAATGAGCAAAAGGTCGGCCAGCATACGCTGCGCCGAACGCATTTCTTCCGGGTTTAAAGCACCGCTTTTCTCAGCCGACATCAGCGCATTGATCGCTTTGAGCGTGTTTCCCTGCTGCCAATAAATCGCGCCCAGCATCCTGTCGGCAAAAGCCCTGTCATAGGACGATCCCGAGTTTAGGCTTTCCAAAATTGCCGCCGCTTCAGCGAGGTTATTCTGCGACTGCAAGTTCATGGCCTTTTGTACCTGTTTGGCCGTCGGCACTGACAAAGTGGCGGCAGAAAGCGAAGCCGGCAGGATGGCAAGCGACGCCACCAGCACGGATATCAGGCAAAATGTTGAACGCGACATGCGGCTCATTTTGTGAGATTGAACTCCACTTTTACGGTTTGTCCCGGCTGAGAAACCGCCTTGCCATTGACCAGTTTCGGTGCGTATTTCCAGCGTTTTGCGGCGCGCAGCGCTTCCCGGTCAAAGACCCGTTTAGGTGATGCTTCGAGCACACTCAGATCCATCGGGTTTCCGTTTTCATCAATAGTAAATTGTACGATAACGTAACCTTCTATGCCGCGTTTGAGGGCTTTGGCTGGATAAACAGGTTCCACTCTAACCAAAGGCACCGCACCCTGATAACCGCTTCCTTCGCCAAGCGATGGCGGAGGAACAGCCACGTCAGCCACCTCACCAAACGAAGGCATGGCGACGGAAAGCCCTTCAACGGCAACATCCATAGAGATATCGGGCAAAGATGCGGTAATAGCAGGGGTTGGCAATGTGGTTGACGGTGTGCTCAACGCCAGCGACGGCGGAGCTAAAGCAACAGGCGGTTTCGGCGGCGCTGCCCTCTCACGGCGGTTGGCTTCGCTTTCCTCTGGCGTCACCAATACATCAAGGGAAACGGGCGAATTGCCCGCCTTGGTCTGGTTGTCAGCGGCGTCACCAATGCCGCCATCACACTGAACAGGGCAAAGACACACAGCACAGACAGAGGCAACGCAAACAGCCAACGTTTCACTGTTTTGGCTCCGCAGCCAGGGCTATGCGGGAAATGCCTGCCCCTTTTGCCGCATCAATCACTTGTACCACAGTGCCACTGTAAGCAAGTTTATCCGCCTGAATCACCAAGGCAGCATCAGGCTGTTCGCTGGACAGTCTCGACAGCGTCGCTTCAATGCGTTCAACATCAATCCGTGCCTTGTCGATATAAATGTCGTTGCTATCTGTGATAGCGACATAAATGCTGGTTGCCGCCTGCATACTGGTATTGCTGGCAGCAGGCCGGTTAACATCCACACCGGACTCACGCACAAAAGAGCTGGTCACGATGAAAAAGATCAGCATGATGAAGACGATATCCAACATGGAAGTCAGATCAACCTGTGCATCTTCCCGCGGCTTTTGCTGACGTTGGAATCTCATGACACCAACCTCAGCGTGCGCGACAGCGAAAGTTCCTGACGCTCTGCCAGTTTTTGCAACCGGGCATGGGCAAAAAGTCCTGCCAACGCGATGACCATGCCCGCCAATGTCGGTAGTGTGGCCATGGATATCCCGTTTGCCATTGCGCGGGCATCGCCAGCGCCATTAGCAGCCATCAGGTCAAACACAGAAATCATGCCGGTAACCGTACCCAACAATCCAATCATTGGGCATACCGCAACCAGGCCACGGATAACGCGCAAATTCCGGTTCAGCTGTCGGCGGGCATCAAACAGCCACCCTTCGCGGATCGCTTTGGCATACCAGGAAGATTTATCGGCGCGCGATTGCCAGCGCTGAGCTAATCCCGCGCGAAAAGCAGGATACACACCCACCATGTAGAGAAGTCTTTCAACCACCAGAAGCCAACATAGCGCTGCCACCGCGGCCAGAAGCCACAGTACCGGGCCACCCTGCGCCATAAAGCTGCTCAGGGATTGCCAGCCATCTATGGGCAACGCTGGAAAGTCATCGATAAACGCGGTCATACCGCCCGCCTCGCTGGCACCACACCGTGGGTCATTTCAGCTTGTTCGGCAATCAGGCTCACCCCGGTTTTTTCCAGCATGCCACGCAGCGTGTCAGCCTGTGAGCTCAACACATTGTGTGCCAGCAGCAGGGGAATAGCGGCCACCAGCCCCATTACGGTTGTGATCAGGGCTGTCGAAATACCGCCCGCCATAATGGACGGATTGCCATTGCCGTATTCTGTGATCACCTGGAAGGTTTCAATCATCCCTGTGACCGTCCCCAACAAACCGAGCATCGGTGCCAGTGCGGCCAGAAGTTTCAGCATAGACAAGCCCTTCTCGAAGCCTTCCTGCTCATCCATCACGCTTCAAGCAGTCTCAGTTCCAGTGTCTCAAGGGCGCGGTCAGGCTCATCGTAATACACTCTGAGTACGCGCCCCAAAGGGTTGTCCGCGGGTTTGCCGGGCGCTTTGAGTTGGGCATTCATCTGGGCGCGCGCGCGGAACATCACCACGCCCCGCACCAGTGCAATGGCGATACCCACACAAAGTAATGCGATGATCACGCCGCCCACCAAACCGCCCTGGGCAATGCGTTGCTGGAGTGTCGGTTTATCCGCCAGGCGTTTGATCACCTCACCACGGCTTGGGTCCAACGCGATCATTTCACCGGCGCTCAGCGGTTGCACCTTTGGGGGGTTAACACCATGAACTAGGGGCAAGGAATTGGCCTGCTGGTTGGAGGCGTCCCAGTCCAGATAGCCTTTATCGTTGAGCAGGGCAACATTGCCGACACGGGTCACCGCCTCTGGCGCAATGGCACCATTGTCATCCCTTACATCTAACGTGATTTGACCGATATGGGCACTGTTGGTCAGTGTTTGCTCCAGCCCTTGCGCAAACGACTCCAGTATTGCCAGAGACGGCAACGTACTGGCGTCAGAAATCGTATCGAGAGATGATGCCAGTGGCGTCCCTATCGCAGCAGGTAATCCGGATTGTTCACTGTTGAGCTCACGCCCAACCTGACGGACGACACCGAAAACCTCGCCCAGACTGCCCGCCTCCAGACGCAGGGTTTCTTCCAGACCTGCCAGTATTTGCTCATTGTCTGAAAAGGTGCCACTCAACGTGTCGGTTTCGGCTTCAAGCGCACGGCGCTGGGCTTGGAGCACTTTCAGTTTTTCTGACAGCTGTTGTTCCGTCGCAGAAAATCTGGATTCACGTGCAGAATTGGTTTTCGCGGATTCTTTTTGCGCCGCAGCCGTTTGTTGCACCAAATCAGCGTTTGCTGCTGGCACCTGAAGAAGAAGCGCAGCTCCGGCTAAGGCAGACACGGCCAGACGTTTACGGAGGAATAATCGCATCTTACCCCTCCTTGCTGTCGGCTGATACAGCCAATGGCAGGGTTAACATGGATGGCGGAACACGCTCATCGGCCACATCAAAAGCCTGACCCAACATAATGGTGTCAGCACTGTCCATTTTGACCCACTGTTTTTTTGGCAGATCGTAGTACCAGAACAGATCCCCCTTCAGGCTTTTGGCGACAAGTGCCATACGGCCAAGGTGCAAGACATCGACTTCACGGGAAATGCCATCGAGGGTGAGCTTTTGCTGGAAAACACCCAGTTTGGCACCGTAATCCAGTTCAATCTGATACGCCTCAAGAATACGGCGCAGTTTCTCCGCATCGCTGACATCGGCACGGGTCATCAGTGTTTTCAGGTCTTCAACCCGTTTTTCCCGGCTTGCTTTGTTCAGGGGCAAATCTGTGTTCACCCAAAGCGTCAAATCTTCAATCATGCGGTACATCAGAGGCACGATCCCCTGACGGGTCTCCGCGATATCCTGAAGTTGTTTTTGCAGTGAAGCCTGCTCTTCATTTTGGCTGGTAATAAGGTTTTGCAGGTGATTGCGGTAAACAGTGAGGTTTTCCACTTCCCGCTCAAGCCTTTCTATTTCCGCCTTCATGGTCTGCGCAGCATCATCGCTGCGATTGATACGCTGTTGGGAGGCCGCATCTGCTTTCACTGTGTTCGCTTCAATGGCGGAAGCTTTGTCCAGACCCGTCGCCGCAGCGGAACAGGCTATCAGGATTAACGAAGCAGCGCTTAAACGCGCAACAAGATTCATCTAGCGGTATCTCTCAACATCGTTCATGTGGCTCGGAAGTATCACCGTTCAAAACGGCACAATTTAAACCCGTGATTCTAATCAATAAGGGCGTCAGTGTCAGAACATTATTGAGTAAAGGCAGTCTGTGAGAACCAAGGCGTCACATCATTGGGAGTGGGCAAAACAAGGGCGCTATTGATCAGGCTTCGCCTAACGAACGGGCAAACAACAAAAGCGTCAATGATTGAAGGAAAAAGTTGAGCGAAAACAAATCAAAAAAGTAACACTCTGAGAGTATTTGGAATTAATTAGATCTAGATCTCAAAAAAACAACTAATTTAGCAATTTGAAAACTATTGCGAAATCACTGCCCAAAAGAGTAGACTTCTGTCTCTAAAAAGATACGCATCTTTTTCGACTAATACATTGAAAGATAACATGTCTAATAACAAACCTCTTTTTATCATTGCAGCACTGCTTTTCCTCGCTATGGTTGGTATGACACTAAGTTCATACACTTACTCAAGCAAGATTTACACTATCCAGATTCAGAAACAACACGAGAAGCTGCTTAAAGATCCTGAGGATGCAAAGCTTTCTGATTTGATCGGTCTGGCTGAGATTTGTGAAGACTTCCGCTTCACCAGCACTCTGTCCCTGCACTTGAGCGCACAGGACACGTTCAGCATTCAACGTGCATGTGAAGACATTAAGACACGTCTTCGCCTGAACCAGTTCACTGACCAAAGCCTGTCAATGCGTCGTTGATTGCTGAAAAATTCATGCAAGGGAGCTTCGGCTCCCTTTCTTTTTCGTGCTTTTCATTGATGCAAGTGGCCGCCTGTGGCACATTTGCGCCTTGTCATCTTCACACCCCAATATCATGAACCATCAACCGAACAATCCGCTTCATGGCGTTAAGCTGGAACAAATCATCAACCAACTGGTTGAGCACTACGGCTGGCAATACCTTGGCAGAGAAATTGCGATCAACTGTTTTCGCAGCGATCCGTCCGTGAAATCAAGCCTCAAGTTCCTGCGCAAAACACCCTGGGCCCGTGAAAAAGTTGAGCAGCTCTATCTCGACACCTTCTGTCAGTCACAGCCTGACGTTGACCCTTGGGCGGCATCGCTTAACAAGCTGAAAAATTAGCAGATTCCAGCCTGAGATTGTTGTCCCCTGACGCCTGATGTATGGTAGTGAATACGCACAGGATGGGGACTTTCTATGGATTTGGGCTGGGAATCGCTCACGCTGCTTCTACTCTCACCGCTGTTTCTGCTCTGCATGCTGGCGGAGTACCGTATTCTTCGTGCCCGTGGCGATGCCGACTATTCCTTTAAGGAACTGGTCTGCAATTTCAGCCTGGCTGCTTGCACCAAGGCGCAGACATCATCGCCACCTTGGTACTGATGCCATTTTTTCTCTGGCTTTATCAATTCCGCATCTGGGATATCCCGCTCAATGCTGCCAGCCTGATTGGTGTGTTCATCCTGCAGGATTTTTTCTACTACTGGTTTCACCGCGCATCACACAATATCCACTGGCTTTGGGCTTCCCATATCGCCCACCACAGTTCCGAGCGGATGAACTTTACCACTGCGTTCCGGCAAAGCCTGACCTACCCTGTCTCCGGCATGTGGCTGTTCTGGACGCCGTTAATCTTGATAGGATTTGCCCCTTCACTCGTGCTTGTGGTCGTGGGAGTAAACCTCGGATTCCAGTTTTTCGTGCATACGCGTGTGATCAATAAGCTGGGTGTGATTGAAAGAGTCTTCAATACGCCCTCACACCACCGTGTCCATCGCGCAAGAAACCCGCAGTACATTGACCGCAACTTTGCCGGGGTGCTGATTATCTGGGACAAAATGTTCGGCACCTTTGTCGAAGAGCGTGACGATATTGACATTGATTACGGCATCCCTAAACCGATCCAAAGCTGGAACCCGTTTGTCGCCACCTTCCACCAATGGCGAACAATGTTATCCCTTGCGTTTACCAGACAGCCAACACCGCTTAAAACCCGCTTGGCGTACCTGTTTGGCCCACCGGCAATTGCTGACACTGCAGGGGAAAAAACGCAATAAAAAAGCCGCCCTCCATTGGGGCGGCCACAGAATGCAGCGATGCGTTATCAGCGGTCTCCGCGATAGCAGGTCACATCAACTTCCACTTTCACATCCACCACCAAATCCGCCACCAAGCAGATCCGTGCCGGAGGATTGGCAGCAAAAAACTCACTGAATACCTTGTTGAAAGACTGAAAGTAACGCGCATCGGTCAGCACGACTTTGACGTGCACAACGTCTTCGAGACCAAATCCAGCCTCGGTCATGATATCCACGCAGTTTTGGATAGCGAGGCGCGATTGCTCCACAATGCCGCCTTCGACCACTTCACCGTCAGTCATCGGGGTCTGGCCGGATACATACAAAAATCCGCCCGCCTCTACCGCGCGAGCAAATGGCAGATGCTGACCACCTGTGCCAACGCCGCCTTCCACCCCATATCGCTTAATGGTCATATTCCTTTCTCCACTATTGTTTTCGTTTTATAAATCGTCCTGACCGTTGACCGGTTTGGTTGCCTTCCTGCCATGCCAAAGCGCCGTTTACCCAAACACGTTTGATGCCTGATGCCGCTTGTTTAGGTGAAGAAAATGTAGCCCTGTCCGAGATGGTTTCGGGGTCGAACAACACCAGGTCGGCGAACGCCCCTTCACGTATTTGTCCTCTGTCTTTAAGTGCAAAACGCTGGGCTGAAAGTCCTGTCATTTTGTGCACTGCCTGCTCGATTGGAAACAGATTCTGCTCCCGACAGTAATGCCCCAACACCCTTGGAAAGGCTCCCCACAGCCTTGGGTGTGGGTGCGGGTCATTGGGCAGGCCGTCAGAACCAATCATGGTGAGGGGATAGCGCATCACATTCTGCACATCCTTTTCATCCATACAGTGGTATACCGCCCCTGCCGGTTGCAACCTCTTTGCCGCTTCCAGCAAGGAGACGTTGAGGGATTTGGCAATATCATCCAGCATTCTTCCTCCCTGCTCCGGCATTGCGTCTGACCAGGTTATGAAGATATCGAATTCATCCGTTACCTGTTTTAAATCCAGGGTGGATGAGCTGGCCGCATAGGGGTAACAGTCACAGCCGATATCCTGACCCTTTGCAGCAGAATCCATCAAAGACAACACCTCTTTTGTGCGTCCCCAGTTACCGGCTCCGGCACATTTCAGATGGGAGATAACCAAGGGCACGTCTGCATGTCTGGCCGTCGCAAAGGCTTCTTCCATGGCGGTCAGGATGGGTTCAAATTCACTGCGAAGATGGGTGGTGTAAACCGCGTCGAAAGTGGCGAGTTCTTCGGCCAGCGCCTTTACTTCGTCTGTGGTGGCTTCATGGGCGCTGGCATACGCGAGGCCGGAACTCAAGCCGAGTGCGCCCTGTTCAAGGGCATAGCGAAGGGCGCGGCGCATCAACTGTATTTCGGTCTGTGTTGCTGGTCGGTACAGGTTATCCATCACGTTGTTGCGCAGTGTGGTATGCCCAACCAGCGCTGCCACATTCACCGCAGGCGCAGCCTCTTGCACCGCAAGTATGTACTCAGCAAAACTTGGGTAATCAAAATCACTGCGTTTACCGAGCAGGTTCATTGGGTCCGGCGGATCGCCCTTCAACAATGCACAGGCGGCGCTGATACCGCAGTTGCCCACGATCACCGTCGTGACACCCTGACTGATTTTTGCTTCACAGCTGGGATGTTTGATCACCTGGGTATCGTCATGGGTATGCACATCAATAAAGCCGGGAGCCAGCACAAGCCCCTTTGCGTTTATTATCTTCTCTGCGTTCAGTGTGCCGGTTTGCCGATGACGGCGATACGGTCACCCTTTACAGCAACGTCTGCCTCGAAGCTGTTTTTACCGGTTCCATCCACCACCGATGCCTGCCGGACAACAAAATCAAACTGCACGTTTCCCCCTGAAACTTTCACTATGACGCGGGTCTAATCCCTGCAGTTTGCTGTAGCCTGAAGTGGCACAACTGCATACCATCGTTTGATACCCAATCGCCGACAAGGATGTTAGGAGAATAAGGAATGGCAGACACAGCGCAACAAGCGACTGAAAACTATCAGGTATCACTTCACGAAAGTTTTCCCGTGGGTACCAAAGGGGTTTGGACAGAGAAAAAGCCAGACGGCCGCTACAGTCTGGTTAACGAAGATATTTCACTGCCCGCCGCCGTGATCCTGAAAGACGCCCTCGACAACAACATTGCCTGGATGCAGCACTTTGCTGACCAACACAAGGCCGCACTCTGCCCGCACGGGAAGACATCCATGACACCCGCGCTGTTCAAAGCGCAACTGGAGAAAGGCGCGTGGGGACTGACAGTCGCATCCCCAGCCCAAGTCGAAATCGCCGCCCTGTGTGGTGCCAAGAACATCATTATCGCCAACCAGTTAGTCGGTAAAGCCAACATGGCAGCCATAGCAGCGATGCAGCAAGCTTTCCCGGTTACGGTTTATTGCTGCGTCGACAGCGAAGAGAACCTGCAGGCGCTTTCTGACTACTTTGCACAGCGTTCTGCGTGCATTCACGTATTGATAGAACTCGGGGTACCACAAGGACGCTGCGGTGAACGGACACCGGAGGATGCCCGCAAACTAGCGGCATTCGCCCATGCCCTGCCGGGAATTGCTCTGTCCGGCATCGAGTTTTATGAAGGCGTCATACACGGTGAAGATGCGGAGGCAGCAGTGCATGACTTTGTCGAATCCTGTGCGGCGTTTTGCGAACAGCTGGTTAACGAGCAATTGATAGACACCGAGAAGGCAATCATTACCGGCGCTGGCTCTGCCTGGTATGACGTGGTCGCCGCCATTTTTACCCGCTATTCCGCACTTTTGCCGGTGATCCGTCCCGGCTGTTACGTCACTCATGACACCGGCATTTATGAACAATCCCAGCGGGCAGTGATCGACAGACTGGCAAAGCAGCAACGGCGAGGAGATTTCGAAGGGGATTTGCGCAATGCCCTGGAGGTTTGGGCGTACGTCATTTCGACGCCTGAAAAGGGAAAGCTGTGATCGGGCTTGGAAAACGGGACACTGCCTACGATGCTGGTTTGCCCAAACCAGAGAGAGGATTTCGAAATGGTAAAGCCATTGATGTTGAAGGTATCGTGGCCACAAAAGTCATGGATCAACACATGTTCGTTAATGTTCCGGATGACCTTGATATAAAAGTGGGAGATATCATCGCCTTCTCAGGCTCTCACCCTTGCTTAACCTTTGATAAATGGCGTTTTATCGCCTTGGCGGATAATACATTTATGGTCGAAAACTGGTTATCTACCCAGTTCTGATGCCCACGCATTCGTCCGGAAGCCGACTGGCAGCCTTACTGACATGTCTATAATTTAATCGAATAAATTATAACCAGAAAGGAAGTCAGCTATGGCAAATGAGGAAAACAAAGACAAGCAAGGTATCTTCGATATCTATCAAAACGACCCAGAAAACGCGGATAAAAAGGTGTTTGGAAGGGTCAGCTACCCGGATCGCCGCGGCTTTTTGAAAGGCGCGGGACTTGCCACCATGGCAGCGGTGTTAGGAGGCGCGATTCCCTTTCACCGCAATATGCCGGCAGGAATAATCCCGGCTGCATTTGCAGAAGGGCTTGAGGATGTCGTGATCGAAGGGAAGGATGGACTGGTGGTGCTCAACGACCGGCCCATGAATGCTGAAACGCCACCACACCTGCTCAATGACGATGTCACCCCCACCCAGCGCCACTTTATCCGCAACAACGGTATTCCCCCGACCGAAGTCAGTCCGGAAACCTGGACGCTCACCATCGATGGGCTGGTCGACAAACCCATGACCCTGACCATTGAAGATTTAAAAAAGAACTTCGAGGTGGTGGAGCAACAGTTAGTGGTCGAATGTGGCGGGAACGGCCGTGCCTTTTTTGAACCGCCCGCGAAAGGCAACCAGTGGACGTATGGTGCCGTCGCCTGCTCAAACTGGACAGGCGTCCGCCTTGCCGATGTGCTGAAAGCCGCCGGCGTGAAAGATGGCGCGGTATATACGGCACATTATGGCGCCGACAAACACCTTTCAGGCAAAGAAGGAAAGCTGCCGATCTCCCGTGGTTTACCCATCGAAAAAGCCATGGGCAGCGAAAACCTGATCGCCTTTGCGCAAAACGGTCAGCCACTTCACCCAATGAACGGTGCACCGCTGCGCTTGGTTGTGCCAGGCTGGCCGGGTTCCTGTTCGCAAAAATGGCTAAACCGCATTCAGGTTCGTGACCAGGTGCATGATGGGCCGAAAATGACAGGAACCTCGTACCGGGTTCCAAACCGTCCGGTTGCGCCAGGGGAGAAGGTCGATAAAGAAGATTTTGTGATCATTGAGCGTATGCCGGTGAAATCCTTGATCACCTCCCCCCAAACCAACAGCGAAATCACAGGCAAAGAAGTGTTGGTGCGCGGCCATGCTTGGTCTGGGGATCGAAAAGTCAACAACGTACAGCTCTCCAACGACTTTGGCGCGACCTGGATTGACGCAGAGCTTGAAGAGCCGGCAAACCCGGGCGCATGGCAAACCTTCAATGCCAAGGTGACGTTTCCGCAGCCTGGCTACTATGAGGTGTGGGCAAAAGCCACCGACGATCAGGGTATCAGCCAGCCGTTTGCCATTGCATGGAATCCGAAAGGCTACCTGAACAACAGCTTCCACCGCGTGGCATTGGTCGTGAAGGGGTAAGCGGAATGACAAATAAGAGTATGAACGAGCGGGTTATCCCGCTCTTCTTTTCATCGCTTTTCCTGCTCAGCGGCAATGCTGTAGCGGACGAAGCATTGATTGCAGTCGGTGAACAACAGGCGATGGTTTGTAAAGCCTGTCACCAGTTCGAACCTGATGGCGTCACCGTCGTTGGACCTCCCCTTTACGGCATTGCAGAAAGAGAGATCGCGTCCTATCCGGGCTTTAAATACAGCGACGGGTTAAAACAACATAGCGGCAAATGGGATGCAGAAAAACTGGATGTATACCTCGCCGATCCGGCAAGTTTCGCACCCGGCACGAACATGGTATTCCCGGGCGTGGCAGACCCCGGAGCCCGTGCGGCGATCATCGCATGGCTTGCCACCAAAACCCTAACCCGCCCGACTGGACAACAGCCGCCGCCAACACGCCCGTTAAATCAGCCGGTGATGGCATCCTGGAACCGGGCGAGAACATGGCGCTCGTTGCGTCCGTCTGCTCGGCCTGCCATTCCTTGCATCTCGTCGCGCAGCAAGGATTGAGCCGAGACAGCTGGGAGGAAACCTTAGAATGGATGGTGGATGAACAGGGCATGGATGAACTGGACGAAGCTGATCATGAGGCTGTTGTCACCTACCTTTCCACTTACTACGGCACTGAGTAAAACAGGGACACTGTACCGATGAATCAAGGAGGCGGCGCACAAAAATGCGCCGCTCTCCGTTACCCTTCCCCATCACTCCGGTAAGCTCTAAACAATTTCGCCAATACAGTGACATTATGATTTTGAACCGCTTTTACCCCTGGATTCTTGGCGCGGCATTGGGCGCGTCTCCCGCTGCAGCCACCAATGATCTTGGCAACACGCCTGTCATTGGTGCCGTCTACAACAGCAGCCAGTTGGTCTTTTCCAACATTTTCGACTCGATTGAAGTGTCCGCTGCGACCAGCAGGGACATCGCGTTGTTCACTGTCGGCGGTGTCACCCTTGATACGCTGATCCTCACATTGCCGCTGGATGCGGAAGTGAAAACCCGGGTGATAGGCCAGCTTTCCAACCCCCGCTATGCTATCCAGCTCGGTCACCTGCTCTACAGTTTCTACGACAAATACACCGGTGAAGTCATCAATGAAGACATCTTCAAGCGATATCTTCTAGATACCTACAGCACCGGCGAGCTAGCACAATGGCAGCATTCCCTGTTTACGCTGGAACCTGACGCCGGAACCGTTGAAGCTCCTTCAAAAACAGAAGAAGACAAACAAGAAAAAAGCCTGCTGAACCGCCAGTTCATTGCAACGCTAGTGACCTTATATGATGCACTTTTCGGCAAAGATAAATGGCTCTACGGCGACGAAATCCCAGATCAATATCCTTATCTGACCGATTCCGCCAATGACAGGGAAACCGTCGCCACCGTGCAGGCGATTCTGGTTTCCATGCTCGAAAAATACAGCCAGAGCCTAGAAGAAGGAGACATGAAAGCCGCAGTGATGGCCATCGTGGAAGACGGTAATCCTTCAAACAAAGACAAGCACAACAACAAGGCGGAAGCCATCACCATCAGCCTTGTCGACTTTGTGCGCCTGAACGTGCTGAAAGGATACCGCCAATTCCTGCTCAACAAGGCGAAAGCGACGCGCTTGACGACTGGCTGCAAACGCAGTTTTCTGACAACCCGGATCAGTTAATTGAATACCTGACCCATCAGAACAAACGTCCACTGGGCGTACAGATCACTGTCGATGGCTTACAACAAGGGTTGATGCAAGGATTGGTCAGCCCTACCCCATCACCGTTTTTACAGCAGGTAACGCGATGAGCAGGATGCCGCAAACATGGCGCCACAAGGATTGCCGGTTTCCAGCCCCAACCACAGCCCGAAAAATGATTTTCTGTATGCAGTCGCCAATAAGCCGTTTGACGATCCGCGCTACCTGCCTTTCTTTAAGCGTACTTACCAGGCAGTTGCCAATGGCATTGTCGAGTACGGCGTTTCCACCACGCCTACCATCAGTGTTCGCAATCTGCCTATCATCAAGACCGGAGCAAATGTTGCCGGAGAGGGAGGCACTGGTATTCCCAACTTCCATTTTGTTGACCGCGATGTAGACCGCGCCTATTACTTTTTTGGCAATGATGCCCTGCAACTCGACCCAATTTTTGCAAGTCACGGCGCCAAAACCCAGTTCGAACGTTTGGTTCCCCGCATCACCATGAACTGCAATGCGCAGTATGACTGGTACGCAGAATCCAGCTTTGATGCCCTGCTCAACCTCGGCCTCGGGGAAGCTGTGCGGGACTTTGGCGAACAGCGGTGTTTGAAAGAGCTACGCCATCGGGGCGAGATGGAAACAAAGCTCAGGGAACGGCGCATTGCATTGCTTGCCGACATCAAGGCGTACAATGAGATGTCATGGTGGACGCCGGTGACAATGTTTACCAAGCGTCTTGCCATAAAAGATGCCCTTGCAGCGTACGCAGAACAATCCCAAGGCGGGTTACCGGACTTCTTGTTGGCGTATAACCCCTGGCCGGATCATTTCGCCCATTTCACTGGCCCGTTTGCTGATGAAATTATTGCCCCCACCGGTGAACTGAACCGGCTGGATTTCTGGCTCAGCCAGATGGAAACTGTTTACCGCGATGCCGGCGTGTACAACCAGACACTGTGGGGCATGGCAGGCGATCACGGCCTTACTCCTATCCACCATATTGTCAGCCCGGAACAGGTCGTTTTTGATGGTATCGAGCAAGATCATGGGCTTGCCATTAACGTCAGGAAAATCTCGTCTGATGAAGGGGAAGGTCCAAAGATCACTCATGCCTTTGACTATCCCAGCAATAAAGACGCAGACATTATTGTCGCCTCCACTGCCGGGGGTAACTATATGATGGATTTGTTCAATTCAGGCCGTGGCTGGCAGGTGCAACCTTTGTATAAAGAATTGACGGGATGGAAACCGCCTTCTTTCGCCGAAAGTGCCCCGGCGATTGATATTGTCTCGGAGACTGCCACTCGCTTGGGTGACAGCCTGGACTATCTGGTGGTACGGGAACGTGACTGCGATCTTTCAGCCTGCACTATCCGGCTTGTCAGGGTAGAAGGCGGTGAGCGTGTTGATGAATTTATCGAGCGGCAGGGCAACAAAGTCCGCTATTACGGCGAACAGGAAGGCAGGCCACAGCTTCTCGATATCGAAAGGCCGAACCCTTACGCTGCAGCGCTTTCCCCTGACCAGGAAGCTGAAAAGCAGCAGCTAATCAGCCAGTGTATAGACAAAGCACAGGAAGATGATGTTTCAAGCTGGTGCGATTCAACGGCATGGCAACAGTTAACACGACTGACGCCGCGCCCTGACAGCGTCAATCAGCTTGCCCACCTGTATGACGAAAGCCGCGCCGGAACCATGAACCTGTTTCCGGCCCAGGGCGTGGGCTACAACACCAAAGTCCCCGGACGTCATGCCGGTGAACACTTTCATGAAAAGGATGCCTTCCTTGGCTTCTGGGGAGCACCGGTTTCGGCAACACCCGGGTTGGGACGGCCATTAACGGATCGCTCGCACCCACAATCTATGAGTACCTCACTGGCATACCGGTCGAGGTGGGTAAAGACAGTTGGGGCTTCCCGTCTTTATTGAATGAACTGACTGCCCACGAGTAACCCCGCTCCATTCTCGCGGCCTTTGGGTTTCCAAAGCCGCGTCACCCAACCGTCACTTCCTTGCTACACGCAATATCTGCTTTTATCCCCTACACTTTCAGTCTTGCAGTGAGACAGACAGGTCGTATCGTCATGGCGCAATCCCTGCCTTTTTTCCAGTTAGGTGTCGACGCAACGGAACGCTACCCGGCACAGTTTATTTCCGACTGGCGGGCTCTGCCCGAGAAGCCCGGTATCGTGGTCATTACTGACAACGCAGAGCAGGATGCGTTGCTGGAAGCCATGCACCGCAGCCAGCGTTTCTGGCAATGGCGCATCTATGTCTCACAGCCCTCTGCCCTTTCCATGGCATTGAGTGACGGGGCGCATATCCCAGACGATCTTGAATCTGTATGGCAGGATCACCTTCAGTATCTCGCAGCAATAAAAAATGGGGAAAGTGAGCCATTGCTCGCCTGGTTATGGCTGGATGACGGGAGGGAGTTGCAGCCTGTCCGTGATGCCAGCTCCCGTGGGATATACCGCTACCCATTGCTTGAAGCCTACAACGAAGAGCGGGCTACGCCCTATCATGCCCTCCTGCAGCTGACCCAACGCGGTTACCTTGTTGAAGGCGAACTGGTGGATAAGGTGCGTTTTTGCCCCAGCTGCCAAAGCGGGCACCTCAACTATGTCGAAACCTGCCCTCACTGCCAGGGCCTGGATATTCGCCACGAGCATTCTCTCCACTGCTTCACCTGTGGACATGTCGCGGATCAGGAAGCGTTCACCCGGAGTGGAAAACTGGTCTGCCCGAATTGCCTGACCCAGCTTCGCCATATTGGCGTCGATTATGACCGTCCACTGGAAACTTACGTTTGCCAGAGCTGCAAACACAGGTTCAGCGAAGCCCAGACCAAAGCCCGCTGCCTCTCCTGTGATACTTTTTCTGCGCCCAATGCGCTGATTGCCCGTCAAATCTACCGCTATGATACGGGCATACAGACCGCTTCCCTGTTGCGGAATGGACAGACATTCCAGATACCTGCGTTGTCACTCAACCATTTGGTCGATGCCCCTTTTTTACTTAGTTTGCTTCCCTGGCTCAACAAACTCGCACGGCGTCACCAACAGCAGCACTTGATCCTCGCTCTCCACCTTCCCGGTCTGGAAAGCTACGGGCAAAAACACGGCGAACTTAAAACCCTTTCCCTGACAGAACATCTCTCTGAGCGCTTGAACGGCTTGCTGCGCGATACCGATCTTTGCTGCCAATACACGCCGGATACCCTGTTACTTTTAATGCCCCAAACACCCCAGGCGGCTCTTGGCCGCTTACAGGAGAAAATCACAGAACTGGCATCACTTATCGAAGTGGATGACTTTACCCTGCAGGTTTACGCGTGGACGCTACCCGATGAATTGATGACAGACGATGCCGCCAACTGGCTGGTTATGAAAATGAGCGGGCGGGTGGATGACTGAAACCCTGTATTTCCTGCGCGGCATATTCGCTGCACTGTCTGAAGACAGCGCACTCTGGTTGACCTTGATGCCAATGCTGGTAGCCGTGGAGTTGCCTCTGTACTTTCTGGTCATGACCGGTGTATTCCGCTGGGCAGCTCATCAGGATGTATCCGGCGACCAAAGACAGACAACGCCCGGCATCAGCGTGATCATTACCTGTTACGGCGAAGGCGACGCCATTGCCATCACTATCGATACCCTGGTCGAGCAACTTTATAGCGGCGAAATAGAGATCCTGCCGGTTATTGATGGCGCGGTTCAAAACCAACATACCTATGCCGCTGCCCTCGCCGCCAAGAGAAAATACGCAGGGATAAAAAACCGCCCCGTGAGACTGGTGCCAAAGTGGCAACGGGGTGGCCGTGTCAGCACCCTGAATGCGGGGCTTGCTGAAGCGTCCCATTCAATTGTCATTAATGTCGACGGTGACACCTCTTTCGACAACGACATGGTACGAACCATGGTCAATATGCTGCAGCAACCCAAATACCTTGCCTGTGGCGGCGCCCTGCGGGTACGCAACTGGCGGCGAAATCTGCTGACACGGATGCAGGCGCTTGAATATATGCTTTCGATGCAATTGGGTAAAACGGGTATGGCAACCTGGGGTGTACTGAACAATATCTCCGGTGCCTTTGGCGCGTTTCACCGCGACATTCTCGAGCGTGCGGGAGGCTGGGATACCCACACGGCCGAAGACCTCGACCTCACCATGCGCCTCAAGCAATACAAGACCCGCTATCCTGACAAATCGCTCGGGTTTGCCACCCATGCGATTGGGCATACCGATGTGCCGGACACCATCAAAGCTGGTGATGCAAAGACTGCGGTGGATGGGGATTTGCTGTTCCTTTTCTTGCGTAAACACCGACAGGGCCTGACACCCAAGCTGCTTGGTTGGGGCAATTTCCTGTTTGTATTTGTCTATGGCGTATTGCAAAACGTCCTCTTGCCCCTGCTGGTGCTGGGTTTTACGGTATGGCTTGTGGTCGCCTATCCTCCACGGTTGTCATCGCACTGATGGCAGCACTGTACCTGACGTATTTGGGACTCTTGCTGTTGTCATTTGTGGTGTATATCGGTTTTATTTCCGAACGTCCGCGTGCAGATCTCTCTATGGCTGTCTGGCTGCCCTGTATCCGGTCTATCTTTTTCTTATGCGTATGGTGACTGCTTTTTCAATGGTTAATGAAGTATTTCGCCGCAGTCATGAAGAGTCATCAATGGCTCCCTGGTGGGTGCTGAAGCGAGGGAAGCGGTTCTAGTCATGAAAGTGGAATTTCATCTTGATAAGAAGCAGGCTCCCACAACGGAAAAAGGGATGAAGGTCACCTACGGACACGCCAAACGTGGCGGCTACAAGCTCCGTTGGTATTTGCTTCTGGCCATCGTTCTTAGCCCCTTGCTGGTCATGGCCTATTTCTTTGCCAAAGATGCAGTGCTTATCACCGCGCCTGGCATCGTGTCCGTCAATCCTGTCACCCTGACCAGCCCACAGGAAGCTGTGGTAGCAGAAATCACGGTGAAAAATGGCGACAGTGTGAAAAACCAGACCCTGCTGGTGTCACTGTGGGATCCGGTGCTGGCGAAGGACATTGAATCGTTGCAGCAACAGATTGTCGAAATGGATGAAACCCTGAGAAACCGTCCTGACGACAGCTTTACTCTCTACGAAAGCGCGGTAAGCGATGCAAAAAGTAACCTCGCTGAAATGGAGCGGGTTCTTGCCCGTTACCGCAAGTTCAGCGAACAGGGTCAAGTTTCACAAATCGATATGGCGTCAGCATTTCAGATGTATAACGCTGCCCAGCTATCACTGGCAAGCGCGGAAATCACCCTCAAAAAGGCCAAAGCAGATGCTTTGCAGGAGAGGCTGGCAGGGCCAGTGGCACAGGCAAGACGCGAGATGATCCTGAACCTGGACAACATGCACGCGAAAATGCAGCAACTCAGTATCGAAAGCCCTTATAGCGGTTCAGTTTTAAATATTTTTGTTCAGACAGGCGAGAGGGTCGCAGCAGGTGCACCTGTTGTCATGGTGTCTCCCAACAGTGAGCCCAAAATCATCGCTTATTTGAGTGCAAAGTACATTGATAGCGCACAGACTGGCAGCAAAGCTACGGTAATTTTTCCGAACGGTGAGCGACTGGATGCCACGGTATCTGAGCCCACTGAAATTGCCAGCAAACTCCCACCCCAGCTTGCTAAGCCATTCGAGGGCAGCCCGGCATTGCTCCGCGTGACATTGACCTTGAACAAAGAGATCCCAACCCAGGAATGGGCGGAAGGGATGCCCGTTGAAGTCCATTTCTGAACCGTCTTCCTGTCTAACAAAATCCACAGCAGAAAAAGAGATCTGTTTGTGGCTCTCATTGCTACTACACCATTTCCAGTGACACCCAGTACGATTTGCTAGTCTTTAAAGGCACGGTGCTGTCATGTCCAGACAGATAAAATGCTGGGCAGCAGGCGCTCTGGCATTTTCTTTGGTATTCAAAAGTTAGCGTAATAAGGAAGCATCATGAGAGTGTACCTCCAACTGTTGACCCTGGTATTCGCGCTTTTCAGTCTGCCTTCAATGGCGCAAGAAGGTATGGTGCAGGTGCAGAGCCAATACGATGTACCCACCACCACAGATCGGCTGCTCGCCGCTATCCGCGCCAAGGGGCTTAAAGTCATTGGACGCATTAATCACGCACAAGCAGCCGAAGACGCAGGGCTGAAACTGCGGCCTACCGAGTTGGTGATTTTTGGGAATCCGAAAGTGGGTACACCTTTTATGGCCTGTAGCAGAGTGCGGGTATCGATTTGCCGCAGAAGGCGCTGATTTGGGAGGCAGAAGATGGCAAGGTATGGCTGGGGTACAACAAACCTGCCTACATACTGGAACGCCATCAACTGGATGGCTGTGGGCTTTCCGTAGAGAAAGTGAATAAAGCGCTGGTCACTCTCGCCAAACTCGCTACCCAGCCTTCGCCACAATAATCCGATAAGATTTGGAGAAGCAACGGGAAGCCTGATTGACTTTGATTTTACAAAATAGAAAAGCCCCGCAAGCTTTCACTTGCGGGGCTTTTAAACTAAAGAGTCGTTAAGAATTACTTCTTAGCGTCTTTCTCTTTTTGCTCTGCGATTACTTTGTCAGCTACGTTAGTAGGACATGGTGCGTAGTGTGAGAACTCCATAGAGAACTGACCACGACCAGAAGTCATAGTACGCAGGGTACCGATGTAACCGAACATTTCTGACAGAGGTACGTCACCCTTGATGCGAACACCAGTGGTACCAGCTTGCTGGTCTTTGATCATACCACGACGACGGTTCAGGTCACCGATTACGTCACCAACGTGATCTTCTGGAGTGAACACGTCAACCTTCATGATTGGTTCCAGCAGTTGTGGACCAGCCTTAGGCATAGATTGACGGAACGCACCTTTCGCTGCGATTTCGAACGCGATTGCTGATGAGTCAACTGCGTGGAAGCCACCGTCGAACAGCTCAACTTCAACGTCCAGTACTGGGAAGCCAGCCATTGGACCAGTTCCATCATAGACTTGAAGCCTTTCTCGATTGCTGGCCAGAATTCCTTAGGAACGTTACCACCAACAACGGTAGAAGAGAAAGTGAAGCCTGAACCACTTCGCCTGGCTTGATGCGGTAGTCGATCTTACCGAACTGACCTGAACCACCAGACTGTTTCTTGTGAGTGTAGCTGTCTTCAACTGGCTTGGTGATGGTTTCACGGTAAGCAACCTGTGGAGCACCAACAGTCAGTTCAACACCGTGAGTACGCTTCAGGATGTCAACTTTGATATCCAGGTGAAGCTCACCCATACCTTTCAGGATGGTGTCGCCAGTTTCTTCGTCAGTTTCAACTTGGAATGATGGATCTTCTGCAACCATCTTACCCAGTGCAACACCCAGTTTCTCAGAAGCGCCTTTGTCCTTAGGAGTAACAGCGATAGAGATTACTGGAGTTGGGAAGATCATTGGTTCCAGAGTACATTCGTGCTTAACATCACACAGAGTGTGACCAGTTTGAACGTTCTTCATACCAACAACCGCGATGATGTCACCAGCTTGTGCTGAATCCAGCTCGTTACGGTCGTTTGCGTGCATCTCAACCATACGGCCGATACGCTCAGTTTTACCTGTTGCGCTGTTCAGTACAGTGTCACCCTTCTTCAGTTTACCTGAGTAGATACGGATGAAGGTCAGTGCACCGAAACGGTCGTCCATGATTTTGAACGCCAGAGCGCGGAAAGGCTCATCAACAGATACAGTTGCTACTGCGCCAGTTGGCTCACCAGTTTCTGGATCAGTCAGTTCTTGTGGGTCAACTTCAGTTGGAGAAGGCAGGTAATCTACAACTGCGTCTAGCAGAAGTTGCATACCTTTGTTCTTGAACGCAGAACCACAGTAAGTTGGGAAGAACGCCAGCTCACGAGTACCTTTACGGATACAACGCTTGATGTCTTCGATAGAAGGCTCTTCGCCGTCCATGTAAGCCATCATCAGGTCGTCGTCTTGCTCAACTGCAGATCGATCATCATTTCACGATATTCTTCAACATCGTCAACCATGTCTGCTGGGATTTCTTTGATTTCGAAGTTTTCTGGCAGACCTGAGTCATCCCAGTAGAAAGCTTGGCGAGTCAGAACGTCAACCACACCTACGAACTCGTCTTCACGGCCGATTGGCATGGTCATAACCAGTGGGTTTGCACCCAGAACTTTCTTAACTTGCTCTACTACACGGTAGAAATCTGCACCCATACGGTCCAGTTTGTTTACGAAGATCAGACGAGATACTTCTGAATCGTTCGCGTAACGCCAGTTAGTTTCTGACTGAGCTCAACGCCGCCTGAACCACAGAATACACCGATACCGCCGTCCAGTACTTTCAGAGAACGGTATACTTCAACTGTGAAGTCAACGTGTCCCGGGGTGTCGATTACGTTGAAACGATGATCCTTCCAGAAACAGGTAGTTGCTGCTGACTGGATGGTGATACCACGCTCAGCTTCCTGATCCATGAAGTCCATAGTTGATTCACCATCGTGAACCTCACCGGTGCGGTGGATCTTACCGGTCAGCTTCAGGATACGCTCGGTGGTAGTGGTCTTACCCGCGTCAACGTGCGCGAAAATACCAATGTTTCTGTATTTATTTAGATCTGTCATTGTTCGTCTCTATAAACAATTACTGGCTTATATCAGGGCGGGGAGTATAGCAGGCGTTGTCGCGTAAAGAAACATGTAGAGCGCAGTGATAGACGATAAGTTGTCACGAGCGCATTTCCAGACACTATTCTGCGTATTTTGGCAGCTATTTCCGTACGCTACGGGGCCATTTCCTCTCCGGGAGACCCGTTTTCCCACCCAACCATTGTTACCTTGCCTAGTTTCGGATTACAGCGTAGACCCGAATTGCGCGATACCCAAACCCAGAATCAGCGCTTTTCTCTTCTTCTTAATGGCGAGTCATCACTTTTGTCGTTTGCGATTGATGAGTTGCCGGCAAAGCGATTTTTTTCAACCAAACACACCATTATTCAGTCTGTAATCCCTCTCAACTTCGCAAATCAGAGAAACAACGCTCAGATTCAGGAAGTTTCCTCTTTATAGTGCGCAGCAATTTTTACACGTTCCCTCAATCGGAGCTTCTATGTCTACTTCGCGGATCTCTTCGCTCGACTGGGGCGTTTGCTGGCTATTTTTGCCGTCGTGACGATTCACGCCGGTCCCCTTCGCGGCGAACTCTACAGTGAAAATATCAACACCCTGTCGGATGTGATTAACCAAGTGTGCCGTTTTGCCGTGCCTTTCTTTTTTGTCCTGACCGGCTTTTTTGTCCAACCCAAACTGACACAAGCCCCTAAAGAGACGTTTCTTGGCTACGCCAAACCCCTGATGGTGATTTGGCTGGCTTGGAGTGCTGTCTATCTCGCCCTGCCATTCCGATTCGACCTTGTTTTCACTGAGGGTTACTTGGCAGAGCGTTCCGGTTATTGGGATTACCTGCTGCAGACACCGTTAAATACTCTGTTTGAAGGTGGCTTGGTGCACCTTTGGTATATTCCCGGTTTGCTCTGCGCGCTTGGCATCTTGGCGCTATTGATCGGTAACGGTCAGCAAAGCCTTATTGTTCCCTTGGCGCTTGGTCTTTATGTCTGGGGATTGGGGGCAGGAAGCTACCAACCGGTCATGGAAGGAACGGCGCCTATCTTTACCCGCAACGGCCCGTTTTTCAGCTTGTTGATGGTAACCGCCGGTTTTGAACTGCGCCGTCGCAACATTACTTTTTCCAACAGCATGTCGTGGATGATGTTTGTCGGAGGCACAGTGCTTATCCTCGCAGAAGGCACTTTCCTTGGCCGCTATGACATCTGGATGGCAAACCACGACTTTTTGCTCGGCACGCCACTGATTGCTATCGGCCTGTTCTCTTTGCTGAAAAACCATCCGCAGTTGGGGAATAAACCTTTGGTGCATGCACTCAGCAAACGGGTACTCGGCGTTTATGTTGCACACTTCGTCCCGTTGATCATCCTGTTTAACCTCTTCGGTATTTCCGGCATTGAGGGTTTGACGAAAGATCTCCTGGTCGCGCCACTCACGCTGCTACTTTCATTTGCGCTGGTATTTGGGTTGGAAAAACTGCCATTCACGCGGTTTCTGGTGCAGTTTGAAAAATCGTCCCCGCGGAGAGTGGGAGAGAAACTGGAAAGCTGATTTGGAAAACTAATGATGAGAAAGCCCGGTTGCCCGGGCTTTTTTAATGGTGGGTGTCGATTGTCTTCTCAGAGACTAATGCATCGATTTTTGCAAAAACTGTCTCGTATGTGGAGTTGATCGTATTTGATGTTATAGGTGTTGTGAAAGCCAATATGCACTTCCACCCCAATCCCGCGCAAAAACACGTTGTAACCGTCATAATCCGACACGGCTTCCACGCCTTGGTAGATTTTCCCCAACTCAGTCTCTGTCCCTTTTTGCATCACCACTTCATAGGCGGCGAGCAACTTGGTGGGATCCAGTTCGTTTTTCATCATTCCCTCCTCGGAGAACGGCAACAATGCCTTCTCTTTTTAGTATGTGTGCCATACCTGAAGCACGCCAATTCAATGAAGGAAATAATGATCTGTATCAGAATGGGGGACAGCTACGGGGTGTGGCTCATAAAACGCGCGCCATTTCCGCTTCCTGCGCTTCCATCAGTCTTTGTGCCATGTCCATGTGCTCATGCATGATCGTACGGGCGTCTTCAGCGCGGCCATCTCGCAGCGCAACGATCAGGTTTTTCTGATGATTAAACCCCTGCTCCCACAATTCGTGGTTAGGCGGCTCGTAAAGACGGCGATAGACAGTCAGATCCGTCAGCATCCGCACCATAAAGCGGATCATAAAACCAAGCAGTTCATTCCCTGCAAGCTCAGCAAGAATAAGGTGGAACTGGAGCGAATCGATATGTTGGCGACGCTCATCTTCTGCCGTTTTCGCAGGCTCTGCGTATTTCTCTAAATTTGACTCCAGCGAGGCCAACTGTGGTTCAGTCAGTTTGCCTGCGAGATTCGCCACCAGTTCAGGCTCCAATAAACGGCGAAGCTGATAGATGTCTTTTACTGACAGCTCATTAAAGAAGAAATAATTACTCAGCAAGCTGCTGGCCAGCGGCTCAGACACCGCATTGATAAACGCGCCGCCTTTTGGGCCAGTGCGGGTAATGATCAGTCCCTGGGCTTCCAACACCCGCATGGTTTCACGAATGGTGCCTTTGGACATGCCAAACAGCTCCATCAGGGTCTGTTCGTGGGGCAATTTGTCTCCGGGCTGAAGCCCCTGTTCGACTATCCAGCTTTTTATTGCCTCCGCGACCTGATAAGGGCGGCGCATTTTGGCAGACGGCGCTGTGTTATTCGAGGGGGTGATAGCAGGCGACAAGTTCATTCTCCGTAACGTGTGTCAAAGGGGGCGATGCTTCCAGGCAATCAGGTTGGGCACGAGGACACCTTGAGGCAAACGCACACCCTTTCGGCGGATTAAGCGGGTCGGGTAATTCCGCATGCTGATTAGGCACTTGCAGAGGACGACCTACTACCGGGGCACTGTTTGCCAGCAACTGAGTGTAAGGATGTTTGGGCGAATTGAAAATCTTTTCTGCCGGGGCAAGCTCACCAGTGAGCCGAAATACATCACAGCGACCCTGTCGCTCACCGCCTCCACTACCGCCAAATCGTGGCTGATAAAAAGATACGTCAGCGACAGCGATTGTTTCAGTGCTGCCAACAGGTTCAGCACCTGCGCCTGTACCGACACATCCAGCGCCGACACCGGTTCATCCAACACCAGAATGCGTGCGTTGGCTGCCAGCGCACGGGCGATACCAATCCGCTGCGCCTGTCCACCAGAGAACTCGTGGGGGTAGCGATCCAGAAACTCTTCACGAAGCCCCACCTCTGCAAAGATTTCCCGGATACGTTGTTCGCGTGTGCCCTTGTCCATTTTATGCAGATAAATCAGCGGCACCTCCATCAACTGGCGGATAGTCTTGCGCGGATTCAGACTGCTTATCGGATCCTGAAACACATACTGGATGCGTTTGCCGTTTTCTTCCGGTTTATCCAGCGCAAGTGGCTCGCCTTCCACCAATACATTGCCTTCTGTGGGTGTTGTCAGCCCCACCAGCATGCGGGCGAGGGTCGATTTGCCGCAACCAGATTCGCCCACAATACCCAGCGTTTCGCCCTGCTCAACATCCAGGCTGATTGTGCGTACCGCTTTCACGCCGGGCATCGCAGCAGAAAAGAGCGGTTTTTTGAAATAGAAGGTTTTCTTCAATCCCTGAATTTGCAACGCTGCGGTCATACCCGTTTCTCCTCAGGAAAGTGACACAACACCATGCGTCCGGCATGTTGGTGACATGCAACATCGCCAGTCTCACAGGCCGCCTTGGCTTTTGAGCAACGCGCCGCGAATGCACAGCCCGGCGGCAGTTTATCCACCACCGGAGGCAAACCGGGGATGGCTTCCAGATCGCCCTTACCACGACCCAGCTCCGGCACACAGGCAATCAGTTTTTTGGTGTAAGGGTGCGCAGGCGCATCCAGCACCTCTGCGGTTTTCCCGGTTTCGACTATTTTCCCGGCGTACATGACGGCGACGCGATCGCAAAGCTGGGCAACCACACCAAAGTCATGAGTAATGAAAAGCACAGACACATTGCGAGTGCGGCGAAGTTCATCCAGCAGCGCGAGGATCTGCCCCTGTACTGTCACATCCAGCGCAGTCGTCGGTTCATCTGCAATGATGAGCGACGGGTTATTTACCAACGCCATGGCAATCGCCACCCGCTGGCGCATCCCACCGGAGAGCTCATGGGGAAAGGCATTCATCCGCTCTGGCGCATTCGGAATATGCACCGCCTCAAGCAGGGAAACTGCCCGCGCATGGGCATCGGCGGGAGGGACTTTTTCATGCACCAGAATCGCTTCCATCATTTGCTCACCGACCCGGAACAATGGGTGCAGTGTGGCCAGCGGATCCTGAAAAATGTACGCCACATCGTTGCCACGTAATTTGCGCAAGGTTTCGTAGCTGGCACCTATCAGCGAATCGCCTTTGAACCGGATATCACCGCCACTGATCACGCCCGGCGGCGAAGCGACCAGCCCCATCACCGAAAGTGCGGTGACCGATTTACCCGACCCACTCTCACCGATAAGCCCAAGACACTCACCCGGAGCGATATCAAACGATACCTGGTTCACCGCGCGGTATACCCGTTTGGCAATCCGGAACTGGGTTTCGAGCGCATTCACCGACAGCACGGCGTCAGGATTGCTCTCTTCTTTCGCAGCATTGAATGTGGGGTCAATCTTGGTCGCCGGTTGCGGACGGGTTAGCGCACCGGATTTAAGGCGCGGATCGAGCGCATCACGCACCCCATCACCCAGAAGGTTAATGCTCATCACGATAAAGAAAATCATGATGCCTGGCACCACGCTGGCATGAGGGTCGGTGATAAGCGCGTTTCTTGCTTCACCCAGCATTGAGCCAGATCTGCCTGCGGCGGCTGGGAGCCCAAGCCGAGGAATGACAGCCCCGCGGTTTCCAGAATCATCCAGCCAATGGTGGTCGACATCGCAATCACAATCACAGGGATCACATTCGGGACAATTTCAGACCAGATAATCCGCATGTCTGACATGCCACAAAGACGCGCCGCTTCGACAAATTCACGTTGGGCCAGAGAGACTGTCACGCCGCGGATATTACGGGCGAAAAAGGGAATATTGACCGCAGCTACTGCCACCAGGGCGTTAAGCAGTCCCGGCCCCAGTGCTGCCACAATCGCCAGCGCCAGCAAGATATAAGGGAACGCCATCAGGATATCGATGCCTCGCATAAAGACATTATCGATACGTCCGCCAAAATACCCGGCGATAATCCCAATGGCCGAGCCAATCAGAGCCGCAATCAACGCCGCGGCAAAGCCTACCGCCAGACTCAGTTGCGTCCCCCACAATAGACGGGACAGCAAATCGCGGCCAAGTTGGTCAGTACCCAGCAGGTGACCCTCACTCAATGGCGCAAAAAACGGTTCGCGGTATCCGTCGCAGCCGGGTCCTGTAGACTCAGCAGCGGTGTCACCAACACCAGAAATACGATAATACTGAGCACAATGCCGCCAAAAGCAGCCAGCCGGTTGCGTGCCAGCAGTTTTAAAAATGCCGTCATGCTTTGATCCTCGGGTCGAGCCAGCTTTGCAACATATCCACGGCGATGTTAAACAGCACATAACAGGCTGCCACGAACACCACACCGCCCTGCACCAGCAGGATGTCGCGTTTCAAAATCCCTTCCACCAGCATTTTGCCGACACCCGGCCACTGGAAAACCATCTCGATATACACCGCACCGGAAAGCACAAAGCCCGCCTGAATACCCAGCACAGGAATGATGCTGACCATGGCGGCCTTGAGCGCGTGCTTCCAAATCACTTTTCGTTCGTGCACACCTTTGGCTCGGGCGGTACGGATGTAATCCTGACGCAGCACTTCGAGCATGGCTGAGCGGGAAAGGCGGGCGATAACCCCGGTAGCTACCGAAGCGAGCGCCGCGGCAGGCATGATGAGGTGCATCAGCAAATCCGGCAGGTCGCCACCGCCGTAAATGGCATACATGCCGGAAACCGGCAGCCAACGCAGGTTTACGGCAAACAGCAGGATCATCATCATGCCGAGGAAAAACGACGGGATGGAAATGCCCAGCAATACCACCAGAGTGATCATTTTGTCGCTCAGGGAAAATTGACGCGCGGCAGACACCACACCGGCAATGATGCCGAGAAACGAACAAAGCACAAAGGACACCCCCGCCAGGATCATGGTGGCGTTGAAACGTTCCATCACTTCATCAATCACCGGGCGGTTGAGCGAATAGGAACGGCCAAAATCCCCCTGCAGCATATTTGTCAGCCAGATAAAATATTGATTTACCAATGGCTGGTCGAGGCCGAGGTCTTTATTGATTTTGGCGACATTTTCAGGGGTCGCATACGCACCGAGGATCGCCGTTGCCGGGTCGCCGGGGATCATGGACATGATAAGAAAAACAATCACGGTAATACCGAACAACACCGGTATTGCCGACACCAGACGGCGTAAAAAATAGCTACCCACGCGCAGTGCTCCCTTCTGCGTTCACGTCAGGAAAAACAGCACCCAGACAAACGCCGGTGCTTTGGTTTTATTTCTGAACATCATCCAAGATGAGGAAGAAAGAAGGCTGCAGTTTGAAATCCTTCACCTGATCGCTGGTCACCGCGTTTTGCTTCCAGTTCGCAACAAAGACCCAAGGCGCATCTTCCTGCACAATTTCCTGCATCTGGCGGTAGAGCTTGGCGCGCTCGGCCTGATCTGTCGATTCACGGGCTGCCACCAGCAGTTTGTCAACTTCAGGATTGGAGTAGTAACCCGAGTTGAAGCCGCCTTTGTCCGGCCACGCTTCAGTACGAAGCGCAAGGTAAGGCAGGGTATCCGGGTCATTGGTCATCCACGCCATTTCAGCCATGTCTGCCTTGCCTTCCAGCCCTGGGTTGACCTTGCCAAGGAAGGTGTTCCACTCATAGGTTTCGATATTGGCATCCAGCCCGACCGCTTTCAGATCGGCCTGAATCGCAGTGCCCATCGGCACAGGATCTAACATGCCTGAGCCGCCTTCAGTCACATAGAACGTCAGCTTCGCCCCTTCCTGACCCGCTTCTTTGATCAGCGCTTTGGCTTTTTCAGGGTCATAAGGGTACGGCTGCAGGCTGTCATTGTATGCCCAGGCAAACGCGGGCGGTGTTGGGCCAGCCGCAACTTCAGCCGTGCCTTCAAGCACACCTTCAACCAGTGCTTTTTTGTTGATGGCATAGTTCACCGCCTGGCGCATACGTTTATCGGCAAACGGCCCTTCTTTGGCATTGAGGATCAAAAACCACAGGTGTGGGCCAGCCTGCTCTTCCACTTTAAAGCGGTCGTTTTCAAATTCAGACAAGGCATTGGGCGGCACTTCCACCATCATGTCGATGCTGCCAGCCAACATTTCCGCCACGCGGGTGTTGGCATCGGTAATTGGGCGGAACACCACCGCTTCCAGCTTGGCTTTGTCGCCCCAGTAGTCATCATTGCGTACTGCTACCACCTTGCTGTTGGACTCCCACTCAGCAAAACGGAAAGGGCCAGTGCCTGACGGGTTGCGGCCAAAGTCTTTGCCGTATTTTTTCACCGCTTCCGGCGACACAATCAGCCCGGTTGGATAAGCAAGGTTGGAAAGAAACGGCGCATAAGGGGCATTGAGCGTGAATTTCACCGTTTGCGGGTCTACCGCTTCCACGTTGTTCACCGAGGAGAAGAAGAAAGCCAGCGGGAAAGGCCCGGTGTTGTGGTAAGGGTGGGATTCATCCAGCATGCGGTCAAAATTGAATTTCACGGCTTCTGCGTGAGAGGTGTACCGTCGTGGAATGTCACGCCTTCACGCAGCTTGAAGGTGTATTCCTTACCATCATCACTGACTGTCCAGCTCTCTGCCAGCGCAGGCTCTACTTCCAGTGTGCCGTCTTTGTAGCGCACCAAGCCTTCATACAGGTTCATCAGGATGCGGAAATCATTCACCGCCGTCACCGCCTGCGGATCCAGCGATTTCGGCTCTGCAACCTGACCGACGATCAGCACATTGGGTGGTGTTTGTGCTGCAACTGTCAGCGGCAGTAGTGCACAGACTGCAATCAACGCGCTTTTGGCTGCACTCCGCAGCGATTTCATGAACTCACTCTTCGCTTGTTTCATGGGGAAACTCCTTCCCATTTGTTTGTGTGACTGGTTTGCGTGCGGTTACCAAACAGTTAACGCACGGTTAACTTTTATTCAGATTTATCACTATAAATTACTTGCCGCAAGTATTTATCATGATAAATTATGTTCAAAGTGTGACCATTCCACACTTCAATGATTGGCTCAGGAGTGAGACCTATGACCTTTTCAGTATTAGCACGTGATCCGCAAAGCGGTGCGATTGGCGCTGCCGCGGCAACGGGAAGCTTGTGTGTGGGTGGCTGGGTGATACGCGGCAATCCCAATGCCGGAATGTCAGCCTCGCAGGGGGCAAAACCCAGCACCATGTGGGGTGAGGACGTACTGACACTGATGGCAGCCGGAAGCAGCGCACATGCCGCCATCAATGCTGTCACCCAATCTGACAGCGGCGCAGAATACCGTCAGTTGGCGGCGCTGGACTTACAGGGGAACGGCGCCATCTATACCGGCGAAAATAACGGCAATGCCCGGGGTGGTCGCTGGGAAAAAGATCTGGTGGTCAGCGGCAATCTTCTCACTGACCTGAAGGTGCTGGATGTCATGGTCGATACCATGCAAGGTTCTAAAGCCTGCTTTGAAGAAAAGCTTATCGAGACGCTGGTTGCAGCACAGCAAGCCGGCGGCGACCACCGGGGGTTGCTGTCCGCATCCTTGTTAGTCTTTCGCCCAGACAACCCGCCGCTGACCTTGCGTATTGACTACCACGAAACCCCTTTAACCGCCCTGCAACGGCTGTATGAACAATACCAAGACAGCGATTACCAGCGCTGGCTCACTACCCTACCCACCCGCGAAAACCCGGAGCGTTAACCATGAACTACTCCTTAGGGCAAAAAGCCCAGCACTACCTGACCCAGTTGGCTGAATGCTCTGAAACTGAAAACGGTGTCACCCGTTTACCGTTTACCGCGCAGCACCAGCGCGCCGCTGATCTGATTAAAGGCTGGATGTGCGAAGCCGGGCTGTCCATCTCTATGGATGATGCGGGCACCCTGATTGGGCGCTACAACGCCGGGGAAGGAAAACCTGTACTCCTGATGGGAAGTCATCAGGACAGCGTGAAACAGGGCGGCGGTTACGACGGCATTATGGGCATTGTTCTGGGTATTGTGGCACTGCAAGCCATTCAGCAGCGAGGGATCCGCTTGCCTTTCTCTGTCGAAATCCTGGCCTTTGCCGATGAAGAAGGTGTCCGCTTCCCCACCGCGTTACTGGGCCCCCGTGCTTTGGCTGGCACCCTCGATTTAGATGTACTAAACCGCACAGATAGCGACGGTGTATCACTGACAGACGCACTTCGCGGGTTTGGTGCAAACCCAGAGAACATCCCAAAACTTAAACGTTCACCGGATAATATCCTCGGGTTTATTGAAACCCATATCGAACAGGGCCCGGTATTGGAACACGAAGGGTTACCGTTGGGGGTTGTTACTGCTATCAACGGTATTGAACGCCACACTTTGACCTTCACAGGCCAGGCGGCACATGCCGGAACCGTTCCTATGCATTTACGCAAAGATGCCCTTGCAGGCGCTGCTGCCGTCATACTGGAAGCCGAGAAACTGGCAATCCGCATCCCGGAACTGCTGGCAACCGTCGGCCAGTTGAATGTGTCACCCAATGTGGTCAACGCCGTTCCGGGCAGTGTTACCCTTTCCATCGAACTTCGCTCACCCAACGATGCGGTGCGAGAAAAAGCAGGCGAGATGTTGCAAAGCTATGCACTGGAAACGGCGCAGCTTCGTGACCTTGAGTGCCACATAGAACGCACCTACAGCCAGAACGCAACGCTGTGTGATGATGGCTTACAACAGGCGATTGCTCATGCCATTGCAGCCACTGGCGAGAAAGTTTTCTACCTGCCTTCCGGCGCAACACACGATGCGTCCGCCATGGCCGACCTCACCAAAGTAGCCATGCTGTTCGTGCGCTGTCGCAAAGGCATCAGCCATAACCCGGCAGAATATGCGAGCGATGAAGATATGGGGAAAGCAGTTGATGCGCTGATAGTGTTGCTGACCAACCTAAACCAATAAGTTACCCGACTGCATCCCCCAGACGAATCAATGCGCGGCATCAGTGCGTAGATACGAACTGGAAAGCAAAACACCCATGCCGCACTGTGCGTCATGGGTGTTTTGTTTTACTTAAATCGGGATGACAGACAGTTAGAACTTAACCAGGAATGACTTAGCCTGACACGGTTTTACTGCACCAAATCCAGTCTCTGTTGCTGAGACAGCATCCAGTGGCTGCTCATCCATGCTGACCTGTTGCCAGGAAGAGACAGGCAGGTTGAAACTGACCGCATCTTCAACGTCGCCACTTTCTGCCGGGTTATAGACGCGAAGCACCAAGCCTTGCTCATCTTCTGCTTTTTTCAGCACACTCAGGACAACGCCACGCTTCTCTTTCGACAATAAGCTGTAGGTCAAAGGCAAATTCTGCTCGCCAACGTTCAGCTTCATCGCGTTGTAAGGGATCTTGTTGTAGCACTGGATTGGCGTCACGTTGTCGCGCGCTTCTGCCATGATGTTTGCGCTGATGTGGTCACCTGCGTAACCGAACAGGGCAAATTCACACACCAGCTTACCGCGGGTTTGCGAATCCGGCGTTGGGATCTTAATGCCTGACGGACGACCCGGACGCAGCAGCAGCTCTTCTTTGCCCAGAGTGCCCACACCACGAAGCAGTGTCAGGGCAAAAGTATCGCGCTCTTCGTTACCTTGGCTTGAGATCACTTCAAATTCGCGCAGGCCGTTGGTCATCAAAGCCATACCACCCGACGCATTTTCCAGAGCGGCGAAGTTCATCAACTGGTAAACCGGTACCGGCGCCTCTTTCCAGCCTTCCTGTTCCCAAACGGCCATTGCCGGGTCGTTTGTCGGGCGGGTAATCAGGCCAAACTGGTTATCAGCCACAACCGTTTCAGATACAAACGCGTCGGGATCAGCACGCGGACGCGGTGGTCATCGGCTTGGTTATCCAGTTCCATGCGCACTTCAATGCGGCGGCTGCCTTGTTTCAGTACAACCTGACATTGAACATCCAGATAGCCATTCTGGCCTGAGCGTTCTTCGCGCTCCTGCAGGTTGGCAGGCACCGCCATTCTCAGCCCAATGTTGGCAACAGACTGGAAGCTTCGTGCTTGATCTCGGTATGCGCGTCAAACTCGTCGGAATACAGTAGCCATCCTGACGGGATGGGGAGTAGTCATACTCGTCACCGTCGTCAGAGCCATCTTCAATACGCAACGCCTGATCGTAAGTGTGTAGGGTTTCTTTATCGAAAATGGTCAACGTACCGTTGGTGTTTACCTTGATGCGGTAGAACTCATTTTCCAGCAGGTGTTCACCTTGTTCAGCGACCTTGGTTTTGCCTTTGCTGTGCGCTTCGATATGCAGGGTCGTGAAGCCCATGGCCGGCACTTGGTGTTTAAACTGGATGTCGTATTCAACAAACGGGTCATAGTTTCCGTAGTGAACAATCTGGCGGTCAATCTTGCCCGGGTCGATAACACGCTGATCCTGGATAAAGTACTCAATCGCATTGCCGTTATCGTCGAACAGGTTGAACTCTTTGGCACGTAGGGTGATGGTAGTGTTGATCACCTCTTCTCGGGCGTAAGGCGACAGGTTGAACAGCGCCAGTTTGTCACAGTCGCCACGGGCAGGCATGTGGTCGACAATCTTGCGCTTGTAGAAGTTAATCAGGTTAGTCGCCATATCGTCCGCGAGGATATAGCGGTTCATGATCTCTGCATGTACCTTGTCTGAACAACAGCAGCCAATCGAATCGTGGGCATGGTTCTTCATGCTCTCTTTCCACATTTTCTCGATCAGGCCGTGGTGGTATTCAAAGCCAAGCGTCCAGGCAATAGCAGCCAGCGGTTCAAGGATATTGACGATCTTGTTTTCCACTTCAGCGTGGATGAGTTTGATATCCATGCGCGTAGAAGAAATGGTGCGGTGAACGCGCATGTACTTGCCGTCATTAAACTCGCCTTTGATGGTATCAAGCTGATCGCGCATCGCCTCGATACGCTCGAAGACCTCTTCATAACGGCTCATCAAGAACTCGCGATCCGGGTAGATTTCGCGCAGTTTGTCCATCACCTCAAAGATATCTTTCTGGATTGGCATCTGGTCGTGACCATTTGGCAGCAGAATGTCTTTGGTCACGGATGGCGCTTCCAGCACCGGGAAGTATTTATCCAGACGGTCACGCAGCCCTTTTTCATCCTGTGGCAGGTATTTACCAATCGCGTAACCCAGCGGCAGCACCTGTGCGGTCACTTCACTGCCATCGTTGGATTGCCAGATGAACTCGGTTTTATCCGTGCCGTGGCGCTCTGAACAGCCACGCCAGAACATAGCGCGGTCAATGCCAAAGCCGTTGTAAATCATTGGAAGTTGAGAACTCATGGAGAATGAATCCGGCAGATAGCCAATCTTCATTGGTTCACCCAGCGCCAGACAATCGCGGATGCCATAAAGCATGTTGCGGACAATTGATTCGCCGGAAACCTGCATGGTGTCAGTCTGGGAATACCATGGGCCAATGATCAGCTTGCCCGCCTGAACCAGCGCTTTAACACGCTCTTTATTCTCAGGTTTAATCGCGAAGTAGTCTTCCAGTACGGCGGTTTGACCGTCCAAAACGTAGTATTTGTATGCAGGGTCGCTTTCCAGACGCTGCATGATTTCTTCCATGTTGTTCACCAGAAGAATGCGTGACTCTTCCGTCGTGAAATACCATTCACGGTCCCAGTGCATGTGTGGAGTGATGTGTACGCGAGATGTAGCCATTACTGTTACCTATTGAGCGAAAAGGCTCGACGATCGAATTGGGTCTTAGGGCGCTGAATTCAGGCACCCTATTGGTGTTTTTCTTAGTTTGCGGTGGCGTCTTGAACGGTGTATTTACCGCTGCGAACGGCGTGTGTACGCCATGCAATCAGGGTTGCAGTGGAAATTGCCGCACCAATCAAGGCAGCGCCGAACCAGATTGCCGCTGCGGTGTATGCACCGATCCCGGCATCATGCAAAAGGAAAATTGAGAAGATGCCTGCACCCGGTGTTGAAAGGCCAATCCCCGCCGCACCTACCATGGCACCCGTCACTACTGAACCCAGCAGGAAGGAGCCGATCACGCGGATAGGGTCTTCAATTGCCATTGGGATCGCACCTTCGGTGATGCCCGCAAGGCTAGCAGCCAGGTCGATTTACCAGTTTCAATTTCGAAATCTTTGAACAGACGCGGAACCAACATGGTTGAAGCGGTCACCGTGAACGCGGATACCATTTTGACGGAGCCAAAGATGGCGTATGGGCCATACACACCGTTTGCCATCGCTCCCAGACAGAAAGCGTAAGCCGCTTTATTTACCGGACCACCAAGGTCGAAAGAAACGAAAAGACCAATCACCGCGCCAAGCAACAGGGCATTGGTACCAGACATACCGTTCAGCCAGTCGGTCAGCCCCTGGTTCAGCCATGCGACCGGTTTACCGATAACAAACAGCATCAGAGAGCCAGCCACCAAAGTGCCAATCACAGGGTAGAGATAGAAAGTCAGGAAGCCGTTGAACGCAGGATTGAGGCGGATGTTTTCTTTCACCCAGCGCATTACATAACCGGCGATCAAGCACCGACAACACCGCCAAGAAAGCCGGAGCCAATCAGGTTTGCGGCAATACCCGCGGCAAAGCCAGGCCCAGCGCAGGTTTGTCTGCCAAAGAATACGCGGTGTAAGCGGCCAGTACCGGCACCATCAGGTTCCCAGCAGGCCACCGCCAAGTTTGCGGTACATGTTCAGCCAAGAACCGTCCGTTGCGTATAGTTCCTGCAGGTTGAACATTTGGGCCAGCAACACGGCAACCGCAAGCACAGTTCCCCCTGCCACAATCAGTGGGACAGCGTAGGAGATACCTGACAGCAACGCTTGCTTCAGCTCGGTTTTCAGTGGCAGACGTTTCGGTTTGTCATCAGTGATCACTGCACGTTCTGCGCCACTGCCTTTCTTGCCCGCCTCCAGCGCTTCATTGAGAATGCGCTCAGCATGTCTGATGGGCTCAGCCACAGGCACTTCGACACGTGGAATACCGTTGAAACGTTCCTGTTCTTTGATAGCCACTTCCGCGGCAAACACACAGCAACCGCATTGTTAAGTTGTTCTGCTGTTAAGCGATCTTCAATACCATTTGCGCCCTGTTTTTCAACGAACACATTGATACCCAGCTTCTTACCGGCTTTTTCAAGATACTCAGCCGCCATATAAGTGTGTGCGATACCCGCTGGGCAGGCAGTGACACAGACAATTGTCGGTAAATTTGTATCTATATTGTCTTGGATTTCGCTTTCAGTTTCTTCTTTGTTGTCCAATAGCGCCAATACTTGCTCGGCTGATGTTGCATTCAACATCGCTTCACGCACATCGTCATCGACAAGGGTTGTCGTCAATTCAGTCAGAAGCTGAATGTGGGTAGAGCCCGCTTCCGCATTAGGAATGGCAATCAGGAAAATGAGGTTAACGTCTTCCTCTTCATCGATCCCTTGCCACTTCATATCCTGCTTCAGCGTTGCCATTGCAAACGCAGATTCCTTAACGGCATCCGTCTTCCCATGCGGTACTGCCAATCCTTCGCCTAACGCAGTCGGGCCTTGGTCTTC
This sequence comes from Enterovibrio sp. JCM 19048, assembly GCA_001310415.1. Lineage (GTDB taxonomy): Bacteria > Pseudomonadota > Gammaproteobacteria > Enterobacterales > Vibrionaceae > Enterovibrio > Enterovibrio paralichthyis. The sequence goes on along the minus strand of BAXE01000012.1, from coordinate 2,043 downwards.
ACGCGCAAACACAGCGTCCAGATATTGCTGTTTGTCGTGCAACTTGCCTTGTTGTTCTAGTTGGTCGGCAAGGGCTCTTATCGCCTCATCCCGACTGGTAAAGGTCGTTTGTAAATTGATCAGCGATGGGTGGGTCAGAGAGGTTAGATTCATAACATTTTTCCCATTGTCACGTTATTCATAGTTGTCCCTACAACAATGCGTGAATAATACCTTTATAATACAAATATGACGTGATAGAGATCGCTAATTTCAAATTAGATGTATTTAATTTGTATTAACAATTAGTGCAACGGTTTGTCTTCTTGTATGGAAAAGCTGATTCGTATGATACATTTAGGCGCAATACAGGGTGCAATTTCGCTAGATTGCACCGATTAAAATTGCCTGAATTTCAAGAGAGCTTTATGGCCAGATTGCCAATGTACCGCCAAATTGCGGATGCGATTCGCGAGAAAATCAGTGCGGGAGAATACAAAGTTGGGGAAGCCTTGCCCACTGAAGCGCAGCTTCGTGAAACCTACTCCGTCAGCCGGGTGACGGTTCGCCAGGCGATCAAGCTGTTGGTAGAAAGCGGCGAGCTAGAGAGTAAGCAGGGCAGCGGCACTTACGTCAAAGAGAACAAAGTTAATTACGACATCTACCACCAAAGCAGCTTTGCTGAGAAATGGTCACACCTTGATTCCGTGATCCGCAGCGATGTGTTGGCGTTTGAAGTGACCAATGCCTCGCTGACGATGGCGGAGAACCTTAACATCGCAGAAGGCGACAAGGTATTTTACGTTAAACGTGTGCGCTATGTGGATGATGCGCCCATCACTGTTGAAGAAACCTGGCTGCCCACCGAGATGTTCCCGGATCTCAGTTATCAGGTCATGCAGGGGTCTAAATACGATTTTATCGAGAATACCAAAGGGATGGTGATTGACCGCAGTGAGCAGGAAATCATTCCCGTACTTCCACCGAAGGAAATCGCCGAACTTTTGGCGATAGACCCAAACCAGCCAATTATCGAGAAGCGCACCCGCGGACACCTATTGGATGACACGGTTTTCGAATACAGCCGTAACTACTTCAAATCGACGGATTACAAGTTCACCTTGGTCGCCAAACGACACCGCTCTTAGGCTGCAATACCGACTGGGTATTGCAGCCCATTCACTTAGAAGCTCGAACCCGGCTCTGTCAGAAACTGTTCTTCCTCTGCCGTACTTTCGCGCCCAAGGATAGCGTTACGGTGCGGATAGCGGCCAAACCTGTCGATGATGGCCTTGTGCTTCAGCTCAAAATCGTAGTTGTTTTCAAGGCCGGGCTGGTTGAAAAGCTTTACCGCTTCCTCGTGAACAGCCAGTGATTCGCTGTGCATGTAAGGCATATACATAAATGCGCGATGCACGACATCTAATTCGCGGTCAAAACCTTGTGCAACGGCCTCCTGTGCCAGTGCGAGCGCCAGTGGATCCTGCGCAAATGCTTTCGGTGTGTCGCGGTAAATATTGCGGGAAAACTGATCGAGGACGATGATTTCCGCCAACCGGCCTTCGGCGGTTTCACGCCAGTCGAACAAGGCTGATTGCGCCGCCGTTCGAGCAAGGGCAGAAAACGCTGGGCGATAACCTTATCCAGCGCCTCATTTTTCATAAACCAGTCTTTTGGCGTCAGTTCCTCGAACCAAAACGTAAGCACTTCTCTGTACATTGCCTCTCTCCATGCTTTTAAAATTTCGTTTGTTTTTAGACTGGATTGATCGTATCCCACAATCCGCTGTTTGTTTGTATCGCTACTCAGATATTGGCGGGCAGCTTCTGCATAACCCGCCAACAGCCTCAGATTAATGATTCTTCAAAGCCCGATTACGAGCCTGCCGGACACGCTGGAAAGCGTAAGCTATCCAATCCGGTCTAACGAATACTTCCAACACAAAGAATAGGGACACATCAAATGGACGTTGTTACCCACTGGGCATCACTCATTCTCGAAATCAGTACCGCTTTATTCGTGTTCCTGATCGGGTGCGTTGTGCTCGGGCTTGTATACCCAAAC
>BAXE01000011.1 GCA_001310415.1 Enterovibrio sp. JCM 19048 | reverse complement strand
GGGTACATGTTCGATGCAGAGTTCAGCAAAATACGTGGCTTTCAATGGAGTTTCCCGCCACACAGACAATGCGTGCCTTTTGGTGCTGCTGGTTGCCGTCACCGTCGACATAGAGCACACCGTCTACTTTCCCTGATGCGTCATGGGTGATTTTCAGCACATGACTGTTTGGCCGAAGCTCGAAATGGCCTGTGGCTTCAGCTTTGGGGATTTCCGTGTACAGTGTCGACCACTTTGCCCCCATACGACAGCCCTGGAAACAAAACCCAAGCTGCTGACAGGCAGCGCGTCCATCCCGGGGCTGGGAGTTGATCGCCATCCGGCCGGTATGCACTTTCTGGTAACCCAACTTGCCCGCCCCTGCCTGCAACACTTTAAAGTTGTTGTTACCGGGCAGGCCGGGAATGTCATGAGTGCGGGTAACCCCCATTTTGTCTTCCGCTTTATCGTAGTAAGGCGCAAGCTCAACCAAAGTGATTGGCCAATCCAACAGTTGAGCGTCTTTCACATCGCCGTACTCGGATTTGGCGCGAAACTCATGATCCTGAATACGAAGACTTGCCCCTGCCCAATGCAGCGTTGAGCCACCGACCGTTTTACAAATCCAGGCGGCAAGCCGGGGAAATCTCTCGCCACTTCCCAGCTTCCGGATGTCGTGCGGGGATCCAGCCAGGCTTCTTTGCCAAACATCTTCCACTCGTTGTTGACGAAATCCGTGCGAAAATCGAGACGGGAACCGGTTCAAGACAAACCACATCCACCCCTTTTTGTGCCAGCTCGTTACTCAGGGTGCCGCCGCCTGCGCCGGATCCAATCACCACTACAACACCGTTGTCGTTCAAGTCATACTGCTTTGTCATGACGCTTCTCCCTTCCCTGTCTCCGGTAACCAGTCAATGTCGTTGAAACCGCGGTTGATGTAGCCACCTTTGGGAAACGACGGGCCTTCATAACCAAATTGCGGCCAAAGACCGGGGTTGTCATACAAGGACACCACCATGTCGCCACGCACTGCCTGAAAAAATGGTTCAGTCGCCACTGCCCGAAGCAAAGCGGCCTGCTTTTCGGCTGAAGCACTTGCCCAATCACCACCTGCCTGCTGGGTAAGCGTGGCCACGCCTTCAGTGATCGCCTCTTTCAGTGCCGGATCCTGCCCGGCTTTGGCGTCGATACTCTCCACGCAGCGGGCATAAAACAGGTCATCCAACATAGGATGCGGGTAAATGCTCCGACTGATTTGAAGCAGCGCATTGGCCGTGTTGTCATCCAGCGTATTGACCGTCATCGCCCAGGTTTTCCTGACAGGGAGATCCCTGCCGCCACATAGGCGTAGGCTGCCGTCGCTGTGATCACGCCCATTTTCAGAATGGTTCGTCGAGTGTAGGTAGGGTTGTTCATCACGCATTCCTCGCTTTCCGGTATGTTCCGGCTTATTGATTTATTGCTTACTGAAAGCGTCCAAAACGCTCCAGAAACTCAATCTTGTATCCGTCGGGATCTGTCAGAAAAAAGAATCTCGCCATTGGCTTATCCTGATAGGTCATGGTTTTAAGATCTGTCGGGGAAAGTCCTGCATCTGTCAGCAACTGGTGTTTGGCAGCAATGTCATCGACACACACGGCGAGATGCCCATAGCCAGTGCCATGGGTATAAGGGGTTTGCTGAGCGTGGTTATGGGTCAGTTCCAGCTCAAAGTCATTGGCAGGATTTCGCAGGTAAATAAGCGAAAAACCATTGAGATCAAAGCGCTCGGCAATATCGAGATCCAATGCCGTTTTATAGAATGGAATAGAAACATCAGGTCAAACACCCGGATCATGGAGTGGATTAGCTTAGTCATGGCTCTCTCCGAAATAATGAATCATGACATTCACTATAACGGGGGAGAAAATCGGCAGGTGGTATCATGCTACCGCATGTAAATTTTTTGTTAATGCAGCTTTTACAGGCTTAACGCAGTGACGCTTTCTGTTTGGCTTCACGCTCACAAAGCTCGGCGTTAGCCAAATCCAGCACGCCGTGCGGCTCGCTGAGATACAGAATACAGCTGCACCGTAGCAGTGAAGCAAAATTGTTGACGTCACCATTGATATCAAGGGCTTCGTCATACAGCGTGGTCAGGAACTTGCCGGTGTTCATGCCTTGGCTGGATGCAATATGATCAATAATCTGCCAGAACTTTCGTTCCAGCCTGACACTGGTGGAGTGCCCGCCGAGGCGGATAGAGCGGGATTGCATTTCATAGTTTGTACAATCCTGGCCTGCGAAGATGGTACACATGACATCTTAACCTTTGCGCAACATTCTTTCTGAGCTTATCGCACTCGGTATCACGGATATGTCCCGACAATGAGAAGGTTTCTGTCACCTCCAGGATTACAGCCATAACGTGTCTACATTTCCGTCCATTCATTCATCAAACCGATAAAGCTTCGAGGCGTTACTTTAATAAATGTAATACTGAGAGCCAATTAGACAAAATTTCGCCGACTCAGTCACAAAAGCTTGAAATGTATCGCAGTTTCTACAGCCGTAAGTGATAAATTTCACAATTATTTGACCAGACTCTTCCCCAGTTAATGCCGAATTTTAAAGACATCCTTGATGTCCACCCTAACCCGTGCGTTATTCACATCAATTTTGTCCCTAAATATGCCAATAACGCGTTTGCGCGGTTCAGCGGTATGAACAGCGCAGAAGAGGTCTTGAGTCTGGAAACAATCAAGGTGCTGTTTGAGGAAGATCATTGGCCGGAAGCGCAGCGCCGCTACGACTACGCCATTCAGACTGACTTGCCAACGCCACCCCAGGTGATCAATCACATGGATCTGAAAGGCAACCCCATGATCGCCGAGATCACTGACAGGGTCATTGACTGGGAAGCGAGAAAGCCATGTGCACTTTCGTCAGTGTGGTGACGGATCAGGTTCGCCGAGAGCAGACCCTGAAAGACATCGCCAACCGTGACGATCTGACCAACCTCTACAACCGCCGTTATCTGATGGAGTTGTTCGCCCAACGTCCCGCGCATGAAACCCGTACCCGCTATCTGGCCATGGTCGATATCGACCACTTCAAGCGGATCAACGACACATTTGGCCATGCTGTAGGCGACCTTGTTCTGCGCCAATTCGCACGGGTTATTGAGGATGCCACTCACTCCGACGAACAGGCATTTCGCTTAGGCGGCGAAGAATTTGCGCTGCTGCTGTGGTCTGACGATTCGGCCATCCTGCACCAAAGAATGGAAGCACTGCGCGAGGCGGTTGAAAAGTGCCAGGTCAACGTCAGCTACGGTAACGGACAACCCAGGAAAGTACACTGCACCGTATCGATTGGTGCCACGCCCGTCGATGCCGGGGAAGACTTTCTTTCTGCCAGCCTTCGTGCAGATGAATCACTCTACACAGCAAAACGCAGCGGCAGAAATCAGGTAGTCCATTACGACATGAATGCGCTTGGTGTCAGCTGAACTACACCACTGCTTTTACCTGGGACTGACCCACAAACGCAAAATAACGCCTTCCCCTGCGTAAGCATACCGTGCGGAAAAGATCACCGGTAATCACGCCTTCCTGCCATGAAAATGGTTCAGTCATCAATCTCCCCCACCCCGTATTTCGGCACATTGCCGCCGACCTGTTTCAACAAGCCGTGCAGTGATAAAACCTGCATTGCACATTACGAGACATAGCTCGACGAATGGGTGAAAACTTTTACAACTTTCACAAGGTCTGTTTCGCTATGTCATTTTATTTCATGAAAAACCTTCGCCAAATGCGGGTATTTCGGCGCAAAACACCCGCTCCAGCCGGGAAGTTATCAAGGTTCAAGACTCTTTATCCTTTCGTTGCTGATTAGTGATCTGCTGCATTTTATGTGGTAAATTTACAGCCCTCTTGAGTGGGCATGCTCTGTATCATTTGAGTGGAAGTTGGCATGAAGCTGGGAATAACCCTTTATCCATTGCCTGCGATCAAATTTCCGCCACTTAAAGTATGTATACTGTGTCCGCTTTCATGGATGAGTTGTGTTGTCCAAGCAATCCGCTGTTTGGACAACGCAATTAAGTTGTCATGAACCTGTATTAACGCTGTAAACGCAATCGGCAAAAATGCCATGTCATCACGCAGTAGCTTGTTGTTTTATTACATACATCAAGAACCTGGACATCGTGACTGCAGCGACAATTATCCCTTGGGTAAAAGTTCGACCGGAGAGAACCCTACATGAAAAAGACCAAAATCGTTTGTACGATTGGACCAAAAACTGAATCTGTTGAGATGCTGACCAAGCTGGCTGACGCTGGCATGAACGTAATGCGTCTGAACTTCTCACACGGTGACTTCGCTGAGCACGGTACGCGTATCGCAAACTGGCGTGAAGTGATGAAAAACACCGGCAAACAACTGGCTATCCTGCTGGATACCAAAGGTCCTGAAATCCGCACCATCAAACTGGAAGGCGGCAACGATGTGGCTCTGGTTGCAGGTCAAACTTTCACTTTCACTACCGACGCAACCGTTGTTGGTAACGCTGAGCGTGTAGCAGTAACTTACCCTGGTTTCGCGAAAGACCTGTCTGCAGGTAACACTATCCTGGTTGACGACGGTCTGATCGAGATGGAAGTTCTTGAGACAACTGAAACTGACGTTATCTGTAAGGTTCTGAACAACGGCGATCTGGGCGAAAACAAAGGTGTTAACCTGCCAGGCGTTTCTGTAAACCTGCCAGCACTGTCTGAAAAAGACAAAAAAGACCTGGTATTCGGTTGTGAGCAAGGCGTTGACTTCATCGCTGCATCTTTCATCCGTAAAGGTTCAGACGTTAAAGAAATCCGTGATCTTCTGGCTGCAAACGGCGGCGAGAACATCCAAATCATCTCTAAAATTGAGAACCAGGAAGGCGTTGACAACTTCGACGAGATCCTTGACCTGTCTGACGGCATCATGGTTGCACGTGGCGACCTGGGTGTTGAAATCCCAGCAGAAGAAGTTATCTTCGCTCAGAAGATGATGATCGAGAAATGTAACCGTGCACGTAAAGTTGTAATCACTGCAACTCAAATGCTGGACTCAATGATCAAGAACCCACGTCCAACTCGCGCAGAAGCGGGTGACGTTGCAAACGCAATCATGGACGGTACTGACGCAGTTATGCTGTCTGGTGAAACTGCGAAGGGTAAATACCCTGTAGAAGCAGTGACCATCATGGCACAAATCGCGAAGCGTACTGACTCTGTACTGAAAGCTGAGCTGGGTTCACGTCTGGACAGCCCACGTCTGCGCATCACTGAAGCAGTTTGTAAAGGCGCGGTAGACACTGCAGAGAAACTGGGTGCTCCACTGATCGTTGTTGCGACTGAAGCGGGTAAATCTGCGCGTTCAGTACGTAAGTACTTCCCAACTGCAAACATCATCGCAGTTACCACCAACGAGAAAACCGCTGCGCAACTGTGCCTGAGCAAAGGTATCACGCCAGTGGTTGTTAACCAGTTCGAAAACACTGACGAGTTCTACCGTCGTGGTAAAGAAATCGCACTGGAATCTGGTCTGGGCGCGAAAGGCGACATCGTTGTTATGGTTTCAGGCGCACTGGTTGCTTCTGGTACTACTAACACTGCTTCTGTACACGTTCTGTAATCGACGTATAGCAAGCATGAAAAAAGGAGCCGATTGGCTCCTTTTTTGTTTTCTGCTGGTGGACAGACAGCTTATCGTTTCAGCTGTGACGGCAGCAACTCGCTGCGGTGCGTTTTCATCAGTACCGCCATCGGTACCAGATAAATCCAGCTCACTTTCACTGTGAGCATCACCAGTGACAAGGTTGTCAGTCTCACCAGAAATTTATTGATTGCGCGAAACACACCCAAGCCCTTTCCGGTTAATTATTGAACATTTTCGAGGTTGCACAGTTTACATTTTAACCAGCAATTCTCAAGGCGTTTGCCATAAAAAACCGGAGAAGATGTCTCCGGTTTTAAAGATTTACAGCATACGCTTACTGGCGCAGTGCACGCTCACCACGGGCAATACCCACCACACCGCTGCGCGCCACTTCAATGATGTCAGTGACATCTTTCATCGCTGCGATAAAGGCATTGATCTTTTCGCTGGTGCCGGTCAGTTGAACGGTATACAGCGAGTTAGTCACATCCACGATCTGGCCACGGAAAATGTCGGCGGTACGTTTCACTTCCGCACGGGCAAAACCACTCGCCTTCACTTTGATCATCGCCAGTTCGCGTTCAATGTACTCAGATTCGGTGACATTGCTGACTTTCAGCACATCAATAAGCTTGTGAAGCTGCTTCTCGATTTGCTCACGCTCTGAATCTTTCACGACCGTTGTGGTGATGTTCAGACGGGACAATGTGGCGTCGTCAGTCGGTGATACCGTCAGTGATTCAATGTTATAGCCGCGCTGTGAAAACAGGCCAACAACACGGGACAATGCACCCGGTTCGTTTTCCATCAAAATCGAAACAATACTGCGCATTATGTTCTCTCCGTCTTGCTCAACCACATTTCATTCATCGCACCGCCGCGTACCTGCATTGGGTAGACGTGCTCGGTTTCATCCACGCTGATATCGATAAAGACCAGTTTGTCTTTCATCGCCAGACCACGTGCCAGCTCGCTTTCAAGCTTGGCCGGATCGCTGATGCGGATACCGACGTGACCGTATGCTTCAGCAATGGCCGCAAAGTCCGGCACAGAGTCCATGTAGGAGTGGGAGTGGCGGCCTTGATAAATCATGTCCTGCCACTGCTTCACCATGCCGAGGAAGCGGTTGTTGAGGTTGATAATTTTGACGGGAATGTCGTACTGCAGCGCAGTCGACAGCTCCTGGATATTCATCTGGATACTGCCGTCACCGGTGACACAAATCACTTCTGCGTCCGGTTTGGCAAATTTCACACCCATGGCCGCAGGAAGACCAAAGCCCATGGTGCCCAGACCACCGGAGTTGATCCAGCGACGTGGCTTATCAAACGGGTAGTAGAGCGCGGCAAACATCTGGTGCTGGCCAACATCCGATGCCACATAGGCATCGCCATTAGTCAGCTTGTAGACCGCTTCGATCGCCTGTTGTGGTTGATGCGTTCGTTGTTGGTTTCATAGCTCAGGCATTTGCGCTCGCGCCAGACGTTGATGTTGTTCCACCACGCTTCCAGCGCTGCCTCATCATTCGACCCACCCTGCTCGACCAGCATTTTCAGCATGGTGTTCAGCACCACGTCTGCCGAGCCTACAATAGGAATGTCCGCAGAGACGGTTTTTGAAATGCTCGATGGGTCGATGTCGATATGCATCACTTTGGCATTCGGGCAGTATTTCTCGAGGTTATTGGTTGTACGGTCATCAAAGCGCACACCAATACCAAATATCAGATCCGCATTGTGCATCGCCATATTGCTTCGTAAGTGCCGTGCATGCCCAGCATACCCAACGACTTCTCGCCGGTGCCCGGATAGGCGCCAAGTCCCATCAGGTGCTGATCACAGGGATGTTCAGGGTGTCGGCCAGTGTTTTGATTTGCTCGCCACACTCAGAATGATCGCACCGCCACCGACATACAGTACCGGTTTTTTCGCTTCAAGCAGGGCTTTCAGACCACGTTTGATTTGCCCTTTGTGCCCACTGGTTGTCGGGTTATAGGAGCGCATGCTCATGCTTTCCGGATACTCATAAGGATATTTATTGGCCGGGTTGAGCATGTCTTTTGGCAGGTCAACGACCACTGGGCCTGGACGGCCAGTCGATGCCAGATAAAAGGCTTTTTTGATGACTTTCGGAATGTCTTCGGTGTTTTTTACCAGAAAGCTGTGTTTTACCACAGGGCGGGAGATCCCCACCATGTCACATTCCTGGAAGGCATCATTACCAATCAGGTTACTCATAACCTGACCGGACAGCACCACCATAGGCACTGAATCGTAATACGCGGTAGCGATACCTGTGATTGCGTTGGTTGCACCCGGTCCTGAGGTAACCAGGACCACACCTACCTCACCGGTAGCACGGGCATAACCATCTGCCATATGAACGGCGGCTTGCTCGTGGCGCACGAGCACGTGCTCGATGTCGCTTTTTTCATGTAGTGCATCATAGATATCCAACACTGATCCGCCCGGATACCCAAATATATGTTTTACGCCCTGGTCGATCATAGAACGAACAACCATGTCGGCTCCTGACAACATTTCCACTTTATGCCTCCATGTATGCATAGATTAGGACTTATTTGTAGCCTAGTGATGGATGCCGACGTTACTGCCTGCGTGCCGCCATTCCATGCCAGCTATGCCTTTGATCCCGGTCGTAACAAGGACCAAAACAGCAATACCCAGACCGCTCCGGTCACCGGAACATTGTCCTGGCGCCGACTCGCTTTGAGTATCAACAACTTTAACGCTTTGTTAGCAAAACTGTCTATTGGGTAACCAGAATTCGCGGTAAAACTCTGGTTGAATAAACATTCATCCGCAAACACTCTGCACGAGCAGCCCCACTTAGCATTAAATGCTAAAAAGCATACCTTTCACCATATTTACTGTTCGGAAAAGCATAGAGGACGGGTATGGCAAAAGTATGTTTTTGGTAATTTGGGGAGAAAAGTCCGTGCTGCTGCACAGAAACTGCACTTTTCCTAAAGACTACCCGAGAAGGGAATGCGGAATAAAAAAGCCCGGCTCAAAGGCCGGGCTTATCAAAATCATTAGTGGTGCTTTTTGTACATGGCTTCGATTTGCTTTTTGTAGCGCTCGAGGATGACCTTGCGACGCAGCTTCAGCGTCGGAGTCAGTTCACCCTGCGCCATGGAAAACTCAGCCGGCAGCAGGGTGAATTTCTTCACTTGCTCAAACTTGGCCAGCTCTTTTTGCAGCTCTTCCACACGCTTTTCAAACATCTCAACCACTTCGCTGTGTTTAATCAGCTCCATACGGTCGTGATATTTAATGTTTAAATCTTTCGCCCAGGTTTCCAGGGTTTCAAAACAAGGCACGATAAGCGCAGAAACAAAGTGACGCGCGTCGGCAACCACTGCAATTTGCTCGATAAAGTGGTCTTTACCCAGCTTGCCCTCAATTACCTGCGGCGCGATGTATTTGCCGCCAGAGGTTTTCATCAGCTCTTTAATACGGTCGGTGATAAACAGATTACCCTGCGCATCAATATGACCGGCATCACCGGTTTTCAGGAAGCCGTCCGCGGTGAAGGTTTCTGCGGTTTCTTTTGGCTTGTTGTAGTAGCCACGCATCACCATCGGGCCGCGTACCAGAATTTCGTTGTTGTCGCCGATTTTCACTTCCGCGTTTGGCATCTGCATGCCAATAGAATCCGGGTCAAACGTGCCGCTATCCCAACAAGAAATGGTCGCTGTGGTTTCGGTCATGCCGTAACCCAACTTCACATTGATACCAATGGCGTGGAAGAAACGGCCAATCGCAGGTTCCAGTTTGGCACCGCCACACGGCATCATTTTGATGTTGCCACCCAGCAACTGGCGCAGCTTGCTCAGCACCAGTTTGTCTGCCAGACGGTGGGCACTTTTCAGCCATGGCGCAGGCTTCTTGCCCTTGCGGGTAATTTCCGCCATCAGGTTACCGATGGAAACGGCGGCGCGGAACATGCCTTTTTTCACCGGGCTTGAAGAAGCAACCTTCTCATGCACTGCGCTGTAAATTTTCTCGTAGAAACGCGGTACCGCACACATCACGGTAGGTTGAACCTGATGCAGCGCATCACGGATTGCGTGGGTGTTAGCCAGGTAGCAGTTGGTCGCACCGTGGTGCAACACAAAGAAGCTCCAGCAGCGCTCAAACACGTGTGAAAGAGGCAGGAAGGCCAGTGACACGTCTTTGTCAGTGATCGCCAGCACCTGATCGTGGCTTTCGATTTGCGCGGCGATATTGCCGTAATCCAGCATTACCCCTTTCGGCTCACCCGTGGTGCCTGAGGTGTAAATCAGGGTCATCAGGTCATCCATCGCAGCATCGGCGATGCGGGCATGCAATTCAGCATCAACGTTTTCGTTCGCGGTTTCGCTGAACGCATTCCAGTGCATACCAGGGTATTGCCTTTGAAATCTACGCTGTTGTCAAAGCTGACAATCTTTTCCAGCGCCGGGCACTGGTCTGCGACAGACAACGCCGCATCAGCCTGAGACTGATCGCCGACAAACAGAATGCGGACGCTGGCATCTTTCAGGATGTATGCCGCCTGATCCGGCGTATTGGTCGGATAAATTGGCACAGGCACACAACGCACCTGCAGCGATGCGATATCTGCAATCGTCCACTCTGCGCAGTTGTTAGAGAAAATACCTACCTTGTCCTGGACTGACAGCCCAGAAACCAGCAGCGCGCGGGAAATCGCATCGATGCGTTCGCCGAACTGTTGCCAGCTCATCTCGCCCCAGCCATTTCCTTCCTGGAAACGCAGAGCGATTTTGTTCCCCTGAGCCTTAACCTGCTCACGGATACGGTTAACGATGTGAAGTTCCAGCGCCATTTAATTCTCTCTCAGCACGCAGAAAACGCCCCGGAAAATGCGGTTGGGGCGAAAGATCAATTAGCTAACACTTGTAAGCTAAAACTGTGGGTGCAGTGTAATGACTCGCCAATCAATTACAAGAAAAAGCGCATGTGATTCGGTTAAAAAGGCACCGCATTAAAATTTGAACACTGTTCATTTCAGGGTACACCTGTACTCTTAAAACTGAAAAAGATGTAACAAACTGTATCACTGGCACGACGGGGACAAAAAAACCGGCTTGCGCCGGTTTTTGGAAACAGATTTTCTGGCTTAAACCAGCGAATTCCCACAGATAGAAAGCAGTTGATCGCGCATCCACAGATGGCCTTTGTCTTTTTCTGCCGAAGCATGCCAGCTCAGGTAGCCACTGATGCGGTTGGCTTCCAGCGGCAATGGCAACATCTTCAGGTTGTCGCGGTGCTGGCCGGATTCAATCATCCAGCGTGGTGCAACAGCGACCAGCTGGGACTGGCTCACCACATACAGAATGTTGCTCAAGCTGACGCCCTGATACGCTTCGCGGTAGCGGCCGTCACGGTACAGCGCCTCGGCATAACCCTGCATTTCACCGTTATGTTTTAACACGGCGTGTGCTTCGTTAAGCAGCTCTTTGGCGGTGATCTGGTCGGTCAGTCGTGGGTGGCTCTTGCTTGCCACGACCACCAGCTCGTCATTGAACATTTCGGTGCTGTAGAAACCCGCTTCACTGAAGTGCATGTAATCGATAACAAAGTCCACTTCCTGATAGCGCAGCTTATTGGCGATATCACGTTGAATTCTGTTTCCACCTGCACTTTCACATTCGGCGCAATCTGGGAAATAGTGTTGAGGATTTGCGGTGCAAAACGCATATCAGACGGGCTGCAAATCGCCAGTTTGAAGGTGCGGTTGCTGGTATCCGGCAAAAACACAGAAGTAGGCAACTCATTTTTGATCAGCTGGATTGCCTGACGGATAGGACCGAACAATTGGCGCGCACGTTGGTAGCTTGATGCCCCGGCCATTACGGACAAACAGCTCGTCGTTGAACATAATTTTTAATCGAGCAACGGCATTACTGACCGCCGGCTGGGACATGCCCAGGCTCTGCGCCGCGCGGGTAATGTTCTGCTCTTGCATTACCGCGTCAAACACGGTGATGAGGTTGAGATCAACACTTCTCAGTGTCAGATCCGTGCGGTTCTCATTGAAGTTTACCGACTCTTTCTGCGTCATACCTAAACCCTGGTGGATAGAGTAACAGTGTTAAGCGTCAGCATTTGCCGTTGCACGACGACCCCACAAAAATGCAGAGGTAAGGGAGGAAGATCGGCCACAACCCGGCAAATGTTACTGCTTGCTCTCGTCCTGGCAGGTTCTAGCATCATGCTGAACATTCACTGACCAGGACACCTTGTGTGTACCACGTCAGGTCAGCAAATCTTCAGTAAATTGTTATAAAAACTTGTGCCACCACAGGGGGTGAAATCTAAAAAAAGCGCCACAAAATAATTTAATTTCAAACAGTTAGTTCTAAATATTGGAACTAACAAATCCATCAACTAACCATTCACAGCATCAATGCGCCTTCAATTTTCTATTGCTGGATGTGGGTAAGCGCATACTCAGCATGGCTCTTTTCCGTCCTTTGGTGGGCAGGAAGTCCGTCAGTAAATCCGTCACATGCTCAGGATAAGAGACCGAAGCCCAGAGCGATTCACGCAGCGCCGGTAAACTATTCAGATCGCCTTTGGCAATCCAGCCAGCCAGCGCGCGGGCAACATCCGGATATTGCACCCGATAGCTTTCCGCGTCATCCAGCCACTCACGGATCACACCAATATCCAGGCTTTCCATGCTGCTCGCCAGACCCAGAGTGTCCAGTGTGGCAACATTGCTGAGCTGTTCAAACTGACCGCTAAGGGGTTTAAGCAGCAGTTTTTTACCCAGTGACAAGGCTTCTGACGGCAATTCAAAACCGCCATTGGCAATCACGCCATTACAGGCATGCAAGGCTTCAATGAAGCCCTGCTTACTCAGGGGGCGGATATCCATGTTTTCAATTACCCGCTGCGCAGTGCAAGCCGGATGGAAACAGACAAAGCGGGCATCAACATGGCTCAGCGTATCAATCACTCTGTCCAGTGCTTCAAACGGCAGGTAAACCACAATGGCACCGTTTCGCTCAACAGCCTGCGGAGTGATATCAATGATTGGCGGCAAAATAGGTTCATTGAAATGATACCAGTGCAGCCCGATTTTCATTTCTGTCGGCGCAAAGTGGCGCATGATAAGCGCATCCAGGAGGGTCTGCCCCTGCTTCGGCACATCGTAGGAGAATGCGGATTGATGGCTGATGGAAAGGGACATTTTTCCCTGCCGCCGCGCCGCATGGGCAGTGACAGGTTCAAAATCGGAAATCACCAGGTCAAACCCGGAAACATCCAGCGCCCGTACTTCCTTTATTAACTGGTAGGGGCTGTTTCTCAGCGCCGTTTTCCAGATATTGACTTGCCCTGCCTCACTGACAAATGTCAGGCCACGCCGTCCAGTAATCGCCAAACAGTGCCATGTCGAAATAGTCCTTTTCTGCACGGCCTGAAAACAAGAACTGGACGTCGAGCCCCGGGATTTCAGCAAACGCCTGCGCCATTGCCCGCGCCCGGGAGATATGTCCGTTCCCCGTCCCCTGCACGCCATATAAAATTTTCATTGTCGTCTCTCGTTCCCTTCAACGGCCTAAGCCAAAAGCGCCAGTTCAGCACAAGCCAGCCCCAACAGCGCGCCGGCAATCACATCGGTAATAAAGTGGACACCTAACAAGACCCGTGAGGCACCGATGGCAATCGCCCATCCCCAGTAAATCTCGCTGAATTCGGGATAGAACTGACTCAGCAACGCTGCCATCACAAATGCCGCCGTGGTGTGCCCTGAAGGCATGCTGTAAAGATCTGAAGGGGTTATAAAAGCGGGTAAATGTTGTGGACGGGCGCGACGAAACAATCGCTTCAGCAGCATAAAAAGGGGCACTTCAATGGCAAAAGCCAGCAGCCCGGTGATAAGAAACGCCCCCCCTTTCAGTCCATCGAGGGTCGCGAGCAAAACACCGACCGCCAGATACAAATGGCCATCGCCGCTTTTCGATACCCAGCGGAACACCCGCGCAATATCTGCGCTGAAACGGTGCTTGAGACAAAGGGTGGATACGGCCTGATCCACCCGTTGGATGGTAACAAGACTGCGCATTCATCAACTCCATTTTCTGATTGTACATATCCAGAATAGAAGCCGGGAATGACAGTCCGGTTACGCTTTGTCGACGTCTTCGTGAATCCTAGTGCATACCCTCAGGGTGCAAAGGACGGTGCGCTTTCACCCGCCCGAAATCCGCCCAATATGGCGTAGGCAGCCGGGATCATAAACAGCACCAGCAGTGTTGAAGTGAAGATGCCAAACACAATGGAAATCACCAGGGGTTTCACCACCTGCGCCTGCAAACTGGTTTCGAGCAGCAGTGGCAACAAACCGGCAGCGGTGGTCAATGAGGTCAGGAACACTGCCCGGAAACGCTCCTGACTCGCCCGCACAACAGCATCATAAATGTCTTCCCCTTCATCCAGATGGTGGCGGATATACTGCACCAGTAAGATGGAATCGTTCACCACCACACCGGCCAGGGACACAAACCCCATCAGGCTTGGCATGCTGAGTGGATGTCCCAGCAGCCAGTGTCCCCAGAGCACGCCAATCAGGCTAGTGGGATCGCAAGCAGCACCACAAAAGGCTCAAGGTAGCTGCGGAACTGGAAACTCAGGATGACAAAGATACCAAACAGCCCGAGCGCAAAGCCGATCCCCATTGAACGTCCGGTTTCGGCTGAATCCCGGCTTTGGCCTTCAAACAGCACTTTCAGACCGGGGAATTGCGCTTCCAGCTTGGCACGACATCGGCTTTCAGTTGCACCAGCACATCGCCAATACTCACCTGGCTTTGCACGACATCCCCGAAAACACTCAAGGTTCGGATGCCATCAATGCGTTGAATGCGGACGAAATTGCGCTGGTAGTTCAGCTCAGCCACCGTCGACAGCGGCACCTGGCTGCCATCAGGCAAGACAATCGGAAAGTTGGCGAAGCTTGCAAATCCCCTGCATCGTCCGCGTCCAGCCGCACATCAATCTCAATGCTTTCCGGCCCTACCTGCACTTCATCTGCCGTCTGGCCAAAGTAAGCGGCACGCAGCTGGCGGGCAATGAGCTGACCATTGACACCAAAGGCTTCAGCGCCCGGACGCAGGGTCAGTTTCACTTCTTCTTTGCCCGGGCGCATATCATCCAGCACACCCGATACGCCCTGGAACTGGCCGATAAATTGCTGGATGGCCACCGACGCCTGCTTGAGTTCATCCAAATCGTCATGTTGCAGGCGGATATCAAAGTCGCGCCCTCCCGGCCCCATCGCCGGTTGCTTGAACACCAGGGAAATCGGCTCTGTCAGCACCCCGGTTTCACGCTCCCATTCCGTCAGAAAATCATCAATCAGGGTTGTGCGGCTCTCCGCACCCAGCAAATCAAGGCGGACTGTCGCAATATGCTGACCGCTTTCGTCTGCATCGGCATTGAAGTTGAACTGCTCCGTGATGTGCTCCACCAAGGCTGGCCACCTTCTTTTTCGGCGCTCCAACGCTCACTGACACGGTTAGCTGATGCCACCAATGTTGCAACCACAGATTCTGTCTGTGCCAGTGACGAGCCCGGCGGCAGGATCACCCTCGCTTCGGCAATATCGCCATCCAACTCAGGGAAACCGACAAACCGCACGGCGCCGGACACCAGCAGGGCGATCGAGATCAGCAGCATGGCTATCACACCGCCGACAAAGGCATAGCGCCATGCCACTACCCGGGTGACCAGCACCGCCAGCGTGCCGGCACGGAAGGCTTCAAAGCGTTCAAGAAAATAGCGTTTGAAAGCCAGATCCGGTTTGGGATCTCCGGCTTTGGCCAGCGAATGCTGTAAGTGGTGCGGCAAAATGAGGAAGGCTTCGACCAGACTCAGGGTCAGTACCAAAATAAGCACCATTGGCACCACGCGCAGCACTGCCCCATCTCCCTTGCAGGAAAATCAGACTGCCAAAGATACATACGGTGGTGAGGTAGGAGGAAACGACGCCGGGCAGCACCTTTTTCACCCCGTTGAGAACGGCATCCTCAAGCTTTTGCCCGCGGTCAATATGGGAGGCGATGGACTCAGAGATAACAATGGCATCATCCATCATGATACCGATCGCCATCAACAGGGCGACGAGCGACATGATGTTGATGGAAAGCCCAAGCTGAGCCATTAAAAAGAAGCTGCCCAGGAATGCGACAGGCAATCCGGCGGCAACCCAGAATGAGTAGCGCAGGGAAAAGAACAGCCACATAACACCAAATACCAGGATCACCCCCTGCCACGCGTTGCGGCTCATCATGGTCAGGCGATCCCACAGCAGAGAGGAGAAGTCATTGGTGAGGTTGAGCGTTACCCCTTGCGGCGCCCTTGCCTGCTCTGCCTCCACAAATTGCACCACTTTATCTTTGATACGCAGCGCATCGTCAGCTTTGTTCTTGCTGATCTTTAAAAGCGCAGAGGGTTTGCCGTCAAACCACACCTGTTGCTCATCCAGTTCGAACCGTTCAGTGATAGTGGCGATATCCTGCAGGCGGATCACCCCGCCATCACTGTCGGCAGCAACCACAACCAGCCCCAGGGTATCAGCGGCAATGCGTCTCTCATCAAAGCGGATCAGCAGGCTTTTTGTGTCCAGCTCTACATTCCCGCTCGGCAGGTTAATGTTCTGGGCGCTGACCTGCGAGGCAATATCTGCAATGCTCAGCCCCAGTTGGCGCAGGGCATTCTCCCGCACTTCAATACGGATTTGTTTGTCGGAAAACCCCGCCACACTCACCAGTGGCACGTCAAAATCACGCTTTAATGTCTGTTTCAGCTCCTCGGCGTACGCTTTGAGCCCAACCCAGTCGGTATTGGCGGCAATGGCGACATCTACAACGGGTTCATTCCAGTCCAACTCGCGAACCATCGGTGGCTCGATATCGCTGGGAAAGTTGCTGATCGCGTTGATTTGGGTCTGGATATCCACCAGCATGCGGGAAATATCGGCCTGGTCATCGAGTTTGACCACCATGCCTGCAGAGCCTTCCACCGCTTCGCAGCGGGTCTCTTCAATGTTGGACAAGCCATCAATCGCGTCCTCCATCAGCAGACAGATATTTTGCTCCACCTGCTCAGGGCTGGCTCCGGGGTACACCACGGTCGCCAGAATGTATGGCGGCGCAAACTCGGGAAACGTCTCCCGTTTCAGCTTGGGTAAGGAGACCAACCCCAACAGGATCAGGGTCAGCATCAAAAGGTTCGCCGCTGTAGGGTGACGCGCAAAAAAGCGGATCATGACGCCTCTCCGTTCTCTGCCTCACTGTTCTTAACGGCGTGACCATTGAGGGTGACTGCTTCCAGCGCCATTCCTGGCACAGCCGGAAGCAGATCGTTCAACACCAACTGCTGCCCGGCTTTGAGATCACCACGGATCGCGACGCGATCGCCATGACGGAACAGCACAGTGACAGGCAATACTTTCAATGCCCCGTCTTCCATCAGGTAGATCCTATCCCCACGCAAGGCGCGCTCCGGGATCACCCAGTGGGAAAGCGGCTTTCCATCAATCGTTGCGGTCACAAACATGCCGTTGACCAGGGTGGGCTTGGCGGCAGCGCCGGATTGCTGTTCGTCATCGAGAGCGATTTCCAGAATCACACCAACAGTGGCCTGATTGAGGTTAACCGTATCGCTGAGGCGCGCCACGGTCGCAGGCCACTCCTCTTTGAAACTGCCGCTGGAGAGGTTTACTGCGGCAGTTAGCTGGTGGAGTTTATCGCTGAAATCACTGCCGATCTCAGCGTCCAGGGTATCAAACACGGTTTGCATATCGTGGATAGAGAGCTGCGCTTCAACTTCTACCGCCCCCAAACCATGAGCCACTACCATGACCTGTTGTGGCGTCACGACCTGGTCGCGTTCGATATTGACCTCAGCGATACGGCTGTCGACCGGCAGGATGATTTTGGTTTTCTCCAGATTGCGCTCAGCCTGAGCCAGAGCCAGTCGGCTCGCTTCCAGCTCCGCTTCGGTGATGCGCTTTTCATCTGGCAGTACTTTTAACTGGGCCTGCAATTCCTGCACCCGGGTTTGCTGTGAAAGGTATGCCTGTTGCTCATTATCCAAGTCTGATTGAGAAGTCAGCCCTCTCTGGCGCAGGTTTTTCTTCCGCGCCAGTTCATCCAGACTCAATGCCAGCCTGCGCTGCTCAATCCCCAGCGTGGTCGTGAGGTTTTTCTCATCGAGCGCCAACTTGGCGAGGCGGGCACGTTTAACGCTCACGTCCGCCTGCGCCTGTGCGACCGCCAGTTGGTAGTCGGTGGGGTCAATGCGCAAAAGCTCGGTACCTGCCGCAAGTACCCGCCCTTTTTCCAGCGCCGGGTTGCGGTAGATGACTTTGCCGTTAACCTCCGCAATCCCCTGCCAGGTCAATTTTGGCGTGACCCTGCCAAAGCCAGTGACGACGGGCGCAATATCCTGCGTTTCCAGTGTCACCACATCCACCGCGCGGGCTTTTGACTGTGCCGGTTTTACCGGCACATCGGGGCGGGTTTTTACCGCGAGAAACAGAACCACAATCCCCACGGCCAGCGCAGGAAAGAAAAGCAGTTTTCGGCGCAATGTCATGAGGTCGTCTCTCCCTGATCGTTAAATATTCCGTATTGAAGCAAGGCAGCATTGTGGCTGGCAAGCCGCTGCAAAAACTGGCTGTCTTTTGTGATCCCCTGCAGTGCAGCCATACCGTCGGGGATAATGAAAGGAAACACCATCAGGCTGAAAAAACTGAGCCGCGCCAGTTCAGGGTCAACCCCGTCATTCAGTGCCCCTTTTTCCTGCAATCGGCGAAACAGCATTTGCTGCATCGGCACAATCACGTCATGAAAGAGCTTTTCGACGGCGACGCGCTGCTGGTCATCCTCATCCATCATCATGCTACGCATGATCAGCGCCGGGAGATTGGGACCCGCAGACATAATGTGGTTGAAGGTGGCTACGGCATCGTTGAGGTTTTCAATTTTTCCGTCATCGATCGCCTGACGTATCCGGGTGATCATGGGGGCGGCACTCTCGCGTACCATGGTTTCAAACAGGCCGGCTTTGTTACCAAAGTAGTAACGGATAAGTGCAACATCAACACCGGCACTTTCGGCAATCTTGCGGGTAGAGACCTGATGGTAAGGCGAGGCGTGGAAATGCGTTTTTGCTTCTTCTATCAGCGCCTCTCTGGCACGGGATCCACCACTGGGGCGACCGGGTTTCTTCGCCATCTCATCATCCATAATTCATCAATGTTGAATTAAATTTTACGCTTACTTTATCGATTTTTCGTTGCCTTTAATTCCTCAAACCCCGCAAATATGATGAATTTTCACACACCGAAAAGACCCAGACGAATAAACCACTCAATCACAATAAAAGCAGTGTTTTTCACCACACTTAACATTATGACCGGCGCATTCTTGTTATTTTCCAATTTGATATTGACGCTTTAGTGAGCGGTTTGGTATTCATTTGTGCAGACTTTTTAGAGAACTGTTACAAATGACAAAACGCATTTTCCTTCTAGACCTCCTTCTTCTCGTGAATTTTTCGCGCGGGTAGGTCATGGATTGAGAACAGTTTTCACCAGACACACGAAACCCGCGCCAAGGCGCGGGTTTTTTCGTATGACCTGCCTAGGGTGCGGAGTACAACCTAATACCAACCGGTAAAACGTTGGTATCACACGGCAAAAGAGGGAACGACCATGAAAGACCGAGTCATCATATTTGACACCACCTTGCGCGACGGCGAACAGGCGCTGTCCGCCAGTTTGACTGTAAAAGAGAAGTTGCAGATCGCACTGGCGCTGGAGCGTCTCGGTGTTGATGTGATTGAAGCAGGTTTTCCGGTATCGAGCCCAGGCGACTTTGAATCCGTGCAGACGATTGCAAAATCGGTCAAAAACAGCCGGATTTGCGCCTTGTCCCGCGCGGTCGATAAAGACATTGACGTCGCCGCTGAATCCCTCAAAGTTGCCGAAGCCTTCCGTATCCACACTTTCCTTTCCACTTCTACTATCCACGTTCAGGACAAACTGCGCCGCAGTTATGATCAGGTGGTGGAAATGGGCGTCAACGCGGTAAAACGCGCCCGACGCTACACCGACGATGTGGAATTCTCCTGTGAAGATGCCGGCCGTACGCCGATTGATAACCTGTGCCGCATGGTGGAAGAAGCCATCAAAGCCGGTGCAACCACAGTGAACATCCCGGATACCGTCGGCTACACAGTTCCGGGCGAGTTCGGTGGCATCATCCAAACCCTGTTTAACCGCGTGCCGAATATCGACAAAGCGGTGATTTCGGTTCACTGCCATGATGATTTGGGGATGTCGGTCGCCAACTCTATCGCGGCGGTTCAGGCCGGTGCACGCCAGATCGAAGGCACCATCAACGGTATCGGCGAGCGTGCCGGTAACTGTGCGCTGGAAGAGATTGCGATGATCATCAAAACCCGCGCCGATTTGCTGGGCGTGGAAACCGGTATCAATCACAAAGAAATCAGCCGCACCAGCAAGATGGTGAGCCAGCTGTGTAATATGCCTATTCAGTCCAACAAAGCGATTGTCGGCACTAACGCATTCAGCCACAGCTCCGGTATCCACCAGGACGGCATGCTGAAAAACAAGAACACCTACGAAATCATGACACCAGAGTCGATTGGTCTGGGTCAGAAAGCGCTGAACCTGACCAGCCGTTCAGGCCGCGCTGCGGTGAAGTCACACATGGACACCATGGCTACAACGAGTCGGACTATAACCTGGACAACCTGTACGAATCTTTCCTGAAGCTGGCTGACCGCAAAGGCCAGGTATTCGATTATGACCTGGAAGCCTGATGTTCTTCAACAACCTGCAGGAAGAAGACGACTTCTACAAGCTGAAGTACCTGAGTGTACAAAGCGGCAGTGTGATGGCGACCACCAGCGTCAAACTGCAATGTGGCGATGAAGAAATCAGCGACGCCGCAATTGGTAACGGCCCGGTTGATGCCTTGTATCAGGTGATTTACCGCATCACAGGCTATGAAATCGTGCTGGATAAGTTTGACCTGACGGCCAAGGGCGAAGGGGAAGACGGACTGGGTCAGGCGGACATTATTGCCAACTATAAAGGACGTAAGTACCACGGTACGGGCGTATCTACAGATATTATTGAAGCTTCCGGTCAGGCTCTGCTGCACGTGATTAACAGCATCTACCGCGCTGACCGCATTGCGCAAATCAAAGAACAAGCAACTTTAAAAACGGAGACAGTGTAACCATGGCAGGTACTTATAAGATTGCCGTTCTACCGGGTGACGGTATTGGCCCGGAAGTGATGCAACAAGCCCATAAAGTTCTTGATGCTGTAAGCGCTAAATTTGGCATCACCTTTGAGAAAGAAGAATACGACGTCGGTGGTATTGCCATCGACAACCACGGTACTCCGCTGCCGGAAGCCACTCTGAAAGGGTGTGAAGCCGCTGATGCGGTACTGTTTGGTTCAGTGGGCGGCCCTAAGTGGGAACACCTGCCACCTAACGAGCAACCTGAACGTGGTGCTCTGCTGCCGCTGCGTAAACACTTCCAGCTGTTCTGTAACCTGCGTCCGGCGCAAATCCACGCGGGTCTGGAAGCCTTCTCGCCACTGCGTGCAGATATCTCTGCGCGTGGTTTTGACATCGTGGTAGTACGCGAACTAACCGGTGGCATTTACTTTGGCCAGCCGAAAGGCCGTGAGGGTTCAGGCGCAGAAGAAAAAGCGTATGACACCGAAGTCTACTACCGCTATGAAATCGAGCGTATTGCACGCATCGCGTTTGAGTCAGCGCGTCTTCGCCGTAAGAAAGTGATGTCGGTAGATAAAGCCAACGTGCTGCAAAGCTCTATCCTTTGGCGCGAAGTGGTGGAAGAGATCGCGAAAGATTATCCGGACGTTGAGCTGTCGCACATCTATATTGATAACGCGACCATGCAGCTGATCAAAGACCCGTCACAATTCGATGTCATGCTGTGCTCAAACATCTTCGGCGACATTATCTCTGACGAATGCGCGATGATCACTGGCTCCATGGGCATGTTGCCATCAGCGAGCCTGAACGACAGCAAGTTCGGCCTGTACGAGCCTGCGGGTGGTTCAGCGCCAGATATCGCGGGTAAAAACATCGCGAACCCTGTGGCACAAATCCTGTCTGCAGCCTGATGCTGCGCTATAGCCTAGGTGAAGAAGACGCGGCACGCGCGATTGAAACCGCCGTGAGCAAAGCGCTGGAAGCCGGTGAACTGACGGCCGATCTGGCAGGCAATGCGACGCCACTGACCACCTCAGAGATGGGTGACAAAATCGCTGCGTACGTCAGCGAAGCGTAATAACAAGGAAGCAACCGCAGCTTAGCGACAGCAGGCTGCGGCACCATAAAAAGGATTAATGAGCATGTCTTCCAAGACTTTGTACGAGAAAATCTACGACGCCCATATCGTCGTTGAAGTGCCGGGGGAAACCCCGCTGCTGTATATCGACCGTCACCTGGTTCACGAGGTGACCTCCCCTCAGGCGTTCGATGGCCTGCGTCAACACGGACGCAAAGTGCGCCAGTTGTCGAAAACCTTCGCCACCATGGATCACAACGTTTCCACTGAAACCAAAGACATCAATGCCTCTGGCGAGATGGCAAAAATTCAGATGGAAACCCTGGCCAAAAACTGCGAAGAGTTCGGTGTCACCCTGTATGACATCAATCACCCTTACCAGGCATCGTTCACGTGATGGGTCCAGAGCTGGGCATTACCCTGCCGGGCACCACCATCGTGTGTGGCGACTCCCACACTGCGACCCACGGCGCATTTGGCGCACTGGCGTTCGGTATCGGCACCTCGGAAGTGGAGCATGTGCTGGCGACCCAGACCCTGAAGCAAGGCCGCGCCAAGACCATGAAAATTGAGGTTAAAGGCAAGGTCGCTGAAGGCGTGACGGCCAAAGACATCGTTCTGGCGATCATCGGCAAAGTCGGCCACGCCGGCGGTACCGGTCATGTGGTGGAATTCTGCGGTCAAGCGATTGAAGACTTGACCATGGAAGGACGCATGACCGTCTGTAACATGGCGATTGAGCTTGGCGCGAAAGCGGGTCTAGTGGCACCGGATCAAACCACGTTTGATTACCTTGAAGGCCGTAAATTCTCGCCAACCGGCAGCGACTGGGATGCCGCGGTTGAATACTGGAGCAGCCTGAAAACTGACGCTGATGCCAAGTTCGACACCGTCGTCACGCTGGAAGCAGCAGATATCTCCAACCAGGTAACCTGGGGCACCAACCCAGGACAGGTGGTGGGCATCAACGATGTCGTGCCTGCACCGGAAAGTTTTGCCGACCCTATCGAGCGCCACTCTGCGGAGCGCGCACTGAAGTACATGGGCATTGAAGCAGGCCAGAAGATCACTGACATCACCATCGATAAAGTCTTTATCGGCTCTTGCACCAACTCTCGCATCGAAGACATGCGTGCAGCCGCCGCTATCGCCAAAGGCCGCAAAGTGGCCGCTGGCGTTCAGGCGCTGGTGGTACCGGGCTCTGAGCAAGTCAAAGCACAGGCGGAAGCAGAAGGTCTGGACAAGATCTTTATTGAAGCCGGTTTTGAGTGGCGTCTGCCTGGCTGCTCTATGTGTCTGGCGATGAACAACGACCGCCTTGGGCCAAAAGAGCGCTGCGCATCCACCAGCAACCGTAATTTCGAAGGCCGTCAGGGTCGTGAAGGCCGCACCCATCTGGTCAGCCCTGCCATGGCTGCTGCCGCGGCAGTTGCCGGTCACTTCGTTGACGTAAATAGCTTATAAGGAGCCCACCATGTCAGGAATCAAACAACACACCGGCCTGGTGGCGCCGCTGGATGCTGCCAACGTCGATACCGATGCCATCATCCCGAAGCAGTTTTTGCAGAAAGTCACCCGCATAGGTTTCGGCCAGCACCTGTTCCACGACTGGCGCTTCCTGGATGAAGCAGGTCAGCAGGACAACCCGGATTTTGTGCTGAACCAGCCACGTTACAAAGGCGCAAGCGTACTGCTTGCACGCGAAAACTTCGGCTGTGGCTCATCGCGCGAACATGCGCCATGGGCACTGGCGGACTTTGGTTTTAAAGTGATGATCGCGCCGAGCTTTGCTGACATCTTCTACGGCAACTCGATCAACAACCAGATGGTGCCGGTCAAGCTGACCGAAGCGGAAGTCGACGAACTGTTCAAGTTTGTGGAAGCCAATGAAGGCGCGGAGATCGCGCTGGATCTGGAAGCGCAAACCGTGACGGCAGGAAGCAAAACCTACTCATTCGAAATTGATGAATTCCGCCGCCACTGCCTGCTCAACGGCCTCGACAGCATCGGCCTGACGCTGCAACACGAAGACAAGATCGCTGAGTACGAAAGTAAGATCCCGGCGTTTCTGGCCTAGTTTTAACAAGCTAAGCTATAGCCATTCCAATGAAACCGGCTCGATGGCCGTTTTTTTGCAGATAAACCAAGTAAAGCGATCCAACATTCAGGATCTGAGGGTATGTTGCGATTGGAAATTTGATCTTGATTGCAAAACCAAACCTGAGTGACCAATTTTCACTGTTTTTGGCTGACTAACCAGAAAGCGATTCCGGTTGCATTAGGTCTGTAAATTTATCAATACCTCACCTGGGGAACCACGCATGCGCCACCCACGTTACTTTTTATTGCCGTTTTTTTTATTGCTGACGTTTATGACCCAGCACGTCTATGCCGCTCCGCAGAGCAAGCTTTGGCCGATGTGGAAGCAAAGCAATGAAGACAACCCTGCCGTGATCGATCATCAAAGGTGGCAGCAGATACTGGATCGATACGTCATCACCCAAGATTACAACAATCTGTTCCGGTATGCCGAGGTAACAGCGTCTGATAAAGCAATGCTGGATGCCTACATTACCAGCCTGACCAGCTTAGACCCCAGAAACTACAGCTTGGACGAGCAGTTTGCTTACTGGGTTAACCTTTACAACGCCATTACCGTCAAGTTGATACTGGACGAATACCCGGTGAAATCCATTACCAAGCTGGGCGGATTTATGAGTTTCGGCCCTTGGGATGATGACGTTGCGGTGATCGCCGGGGAAGACATTACCCTGAATGATATCGAGCATCGGATCCTGCGCCCGATCTGGAAGGACTACCGCATCCACTATGCCGTTAACTGTGCCAGCATGGGCTGCCCCAACCTCGCTGATGTCGCGTATACCGGGGAAAATTACGAAGAGCGCCTGAATATCGCCGCGCGCCAGTTTACCAGCAGCCCGAAGTGCGCCCTGATTTCTGACAACACTCTGGTGCTTTCCTCTATTTATGAGTGGTATGGCGAGGATTTCGGCAACAACGAACAGGAAATTCTCCGAGCAATCGACAGATACCGTGACGGCGCAAAACTCGAAGGCTGGAGCGGAAAGATCAAGTACGACTATGATTGGTCGCTCAATAAGCCATAAGAAGGTTTGGTGATCGCCAACACGGCGATTACAATGGCAAACATCTCGTGGGGTGCTGGCTGCAAGCTGGCTGAGAATGCGAAAGCTAAACCCATGTACCTGATCCAGATAATGCTGGCGTAGGAATGAGATGTCCCTGGCTTACCCGCTTAATGACCCTCACACCTCGCCGCACATTGATGTGAGGCAACCATGAAATATTCTATTTCTACCCTGATGTTAGCTATGACCATGGCAGGTCCTGCGCTGGCAGATTCCAAAGATACCCTGACCGTTTATACCTATGATTCTTTCGCTGCAGACTGGGGCCCAGGCCCGGCAGTCAAAAAAGCGTTTGAAGCGGAGTGTGACTGCACCCTGAACCTGGTCGCGCTGGAAGACGGTGTCACCATCCTCAACCGACTGCGCCTTGAAGGCAAAAACAGCAAAGCTGATGTCATCCTCGGTCTGGATACCAACCTGATGGCGGAAGCAGAAAAGACCGGCTTGCTGGCAAAACATAAGGTGGATGGCAAAGCGATTACCCTGCCAGACGAATGGAGCAACGACACGTTTGTGCCGTATGACTATGGCTACTTCGCTTTTGTCTATGACAAAACTAAACTGCAAAATCCGCCAAAGAGCCTGAAAGAGCTGGTTGAACAGCGCGATGATATTTCAGTGATCTATCAGGATCCGCGCACCTCGACGCCGGGTCAGGGACTGATGCTTTGGATGAAGTCCGTCTACGGCGATGATGTCTCTGACGCCTGGCAACAGCTTGCCAAGAAAACCGTGACCGTGACCAAGGGCTGGTCGGAAGCCTACAGCATGTTCCTCAATGGCGAGTCCGACATGGTGCTCTCTTACACTACATCCCCGGCCTATCACCTGATTGCAGAAGAAAACCCCAACTTCAGCAGTGCCAATTTTGCAGAAGGTCACTACATACAGGTGGAAGTCGCCGCCAAAGTGAAAGGCTCTGATAATCAGGCACTGGCTGATGAGTTTATGCAGTTCATCCTGAGCGACGGTTTCCAGGATGCGGTGCCGACAGGCCAGTGGATGTACCCGGTGACCGGTATCGAATTGCCGCAAGGCTTCGAGACACTGTCAGTTCCCGACAACAGCTTGCAGTTCACCCCGGAAAAAGTGGCGGACAACCGCCGCACCTGGATCCGTGAATGGCAATCGGCGCTGGTGAAGTAATCCTGTGCTGAACCCTTCCCGTACCTGGCCGGGCGTTCTGTCGGCCTCGGTCATAGCGGTGCTGATTGGCGCCGCTTTGTTTTCCCTGCTTACACAGGCACCGACCCTTAATGTCAGCGCGCTTTGGCATGACCCTATTTGCGCCACGTCACCCTGTTCAGCCTGAAACAAGCCGCGCTTTCAACCTTGCTATCTGTTGGGCTTGCCATACCTGTTGCCCTCGCTTTGTCTCGCCGCCAGTTTGTTGGACGCAGCCTGCTACTCAAACTGTTTTCCATGACACTGGTGCTTCCCGTGCTGGTCGGGGTGTTCGGTATTCTGGCAGTGTTTGGCAAAAATGGCCTGCTGGCAGACGGACTGCCGTTGCTGGGTTCGGCGTGGAATATCAGCATCTATGGTCTGACCGGCATTTTGCTGGCGCATGTCTTTTTCAACCTGCCCTATTCCGCGCAGCTTCTGGTACAGGCACTGGAACAAATCCCCGGCGATCAAAAGCGCCTTGCATTGCAACTGGGCATCGGCGGGTGGCACCGGTTCCGCCTGCTGGAATGGCCTTACCTACGCCAACAA
Organism: Enterovibrio sp. JCM 19048; assembly: GCA_001310415.1. Lineage (GTDB taxonomy): Bacteria > Pseudomonadota > Gammaproteobacteria > Enterobacterales > Vibrionaceae > Enterovibrio > Enterovibrio paralichthyis. The sequence continues at coordinate 124,676 of BAXE01000011.1, read as the reverse complement.
TTGCCACACACCATCGCTGGTGTTTATGCTCTGCTTTACCAGTTTCGCCACTGTGATGGCACTGGGTGGTGGCCCCGGCGCAACCACCATTGAACTGGCTATCTATCAGGCTATCCGGTTTGATTTTGATTTGCAGACTGGCGCATTGCTCGCGCTGTGGCAACTTTTGCTTTGTGGCTTGCTTCATCTAACCCTGCAACGTCTGGCACGTCCTGTTGAACAACAGGGGCGTGACAGCCAACTTGCATTGCCTGCGCAGCTCGACAGCCGCGCAGAAAAAATATGGGACACGATCTGGATTGCCCTTGCCGCGCTCTTTGTCCTGCCACCGCTTGTTATGGTCGCCGTCAGCGGGCTGAACCCCAAAGCTCTGGAGCTTCTCTCCCAACGCGCGCTGCTCGAAGCCACCTTCAATTCCCTGACCCTGGCCAGTGGCGCGGCAGTTTGCGCATTTGTGCTCGGCAGTGCCATTGTACTGACCAGCCGCTTCTGGCGACTGCATGGCTACATAAACGGGCAGACGGGATTGAAATGACCGCCTCGCTGATCCTTGTTGTGCCGAGCGTGGTGCTTGGCACTGGCTTGTTCCTGATGCTGCGTGACCATATCGATGTGTTCAGTTCACCGTTCTGGCTGGTTCTTGCGGTCAACACCCTGATGGCGCTGCCTTATGTGGTGAAAACCCTCAGCCAACCGGCCTTCCAGCTTTCACAGCAATACCAGAACCTTTGCAACAGCCTTGGCATCAAAGGCTCAATCGCCTGCATCTGATTGACTGGCGCGCATTACGCCGTCCAATTGCCAGAGCGGTGGCGGTCAGTTTTGTTTTATCCACCGGCGATCTGGGCGCAATTGCCCTGGTCGGCAGCCAGGATTTCCAGACCCTGCCACTGTATCTTTTCCACCTGATGGGCAGTTACCAGATGGACGCAGCCGCCGCTGCGGCATTGCTGCTCTTCGTCCTAAGCCTTGGCAGCTACGCCTTGATTGAAACTTTGATCGCAGGAAAAACCCATGCTGAACGTGCGTGACCTTACATACCACTATCAGGCGGAAACGCTCAGTTTTACATTTTCAGCTGAAGCCGGAAGTGTCACAGCCATTCTGGGGCCAAGTGGCGCAGGTAAAAGCACCCTGCTCTCTCTGCTTTGCGGCTTACTGCCACCCGCAGGCGGCGCGGTGAGTTTTAATGGCGACAACTTCACCCTTCGTCCAGCTCATGAACGTCCACTCTCCATTCTGTTTCAGGAGCACAACCTGTTCAGTCACCTCAGCGCGTTTGACAATATCGCTCTGGGAATTCGCCCAAACCTGTCTCTGGATGCGGAAGATAAAAGCAAAGTAAAAGAGGCGGCAGAAAAGGTAGGCTGGACACTTACCTTGAGCGTCTGCCAGGCCAACTGTCCGGCGGTCAGAAACAGCGGGTCGCACTGGCGCGTTGCCTTGTTCGCAACCGACCATTACTGCTGCTGGACGAACCCTTTTCTGCGCTCGACCCTTCACTGCGACGGGAAATGCTTGCCCAGGTAAAACAGTTGGCGACACAGTTTGGCACCACCATTTTGATGGTGACCCATCACCCGGAAGATGCCGTCGCGATTGCCGACCAGGTGCTGCTGATCGACGAAGGAAAAGTGAAATATCACCTTAATATTGACCAACTTAGCGCAAATAATGAATCGCTAAAGGACTATATTTCATAGGGTTAATAACCACCAACAGGTTAAATATTGCGCATCAAATAACCGCATCTATACTTATTTTTAAGACACTTAACACAAAAGAGAGATGCGATTGTGACTGTTACCAGTATCGATGTACTGGACTCAGTGGTAGATATCACAGCCCAAACAGAGTCCGATACCATTTCCGAAAGCCTTATTACAACCGTGCTTCAATTGACGCCGGCAAATCAAGTTTTGGTGTTGGACTACAACGCAGAGTCAAGCCCTGAGTTTATGGTGGTCGCATGCTCTGACATTTTCCTCTACGAAGAAGAAAAAGACGCCATTGAGCGTGTACTGCGTACCTGCATCGTTACCGGTGAAAACGTGGTGGAATACAGTAAGGAGGAGAACCAGTCCTTGCTGGCAGTGCCTATCCGTTATGGCGAGAAAGATGAAATCCATGCGGTGGTTTTCTGTAAAGCCGATGAACTCAAGGGCGACGAGGTTCAGTTAATCGAAGGCTTGGCGAAAATTTACGAGAACTATCAGAAAATCATCTCGGCCAGTGAGCGCGACGGTTTGACCGGCCTTTACAACCGCAAAGTGCTCACCAGCAAAATCGACATGTTGCTCGACCGCTTCCTTATCCAGGGTGCCAGTATTACGGATGACCCGACCCATCATCACTGGGTCTGCATCTTCGATATCGACCACTTCAAGAAAATCAACGATGCGCTGGGCATGTGTTCGGTGATGAAGTCATCCTGCTGGTGACAGCCATCATGAGGCAGACATTCAGCGACGAAGATATCCTGTTCCGTTACGGCGGCGATGAGTTTGTGGTCATCATGCATCCCCAATCCCGTGAGGACATAGAAGCGACCGTTAACACTTTCATTCAACGCGTCAACGACCGTGACTACGGCCAGGCCAAGGATGTGACCATTTCAATGGGCGCGGCATCCATCAACGATCAGGAACTCAATGCTATCACCGTACTGGGTTTTGCTGACCAGGCTCTGTACAAAGCCAAAGAAAATGGTCGAAACCAGGTGGCGTTTTACGAAGACCTCATTGCCAGCGGTGAACTGGCCTCACTCGTTCCGGAAGACGACGTCGAGCTGTTCTGAGCGCGATACAGTAAAGAAAGCCGTCAACTTGGCGGCTTTTCTTTTTGCGATCTTCTTTCCACTTTCACCTAAATCAAAGCATTGACAGAAAACTCAATTATTCATTCCCTCCGCGCAAAGGGTTGCGTATAATCCACGTCAGAGAATCTAGACAGGTTGTTTTGACAGAGTTTGACTATGCCCGGTATTCGCCAGCTCGCAGCTATCTCGCTGACGTCGCTGCTTTTTCTGTTTTCTCCCTTCTCTTTTGCTGAATCCAAAAAGCTCGTTATTACCGGTTCTTCCACCTGGAAACCCTTCTCATTTATCAACAGTCTCGGTCAACCCGACGGCATCATGGTGGATTTCTGGCAACTCTATGCGGAAAAAACGACCTCGACGTCGAATTTCACCTCAAGCCCTGGAGCCAGTCGCTCAAATACGCACGCACTAACCCAGGAGTGATCCATGGTGGCTTGGCTACACCGGCGAGCGCGCAAAATCGATGGCGTTTTCCCGTGAGCTGCCGCTTCGGCGCTACGATGTATTCCTTTTTGTGCAAAAGACCTGCCCTTCGGCGATATCTCTGCACTGAGTACCGCCACCGTGGGTTCGGTGAAAGAGAGCACCAAACACGCCTTTTTGCTGTCCCGTATTCCGGAAGAAAATATCCGCCTTTTCCCGACATTTGGCTCACTGAATGACGCTGCCTATGAAGGGGAAGTGGATGTCTTTATCGATGATTTGAGCACTGCGCTGTACGACATGCGTGTAACGGGCAACAGCGGCCTGTTTACCCCAAGGCAAAAGCTGTACTCTTTCCCGCTGCATTTTTCCGTCAGTAAGTCTTCAATCAACGACATTGCGAAAATCGAGCAGGGACTGGATAACATCAAACCTGCAGAGATCAACGCGATTTATAACAAGTGGTTGCCGCAAAACCGCCTGCACTCCTCCTTACCCTGGCTGGATAAAACCGCACAGTACATCATCCTTGTTATCTCAATGCTGTTGCTGACCGGTGGGCTGTTTCTCTACCACCGCCTGCTAAAACACCGCACTGAGGAGCTGAAATCTGCGGTTCGTGCCCTGCGAGACTCAAACGAAAAACTGGAGTGTGTCACACAGCTTGACCCCTTGACCGGTGCCAAAACCCGTCCCCAGTTTTTCGCAGCTCTGAGCGATCGCCGCTTCTCTCCTGCACCGTATGTGGTTGCAATGCTGGACATTGACCACCTCAAAGAGATCAACCACAACTTCGGTGAAGATGTCGGGGACATGGCGCTCAAACACCTGGCAACGCAATTGAAACTCCAACTTTCAAGCCAGACGTTGTTTGCCCGGGTTGGCGGTGATGAGTTTGCCATTTTGTTTGAGCTAAGCGACAGCAGCCAGGCACAGCGTAAGCTGGGACAGCTGCAAAAAGCGCTGCAACTGAGCGCGCTTTATATTGACCAGCGACTGGTACCGGTCACCTTTACCTCAGGCATTGCCAGCTACCCGTATGATGCTGAAAGCGGTGAGGAGTTGCTCCGCATTGCCAACGACCGCCTGCGCCAGCAAAGAACAACACAGGGCAGTATCATGGATGACGACTATGCCCCGGATCCGCTGAAATCGCGCCGCTGGGCATAAGGTTTAACGGATAACGAACAAAACAAAGGCTGCCTTTCTGGCAGCCTTTTTTCTATTCGGGATAAGTAAAAGTCAGAGGTTTTCTTCAGCAAACTCTGCCAGGCGGCTGCGCACCACGCCATTGAGGTAGACGCACGCACTGCCTTCAAAGTTTTTGAAGCGTTCGACGATATAAGTCAGCCCTGATGTCACAGGGGTTAGATAAGGACTGTCTATCTGCGCCAGGTTACCGGAACAGACAATCTTGGTGCCTTCCCCGCAGCGGGTGATGATGGTTTTCAGCTGCGAAGCGGTGAGATTCTGGCACTCATCAAGAATGACAAACGCATCTTGTATGGAGCGTCCGCGCATAAAGTTAATCGATTTAAACTGGATGTTGGCTTTATCCATGATGTAACGCATGGACCCGTCGGCACACTCGTCGTTCTTGTGTAACGCTTCCAGTGTGTCAGTGACCGCCCCCAGCCAGGGCAGCATTTTTTCTTCTTCCGAGCCGGGTAGGAATCCGATGGACTCGGCAATTTCCGGCGTATTCCGGGTCACGATGATTTTGTCATACATGCCCTTCTCCACCACCTGCTCAAGCGCTGCGGCCATCGCAAGAATGGTTTTACCACACCCCGCCGGGCCGGTCAGGATCACCAAGTCCACATTGGGGTCGAGCAGCGCATCAAGCGCCATGCCCTGATAGATGTTTTTAGGTCTGATCCCCCAGGCCTCACGGTGCATCAGGCGTTCCCGGCTGATGTCCTTAATAGTAATGGTGCTTTCCGTCAGTCCCACCACACGGCCGGCGAAGTCCTCGCTGCCATCTAGCAGGTACTGGTTCATATAGGTGTTGTCCACCAGTTCACGGGGCAGGGTATGGCGCGTGGTACGGCCATTGTTTTCCGTTTCAACCTGTCCCACCTTGTCCCAGAAACTGTCGCCAAACACCTGAAAACCCTTGGTTAGCAGGCTGACATCGTCTATCAACTGGTCAGTACGGTAGTCTTCAACATAGCGAACCCCCGCCCCTTTGGCGCGCAGTCGCATGTTGATGTCTTTGGTGACCAGCACCACCTTACGGGGTGAGCGCTTGGCTGAAGGTAAAGCACGGCGTTGAGAATCCGGTTATCGCCGGCTTTGTCGGAAAATGCCTGGACGGTCTCCTTGATTTCATAGTCAGCAAGGATAGAGACAGTGCCGGAGCCACCTTCTTTACCCACCACGATGCCTTCTGCAATCTGATCAGGCGTGGCGTCTTTAAAGATATCTTCCAGCGCGCGGATCGCCACACGGGCATCGCGGGCAACATCGCGTTTACTGTCTTTGATTCGGTCGAGTTCTTCGAGGACGGTCATAGGGATGACCACGTCATGTTCTTGAAAGGAATAGATGGCGAAAGGTTCGTGAAGCAGGATGTTGGTATCCAGCACAAAGAATTTCCGATCGGCATCGCCCATAGGCACCTCCTTGGTTGCATAGGCTGGCGGGCAAACCCACATATCCCTGATGACTGCCGCCGTGAACGCAATGGCACATTCATCGGGGTATATTCTTAATCGTAAGACAAAATTAATTCTTTACCCGTCGATAACGCCACATTTTCATTATTTTGTTACCTATTTGTTACCTGACCCAAATTTCCCACTTTGACCGTGACCCTTCTCACAACTTCAAGTAACATTGCTCCCCTTTTTATCCGTGCCCATCATGGCCTACACTGTAGGTCGCTAGTCGGCACGCGAAGCGCCACACGGCTTAATATTCCAATTTGTGTCAGCATTAACCAGAGGTTTTTCCCCTATGTCTTACGCCCTCGGACAACGTTGGATCAGCGATACTGAAAGTGATCTGGGTCTGGGCACGGTTGTCGCTCTGGACGCCCGCACCGTCACCCTGATGTTCCCTGCCAGCGAAGAAAACCGACTCTACGCCCGCAACGACGCACCCATCACCCGCGTAATGTTTAACCTTGGTGACAGCGTGGAAAGCCATGAAGGCTGGTCCCTGATCGTCGAAAACGTAGAAGAAGCACAGGGCGTGCTGACTTATGTAGGCACCCGCAGCGATACCGGTGAAGAAAACGTGCGTCTGCGCGAAGTGCTGTTGAGCCACCAAATCCGCTTTAACCGTCCACAGGACAAACTGTTTGCCGGTCAAATCGACCGCATGGACCGTTTTGCCCTGCGTTACCGCGCGCTGAAAAACCAGTACGAACAACATAAAAGCCCGATGCGCGGCCTGTGTGGTATGCGTGCCGGTCTGATCCCGCACCAGCTGTTCATTGCCCATGAAGTAGGCCGCCGTCACGCACCACGTGTACTGCTGGCTGACGAAGTAGGTCTGGGTAAAACCATCGAAGCGGGGATGATCATTCACCAACAGGTGCTGTCTGGCCGCGCATCACGTGTGCTGGTTGTCGTGCCTGAAACCCTGCAGCACCAATGGCTGGTGGAAATGCTTCGTCGCTTCAATCTGCACTTCTCCATTTTCGACGAAGAGCGTTGCGTGGAAGCCTTTGCTGACGCGGACAACCCATTTGATACCGCTCAGCTGGTACTGTGTTCCCTGGATTTCCTGCGTAAAAGCCGCAAACGAGCCGAGCAGGCCGCGGAAGGCGAATGGGATCTGCTGGTTGTCGACGAAGCGCACCACCTGGAGTGGAGTGAAGAACGTGCCAGCCGCGAATACGAAGTGATTGAAGGCATTGCCGAAAACACCCCTGGCGTGCTGCTGCTGACCGCAACCCCTGAGCAACTTGGCCACGAAAGCCACTTTGCCCGCTTGCGTCTGCTCGACCCGGACCGCTTCTACGACTATCAGGCGTTTGTAGAAGAAGAGAAGCAATACGCACCGGTTGCCGATGCGGTAAGCCAGCTGCTGTCAGAAGACAAGCTCAGCAATGAAGCGAAAAACAGCATCACTGAACTGCTTTCCGAGCAGGATGTAGAGCCGCTGCTGCGTATTATCGAAGCCGGTGACGTGGACAGCGAGCAACGCCGCGAAGCGCGCAATGAACTGATTGATAACCTGATGGACCGTCACGGTACCGGCCGCGTGCTGTTCCGTAACACCCGTGCAGCTATCCAGGGCTTCCCTGAGCGTCATCTGAACCTGTACCCATTGGCACTGCCAAGCCAGTACCAGACGGCGATGCGCGTTGCCAGCATCATGGGCGGCGGTAACCGCAGCTGGAGCAAAAAGCGGTGCAGTGGCTGTACCCGGAAGATATCTACCAGCAGTTTGAAGGCGAAAATGCCAGCTGGTGGGGCTTTGACCCACGTATCGACTGGCTGCTGGATTTGCTCAAATCCAACCGCCAGGAAAAAGTGCTGGTGATCTGTTCCCGCGCGCAAACTGCATTGGCATTGGAACAGGCACTGCGCGAGCGTGAAGGTATCCGCGGCACCGTATTCCATGAAGCATGTCCATTCTGGAGCGCGATAAAGCAGCCGCTTACTTTGCCCAGGAAGAAGCCGGTGCTCAGGTGCTGATCTGTTCTGAAATCGGCTCCGAAGGCCGCAACTTCCAGTTCGCCAACCAACTGGTGATGTTTGACCTGCCGATGAACCCGGATCTGCTGGAGCAGCGTATCGGCCGTCTGGACCGTATTGGCCAGAAGCGCGATATCGAAATCCATGTTCCGTACATGGAAGGCACCTCTCAGGCGCTGCTGGCACGTTGGTACAACGAAGGCCTGAATGCGTTTGAAGAAACCTGCCCGACTGGCCGTGCGGTATTTGAACACGTCCAGGAAGATCTTCTGCAACTGCTGGCGTCTGGCACCATCGATGCGTCGCTGGAAACCCTGATTGAAACCTCGGCAGAAATGCACCACCGCCTGAAAGCGGCACTGGAAAAAGGCCGTGACCGCCTGTTGGAAATGCATTCCAACGGCGGCGAAAAAGCCAAAGCACTGGCGGAAACCATCAGCTCACTGGACGGTGACACCAACCTGGTAACGTTCGCGCTGGGTCTGTTCGACACCGTTGGCCTGAACCAGGATGACCGTGGTGAGAATGCGATTGTGGTGACCCCGTCTGAGCACATGCTGGTCTCAAGCTACCCGGGTTTGCCAAGTGAAGGCTGCACCATTACGTTTGACCGTGACACGGCACTGTCGCGCGAAGACATGCGCTTTATCAGCTGGGAACATCCGATGATCCAAGGTGGTATCGATCTGCTGCTGTCAGAAGATGTGGGTACCACTGCAGTATCCTTGCTGAAAAACAAAGCGCTACCGGTCGGCACCCTGTTCCTTGAGTTGCTTTACGTTGCCGATGCTCAGGCACCGAAAAGCTCGGGTATTCACCAGTTCCTGCCAGCGACGCCAATCCGTGTATTGCTGGATGCCAAAGGCAACGATCTGGCAGCCCAGGTAGAGTTCGAAGGCTTCCACCGTCAGCTCAGCCCAGTGAACCGTCACCTGGCGAGCAAACTGGTATCGTCAGTACAAACCCAAATTCATGGCCTGATTGAAATGGGTGACCCACTGGCAGAGAAACAACTGGCCGTAGTCAGAGAAGCAGCCGAAGCTGAAATGACGGCCAAGCTGCGCTCAGAGCTCGATCGCCTCCAAGCATTGAAAGCGGTCAACCCGAACATCCGTGACGATGAACTGGAAGCCATGGAAACCCAGATGGGCGAGCTTCGCGGTTACATCAACAAGCTCAGGTGCGCTTGGATGCGCTGCGTGTGATTGTAGTCAGCCATCAGTAATTCTCTCTGAACCTTATCAAAGGCACTGCTTCGGCGGTGCCTTTTTGTTACCGGACTTCTATTTGGTATGTGTTCTGATACACTGCCGCCCGTCTAAACTTCGAGCAGTTCCTTTCGAGCAAAAGCCATGAGCGATTTTATCTATAACCCGCCAACGGAACCCTGGCTGGATGTTATCTATCAGGATGACGACATCATTGCCATCAACAAACCGAGCGGTCTGCTGACCAACCCGGGACGCGACCCTGCGCATTACGACAGTGCCTGGTCCCGCATCAAGCAGATTATCCTGACGCTGAGCTGGTGCACCGACTCGATATGTCGACATCCGGCCTGATTGTGTTTGCCAAGCACAAAGAGCTGAGCGTCACCTCAAAGCCCAATTCCGTGAACGCGTCACCCACAAGCTGTATTACGCCCGCGTATGGGGCAGCGTGGAGCAGGATGAGGGGCGTGTTGACCTGCCTTTAATTTGTGACTGGCCGAACCGTCCGAAACAGATGGTGTGCTTTGAAAACGGCAAGCCTTCCGTCACTGACTATGAAGTCATCAAACGCGAGAAAAAGACCACTCTGGTTCGCCTTCTGCCAATCACCGGCCGCTCCCACCAGCTGCGCGTTCATATGCTCGCACTGGAGCACCCGATTGTCGGTGATGAGTTTTACGCCCATCCACAGGCGCTGAAATACTCGCCACGCCTACAGCTGCATGCCGGTGAGTTATGCTTCCTGCACCCGGCAACCAACACACCTATGCACCTTGCTGCACCTTGCGACTTTTATTCCGGTGCGCCGGGCGATACGCTGGTACGACGAGGCATAAAAGCAGACCCGGCGCTGTTGAAATAAGCCTTTGTTCAGGTTTACAGTGGCGGAAAAAGGAAGTCCGCCATGGAAAAGATTGTATTTCTGGATAGCGCCACTATCCCTTCTCACATCCAAATCCCAGCGCCGTCTTTTCCACACAGCTGGGAAAGCTATCCAGAAACGGTGCCTGAAGCTGTGCTCGACAGACTGAAAGACGCCACCATTGTCATCTCCAACAAAGTAGCATTAAGCGGCGAACTTCTGGCCCAGTTGCCGAAGCTGAAACTGGTTGCAATAGGGGCAACAGGCTACAACAATGTCGATCTCAACTGGTGCCGCGAAAATCATCTCCCCGTGTGTAACATCCGTGGCTATGCCACCCGCTCCGTGCCTGAGCATGTGATGGCGCTGGCTTTCGCCCTTCGCCGTAACCTGACCGCGTACCACCGCGACATTGAACTGGGAGTATGGGAAGAGAAAAATCAGTTTTGCTTCTTCACCCATCCGATTGGCGACATCGCCGGAGCTACGCTGGGGATTATTGGTTCAGGAAGTTTGGGAGAGTCGGTGGCGACACTGGCACAGGCCGTCGGCATGAACGTTATCCGCGCTGAACGCAAAGGGGCTGCAACCTTGCGTGAAGGTTATCTGCCGTTTGAGGAGGTACTGGCGCAGGCTGATATCCTGACACTGCATTGTCCGCTGAATGAAGACACACACCATCTGATTGGTAAAGAGGAACTGGCAGCGATGAAAGCCACTGCCATTTTGATCAATACCGGACGCGGTGGCTTGGTAGATGAACAGGCGCTGGTGGAAGCGCTGCAACGCGGAGACATTGGCGGAGCGGGCGTGGATGTATTTACCCAAGAGCCCGCCACCGTCACCAATCCATTGCTGGCTCACGCAGCATGCCGAACTTAATCCTGACCCCACACGTTGCCTGGGGCAGTGATTCCAGCCTGCAAACACTAGCCAATCAACTCACCGACAACCTCAACGCCTTTGTGGCCGGTAACCCACAAAATCTCGTTTGAGCCTTTGGTTATGGGATGGAAAAAGGGCTACTTGAAGCCCTTTTCTTTTTTGATCAAATCGTAGGCAGCCTGGATGTCCTGCGCCTTTTGCTTGGCGATTTCCATCATTTCCGGCGGTAAGCTTTTGCGGCCAGTTTGTCCGGGTGGTGTTCGTTCATCGCCTTACGATAAGCACGCTTCACCGTTTGGGCATTGGCATTCTCATCAACACCCAGAATTTCAAAAGCCCCTTTAAGCTTGATGCCGCAAACTCGGGCTGCCATTCCTGACCACCACTGTGGGCGCCGCCTTGCTGACGGTAGAAACGGAATGCCGCTTCCTGCATGGCCAGACGCTGCTCAAGTTGCTGATGGGAGAAACCTAAAATACCGGCTATGGTGTGCAGAACCTGGCGCTCAGCTGGGTGCATTTCACCGTCTGCGTAAGCTGCCTGAATTTGCACTTCGAGGAAAAACTGCAGTAGGTCAAAGCGTCCGCCGCTGTTTTTACGCACCGACTGCAAGGTTTCTTCCAGCGGAAACGAGGCTTCTTTACCTTCCCGGAACGCTTCCTGCGCTTGGCGTCTGGCTTCGCCCTGTAGCCCCATCCGGTTCATCAGCTCCGTTGCCAGCCGGATTTCGTTCTGCGTGACCTGCCCTTTCGCTTTGGCAACGTGTCCCATCACTGCAAATGTGGCGTGAAAGTAAGCTTTTTGCCTTTCCTGCTGGTTCTGACCACGGAAACCACCACCAAACGAAGCGTTTTGGCGTGCTTTATCGAACTTATGGCCTAAATATAAACCTAATGCTAAACCGAACCATTTCCCGAGCAGGAAGCCGAAAAATGCCCCCAACACCTTTCCCCAAATCGACATGCGACATTCTCTATTTGACTAATTTATCCCGATTCCACCAGCAAGCAGGTGCTGAGAGGGATGATTTGCATTATCATAACCCCCATTTTTCAGCAAAAATTTGCCAGGACGCAGCGCAAGAGTATACCAGTGCTGTATGCCAACAACAGGATTGAGTTTTAATGTCACTGACTGCCCGTAGTTTTTATCCACGATGATTTGGCTCGCGCTTTATGGTCAAGCCATGGCGGAAGAGAGCAAAGTCACTCAGGACAGCGCAGAGCCGTTGACCATTCCAACACAGACCTGTCTAGCACCGGAATACCGTTGCCTTCAGCGCAACAGTGGTGACAATGATCTGAATGCGCCGATCACGATCACGTCAGATCGTGCCGAGGCGATCGCCAACGAAAAGGCGATATATCAGGGTGATGTGGTTGTAAAACAAGGCAACCGTACCCTCAAAGCCAATACAGCAACCCTGCGCCAGCCGGAAAACATCGTCACTGCAAAAGGTGATGTTTATTACCACGATGGTGAAATTGCGGTCACAGGGAAAACGCTGGAAACCAACCTCGACAACGAAGACACCACGCTTCAGGATGCACACTACAAGATGATGTGTGTGCCGGGACGAGGTGAAGCCAAGCGCGTCTTCAAAACGGCACGACGTTTTATGAAATGGACGATGGCACCTATACCACCTGTCCAGACAATGATGATTCCTGGCGTTTCAGTGCCGGTAAAATAGAAAAGCAAGATGACGACATTTTTGCCGATTTGTATCACGCGCGCTTTGAAGTGTTGGACACCCCAATTCTTTATCTGCCTACCTGCGTGTACCGGTGGAAGAAGGCCGTTTGACCGGTTTTCTCTACCCGTCAATCACCTGGAATGATACCGATGGGGTGGAGCTGAAAACCCCGTTTTACTGGAATATCCACCCACAGGCTGACATGTTGATCACCCCGACATACATGTCTAACCGCGGGTTGTTTATGTCGTTAGAACCAAGGTACCTGACTCAATATGGCCAAGGGAATATGGTGCTTGAGTATATGGGTAAGGACAATCTTTACCCTGAATACAATAAAAGCTGGGGTTTTAACTGGCGACATTCAGGGATACAAAACCACTGGTTATATGACATCGACTTCAGTAAAGTCAGTGACTACAGCTACTTCAACCGTTTTACTGACTCTCGCGTTGGCAGTCGGGAAGACAACACCCTGCTGCAAACAGGGCAAGTCTCTTACCGGGATACAAACTGGGACACCACGCTGACCGTGCGTAGCTTCCAGCCACTGAGCCCAAATACATCAGTTTACAAACTTCTGCCTCAGTTAGCGGCAACCTACTATCGCCCGCAGACCGGTTACGGCTTTGACTTCCACATGCCGGCACAAATCAGTAAATTTGCGACTGACAATGATAACAAGCCAGATTCAGTTCGATTAAACATCGAACCCACTATCATTGTGCCGTATAACCTGCCATGGCTCAGTGCATCGGCAGAAGGTAAGGTTTTTACACCTATTACGACCAATCCAATATCGACGGTGTAACGGGTATAGATGGTCAAAAGCTTGAACAAACTGTTTCGCGTGTCGTTCCTATGGCAAAACTACATGCCATGGTGACCCTTGAACGCGACGGCGCGTTTTTTGATTCACCATATACCCAGACACTAGAGCCCCAGGTTCAGTATCTTTACATTAAAGATGTCGACCAATCCGGTATTTATAACCCTGTTGATTATGCCGGTGGTGGTTACGACACCGCACGTCTTCAAACAGACTACTACGGCCTTTTCCGTGCCAACCAGTTCAGCAGTGTGGATTATATCAATCCGGCCAACCAGTTTACTGTGGGTGCTGCGACACGATTTTTCGACAATGGATATAAAGAGCGTTTTAACTTGGCCTTTGGCCAGATTTACTATCTAGACCGTTTTGACAGAGAGCAGGACACTGCACTCAACTACTCTGCTTGGGCGATTGAAAGTGAGCTGAACGTTAATGACAAACTCTTCGTCCGCGGTTCGCTGGAATATGACAGCAATATGAGCAACCTGCAGTTTGGAAACGCCACGTTGGAATACCGAGGAAGTGGATTCGTTGCACAAACCAGCTATCGCTATGTGTCCAAAGACTATATTGCGAGTTCAGTCGGTTTTAGCAACTTGGATCTCATCACCGAAGACGGCATCTCACAGCTTGGCTTTGTGACTGGATTCCCGCTAACAGATCGACTGAGTGTAAGGGTCAGTATTTCCATGATCTGACCCAAGACCTGATGCTAGAAAACCAACTGGGCATTACTTATCGCTCTGCCTGCTGGGTGATAGGCCTCAGCTACAACGAATACCTGCTGGCGCGCAGTAACATCAACGATATAGCCAAGTATGACAATAACATCAGCCTCTCCTTCAGCTTGCTAGGACTGGGCACTAATGCAGGGTTTGGCTACAGCACCGCGAGTGGTAATGCGTTGGGTTACCGCAACCCATTTGGTCTGAAGAACTAAATTTTTGAGATTTTGGAACAGCAAATGAAAAAATGGACGAAAGCTTTACTGGCCGCAGCAATCTCAGCCAGTTCGATCTCTGTATCAGCGGCACCGGCAGAACTGGATCGCGTCATCACAGTCGTCAATGAGGGTGTGATCCTTTCCAGCGATATCGACGCGTTGAAAAAGACCGTCGCGCTGAATGCCAGCAAAGAAAACCTGCCGCCGCAGGATGTGCTGGAAAAACAGATCCTTGACCAGCTCATAATGGAAGAACTGCAACTCCAGGAAGCACAACGCCTCGGAATTCGCATTGACGACACCCGACTTGAACAGCGATTGCCGCATTGCCAAAGAGAGAAACCTGTCGGTGGATTCACTGCGCGAAGAGCTCAAGCGCAATGGTATTTCATGGTCTGAATACCGTGATCAAATCCGCCGTGAGATGACCATCAGCGAAGCCCGTAATGCACAGGTACGACGCCGTATCAGCATTCTTCCCCAGGAAGTGGAGTCTCTGGCAGAGCAACTCAATGCCAAAAACCTGGAAAACGTCGAATACCGCATCAGTCATATCCAGCTTCGTCTGGATGAAGACGCGCAGAAAACAGAACGCGATGCTGTTGCCGCAAAAGCAAAAGAGTTAGTCACTGAACTGAACAGTGGCCGCGATTTTGCCGCATTGGCACTGGCAAACTCCAAAGGCCCGAAAGCCCTGAATGGTGGCGACTGGGGTTGGATGCGTCTGGAAGAGATGCCAACCATCTTTGCTGACCAAATCAAAAATAACGGTAAAGGCGCGATCATTGGCCCATTCCGTAGTGGTGTGGGTTATCACATCCTTAAAATTGATGATGTGAAAGGGCTGGAATCAGTCGCCGTCACTGAAGTTAAAGCACGTCATATCCTGATCAAGCTTCCATTGTACTGAGTGACGACGGCGCGAAACGCCAGCTCAACCGTATGCTGGAGCAGATCCAAAACGGCGACAAGACTTTTGAAGAATTGGCAAAACAATACAGCGCCGACCCTGGTTCAGCGGTAAAAGGCGGAGACCTCGGCTGGCAAACTACTGAATTGTATGTTCCCGAGTTTAAAGACAAAGTCGACAACCTGCCTGAAGGTGAGATCAGCGAGCCGTTTAAAACCGTACATGGCTGGCACATTGTTGAAGTACTGGATCGCCGCCAGGCAGACCGTACTGATGCCGCGATGAAAAACCGCGCTTACCGTATGTTGTTGAACCGCAAATTCAACGAAGAAGCACAAGCCTGGCTGCAGGAGCTCCGCGCGGGTGCCTATGTCGAGCAGGTGGGTAATCTAGATGAAAACAGCTAATCCAAAACGTATTGCCGTCACTCCCGGAGAACCTGCCGGTGTAGGCCCAGATCTTGTTCTGGCATTGGCTCACGAGCAGTGGCCACATGAGCTGGTTATTTGTGGCAGTAAAACCCTGTTGGCCGAGCGTGCCAAACAACTCGGTATTGATGTCCGGTTTGAAGATTACAATCCGGATGAGGCACCGAAAGCCCATCAGCCAGGTGTTTTGATCGTTTGTGATGAGCCACTGGCCGCACCAGTAGTTGCAGGACAGCTTAATGAGGCCAACGGTCACTATGTGCTAAATACCTTACCCGTGCCGCGGAAGGCAATATGCAGGGTGAATTCGCTGCGGTGGTGACTGGCCCCGTCCACAAGGGTGTGATTAACCGTGCCGGCGTCTCTTTCAGCGGCCACACAGAGTTTTTCCAGCATCATGCGAATGTTCAGCAAGTTGTGATGATGTTGGCCACTGAAGGCCTACGCGTGGCATTAGTGACCACTCACATCCCTCTGGCGTATGTGGCAAAAGCCATTACCGAAGAGCGTCTGTTCCAGGTGATTGAGATTTTGCATGCCGACCTGAAATCAAAGTTCGGTATCGCCAATCCCACCATCTATGTATGTGGCCTCAATCCGCATGCCGGTGAAGATGGTTGTCTGGGGCGCGAAGAAATCGACATCATTGAGCCTGCGCTGGACAAACTTCGCGAACAGGGGATGAATCTCGTTGGTCCATTGCCGGCAGATACGCTATTTCAAGACAAATACCTGAAAGATGCCGATGCTGTTTTGGCGATGTATCACGATCAGGGTTTGCCTGTGTTAAAATTCAAAGGATTTGGCAAGTCAGTCAACATTACGCTTGGCCTGCCTTTTATCCGAACTTCAGTAGATCATGGTACCGCATTGGATTTAGCAGGTACCGGAACGGCGGACACTGGAAGCCTGCGGACAGCGCTATCCCACGCCCTCGAATTAGTAGATAAGAAAGCATGAGCGACAAAGTCCATCTGGGTCACCGCGCCCGTAAGCGTTTTGGCCAGAACTTCCTGAACGACCCGTACATCATCGACGGCATTGTTTCCGCCATTAACCCACAGCCGGGTGAAAACCTGGTGGAAATCGGCCAGGCCTTGGCGCACTGACAGAGCCTGTTGCCCGTGAAGTCGATAAAATGAGCGTGGTTGAACTTGACCGCGATCTGGCTGAGCGTCTGCGCCACCACCCGGAACTGGCCAGCAAACTGACCATTTATGAAGGTGATGCCATGAAGTTTGACTTCGCATCGCTGTCTTCAGAAGAACATCCACTGCGTATTTTCGGCAACCTGCCGTACAACGTCTCTACGCCGCTGATGTTCCACCTGTTCACGTTTGCAGGCAAAGTGAAAGACATGCACTTTATGCTGCAAAAAGAGGTGGTAAACCGTCTGGCTGCGGGTCCTAACAGCAAAGCCTACGGCCGACTGACTGTCATGGCGCAATACTACTGCAAAGTGGTTCCTGTGCTGGAAGTGCCACCAAGTGCATTCAAACCTGCACCGAAGGTGGACTCAGCGGTCGTACGCCTGATCCCACACAAAGAACTGCCGCACCCAACCACCAGCTTGAAGTGGCTGGAGCGTGTGTGTCGTGAAGGCTTCAACCAACGCCGTAAAACTGTGCGTAACTGCTACAAATCACTGGTTGATGCTGAGACTCTGGAATCGTTGGGCATCAACCCACAAGCACGTCCGGAAAGCCTGACGCTGGCACAATTTGTCGCGCTGGCAAACTGGATGGATGCCAACCAAAACGCATAATTGCAGGGAATCTATCAGGGATGATAAACAATAATTTTTCGGTTCGGGTTGTGACGCATTTTGTTGAAGAGCAATCCGAGCCGGATAACCAACGTTATGTGTTTTCCTACACCATCACGGTTGAAAATCTGGGTGAAGAACAAGCCCAGTTACTTCGCCGTAAATGGCTGGTTACCGATGCCAACGGCAAAAAACTGGTCATTGAAGGCGAAGGCGTGGTGGGTGAACAGCCCGTGATTAAAGCTGGCGATGAATATACCTACACCAGCGGTACAGTTCTGGAAACGCCTGTCGGCGTAATGCAGGGCTTCTATACCATGGTGGACGCAGACGACAACGAATTTGATATCGAAGTCTCACCGTTTCGCCTCGCTATTCCCAATATCCTCCACTAGGAACGTTTGTGGCTACTTACCTTGTCGGTGACATACAGGGGTGCTTTACCGATCTTATCGCCCTGTTAGAAGACGTTGATTTTGACCGCCAGCGCGATCACCTCTATATCGCCGGCGATCTTGTCGCCCGAGGCCCGGACTCACTCTCTGTCCTGCGCTTTGTTAAATTACTGGGTGATCACGGGCATACCGTGCTGGGTAACCATGATCTACATCTTCTCGCTGTGTCTGAAGGGATCATGAAACCCAAAGCCAAGGACAAAACCCTGCCAATCCTTGAAGCGGAAGACAGGGAAGAGTTGCTCCACTGGCTACGCCAGCAGCCCCTTTTGCTGCATGTTGAAAAGTCCAATACCACCCATTCAGGTTTTGTCATGAGCCATGCGGGTATTTCGCCGGATTGGGACTTGGCCACCGCAAAGTCCTGCGCCTCGGAAGTTGAGTCCGTATTACGCAGCGACAGATACCAATGGCTACTGGAAAAGATGTACGCCAATGAGCCTGCTATGTGGTCTGAGTCCTTATCGGGCATTGAGCGATACCGTTATACGATCAATGCGCTGACCCGCATGCGTTACTGCACGCCGGACGGCCGTTTGGATATGGCCTGTAAACTGCCACCCCATCAAATCAATGATGGCTCCCTTATCCCATGGTTTGAGATGCCAAACCGCCTACCCATAGCACCAATGCAAGTATTTGGGCATTGGGCAGCTCTGGGCGGTGTGATGAAAAACAATGTATTGGGACTCGACACGGGCTGTGTCTGGGGCGGGGCAATGACCATGATGCGTTGGGAAGACGGGCAGGTATTTTCGCGTCCCTGCCCGGTACATGCTGGCTGATCAGTGACGCTCTAACACCACAAATTCCATGTCATAGTGGTTTTTCTCATCGGCTTGATAGTGCTCGCTATGCGTGCTCAACCAGCCTTCGCCCCAATCAGGAAAACAGGTATCCCCGTCAATCTCGGCATCAATGTGCGTGATATAAAGGCGGTTTGCGCGGGGAAGACAAGCCGCATAGATGGTACCGCCACCAATGATCACGGCTTCCTCAACACCTTCAACCAGTGCTAAAGCTGCATCAATGCTGGTCGCGCTTTCAACACCTTCTGCGCGCCAGCCAGCGTCACGGCTGATAACGATATTGCGGCGACCAGGCAATGGACGCCCGATAGACTCATAGGTTTTGCGACCCATGATCACCGGTTTACCCAAGGTATTTTGCTTGAACCAGGCAAAATCAGCGGGCAAATGCCATGGCATCGCGTTGTCCTTACCTATCACCCGTCCCTTTGCCATGGCGGCAATCATACTGATCTTCATCCAGTTACTCTTTATCTGTTAAACACGTATCTTTGCAATGAAGCGCCATGCTACACCACAGGTTTTCGCCGGTAAAACAAAAGCCCCGGCATCGCAAGGCCAATCGCCAACGCAGCAATGATAAATAACGCCTTACTGCCATTGTTGATCAACGTCGCCAACAACGCGTCACTGAACCCCAGGCTGTTCATTTCCACCAACGCGATCATGGCTTTGAAAGCGAATACGCCCGGCACCATGGGGATAATTGCAGCCACTGTGAACACCTTGGGGTGTGCCAGCAGACGCTGCGACCAGTACACGCCAATCATACCAACCAGCGTCGCCCCGAACAGACTTGCCCATTCAATCGACACACCATAGTGCATCAGCAAAAAGCGGCTGCCATGGCCCAAGGCACCCAAAATGGCGCAGTATTTGAGCGCTTTGACCGGTACATTGAACACCAGACCGAATCCAATAGCAGGGATAGCCGCAAAAAACATGTCATGCAATAGCGCCAACAATAAGCTCATAACCACCCCCAGATACCGGTCAGGTTCATTGCCGCAACGATACCAAGACAGGTTGCCAACGACAGCAAACTCGCCATGACCCAACGGGCAATACCCATGTTTACATACCCTTTCACCATGTCAGAAACGGCATTGATAAGCGGAAAACCCGGTACCAACATCAATACCGAGGATGCCATCGCCAGGTAGGGTTGGTTACCGATTTCCTGCATTGCCCCAAAGCTGGAGATCAAGGTGGTGACAAACGCGGTAATACCAAAATTCACTAAGGGATTGAAATGGCGGTGAGCCACTTCCTGGCGCACCAGCATGCCGAAAAAAGAAGCGACAAAGGTGATGAAAAATACCGGGAAATCACCGCCAGCGAGGCGGCTGAAACTGGCACAGGAGAGGCCAACCATTACCGCCACCAGCCAGCGGTTATAGCGATCCGGTGAGAGTCGCGCCAAACGTTTTTTGACGCTGTGGCGATCCAGCAATGCCTTTTCTGTCATGATCAGAATGCGCTGGATCTCCGTGATCACCCGCATGTTGGTCCCGCGATCCGGGCAACGCCTTGCGGTAGTAATACAGTGTTGATGGGTAATGGTGGTGATCACCATGGAACTGGCTGACAATGAGATCTCGACACTGTCCAGCCCAAGGGCAACCCCAAGACGACAACAGATATCGCTGACAAGCTTACTTTCCGCACCATGTTGCAGCAGCATTTGCCCAACCTGACTGACAATCCTGGATATATCGCGCTGAACTGGCTCACGCATAAATGGTATGTCTTGCAACCGTCTTTCCTCCCTGAAACACACCGCTTCCTGTTTTTACGCCACCTTGAGCCACTTTACTTTGATTTGGACGAAAAAACCGCCTTTGCGAGGCGGTTTTTTATTTGTCTGTCATTACGGACGGTAGATGATCTCAACGTCGTAGTCGTCTTCGTTCCAATCATCCCAGTCATCATCGTCGTCATCGAACTTGGACTGTTTCTTGATTTCCTGCTCGTGGTAATCGTCCCATTTGAACTCGACCTTGGCTTCTTCAGGTTCTTCTTGCTCAAGCTGTGCAGGCAGCGAGTCGATGAATTCCATCAGATCGTAAGTCAGTTGCTGGGTATTACCTTTGTTGATAGCAGAAATTGCGTAATACGGTTCATCCCATGCCAGCGCTTCCAGCACACGTTCGATCTGCGCTTCCGCGTCTTCTTCGCTCATCAGATCGAGCTTGTTGAAAACGATCCAGCGAGGTTTGTCAGCCAGTTTATCGCTGTAACGCTGAAGCTCTTCGATGATCGTGAAGGCATTGTCCACCGGATCAGAACCATCAACAGGCATCAGATCGATCATGTGAAGCAGCACGCGGCAACGCTCAAGGTGTTTCAGGAAGCGAATACCCAGACCCGCACCTTCCGCCGCACCTTCAATCAGGCCAGGAATGTCAGCGACAACGAAGCTCTTGTTATCAGCAACACGCACCACGCCCAGGCTTGGCACCAACGTCGTAAACGGATAGTCCGCCACTTTCGGTTTTGCCGCAGACACTGCACGGATGAAGGTCGATTTACCTGCGTTAGGCAGACCCAGCATACCCACGTCAGCCAGCAGCAGAAGCTCCAGACGCAGATGACGCAACTCACCCTTAGTACCCATCGACTTCTGGCGAGGAGCACGGTTTACAGACGATTTGAAGCGGGTGTTACCCAGACCGTGCCAGCCACCTTTGGCAACCATCACTTTCATACCATGATGAGTAAGATCCGCGATGATCTCGCCGGTATCTTCATCCACTGCACGGGTACCCACAGGCACGTTCAATACCAGATCGTCACCACGCTTACCGGTACAGTTACCGCCACGACCGTTTTCGCCACGGCCAGCTGCATGGAAGCGTTCAAAGCGATAATCAATCAGCGTATTAAGGTTTTCGTCCGCCAGCAGGTAGACGTCACCACCATCGCCGCCGTCACCACCGTCCGGGCCACCTTTAGGTACGTATTTTTCGCGACGGAAGCTTACGGTACCGTTACCGCCGTCTCCCGCTTCAACGCGGATCACCGCTTCATCTACAAATTTCATTTTTCCTCTCCATCCCCTGCACCACCTGCAAGCAGCAAGGTATTACGTGTCTTTGGGTTAACAATGGCGATTTATGCAGTCACATGACACTGAACATCTTTAACGATCTTAGGATCAAAAACCGTCAAAGGTTCACAATCAACGCCCAGATTCGTATGACGAATCGCTTCGTGACACCTGTGGCGCATACGTGACGCTTTCTACCTTTAGGTGGAAAAGCGCACCTGCTTGTGGCTGCGTTACCATGCTCTCGGTTGTTGTATAACTAAATCACATCAATCGAAAAGTCATTTGGGTATACAACAAAAAGCCCCGCCGTAAGGCAGGGCTTCAGAATCAGTATCGAGTGCTATTATTCAGCTTCGATGCTAACGAACTTACGGTTTTTAGGACCTTTAACTTCGAATTTCACTTTGCCATCAGACAGAGCGAACAGAGTGTGGTCTTTACCGCAGCCTACGTTAGTGCCCGCGTGGAACTTAGTACCACGTTGACGAACGATGATGTTACCTGCCAGAACAGATTCACCACCGAAGCGCTTAACACCCAGACGTTTGCTTTCTGAATCACGGCCGTTACGAGTAGAACCGCCAGCTTTTTTGTGTGCCATTTATCTCTTCTCCTAAATTAAGCGCTGATGCCAGTGATTTTGACTTCAGTGAACCACTGACGGTGGCCCATTTGCTTACGAGAATGCTTACGACGACGGAACTTAACGATTTTAACTTTGTCGCCACGACCGTGAGTAACTACTTCAGCAGTTACTTTACCGCCTGCTACGAACGGTGCACCAACGGTGATTTCTTCGCCGTTAGCTACCAGCAGAACAGAATCAAACTCAACAGTTGAGCCAGTTTCAACGTCTAGCTTTTCCAAGCGAATAGTTTGGCCTTCGCTCACACGGTGTTGTTTACCACCACTTTGGAAAACTGCGTACATGGTTTTCTCCGCATTTCCGCACAGCCTACTGCGTATAAAAAGTGTGCAGTGAGGGGTGCGCATTTAATTCATCAATAGGGCGCGAATTCTACGGTAAGAATCGCTTTCTGGCAAGGGGGTAATTAAAGAAAATTGGTGAAAAGCTGTTCACCATCTTTAAGCCCTTTTTTGCCAACAATGTTACTGTGTCGAGCTTTGAATTTTAGTGTACTATCAACGCAAAAACGAGAGCTGCGAACAGCAATCTTCCCTTGGACCGGACGCATCAATGGATTTTAACACCATCCAAGCACTGACTGCCGATGACATGGCAAAAGTGGATACCAAAATACTCGCGCAACTGAATTCTGACGTCGCCCTGATCAACCAGCTGGGCTTTTACATAGTCAGTGGTGGCGGCAAACGCTTGCGCCCTATTCTGGCGGTATTGTCAGCCAAAGCGCTGAACTATCAGGCGAAGGTCATATCACGGCCGCTGCGTTTATCGAATTCATTCACACAGCAACACTGCTGCATGATGACGTCGTCGATGAATCTGACCTGCGTCGGGGCAAAGCCACTGCCAATGCCATGTTTGGTAATGCAGCAAGTGTCTTGGTCGGCGATTACATCTACACCCGCTCCTTCCAAATGATGACCGAGCTTCGATCGTTAAGGATCCTTGATCTGATGAGCGAAGCCACCAATGTGATCGCGGAAGGCGAAGTGCTGCAGCTGATGAACTGCAACGATCCCGACACCACCGAAGAAAGCTACATGCAGGTGATCTACTCTAAAACTGCACGTCTTTTTGAAGCGGCGACCCAGATCGGCGCGATCCTCGCGGATGCCAACGATGAAATTGAAACCGCGATGAAAGATTATGGCCGCTACCTCGGTACTGCTTCCAGCTTATTGACGATGTGATGGATTACACCTCACAAGGAGATGAGATGGGCAAGAATACCGGCGATGATCTTGCCGAAGGCAAGCCTACCCTGCCACTGCTTCACGCGATGCAAAACGGGAATGACGCTCAGGCTGCCATGATCCGTGAAGCGATCGAACAGGGCAACGGCCTGGATAAGCTAGAGGCTATTCTGGCCTGTATGCAGGAAGTAGGATCACTGGAATACTCCCGCCTGCGCGCAGAAGAAGAAGCGGACAAAGCCATTGCGGCGTTGGCACCGCTACCGGAATCTGACTACAAAGAAGCGCTTAAGGCGCTGGCACACATTGCAGTGCGCCGTAAGAAGTAGCAACGGGACAAGTAATACAAAAAAAGCGGCTGTTAAGCCGCTTTTTTGCTATCTGGCGAGGTGATTACTTCACAAACTCTTCGCCCAGTGCGATGTCTTTGCGCAGTGTGTCCAGCATGCTGTCCAGCGCATTTTGCTCGTACGCGCTCAGAGGGCCATGGTCGAGGATCTCTTCCACACCGTTTTTGCCCAGACGTACAGGCTGTGCGAAGAAACGCGCGTACTTGCCGTCACCTTCCACATACGCACACTCAACACATCTTGCTCACCTTGAGCAGCGCGCACCAGCGACAGACCAAACGGCACGCCGCTTGACCCATAGACAGGGTTGCAGAACCGCCACCGGCCTTCGCTTCTACCACTTCCGTACCCGCATTCTGGATACGTGGTGTCAATGCAGCCACTTCTTCCTCAGTAAAGGTAACACCTTCAACCTGAGACAACAGAGGCAGGATGGTCACACCAGAGTGGCCACCGATCACAGGAACGCGCACTTGGCCTGGATCTTTGTCTTTCAGTTCCGCAACGAATGTTTCAGAGCGGATGATATCCAGCGTAGTGACACCAAACAGACGGTTCTTATCGTAAACGCCTTTGGCTTTCAGCACTTCTGCCGCAATCGCAACCGTGGTGTTCACAGGGTTGGTGATAATACCGATCAGTGCTTTCGGGCACACATCTGCGATTTTTTCAGCCAGAGAACGAACGATCCCCGCGTTCACGTTGAACAGATCTGAACGATCCATGCCAGGTTTGCGTGCCACACCGGCAGAGATCAGAACCACGTCCGCACCTTCAAGTGCTGGTGTTGGATCCTCACCGCAGTAACCTTTAATTGATACCGGCGTTGGGATGTGGCTCAGATCAACAGCAACGCCCGGCGTAACCGGAGCGATGTCGTAAAGTGCCAGATCTGAACCCGCAGGCAGACGGTTTTTCAAAAGCAGGGCTAAAGCTTGACCAATGCCACCAGCGGCGCCAATCACAGCAACTTTCATTTCGTTCTCCTTATATACGATTATTGTTATTTCAGACCTTCTTTGATGCAGGACCTGTCAGCATTGAAGTGGTCTACATGACTGACACCCCAGCACGCATCACGATCCTGAATGCATGATACGTGCGTACCGTCGGGTACGACAAGTTAATCAGCCTGAGGATAAGCCCCGCTTCTCATTTTTCCCGTCGAGGCATTCTGCCCCTGTTGAAAGGTGATAGGTGCGTCACTTTACCGCTGATTTTATTGCCCACGACTGAATCACTATGCAAGAATGCGCCATCCTGACACGGGGAAGAAATAAGAAATATGCGCAATTCAGATAAACAAGATCAGTTAGTGAAGCATTTAAAGCCATCCTAAAAGAAGAGAAATTCAGCTCACAGGGTGAAATTGTAGATGCTCTGAAAGCGCAGGGCTTCGACAACATCAACCAGTCAAAAGTCTCCCGCATGCTGACCAAATTTGGCGCGGTACGTACCCGCAATGCAAGATGGAAATGGTCTACTGCCTGCCGGTTGAGCTTGGTGTCCCGACAACCAGCAGCCCGCTGAAAGAATTGGTGATGGACATCGATTACAACGATGCTCTGGTTGTGATCCACACAGGCCCAGGTGCTGCACAACTGATTGCCCGCCTGCTGGACTCACTGGGTAAGGCTGAAGGCATTTTGGGTGTTGTGGCCGGTGACGACACAATTTTCATCACCCCAACCCGCTCAACCACCACAGCACGCCTGTTTGATGCGGTGTGCGGACTGTTCGATTACAGCCGCTAAGCCCTTACCTTCCGTAATGCCACAACAGGCAGGCCGCTTTGCTAAGCAGCCTGCCTGTTTCTTTATCCAATTCCTGGAGCGTGGCACAAAATATCCTCTCATAATTAAGACTTTCTGGTTTTTATCTTCTTATCGCCCACAAATCACAGCGAAAAACCATGACAAAAGGTTTCACCAGTTTTAAATTTTGGAAAATGATTTGTTATCATTCACAGTTGATACATCCAATTTTAACAAAATAAACCGAGTCTTAACGGACAACCATTCGCGACTTAGACCCTCAGAAGATGAAAATCAGGTGATACTTCGTACACCGCCCTACTTTATCCGCACACTGCGGATTGTTTACATCTGATGTCAGGTCTTTTTACACTTTTACTTGCCAATTAAAGGACAATGGCATGACGAAGACGACCGAGACACCGCTCGACGCGCAGGATATTGTTGCTCAAGCGGATACCGGAGCCCGCGCTCCGTCAGGTATACCAGGAAAAATCCTGTGGTTTGTTCCCCTGTGCTGGTCTATTTTCCAGCTTTGGTATGCCTCTCCCTTTACCGTCGCGCTCAATGATACCGAAGCACGATCCATTCACTTGGCATTTGCCATCTTTCTGGCATTTACAGCTACCCAGCCCTGAAAAGCTCACCGCGCGACCATATCCCCCTTCAGGATTGGTTATTTGCTTTGGCCGGAAGCTTTGCCGCTGGCTACCTGTTCCTGTTTTATGCTGAATTGGCAGGACGCGCTGGTGCGCCAACTCAGATGGACATCATTGTCTCTGTTACGGGGATGATTTTGCTGCTTGAAGCCACACGCCGCGCGTTAGGTCCACCGCTGATGGTGGTCGCACTGGTGTTTCTGGTGTACACCTTCGCCGGCCCCTACATGCCTGACGTGATTGCGCACAAAGGCGCCAGCTTGAGCAAAACCATGTCCCACATGTGGCTGACAACGGAAGGTGTGTTCGGTGTTGCCCTAGGCGTATCTACCTCATTTGTTTTCCTGTTTGTGCTTTTTGGCGCTTTGCTGGATCGCGCAGGCGCAGGGGGCTACTTCATCAAAGTCGCTTTCTCATTGCTTGGTCATATGCGTGGTGGCCCAGCAAAGGCAGCGGTGGTAGCGTCAGGCCTTTCAGGATTGATTTCAGGCTCTTCCATTGCAAACGTGGTCACAACAGGGGTATTCACCATTCCCCTGATGAAGCGCGTTGGTTTCCCTGGCACCAAAGCGGGCGCCGTTGAAGTGGCAGCGTCCACTAACGGTCAGTTGACCCCGCCTATTATGGGTGCAGCAGCTTTCCTGATGGTGGAATACGTGGGTATTCCTTATATCGAAGTGATTAAAGCAGCGATCCTGCCAGCGCTCATTTCCTATATCGCCCTCATCTATATTGTCCACCTGGAAGCGTGTAAGGCTGGGATGACTGGGCTTCCCCGTCGCCACACCTCGACTTTCCTGCAGTCTCTGATGAGCTTTGTGGTCATTGTGATTGGTATTTGTGTACTCAGCCTGGCTGTTTACTATGGTATTGGCTGGACCAAAGACGTCTTTGCGCGGCCGCAAGCCCGATTATCGCCGTGGCCATTTTTGTCGCTTACCTGGCGCTGGTGCGCTATTCAGCCCAATACAAAACCGAAGCAGTGGAAGACCCGGCAGATACCGACTTGTCCGAGCTGCCTGACCCAGGTCCAACCGCGCGTTCTGGTCTCTACTACCTGCTGCCTATCGTGGTGTTGGTTTGGTGTTTGATGGTTGAACGTTTCTCGCCAGGCCTGTCCGCATTCTGGGCGACCCTGTTCATGATGTTCATCGTCGTCACCCAGCGTCCATTGTTTACTTTCTTCAAAGGCCAATCCAATTTTGGCGCCTCTTTTAAAGAAGGTTTTGTTGACTTGGCTGAAGGCTTTGTCGCCGGTGCGCGCAACATGATTGGTATTGGTGTTGCCACCGCCGCTGCAGGTATTGTGGTAGGCGTGGTGACCCTGACAGGTATCGGCCTGGTGATGACAGACTTCGTCGAATTTATCTCTGGCGGTAACATTATCCTGATGCTGATGTTCACGGCGGTTATCAGCCTTATTTTGGGTATGGGTCTGCCAACCACAGCAAACTACATCGTGGTATCAACCCTGATGGCACCGGTGATCGTGACCCTCGGCGCCCAGGAAGGCTGATCATCCCATTGATTGCTGTGCATCTTTTCGTGTTTTACTTCGGTATTCTGGCGGATGATACCCCGCCAGTCGGTCTGGCAGCGTTTGCCGCCGCCGCGATTGCCAAGTCCGATCCGATCAAAACCGGTATTCAAGGTTTTACCTACGATATCCGTACTGCCATCCTTCCGTTTATGTTTATCTTCAACACCCAGTTGCTGTTGATGGACATTGATGGCCCGTTCCATCTTATGCTGACTATCGGCTCTGCGATAATCGCCATGCTGGTGTTTTCGGCTGCCACGCAGGGTGGTGGTTTACCCGCAACAAATGGTGGGAAACCATACTGCTGTTATTCATCACGTTTGCCTTGTTCCGCCCTGGATTTTTCTGGGACGAACTCTATCCGCCAACAACGGATTACCCGGGCTCTGCTATCATTGATGTTGCAGAGAAACTACCTGATGGTCAGACACTTAACCTGCAGGTGCGTGGTGAAAACATCGATGGCGACATTATCACCAAGCACGTTAACCTGCCGGTCGATCCGGCCGAAGCAGAAGGCCTGGCGCGGGTACTTTCCACCGGTCTGGAACTGCGTGACGAAGACGGCGCACAACTGGTCGACATGGTTCAGTGGGGCAGCCTGCCGCGGATGCAGGCATTGATTTCGACTGGGAGGTCGTGCAGGTGAGCGTCCCGGCAGACCGTCCTGACAAAGAGTGGGTATTTATCCCGACCTTGCTGCTGCTTGGCGCACTGGCATGGAACCAACGCCGTCGCATCCGGCTTGAGGCCGCTTAACCTTCCGGGGCGCCATGCCCCGGTGTTTATCACCATAGAGAGCGTAAAATATGTATAAACACATTCTCGTCCCTGTTGATTTGAATGATGAAAGCTTTGCAGATAAAGCGGTTGAGCACGCAGTCTGGCTGGCCGGGCAAACAGGCGCAACCCTGCACTTGCTAACAGCTCTGCCGGGTATCCATAACTCCATGGTGCAGTCCTATTTTCCAGAGGATGCTGCACGCCAGATGAAGCAGGATGTGAAAAACAACCTCAAGGCATTTGCTGAGCGCATGGTGCCACACGGCGTGGCGTATGACATTTCGGTAGCGGAAGGTAAGCTTACAAAGCGATCGTGAAAACGGCAGAAGCGCTGGGCTGTGATTTGATTGTCAT
Source organism: Enterovibrio sp. JCM 19048 (assembly GCA_001310415.1). Taxonomy (GTDB): domain Bacteria; phylum Pseudomonadota; class Gammaproteobacteria; order Enterobacterales; family Vibrionaceae; genus Enterovibrio; species Enterovibrio paralichthyis. Next base: position 95,659 of record BAXE01000011.1, on the reverse strand, counting down.
GCCAAGCCACAAGCGCTCAAAAGCCAATAAGCTCATCATTGGCTCTGTGGCATCCAAAGTCCTGGAGCAATCAAAAGTGAACGTCCTGATCATGAAGCCCCAGGGCTAACCTTTAGGTTTCAGTTAAAAAATGGGCGGTGTCATCACCGCCCATTTTTTATTTTGTATCACGCTGATCATACCCCCAGCGAGGCACCAGCGCCTGCTCGATCCCCAAATGATCAAGAATTCGCGCCACCATAAAGTCGACCAGATCCTCGATGGATGTCGGCTGGTGATAAAAACCCGGCGCAGCAGGCATAATGGTCACACCCATTTGAGACAGCTTGAGCATGTTCTCAAGGTGCAGGGTCGAAAACGGCGTTTCACGTACCACCAGCACCAGCTGGCCACGCTCTTTGAGTACCACATCTGCTGCACGCTCAGCGAGATTGTCCGACATACCATGAGCAATCGCTGCCAGCGAACCGGCCGAGCAAGGACACACCACCATTTTCTTCGGCGCTGCAGAGCCTGAAGCTACCGGAGAGAACCAGTCTTCCTTGCCGCACACCACCAGCTTATCCGTGGGTGCATTCAGGTGTTCAACCAACGCGGCTTTCGCCGCATCCGGCCCTGACGGAAGCTTAAGGCCGTGTTCAGTTGCCAGCACCACACGCGCCGCAGAGGAAACCAGCAGAAACACTTCGTAGTCTGCCGCCAGCAGGCATTCCAGCAAACGCAGACCATAAGGCGCACCCGAAGCACCGCTCCAGGCCAGTGTGATACGTTTGTCGTTGTCGCGATGTGCCATGCTGTCCCTATTTACCTTGTTCCAGTGCTGCTTTCAGTTTGTCGTGAATACCGCCGAAACCGCCGTTGCTCATCACCAGTATAACGTCATCTTCACGCGCTTCACCGGCAATACCTGCCACCAACGCTTCAATCTCATCATAGGTCTGTGCCGGCGCTTTACATGCCTGTGCCACCTCTTTGACTGACCATTTGATGTTGTCCGGCTGGAACAGCATAACCACATCCGCCGTGTCCAGAGACGGTGCAATGTCATCTTTGTGCACACCCAGTTTCATGGTGTTGGAGCGTGGCTCCAGCACTGCCAGAATGCGGCGCTCACCCACTTTGGCGCGCAGACCTTCCAAGGTGGTTTTGATCGCGGTTGGATGATGGGCAAAATCGTCGTAAACCGTCACACCGTTGAAATCACCTTTGTGCTCAAGACGGCGCTTGGTGTTAATAAAGCGTCCCAGCGCTTCACAGGCCAAATCCGGCGTCACGCCGACATGGCGCGCAGCAGCAATGGTCATCAGGCGTTGCTGACGTTGTGATCCCCCACCAGATCCCAGTTAACGGTGCCAACTTTCTCGCCATTGAACGACACGGCAAACACACTGCCGTCCGCGGTTTGTTTATCCGCTTTCCAGATGCCGTCTTCACCGGCAAATTCCAGTTCACTCCAACAGCCCATTTTCAGGGTATCCGCCAGGTTAGCATCGCCCGACGGCGCAATGATGCGACCAATGCCCGGCACTGTGCGCACTAAATGATGGAACTGGCGCTTGATAGCATCCAGATCATCAAAGATATCGGCATGATCGAATTCGAGGTTATTGAGGATCAGTGTGCGCGGGTGGTAGTGAACAAACTTCGAACGCTTATCGAAAAAAGCACTGTCATATTCGTCGGCTTCCACCACGAAAAACATGGTTTCGCCTAATCTCGCCGACACACCGAAGTTCCCCGGTACACCGCCAATTAAAAAGCCAGGCTGGTAGCCGCAATCTTCCAGCACCCATGCCAGCATACTGGCTGTGGTGGTTTTGCCATGAGTCCCTGCTACCGCTAGCACCCAGCGATCTTTGAGCAGGAAGTCCAGCAGCCACTGCGGGCCGGAAGTGTAATTGAGGTTGTTGTTCAGTACGTATTCCACGCAAGGGTTGCCTCGGCTCATCGCATTGCCGATCACTACCAGATCAGGCGCGGGATCCAGCTGGGATGGGTCATAACCCTGAATGATCTCAATGCCTTGAGATTCCAGCAGCGTGCTCATTGGCGGGTAAACGTTGGCGTCACAACCGGTCACCTTGTGGCCGAGCTGTCTTGCCAGAATGGCTGCACCACCCATAAAGGTGCCGCAAATCCCTAAAATGTGAATATGCATAAGGTTCCGTCAGCTGTGAAACGTGACTTTTGTCGGAAGGAGGTGTCTTGCTCACACTTCCCGACATGTCCAAATTACTTCGATACGAATAAAAAGTTATGCGCTATAAACTTTGTAACAGGTTGATTTCCAGCGCGCGTAAATAGCGGACTTTTGCCCGCCCTAGCGTTGCTTGTCACCGTGGAGACAAAGTTATTTTTCCGGCACCGCCTGCTTGAATCAATCACCGGCGCCGCACCGCTTGCGACTTTGTTTTCCAGCATCTTACCCAAGAATTGAACCATAGACATCAAAAGGATCTGAAATGTCAGATATGCGTACCCTCGGCGAATTCATTGTTGAAAAGCAACATGAGTACCCGCACGCCAGCGGCGAGTTAAGCTCGTTGCTGTCCTCTATCCGCCTGGCTGCCAAAATCGTTAACCGCGAGATCAACAAGGCCGGCTGGCAGATATCACCGGTGCCTTTGGCAGCGAAAACGTTCAGGGAGAAGAACAACAAAAACTCGACGTTTACGCCAACGAGAAATTCAAAGCAGCCATGGCCGCCCGCGATCAGGTGTGTGGTGTGGCCAGTGAAGAAGAAGACGAGGCCGTGATCTTTGACACTGAACTTGGTCACAACGCCAAGTACGTGATCTTGATGGATCCCCTCGATGGTTCATCCAACATTGATGTGAATGTCTCTGTCGGCACCATTTTTCTATCTACCGCCGCGTGTCACCAATTGGCCAGCCTGCCACGATTGAAGACTTCCTCCAGCCAGGAAACCAGCAGGTCGCCGCCGGCTACATTATCTACGGCTCCTCCACCATGTTGGTTTACACCACAGGTAACGGCGTGCACGGTTTTACCTACGACCCATCCATCGGTGCGTTTTGCCTGTCACACGAAAACATGCGTATCCCGGAAGACGGCACTATTTATTCCATCAACGAAGGCAACTATATCCGCTTCCCTCTGGGGGTGAAAAAGTACATCAAGTACTGCCAGGAGAATGTGCCGGAAGAAAATCGCCCTTACACCTCGCGCTACATCGGTTCACTGGTGTCGGATTTCCACCGCAATATGCTGAAAGGCGGCATGTACCTCTACCCGAGCACCGCAGCATACCCAAGCGGTAAACTCCGCCTGCTTTACGAGTGCAACCCGATGGCCTTTATCATCGAGCAAGCTGGCGGTAAGGCTTCTGACGGTGCGCGTCGTATTATGGATATCAAACCTGTCGAGCTGCACCAGCGCGTGCCTTTCTTTGTCGGTTCAACCAATATGGTCAACAAGGTGGAAGAGTTCCTCGAAAACTTCCCCGACCAAGAGTAGGCCCCCTTGCCCTGAAAACAAAAAGCCCGGCGAAGATGCCGGGCTATTTCGTTTAAAGCGGTCTACTTGATACTGAACTGGTACAGCAGATCGACCGCATTGTCCGCGCCGGAGACCGCCTCCAGATAAAGGTTTTGCAGCAGGCGATAGCGGACAGTAAATTCCGGCAGGCTGGTAAAGATCCCCACACCGTACTTCACCTGAAGACCCGGCAGAATATAACCAGACACTTCCACTTTCTCGTCCCCGCCGCTGCCAGAGGTATCCAGCGACAAGTCCTGCACGCCGAAGCTTCACCTAACTCGCCCACCAACTTGCCGCTTTGCGCCAGACCCAAGCCGATCAGCATAGACGTCATGGCATTGCCGTCAGATTCACTGTCGAGGTTGCGCCCGCGCACCAGGTAGGACAGTGCGTTTGCTTGTGGCATCGCCGGGTCGGAAAACACACTCACTTCCGGCGCATCCGCAGGACCAGTTACCCGGATCCCGCTTCCACGCCATCTTCAATGGCATTCGGGTTGCGGATCGCTTCAACCTGCAAATAAGGCTGCTCTGGCGGCCCATTGAACAAGATCTGACCTTTTTTGATCACCAAATCCTGACCGAATGATCGATAGGTACCGTCTTGCAGATTGATGTCACCGTTAACGCTCGGGCCCCGGCTGTTACTCGCCACATCCAGTTTACCCACCAGCAGGTTTTCAGGCCGAATGCCTCAAGACGCACATCATTACCGATATTGACCGAGATATTGGCGTTGAGGTTAAGCGGTGTCGAGGACGGCGGCGTCATCGGTTTCAATTCGTTGTTGAGGATAACGACGTCACTGGATACCTGAACCGCCGAATCCGGCAACTTGTCCACCACAATACGTCCCCATGGCACATCGACATTTCCTTTCACGTTCACCAGATCCGGTGAAGCGTTCAGGGTCATGTCCGGGCTGACTTCCAGCGCCACCATCGGAGGTACCACGACTTTGAGGCGCTGCCCTTCACGTTCAGCGAAGCCAGCCAGGCATCCAGTTTGTGCCAGTCGGCGGAGCCGGTCAGCATCAGGTCGCCATCCGGGGTTTTAATGTCACCGTCAATCTTGCCGTTGGTACCATTGAAGGCCAGCGTTACCTGCCCCTCCCGCACTTCAATCGGTGCATCCAGACTTTGCAGGCTGAGACCGGACAGCACAATCTTGCCGTTGGCGGTTGGCGCGTTTACGTCGCCATTGAGCGAGACATTCCCGTCCAGCACACCGGTTAGCTTGCTGTCCTCTCCCAACGCGGAAGCCAGCATATCCAGATTGATCTTGTTGATACCGAAGGTGCTCTGCAGGGGACGGTTTTTGCCGGACAGGTTGCTCATCACCGCATCCAGTGTCACGTTGCCATTGTCAGTCAGATCCAGCAGCAGCTTGGCTGTCAGCTTGTCATCCGCCAGTACCGTGTTCAGATAGACATTGTTCCAGCCAATCACCAGCGGCGCATCCAGTTGCTCGGTAACCTGCCCTTTTGGCAAGGTAACGGTAGCATTAACTGTCGGCAGCGCATTGGGTTTCCATCCAATGCTGGCATCGGCATTCAGGCTGCCGGATATCGTGGTCGTGATAGGCAGGAATGATTGCAGGATATCAAGGTTGAATTTATCAATTGAGACCTGCGCCTGGCCTTTGTCCGTTACCTTGACCGGTTTGTCCAGACAGACACGGCTCTGGTTCTGTGCCCAGCAAAATGCACCGACATCCACTTCACTGGTTTTGATATCAACATTGATAGGCACATCATCGACCAGCTTCCATGGGCCAACCGGCGTGGTGATAGACGATGCATACAGCGCCCCTTTCCAGCCTTTTTCACGGTCAAATCGGCCGCGTACAGAAAGGTCTGCCCCCACCGGTTTACCTTTGACCTGAAGCGATACCGTCTGGTCGCCTTCATCTCCCGAGGCGCGCAATGCCAACGAGGAGATATCAACGCCTTCGGCACTGATATCATTCACATCCACAATAAGACCACCACCGACCAGAGGGAACGGGGTCACGGAGCCGCGGATGTTAACGCTGCCAACAGATACCAGTTCTTCCCAACGCAGGGATTTGGCTGCCAGAGTCAGTGCTGCTGTCGGTTTTTCTACCGTACCGGTCAGCGCGACGTTGCCTTTGATTGCCCCTTTCGCGCCGGGCAAGGAAGCAGACAGCTTGGGCAGGTTCAAAGCCACATCGAGCTTGAGCGCTTTATCGACCTGGCCTTTGACCGTCATCTGGTTCGGACCATGGCTGAGCAACAAGCCATTGGTCTCCAGCAACAGATCCCCTTTGCCATCTCGATCAGACGCATCCACCTGCCCACGAAGCTCAAGGGCCTGGTTGCGGATTTTGCCGTTCACGTCCAACGCAGGCACTGCCACATACCAGCCGCCTCTATCCGTCAGACCACCGCTGTTCTCTACCTTGCCGGACAGACTGCCTTCCGCTTCCGGCCACTGCAGGCCAGGCTGGATATCCGTAAAGTTAAGATTGGTGCGCCAGGTCAGCGCCTTGGACCAGTCCACATTGGCATCACCTTCAATCCGTCCGCCCAGGGTATCCAGCACCAGGTTGTTTAAGCCGATGTAGGACAGATCGCCTTCCAAAGCGGTATCAAGGCTCATCGCCGGGATATCTTTACCCGACGCCTGGGTTTTCAGCGTCGCCGTGTAGGCTTTGAGGCTCCCCTTCGCGGCCAGTTCAGAGGAAGAGAGGGTGTAATCAGCCTCGGTATCGATCGGCCATTGCAGGTGTTTGGCGGTTAAGGTCGCGTCAAAAGGAAGGTTAGGATCCAGCACGTCCAGCTTGCCGCTCAGCACGGCCTGCAATACGCCTTGTAAATCTGCATCCAATGACAAATCGCGAAGGTCGCCACGGGTATCCAGCGTCAGCTTTTGGCCATTCAGCGGTGCCATTCGGATATCCGCCACGGCTTTGGCTTTGAGCGGATAATTCCCATCCAGCTCTATCTCGCCATTGAGGGCGACTTTGCCTTGCTCAGCGTCCAGTAGAACCTGCTGCAGTGCGACCTGACTGCCACCGGCTTTGCCTTTAAGGACGAATTCGTGAACTACCTGACGCTCAGGCAAAAGCAGCTCTGCGTCTTTGAGGGTGAATCCTTCAATCACCACATTGAGCGGGATGTTTACCGTCGGCAGGGCGATGGGTTCATCACTTTTCGGCTCAGGGGAAGGCTCTGCCGGTGCATCTTTGCTTGGAGGCAGTTCCAACTTAATCCCCTGCCACACCGTCGGTTTCAGCGTCAGCGTATTGCTGCGCATTTGCGCGGCTGTGGTAAAGCTGTCCCAGTGTACTTTGGTACCAAGAATATCCAGCGAGATGTCACGAAGCGCGACACCGTTGAGAAAGACCGGGATTGGGGTTTTGATTTCAGTCACAGGTTCAGATGGCGGCGACTCTGGCGAGGGGCCGGTATCTTCCACCGTGACACGCACGCCATCACCGGTCAGGGATTCGATACACAGCGCCGGGCCACTTAGGCATCGGCTGTTAATATCAAGCGACAGTGAACGCCCTTCCACCGCTACGCCATCCATCGAAAACGCGACGCCATCCAAGGTGAATCCATTAAGCAATGCGCCGCGGCTGCCTTCAATTTTCAGCTCAGGCAGGGCTTTCTGTGCGCCCCAGACTGCGATCTTCACGCCTGCAGGTGTGAGTAAAAATGTCCCGACTGCCAGAATAAGCAGTAAAGATAAAAAGATAAGGAAAAGCGCAAAACGGTTGAGCCAACGCATTACAACTCGGGCCCCAGACTAAAGTGGATCATGAAATCATCAGAGGTATTTTCAAAGCCATGGGCAATGTCAAAACGGATTGGCCCTACCGGTGATTCCCAGCGGATACCCACGCCAACCGAAGTTTTCCACTCCGGTGTGCTGCTTGTCCAGGCATCGCCAGCATCGGTAAACACCGCGCCCCACCAGTTACCGGTCAGGCGGTAATTGTATTCCAGCGTTCCCGTGGTGAGATAGGCACCGCCTTCAAGTTGCCCACTGCTGTCCAGCGGTGAAATCGACTCGTAGCTGTAACCCCGGATACTGTTATCACCACCGGCAAAGAAACGCAGTGACGGCGGCACCCGCTCAAAATCGCTGGTAAATATGCCACCGGCATTCAAACGGGTGAAGAAGCGGTTATTGTCATTAAGACTGCGGATCCACGCGGTTTGTCCCACCACACGGAAAATAGAAATATCTGACAGCAGTGCCGGATCGCCCGCTTCAAAGGTGATGGACTGTTTGTCCCCCAGGACGGCATCACACCGCCGCGACTGCGCACCCGGGAGAAGTTCACACCCGGCAGGACAAGGTTGGAGATGTCGGACACATTGCCCTGGGTGTAGTCAGAATAGAGCCAGCGCACATACACAGCGCGTTGCCAGCCGGTATCGAACTTCCAGTGACGGGAAATGGACGACGTCCACTCCAGACTCTGGGTATCGTTATTGTCGAGGTTTTCCAAACCCACCTGAACCTGATAGTACTCGCGCTGAACATCTTCCAGCGGGATCTTGTAGGTCGACTCCAGCGTCTGCTTGGGCTTGGAAATATAGAGATCCGTATTAAGACTGTGCCCCCGGCTGTTGAACCAGGCTTTTTCCAGCCGATTTTTACCCGGGGTCCCGTGTCAGTTGAATAGCCGATACCGGTTTCAAACTGGTTGCGCGCCGCCGGTTCAAGGTTCACGGAAATCGGCACCCTGCCATCACGAAGATCATCCACCCCCGCTTCCACCAGTACAGAGGAAAACCAGCCGGTATTGGACAGCGCCTGGTTAAACGCCCCCAAATCTGACACCAGATAGGGGTCGCCCTCTTTGAAAGTCAGCATGGTATTGAGCCGATCTTCATTGATCTGGCTATTGTGGTAATAAACGTCGCCGAAGTGGTAGCGCATACCGCTGTTGAAATAGAGACGGATAAAGGCTTCATTGAGCCCGGCGCCACTTCCAGGCGGCTCAGAGTGTAGTCCGCATCAAAGTAACCGCGACGTACAGCCAGGCTCTGAATGGCAGATTTCAGCGAATCATATTGGCCTTGATTGAGGACATCCCCCACCTTAGGCGCCGTTGCCAGCAATTCCGCAAACGCTTTGTCATGCAAAGCATCGCCAGTCAGCTGGATATCAACCTGCTTGATACGCACCGGTTCGCCGGGGGTGATATCCAGCACCACGGTGGCATCGTCTTTGGCTTTCTCATCTTCAATGGAATACTTGATGACAGGGGCAAAATACCCCAGCGCCTGCATCGCTTTCTCAACTTCGTCTTTGACGCGGGATTGAAACCGGAACGTGAGACGGCGATCGCTTGCAGGTATTGCAGCGAGATAAATAGCGACATTCTTCTCAAGCTCGCCGTCAATTCCCTTGATGTCAAAACTTACATCAGCAAAGGCGCCCGTGGGCAACACGACCGCAGCACAGAGCGCCCAAGGTATTAATCTTTTCGTTCTCATCAACCGTATGCTTTATCTCGCAAGGAGAATCCGTTTTCGCTTTATTCCGTGAACAGTATGACTGTCATCAGCCTCTATTGTTCTGTTGCAAATGTGCTTCAATACCTGAAAATGTGCCTTACCTTAACACAGATTTTGTCGGTGACGGCGCATGGTTCGCCATCACTTTCCCGTGAAAGTTAAAGTATGCTTTCACGTTCTTATTGTGACGCATCTGGCTGCATAGCGGGTAATAATTGCCTTGCCTTTGCAGTCAGGTAGCCAAAATCTCAAGTACGACAAGGAGTCGCAACATGTTGACGAAAAAGCAACAATCCATCACAGCTACTGAAGCGCTGCCTGACAGAGCGACTGAAATCGTGCCGGCTGAACCCCATGCCATTTTCGGTACGCTTTTAGCGAAAGCCGCGCCTGAGGGACAGGCTCAAATCCTGTTCGGAATGGGCTGCTTTTGGGGAGCTGAGCGGCTGTTCTGGCAACTTGAAGGCGTCACCTCCACCTCCGTGGGGTACAGCGGCGGTTTTACGGTAAACCCAACCTATCAGGACGTTTGTACCGCCCAAACCGGCCATGCTGAAGTGGTGCAGGTGGTCTTTGACCCAAGCCGTACCTCGCTGGATGCTATCTTGACGGAATTCTGGCAGCGCCACGATCCAACACAGGGGATGCGTCAGGGCAATGACGTCGGCACCCAGTACCGTTCTGCCATTTATTATTTCGACGAAGCGCAGAAAGAAGCGGCGATTGCGAGCGTGATGCTTACCGGGCAGCGTTGATTGCTGCTGGAAAACCCGGTGATATCACCACGGAAATCGCCCCGGCAGGGCCTTACTATTTTGCGGAAACCTACCACCAACAGTACCTGCACAAAAATCCAAACGGCTACTGTGGGCTAGGCGGTACCGGGGTTTGCCTGCCGCCTTGGGAGCGTTAACCCCAGAAAAACAAAAACGCCCGTCATCACACGGGCGTTTTTCTCTGTTCATATCCGCCTTATCAGGCCGCGGCAGCCATCGCTTTAATTTCGTTATTCACTTCAGTCATCACGGCGAGTGCGCGCCTGTCCCTGCTTCCGGGGGGCAACAACCTTCCGCCATCAAATTCAAATGCACCGATGCATCAATGTAAATGCGACCGCGGAAAAAGCCTTTAACGTATCGAGCGACCTGACGAGGACGGTATTGGTGAAAAATACGCAACATTTGCTGAACTCCTTCCATGTCAAAGATAAAAGACCTGCATCGCAATCCGTTGCTTTCGCAACCGGCTGACATTTATGCAATGCAATCAAAATGCCAAGTGTTCGGAATTTGCACCATAAAATCTCAGACCACTATTGGGCGCAAAAATTCCCCTTTTCTCCTATCCCGAAACTAAGCGTAGTCAAAAATACAGGCCTTACAAAACCTGCATCACATGTCTCACCAATGAATTTTTCAGCCAGGGATTTACTGTCAAATTTGAGTGGTTGGGCCAGTTATTGATACAGAGGACACCGGCGCATCGGCTATAGTCTTAGCTGTAGCCCAGTAAAGACGATGAACTTCATTGGGTTGCGCATTAAAACAACATAATCAAGAACAGGAACCATTCACGTATGCGTCGCATTAAAACTCTTGCGCTGGCAACCGCTCTCATTTCCACTTTTGCCTCAGCGAACAACATCACCAACGGCCAGGCACTGCCTGAGGTTTCCGTTGAAAAATATGGCGAACTGATCCTCAACGGTGACAAGATTGCCTACCAAGCCTGGGACACCGATCTGTTGCCAGGTAAAGTCCGTGTCATTCAGGCCATTGCAGGCCGCAGCAGCGCCAAAGCAATGAACGCACCTTTGATGGATGCGATTCTGGCAGCCAACCCGCCACGCGATAAATACCAGACCACCACCATCATCAACCAGGATGACGCTATCTGGGGAACCGGTAGCTTCGTGAAATCCTCAGCAGAAGACAGCAAGAAAGAGTTCAGTTGGTCATCTCTGGTGCTGGATGCTGACGGCCGTGCCGCCAATGCCTGGAACCTGAAAGACGAAAGCTCGGCGATTGTCGTGCTGGACAAAGACGGTAAAGCGCAGTTTGTGAAAGAAGGCGCGCTGTCACAGGACGAAATTGCTCAGGTAATTGATCTGATTAATAAGCTGACACAGTGATCTTCCTCACTGCCTGAAACACAAAAACCCGCTTCATGCGGGTTTTTATTAAACATTCAGCGCTAACTAGCCGATAAACTGGGATAAATAGAGCAACGCTGCAATGTAAAAGGCAACAAGCAGGACATTCACAGAGTTCATTTTGAACCGCTTCATGGTGAAACCTCCCTCCTTGGCCTGCTAAACATTGTTAAATGTTAACAAATTTAATCTTATTTTAACATAGCTGATTGTGTGCCAATTTCACCAAACCGTTGCGAAAACATCACGTTAACTTTTAAACGGAATGTCTATGGCCGATCCGAACAAACCCGTTGTGATTGAAGCTGGCAGCGAAGACGCGTCAGCGACGAAAAAAACAGCCATTCCGGCACACAACAGGAAAACCACATTAAATCCAGCCAACACCGCCTGGCTGCCATCGCTGCCGCGCACCATATTGATGCGAAATTGCACGATATTGAGCACGACACCCTGACCACCCGCGCCGCTTACCGGCAACTGGAAATCAAACAGCAGCAACAGGCCAACCTCGAACAGATCATCAAAATCGCCCACGATCTTTGCCGGGATGAAACCGCCAGCTCTCCGGATCCGGACTGGCTTTACCGTTTTTTCGAGATGGCGAAGAGCATCTATGGCGATGGCATGCAAAATCTATGGGCAAGGATCCTCAAGCAGGAAATCATCAAACCCGGCAGCACCTCACTCAAAGCCCTCTCCCTACTGGAAACCATGACCCAGCGTGAAGCCCAGGCTTTGCAGCGCGCCTGTGCCCTCGCATGCGCATTTGGTGGTGATGGCAGTAACAAGCTGATCACCGGGTTCCGCAAACCGGAAAGCGGGATGAAGCGCTACTTCAAACCGGATATCGCCGAGAGGCTGGCATTGGGAAGTTTCAAGCTACCCTTTACCGATCTCATGTTGCTGATGGATTTGGGACTCATATTGAGAACGGAATTGGAGTCAGGCCTGCTGGATCCCCCTTCAGCGCTGCCGCTGACCGGTCAGGGCAAAACCTTTATGCTGACGCCGTTTCGCAAAGGCACGCGGATTTACTACTACCGCTTCAGCCCGACGGGCAACGAACTGGCTAAGCTGGTGGGACAAAAAGCGCACCCTGAATATCTCGATGCTCTGGTCGCCTTGCTGTCGCGGGCATTTGTGGTGGAAAGTGATGTTGGCTCAACCGTCAACGAAACGGTGTGACAAACACAAAAAAGGCTGGCAACCCGCTGCCAGCCTTTTTATTGGAAAGGGATTGTCAGGCAATCACACCCGCTTTTTTGAGTGCATCAAGGCACTGCCCAACCATGGCATCCACCGAGCTTCTGCCGTGTGCAGGTGCACTTCCGGCGCTTCAGGTGCTTCATAGGCTGAGCTTATGCCGGTGAACGCTTTGATTTCCCCGGCGCGTGCTTTTTTGTACAAGCTTTCGGATCGCGTGATTCACACACGTCGAGCGGCGTATCGACAAACACCTCGAAAAATTCGCCTTCTGGCAACAGATCGCGCACCAACTGGCGCTCCTCACGAAACGGCGAGATAAAGGCAGACAGCACAATCAGCCCTGCATCATTCATCAGTTTTGCCACTTCACCGACACGGCGGATGTTTTCGCGGCGATCCTGATCTGAGAACCCCAAATCACGGCACAGGCCATGGCGCACGTTGTCACCGTCGAGCAGGTAAGTGTGGTAGCCAAGACCTGACAAGGCACTTTCCAGCGCCCCGGCCACGGTTGATTTGCCAGAGCCAGACAGGCCGGTAAACCACAACAGTGCCGGACGCTGTTTTTTCTGTTCGGCACGGAACTCTTTATCGATAGCGTGGCGATGCCACACCACATTTTCATCCGGATGCGGCATATCCGCAGCACTCATAACGTCATCCTTGTGTTACCCCACCCAGCGATGGAGCAAAAAGTTAAAAAGGGAAAAACAGGGGGATAAGCCCCAATACCAGCGCGGAATAAACCACAGACAATGGCAAACCGATACGCAGGTAATCCATCAATTGATAGTTACCCACACTGTAGACCAAAAGATTGGTCTGGTAACCGTAAGGCGAAATAAAGCTCGCGCTGGCACCGAACAAGACTGCCATAATAAAGGGCATAGGATCTACGCCATAACTGAGAGCGAGGCTATATCCAAATGGGAATGCCAGTGCCGCCGCGGCATTATTGGTCACAAGCTCGGTGAGGATCAGCGTCAGCAGGTAGGTCGCAATCAATGCCCCATAAACACCCCAGCCGTTGAACCAAGCCATAAACAGCTCGCCCATTTGCGCCGAAAGACCGGACTGGATCATCAACTGCGCCAGACTCAGGCGCTGCCGACAATCACCACAATCTCCACCGGAAAGCGACGCTTGAGTTCACCCAGATTTACCACGCCAGTGAGCAGCAACACCATCAGGTAAGCGGCAAGGCCATTTAACAGCGGCAACCATTCCATCAATGCTGCGCCAATCACAGCGGCAAACCCAGCCAGCACCCAGGTACTCAGTTTGCTATCGAGACGGACGCTGGAGTCCAGGCCATTGACCAGCACAAACTCGCGCTCCATGCGTTGCTGCTGTTTGGCAAACCCTTTGCCCGGGACAATCACCAGAGTGTCACCGGCCAGCAGGGTGATGTTGCCGAGGCGCCTTCGAGCTTTTCATGGCCGCGGCGAATAGCCACCACCACGGCATCGAAGTTTTCGCGGAATTTGGCCTCTTTGAGCGTTTTGCCAGAATCGACGCGCTATGGCTGACCACCACTTCAAGCAGATTCTGACCGTTGATATGGTGCTGACCGAACAGCTCCAGGCCGTCGATTTCCTGCAAGGTCGCCACACTTTCCACATCGCCGCAAAACTGTAGCTTGTCCCCTTCACGCAGCACGGTATCTGGACATACAGGCGCAATCAATTCACCGTCCCGCACGATTTCCGCCAGAAACAGGCGGCGCAGCGCACGCAGGCCATTGTCTGATACCGAGTTTCCGGCCAATGGCGAGCCACGTTTCACTTCCGCTTCCAGTACGTATGGCAGGTCATCAACACTGTCATCATCGTAGTTGGGCAACAGGTAGCAAAACGGGATCAACACCAGAAGGCCACCGGCCAGTACAGCAAGACCTATGGTGGATGGCGCAAAGAAACTCAGGGCGGGCAGACCCGCGCTCTCGACAAAACTGTTGATGATAAGGTTTGTCGAGGTGCCAATCAGGGTCAGGGTACCACCCAGAATCGCCGCGTAAGAGAGCGGGATAAGCAGACGCGAAGGTGCATGGCGGCGGTTACGTTTCACCGCGCCAATCAGGGAAACCACCACCGCCGTGTTGTTGGTGAACGAACTGAGAAACGCAGTGGAAAGGCCGAGCTTCGCCACCACAGTGCCAAACGGCCACTGGCAAGCTGACCACTGACAAAACTGACCAGACGGGTTTTCTCAAGAGCAGCGGAAGCCAATACCAGCAATACCAGCGTCAGCAGGGAGCTGTTGGTGAAATTCCCTGCCATCACCTCGACCGAGATAAGTCCAGACTGGAATGCAATGAACGCTGCACCGGCGAAAAGCACGGCAGGCTTGATTTTGGTAAACACCAAACCTGCCACGATTGCCAGCAGCAACCCCAAGACCAGAGACTGATCCCAGCTCATGGGTGTTACCCCAGCAACTTACTGATGTCGCGTGCATTCCAGTGTGGGAAATGCTTGCGAACCAGCGCGTTGAGTTCAAGCTCAAACGCAGAGATATCAGTGCCGGCAGATTGCACCGTGGTTTCTTCCAACAACTCGCTGATCATCCCTGCCCCAACAGTGACATTGGTCAAGCGGTCAATCAGGATAAAACCACCGGTATCCGGGCAGTCGGTGTACACATCCAGCGGCACCGATTCAATCAGTTCCACTTCACACTCGGCAATACCGTTCAGGGGCAGGTTATCTGTCTCAAACGCAGCCAGTGAGTTGATATCCACCTGATGGCGGATCTTGCTGACCGAGCCGACGGTTTTCTTGCCCGCCACTTTAATGTCGTACTGGCGCCCTACTTCCAGCGGCTGCTCTGCCATCCACACAATGCGCGCTGCCAGTTTGCTGGTCGCCTTTTGTGTGTCTTGCGCCGGGACAATCAAATCGCCACGGCTGATATCGATTTCATCGGTTAAGGTGATCGTCACAGCTTGCCCCGCATGGGCATAGTCCAGATCGCCGTCAAAGGTCACAATGCGTGCCACCTTGGAGGTCTTGCCTGATGGCAACACCTTGATAGCATCACCCGGACGCACTTCACCGCCTGCAATGGTGCCGGAGAAACCGCGGAAGTCGAGGTTTGGACGGTTCACATACTGCACCGGGAAGCGGAAAGCACGCTTGTCTTTCTCCGCGGTGACATTCACATCTTCCAGCAGTGTCAACAAGGTTTCACCCTCATACCAAGGGGTATGCGCGCTGCGATCCACCACGTTGTCGCCTTCCAGCGCAGAGAGTGGCACCAGCTTGATGTCGATGTCGGCATTGAGCTTTTCAGCAAACGCCAGGTACTCATCACGGATCGCTTCAAAGCGCGATTGCTCAAAACCGACCAAATCCATCTTGTTCACCGCGACCACAAAGTGGCGGATCCCCAAAGAACTGGCGATAAACGAGTGGCGACGGGTCTGATCCAATACGCCTTTACGCGCATCAATCAGGATCACCGCCAGATCACAGGTCGACGCACCGGTGGCCATGTTGCGGGTGTACTGCTCGTGTCCTGGCGTGTCCGCAATGATGAACTTACGCTTTTTGGTCGAGAAATAGCGGTAGGCGACATCAATGGTGATGCCCTGCTCACGCTCGGCCTGCAGACCATCAACCAGCAGAGCCAAATCCGGTTTTTCGCCGGTGGTGCCCACTTTCTGGCTGTCCGCGTGGATTGCCGCCAGTTGATCTTCATAAATCTGTTTTGAATCATGCAGCAGACGGCCGATCAGGGTACTTTTCCCGTCATCTACCGAGCCACAGGTCAGGAAACGCAGCAGGGATTTGTTCTGGTGCTGCTCCAGATACGCTTCAATGCCAAGCTCAGCAACTTGTTGTTCAATCACACTGTTCATCATTAATCCCTTAGAAATAGCCCTGACGTTTCTTCAATTCCATGGAGCCGGACTGATCGTGGTCGATCGCCCTTCCCTGACGCTCACTCGAGGTTGCCACCAGCATCTCTTCGATGATGCCGGTCAGGGTGTTGGCTTCCGATTCCACCGCGCCGGTCAGTGGGTAGCAGCCCAAAGTGCGGAAACGCACGCTCTTGTGCTCGATTTTCTCGCCTTCACGCAGTTTCATGCGGTCGTCGTCGACCATGATCAGCATGCCGTCACGTTCCACTACCGGGCGCACGTCTGACAGGTACAGCGGTACGATATCGATGCCTTCGAGGTAGATGTATTGCCAGATATCCAGCTCCGTCCAATTCGACAGCGGGAAAACACGGATGCTTTCGCCCTTGTTCACCTGACCGTTGTAGGTGTGCCAAAGCTCAGGGCGCTGGTTCTTTGGATCCCACACATGGTTCTTGTCACGGAAGCTGTAGACACGCTCTTTGGCGCGGCTTTTTTCTTCGTCACGGCGGGCACCGCCAAACGCGGCATCAAAACCGTATTTGTTTAGCGCCTGCTTCAGACCCTGGGTTTTCATGATATCGGTGTGTTTGGACGAACCGTGGTCAAACGGGTTGATGCCCGCAGCCAGCCCTTCCGGGTTTTTGTGAACCAGCAGCTCAAAGCCGTATTTCTTGGCCGTTTCGTCGCGGAACTTGATCATTTCCTTGAACTTCCAGTCGGTGTCGACATGCAGAAGCGGGAACGGAATTTTGCCCGGATAAAAGGCTTTTCGTGCCAGATGCAGCATCACGGAGCTGTCTTTCCCGATGGAATACATCATCACCGGGTTATCGAATTCCGCCGCCACTTCACGAATGATGTGGATACTTCTGCCTCAAGCTGTTTGAGGTGGGTCAGGGTTTTGGCTTCCATTCTTTTACTTTCCTTAGCCTAAATTAACCACGGAAGGTGTGTGAGCTTCACCTGCCGTTTCGAATGATTGCTTTCCAAACCAGCTCAGCTGGTCTGCGAGTTGCACCACTTCACCGACCACGATCAGTGCAGGAGAACCCACACCCTCGGCCAGTGATTCCAGCTCATTGAGTTTGCCTTTGTAGATTTTCTGATCAGCACGTGTGCCGTTTTCTATGATGGCGACCGGCGTCTCAGGGTCACGTCCGTGCTGGATTAATTGCTGCTGGATATGACCGCTTTTCATCAGTCCCATGTAAATCACCAGCGTCTGGCGGCCACGTGCCAGCGTCGCCCAGCGAAAACTGTCGTCTTCTTTCTTAAGGTGTCCGGTAATGAACATCGCCGTTTGCGCGTAGTCGCGGTGGGTCAGTGGAATACCGGCATACGCCGTTGCACCGGCGGCCGCCGTAATACCCGGCACGACCTGAAACGGTACGCCTGCTTCGTGCAACACCTGCAGCTCTTCGCCGCCACGACCAAACATGAAGGGGTCACCGCCTTTGAGACGCACCACACGTTTACCCTTCATAGCGTGCTCTACCAGCATGGCGTTGGTTTCTTCCTGCGAGACGCTGTGAAAGCTGGCGCGTTTGCCGACGCAAATCAGCTCGGCATCACGGCGGCACAGCTCCATGATCTCGTCAGAGACCAGATAGTCGTAAAGCACCACGTCGGCCTGCTGCATCAACTGCAACGCGCGCAGGGTCAAAAGACCCGGGTCACCGGGGCCTGCTCCAATCAGTGCCACTTCGCCTTGCAGCGATACACCGGAAGTCAGCTTTTCCAGCTCATCCTTTGCGCCTTTTTCATCGCCTGCCGCGACCAGCGAGGCGAAACGGCCGTCAAACGCCATTTCCCAAAATTTGCGGCGTCCGGTCAGGGTGGTGACTTTTTCTTTCAGGGTGTCGCGGAATTCCCCTGCCAATGTCGCCATTCGGCCAACATGGGAAGGAATAAGGGATTCGAGTTTTTCACGCAGCAGACGCGCCAGCACCGGCGCTTTTCCGGCCGAAGAAATGGCAATCACAATCGGGCTGCGGTCAACGATTGAGGGAACAATAAAGCTGCACTTCGGGGTGTCATCCACCACGTTTGTCAGCACACGACGCGCATCCGCGGCTTTCGAAACCAGCTCATTGACCAGTGGGTTGTCCGTCGCCGCAATCGCCAAAAACACACTATCGAGGTGTTCAGGCTGAAGCTTTCTTTCAGCCACACCAGCTCACGGTTATCCGCAGCTTCCTGCACGTCTTTGTCGGCTTCAGGAGAGACCAGCGTGACAGACGCACCGGCTTTGATCAGCATGCGCGCTTTGCGCCATGCAACTTCGCCGCCGCCGACAACCAGACAGGCACGTCCTTCCAGCTTTGCGAAAATTGGCAAGTAATCCATAGTGAGAGCCTTTCAATCCATTGAGGGTCACTATAGAGAGTCGATGTTATTACTTGAAATTCTAAAATTTCATTTTTTATAACTTTATGGATATGAGAGTGTTCTGCGTGGTCTGTTTATCTTGTGAACACCTTTCGTGACGGGGCATCCGTTGCGAACCGCAACAATCAGCTAAAGATCACACTTATCGATGAAATGTCATCTTTTGCAGCTATGAATATGCAAAATAGGCAGACATTACGCCCTTTCCGGAGAGACTCATGACACTTTCAGCCCGTCCACTATCACTTGCTGTGCTTGCAGGTATGCTGACCATGGCAGGCCCTGCGATGGCCGACACCATCAAGCTGCGTATTATCGAAACCACTGACATTCACACCAATGTGATGGATTACGATTACTACAAAGACAAGCCGAGCGAGAAAATCGGCCTGGTGCGCACAGCGACCCTGGTAAAAGCCGCACAGGATGAAGTGGAAAACAGCGTGCTGGTCGACAACGGCGACCTGATCCAGGGCAGCCCAATGGGTGACTACATGGCTGACCGTGGGATTGAGGAAGGGGAAGTTCACCCTGTTTACAAAGCCATGAACCTGCTCGATTACGACGTGGGTAACATCGGTAACCACGAATTCAACTATGGCCTGGATTTTCTGGATATCACCCTGGAAGGGGCAAAATTCCCGTATATCTCTGCCAATGTGCTGGATGCCAACACTGGCGAGCATTACTTCCAGCCATACATCATCAAAGAGCACACGTTCACGGACACCGACGGTAAAGCGCATCTGGTGAAAGTCGGTTATATCGGTTTCGTACCGCCTCAAATCTTGGTGTGGGACAAGAAGAACCTCGACGGCAAAGTGATCGCCGAAGACATCAAGCAGCGGCTGAAAAGCTGGTACCGGAAATGAAAGCCAAAGGCGCTGACGTGATTGTTGCGGTTCCACACTCCGGCCTGTCGCAGGACGAGTACAAGGCCATGGCTGAAAACTCGGTCTACTACCTTGCGGATGTAGAAGGCATTGATGCGATTGCTTTCGGCCACTCTCACGCCGTCTTCCCAGGTAAGGGCTTTGACAACATCCAAGGCGTCGACAACGAGAAAGGCACCATCAAAGGCGTTGCGGCTGTGATGCCGGGCCGCTGGGGTAGCCATGTGGGTGTGATGGATCTGCAACTCGACAAACAAGGTGACGAGTGGGTCGTGACTCCGGTACAAAGCGAAGCACGCCCAATCTTTGACGGCAAATCGCTGGCCGAGCCGGACGCAGAAATGCGTAAAGCACTGGAAGACGACCACCACGCCACCCGCGAGTTCGTGAACCAGCCAATCGGTAAAGCCAATGATGTCATGTACAGCTTCCTGTCGCTGGTTCAGGACGACCCGACGGTACAAATCGTCAACCTGGCGCAGAAAGACTATGTTGAGCGCTTCATCCAGGGCGATCCGGATCTGGAAGGCATTCCTGTCCTGTCTGCCGCTGCACCGTTCAAGGCCGGTGGCCGTAAAAACGACCCGGCAAACTTCACCGAAGTGGAATCCGGCGAGCTGACTTTCCGCAACGCTGCCGATTTGTACCTGTATCCGAACACCCTGGTAACACTGAAAGTGACCGGTAAGGAAGTGAAAGAGTGGCTGGAATGTAGCGCAGGTCAGTTCAACCAAATCGATACGAATTCTGACGCACCGCAGTCCCTCATCAACTGGGACGGTTTCCGCACCTACAACTTCGACGTGATTGACGGTGTGAATTACCAGGTAGATGTGACCCAGCCAGCCCGTTACGACGGCGACTGTAACCTGGTCAACGACGGTGCAGAGCGTATTAAAAACCTGACCTTCAACGGCAAGCCGGTTGATATGGCACAGCCGTTCCTGGTTGCCACCAACAACTACCGCGCGTATCTGGGTAAATTCCCGGGCACCGGTAACGACTTCATCGCGTTTGCATCCCCGGATGAAAACCGCACTGTGGTTGCCAACTACATCAGTGCAGTGACCAAGGAAAAAGGCGTGGTAACCCCAACCGCCGATAACAACTGGTCATTTGCCCCGATTAAGACCGATGAGGATCTGAAGGTGGTATTTGAGACGTCACCAAGCGAGAAAGCGGCAGCATTTATCAAAGCCAAAGGCCAGTATCCAATGGCGCGCAGTGGCACTGATGATGTCGCTTCGCGCTTTACCAAATTGATTTAACAAAATGATTAACAATAAGTTAATGGGTTGTTGAATTACTGGAAATAACCAAATTTGATACAAAAAACCGCGGCCTGGGTCGCGGTTTTTTATATCTTATCGGACTGGTTTGGATCTATTGCGCTATTAACAGAGATAGCCCAAGAAAATTCAGGAACAACATCATGCAATGGATAACCCTGACTTTCGGTCAGCTGTCCACAAGGCAGCTCTATGACCTGTTGCGGTTGCGCACCAACGTTTTCGTTGTGGAGCAAAACTGCCCTTACCCCGAACTGGACGGTCACGATACCCATCCGGAAACCCGCCATTTGCTGGGTTACCGCGATGACAAGATGACTGCCTACGCCCGCATTTTGCCTGCCGGTCTCACTTACCCTGAGATCAGCATCGGCCGTGTGGTCACTGCCAGCACTGAGCGTGGCAATGGCTGCGGAAATGCGCTGGTGCGCCAGGCCATTATCCAGGCGTATAACATCTGGCCGCAGGCACCGATCACCATCGGGGCGCAATATCATCTGCGCGAATTTTATCGCCGCCATGGCTTTGAAGAGGTTTCAGAGCAGTATCTGGAAGATGGGATCCCGCATATCGATATGCGGAAAACGGCTGCCTAAGCAGCGGTTTGCTCTTTTCAGAAACGGAAGGCGATTATTCGCGGCGGGCAAAACTGCCGTCAGACAAGCGGAAGAAGATCACCGACGCACTGCCGGTGGTCTCGATTTGCAGCATATCCAATTCACCGGCAGGACTGCGCTTAAAGCGTAACAGTTGTCCCGGCTGAATGCGGCTCAGTGGTTTGTCTTTGCCTTCAATGGCTGAGATAGCGTACAGATCCGGCAGCGGAAGATTCTGGTCGCGGAAAATATTGGACAGGGTATCGCCGCGTTTCACTTCATAGTTGACCCACTCGGTGTCCACCGTCTGGTTCTGGACAATCTTATTGCTGTTGTCCTCAAACGCCGAGTCTTCCTGTACTTCTGCTGTCACGTTCAGCGGCACGGTCACACGCTCATTGCTGACGCTCACGGGCGCTTTGTCGCTGGCCGGCCACAACAGCAGGATCACCAGCAACACAGCCAGAACAGTAACACCGGTGCGGTGAAGCTTGGGCAATGATAGCCAGTACGGTTTGACGCGCGCGGCCAAAGGTTCGAGTGATGCGTTGATTTTGCCCCAAACGCGCTTGATAACCTCGCCCACAGGCGGCGTGGCAGATACTTTCTCGCGCTTTCCTTTCAAGGTCATGACCTCTCCCAATTTCCTCATGGGGTATATGCCCAAAACAGCCGGTGAACTGCGCCTCCGGACGGTTTGGATATCTCCAGTATCTCAATGATTTTAATAACCTTGAATACTAGACCTGCAATATCAGCAAAATGTCAGACTTATTCCAATCGCCTGACATTTGTACTTTCCAGTATTTCGGACACATATTCAACCGTCAGACTGTAAACCGATTTGTCCCACCCTGCCGGTAACTGTTATCCTTGCCGCCTTACAAACCCGCAACGAAAGAGAGACGACATGTCTGATGTAAAACTGGAAACCGTAGAGCAGAAAGCTAGCTACGGCATCGGTCTGCAAATGGGTCAGCAACTGGCAGGTTCTGGTCTGGAAGGTCTGAATGTAGATGCAATCGCGAAGGGTATCGCAACCGCACTGGCGGGTAACATGCCTGAAATTGAAATCGACGAAATCAACAACGCACTGCGCGAACTGCACATGAAAGCAGAAGAAGTTCGCATGGCAGCAGCGAAAGAAGCGGCAGCAGAAGGCGAAGCTTTCCTGGCTGAAAACGCAAAACGCGCTGAAGTGACTGTGACTGACTCAGCCTGCAGTACGAAATCCTGGTTGAAGGCAACGGCGAAATCCCAACTGCTGACAAACAAGTACGTGTTCACTACCACGGCACCCTGACTGACGGCACTAAATTCGACAGCTCTGTTGAGCGCGGCCAGCCAGCTGAATTCCCGGTAACCGGCGTGATCAAAGGTTGGGTTGAAGCACTGCAAATGATGCCTGTTGGCTCTAAGTGGAAACTGTACATCCCACAAGATCTGGCATACGGCGAGCGCGGTGCGGGTGCAGCGATCCCTCCTTTCGCAGCACTGGTATTCGAAGTAGAACTGCTGGATATCCTGTAAGTTCTGCCCAAAAAAGAGCCAGCAAATCTGCTGGCTTTTTTTCTGTCCGTATGCCGGGCAAACGGCCTACCTGCCCGCGGCCTCCTGATGGTCATCATCTTCCAGCGGCTCATCCTCATGCTCCCATGGCAAATGATGGGAAAAACGCTCAGTCAGGAAATCGACGAACAAACGCACTTTGGCGGACAGGTTTCGGTTAAACGGATACACCGCCCACACCGAGGAGTCCGGCGAACGGTAGTCGGGTAACACTTCTACCAAATCCCCTGAAAGCAGCTTCCGGCTCACGTAATAATCAGGCAACTGCGCCAAACCCAGCCCCTGCAAGGTCGCATCCAGCACTGCGCTGCCGCTGTTGCCGTGCCAGCGTCCTTTGGGCTTGTATTGCACTGGCGTACCGTTTTCCTCAAACGCCCAGGTATCCACCAGCCCCACCAGACAATTGTGAGACTGCAAATCCTCAAGGTGTTTGGGGTAACCATGCTCTTTAAGGTAACGCGGCGATGCACACACGTATAAGCGCCTGGGCGCCAGTTTCCGCGCCATCAGGGTGCTGTCTTTCAACTCCCCGGTGCGGATCGCCAAATCGTAGCCGTCATGCACAATGTCGACCACATCATTAGTGAAATGAAATTCCACGCTGAGCTTGGTATGCACCTGCATGAAATCATTGGCCAGCGGCGCAATGTATTTCTCACCGAACACAGAAGGCGCCGTGATTTTCAGCGTCCCCACAGGCTCGGTCTGCATCTGGGTAACCAGTGCTTCAACGTCTGCAAATTGTTCTATCAGATTGTTACAGTGTTCAAAGTACATCCGGCCTACTTCCGTCAGGGTTATCTGACGGGTTGTCCGGTATAGCAAACGGGTGGTGAGCCGATTTTCCAATGCGTCTATACGACGACTGACATGGGAGGTCGACACCCCCAGTTTGCGTGCGGCGGCGGTAAAGCTACCACTGTTGACCACTTCAACAAATTCTTCAACACCACTCCAACGGTTCATCTTTGCCCCACTGAAAAGAAGTTTATTGATGGCTGCAACAATAAAAGCCGCCCAAGGGCGGTCTGCTTGTTATCCTAAGACTAATCCATAATGGATTACTCTCCGCCTGTCTCCTACCAAGGTAGGAGTATTATCAGTAGAAAGTAGTATGCTTAACCACAAAAACAGCAAGGAAATCAGTGTCATAGCTGCGATTTTGTTTTGTTTTTGCGCCTTTAAAATCAATGCTGAGACAACACCAGAGCCAGAAAACTATCGCACCAGCGACTATCGTGGTTCCGTTCCCGACACCGTTTCAGGTGCACAGGTTATCGATAGCCCCGCGACACTGAAATCCATGATCGACACGGAAGATCCGGTGCTGATCGATGTGTATCCGGCGCCGAACAAGCCTGACGATCTTGCCCCTGGAACGCTTTGGATCGAGCCGCGCCGCGACACCCTGCCCGGCGCCCTGTGGTTGGCCAATACCGGTCACGGTATCCTGCCGGATAACCTTATAACCCTGCTGCAAACCTATCTCCCGGACGATCGTCCCGTGGTGATTTTCTGTGAACCCCGTTGCTGGCATTCATGGAACGCCGCCAAGCGGGCGGTTGAACTGGGCGCAAAAAACGTCTACTGGTATCGCAATGGGGTGACGGGTTGGAGTGAGGCCGGTTACCCGCTCGAAACCCACACACCGGTGCGGCAATGAAAACCCTGTGCGCCGTTTTGCTCTTACTGTCAGCAAGCGCTTTTTCTGCCGACAACTTACCCTTTGAGGAAGTGGCGCCAGGGGTATATGTCCATGTGGGAAGAATTGCGGATCTGTTTGAAACCGACCGCGATCCCGTCTCCAACATCACCTTTATTGTCGGCGATAATGCTGTCGCCGTGATCGACACCGGTGGCAGCCGCCGAGCCGGGGAAGCCATTCTGGCGTCCATAAGGGAAGTCACGCCGCTGCCGATTCGCTATGTCATCAACACTCATGTTCACGCCGATCATAACTTTGGTAACCAGGCCTTTTTAGGCGAAAACCCTGAATTTATTGCCCACCATCTCTACCCCGGTGATTTCGCCGCCAAATCCGGTTATTACCTGAACCGGCTGACCCAACCCTGGTTTGAGGGCACCCAGCCTGTCGCAGCAACCCGTACCGTCGAAAGTGAAACGATGATCGATCTTGGTAACCGCCGCCTGATTTTGACTGCGCAGCCACGGGCGCACACCCGCCACGATCTGACCGTGTTCGATCCCCAAACCGACACCCTGATCACCGGCGATCTGCTGTTTGTGGATCATCTGCCACGCTCGATGGCAGCCTGCTCGGTTGGTTGGCTGTCACCGATACCCTGAAAGCCATGCCGCTGAAACACATTGTGCCTGGCCACGGGGCTGTGCAGTCCTCCACCGCAGCGTTTGATAAACAAACGCGCTATCTCTCTTCACTGGCACAGGCTGTTCGTGCCGCCATTAACGACAACATTGATATCAACACCGCCAGCACCTCAGTCCTCGCGTCACCAACAGAATCGTGGCAGCTCTATACGACCTACCACCCTCGTAACGTGATCCAGGCCTACACGGAGTTGGAGTGGGAATGACGAGAGGGAAATACCATGAAACTGAAGACATTTATCCTGTCAGGCCTGTTGGCAACAATGCCCGCAGCCGCCCTTGCTGACAGCAGCACCGACAGTGCCAACTGGCCACTCATCCGCGACAGCCTGTTTCCCGGATCACCGGAAATCGTAGAAAGCGATGATGTCGTGACACTCGAAGCGCCCACCCGCGCACTGGATGCCGCCTTGGTACCTATCGCGGTGAAAGTGAAAGAGAGGCAGGATGCCTCCAACCCGATCGAAAAAATCTACCTGATCATCGACAACAACCCTTCCCCGATCGTCGGCACGTTTGATATGACCTCCAACATCGGTATTGCGGATCTGTCGACCCGGGTCAGGATCAATGCCTATAGCCCGGTGCGTGTGATTGCCCAGACTCAGGACGGCAAGCTTCATATGAACAGCCGCTTTGTCAAAGCATCCGGCGGTTGTTCAGCTCCTTCTGGCGCGGACGATATTCTTGCCCGCCAGCGCATGGGCAGATGAAACTCAAACAACGTGAAGATGGCGAAGACAATGCCCTGCAACTTCTTATCAGCCACCCCAATTACAGCGGCCTGCAAATCGACCAACTGACCCGCCACTGGATCCCGTCTGATTATGTCAGCGACATAAACATTACCTTGGACGGCGAACCTGTGATGAGCTTTAACGGCGGGATCTCCATCAGCGAAAACCCCGCTTTCACCTTCCATATGGACAAGGACAAAAAGCGGCACGCTCAAGGCCGACGTGAAAGATTCCACCGGCCGCGAATTTTCCAGCCAATGGGACATATCATCCCAATAGCGGGAATTCCCATTCACTGGACGTGATTGTTACCGGCGCCGCATCCCGTTGAATAAGCAATGTATGGCGCCGTTTCCCCACTTTTTCACTCTTGCCACACCGGGTAGGATTAAGGCTCAGTAGCTGCAATTTTTCATCTAATAACAATTACTTATCCTGACCTCAGTATTGTTGCGGGAAAACAAAAGTGTTGTGTTCGCCACTTCCTCCCACAACCGCAAAAGCTGCCATAAACTCAAATGCACCGACGTTTTGTCATCAACGGGCGGCAAGGTTTGCCGCAAATTTCCGTTTGTGAGGTAACGAAACGGTGGTCTGAACTCATTACAGAAAACACGCGAAACCGCCTACGTTGTAGATCGCTGCTGTCGCCAAAACTTCTGTTTTCCGGCAAAAACCGAGCGAGTATGGCCCGGAGAGCGTCCCACAACTCCGCGGATTGCGCCCACGACATCGAGAACAGGCTGAGTGTTGGCTGGCAATGGTTGCCGACAACACCCGCAGTCACGGAGGAAGTAAACATGATAGATGCAGCAAGGCTACGTAACGGCTTGTGTACCGCTGCCACCCTCTCTCTTACCCTGCTGTTCCCGGCGGCTTCACAGGCCAACGACGAACTGATCAAACTGCAGGAAGACCCAAACCAATGGGTCATGTGGGGGGCAAACTATGCAGGCACACGTTACAGC
This sequence comes from Enterovibrio sp. JCM 19048, assembly GCA_001310415.1. GTDB lineage: Bacteria > Pseudomonadota > Gammaproteobacteria > Enterobacterales > Vibrionaceae > Enterovibrio > Enterovibrio paralichthyis. Next base: position 68,647 of record BAXE01000011.1, on the reverse strand, counting down.
CCGCTCGATCAGATCAATGCGAAAAACGCCAAGGATCTTCAGGTTGCCTGGACATTCTCAACCGGCGTACTGCGTGGTCATGAAGGCGGCCCTCTTGTTTTGGGCGACACCATGTACGTCCACACCCCCTTTCCAAACAAAGTCTTCGCTATTGATCTCAATACCAAGGCTCTGAAGTGGGAATATGTACCGAAGCAGGATTCATCTGTTATTGCGGTCATGTGCTGTGACACGGTAAACCGTGGTCTGGCCTACGCAGATGGCAAGATCTTCCTGCAACAGGCAGATACCACCCTGGTTGCTCTGGATCAGAACACAGGTGAAGTGGTGTGGAAAACCGTCAACGGCGATCCTAAAGTCGGTGCCACCAACACCAATGCCCCACTGGTCGTGAAAGACAAGATCCTGACCGGTATCAGTGGCGGTGAATTCGGTGTGCGCGGCTACCTGACAGCTACAACATCAAAGACGGCAGCGTGGCCTGGCGTGCTTACAGTACCGGCCCTGACAAAGAGATGCTGGTCGATGAAAACACTACTGCTATGCTCAAACCGATTGGCAAAGATTCCAGCCTGAAAACCTGGGAAGGGGATCAGTGGAAAATCGGTGGCGGTACCACCTGGGTTGGTACAGCTACGATCCTGAGCTGAACCTTATCTACTACGGAACTGGTAACCCAAGTACCTGGAACCCATCGCAACGTCCTGGCGACAACAAGTACTCCATGACCATCATGCGCGTGATGCCGATACCGGTATGGCGAAATGGATGTACCAGATGACGCCACACGATGAGTGGGATTATGACGGCGTGAACGAGATGATCCTGGTCGACAAGAAAATCGACGGCAAGGATCGCAAACTGCTGGTTCACTTCGACCGTAACGGCTTTGCCTACACCCTCGACCGTGTTACCGGTGAGCTGATGGTCGCGCAGAAATATGACCCTGCAGTGAACTGGGCGACCCATGTTGACATGGAAACCGGTATTCCACAGGTTGTAGCCAAATACTCTACCGGCCAAAACGGTGAGGACGTGGATACCAAAGGCATCTGTCCTGCGGCGCTGGGTACCAAAGACCAACAACCGGCAACCTACAGCCCACGCACCGGTCTATTCTATGTACCGACCAACCACGTGTGCATGAACTACGAGCCGTTTGAAGTCTCCTACACCGCAGGCCAGCCTTATGTGGGTGCCACCCTGTCAATGTTCCCAGCTCCCGGCAGCCATGGCGGTATGGGTAACTTCATTGCCTGGGATGCGGAGAAAGGCGAAATCGTCTGGTCACTGCCTGAGCCATTCTCCGTATGGAGTGGCGCACTGGCAACCGGCGGCGGTGTGGTGTTCTACGGTACGCTGGAAGGCTACCTGAAAGCCGTGGATGAGAAGACAGGTAAAGAGCTTTACCGCTTCAAAACGCCATCCGGCATTATCGGTAACGTGAACACTTACATGCACAACGGCAAACAGTACATCGCAGTGCTGTCCGGTGTCGGCGGCTGGGCCGGTATCGGTATGGCTGCAGGCCTTGAAGGTGACACCGATGGCCTGGGTGCGGTAGGGGCTTACCGCAAGCTGTCTGACTACACCCAACTGGGCGGCGTGCTGACAGTCTTCGCCTTGCCGAATTAATAATAATAACAACTAAAAGGGGAGTATTTGCTCCCCTTTCTCAGCTCTGATGCACAGCAATGGGTTGTGCAAACTTCGGGGCATCTACACTCAACGGACAGCAAGAGAGGGAACGCATATGGCACGACGTTTTATCAAGTCATTCTGTTTGTTTTTAGGCCTTATCGGGGGATGGACAACCAATGCCTTTGCTGAGGAATTTACCGTCACTGCAGTGGGTGTGAAATACGAACCCATGGTGGTGATCATGCAACCTGGCGACAGGGTGAGCTGGACTAATATGCCCGCCCACAATGTGGAAACCATTGATGCCATGGTGCCAGAAGGCGCTGAAAAAATTAACTCAGAGCTGGGGATGGAGTACAGCTACGTATCGAAAACGAAGGGATTTACGTCTACAAGTGTGCACCACACTGGGGTGCGCGTATGGGCGGTGTGATCCTGGTTGGCACCCCCAGTGACATCGAAGGTGTCATCGACGCTTATCTGGCTGAGATAGAAAAAGACAAGTCGCTGCTTCCTGCCAAAGGATTGCTGAAAAAATTCAAAAAACAGCTGCAACAGGAAGGCATTCTGTAGTGGCAGGAGGAACTTATGAAAAAAGCCGTATCGAAAATAAGTTCATTGTTGGCGGTGATGGCACTCGCTTATACAGCGTCTGCCACAGCCAATGATTTCCCAACCGTTGAGCGGGTCAAGTTTGTCCAGGAGTGCATGGCGCTCAAAGGGGGGCCGTCTTACGTCAACATGTATGGCTGCAGCTGTGTGATAGACAAAATTGCCGACAAGATGACATTTGAACAATTCGCCTACGACGACGCCTTTGTTCGCCTGCGCAATATGCGCGGTGAACGCGGGGGGTATTTCCGCTCATCCAAGGACAGCCGACAGGCACGCAGCGAGCTACTCGGGTTGCGTGAAGAGGCGGAAAAACAATGTTTTGTCGCTGAAACCATCACCACAGCCAGTCAGTAGGAGGCCATGATGAAGTTATTCAATACAAGCATTGCCCTGATCCTGACCGGTCTGTTAACCTGTCGCCTTTGGCGGCTGCCGAGAAAGCGTTTCCGTCGCCGCTGCCGGACAAACTGCGGGTGTGTGCCGACCCCAACAACCTGCCCTACTCCAACAAAGCGCAGGAAGGGTTTGAAAACAAAATTGCCGAGCAACTGGGGGAATACTTCGGGCTGGATGTGGAGTATGTCTGGTTTCCCCAACGTATGGGCTTTATCCGCAATACCCTGAAGAACTGGTCCGATATTGAAGGGCGCTTTGCCTGTGATTTGGTCATCGGCGTTCCGGCCCAGTTTGATATTGCCGCCACCACCAAGCCTTACTACCGCTCTGCCTACTCCCTGCTGCTGAAAAAAGACGGGGCTTTGGCAAACATCAACAACCAGCAAGACTTTCTCTCCTTGCCGGATGCAGTGAAAAAAGCGATTAAGGTTGCCGCGTTCAGCCCTTCCCCAGCAGTTAGTTGGCTGCGGGAAAATGGCTTTAAAGACAGCACCGAATATTTTCGCATCATGAATGGCGATCCGGAAGACTATCCAGGCAAGATGGTTGGTCGCGTTGCCGACGGTGAGTTCGACGCTTTGGTGATTTGGGGTCCTATCGCCGGTTACTTTGCCAAAGCCTATCCGGATCTGGCCGTGATCCCCCTGACATCCGGCAATGGCAATGTGTTCGATTTTGCCATCTCCATGGGAGTCCGGTACGGCGAGAAGCCGTGGAAAGAGACAGTTGAAATGGCGATGGATGCTAATGCGCCGCAAATTGCATGATCCTCAACGATTTCGGCGTGCCCGTTGTCGAAGCCTCTTCGAAACCACCACGGGACGACGATGACGACTGATCCCTGAAAGCGGGCAGTCTGACTGCCCGTTTTTCATTGCCTCCCATCGTGTGCAGGATCGCCGCCTGCCTGCTGTTTGTGGTTTTTCTGCTCCCATTGCCCGCCAAAAGCACCGACATGCTGGTGCTCGACTTTGAACTCAATGACCTTACCTTTGTGACCGACAACAGCGAAGAAGTGGCGCGTACAGCCATGCTCGGAGACATGCTCAGGCAAACCCTGCAGGAAAAGCATGGCTTTCGGGTGGTCGCCGTGTCACCAGAGCAGCATGCCAATGCCAATCAGGGCTTTGGTTACCTGTTATCGCATCCTGAGGCCGCTGCCGAACTGGGGCGTGAGCACGACGCCAGATGGGTCGTGATCACCCAACTTCATAAACCCAGTTTCCTGTTTGCTTATCTGATCGCGCAGGTGGTTCATGTCCCGACTGACAGTGCCTACCCGGAAGTGATTGTGGAAATCAAAGGACAACAGGATGTCATCAACCAGCGGGGTATCAACAAACTCTCGGGCAAGATCGCCCGCCAGATTGCAGCGATCTCCCGCCCGTAAGTAACAAAAAGCGATGCCGGGGCATCGCTTTTCAGGTTCTGCGTCAGACCTTAAATACCGGCGCCGTCGCTCACATCATCTTCATGCAAACCACACTCGCGCTTGAGGCCGAAGAAGCGGGTTTCCTCTTCTGTCATGCCCGCTTCGAGCTTACGGGTGGTGTGCACATCCCCGACAGAAACATAACCCTGATCCCACAGCGGGTGATACGGCAGATCATGATCTTTCAGGTAGTAATGCACGTCTTTGTTCGTCCAGTCGATCACGGGCAAGAACTTAAACACCCCGTTCTGGATCCCAAGAATGGGTAAGGTCTTGCGTGATCCGGACTGATCGCGGCGAAGGCCGGAAAACCAAGTCCCGACATTCAGCTCATCCAGTGCGCGGCGCATCGGCTCCACCTTGTTCAGGCGGTTATACAGCTCAATGCCCTCGACACCCTGCTCCCACAGCTTGCCATAGTGCGCTTCCTGCCAGGCTGCGCTCTGCTCAGCGCGGTAAACCCGCAGATCGAGCGACAGGCGCTTGGTTAGATCATTGATGAACTGGTAGGTTTCAGGAAACAGGTAACCGGTATCGGTCAGGATCACCGGCGTATCCGGTTTTTCCTGCGTCACCAGGTGCAACATCACTGCCGCCTGAATACCAAAGCTTGAAGAGAGGGCGAATTCGCCCTGCAGGTTTTCCAACGCCCACCGAACCCGCTCCTGCGCTGACAGGCTTTCCAGCTCAGCGTTTATGGGCGCCAGCTCCATTATCTGTTGTGCTTGGTCAGGCCCAGCAGATCGGACAGTTGAAATTTAGGCATAGAAATCCCTCTTAGAGACTTTCACTTCCGCGATGATACCGGCGCGGATAACAAAATCACCGAAGCCTTCGCCGTCGTTGCGCTCTGTCGCCCAGCGCCCGACCAGTGCGTCGATCTCTTCCAGGATCTGCGCATCGGTGATGTTCTCTTTGTACATTTTAGGCACACGTGTCCCTTCGCGGTTTCCGCCAAGGTGCAGGTTGTAACGGCCAGGAGCTTTACCCACCAGACCAATTTCCGCCAGCATCGCGCGGCCACAGCCGTTTGGGCAGCCAGTGACACGGAAGATGATGTGCTCATCACCCACACCGTGTTTTTCCAGCACCCCTTCCAGCTCGGTCACAAAACCCGGCAGGAAACGTTCAGCTTCCGCCATCGCCAGCGGACAGGTTGGGAAAGCCACACACGCCATGGAGTTTTTACGCTGCTCACTGACGCCATCATCCATCAGTCCGTGCTCGCGGGCAATCTTCTCTATCTTGGCTTTGTTGGATCTCGACACGCCCGCCACAATCAGGTTCTGGTTGGCGGTCATGCGAAAATCCCCCTTGTGGATTTTGGCAATTTCGGCCACGCCGGTTTTGAGTGGCTTGCCCGGGTAATCCAGCAAACGACCATTTTCGATAAACAGGGTCAGGTGATGTTTTCCATCAATGCCTTCTACCCAACCGATACGATCTCCGCGGCCGGTAAACTCATACGGACGGCTCGCCTCAAACGTCACACCTGCACGTTTTTCCACTTCGGCCTTGAACACATCAGTACCGACGCGATCCAGGGTGTACTTGGTCTTGGCATTCTTACGGTTTGAACGGTTACCCCAATCACGCTGGGTCGACACCACTGCCGCCGCCACGTCCAGCGTTTTCGCTAGAGGGATATACCCCAGGTCGTCAGCCTTACGCGGATAGGTTGCCGTGTCGCCGTGGGTCATGGCCAGGCCGCCGCCCACCAGCACGTTAAAGCCAACCAGTTTGCCGTTGTCGGCAATCGCCACAAAGTTAAGGTCATTGGCGTGCACATCCACATCATTTTGCGGTGGGATCACGACAGTGGTTTTAAATTTACGTGGCAGATAGTTGGAACCCAGGATTGGCTCTTCATCCTGATGCCCTTCCACCTTCTCACCGTTCAACCAGATTTCGGCATAGGCACGGGTTTTCGGCAGCAGGTGTTCACTGATCTTCTTCGCCCACTCGTAGGCTTCCTGGTGCAGCTCAGACTCTACCGGGTTCGAGGTACACAGCACGTTACGGTTAACGTCACCCGCCGTGGCAATCGAGTCGATACCAATCTTGTTCAGGGTCTGGTGCATCAGCTTGATGTTTGGCTTCAACACACCGTGAAACTGGAACGTCTGGCGCGTGGTCAGACGGATACTGCCATACATGGTGTGGTCAGTTGCAAACTCGTCAATCGCCAGCCACTGCTTGGGCGTGATGATCCCGCCCGGCATACGTGCACGCAGCATCACATTGTGCAACGGCTCCAGTTTCTGTTTCTGGCGCTCAGCACGGATATCGCGATCGTCCTGTTGATACATGCCATGGAATCGGATCAACTGGAAGTTATCGGCGGTAAAACCACCGGTGACCGGATCAGCCAGATCCTGCTCGATGGTGCCGCGTAAAAAATTACTTTCCCGCTTAAGACGCTCGTTGTCTGACAATGGGCCCAGCTCTTCGCCCAACACAATTTGCTTGTCGCTCATTAATACACATCCTTTTGATAGCGCTTGGCTTTACGCAGTTCGTTCAAATAGTTTTCTGCGTCTTCTCGGCTCTTGCCGCCATGTTGTTCAATCACAGTGATCAGGGCTTCGTGCACATCTTTGGCCATACGGGTTGCGTCACCACAAATGTAGAGGTACGCGCCGTCCTGCAGCCATTGCCAAACCGCCTGACCTTTAGCGAGGATCTTATCCTGAACGTACACTTTTTCTACCTGATCACGGCTGAACGCCAGATCAATCTCAGTCAGCACACCGTCTTTGAGGTATTTCTGCCACTCCACCTGATACAGGAAGTCCTGAGTGAAGGTACGGTCACCGAAGAAAAGCCAGTTTTTCCCTTCTGCACCGCGCGCATCACGCTCCTGAAGGAAAGCGCGGAATGGTGCGATACCTGTTCCCGGCCCCACCATGATAACCGGTGCCTCGTCGTCAGCAGGCAGTTTGAAGTTGTCGTTATGCTCGATAAAGACCTTCACTTCACCAGACTCTTCAGCGCGCTGTGCCAGGAAACCGGACGCGCCGCCAACACGGGTGTTATTACCGTTCTCAAATTCCACCAGACCGACAGTCAGGTGCACTTCTTCGCCGACTTCTTCCTGGCTTGAAGCGATGGAATACAAGCGCGGCGTCAGTTTGCGCAGCAAGCCAACCAGTTGCTCGGCAGTCAGTTTTGTTTTCTTCTCGCCCAGTACATCAGCACCTGGGTGTTGTTGGCGTACTGACGCAGCTTGTCTTTGTCTTCAGCCAGCTTTTGCAGCTTCTTGCTGCCGGAAAGCTCGGCGAAGGCCGCGACCTGCTGCGGGTTGGACGCGGTAATTTCAAACTTCTCAATCAATGCCTGACGCACAGTGAGGGATTCATCGACCACTTCCACTATCTCGTCGCCAGTCAGTCCGGCTTTCGCCAGTATCTCGTCCACCAACGCAGGACTGTTGGTGTAGTAAACGCCCAGAGCATCGCCCGGCTGGTAAGTCAGGCCAGACTCACCCAAATCTATTTCGATATGGCGCACGTCTTTGCCCGAATCACGCCCCGTGATTTTCTGTTGGTGACCAGATCTGCGGTGTACGGATTTTGCTTACTGTAAGCCGATGCCGCGCCAACGGTGCTTGCTGCATGCAGCGGTACGACCACTTCGCTGGCACCACCACCGATGGTTTCTTTTACCTTGCCCAGCACGTCTGAACGCCAACGCTCTGCATCGCCTTCATAGTCAACATCACAGTCGATACGTGGCGTGATCGCTTTGGCACCCAGTTTGGACAGGAAGGTGTCGAAGTCTTTACCGGTCTGGCAGAAAAACTCATAGCTGGAGTCACCCAGTCCCAATACCGCATATTGCAGCTTGTGCAGCTTGGGCGCTTTTTTCGATTGCAGGAATTCGTGCAGGGAAATGGCGTTATCAGGTGGCTCGCCTTCACCGTTGGTGGAGGCAACGATCACCAGATGGGTTTCCTTGGCCAGATCGCGTGGCTTGTAATCGTCAGCTGAATAGAGGGAAACCTCGATGCCGTCTGCCTGCGCTGCCGCTTCCAAAGACTTTGCCACACCTTTGGCATTGCCGGTTTGGGAGGCATAAATAATGGTCAGCTTACCGGCGGGTTTTGCCGCCGTTGCCACGGCTGCAGCCAGCGGTTGTGGGGTTGCTCCTGCCGCGGCCGGCGTTTGGCTTAAGCCCCAAAAATAGCCACTGATCCAGGCCAGCTGTTGTGGTGACAAATCTGCCACCGTCTTTTGCAGTTGACCAATCTGCTGATCATTGAGCGGACTGGCCAGCGCAGAGAGTTCCTTGAGTAACATGACACGACATCCCTTTATTATTGCGTGAGCATAGATTAGCCACTCACCGTAATAACTAGAAAGAATAGAAACGCATGTTTTATAACCAAGGGTTTGATGGGGATATTCAGGGTTCCGCGGTGCGCTATCAGGATAGAGCCGCAACAGCACTGGCTTCAGTGCTGCTGCATCAGGGGGGATAGACGTAAAGAGTAAAAAGGAGGTGACGCAAAAGTGTGTTGTGGCAAGGCAATAATCAGCTGTCGATAATCCGCACCTGCTGAAAGCCAACATCCAGCGCATTTTCAGTGGCCATGTCCACATCGCCAAAACACTGTTCAATACCGTTGCCATCAGTCAATGGCACCAGACCGCCACGGGCATGGCGGAACTCAACAATCCAGCCATCACTGGACAGCGAGGGTTCAACCAGCGCCTCAACCAACATACGCTGACCGTACAGCGAGCGAAGTTCCGTTTTTGTCATAGTACGTACCTGCTTCAGCCCAAAACATCGGGGCACAATTTTCCCAATGGTTTCGTATCAAAAAGCATAGTCTGGCGCTTAATGGTCTGCCAGAAAGCCCATTACCGATGTTGAGACGCCGCCAGCACCGTCGGCGGCAGATCCTGGGGATCGCCGCTGAGCAGGTGCACCATGGTCATTTTCAGCCGCATCGGGGAAACCGGCTTATGCAGCACCAGGTAGCCGTTTTCCCGCGCCTGATGCTGTAACTCTTCACTGCGGTTGGCGGTGACAATCACGGTCGGGATCGGCTGCATACGATGTGCGTTGATTGACTGCGCCAGCGCAATCCCGGTGACATCGTTGTCGAGGTGGTAATCGGCAATCAACAGCTCTACCGGCGTCTGCACCGTATCACACTGGATTTGCAGCTCTTCCAGCGAAGCGGCGCACAGCACCTCACAGCCCCAACGCTGCAGCAGCTCCTGCATGGCATTGCAGATATTCTGGTCGTTGTCGATGACCCACACCCGCGCGCCCTGCAGCATCATGCTGGTGTCGGTGACCAGGGATTCAATGTTGTTGCGAAGCGTTGGCGTCTGCGCCGAGCCGTAAGGCACCAGCACAGAAAAGCGCGACCCGACGCCGGGTTGGGAGTCCACCGAAACCGTGTGCCCCAACACCCCGGCAATCTTGTCCACTATCGCCAGCCCAAGGCCAAGCTGGGTGTGGTTCTTATCCTGATTGGATGTCAGGCGTTTGAACTCCTGGAAGATTTCATTCTTTTTGTCTTCCGGGATACCGACACCGGTATCCACCACTTCAATGCGCAAACCGTCACGGCAGCGGCGGCAACCCAGCAGGATTTTCCCGGAAGGCGTGTAACGCAGCGCATTGGTCATCAGGTTGCGCACAATCCGCGCCAGTAACTGGGAATCGGTAAAGACATTGGCGGAGCTGTGCACGTAGCGCACTTCAACCCGGCCATTTTCGGCGGCATGGCTGAAATCATCGGCGATGTTGTCGAGTAAATCGCTGATGGGGAACGACTGTTTGTCCGCCCGCACCACCCCAGCATCCAGCTTGGAGATATCAACCAGGGTCGTGATAAGCGATTCCACATCTGCCAGTGAGTGCGCCAGTGACGTCACCAGTTTGCGCGCCGATGGCGACATCCGGTGGCTGAGCAGTGAGCCAAGGTACAATTGCGCCGCATTCAGCGGTTGCAGTAAATCGTGCTGATGGCCGCCAGGAATTTGGTTTTGGACAGGTTGGCACGCTCGGCTTCTTTTTTGGTTTCCAGCAAACGTTCCTGAATGGTGCGGCGCTCTTCCACTTCTTCCTGAAGCTGGTCATTAAGGGTCTGCAACTGGGCGGTGCGCTCCTGCACCCGAAGCTCCAGGGTCTGGTATGCCTGTTCCAGCTTCTGGGCGCTCTGTTTGCGTTCGGTAATGTCCCAGTTAAGCACGAACAAGCCGGTTGTCTTGCCGTTGGTTCCCTGGTTGGGCACGTAGCTTTTAACCACATAGCGCGCTTCACCGAAGGCGTTGTATTCCTCCAGCTCAAACACCACCGACTCACCGGCCAACGCCCGCTCCACGTAGGGTCGCAACGCTTCAAAGGTCGACATGCTGCGCGAGACAGAAATGTGCTGACCAATCAGGCGCCGCGCGGATAGCCATACCACTCGTCGTAGGCACGGTTGGTGAACTGGTAGCGAAGGTCATCGCCCACGTAAGCGATGAGCGCCGGAACATTGTCCGTGATCAGCCGGAGCCACTGCTCGGTTTCCCGCAACTCCTTGGCATCCAGATAGCGCTGGGTGATGTCAGTGTAGGTGTTAACGTAACCGCCATCGTCCATGGCGTGGCTGCGCACCTCAATCACGCGACCATCCGGCAGGGTCTGCACCCGGATCCCTTCCGGCGGACGGATACCGCTGCGCCCGATCCGCCACAATGTCACCGGGCAATCCCTCATCAATTCATCCACCAGCGCACCGTTAAGCGTGTTCTGATCCAGTCCGCTCATGTCGATAAAGCGGTGGTTGAACACCTGAACCTCGCCACCGGTGCTGACCATCAACACCCCTTGAGACAGGTTATCCACCATGTTTTGCAGGATGCGGCTTTTCTCCGCCATCGCCGCCTCAAATCGTGCGGTTTCCGCCCGCTTCAGCTGGGTGATATCGGCATAGAGCATCACCAGGCCACCGTTACTGGTCTGGCGCTCCTTGATCTGCAGCCAGCGCCCGTTTTGCAGCCTGAGGGTATGACCATTGCGTCCATGCCCTTGCTCCCGCACGATAAGGCCGTGGTCTTCCGCCAGTGCGCGCAGTTTTTCCGGCGTCAGGGAGGGAGAAGCCAGCGACACGTCGTTGTCACGCCAGTAACGCTGGAAACGGCTGTTGGAATACACCAGCTCGCGGTCAGCGTTAAACAGGGCAAAGCGTCAGTAATGGACTCAATAGCATCAATAAAGCGTTGGTGTGCCTGCTCGGCCTGCTGTTTGGCGAGCATCAGTTCGCGGTTGGCTGACTCAATCGAATGGAGCGCCTGATTCAGCTCCTCGGTTTTCTCCCGCACCTGATCGGCAAGCACCACGGAATGCTGAAAGGCACCCCAGGCATCAACCTGACCACACCCGCCCTGCTCGGCGCGACGCACCAAGGCATCAATGATCTTTTTCTGGCGGCTGTTTTCCGCTTCCAGCTCAGCAATTCGCGCCTGCAACGCTGCTTTCGATTCACTCAAGCTAACCTGCCTTACGCGCAATATCGAGCGCTGCCGGCGGTGATTCAAGCGGCGGGCGGCCAATCATCACCCCGGTCAGGGTCTGGTTCATATGGATGCCGTTCAACTGTTCACCGTAGGTATTGAAACCCACCAGATTGAAGCGGCTGAAAATCTGTTTGGCCGTATCGCGCATCATGTGTTGTTCGATTTCAAGGCGGCGCAGGAAACAGTCGCAGGCAAAAGTCAGCTCAGGCTCACCAATACGCGCTTCGATGGCTTTCAGCTTGGCTTCCATATCAGCAAACAGATCGCCCGGGCGCATCGCCGTCACCACAATCCCGTCATCCACCGCGCAGTAAAATCCAGGCTCCGATCTTCGTTTACTTTCTGGATCGAACGGACGTAATACTGATCGCCAATCAGCACCGCGAGCGGATGCAGGGCGTAGATCTCCGGTCTCAGATCTTCGAGGGTGATCCCCGCTTCACGGGCATAGACCTCCGCCGCCGGTTCTGCATTGAATTCATAGACCCGCCTTGCCGTGCTGTCGGCCTGTGTCACCACCAGCTTGCTGTCGAGACTCTCGATATGGTGAGTGGTGAACACCTCAAACGGGCAGTGGGTATTGAACATCACCACGATCGCCGATTCAGCGTGGAAAGCACCGTCGCTGTAGACATGGGTATTGGCAAGGTTAACGTCATCCCCTGCCGAGCCACCGAAATGGGGCAACCGGCCGAGCGCCGTATCCAGGGTCACCAGAAAGCGTTCTTCATTCGGGGAGAGGCCATCAATCAGGGTAAGAACAAAAGTGTTGCCGTTGATCGGGGCCTTCAGGCCACTCTGGCACTGCTCAATCAGGGAGCTGACACACAGCTGCGCCGCCTGGAGATCGAAACCTTCGAGGGGAACCCGCCTGCCGCTGACCTTGAAGTCCCGGCGGGAGAACCCCAGCGCACTGATACTACTTTTGGCGTAGCCGAGGGGGTGATCTCCCCGGCAGTGGTGCACCCCATCACTTCACAACGGGTAAAAGCGTGACGCATTTCGCGCCCCAGCGCATCAAGATCGTACGCCGACGAACAGAAGAAGATGACAAAGCCGATCTCCTCCCGATCCAGCTGCAACGCGAGTTCTCTGGCTGCCTTGGTGGCATCCAGTTGGTACGTTGCAGCACTGAAGATGGCGCGTTGAGGCGCCAGCGGTTGAAGCGCGGCCATGTGCTCTCCTGCTCATATCCTTTTATCCACCTTTAGTTTAATCGCTTCGTCGGCGTATCCGCGTCATACTTAGGAAGGAAATTAACAATTTTGCAAACTTCGCATATCAAAAGTATCAAAAACGTGACAGGCACTTGGTCACAAATGGAATCAGGGTCACTACACTGATTATCGGGAGACGATTCTGATTTGCGCTCAGGCGAACTGACGGCTGGAGAGACCGTTTCGCCGCTGTCGCATGTTGAATTACCGCTGTCGCCGGGAAGGCGTCGGCGTGACTAAAAAGGGATGAAGTTATGTTCAAGTTTCTCGTTGCCGATGATCATCCGCTGTTTCGTGATGCGTTAATAGCGGTGATCCGTGATGGCTATGACGACAGCGAGATTTTGCAGTCAGAGGACATTGAACACACACTGTCACTGGCAAGCACCCACCCTGATCTCGACCTGATCCTGCTCGATCTCAATATGCCGGGTATGGCGGGACTCAAAGGGCTATTGGAGCTGAGAAACCAGTTTCCTACTATTCCCGTCGCTATTATTTCTGCCGAAACCAACAAACAAATTATCCTGCAAACCATCGCCTACGGTGCGGTGGCTTTATCGCTAAAAGCGCGCCAAGGGAGAAAATGCGCGAAGCGTTTGAGCAAATCCTCGGAGGTCATGTGTATCTGCCCGCCGATATTATCCGCGCCGAAAGCATGGCGACACCAGCCCGCGGCGTAAGGACGAGCCCCAGTTTTCCCCGGAAATGCTCCATACCCTGACCCGCCGCCAGTTGCTGGTGCTGAAATCCATGGCACAGGGCGCGGCCAACAAGCAGATCGCCTATGACCTCAATATTTCCGAGACCACGGTAAAGTCCCACGTGTCGGCGATATTGAAAAAGCTCGGGGTGCATAACCGCATTCAGGCGGTGGTTGGCGTGACCAATATCGACTTCGACCGCTACCTCAAACGCTGAACCACGTCGCGGTCAGTGCAGGGTGGGGTGTTTCAGCGCCTTGAGCACCTGACAGGCCAGCTCTGACAAACTGGCCGGCGTGACCTGTGAAAAATCCACCGCCGGGGATTGCCCTGCCAGCGCCAGCAAGGCTTTGTGAAAGCGGGCGCAATGCTTGTTATACCGCGCAGAGACCAACCCCAGCCCACCCTGGCAGCGGGTTTCCAGTTCACTCTGGGTGAGTGGCTCGGTCAGGGATTCAATGGCATGGAGCAGCGCAATAAAGGTGACTCCCGGGTCACTGTCCGCCACCGACTCAAACGTCAGTTCGTAACTGAGCAAATCCAGCGCCACCGTCAGGCTGTAACAGCGACCGCCAAGGCGGCGTTTTTCATCATGGATGTCGCCATCACCGCCTGCCCGAAAACAGCAATATCCCCCGCATCAATAGTATGGGGGAATGACAGAGTGACATGCATGGCATCGGCATCATCTTTGTGGCTGACCATAATGGTACCGGCACGGAACACCGGAATACTGCCCCGCACGCTGAGGGAAATGCCGTGCGCCGCATGCTCCCATTCCCCGTCCACAGCACTGACTTCATCCGCGCCCAATTGGTGATGCCAGAAATGGCGCAACGCAGCAGCTTCATCCTCCGGCACATCCACGGTGTAACCGAGCAGTCTGACATTGGCACTTTGCCAATCCCCAAGCCCGCCAATCAGAGGTTTCCCCTGCATCCAGGCCCATCGCAAGGTGCGTTGCTGGCAAAGAACCAGCCATCGCTCAATGGCTTCGCGGGTGGTGGCGTCACGGGCGCTGAGCCGTACCAGTATCGCCAACCGGGTAAGCGGTGGACAGGACGGGCACCACTCCCCTTGCCCGCCTTCCCTTTCTTTGGTCGTCAGCAGCGGGTCGTCCTTATCCGCCGCCAGAAACGGCGGCGCAAATGGGGTCTGGGCAAAACCATGGTAAAGGCGCTGCAGGCCATCCCCCCAGCGCCGCGCCATATCCTGTCCGGTTTTCAGCGCCTGATAACGGCTTTGCCAGCTCACCCTACGTGATGGCATTCGCCGGGCGCTGTCCTCCACAAAGCGCGTAAGCGTTTCGGTATCGGCATCGTCCGCCAGGGAAAAGTGAAGCTGTGGCGTTGGCTGGAAATCACTGCTCAATGGCAGAAGCGTCGCGCCGAGCTGGCGAAGCTGTTGCTGGCAGCGTGGTGCGCTCAGAGTCGGATGCAGGGCAGCAGCCCACTGCGGCGCATACGGCAGAGTCACCAGACGCATCGCCGGGGCTTTCGAAGCGGCGAACAGGGAACCGGCTGGCGGGGTTGTTAACCCGACGCCGCCGACATCCTTCAGGGTTTTGGACACCTGGTGCCACAGCGCGACCATGGGCCAGGTACCGGCGGTCAGCAACAACGCATGTTGCGGCCGGTAGTAACGGTGGTGATAACGGCGCAGCGCGGTGATATCAAGCTGTTTGACCGTTTCCGGCATGCCGCCATAAAGCGGCGCGCGCGGGGTGCTTTGCATGGCAAGCGCTGTTGCGTCCCGGAAAGCCGCAAGCTTCATGTAGGCCGTCAGTTCACGGTAAAGTGCCCCGTTTTCGCCCTTTTCATCCACTACCTCCTGCGCGAAATCTTCGTCTTGCAACAGGGGCTGGAACACGCAGTCGGTCATAAAACCCAGACCACGCAGGGCCGATGTCGGGTCGTAGCCACTGAGGTGAAAACGGGTGCTCTCTTTTTGGGTGGTGGCGTTGAACTCCAGCAAAGCCAGCTCAGCGCGAAGGTTGAGGAAGGTTTCCGGATCGGTATAGCGGGAAGAGCCGCGCAGCACCATGTGTTCCAAGGCGTGGTAATACCGCTGTCATCCTCTACCGGCGTAGGCAGTACCAGGGCGGCACTTAATCTGTCTTCATCGGCAGCGGCATGGTGCCAGTGAACCATTCCCGTGACATGACGATATCCCACCCAGCCAGTCTCAAGCTGTTGCTCACCCGGAGGCAACAACATCCAATCAGATGCGGCGGGGTTGCGTATCGCCATCGCGTCTCCTGTTTGTCATTTCATCATGCTTAACCGACAAATGATCTGGCTGTTTTTCACTGTCCGGGACAGGGCTTCGCTGTGACAGCCTGATTGGCCTTTGTCACCGCCGCTTCAATCACAGAGTGATGGGGCGATTTGCTGCACACCGGATCGGCATTGGCGGCATTGCCGGTCAGGAGCAGAGCCTGACAGCGGCAACCACCAAAATCGTTTTCTTTCTCATTACAGCTTCGGCAAGGTTCCCGCATCCAGTCAAATCCGCGGAAGTGATTAAAGCTTTCAGAGTCGCGCCAGATGTACGCAAGCCCATGATCTTTCACGTTGGGATGGGGTAAATCGAGGAGCGCTGCACTGTGGCATGGCAGCGCCTTTCCATCCGGCGCGATATTGATAAACACATTGCCCCAGCCGCTCATGCAGGGTTTGGGGCGGGTTTCGTGGTAATCCGGGGTGACAAAAATAAACTTGGGTCCCTGCCCATTCTGACTGTCGCGCAGCACATTGACCTTGGCTTCGGCGGTGGCAATCTGGTCGTGGGACGGCAAAAGTGCATCGCGGTTATGCAGTGCCCAGCCGTAATATTGCGATGTGGCAAGCTCGACGAAATCCGCCTCGAGTTCAATAGCGAGCGCCATGATAGCCTCGATGGACTCGATGTTCTGGCGGGTGATCACCACATTCATCACCATAGGAAAGCCGTTAGCCTTCACCGCCTTGAACATGGCCTTCTTGTGTTCAAAGGCATGGCGTTTTCCGGCAATGGCATCGCTGAGATCCGGATCCGCAGACTGGAAACTGATCTGGATATGATCCAGCCCTGCCGCTTTCAGCGCTTCAATGCGTTTTTCATTCAGGCCGACCGCCGAGGTAATGAGGTTGGTGTAGTAACCCAGACCATGCGCGTGTTCGACAAGCTGTTCCAGATCGCGCCGCATCAGCGGTTCGCCACCGGAAAAACCGAGCTGCACAGCGCCAAGCTCTCGCCCTTCCTCCAGCACCCGGCACCACTCCTCAGTGGAAAGTTCGTCCTCCGGGTCGCCAAGGTTAATGGGATTGCGCAGTAGCTGCAGTGAAGCGGACAGCGGTAGGTCAGCTCTGCCAACAGCCAAAGCGGGGGATTAACAGGCTTCGAGCCATTTTTTGTCACGGGCGACCTCCACAAATTCATTCACATCACCGGCCAGGTCAACGCCGGGGAATTTTTCTTCCAGACGGCCAATCACTTCCGCTACCGAGCTCGGCCTTTCAAACTGCCTCAGGATTTCTGCAGCGCTGTCACTGAGTTTCACCATGCCTTCAGGATAGAGCAGCACATGGCAGTCCTGCGCTTTTTCAAACTGCATGCGAAACATGGCATTGCGTTGGTATTGTGCGTCGCTCACGTGACTTCTCCCTTTGTGATTGTCCTTTGTTATGGCTGCCGTTAACGCTCCAGCGAATGGTGCCACACCGGCTGGTCGGTGATGCCGACATACGGCGGACGGTTGAACTCATAGGCCATGCTGATGGCATCGAGCATCGACCACAGGATATCGAGTTTGAACTGCAGGATATTGAGCGCCCGCGCCTGCCCTTCGACAGAGGTGAAATGATCCAGGGTGATCGCCAGACCATGCTCGACATCGCGCCGTGCCTGACTCAGACGCTGACGGAAATAGGTCAGCCCTTCGGTATCAATCCAAGGGTAATGGGTCGGCCAGGAATCGAGGCGTGACTGGTGGATTTGCGGCGCAAACAGTTCGGTCAGGGAGGAACAGGCGGCCTCCTGCCAGGTGGCGCGGCGGGCAAAATTTACATAGGCATCCACCGCAAAGCGCACGCCCGGCAGTACCCATTTTTCGTCAATCACATCCTGACGGTTCAGCCCACCGCTTCGGCCAGTTGCAGCCAGGCTTCAATGCCGCCCCACTTGCAGTCGAGACTTTTGTGGCCGTCGTGGTCAAGGATGCGCTGCACCCAGTCGCGGCGGATATCTGGATCGCGGCAATTAGCCATAATGGCGGCGTCTTTCACCGGGATGGATGTCTGGTAGTAAAAGCGGTTTGCCACCCAGGCGCGGATTTGCTCCTTGGTACATTTACCCGCATACATAGCGATGTGGAAAGGATGGTGAATGTGATAGTACTGCCCTTTATCCAGCAGCGCCTGCTGGAAATCTTCACGACTCATTGCCTTGGTCATACCGCCTCCCTAAATCTGGATTTCCATGCCATCAAACGCGATTTCCACCCCGGACTCGCGCACCGCATGGTGCTCCGGTGAGTCAGGGTCGAGAATGGGGTTGGTGTTATTGATATGGATAAGCACTTTGCGCGGCTTATCAAACTGGCTTAACAGCGCCAGCATGCCATCGTCGCCGGACACAGAAAGGTGCCCCATCTCGGAACCAAGTGAGGTGCCAAGTCCGGCGCGGATCATCTCATCGTCTGTCCACAGTGTGCCGTCCATCATCACGCAGTCAGCGTCTTTCATCGCCTCTAATACTGACGGCTCAGGCGCGCCCAGCCCAGGCGCATAAAACAGGGTTGCCCCACTTCGGTATCCACAATCTTGAGACCGATGTTGTCCCCCGGTCTTGGCCGGTTGCGGTAAGGGGAAAATGGCGGGGCATTGGATGAAAGTGAAATCGGGTAAAACGCCAGATGCGGCACCGCAGGAATACGCCAGCCATCCGGGCTCTCGATATCGACAGTGTGGGTCTGATATCCCCCTTCCCAGTGCTGCATCATGGATAAAATCGGGTAAGTCGTGCTGAGTTCTTGCGCCACTTCCTGCGTGCAGTAAAGCTCCAGCGGCAGGCCTTCGCGCAGGATCAGCAGGCCGGTGGTGTGGTCAATCTGGGCATCGGTAACAATCACGGCGCGGATGCTGGAACCGCGGGTGCCTTCAGTACGGGCAAGGCGGGGAGAGGCATTGATTTGCTGGCGGATATCGGGGGAAGCGTTTATCACCACCCAGTTGTCACCGTCATCACTGACCGCGATGGAGGACTGGGTTCTCGGCTCAGCCCGGCTGGTGCCGTCGCGCACTGATTGACACATGCGGCAGTGGCAGTTCCACTGCGGAAAACCGCCCCCGGCGGAGGATCCCAATACCTCTATTCGCATCCCTTATCCCTTCCATTTATGTGGTTTTGTGCCAAACAAAAACGGGATGTCACTATCGCCAGTGGACATCCCGCTTTAAACGCGACTCAGCGGTTGCTGATGTAGAGAGTCACTTCGAAGCCGAGTCTCATTTCAGTGTAGCTAGGTTTTTTCCACATAAAATTCGCTCCTTGTGTCGATACTTCGGGGCAGACTTTTACCCCATAACTGAGCCTAAGTGGTGGCTCCCAATCTACCAATCCTACTTTGTGATGAATTCTCTCCATCAAGACACTGAATTGGCAGCATTCTTAATCCCGCATCTTGTTTGCCGCCGGTGAGACAGTCACTGGGATCGCATCGCCACTGCGGCGGCTGTTTCGGCGGCGTTTGCCATATTTGTCGGCCACGCAGCGGTCTGTGTCATGCAAAATCGCCACACAGGCCAGACACTGCACGCATTCGTTGTAGTCAATGGCGCCGTCCTTGTGGATAGCGTTGATGCCACAGTGTTTTTCACACAGCCGGCACGGGCTGCCACATTCGCTGCGCCGGGTCAGCCAGCTGAAGAACCGAAAACGCCCCAGCACCGCCAACCCGGCTCCCAGCGGGCAAAGATAACGGCAATAGGCCTTGTGTACCTTGGCACTGAGTGCCAGCAGCAGCACGGCATACACCACAAACGGCAGGCTGCGCACAAACATCAGGGTGACCGCGGTTTTAAACGGCTCGACTTCCGCCAGCGTTTCCGCCAACGTCAGGCTGTAAAACGCCGTCGCAACCAAGCCCACCAGCACAAGGTATTTCAGCCCAATCAGCCTGCCGTGGAGGGGTTCGCTCACTTTCCACTGGCGGATCCGCAGCTTTTCCGCTGCCGCCGCCACCAGTTCCTGCAAGGCACCAAACGGCACAGCCAGCCGCAGTAAAGCCCACGCCCCCACAAAAACAGGCTGACAAACACATAGCTCCAGAGCACAAACAGGATGGGATCGAGCAGGAAAACGGTGATATCAAACCCGTTCCAGAGCGACAACAGCAGGGTGTAAATATTGACCACAGAAAGCTGCCCCTGGGCATAAAAGCCGATAAACAGGATGACAAAACTCAGGGAAACCAGACGCACCGGCGTCAGGTAGCGGGCAAAACGTCCGAGTCGACGCTGGAAGACAAACACGGCAGTTAGCAGCGCAAGGTAGAGACCCAGCACCAGCACCTCGCCCAGCCGGTCATCCCAAATCCTAAGCCACAGCGGGCGCGGTTTTTCCGGCGGTGCAACCGGGATTTGCACCATGTCAGGCAGGGTAAAATCGGTGTGCACCGAAAAGCTTTCAGACTCCAGGAAGTTCTTTTTCAGCTGTACGGTCATGCCGACGGTGATCGGGAAGGCAGGGTCGAAGCCGCTTTGCGCCGAAAACGTGAAAATATGGGTGCGGTCAAACGGGACAACCGGCTGCGCAAACACTGGCGGCTGAGCATGGTATAAGTCCGCATCACGAAGTGGCAGCGGGCTCCCTTCCTGGCGGAGTGTCAGGCGAGCAGGCGTGGTTCCGGCCACAAAGTCTTGCGCCACATGGTGATACGCGCCGCGGGAACCCACCAGCACCGCAATCTCCCCGGGGGCAAGGGCGTCCATAATGCGCTGGTATTCCTCTTCGCCCAGCAGGTTTTTTCCCACCAAGGGCGGATTGAGAATGGCGAGGTTCAGGTTAATAAACGGGGCATCGTCGAATGCGCTGGGGTTACGGCTGCGGTCAGGCGCTCTGTCGCTACGCCCATGGCAGTGGCAGCTGCGTCCTCATCCATTTCCCAGTGAAACAGCAGGCCATCGGCGTCCATTTCGGGTAAGGATTTTTCGCTGAAGCTATCCATATCGAGCCTGGCTTTGGTCACAGAGCCAAAGCCTGACAGGCGGGATTGCGCCACTTTGCGCGCGGCGGCGAGAATGGTGTCGTGCACCACCATCACAGACACAGTGGCTTTGGTGACACCGTCAAAATAGACAATATCGTCACTGACGATATGTTGCTGATTGCTCCCCACCAGCACCTGCTGCTTGAGGGAAAGCCCGCGGTACTGGTTGATAAAATCAACCAGCGGTTCTTCTCCCAGGCCATGGAGGAAAATGGTTCATGGTGATTGATCAGCATCAGGCCGACTATCCGCCCGTCCATGTCCAGCCCCATACGCAGGTTGATGCTCTGGCCGGAAAAGCCGGGAAAATCGGTTAAATCATCGGTTTCAAACAGGTAGCCGAGCGGTTGGTCGAGTTGGTAGATTTCAGTGACGGGCAAGGCATCATCGGAGGCTTTCATCCGGGTGGCACTGGGAAACAGCGCCGCCGCTTCCTCACTGACTTCCAGCCAGGCGATGCCATGACAAGAAAAGGCAATAACATGAGAAGCAGCCACAAAATCAGGGCACTACGCCAACGCATGATCAACCTCAATATCCTTATGCTTTGATGTTCTGCCGGCAGGAAAACCAGGGCAGAAAAAAGCGGGGCATCACACCCCGCAGCATTAAGCCTCAGACAGCACGGGAGGATGCGCTGCCGTCGGCCACCAGACAAGGACTCGAACAATAAAACGGTTTAGAAGAAGCCCAGCGGTTGATGTCGTAGCTGACCAGCAGGTTTTTGGTTTGCTGGTAGTGGTTGAGCATCATCTTATGGTTCTCACGGCCGATACCGGATTTCTTGTAACCACCGAACGCAGCGTGCGCTGGGTAGAGGTGGTAACAGTTGGTCCATACACGACCGGCCTCAATCGCACGTCCCATGCGGTATGCGCGGTTCATGTCGCGCGTCCACAGACCGGCACCCAGGCCATATTCGGTGTCGTTGGCAATCGCCAGTGCTTCTGCTTCATCTTTAAAGGTCACCACGCTGACCACAGGACCGAAGATCTCTTCCTGGAACACGCGCATGTGGTTTTCACCTTTGAAAAATGGTTGGCTGGATGTAGTAACCGCCACCGAAGTCTGCCGCAGAACCGCCCAGCAGTACTTCTGCACCTTCTGCACGGCCGATATCAAAGTAGCCTTTAATTTTCTCGAATTGTTCATTCGATGCCTGTGCACCCACTTGGGTTTCAGTATCGAGTGGGTTGCCGTGTTTGATCGCCTTGGCGCGCTCAATCACGCGGGCAATGAATTCATCGTAAATGCTTTCCTGAACCAGCAGGCGTGACGGACAGGTACACACCTCGCCTTGGTTAAAGAACGCCAGCACACAACCTTCGATGGCTTTGCTGATGTACTCATCTTCTTGATCCATCACATCTTCAAAGTAGATGTTTGGCGACTTGCCGCCCAGCTCTACGGTAGATGGGATCAGGTTGTCAGCGGCGCAGCGCAGGACATGGTTACCAATCGCTGTTGAACCGGTAAACGCGATTTTCGCGATACGGTTGGAGGTTGCCAGTGCCTGACCCGCTTCAGCCCATACCGTTAACCACGTTCAGTACGCCCGGTGGCAGGAGATCGCCAATCAGTTCTACCAGCAGCAGGATGGTCGTCGGTGTCTGCTCAGCCGGTTTCAGGACAATACAGTTACCCGCCGCCAGTGCTGGCGCCAGTTTCCATGCCGCCATCAACAGCGGGAAGTTCCATGGAATGATCTGGCCGACTACGCCGAGTGGCTCATGAATGTGGTAGGCCACGGTATTGGCATCAATCTCAGCCGCAGAGCCCTCTTGCGCGCGAATCGCACCGGCGAAGTAACGGAAGTGATCGACACAAAGCGGAATATCAGCGGCGAGCGTCTCACGCACAGCCTTACCATTTTCCCAGGTTTCCGCCACCGCCAGATATTCAATGTTGGCTTCGATGCGGTCAGCAATCTTGAGCAGGATGTTGGAGCGCTCAGTGGCCGAAGTTGCACCCCAGCTTGCTTTTGCCTGGTGGGCGGCGTCCAGCGCCAGCTCGATGTCTTCGGCTGTTGAGCGTGGGATCTCAGCGATGGGATCACCTGTGCAAGGCGAGGTGTCCGTAAAATACTGTCCTTTGACTGGCGGAATCCAATCACCACCGATGTAGTTTGCATAACGCGCCTTAAAGTTAACGACAGCTCCGTCGGTATTTGGTTTTGCGTATATCATTGTCCACCCCTGTGTATTGGTGATTTCCCTGTGTCGTCCCTGACAAGTCCCCAAAGACCATTGTCAGGCGTTGTACATAGAGTATGGAATCACCCCCAGATCCCACCATCGCCCCTTGGTTGGCAAAATCTCATACTTTGGAGTGAGATGACGGGGAGGAGTCTCAGTCTGGGCAGACAACAAACCCGCCTCCAGTATCGCGTGGGCGCCTGAAAATTGGCGTCTCAGGGCTGAAACCGATACGCGTTAGTTTGCACCATAGCGTTGCACCATTTGGTGGCAATACAGCGGAAAAAGCAGACAAAAAAGCCGGACGAATGTCCGGCTTTGAAAGGTTTCAGGTAAAGGCTATGAGTTAGCCCTTTTTAGGCAGTTTGAACGTCCAGACCATGCCGCCCTGGTTGAAGTTTTTAACCCGTTTGGCTACGTCGCCACCCCACAGTGGTACCGCGCCACCCCAGCCAGAGAGCACAGAAATATATTGCTCGCCGTCCATTTCCCAGGTGACCGGGCTGCCGACAATACCGGAGCCGGTGTTGAATTTGTAAAGCAGCTCACCGGTTTTGTCGTCAAACGCCAGCAGATAGCCTTCAGGGTTACCGGTGAAGACCAGACCGCCCGCCGTGGTCAGCACCCCGCCCCACAGCGGCGCGTAGTTTTTGTATTCCCATACCCGCTCACCGGTCTTCGGATCGTAGGCGCGCAGCACGCCGATGTAATCGTCATTCAGCGCCTTGATGGTAAAGCCTGCACCGAGGTACGCCGCCCCTTTTTTGTAGCCCACCGGTTCGTTCCAGATATCCATTTGCCACTCATTGGCAGGCACATAGAACAGACCGGTCTTCTGGCTGTAAGCCATTGGCATCCAGTTTTTACCGCCGAGGAAAGATGGCGCTGCCACCACGGTTTCACCCTGTTTGGCATCACCTGGGTTACCCGGACGGTTGCTGGCGATATATTTCGGACGGCCGTTCTCATCCAACCCTTCAGCCAGGTAATTTTGTCCACGAACGGGAAGCCGCGGATAAAGTCGCCGTTGGTACGGTCAAGCACGTAGAAGAAACCGTTACGGTCAGCGGTAGCCGCCGCTTTTACCGGTTTGCCGTTTTCGGTGTAATCAAACGAAATCAGCTCGTTCACACCATCGAAATCCCAGCCATCGTGCGGGGTAGTCTGGAAGTTCCAGACGATTTTGCCGTCGTCCGGGTCAATCGCAAGACGGGAGGAAGAAAAGAGGTTGTCGCCCGGACGCATGTGGGAGTTCCAGGGCGCGGGGTTACCGGTACCGAAGAACAGAAGGTCAGTGTCGGCATCATAAGTCCCACCGAGCCATGCGCCGCGCCGCCACTTTTCCACAAATCCGCCGGCCAGGTTTTACCCGGTGCACCACCGGAAATACCGTTCTCCAGTTTCTTGCCGTCTTTCCACACGTAACCCATGTGGCCTTCCACGGTAGGACGTTCCCACACCAGGTTGCCGGTCTTGGCATCATAGGCACGCACTTTACCGACGATACCGAATTCACCACCGGACACCCCGGTGATCACCTTGCCTTTCACCACAATTGGTGCGGCGGTGATGGAGTAACCGTCCTGATAGTTTTCTACGGTTTTCTTCCAGCGTACCTTGCCGGTTTTGGCATCCAGGGCCACCAGTTTGGCATCCAGGGTACCGAAGATAACCAGATCGTCATACAGCGCTACGCCGCGGTTTATCACGTCACAGCAAGGCATGATGCCATCAGGCAGGCGGGCGTCGTATTGCCACAGTTCGTCACCGGTTTTGGCGTCAATGGCGTAGACGCGCGAGTAAGAGCCGGTCACATACATGACACCGTCTTTGATCAACGGCTGGCTTTCCTGACCGCGCTGCTTCTCACCACCGAGAGAAAAGGCCCAGACCGGACGGATTTCTTCCACCGTTTCCTTGTTCACCATTTCCAGTGGACTGTAGCGCTGACCACGAAGTCCCATGCCGTAAGTCACCACATCCTCTGTGGTCTGCTGATCGGCGAGGATATCTTGGTCCGTGACGCCCGCAAAAGACGGTGTGGCCGTCATTGCGAGCAAGAGCGCGGCTGAAAGACCGCAGCGTTTGAATGACTTCGTTGTCATAAGGATACCTCTTTGATGGCGCATGCTTTCGCAAGCACGTTCTGTCGTTGTTGTTCTGCCCACCGGCGACGGCAGGCGCCAAGTTTTACGTAGGGTTTACTGTGTTCCTGTCATTATTTCTGGATCGGTTTGCGCCGAGAGAAAGCGCTCCGGGAGCTGGTAATCGACCCCGTATTTCTCTCCCCAGCGGATAAAATCGCCGTTGTTGATGTGTTCCATCACAATGTCTTCCAGCGCATAGGCAAGCTGGCGGTAGTTGGCATGTACCGCCATTCCCAGTTCCCAGTCGCTGCGGCCAAGCAGGGGAAAGGCCAGCTCGGTCAGTTGTTCGGTTGGTGCTTTTTTCCCTTCCCCGCCTGGCTTTTGGTGCAGCCACTCAAGCTGGGAAGCCATGCCCATCACCATGCGACATCGCCGCTTCGCAGGGCACGGAAAGCCTCGGGCACGCTGGGGAAGGTGTGGGTGTTATCACGGAAACGACCGCCCATGGCGGTAGTGAGGTAAAACTGGGGAACGGTGTCGACTTCCACGCCGACGGGGTAATACATAAACCGGGCTGCGGTTTGCGGTTTGTCCATCTGCGCAGCATCGTAGGCCATAGCCCAGCGCTCGCGCTGATACGGGGCGAACATGTGCACTAACTCATGGGCAGGCAGCCCCAAATCATCACGCTTAAACGCAAACTCCCTGTCGTAAGGTACCCGCAGCATCACATCAGCCTTGACCCGCTGACCGTCTTCACTGGTGAGATTCATCCTTTCCAGAGGTAATTGCGCATGTCGTCATCGACCGTTTCGTCCGGTGTCATCCAGCGCAAATCGAGTTTGACGCCGAGCCCATGCGCCAATGCCTTGGCGAGCTCAATGTCTATCCCGGCCGGTTCGCCGTTTTCATCGGTAAAGGAATAGGGCGGAAAATCGCGATACACCGCAATGGCAATCTCCCCACGCGCCTGGATGTCATCGTAGGAGAGCGCCTGTAATGGCTGTGACAGGCTCAATCCCAGCATCAAACAGAGGGTGACCATCAGTTTTCGCATCTTCCGCCCTCCCTGTTAGCCGTTTTCCGGTGCCACGGATTCCAGCCAGGTGCGGATAGCCCACAGCGCTTCCTGGTTGAGGTGCTCGGTCATTTTCGGCATGTAAACCGCACCGTTACGCACTGCGCCATTCTGGACACGGTAGATGTACCACTCGTCACCGTCGTAATCCGGCGCCAGCATTCTGAGATCCGGGGCGATGC
The DNA here is from genome assembly GCA_001310415.1 of Enterovibrio sp. JCM 19048. Classification (GTDB taxonomy): domain Bacteria; phylum Pseudomonadota; class Gammaproteobacteria; order Enterobacterales; family Vibrionaceae; genus Enterovibrio; species Enterovibrio paralichthyis. Next base: position 42,328 of record BAXE01000011.1, on the reverse strand, counting down.
CGCCGGAAATGCCTTCCAGGCCATGGCATCGGCACAGTTCTGGTTGTAGGCCGAGGCGCCGATGCGCTCGACTTCCACCCGAACATCCCCTTCCACTTCACGGTAGGGATTGGTGTCTGACCACTCTTCGCCAAGGGTGGGAATGGTGGACGTATCGATAGATTGCGGGGTGACGTTGCCGTGGGCGAATGCCATTTGCGTGCCGAAAAAGCCCAGCAGTGCAACAGCGGTAATAACGCAGATGTTTCGTTCAACCTTTTCCATGTTTCTCTGGCTCCTAATTTGCGGTGCTGGAAAAAGTGTAGGAGCGGCAGTGCGTTGAGAACATGGTACAAAAGCGGGGATATTCCTCATTCTTTGGGATGAATTTTGCCAAAGTCTCGACCTGCTTTTGGCAAACAGCATGGCGGCCGCATACAGTAATAACGTGATTAAAAGCGGGCTGTGTGAATGAAGAAACGGGAATCAAGCACCGGAAAAACAGGGAATTACCTCGCCATCATCAGCGTCTTGCTTATGCTGACTGGCGCAGCTAAAGCCTATGCCGTAGAGGTGGCATTTGGCCTTTTGAGGCAGCCGGTGGAAACCACCACCGCCGTTCCCGAGTATCTGGCTGAGCCGGAAAATAACGGTGAATCAGGGGCAGAGCTTGCAGTCAGTGACGCTAATGGCACTGGCAAATTTCTTGGCCAGAAGTACAGCATCCACACCGAAACCAGTGACGACCCGGCGGCAATCAATGCTGCGGCCAAGGCATGGTATGACACCGGCATGCGCTTTTTCCTCGCCGACCTCGACACCCCGCTGCTACAAGGCCTGCGAAAGGCATTGCCGGACGACGCCCTGATTTTCAATGTCGGCAATCAGGATGACGCTCTGCGTACCACGGTATGCCTGCCCAATACCCTGCATACTGCGCTGAGCTATGGTATGCGCGCTGATGCCTCGGCCAGTGGCTTCGTGTCCGCAGGCTGACTGAGGTGTTTCTGGTTTCCGGTATCACCGATGCCGATGCCAAGTTTCTCACTGCGACCAAATCATCACTCACGAAGTTCAACCAGAAAATCATCAAAGAGAAGGTGTGGAATTTTGATACCGACCTTCGCCGCACTGCTTCCGCCGAGCTGCCCCTTTTCACCCAGGCGAGTGATTACGACGCGGTGTGGGTGATTGATGAAAGCAACCTTTTCGGCCAGCACCTCCCCTACAACACCTGGCTTCCCCGCCCTGTCATTGGCACCCATGGCCTGCGCGCTGATGGCTGGAGCTATGTGATTGAACAGTGGGGTGCGGTTCAGCTTCAAAACCGCTTCACCAAAAAATTCGACCGCCCAATGACAACCAAAGACTTCGCCGCCTGGGTGGCGGTGCGTTCCGTCAATGAGGCCGTCACTGTGCTCAACAGCGGTGATGTGGCCACGGTTTTGCCTTTTATCATGAGCGATAAATTCCAGCTTGCGGCCTATAAAGGGCGCAAGCTCACCTACCGGCCATGGAACGGTCAACTGCGGCAAACCGTGCCCTTGTTCGATGCCCAGGCGCTGGTGGCCAGTGCCCCGTTTGACGGTTTCTTGCATCCGCGCAACGAACTCGACTCCCTCGGTGTCGATGAAGCGCAAAGTGAGTGCCGCCAGTTTTGAACCCTGTTGGAAACCTGACAGTTAACAGAAGGACATCACCATGAACTTTCCCAAACCCTTGCTTGCCATGACCCTGGCAGCGCTGTTCGCGTCACCTGCCCTTGCCAAGGAAGTGGCCTATGTTGCCAATGAAAGGATGACACCATCAGCGTGATCGACATGGACACCATGGAAGTGACGGACACCATTGAGGTCGGGGATCGTCCGCGGGGAATTGAGATCAGTAAAGACGGTACCCAGCTCTATATCTGTGCCAGTGAATCTGACACCGTACAGATCATGGACTTGGCCACCAATACTATCGTCGGTGAGCTGCCATCCGGTGAAGATCCGGAACTGTTTGCCCTGAGCCCGGATGGCAAGCGCCTCTATATCGCCAACGAAGATGATGCCCTGATGACGGTGGTCGACATCCCAGGCTCCAGTGTTATCGCGCAGGTAGAGGTAGGGGTTGAGCCGGAAGGGGTGGCGGTCAGCCCGGACGGAAAAATGGCGATCATCACCTCAGAAACCTCCAATATGGCGCATTGGATTGATACCGAAACCAACCAGATGGTGCACAACACCCTGGTGGACGCCCGCCCGCGCTACGCCACCTTCACGCCTGACGGCAAACAGCTTTGGTCAGTGCAGAGATTGGCGGTACGGTGTCGGTGATTGATACCGACAGCAAAGAGATCATCAAGAAAATTGGCTTTGCCCCCAAAGGGGTGCACAAGGACAAAGTGCAGCCGGTGGGTGTGCAAATTACCGGTGACGGTAAAACCGCTTTTGTCGCACTGGGGCCTGCAAACCACGTTGCGGTGGTCAATACTGACACCTTGGAAGTGGAAGATTACCTGCTGGTCGGCCGCCGCGTGTGGCAAATGGCGTTTAATGAAGCGCAGGACAGACTGCTCGCCACCAACGGGGTCAGCGGCGATGTCTCCATCATTGATGTGCCTAACCGCGAAGTGATCAAAACGGTGAAAGTTGGCCGCTACCCTTGGGGCGTGGCGGTACGTCAGGTTGAATAGGAGACGGTGATCCCGGCGCATGATTGATGTTTCTGCACTTACTCACCACTACGGCACGCGCTGCGCATTGGATGGGGTTTCATTCTCCCTTGTGCGCGGCCTGCATATGCTACTCGGCCCCAACGGCGCCGGAAAAAGTACCCTGTTTTCACTCCTGACCCGGTTGACCCCGGTGCAACAGGGCGAAATTCATCTTTTGGGTCAAAAGCCCGACCGGAACACCATGGCAAAGCTTGGTATGGTGTTCCAGCAAAATACCCTGGATCTGGACTTAACCGTGGGGCAAAACCTCAGTTACTACGGGGCGCTGCACGGTTTCAGCAAAACGCAAAGCCTGAAGAAAGCCGCGCCTTTGCTGGAACACTTTTCCCTTGCGGACAGGCTCAATGACAAAGTTCGCAGCCTCAACGGCGGTCACCGCCGCCGTACTGAGCTGGTGCGTTCATTGATGCACTCACCATCGATTTTGTTGTTGGACGAACCCACCAGTGGCCTCGATCCCAAGGCGCGATCTTCGCTGTCTGACGCGGTACGTTCGCTCTGCGACCAGCAACCGCTTTGCGTGCTGTGGGCCACTCACCTGATTGAAGAGGTGGACGACAAAGACGATGTGGTGATCCTCCACAAAGGTAAACTTCGGGCACACAATACCGCTCAGGAGTTGCGCACGCTCCACCAGCACCCGACCCTCGCCAAAGTGTTTGCTACCCTGACAGCCGATGACGGCACGGAGCGTGGTGCATGAAATACTGGTACGCCTTTGTCGGCATTTGCTACCGCGAGTGGTTGCGCTTTTTTCCCAGCGGGCACGTTTCGCGGCCAGTCTGGTGCGCCCTTTGCTCTGGCTGGTGGTGTTTGCCGCCGGTTTCCGCGCCGCGCTCGGCATCGCTATCATGGAGCCCTACAGCACCTACATCAATTACGAGGAATATATCCTGCCCGGACTGTGCGCCATGATTTTGCTGTTCAACGGCATGCAAAGCTCCCTGTCGATTGTGTATGACCGCGAGATGGGCAGTATCAAGGTGCTGCTGACCAGCCCGCTGCCCCGGCCGTTTCTGCTATTGTCCAAGCAGATCGCGAGCGCCTGGTGAGCGTGTTGCAGGTGGGGGCGTTTCTGGTGATTGCCGCCCTGTATGACAGGCCGCTTTCCCCCATGGGATATCTGATGGTGATCCCCGCCCTTTTCCTGGTTGCCTGATGCTGAGTGCTCTCGGGATTGTGATTGCTTCTCGCATCAAACAGCTGGAAAACTTCGCTGGGGTGATGAACTTTGTCATCTTCCCGATGTTCTTTCTCTCTTCCGCCCTTTATCCGCTGTGGAAAATGCAGGAAGCCAGTTTATGGCTGTATGAGATTTGCCGTTTTAACCCCTTCACCTTCGGGGTCGAACTGATCCGTTTTGCCCTCTACCAACAGCTCAACCTCAATGCACTTTTGGTGGTGGCGGGTTGTACCTTTGCCTTCGTGGTACTGGCAGTCATTGGCTTCCAGCCCGTCAAAGAAACCGGAAAGAAAGGCGGCTGAATTCACCAGATTGCAGGCACAAAAAACCGCGCCGGAGCGCGGTTTTTGTCTGCTAATCCGAAGATTAGAAGTTCAGCTCTACACCACCGAAGAAACCGTCGTTTTGGAACGATTGCTTGGTCGCGAAGTAGTTGAAATCGTAGTCCTGAATGCGGTAGCCCGCTTTGAAGTTCAGGTCAGCAGCCACCAGGCCCACAGTGAACAGGATACCTGCTTCACCGTCTACGGTGTTGTTTTCGTCGTAGCTACCAAAGCTGAAGCTACCGAACAGTGATACTGGCGTTGCAGGAATGCCCAGGCGCACGTCTGAGTATACGTTTGGCTGCCACTCGTCAAACTGCTGGCCTGCGAAGCGGCCAGTGAAGTTTTGCAGGTTCAGACCGATGTCGAAAGACAGCAGGTCATTGTCCAGGATTTCGTAGTACGCAATGAAGTCATACTGGGAGAAATCGGTGTTGAATTTTGCAGATTCCACGCCGGTGTAACGCACTTTCGCGTTAGGGATCAGCGGGATAAAGTGTTCAAAAGCGGCGTAGTAAGATGGCTGAACACTTGCGTCATCGGCACGAACGTCGTTGATTTTCGCATCCGCGTACCACGCATCTGCGCCCACTTTCGCCCCAAGAAGCACTGCTGACTGAGCCGGCATTGAAAATGCGCCTGCCACTGCCAGCGCAGCAAGAGAAAGGTTTAGTTTTTTCATTTGAAAGGGCTCCGCCTTACATTTTTGAGTTTATGTTTGCGAGCACTATAGCAAAACCAAGACAAATATTCCGCACATCCTGCCGGATTTTTATGCGGAATAAGTCAATAACGCTGTCTGCCCCTGCAAGGCGGGCGCCGGTCAGTACCGGCGCGCATTGTGGTAACGGCGGGAGCGTTTGTAACAATAGTCGCGGCACTGGTGTGCGGTTTTATCCCTACCTTTAAGCAGCCATACAATCACCGCAATCAACACAATCCATGGCAGCAACTTAAACATCAGCCAACCATACCGGCCAGAGCCATCACGATAAACCCTACCGCCATGCAGCGATGATGCCGATGAAGCTCAAACCTGTCGCCAACAGCGCAATGGTAAAACCAACCAGAAACAGAAACTCAATCATCTGACCCTCCTAAGGTACGTGACGTTCCATTGATGTAGACGTCATTGCACGAAGCAGGCCAACTTTACAATAAACCTAATAATCAAATAGATAGCAAAAAGTCGTCACAACTGCCTGTGACGCCTTCTAAAAGATTTAGCAATTTACACCACATAAAGTGGCTTTTTTAACCAGTGTGGTTACACATCCAGATGTTCTGGAATTTTCGCCAGCGCAGCTCCAGCACTTCAATGCCCGATCCGGGCTTGTGAGCATTTTCACTGATGTAGCGGCGCCACTGACGTGCACCCGGCATGTTCTGGAACAGACCCAGCATGTGGCGGCTGATGTGGTTCAGGTAAGTGCCTTTACTCAGCTCCGCTTCGATGTAAGGGAACATCGCCTTTACGGCATCGCTGCGCTTGATGATTGGTGCATTGCTGCCAAACAGACGGCTGTCAACTTCCGCCAGCATGTATGGCTTTGGTACGCTTCACGGCCAACCATCACGCCATCCATAAACTGCAGGTGTTCTTCGCACTGCTCCAGCGAGGTGATGCCGCCGTTAATCCCCATGGTCAGGTGTGGGAAGTCTTTTTCAGCTGGTATACGCGCGGGTAATCCAGTGGCGGGATTTCACGGTTTTCTTTCGGGCTCAGGCCAGACAACCAGGCTTTACGGGCATGGATAGTGAAATCGGTGCAACCGCCTTTTTCGCTGACAGTGCGCACGAAGTCCACCAAAAAGTCATAGCTGTCCTGATCGTCGATACCGATACGGGTTTTCACCGTTACCGGTACGTCCACCACCTCTTTCATTGCCGCAACACACTGGGCAACCAGTTCGGCTTCACCCATCAGGCAGGCACCAAAACGGCCGTTCTGAACGCGGTCAGACGGACAACCGACGTTGAGGTTGATTTCATCATAGCCACGTTCCACCGCCAGCTTGGCACAATGCGCCAGATCGACTGGGTTGGAACCACCCAGTTGCAGCGCCAGCGGATGCTCTTCCTCGTTATACGCCAGAAAGTCGCCTTTACCGTGAATGATGGCACCGGTCGTCACCATCTCGGTGTACAGCAGTGCATTCTTGGAAAGGATACGGTGGAAGTAGCGGCAGTGGCGGTCAGTCCAATCAAGCATCGGAGCCACACTGAAGCGCGCTGACGGGTAGGACACACCCTCAAGCACGTCGCCCGATGATGCGTTTTGGATGTCAGTTGTTTCGTTCAGCATGGATAAACCTCGTCGCTATTGGTCACTCGATGGCACTGTCTACATACAGTACCTGATAAAAAAGTGTGCGGATTCTACCCGATGTCTCCCCAATACCCAAGTCGGGATAGTTCTGCGTCAACCATGGTTGCCAATGGGCATACCCCCAAAAAACAAAAAAGCCGAACACATAAGGTATCCGGCTTGATAGTACTCAGTTGCGTGTTACTGGAATGCGCTGTCCAGAATACGGCGGGTAACCTCAGGTGTTATGGCCTGGTGTTCGCCAATCGCCACCATTCCGTTCTCCTCCAGTTTGGTAATAACCGCATCAATCGCCTGCGCTTTTGTCATATCCGGTGCGGTGAACTGAGTGTCAACGCCCAGTGATTGGTAGAAACTTTCAATCGCATCAATGGTCTTGGCAGCCAGATCGTCAGCGTCGGCAAATCCAAACACATTGCGACCCATTTGTTCGAGCTTGGCGCGTTTGGCGTCAAGTTGGTCACGCAGTAGTGAGGGCTGGACGATGGCGAGGGAACGCGCGTGGTCAACATGCCAAAGCGCCGTGAGTTCATGGCCAATCATATGGGTTGCCCAGTCATGTGGAATACCGGAAGCCAGCATGCCATTGAGCGCCTGGTTGGCTGTCCACATCAGGTTTGCACGCCACGCATCATTGTCGCGCTCACCGAACTGTGCGCCCAGTACCAAGAGGTTTTTAAGCAGGCTTTCAGCGTATCCTTCCTGCACCATATTGCCCGTTGGATAGGTCAGGTACTGCTCACAGATATGCACCCAGGCATCAACAATGCCATTGAGCAATTGATGCTCTGGCAGAGTTTTCATCACGTCAGGGTCAAGCACGGCAAATTTGGGCTGTACCGCTGGCGAGAAAAAGCCACGCTTTGATTGCTCTGCGGCATAGGTCACTACCGCTGCACTGTTTGATTCAGAGCCTGTCGCCGGCAACGTCAGAATTGCACCAACCGGCAGCGCTTCGGTCACCGTGTGTTTGCCGGTCATGATGTCCCAGCTATCACCGTCATATTTCGCCGCTGCCGCGACAAACTTGGAACCATCGATCACTGAGCCGCCGCCCACGGCAAGAATAAAATCCACGCCTTGTTCTTTGACGATAGCAACAGCTTTGTCCATGGTTTCGCGGGTCGGGTTTGGTTCTACCCCGGAAAACTCCAGCCATTCATGGCCTTCCAACGCTTTGGCAAGTTGCTCATACACGCCGTTGCGTTTGATCGAGCCACCACCGTAAATCACCAGCACTTTGCTGCCGGCAGGAATGGCACTTTGGATTGCACTGATTTGGCCTTTGCCAAAATGAATTACAGTTGGATTGACGTATGTAAAATGCATGTCCTTTCCTAACAAGTCGCACCTTCAACAGTGGTTACTACCATAGACCCATCCAGTTTGTGATACCAGAGCGGTTAAACCCGACGTCTCTTTCGCAATACAACTACTGCACAGCTTTTGCTTCGCTGCGTTCCCATTAGCAGGCTTTAAACATACCAAACACCGACGTTAAAACCGTCAAAATGAGTGACGCGAATCGCAGACATCCTGGGCGTGCCGCACATTTGCTCATGCATTTATTTAACCCCATCAACCTTGTTTTCCCGCCATCTGAGTAAATGACAAACCCATAAATTCAGCATAAACATCTGAAAGGTAACGCATTTATTATATTTTTTGTTCTTTTTATATTGTTTCATGAAATAAATCAGTGAGTTATGGAATACATTCGAGGCGAGCCTGTTAACAAGTAATGAGCGTTTTCAACGCTTTTGGCTGTTTTGGACCTAACAGACGATTTATTAAATGGAAATAAAAACAATGAATAAAAACTTACTCGCTATTGCTATCGCCTCTTCTGTTTTCACTTCTCAAGCGGTTGCAGTCGAGCTTTATAATGCAGACGGTTCTACATTCGCGATTGGTGGCCACGTCTCTGTCGCGCTTCACGACTCAGAAAACGGTGAACTGGAAGTAATTTCAGCGTCTCCACGTCTGAACTTCAACGCAACCCACGATATGGGCAATGGTTTTGTTGCTGACGCCAAAGGCGAATGGGCACTGAACTACCTGACCAATGGCGCAAACGCATTCACTACCCGTCTGGGTTACATCGGTCTGACGCATGAAGATGCTGGCCGTGTTGTTGTAGGTACTCAATGGGCACCTTACTACAACGCCGTTGCGCCAACCGATAAGCCTATCGCGTACGCTAACGACTTCACCTACAACGACCATGCGAACCTGGGCACTGGCCGCGCGGATAAAATGGTGAGCTACACCAATACGCTGGAACTGGGTGAATCACAATCACTGACAATGGCAGCAGGTTGGCAAGGTGCGCACGATGAGTACGAGCAACGCCTGCAAGCAGCAATCAGCTACAACGTATCAGCGATTGGCCTGAACTACGCCTTCACTACAGGTGATGTGGGCATCCACACCGCTGAATCACACATCTTCAGTGCAAGCTACGGTTCATGGGGCAAAGGCCTGTACCTGGCAGGTGTGTACTCCATGGGCGAGTACATGATTGATGATCTGGCAGAAACCAATGCGATGGAGTTTCTGGCAGGCTACGCGCTGAGCAACGGTGTAAACCTGAGCGTGAACTACGAAGCCGTGACTGACGAAGTGAAAGACAGCACTGTTTACGCAACCTCTGCAATCCAGGCTGAATACAAGTTCACCCCTAAGTTTGTTACTTTCGCAGGTTACCAGTTCGGTCTGGACGGTACCCAGGAAGACAACAACGAGTGGAAACTGGGCGTACGTTACTACCTGTAACCTGACCGGTTTTTAAGCGGACACGCTTAACAGACAAAAATCCCTGAGCCTGGCTCAGGGATTTTTTATTTCAGGCGGCTTAGCCATTTGGGAAATCCATCGTGGGCACCAAAACCGCAAAACCTTTGTGTGTTTCGGCGTGTCCGGCTATTTGCCCAGTGATTTGATAAGCACCGAGGTATCCATACGGCCAAGTCCCTGCTGCTGAAGATCCGCATAACGGCTGTCCACACTCTCGGTCAGCGGCAGGGATAACCCATGCTTTTGCGCTTCTTCAAGGCAAATCCCCAGATCCTTTCGCATCCAGTCGATAGCAAAACCAAAATCGAACTTACCCTCTGCCATGGTGACTGCACGGTTTTCCATTTGCCAGGAACCCGCGGCACCGTGCTTAAGCACATCCACTACCTGCGCCACATCAAGGCCGGATTCTTTCGCCAGCAACACAGCTTCACTCAGGCCACTCAAGATCCCGGCGATGCAAATTTGGTTGACCATCTTGCAACGTTGTCCCTGACCATGCGTGCCCATCAGGGTCGCCTGTTTGCCATAGGCTTTCAGAAGCGGGGCAATTTGCCCGAAAATGTCAGCATCACCACCACACATAATGGTCAGGGCACCGTTCACGGCGCCTGCCTGACCACCGGAAACCGGCGCATCAATAAAGTGAATGCCTTTTTCCTGACAGGCTGCTGCCAGCTCTTCAGCCAGTTCAGCTGACGTGGTAGTGTGATCCACCAGCACACTGCCAGTCATCATGCCTGCCAAAACGCCCTCATCTCCGTATACCACGCTGCGCACGTCATTATCGTTACCCACGCACATTGCGACTACCTGCGCGCCCTGAGCCGCCGCTTTCGGGGTAATGCCAACATCACCGCCATATTCCTGTGCCATTGCTGCGCCTTGGCTGTGGTTCGGTTGTACACGCGGGTACTGATCCCGGCATTGGCGAGATGTCCTGCCATGGGATACCCCATCACGCCCAGACCAATAAACGCAACCTGACTGACTTCCATGATATTTCTCCGTAATTTTTGGCGTATTATCCGATATGTTACTTGGAAGGCGAACAGCTTGAAAGCAAGTAAAACGAGTGGGAAAGATGGCGGGATCAACACAGCATCCCAACCCCGGTCAATCTCATTTTCTCCCGGCCGCGGACTACCCAGGTCACGCTTTGTGGTGAAAAAAGCTCAAAAAATCAGCAAGTGCACGGAAATTCATATCGACCTTCCACTACAATGGTAGAAAGGCGAACCGTGGTCACGGGCTTGCGGGTGCTTGTTTTGTTTGCTGTGATAGAATGACGGCTTCAGCCTGATTTTTGAGGTCTTATGGCCAATCTTTCACAACTCATTGCCCGGGCCCAGTCGCTCTGTGAGCAACGCGGTGTGCGTCTGACGGCACAGCGTGAGAGGGTGTACGAAATCATCGTCCAGAGTAAGCGAGCGATCAGCGCCTATGATCTGCTGGACGTGTTAAGAGAGACTGAGCCACAGGCTAAACCCCCGACGGTTTACCGTGCGCTCGATTTTTTGCTTTCTCAGGGGTTTGTGCACAAAGTAGAGTCAACCAACAGTTTTATCGCCTGTTGTTTGCCGGGGCATGAGCAACATTGCTCCCAATTGTTGGTATGCGATACCTGTGGCACTGTGGAAGAGTGTCACGTTGATACACTCTCAGCAGCTCTTGAGATTGCCGCTCATCAGGCTGGCTTTGCAGTGAATCATCACGTTATTGAAACACATGGAATTTGTCACGCCTGTCAGGTGGCGACACAAAAAATGCAGTAGGACGGAAAATAACAATTATGCGCGCTGAATTCGTAAATCCTTTTTTAACGTCGCTGGTGAATGTTCTGACCACCATGGCACAACTGGAAGTGACGCCTAAAAAGCCTCAACTCAAAAAGACCGAAGTCGCCAAAGGTGATGTTTCCGGTCTGATCGGGATGATTGGCCCACAAACCAAGGGCTCTTTTTCTATTACGTTTGAAGAAGAGCTGGCGCTTGAAATCATGAGCCGCATGTTGGGCGAGCGCCCTTCCGGTATTGATGCTGACGTGACGGACATGGTCGGCGAGATCACCAACATGGTCACCGGTGGTGCCAAGCGCATTCTGGCCGATAAAGGTTTCGACTTTGATATGGCGACCCCGATTGTGGTTTCCGGCCGTGAGCACACCATTACCCACAAAAGCGAAGGCCAAATCATTCTCATGCCATTCGAATCTGAATACGGCCGCGCCTACATCGAAATCTGCTTCGACGACTGATCGTCGAATTCCAGATACAAAAAACGCCGCAATCGCGGCGTTTTTTCATTCATTCAACAGCTTATGCACGCCATTGTTTGAACGTGTTGATCAGACCGTTGGTTGAGCTGTCGTGGCTCGTCACTTCGTCCTGATCTGCCAGTTCAGGCAGGATTTGGTTCGCCAGTTGTTTGCCCAGCTCAACGCCCCACTGATCGAAGCTGTAGATGTTCCAAATCACGCCCTGCACGAAGATCTTGTGCTCGTACATAGCAATCAGCGCACCCAGGTGCGTGGGGTGATTTGTTTCACCAGAATGGAGTTGGTTGGACGGTTACCTTCAAACACTTTGAACGATGCCAGCTCGGCGATTTCTTCTGCCGACTTGCCAGCAGCGACAAATTCTGCTTCAACCTGTTCACGGGTCTTACCGAATGCCAGCGCTTCGGTTTGCGCGAAGAAGTTCGCCATCAGTTTTGGATGGTGATCGCTCAGCGGGTTGTGGCTGATCGCAGGTGCAATGAAGTCACATGGGATCAGTTTGGTGCCTTGGTGGATCAGCTGGTAGAACGCGTGCTGACCGTTGGTGCCCGGCTCACCCCAGATGATTGGTCCAGTCTGGTAATCAACAGGGTTGCCGTCACGGTCAACATACTTACCGTTAGACTCCATGTTGCCTTGCTGGAAGTACGCTGCGAAACGGTGCAGGTACTGATCGTAAGGCAGGATAGCTTCCGACTCTGCGCCGTGGAAGTTGTTGTACCACACGCCAATCAGTGCCAGCAGCACCGGTAGGTTTTCGGTGAACGGTGCGCTCTGGAAGTGGTTGTCCATGTCGTGTGCACCGGCCAGCAGCTCAATGAAGTTGTCGTAGCCGATAGACAGACAGATAGACAGACCAATCGCAGACCACAGAGAGTAGCGGCCGCCAACCCAGTCCCAGAACTCGAACATGTTGTCAGTGTCGATACCGAACTCAGACACAGCCTGACCGTTGGTAGACAGCGCTGCGAAGTGCTTCGCCACGTGCGCCTGATCTTCTGCCGTTGCCAGGAACCAGTCACGCGCAGACAGTGCGTTGGTCATGGTTTCCTGGGTGGTGAAGGTTTTTGATGCGATCAGGAACAGGGTGGTTTCCGGGTTCAGACCCTTCAGGGTTTCTGCAATGTGGGTACCGTCAACGTTGGACACGAAGTGCAGGTTCAGACGGGTTTTGTACGCCGCCAGCGCTTCGCTCACCATGTATGGACCCAGGTCAGAGCCACCGATACCGATGTTCACTACGTCAGTGATTTCTTTGCCGGTGTAACCTTTCCACTCGCCGCCAATCACACGGTCAGAGAAGCTCTTCATCTTCGCCAGTACCGCGTTAACCGCTGGCATTACGTCTTCGCCATCAACCACGATTGGGCTGTTGCTGCGGTTGCGCAGAGCAACGTGAAGTACTGAACGGCCTTCAGTGTGGTTGATTTTGTCACCGCGGAACATCGCTTCAATCGCGCTTTTCACTTCGGTTTCATCCGCCAGCGCGAACAGTTTGTCCAGCGTTTGCTCACTGATCAGGTTTTTCGAGTAATCCAGCAGGATATCGTCACCGAACTGAACCGAGAATTTGTCAAAACGGTTTTCGTCGTTGGCAAACAGCGAGGTTAGGGTCAAATCCTGCGCATCTTCAAAGTGAGCGGTCAGTGCTTTCCATGCCGCGGTTTGCGTCGGATTGATGGACTTCAACATAGTTATTGTTCCTTTGTAGACAGAGTCTGTTATCGCGGGCACTGCCCTCCCGCGTCTTACAGAGGTCGGCAGCCACAGGGCTGCTCCAGAATTGCGTCATGTTACGACGTTGATCGCATCAACGCTAGGGCGGGACATGTTGTCATGTTTATATCGCCACTATTTTGCGCTAGGTCAGTGTTCGAGAGATAACCAGTTTTTGCGTTGTGCTGCATTTGGCTATCATGGTTGCCCTGAACTTTACGCAATTTCCGTGAGGATGGTTGTTTTAAATGTGGACACAAAAAACCATTACCCTTCGCGCCCGTCCGCGCGGCTTTCACCTTGTGACAGATGAGCTGCTTCAACAGCTTCCCGAACTCAAGCATTTGTCAGTGGGACTGGCGAACTTTTTTATCCAGCACACTTCGGCCAGCCTGACCATCAATGAAAACGCCGACCCGACGGTGCGCAGCGATATGGATGCCCATTTTGACCGCGCTGTGCCTGAACGCGCGCCCTACTACCAACACACCTATGAAGGGATGATGATATGCCGGCGCATATCAAAGCGTCCCTGCTCGGTGCCAGCGTGACGGTTCCCATCACCAATGGACGATTGGCACTGGGCGCCTGGCAGGGCATTTATCTCGGGGAGCACCGTGACCAAGGTGGATCGCGGCGCATTGTTGTCACGCTACAGGGCGAGTAAAGAAAAGGCGGGACGCCACGCGCCCCGCCTTGCTATCAAACGGCTGGTTGATCATCACCCTGAACATGCCCTCTTCACTGCCGACGGCCATTTCCGAGCGAACCACAATCCCTTCGACCTGAAAACGCATCGCCGCCCCGGCGCTCCATTTCATGTCCTGGTGCAGGGTCGCCAAATCGTAATCGTCTGCCACACGTCCCACATCAGCAAACAGTACCCACTGCCACCATGGCACCTGATACCAGTTAAACACCGGCAGGTCGCCCAGCGGTTGCCACTCCGGGACCACCCGGTATTCCGCGCTGTAGCTCAGCGCTGAACGGTCGGCGTAGCGGCCGGACTGGAAGCTGCGCAGGCGGTACAACCCACCAAGCCGCGCTGCGGCAAACTCCGGTGGACGGCGGAATTCAAGCTGGCCGTTGATTGTCGAGGTGTCGTTCCAGCTCGGGGTATCTGCCGTGTAAACATTGAGTGCAAGTACCTGCTCCTTTGCGATACTGTCCCACTCACCCACATCCCAGAACCAGCTCTGGTTTACTTCCCACTTCCACCAGCTCACGCTGTCGTCACTGCCTGGGTCGAATGACACGATCAGCTCACTCGCACTGCCTGTCGTCGGGCGGTTACCGCTGTCTCGGTTATCCCACTTAAAGCGGGTTTCCAGGCCACGAACCGACGTCGCATCTGAAAACGCACTGGGTGTATTCACGCCCTCGCCGGTCAGGGTGCGGGAATGATAGAAAGGTCGGAACTCAACTGAGGAAACCCCGCTTTCCCACGGCGCAGAGCCTGTCACCTCTCGCACTGGTGATAACGCAGCACGGATAGGGTTTTCGGTTGCGGCGCCCCAAGGCAGGATGTAACGGAACGACAGGTGATGCTGGGCATCCCGGCTGTCTGCGGTTGTTCGCCCATCGTAAGGGGAGTCATTGGCCGCGGCGTGGCCGAGATAGAAATCAAACTGTTTGAAATCCGCCTCATAAAACTGGCCTCCGAGCAACCAGCGGCTGTCTGCCGACAACAGGTAGTTGTTCGCAGCCGCAAAGCCCATCCAGGTGCCTTTGGTGGTACCAAGACCGGCAGCAAACAGGGAGGCCTGAGGCTGTCCTGCTCCTTTCCAAAGCCCGGCCATGCCGGCGGAAAAGCCCATCACTTCGGTGGAAAATGCCAGTGGCACCACTTCGATATCCGGTGACGCATCGGAACGGTTATCGGCAAATGCAGGCTTCCCTGCAAGCGCATACAAAAAAGCCGCAACCAAGGTTGCGGCCTTAGAATTCAATGTTCTTTTCACTACCTACAACTTACTTCAGGTATAGAGAATCTCAACGCGTGAGGTCAGGTTGGTCACCAGCTCATAGCCGATGGTACCGACATGTTGCGCAATTTCTTCCACTGGAAGGTCTTCCCCCCAGAGGATCACTTCATCACCGACACGGTCTGTTGCCTCCGGCCCCAGATCCACGGTCAGCATGTCCATGGAAACACGACCAGCTATGGTCACACGGCGGCCGTTGACCAGCACAGGTGTACCATTCGGTGCCACGCGCGGATAACCGTCACCATAGCCAATGGCGACCACGCCAAGCTTAGTATCACGCTCCGCTGTCCAGCGCGCACCATAGCCAATCGACTCGCCCTTTTTCGCTTCACGGACGGCGATAAGGCTGGATGTCATGGTCATCGCCGCTTGAGGCCAAACGATTTCCCCGTGCGTTCAGCCATTGGCGAAATGCCATACAGGCTGATCCCCGGACGGACAAAATCAAAGTGACTGGCTGGAATGGTAAGGCTACCTGAAGAGGCAGCCAGAGACTTGAACCCAGGCTGACCGTCTGTCAGTTGTGCAAACAAATCGATTTGCTGCTGGGTCAGCGGCTTTTCCGGTTCATCGGCACAGCAAAGTGGCTCATAAAATGCAGCGGTTTTGCCACATTAGGACAGGCATTGAGGCGCTCGATAAACTCATGCGCCTGCTCTGGCCGAACCCCAAGGCGGTGCATGCCGGTATCGAATTTGAGCCAAACCTGAAGCGGATGCTCGAGGTGGGCTTTTTCCAGCGCCTCAAGCTGTTCAATGCAATGCACTGCCGTTTGCAGTTTGTGGGTACTGACGGCTGGCAAGTCGGTGGCAGAATAAAACCCTTCCAGCAACAGGATGGGCTTCGTAATTCCGCCTGCCCGTAGGGCTACGGCTTCCTCCAACCGGGCAACGCCAAAGCCATCCGCCTGTGAAGACAAGGCCTTGGCAACCGGTACCAAACCATGGCCGTAACCATTGCTTTCACGGCTGCCCAGACACGACTGTTTGGAGCCAGGGCGCGGATAACGTCAATGTTATGGTTCAGCGCCGCTGTATGGATGATGGCCGTGGCCGCTTTCATACTACCTCGCGGTTATTCTTCATCAAACGCAGGACCTGCGTAGTTATCGAAGCGGGAGTATTGTCCCTGGAAGGTGAGGCGCACGCTGCCGATAGGGCCGTTACGCTGCTTACCGATGATGATTTCCGCTATTCCCTTAAGCGGACTTTCCGGATGATATACCTCATCACGATAGATGAACATGATAAGGTCGGCATCCTGCTCGATCGCCCCCGATTCACGCAAGTCAGAGTTAACTGGGCGTTTGTCGGCACGTTGTTCCAGCGAGCGGTTAAGCTGCGACAGGGCAACCACGGGCACGTTCAGTTCTTTTGCCAGCGCTTTGAGCGAGCGGCTGATCTCGGCGATCTCCAGGGTACGGTTATCTTGAAGGCCAGGCACACGCATCAGCTGGAGGTAGTCGACCATGATCATCGACAGACCACCGTGCTCACGCGCCACACGGCGGGCACGGGAGCGCACGTCCGTTGGGGTCAGGCCGGAGCTGTCATCGATGTACATATTCTTCTTCTGCATCAGAATACCCATGGTCGACGAAATACGCGCCCAGTCCTCGTCATCAAGCTGACCGGTACGGATTTTGGTCTGATCAACGCGGGAAAGCGATGCCAGCATACGCATCATCAGCTGTTCAGCAGGCATCTCAAGGGAGAAAATCAGGACAGGCTTTTCCTGATCCATGGCGGCATTTTCACACAGGTTCATCGCAAAAGTGGTTTTACCCATCGACGGACGCGCCGCCACAATGATGAGATCCGAGCCCTGCAGACCGGCGGTTTTCTTGTTCAGGTCGGCAAAGCCGGTGGACACACCCGTCACACCGTCCTGTGGCGATTTGAACAGGATTTCAATACGTTCAAGGGTTTTGGACAGCACGCTGTCAATGTTCTGCGGGCCTTCGTTTTCCGAGGTACGCGATTCGGCAATGGCGAATACCTTGCTTTCCGCCATGTCGAGCAAATCTTCTGAGGTACGGCCATCTGGCTCGTAACCGGCATCGGCAATCTCGTTCGCCACGCTGATCAGGTTACGCACCATGGCGCGCTCACGGACAATATCCGCATAAGCCACAATGTTTGCCGCACTCGGGGTATTTTTCGCCAGCTCAGCCAGGTAGGCAAAACCGCCCACTTCATCCAGTTGGCTGTGCTTTTCAAGGTGCTCAGAAAGAGTGATAAGGTCAAGCGGTTGACCGGACTCCAGCAGTTGTTTGGTGCCTTCAAAAATCAGGCGGTGCGGACGGCTGTAAAAGTCGGACGCGACCACTTTTTCTGCGACGCTGTCCCAGCGCTCGTTATCCAGCATCAAGCCACCGATCACCGACTGCTCGGCTTCGAGCGAATGCGGCGGTACCTTGAGGGCATCCACCTGACGGTCTCTGGGTTTGCTGGAGTTAAATTGCTTGCTGCGTTGCTCTGCCATATCACTTATTACCTTGTCATTTCGCCCGCCATTATACCCAGAACCTTTCCAGAATAACTATCGGTACGACGGGTGCGGAAGCGACAACTTTTTGCCTGCCAATTTAACTTGTTGCTGACCATTTTCAGGCGGTTTCCGCTAGAATGCGCGTCTTGTTGTTGTAATGGTAACCCATATGGCGTCGTCGCAGTTAAACGCGTCTCTGTTTTGTCTGGTCATACTGCCTTTGTTTGCCCATGCGGAAGTGGATGATCCGTGGCAATCTCAGGTAGAACTCGGGCTTCAGGCGCTTGCCGGTAACTCGGACTCCCTGACCCTGAACAGCCGCCTTGGCGTGAATTACACCGAAGGCCCCTACCGTCATACCTCCGAGGCGAAATTCCTTCTGGTTGAAAAAGACGGCGAGGAAGACAAGCGCAAAAGCGAACTGGAAAGCCAGGCCAACTACAAGTTCGACCCGAAACGCTATGTGTGGGGAAACATCACCTTTACCGATGACAAATATGGCCCTTATTTCGAGGATATGATTGTTGCAGTCGGCTTGGGTTATCAAGCCTTGTGGCGGGAAGATTTGTCTTTGCTGCTGGAGCTTGGTCCTGGTTTTCGTTACCAGACCCCTAACCTTGATGAGATCGATGACGATGATCTCATCCTGCCCAACGACGTGCGTGAATTCATTGCCCGTGGACAGGCTGCGCTGACGTGGCAGATGACAGACTCTGCTTTGTTTGAAGGGCGTATTACAGCGATTTACGGCCCCAGCAACACCAGCTTTGAAGCACGGGCTGCGGTGTCTACCCGTTTGATTGGCGATCTGGCCATCAAGGTCAGCACCACCCAAAACTACATCAATGAAGTGCCACCCGGGCTGAAAAACCGAGACTCTATTTTCACCGTGAGTATGGTGTACAAGTTCTAGGGACTGGGTACTGGGTACTGGGTACTGGGTACTGGGTACTGGGTACTGGGTACTACAAGATTTTGGATGGTATCCGCATAGAGGCAGCTAATTGCTCTTTCCTAGGACCTTCTTGTCCTAAGAACCAGGGCCGCTTTTGCTTTTCCTAGGCTCACTTTCCCAAATTCCAGACACAAAAAACCGGCCATAAGGCCGGTCTTTTCAAAGCTACGTGCGTCTGAATTACTCAGCAACAACGTTAACTTTAACAGTAGCGAATACTTCAGAGTGCAGTTGCAGGCTGATTTCGTATTCACCAGTGTTACGCAGTGCACCTTCTGGCAGGCGAACTTCGCTCTTCGCTACAGCAACGCCAGCTGCAGTTACAGCGTCAGCGATGTCACGAGTACCGATAGAACCGAACAGTTTACCTTCGTCACCAGCTTTAGAAGCGATTTCAACCACTTCCAGTGCAGCAACTTTCTCTGCGCGTGCTTCTGCAGCAGCCAGAGCTTCAGCTACTTTCGCTTCCAGATCCGCACGACGTGCTTCAAAGTGCTCAACGTTAGCTTTAGTTGCCATTACTGCCTTACCTTGTGGGATAAGGAAGTTACGCGCGTAACCAGACTTAACAGTTACCTGATCACCCAGACCACCCAGGTTCGCGATTTTATCAAGCAGAATAACTTGCATTATCTATTCCTCTATTAACTTGGACAGTGCCGATTACTGATGTTTGTCAGTGTATGGCAGCAGAGCCAGGTAACGTGAACGCTTGATAGCGCGTGCCAGCTGACGCTGGTACTTAGCACGGGTACCAGTGATACGGCTAGGTACGATTTTACCAGCTTCGGTGATGTAGTTTTTCAGAGTCGCTACGTCTTTGTAATCGATCTCTTGTACGCCTTCTGCAGTGAAACGGCAGAATTTACGACGACGGAAGAAACGTGCCATGGGCTTATCTCCTGATCTAAATATCTATAATTTCATCGGCATGTAACACTAATTTACCTATGCCATTTCGGCCGGTTTGATAAGCGAGAAACCCACTTACCTTAATGTTACTGCCTAAAGCTAAATGCTGTGTTTTGTTTTGCGACCCTTGCCCGCTCACTACTACCGGTAACCGACAATAGACTTGCCGTGGCAATCCAGCTTCCTGTTGGTCCGAACGATGCTCAAGCACAAAGTGACAATGAGGTATCCCGGCAGGACTCTGTTTTCGAATCGGGCCTTGGGTGAGAACACCGGCTAGCTCAATCCGATTGGTCATCAAATCAAATTACTCAGCTGCTGCTTCGTCTTCAGATTGTGCTTCAGCACGCTCTTCGCGACGTGGTGCGCGCTCTTCTTTAGCCTTCATCATTACAGATGGCTCAGTGATAGCGCCTTTGGTACGCATGATCATGTTACGGATCACAGCGTCGTTGAAGCGGAACGCAGTTTCCAGCTCATCAACAACTGATTGCTCAGCTTCAACGTTCATCAGAACGTAGTGTGCTTTGTGCAGTTTGTTGATTGGGTAAGCCAGTTGACGACGGCCCCAGTCTTCCAGACGGTGGATCTGACCACCTGACTCTTTGATAGAACCAGTGTAACGCTCGATCATGCCAGCAACTTGCTCGCTTTGATCAGGGTGCACCATGAATACGATTTCGTAATGACGCATTGGTTGCTCCTTACGGATTATTCAGCTTCCACGCTTGGCCCAGTCATCCAGCGGAAGCAAGGAACGAAAGTAAAAGACCGGGAATTTGGAGGCAGGATAGTACAGAGAATCGACGATTGAAGCAAGTGAAATGTTTTCTATAGCAACTCATTGATGGCGATAAAAAAGACAAAAGGCAGCGTCTGCTGCCTTTGGAAAAAACGCAATCACGATTGCGCTCAGTCGTCTAACTCAACACTCACGGCCAACAAGGCATCCGTTGCTTCTATCTCCAGCGTATCACCCACGGAAATATCACCGATAGCGGAGATACCGCCACTGTAGGTGGTGCTGCCATCGACCGTGAGAGTCAACCCCAACAGACTGATGCTGCTGCCAGATACCGCTGTCACTTTGCCTTTGATTTCCGGGTTGTCGTTGTCATCGTTTTTACGCTCAAACAATGCGGCGACGTAATCCCCGCTGCTACTTTCAAACCCTTTCACTTTCACAAAGTCACCAACACTGACATCGTTGATATCGAAAAAGCGTTCATTGTCAGAAGAGTCATCTTCCATTTTGGTTTGATTGGTAATGACAAATTCCACCCCGAGCACGCTAACAGAGCTTGCACCGATATCAATCGCTGTCACATTGGCTTCGAGTCCAACTTTACTGGCGTTGTGCAGCTTAATTTTGCTAGCGACGAGTTCACCATCACTGTTGAAGCTGCCAAACACTTTCACCCGCACATTCAAGGCGAGTCCCGCGGCACTGCCGTCATCGTAACGGGTCGAGGATGTAGTAGTCACCGCGACCCCATTGACCTCAAAATCACTGACTGAGGTGAAAGCGGTGATGTACCCTTCAAGGCTTCCACGTTCACCATCCTCATAGCTTTCTTCTTTGGATTTAACCTGATTGACGGTAAAAGTGCTGGTGCCGGAGTTAAAGTTTGCTGCATCACCTTTCACCCTAACAGCCATACCGTTGACCAGTGCTGAGGCGGAGGTTTGAACGAAACTCGCTGAAGAATAGTTAATGATGAGTCCGCCAAGTACAAAGGTTTGCGCACCATTGTTGAGGCTGCGGATATTGCCCTGCACCTTATATGTCGATACTGAACCGGTTTCTTTCTCGATCCGGGTGGCATACAAGGTATTGTCTGCACGGGTAAAGCCGCTGATCTCAAGGAAATCACCGTTAACCAACGTACTCAGATCCAACGAACCAATGGAGGTTAAATCATCATAAATAATGGTTTGTCCCAACACCGTAAACGTCCGGTTGGCTATATCCACCGTCCCAACCAGAGGCCCTTTAAGCTGTTCTTCATAGTGAATTGAGGTTGCCTCACCCGTCACACCATCATCATTGACTGTGCCATCGATGGTCACCACCATCCCCACTTCCAGCTCACTTTCTGTCGCCCCGGCATTGTCATCAGTCGATATCGATGTATTGGTTGTTTCGTACTCGACGCCATTGATAAACACACTGCCAAAACCGGTTATTACCCCGCTGGTTGCAGTCGTTGAGTTACTGCTCGCTCCCGAACCATCCGAGCCACCACCACAGCTTGCCAATGGCAAGGAAACCAACAATACCCAGCCTAATTTTCGCCATTCAATCCATTGCATTTTAGCGCCCTCAAAACTGCTGTCTCACTTTTGACTATAGTCACACAAACTGTAAGGGCACAAAAAACCGCCTTCATTGAGGCGGTTTTTCAAGTTTGGATAAACTGTTTGTTATTATCCGCGGCGCTGGCGCACGGCTTCAAACAGACAGATACCGGTGGCGACTGACACGTTCAGGCTCGATACGCTGCCTGCCATCGGGATGCTGATCAGTCGTCACAGGTTTCACGGGTCAGGCGGCGCATGCCGTCACCTTCCGCGCCCATCACAATTGCCAGCGGACCGGTCAGTTTCGCATCGTACACATCGTGCGTTGCTTCACCGGCAGTACCAACAAACCAGACACCTTTTTCCTGCAGTGCGCGCATGGTGCGGGCCAGGTTGGTCACACGAACCAAAGGCACCACTTCTGCTGCGCCAACCGCTACTTACGTGCCGTTGCATTCAGCTGCGCCGACTTGTCTTTCGGCACGATCACTGCACAAACACCTGCGGCATCAGCGTTACGCAGACATGCCCCCAGGTTATGAGGGTCAGTCACGCCATCGAGTACCAGCAGCAGCGGGTTTTCTTTGCCGTCGAGGATGATATCCAGATCGTTTTCATTGTACTGGCGACCCGGTTTCACACGGGCAATCAGCCTGGTGTGATGCCCCCTTCGCTTTGTCATCCAGTGCTTTGCGCCCCATCTCCTGCATGGTGATGCCAAGACGGGTCAGTTCGTTCAATACAGGCAAAACACGGTCATCCTGACGGCCTTTCAGTACGAACACCTCAATAAAGCGCGACGGGTCAGATTCCAGTACGGCTTTAACGGCGTGAATGCCGTAAATCATTTCATTGCTCATGGGTTACTTCTTATTCTTGCCTGCTTTAACGGGTTTGCCTTTCTGCGCCTTTTTCTTGCGCGCCTTTTCCGCCTTGGTTTTCTTACGGGCCGGGTTTTCACCCTTGCCCTTGCCTTTACCGCCACGCTTGCCGTCTGGGGCTTTGTCGCCTTCCGCTTTCGGAATCGCGCCACGCTTCAGTTGCTGGCGCACCGACGTGCGCTCCTGGCGTGCTTCCGGGTTCTTACCCGACTCTGCACGGCCTTTCTTGGCTTTGTTGCGCGCGGTTTTACCTGCACCACGGGCTGTGCGGGTAGTTCCTTCCAGCGCGAAATCGATCATCCTTTCATCAAGGTTGACGGATAATACTTTGACCGTGACCTGATCGCCAAGTCGGAAAATGCGGCCGGAGGTTTCACCCACCAGCTTTTGTCCGACCATGTCGTAGTTGTAGTAGTCGTTATCCAGGTTTGAAATGTGCACCAGACCGTCGATGTGAAGCTCGTTCAAACGCACGAAGAAACCAAAGCCAGTGACGTTGGCGATGGTACCTTCCATCACTTCGCCCACGTGATCCTGCATGTACTCACATTTCAGCCAGTCAGACACATCACGGGTCGCATCGTCAGCGCGGCGTTCGGTCATCGAACACTGCTCGCCCATCACGTCCATATCATCAGTGGAGTAATGGTAACCACCAGTCGGCGTCCAGCGATCTGTGTTGCGGCCTTCTTGCTTGGCAATCAGGTATTTGATTGCGCGGTGCAGCAGCAAATCCGGGTAACGACGGATTGGTGAAGTAAAGTGCGCATATTGCTTCAGTGCCAGACCAAAGTGACCGGAGTTGTCTGCCTGATACACCGCCTGCTTCATTGAGCGCAGCAGCATGGTCTGGATCAGTTCCTGATCTGGGCGACCGTTAATGGCATGCGCCAGTTTGGCATAATCGGTCGGTGAAGGTTCAAGACCACCATCCAGAGCCAAGCCCAGTTCCTTCAGGAAGTCTTTAAAGCCGGTCAGACGCTCTTCACCCGGTGCTTCGTGCACACGGTAAAGCGCCGGCTCTTTGGCTTTTTCAACAAAGCGCGCGGAAGCGATGTTGGCCAGGATCATACATTCTTCGATGATCTTGTGGCGTCGTTTCGTTCCAGCGGCACGATGCGCTCAATTTTGCGCATAGCGTTGAAAATGAACTTGGTTTCCACGGTTTCAAACTCAATCGCACCGCGTTGTTCGCGCGCCGCTTTCAACGCTTTGTACATGCGGTTGAGTTCTTCAATGTGCGGCACCAATGGCGCATAGCGCTCACGCAGCTCTTCGTCGCCTTCCAGCATCGCCGCGACCTTGGTATAGGTCAGACGTGCATGGGAGTTCATCACCGCTTCATAGTGTTTAAAGCCAGACAGATTGCCGCTTTCGGAGATGGTCATCTCACACACCATGCAGAGGCGATCAACCTGAGGGTTCAAGGAACACAGGCCGTTAGAAAGCACTTCCGGCAGCATTGGGATAACCTGCGATGGGAAGTAGACCGAGTTACCGCGGTTGACGGCTTCTTTGTCGAGCGCAGAGTCCGGACGCACGTAATAGCTCACGTCGGCAATCGCGACCCAAAGGCGCCAGCCGCCGGATTTCTTCTTCTCACAGAATACGGCGTCATCAAAGTCACGCGCATCTTCACCGTCGATGGTCACCAGCGGCAGCTCGCGAAGGTCAACGCGGCCTTCTTTGGCTTCTTCCGGCACCTGCTCGGTGAATTTCTTGATCTGTTTTTCGACCTCTTTCGGCCAAACATGCGGAATATCATGGGTGCGCAGGGCAATTTCGATTTCCATGCCCGGCGCCATGTTTTCGCCCAGTACTTCGACGATACGGCCTACCGGGTTGTACTGGCGGGTTGGACGCTGGAAAATTTCCACCACCACAACGTTACCCATGCGCGCGCCTTTGCGCTCATCCTGCGGAATGACAATGTCCTGACCCAGGCGCGAGTCGTCCGGCACCACAAAGCCCTGACCGTTTTCCACAAAGTAACGGCCAACGATCTGCCTTTGCGCTCTTCCAGCACACGCACAACACGTGCTTCTTTGCGGCCACGTTTATCAGTACCGGCAGGTTGCGCCAGAATAAAATCACCGTGCATCACCTGTTTCATCTGGTGATGTGGCAGCAGCCAGTCTTCACGGTTGCCCTTCTTCCGGGCGCAAGAAACCAAAGCCATCGCGGTGACCAATCACGGTCCCTTTGACCAAGTCCAGACGCTCAGGCAGGGCATAACATTGACGGCGGGTAAAAATCAGTTGGCCGTCGCGCTCCATCGCACGCAGGCGGCGGCGCAGGCCTTCGTATTCTTCGTCGCTGCGAAGACCCAATACTTCAAAAAGCTGGTCGCGGTTTACCGGTGTGGTAAAGCCTTTAATCACTTCAAGAAGATGCTCGCGGCTCGGCACAGGGTTGTCGTATTTTTCTGCTTCACGCCCCAGGTATGGGTCGTTGCTGTGTAGGTTTTTGTCTTGAGACATAAAAGATTCCCGTTAGCGACATGTGTTAATCAGTATATCGCTTTAAATAAAAGAAATTGGGTGCCCGTTGGAATTGCCGGAAAAAACTGGCAAGCCGTCTCAAATGCTGAGAATTAAAGCGGGCGAACTGGGATTAGAAGGTGAGCCAGGTCATCGTTACCTGACACCATGTCGTGAAGTGTGTGTTTATCCATCTCTGCTAAAAATGCCTCCATTGCCTGTGCAATGGCGGATTTCAGGCGGCAGGCTGACGTGATATGGCAGTTTTGCGGCGCGCAGTTGACCACTTGCAATGGCTCAAGCGCACGGATCACCTCGCCAATCACAATCGTTTCTGCTGGCTTGCCGAGTCGGATCCCCCCGTTCTTCCCTCGCACGGCTTGAACAAAGCCGGCCTGACTCATACGGTGGATAATTTTCACCATATGGTTTCGGGATACCCCATATTTCTCCGTGACCACGGTAATACTGGTCAACTCTCCGGGAGGCAGCATAGCCAGATACATAAGCGCCCTGAGGCCATAATCTGTAAAGCTGGTTAATTGCACGTTTTCAAATCTCCTCGGCGGCATTGTACTCTTATCGGCAATAAATAGCGCGTACTCTCTGATTTTCTTTTCCTTTCCCCCAAGCCGTCCTATCAGACTCAGGGGAATTTTGTTGCGATAAAGATTCATTTCAAATACAACTTTAAAGATGCATTTTAAATGAAACTTTAAATACAACAAAAAAGGCAGCCCACTATGCTCAACCCAACCACTATCAAAATTGTAAAATCCACCGCGCCACTTATCGCAGAAACAGGGACTAAACTCACCGCCCATTTCTACGATCGCATGTTCAGCCGTCACCCTGAGCTGAAAGATATCTTCAACATGAGCAACCAGTTCACCGGTGCCCAGCGCGAAGCCCTGTTCAATGCGGTCTACGGTTACGCCGCCAATATCGACAACCTGCCAGCCTTGCTGCCGGTGGTGGAGAAAATCGCCCAGAAGCACACCAGCTTCAACATCACCCCAGAGATGTACGCCATTGTCGGTGAAAACCTGCTGGCGACCATTGATGAGCTGCTTTCTCCCGGTCAGGAGGTGTTGGATGCCTGGGCGGAGGCCTATGGCGTGCTGGCAGACGTATTTATCACACGCGAAGAAGAAATCTATCAGCAGAGCGAAACAGCCCAAGGCGGTTGGCGAGGCACACGCACCTTCAAGCTGGTAAGTAAAACGCCGGAAAGCGCGGTGATCACCAGCTTTGTCTTCGAGCCGGTGGATGGTCAGCCTGTCGCCGGATTCCTGCCGGGGCAATACATCGGTATTTACCTGCAGCCTGAAGGATTCACCAACCGCGAAATCCGCCAGTACAGCCTGTCGGCGGCACCGAATGGCAAAAGCTATCGAATCTCAGTCAAACGCGATGAAAAGGGAACTGTTTCCAATTATCTGCACGACCACCTGAATGTAGGCGACACCGTTGAACTGGCGCCACCAAGTGGTGATTTCTTCTTCCAGTCAGATTCAGACACGCCCGTGGCACTGATTTCTGGCGGAGTGGGCCTCACCCCCATGCTGGCGATGCTGGAATCGCTGAGCGGTCAACATGGTGCAGATATTCACTGGCTGCACGCCGCTGAAAATACAGAGCAGTTGGCCTTTGCCGATCATGTGAGCCAGTTAGTGGCAAAGCACTCAAATGCTACCCAGCAGTCTGGCTGCGTGACCGTGCCGCGAGCGACGATACCGCTCATGAGGTTTGATGGACATCACCAAGGTATCGGAACTGACGGACAACGCCGAACGTGAATTCTACCTCTGTGGCCCGGTGGCGTTTATGCAGTATGTCGCCAGACAACTGCTTGAAGCCGGCGTGGATAAAAACCGTATCAAGTACGAATGTTTTGGCCCGCACAAGGTCATCTAACGCTTAATCATCGAATACAAAAATGCCCGCTTGTGCGGGCATTTTTATGAAAGTCGGTTTACCAATAAGTGTCACGCTTTTTGGCTCTCGCAATCACATTCCTTGGCATTTTGTCTTCAAGGGCGCGGCGAAGAGAGGCGATACGGTTATGGGTCGATTGATCAGCAGTGATGGTGTGGTAGAGCCAGCGGTAGGCATCTTCATAATCCAATGGGCTACCGTAATCGGCCACCAGCAATTCTGCCAACTGCAGCCTTGCCCGGGTATTGCCCAGTGATGCAGCCTCACGCAGATACGGAATGGCACGCTCTTTATCCTGCTGCACCAAAGTGCCCACAGAATAGTAACGCCCCAGCTGTTCCAGTGCTGCCGGCAAGCCTTGCTGCGCGGCTAACTGCATGTAGAAAACGCCCTGCTCAACATCACGCTCAACGCACACGCCCCATGCCAGCATGTCGCCATACAGGAACTGGTATGAGGGAGACTCCACCCGGATTGCACGCGCTTCAATATCCTGCAGCAACTGGCAGTCATCAGCTTTGACTTTTTTCAGGTGGGTATTGGTTTCAAACAGTCTGAGCAGCTGCGAATCGTCATATACAGGCAACGCCGGTCCCACTTCCGCTTTCGCGAAGGAACTGGCTAGCATCATGGATATAAACAAGGTTCGCAGTTTCATGCATTCCCACTAAGCAAGGTGTTATTGATGACGGTATGTCTTGCCTAACTTTTATCGGCAAGGATTTTCCGAACTTTACCTTTTTTACGGCGAATTTTTTCCACACCGCGCTATCAACAGTATAGGCAGCGATGGGCAAAAAAAACAGCCGGAGGCTGGTCTTTTTTCATCGAAAACCGATTAAGACGCGAAAGGATGAACCTTGATAATGGTCTCGTTACGATCTGGGCCAGTAGAGATGATGTCTACAGGCACGCCAGTCAGCTCTTCGATACGCGCGATGTAATCCAGTGCTGCTTGTGGCAGCTCTTCGATTGATTTCGCACCGAAGGTTTTTTCAGACCAGCCTGGAACGGTTTCGTAGATTGGCGTGATGTTTTCGTACTCATCAGCAGCCATTGGAGAAACAGTCAGAACAGTACCGTCAGCTTTCTGGTAACCGGTACAGATCTTGATCTCTTCCAGGCCATCCAGAACGTCCATCTTGGTCAGACAGAAACCAGAGATAGAGTTGATTTGGATTGCGCGGCGCATTGCCACGGCATCGAACCAACCAGTGCGGCGCAGACGACCGGTAGTCGCACCAAACTCGTGGCCAACCGTACCCAGGTGTTTACCCACTGGATCTTGTTTCTCTTGACCGTCATACAGCTCAGTCGGGAAAGGACCTGAACCTACACGGGTGCAGTATGCTTTCGCGATACCCAGGATGTAACCTAGGTGGCGAGGACCAAAACCAGAACCTGCTGCTACACCACCTGCAGTAGTGTTAGAAGAGGTTACGTACGGGTAAGTACCGTGGTCGATGTCCAGCAGCGTGCCTTGCGCACCTTCGAACATGATCTTGTCGCCACGCTTACGCGCTTCGTCCAGCTCTTGGGTTACGTCGATAACCATGCTGGTCAGAATGTCCGCTTGCTCCATTACGGTAGCCAGCGTCTCTTCGTAGCTTACTGGTTCTGCTTTGTAGAAGTGCTCCAACTGGAAGTTGTGCAGTTCCATCACTTCTTTCAGCTTCTCAGCAAACGCTTCTTTATCGAACAGGTCGCCAACGCGCAGACCGCGACGTGCAACTTTGTCTTCGTACGCAGGACCGATACCACGACCGGTAGTACCGATTGCTTTCGCGCCACGTGCTTTCTCACGCGCCATGTCCAGCGCTACGTGATAAGGAAGAATCAGCGGACAAGCTTCTGACAGGAAAAGACGCTCACGTACAGGAATACCGCGTGCTTCCAGACCGCCCATCTCTTTCATCAGTGCGTCTGGAGACAGAACTACACCGTTGCCGATGATGCATTTTACGTTGTTGCGAAGAATGCCAGAAGGAATCAAGTGAAGAACGGTTTTCTCACCGTCAATGACAAGAGTATGACCTGCGTTGTGGCCGCCTTGGTAGCGAACGACGTACTGAGCGTCTTCAGTCAACAGATCAACGATTTTACCCTTACCTTCGTCACCCCATTGGGTGCCGAGAACGACTACGTTATTACTCATCTTTTCCAGTCAGTTGATGATTAAAACGGGATTCTAGCACCATCAAAAAAAGGATGCAGTCATTTTTTAACCGTCGTCCTGTTTATGGTCATCTGGGTGTCACAGTTTTTTGCTGATTCGATTTACTTGGACGGCCACATCATATATGCGATAACCGCACCGGCGACGACCAGACATCCTCCTATACGACGAAGGTTGGCATCCGATAACTGACTCATTTCCCGCACCATTCACGCCATTTGTTAGGCAGTAGCATAGGCCCTAGACCTTCAAAAACCAGCACCAGGCCAATCGCTAGCCACAATTCCTTACCCATGCTTTCTCTCATCTATTTGGGGTAAAAAAAGACAAGGCGCGATGCCTTGTCTTTCATGTTTAACAACAGCGAAGTGCTTAATTGACGTTGCTGTTTGGCTCTTTCATGTACTGGAAGAACTCGCTGTTTGGATCCACAACCAGGATATCACCCTTGTTGTTGAAGCTCTTCTCGTACGCTTGCAATGAGCGAAGGAATTTATAAAATTCTGGCTCTTTGTTGAACGAGTTCGCATAGATATTTGCAACTTGAGCATCAGCTTCACCGCGTGTTACACGGGCGGTTTTTTCAGCTTCAGCCAGCACGGTTGCCACTTCCAGTTCAGCCTGAGCGCGGATAACTTCCGCTTTCTCACGACCCTGTGAACGGTGACGGCGAGCAACAGTTTCACGTTCAGCGCGCATACGCTGGTAAATCGATTCGCTGATTTCATCCGGCAGGTTGATCTTCTTAATTCGAAGGTCAATCACTTCAATGCCGATGTCATTTGCACTTTCCTGGAGCTCAGTCAGTACATCAGCCATCACCTGCTCACGCTTTTCAGACACGATCTCTTTGATGGTCTTCGAACCAATCTCTGCGCGCAGGCCATCGGCCACTTTACGCTGGAGCAGCGCCTCTGCAGTCAAGCGGTTACCACCACCTGTCGACAGGTAGTACTGACCAAAATCCTTGATCTTCCACTTCACGTAGGAGTCGATGATCACGTCTTTTTTCTCTGAGGTCACAAAGCGGTCTGACTGGTCATCCATGGTCTGGATGCGGGCATCCAACAGTTGTACGCGGTCAAACAATGGCACTTTGAATTGCAGGCCTGGGCCATAGATTCTTGCCATGTCGTCATCAGTTTTCAGCACTCGGCCGAAACGGATCACAATACCGCGTTCGCCTTCTTTGACCACGAATACAGACATCAGGCCAACAACAATCGATACGATAATTAGAGGAATTAATAACTTACGCATAATTAATATCTCCCCTGACGCGTGGTCGACTGACGGGTGTTAGCGTTCGGTGCGACCGGCTGCGAGGAGCGCTCGAGCTCGATACCATAATCAGATGCATTGTCACCGCTTGAAGAACCGGTGCGCTGTTGCGCTGGCGCTTGATTCATCAGTTTATCCAGAGGCAGGTAAAGCAGGTTGCTGCCACCTTCCTGAGAATCAATCAGCACTTTACTGGTGTTGCCATAGACATTTTCCATGGTTTCCAGATACAGGCGGTTACGCGTGACTTCCGGAGCAGCCTGGTATTCTGGCAGCAGTTTCTCGAACTGAGCCACGTCACCTTCTGCTTCGTTAACGGTTTTCTCTTTGTAACCCAACGCTTCTTTCTTCAAACGCTCCGCTCGACCGGTTGCCTTCGGCAGGATGTCGTTGCGGTACGCTTCAGCTTCACGAATGAAACGCTCTTCATCCTCTCGCGCTGCGATTGCATCATCGAATGCGTCTTTTACTTGCTCTGGCGGACGTGCGGTATCGAAGTTGACGTCAACCACCAGCAGACCCATATCATAACGGTCTACGATGCGGTTGATTTCGACTTCTGTACGTTCACGGATTTGTTGACGGCCTGAGGTCAGGATTTCATCCATCTCAGCATCACCAACCACCGCACGCAATGCAGAATCAGTCGCCTGACGCAGGCTGTCATCCGCATTGGTCACAGAGAAAAGATATTTTTCAGGATCTGCCACGCGGTATTGCACGTCCATTTCAACGCGTACCACGTTTTCGTCTTTGGTCAGCATCTGGCCAGAGCCACGCAGTGAACGGATAGCTTGTACGTTAACCGGCTCTACTTCATCGATAAACGTCGGCTTCCAGTTCAGGCCCGGCTGTACAATGCGGTCATATTCACCGAAACGCAGCACAACACCACGCTCCGCTTCACCGATAGTGTAGAAGCCTGAGATACCCCAAATCGCCAATCCCACAACGGCAATAATGCCCAAACCGGCAGCACCGCCTGCACCAAAAGACGGCCCTTTCTTACCGCCAAACAAGCCGCTCAGTTTGCGGCTCAGCTTGCCAAACACCTCATCGAGGTCTGGCGGTCCCTGGTCACGGCCACCGCGGTTCCCCCACGGGTCCTTATCCTGACCGCCGCCATTGTTTCCTGGCTCATTCCACGCCATTAGAGAACTCCATCAGTATGATATGACGATAGTTTTTATACTGTATCAGGCTGTTAGCTGACGATAAAGCCGCCAATCTCATTGCCTTCACGTTTTTTTAACCTCAGCCAGTCAGCCTGAGGTAAGCGCACATCGATCAGCAAATGCCCGTCCTGATCGTATTCTTCATGTAAGACGCAGCGTAACTGACAGAACTTACTATGCATTCTGCCAATCGAAGCAGGAGGAATACGCAAGCGATAGCTTACCATAGTCCCCGCCAGCCTTTCGGTCAGCGCCTCAAAAAGCAGATCTATGCCCTGATCTGCCAGTGCCGATACCCAAACGATTTGCGGCACACCCTCTTCGTCGCGCTCAATGCGCGGGGCAGCGTCTTCCATGTTGTCGATTTTGTTCATCACCAACAAGGTAGGCACTTCGTGGGCTTCGATTTCTTCCAGCACAACGTTCACCGCGTCAATATTGTCGCGGAACCGTTCATCACTGGCGTCAATCACGTGCAGCAACAGACTGGCTTCCTGCGTTTCCTGCAAGGTCGCTTTAAATGCAGCCACCAGATCGTGCGGCAAATGACGGATAAATCCGACGGTATCCGCCAGGATCGTATCGCCAACATCCGCAACCTCGATTTTACGCAAGGTCGGATCCAGTGTTGCAAACAGCTGATCAGCTGCATACACACCAGCTTCGGTAATACGGTTGAACAACGTCGACTTACCGGCGTTGGTGTACCCAACCAAAGATACAGTTGGCACTTCTGCTCGGCTACGGGCACGACGCCCCTGCTCACGCTGTTTCGCCACTTTCTCCAATCTACGCAAAATCGCTTTCACGCGATCACGCAACAGACGGCGGTCGGTTTCGAGCTGGGTTTCACCCGGACCACGCAGACCGATACCGCCTTTCTGGCGTTCAAGGTGCGTCCAGCCCCGAACCAGTCGGGTTGACAGGTGACGAAGCTGTGCCAACTCAACCTGCAGCTTACCTTCGTGAGTGCGGGCGCGTTGGGCAAAGATATCCAGGATAAGACCGGTACGATCAAGCACCCGACATTTGAACAGACGTTCGAGGTTGCGTTCCTGCGCCGGAGACAGCGCATGGTTGAAGATAACGACGTCAGCCCCTGTCATGTGGACTGCATCTGCAATTTCTTGGGCTTTACCTTCACCAACGAAGTATTTGGAATGCGGGGATTGTCGGTTGGCCGTAATGGTCTGCAACCGAGTCACCCCGCTGATGATACCAGCAGCTCACACTCGCTGAGATCATCCCACTCGCCTTCCTGGGTGAAGTTGATATGAACGATAATAGCCTGTTCACCGGCTTCATAACGGTCAAACAAGCGATCAACTCCTCACCAAGGATCGTTACTCCTCGGTTTTGTCTTGCTGGCGTTCGTTTGGAGAACGTTCAGGGTTGTTGTGGTGATGATTCACAGGACGCGCTGGTACAACAGTTGAAATCGCGTGTTTGTAAACCATTTGATTCACAGTGTTTTTCAGCAGGATCACGAACTGGTCAAAAGATTCGATCTGGCCCTGAAGTTTAATACCGTTTACCAGATAGATAGAAACAGGTACACGTTCACGACGCAGTGCGTTCAGAAATGGGTCTTGTAGAGATTGCCCCTTAGCCATTTTTAATTTTCCTTATTGGTTTGTAGTTGTATTAGCAACAAAAACGTCAACAACGCTGCATACAACGCCAAAGAGTATACCTGTCTCTCAGTCAAATCAGGTTAAACACTTTGTGACGGTTTGTAACGATAGCTCAGCGTTGTCGCTATCAAGCCAAGTCAAATTATCCCAGCTGCGAAGCCAGGTGATCTGACGCTTGGCTAACTGACGGGTTGCGCAAACACCGCGATAAACTGCATCGTCAAGCGAACAGCTACCCGCCAAATAATCCCACATTTGTCGGTACCCCACGCAACGGATCGATGGCATATCCGGATTCAGATCACCACGATCATACAGCGCACGTACTTCCTCCTCGAAACCGGCATCCATCATTTTCTGGAAACGCAGTTCAATTCGGTGATGCAGGTCTCCCCTTTCCTTAGGGGCTATAGCAAACTGGTGAACCTCATATGGCAACGGTTCACCCTTAGTTTCAGTTAACTCAGTGAGAGTTTTACCTGAAATACGAAAAACTTCCAGCGCTCTTGAGAGCCGCTGCGGATCATTTGGATGGATCCGTGCGCCGGCTACCGGATCGATACGGCACAATTCGTCGTGTAGAGCCTGCCAACCGTGCTCTTTCGCTTCCTGTTCAATTTTAGCGCGAATCACTGGATCCGCTGATGGTAAAGGTGACAGACCTTCCAATAATGCTTTGAAATAAAGCATGGTACCACCAACCAAAAGCGGAATTCTCCCTTTTGCGACAATCTCTTCCATTTCACGCAGGGCATCGGCACGGAAATCCGCGGCAGAATATGCCTCAGAAGGATCGCGGATATCGATCAAACGGTGCGGCGCCAAAGCCAGCTCTTCTGCTGTCGGCTTTGCGGTACCAATATCCATATCACGGTAGATCAGTGCACTGTCCACACTGATAATATCCACCGGAAACTGCTTACGAAGGGCAATCGCCAGATCGGTTTTTCCCGATGCGGTCGGCCCCATCAAAAAGATTGCCTTAGGCAATGGCTTAGTCATTGTTAAATGCTTCTACTGCCGCTGCTACATCAACCGGACGCAACAACGTTGAATAATGATCTGCCAGCGCATCCTGCCAGCAGTTTTCTAAATCCGAAATAAGTGTAACGGCCTGCGACAACCCATAGGCGTCTGTTTTTTGCATCACATGGTCGCTTAGCCATTCCGACAATGCGTGGGCATCCAGCGCATCATTTTGCTCAGCCATAAATGCCAGCAATGCCGGGACAATTTGCTGCAGGTTCTGGTGACGAAGTGGCTGGCACACCGCCATGACCATTGCCTGCGTCGCTGACTTCTGGCGCAATACAATACCAAATTGCTGCAACAACGCCTCATGTCTGGCAATCAGCACAAGCTCGCTGGCAGAAACAGGCAGTGCCTGAGGAATCAACAGCGGCTGCGCTTTTAGCCCTTCACCGTGTGCGGCTGCCTGAAACTGCCCTAACAGGGCAAGACGGGATGCCGCATCCAGATCCAGCAACGCTATGCCATCTGCTCGCTGAAGCAAGAGGTATTTGGCGGCGACAATTGCCAGCGCCTTCCCCAACCCTGTCGCAGCATGGCCAACAGAAACCGGCGCACTGTTAACGGGGGTTTTGTTAAAGGGCACCGGCGCTTCGTTAACCTGCGAAGGTGACGGGACGACGGGTGTTGTCATCAGTGCCTGATACACTTTTTGTTCACGCTGTGTCGGGGCACTGTCGCTGTCCGCCCGATAACCTGAGCTGCCGCCTCCTGAATAACCACGAGACGATGACTGACTGAATCCGGACGCCCGGGTATTACCCGAAGGCTGTGGCCGCCATTCCGCATAATCAGCCTGCGAGCTATGGCCGCTTCCGGCTTTGGCTGGCCGCGTTTCACTCTCAGTTGCGCAGTCTTCAGTAACCATGTCAGGCTCTGCAACCACGTCGAATTCCGGTTGCGATGCCTGTTCAGCAGCCACTTGCATCAAGGCATCGGCTACCGCCTGATAAATAAAATCATGCACCAGCCGTGCCTGGTGAAAACGCACTTCGTGTTTGGCCGGATGGACATTGACATCGACTTGGTGTGGATCAATATCGATATACAGCACATAGGCTGCGAACTGATCGGGCCGCAAAGACGCCTCATAGCCCTGACGGATAGCATGATTGATGAGCTTGTCTTTCATCATCCGCTGATTCACAAAGCAATGCTGGATGTCATTTTGTGCCCGGGCACCTTCAGGGGTGCAAATCCAGCCCTGAAGTGTCAGACCTTGATGTTCAAGCTCACCGCCACAGCGGTTTTGACAAACTGGTGGCCACAAATCGCCGCGAGACGTTTCTCTTTCTGGGATTCATTCGATGCTGCGCGATATTGGCGCACAATGGTGCCGTTGTGACGCAGAGTAATGGCAACATCAAACCGGCTGAGTGCAATACGCTTCAACAGCTCATCGATATGGCCAAGTTCGGTTTTGTCAGTACGCAGAAATTTGCGGCGGGCGGGCGTATTAAAGAATAAATCCACCACTTCTACCGTAGTACCACCGGGTGTGCGGCCGGCTTTACCTGCACGGCCATATCACGCCCTTCTGCGTAGGCAGACCAGGCTTCAGACTGGGTCACGGTGCGCGAGGTCAGGGTCAGACGGGAGACCGAGCTGATACTTGCCAGTGCCTCGCCGCGAAAACCCAGACTGACGATGGCTTCCAGATCGTCAAGACAGCTGATTTTTGACGTCGCATGGCGGCTCAGAGCCAGTTCAAGCTCTTCTTTGGCAATCCCCGAGCCATTGTCGCGGATGCGGATAAGCTTGCTGCCACCTTTTTCAATATCGACATCAATGCGGGTTGCCCCCGCATCAATACTGTTTTCCACCAGCTCTTTGACTACCGATGCCGGCCTCTCAACCACTTCGCCCGCAGCTATCTGGTTGGCCAGTCGCGCAGGTAGAATCTGAATTGCCATGCTCAGCTCCCGGGGATAATCAAGGTCTGGCCGACAGCCAGTTCGTCAGAACGCAATTTGTTGGCTCTACGGATACTGTCTATCGTGACACCATAATTGCTGGCGATTTTACCCAGATATTCTCCGCGTTTCACTTTGTGCTGTTTATCCTTCGGCTTCACACCCACAATTTTGAGCTTCTGACCGATAGCCAGTTCATCCGAGCGCAGCTTGTTGGCACTGCGGATGCTGGAAACACTGACATCATATTCCTGCGCAATCTTCCCGAGAAATTCACCGCGCTTTACAACATGGGTCAGCGTTTTACCCACAGCAACAGGTTGACTTGCAGGAGAGGGTGAATGGCTGCCAACCGCTGGAGAAGATACTGACGCCAGCGCGTTCAGGTTTACATTCGGCACCGTCAGAACCTGTCCAATGCGCAGGCTGTTAGACTTCAGGCTGTTGGCTGCTTTAATCGCATCGACTGAACTGCCGTATTTTTCGCGATCACAGACAGGGATTGACCTGATGTCACGGTATGCTTGATACCGTTTTTGCGCGCTGCCATCAGGGTGCCATCCGGCGGAAATTCTTCGAAGTAGGTCAACACGCCTTTGTACACCGCGTTGGCTATCTTGTTCTGGTGGTTTGAACTTAGCAGCAGCTTTTCTTCTTCCGGGTTGGTAATAAAACCTGCTTCCACCAGCAACGAGGGAATATCGGGAGATTTCAATACCGCCAGGCTTGCATGTTCCGGATTCGGTTTGTGCAACTTGGTCACGCGGCCCATTTCTTTGAGCACACGAACAGCGACGTCATACCCTTCCTTTTGCGAGTTACTGAACTGCAAATCCAGCACCGCACGACTGAGATACTCATCTTGGTTATCGTTCAGCAGTGCGCCGCCGCCGAGCAGGTTGGACTGCTCTTCATGTTTTTCAATCCAGCGACCGATTTCACTGTTGGCACGGCGGCGGGACAGAACCCAAACCGAAGCCCCACGTGGCTGCGGCTTATGAAAACCGTCCGCATGGATAGAGACCAACAGGTGCGCGCCCTGTTTGCGGGCAATGTCTGAGCGTTTGTTCAGATCAACAAAGTAATCGCCGTTTCGGGTCAGCACCGCTTTAATACCGGGTACCTTGTTAAGCTTCTCCGCCACCTGACGTGAAATCGCCAGCGTCACGTGTTTTTCGTATTTGCGGCGGGGACCGACTGCACCAGGATCGTTACCGCCATGACCTGGGTCGATTGCGATAATGATGTCATCCGTACCAAAAGGCAGCGCGGCCTGTGTTTCTATTTTTTCAGCGGGTTTCGCCGGTTTCGCCTTGGTCACTTCTGCTTTATGCGGCAGGTCAATCACCAACCGGTGACCATATTCACCACCCGGTGCCAGCGCGAAGATTTGCGGAATGCTTTTATCCGTCAGTTCGAAAACCAGACGGTAGGTACCATCTTCCGGCGGGTTGCTTTTGCGGATTTTGGTGAGAATTGCACTGTCTTTGACCTGGTGCGGCAGCGTCATCCCCAGCGAAGTGTTTTTTAGATCAACCACCAGCCGATCTGGCTTGGTCAGGGTAAAAAACGAATAAGCAGCTCTGCCGCCATATCCATCACGACGCGGGTTTCATCCGGCGCTGGCCAGATTCGTACATTTTCCAGAGCGTTGGCCAAAGCGGGACTTACCGAAGCCAGCCAACACACCACACCTGCTAATACGCGCCGCCAATGCATACTGTTAATTCCACTCCAGTTGATTGATGAGTGCTTCGCCTACTGGCGTGTTGGCTTTCACCTGCACAGTGCGTTGCTCACCGTCATACTTCAGTGTGATATCGATATCCGGTTGTGGCAGCAGGCCCTCGCCTTTCTCTGGCCATTCCACCAGACACAACGCATCCGGCGTGAAGTAATCACGGATCCCCATAAACTCAAGCTCTTCCGGATCGGCAAGACGATAGAGGTCGAAGTGGTAAACCTGCCAGCTAGCCAGCTGATAAGGCTCAACAAGCGTATAGGTAGGGCTTTTTACCTTACCGGCATGACCCAGTGATTGGATGAAACCACGGGAAAATGTG
Source organism: Enterovibrio sp. JCM 19048 (assembly GCA_001310415.1). GTDB lineage: Bacteria > Pseudomonadota > Gammaproteobacteria > Enterobacterales > Vibrionaceae > Enterovibrio > Enterovibrio paralichthyis. Next base: position 3,789 of record BAXE01000011.1, on the reverse strand, counting down.
GTCTTCCCGGCACCCAAATCGCCGTGAAGATAAATGGTCGTTTGTGCTGTACATGCCGCAGCCACGGCCGCACCAAAATCAACCGTAGCCTGCTCATCGGCAAGCGCGGTAGAAAAAATCTCGGTCATCTTTCTCACTGCTTTTTCCGGCTGAGTGTTTCTCAGCACTGCATTTGTTTTATGTTTTTGCCCAGCCACGGGAGGAGATCACTGGCGAGTAGTCCCCGCTCACCGGCCTGCGAAGCGTTGTCGGCGGCAAAACTGTGTATAAATGTACCAAACGTCGCCGCTTTCGACGGAAATCGTATCTGGGACAATGCGCTGGCAATCACACCCGTTAACACATCACCCATTCCGCCGCTTGCCATACCGGGATTTCCGGCATGGATGACAAATGTATCAAGGCCATCATAAACGATTGTGCCCGCTCCTTTAAGCACCACCACACCGCCATAGCGTTTCTGTAACTCTTTGACGGCAGAAAAACGATCCTGTTCAATTTTTGCTGTGCTGACACTCAATAATTTTGCGGCCTCTCCCGGATGGGGCGTCAGCACCCAATTTTCCGCGTAACGGGGAGAAGCGGCCAGAAGGTTTAACGCATCGGCATCAACCACCATCGGCTTGCTGGCGGACGTAGAGGCGGCAAATAACGCCCGTGACCATTCGGATTGCCCAAGCCCTGGCCCAAGCGCCAACACATCAGCATGCCAAGATCTCAGTCAGGATCGGTGCGTCTTGGGACAAGTCCCACTCACGAGTCATCAACTCGGGCTGTCGGCTCAACGCCGCAGTGAGATTCGAGCCATCGGTGAGCAATGCCACCAGCCCAGCCCCCATTCTCAGCGCCGCCTGACCACACAGGATAACCGCGCCACCCATACCGCGTTGACCGCCAATGCACAGCACACGCCCCACATTGCCTTTATGTACCACCGGGCTTCTTGGCGGTAATAAAGCCTCTGCCCACTCAGCATCAACTCGGATTGCTGCAGGTGGGAAGCTGGATTCAAACGCTTCTCCAATTCCCAGTCCATCAAAAAACATTCACCACATCGTGCCCGCGCCTGACCGGTAAAGAGCCCTTGTTTCAAAGCAACAAAAGTCACCGTCACGCCTGCATGAACCGCTTCCCCCCAGATGGCGCCGGTATCCGCATCCAGCCACTGGGAATATCGACAGCGAGTACCGGACAGGCTTGGAGGTTAATCCATTTAACCGCCTCAAGAAACTTCCCAGCCACAGTTCGGCAAAGGCCCGTTCCCAGTAAGGCATCAACCACCACTTCGACTTCCGTTTGCGCTGGCTTGTCACGCGTTATCGCACCTCCTTTCTGGAGATAGCGCTCCTTTGCTGTGAGGGCATCACCTGTGAGCTTGCTAGGATCAACGACTGACCATAACGTCACGCTTAAACCGGCCTCAATTGCCAGACGGGCAATCACATAACCATCCCCACCATTGTTGCCGCCACCACACAGCACCAGGATCTTTGAGGCTGCTGGCCAGCGGGATCGCATCGATTGGTAGGCAGCCAAGCCCGCCGATTCCATCAGCGTGTACATTTCAACACCAAGATCCGCCGCGATCTTTCGTTCTCCATCACGGACTTGATCCGCACGGTATAACGAGTGTGGTAGACTTGCGCCCATGTTCCCTGTCCTTTATCGATCCTATGTCCGAACCACGATCCTTCCCGTCGATCAATGTAAACCAACTTGCTGAAAATATCAGGCAATGGGGGCGCGAATTGGGCTTTCAGCACATTGGGATCACCGATGTGGATCTTTCCCAACATGAAGCGCTGCTACAGAAATGGCTGGATAACGGTTACCACGGCGAAATGGACTGGATGGCGCGCCACGGCATGATGCGGGCACGTCCGCAAGAACTGGTGGAAGGCACAGTGCGCGTGATCAGCGCACGCATGAATTATCTGCCCCCGGACGCAGGCTTCGCACAGACGCTGGCCGATCCTTCCCTTGCCTATATCAGCCGCTATGCACTTGGCAGGGACTATCACAAACTTATCCGCAACCGCCTGAAGAAACTGGGTGAGCGTATCGAAGCTGAAGTGGGCAAGTATGGCTACCGGCCTTTTGTCGATTCAGCGCCTGTTCTTGAGCGGCCATTGGCAGAGAAAGCCGGATTGGGCTGGACGGGAAAGCATTCCCTGTTACTCAGCGAAGATGCCGGTTCCTGGTTTTTCCTGGGAGAACTACTGATTGATTTACCCTTGCCGGTCGACCCGCCCGCGCAAGACAAGTGCGGGAAGTGTGTCGCCTGCATGACCAGTTGTCCTACCGGTGCCATTGTCGGTGAGACTGTCGTCGATGCACGCCGTTGCATTTCCTACCTGACTATTGAGCTTGATGGCATTATTCCGGAAGAGTTCCGGGAGGCGATGGGAAACCGTATCTACGGTTGCGATGATTGCCAGTTGGTCTGTCCCTACAACCGCACTGCAGAGCTGACGCAGGAAACGGATTTCCATCGCCGGGAAAGTTTGGCCCAACAGCATTAACCGTTCTTTTTAGCTGGGATGAAAGCACGTTCCTGAAACACACAGAAGGTTCTGCCATTCGCCGTATCGGTCATGAAAAATGGCGGCGAAACCTGTCAGTTGCCATGGGTAATGCACCGTATGACCCGGAGATTATTGCGCAGCTTGAGGCAGCCAAAGGCAGCTCAGTAACATTGGATGAACATATCGACTGGGCCATCGGGAAACAGCGTCAACGCCGCCAGGATATGGCAATAGAGGTTCTTCCCTCTTCTACCAAGCGTTTGGTCAGAATTATTCAAAAAGGGTTATCAAGAGATGCGTGACTAGCGCATTTTTTCAAATTCCGCCTACACTTCTGCAGGGTAAAAACTCAAAAATAAGACACAGGTTCAGTTCTGCCGCGAAATGTGGAAAACCTTTTCAGTACGCCATAAATAGGTGCAAACCGGGAGAGTTAAACACACTCTGTGAATAAAGTCAGATGGACATCACGGAAAGTGATGAAGCTGGGGATAAACATTTGAAAACTTTACCGATGAATATATTTAAACCATAAAAAACATATAGTTATGGATATTTTCATTCACAGCATGGTGTTTTTAACTGATCACCTTCCGACCAGATAACTCTGCGGCAAGTCACACCTTCAAATATTCATCAACGACTTTACCCACAGTCAATACGCTGTGGATAACTCTGTTGAGAAACATAAAGAAACAGCGCCAGAACAGCGCAGAAGCCGATTTCGCGACGGTAAATTTCAGATTGTATCGGGCTAGACCTTGCCCTGAGATAATGCTTCACAGCATTAAAGACAACGACCCGCAGCACCCGATGTTTATCGGTACTTTATCTGCGTGGTGTTGATGCTTACAGATGATCCTCTGTAAGAAATTTGGAGCGATACATGAGATTCCTGCTTTCAAGGTAAAAGGTGTGACCTCAACCTTGGCAATAAACTGAATGTAGCGCACTTCCAAAAGGAAGTTTGGAGCGACACACGAGGTTCGAACTCGTGACCTCAACCTTGGCAAGGTTGCGCTCTACCAGCTGAGCTAGTGTCGCATAAAAAGAGCGTCCGATAGGAATCGGCAAAATGAGGCGTCATGCATCGTTGTGCATTACGCACTTCCTTTCGGAAGTTTGGCTTTTCCGCTAAGGAAAAGTGGAGCGACACACGAGGTTCGAACTCGTGACCTCAACCTTGGCAAGGTTGCGCTCTACCAGCTGAGCTAGTGTCGCATCGTTCATCCGACTTTCGTCAGAATCTTTTTTCAAATTTTGG
>BAXE01000010.1 GCA_001310415.1 Enterovibrio sp. JCM 19048 | reverse complement strand
AGGGTGCCACAATAGAGTCAAGCTCTTTGCTCTTCCTAGGTCCTAGGACCGCTTTTTAAATTCCCAGGACCTTCTTTTCCCAAAAAAACAAAAACGCCACCCAGTTTCCCGGATGGCGCTTTATCAATAAAAAGCTAGACGCTTTAAGGCTGGGCGATTAGTGAGAGCCGCAACCACCGCCGCCACAACATACGTGGTCGTCGCCTTTGTCTTCGCCACCGCAGCAACCGCCTTCGTGGTCGTGATCATGGTCGTGACCGCCACAGCAGCCGCCCGCCTGGTGAATGTGACCGTGCGCGATCTCTTCTTCAGTCGCTTCACGCAGTGCAACAACTTCCACGTTGAACGTCAGGGTCTGGCCAGCCAGCATGTGGTTACCATCAACAACCACTTCGTCGCCGTCTACTTCAGTGACTTCAACTGGGATTGGACCCATGTCGGTGTCTGCCAGGAAGCGCATGCCCACAACGATCTCGTCAACGCCCTGGAATACTTCCGCAGGTACACGCTGAACCATTGCGTCCAGGTACTCACCGTATGCCTCTTCCGGCGCTACAGTCACTTCAAACGCATCACCGACTTCGCGGCCTTCCAGTGCGTTTTCCAGACCCACGATCAGGTTGTCGTGACCCTGCAGGTATTGCAGTGGCATTTCTTTGGTTGATTCATCAACCACAATGCCGTCTTCATTTTTTACTTGGTAAGCAATGCTTACGACCACGTCTTTAGTGATTTTCATCTTAGCTCCGGAAGCGGTTATTTAAGTCTGGGTGTCGCTGAAAGCAATCAGGCATAGCGGCACCTGCTTATTTCGGCGCCGATAATACAGAAAACTCTGCCTAACGACTATTACTCTGGTTTAAATATCCCTATCACCTGTGCGTCACGCGCCGGTTCCACTGGCACGTCCGCTTCCGAAGTTGTCGGAGAACGGCGGTCTGTATGACCACATTTCACACATTCCACCACTTCCACGTGGTGTTCCTGCCACCAACGCAGTGTGTCTCCTTCTTTACAGGAGGGACACGTCGCACCGGCAATAAATCTTTTTTTGGCCATAACTTCCTTGCCTAACTGTCTCTGTTCCAACTCTGGTGGCGTTCTGAATCGCCTTTCATTTCCAGATCGAACAACTCTTCCAATTCCAGCCGCGCCTCCTTGGTACGGGTCACGGCAGTGACATCATCGGTATGCTGAGGTTGCAATTCATGCAGGCGCATTTCATCCAGCTTGCGGAAAAAGCTTCTGCCCGCTTGGCTTTGTACGGGTGCATACCCAGGGCGATCAATGTTTGCCGCCCTAAATCCAGCGCACTTAAAAACGTCTCCCGCGCAAACCCATCCACATTGTGACCCAGCAGCTGGTTCGCTTCTACCCGGCTTCGCGCTCGGGCCAGCACTTTCAGGTTCGGGAAATGGTGTTGGCAAAGCTCAACGATTTCCATGACCTCTTCCGGCGAGTCGGCACACACAATGATGGCCTCCGCGCTCGCCGCCCCCGCCGCACGCAACAAATCAAGCTGCGTGGCATCACCGTAATACACCTTGTAGCCAAACTTGCGCAGGAAGGCGATTTGCGACGGATCCCGCTCTAAAATGGTCAACTTGATTTTGTTCGCAAACAGCAAACGCCCGACGACCTGACCGAAACGGCCAAAGCCGGTGATGATCACGCGGGCACTGTCTTCATCAAACTGTTCGTTTTCTGGTATGGCACTGTCCGCATTGATCGTGCGGGCAAACCACTTCGCCTGGGCTATCAACAGCAATGGCGTCGTCATCATCGACAAACTGACCACCACCAGCAAAAAAGCATTCAGTGAAGGTTCCAGCAACCCTTCCGTGCGCGCCGCTGTAAAAAGAACAAAGGCAAACTCCCCGCCCTGACTGAGCAGTAAAGCGACCTGACTGCGGGATTTCGCTGTTCCGCCGAACAGGCGAACCAAGCCATATATGATGGCGGCTTTCACCAAAATCAAGGCCAGTACCGCACCGAGAATTTGCAGCGGATATTGCGCCAGCAGCCCCAAATCTACCGCCATACCGACCGCGATAAAGAACAGCCCCAGTAGCAGCCCTTTGAAAGGTTCAATCGCAATTTCAAGCTCGTGGCGGTATTCACTTTCTGCCAGTAACACCCCCGCAAGGAAAGTGCCCAGCGCCATAGAAAGCCCAAGCGATTGCATCCCCAAGGCAATCCCCACCACCACCAGCAGTGCAGTGACAGTGAACATCTCCTTGACCCGGCTCATCACTACCCAGCGCAGTAACGGGCGCAGAAGGTAATGGCCGCCGACCAAGAGCAGTGCAATGGCACCCAGCATTATTGCCACATCCAGCCAACTGCCACTGGCACCGCCGGAAAGTGCTGGCAGCACGGCCAGCATGGGGATCACCGCAATATCTTGAAACAGCAATACCGCAAAACCGGATTGTCCGGTCTCTGTGCGCATCAAACGCTGTTCTTCAATAATGCGCATCGCAATGGCCGTTGAAGAGAGAGCCAGCCCCATCCCAACCACCACAGCATCGGTATTGCTGACCCCAAATCCCAGTACGACCAGACCAATAACCACGGCGCTGATCAAGACCTGACTGCCGCCCAGACCCAGAATAGGCTTTCGCATCTGCATCAGCTTTTTCGGGTTAAGTTCAAGGCCAATCAGAAACAGCAGCAACACCACACCAAGCTCGGCAAAATGCAGGATGGCTTCTACGTCACTGATAAGACCGAGCCCCCAGGGGCCAATAGCGATACCGGCGATGAGATAGCCAAGCACAGAACCGAATCCGAGACGCTGAGCAAAGGGAACCGCGACCACTGCCGCAGCCAGGAATATGACCGCATCAAGAGATAGTTATGACCTTCCATCACACCACCTCCGAAACTGGGTTACACAGCCAGTCCACATAAAGTTCAGCATGGGCAGCACGGTCATCATCCGTAACGCGCCGTGCCCAGTGCAATACCATGGGTTCTACCCAGCGCATTTGGCACAGAAGCGCCGTCAGCTCAAAAGGCTGCAGCAACTCTTCCATGCTGTATTTGTTATAACCGGTTTTGCTGAAAGCTTCGGCCGCACCACCGGTGGTGATAATAAAACGGCAGGTTTTTCCCGCCAGCGCATTGCCGCCACCGTGGGCAAAGCCTTTACCCAGCACCACATCAATCCACTCTTTGAGCAGTGAGGGACAGGAGTACATTTGAAGCGGGTGCTGAAACACAATCACATCATGCTCCATTAAAAGCTGACGCTCATGATGCACATCAATCATAAAGTCTGGGTAGGTGGCGTAGAGATCGTGGATCCTAACGTGTTCGAGCGGACGCACAGCATCAAGCATGCGTTTGTTTGCCACCGATTCCTGTGGATCCGGGTGGGCGAAGATAACCAATACCTTGGAGCGGAAAAGCGACGTTGTCGGGGTTCCCATCTGGCAGCAAAATCCTTTTGTACAATTTGGCGCGAATGATTACGTCTGTTCGCGATAAGTCCGTCTTTTTTATTGTCTTATTAGCATGACACAAAACACCGGTGCTTGCGGCATCCGGTGTACACCTTCCACCATACGGTAAAAGCCGCAATTTTTCACCGTCTGACGGCGGCACATTTTTGCGCCTCTCTTAAGTAAATGGCTGTCGTGTGATATAACAGCGCCAATTTTTCGACCTCCTATTTCTGCGGCCGGAGCCGCCTCGAGTCATGATCACGATTTCTGATATACAGCTTCTTCGCGGCGGTAAACCGCTGCTGAACCAGGCCTCTGCCACTATCCATCCCGGCGACAAAGTGGGTCTTGTAGGCAAAAACGGTTGTGGGAAATCCTCGCTGTTTGCCCTGCTTAAAGGCGAATTGACCCTGGATGCCGGCAGTTGCAACTTCCCGAGCGGCTGGCAGATGGCGTGGGTGGCACAGGAAACCCCGGCGTTGGAACGCCAGGCCATTGAATATGTGATTGACGGTGACCGCGAGTATCGCGCACTGGAGCAGGCACTGCGCGCCGCAGAAGAAGCCGATGATGGCAACAAGGTGGCGATGCTGCACGATAAGATTGATGCGGTCGGCGGTTACAGTATCCGCGCCCGCGCAGCAGAATTGCTGGACGGCCTGGGTTTTCGCCAGGAACAGATGAGCTGGAACCTGACCCAGTTCTCCGGTGGCTGGCGTATGCGCCTTAACCTGGCGCAGGCGTTGATCTGCCGCTCCGATCTGCTGCTGCTCGATGAACCAACCAACCATCTGGATTTGGACGCAGTGATGTGGCTGGAAAAATGGCTGCAGAATTACCGAGGAACCCTGGTCCTGATCTCCCATGACCGTGACTTCCTTGACCCGGTTGTTAACCGCATCATCCACATCGAAAACGAAACCCTGAACGAATACACCGGTAACTATTCGGCGTTCGAGGTGATGCGCGCAGAAAAGCTGACCCTGCAACAGGCCATGTTCCAGAAGCAGCAAAAGCAGATGGCACACATGCAGTCCTACATTGACCGCTTCCGCTACAAGGCGAGTAAAGCGCGTCAGGCGCAGAGCCGTATTAAGGCACTGGAACGCATGGAGAAATGCTGCCGGCGCAGTTTGATAACCCGTTCAGCTTTGAGTTCCGCGAACCGTCCGCCCTGCCCAACCCTATCCTGATGATGGAAGATGTCTGCGCAGGCTACGGCGACACACTGATCCTGGAAAAAATCTTTCTGAATCTGGTTCCTGGCAGCCGCATTGGTCTGCTTGGCCGCAACGGCGCGGGTAAATCTACCCTGATCAAACTCCTTTCCGGCACTGTGCCGGCACAGGCGGGTGAGCTCGCTACTCACAAGGGGTGAAGATTGGTTACTTTGCCCAGCACCAGCTGGAAACCCTGCGTGACGACGAAACTGCACTGCAGCACCTGATGCGACTGGCACCGGAGGCAACCGAACAACAGCTCCGTGATTACCTCGGCAGCTTTGGCTTCCACGGCGATAAAGCGCTGGATGTGATTGCCCCGTTTTCCGGCGGTGAGAAAGCCCGTCTGGTACTGGCTCTGATCGTATGGCAAAAACCGAACCTGCTGCTGCTCGACGAACCGACCAACCACCTTGACCTCGACATGCGAGCGGCACTGACAATCGCTCTGCAATCGTTCGAAGGCGCGATGGTTATCGTCAGCCACGACCGTTACCTGCTGCGCGCCACCACCGATGACCTCTATCTGGTGCACGATCGCAAGGTCGAACAATTCAATGGCGACCTGAATGACTATCATCAGTGGTTGAACGAACTGCAACGCTCCGAGCGTCGTCAGGAGCAGGCAGAAACCGCCAAACCGGCAGGTGCCAACACCCAGGCTGCGCGCAAAGAGCAAAAACGTCTGGAAGCGGAGTTCCGCCGCCAGACCGCGCCGCTTCGTAAGAAAATTGACGCGCTGGACACACAGCTCGAAAAATTTTCTGCCACAATCGCCGACGTAGAGTCGCAACTGGCGGAGCCTTCTCTCTATGAAGCCGCCAATAAAGAAAAACTGACCGAGCTACTGCGCAAACAGGCAGACGCAAAATCATCGCTCGAAGAGGTCGAACTGGAATGGATGGATCTTCAGGAACAACTGGAGCAAATGGAAGCGGAGTTCCAAGCCCGCTGAAACAACATGCCACAGCCGACGGGCTGTGGCAGTTTTGCCTGCACCACTATGGTAACCAGGAGATCAAACACGCCTGCCTGAAGCTGCAGGATGCGTTTAAGGGCAATGTGAACCTTGCCCTGCTATTGGTTTGGGTGGAAAGCGCCGGCTTTACCTTGTCGGCCTCCTCCTTGGCCACCTTGCGCCAGGCTCTGGCACCATCAGAAACCCTGCTCAGCCGCTATCGCCTGATGCGCCGCGAACTCAAACCCCAACTCTCCCGCGGGGCTTACCAGAAGATGCTCAATTACGAACTGACACTGGAGAAGTTCCAGCAACAGGCGCTCATCGCCTGCATCAACCATTTGCCCTGGGAAGAGGATGCGCCGTCAGCACTGGAGCTTTACTGCGCCCAGCTTGACCCTGCTGCCCGCTCCCTTTATCCCACTCTGGTCAAAGGGCTGCGCTAAAACCAGATAAAGAACAGGCAGGAAGCCGTCAGGGTACCCATCACACGGTTAAACCGCACCCAACTTTTATCGCTCGACAGCACCCTGCCGACCCAAACACCAAACCCCGCCCAAAGGGACGTCAACGGAAAACCTACCGCCATAAAGGTCAGTACAATCACCAGGCTGACCACCAGTAATCGCCCCCCGCCAGGTAAAGGTACCCACAGCACTCACGGCCATCGCCCATGCCTTTGGGTTCACATACTGGAACAATGCCCCTTCCAACAGGGTCATCGGCCGTCTGTCCGGTGAAGATTTTTCTGAAGGCGCACCGGCATTGGCAATACGCCACGCCAGATACAAAAGATAGCCACTGGCGACCATTTTCATGCCTTCCTGCACCCAGGGGTAGAGTTTGAATACCACGCCAAGCCCTGCCGCCACGACGGCAATCAATGACGCAACACCCAGAGTGATCCCTACCAGATGAGGTACCGTCCTTCGGTAACCGAAATTCGCACCGGATGCTGTCAGCATCATATTGTTAGGCCCCGGAGTGCCTGTCATGGTCGCGGCAAACACAGCCAGTGTTACCAGAAATGAAAGCTCCATCATGAATTGTCTCCCTGCTCACATTGTATCGATACAATTCACATAAAAACGTTGAATTAATCGCCATTACTGCTCAAAATTCACGCTAACAGGGATCAAAAAATGGATCAAAAGGTTTATTGTCACCATGACAATCATGACGATGACACTGGATAAACAGGGCGCGCCGCTCTACCGCCAGATAGCAGATGCAATTGCGCAAAAAGTGCAGTTGCAGGAACTGATGCCGGGCACCAAGTTGCCCACCCACCGAGCCTTGGCCGATGCACTGTCGGTCACTGTGGGTACGGTGACCCGCGCCTATGCCGAGGCTGAGCGTCGCGGCATTGTGGAAGCCCGTGTTGGGGCTGGCACCTATATCACCCAAAGCGATAAACCACTCTGGACCTTTGCCGCCCCCGAGCGCCCGGGTGTGTTGAGCTTTGGCTACAACGTGCCCCCCGCCATCAACCGCGCCGATCTGTTTTCCGAAGCGCTACAACAGCTGGCGGCACACCCGAATGAGCTCAACAATCTCATGCTCTACCAGCCGCCCTCCGGGATTGTCAGGCACCGGGAAATTCTGGCCTCCTGGCTTGCCGGGCATCAGGTGATTGCCTCACCTGAGCGGTTACTGTTTTGCTCAGGGGCTCAGAGCGCCATGCAGCTTTGCCTGCTCACACTTTGCCGTGCTGGCGACACTATCCTTGCTGACAAACTCACCTACCCCGGCCTGATGAGTCTTGCCCGCCAGCTGCAACTGACGGTCAAACCGGTAGAAATGGACGATGAAGGGATAACACCGGCGTCGTTGAAATCGGCCTGTCAGCAATACCAACCGCGCTTGGTCTATCTCACCCCGACACTGCAAAACCCGACCACTGCCATTATGGGCACAGAGCGGCGAAAAGAGATCATTGCCCTATGTCAGAAGGCACAGATCACCATTGTCGAAGATGACGTTAACGGACTTTTGCCCCGCGAGCGCCCGGAGCCTATGGTTAATCTTGCGCCGGACAGCGTTATCTACATAGGCGGGCTAGCAAAACCCTGGCACCAGGCCTGCGCCTTGGGTTCCTGCACCTGCCTGACCGCTTCTATCCTCATTTCGTCAATGCCTTGCAAAACCACAGCTGGATGATCAGCGCTGTTGACCGCCATGGCGTCCATCTTGCTGGAAAACGGCGCCGCCAATCAGGTACTGGAAACTATCCGCAGCGAAATGGAAGCGCGCTGGCAACTTGTCACTGAATTGCTGGGCACTGAGACGCTTCGCTATCATCCTAATGGCTTTCATGCTGGCTGACGCTGCCTGATGGCTGGGCACTCAGTGAATTCCTGGCCGCCGCCAAGGAACAAGGGCTGGAAGTGAAATCCTCGGAGCTCTTTGTACCACCGGGGTACGCCGCGCCACCGGCGGTCAGGCTGGCAGTGAGCGCGCCCCCCACACGTGATACCCTGCAACAAGGGTGTCGCCAGTTGGCCGCATTGCTTGCCAACCCACCATTAACGGAATTTTCCCTGTAAGAGAGAAACATGAGCCACGACTTCAAACCCATGGCATGGGGTAAAAACCCGCATCTGCAAACTCTGTTGCCACGTTTTTTGCGCCGCAAAGCGGTCTTTGAGCCAGTATGGGAACGTATTGAAACGCCGGATGGGGATTTTCTGGACTTGAGCTGGACTGAGCCCCCTGCCAACGCCTCGGGCAAGCCAGTGGTGGTGCTGTTTCATGGTCTGGCAGGCTGCTTTTACAGTCCTTACGCCAATGGCCTGCTGAGCGCATTCAAGCAGCAAGGCTGGCTGGGTGTGCTAATGCATTTCCGTGGTTGCAGTGGTTCGCTGAACAAGCAACCACGCAGTTATCACTCCGGTGAAACCGGCGACGCACGCTTTTTCCTGGAACGTCTACGCCAGCAATTTCCTGATACGCCGATCGCTGCTGCAGGTGTCTCCCTGGGCGGCAACATGCTGGTGCGTTATCTGGCCGAATTCAACCATGACCCCATCGTCAAAGCAGCGTGTGTGGTAAGCCCGCCGCTCAACCTAGCCGCCTGCTCCAGCCGTATCCAGCAAGGGTTTTCCAAGGTTTATCAGGCGTATCTGTTGCGCTCCATGAACCGCACACTCAGTAGCAAGCTCGCGCGCCATCCGCAGATCGGTCAGTGGAAAAGCGGTGAGAAAGTCGCTATCTCAACACTCTATCAGTTTGACCAAACCGTCACTGCCCCCCTGCACGGTTTTGAGGATGCTGAAGATTATTACCGACAATGCAGTGGGTTAGATGTGTTGCAGGAAATTGCGACACCACTCAAAGTGATCCATGCTAAAGATGATCCCTTTATGACGGAAGCGGTGATCCCCAAGACAGTGCTTCCTGACAATATTGAGTACCATCTGACGGAGTATGGCGGTCACGTCGGCTTTGTCACCGGAACACTTCACGCCCCTGAATTCTGGCTGGAACGTGAGGTACCGCGTTGGTTAGCCCCACACCTAAAAAAGGCATAACTGCCTGATAACACAAAGCGTGGGGTGAGAGAGGTGGATTATGACCATATCACTCGGCGCTTTCCTGCTCCCGTTGGCCGCTGCGGCTGCTGCGGCACCTGACGAAAACCCAGCCACAGATTTCGGGCCTCTGGTTATACAGTCCCAGGCACCGCTGCAAACGACGGGGCTCACCCCCATGCTGCACGATCCTTTTTCTCTCCAGGAAGGCCAGACTGATCTGTTCGCCAGCGCGACGTTTGGCAGTGTCTGGGCCTCCACACCGGAGTACACCTTTGATTATTACCATAACCAGTTCCTTGCAGGGTTTATCCGCGCCCATTCTTCCACACAGCGTTATGGTGTCTGGCTACAATACCGCTACGCCGCCAACAACCGACTTGATGGCGTCACCAAGAAATTCCACAACATTTTCGGCATCGAGCAAAATGGCCGGACTGACGTTGAAGAAGACAGGTTCTATATCGATGCGCCACAACTTAACGGCAAGCCTGCGACGGATTTTGTCGGAGATGCGCTGCTCAGTGCTATCAATCTTTATGCCGAGCAGCAACTTTTCCAAAACGCCCACCATGCACTCAGCCTTGGCGTGACGCTTTTCTTCAATCGCGTCAATCATGGCGTGTTCACCAATACCTCTTTTGAACAGGCGCTACAGGCAAACTACGGCTATCAGCGAGGGAAACATCGGTTAACCGCCAGTGTCGCCTTCACCCACCGCCCCGATAAACCCCAGCATTTTGTCGAGGTCGAACCGTGGGGGATCAGTGGAGGTGTGAGCTACCGGTACCGGTTGTTTAAACATCATGAACTTATCGGTGAATACCTGTTGTCACAGGGTAAGGCGAAAAATCCCCAGCTCAGCGACCTGACCAAGCCGGTTCATGAGTTTGCCTATGGCTACCGCTACCTTTTTGGCAACAGTGCGCTAGAATTGGTCGCGCTCGAGAATATGTTCAATCACGATAACAGCACGGATATCGTGTTTAGCGCGACCTTCCGACACCGTTTTTTATAGTCAATTTAAGTAGTAGGGCTGGCTGATGATTGTTCCCTGGCAGGAGATTCCTGAAGAAACACTGCGAAACCTCATCGAGCACTTTGTGCTGCGCGAGGGCACCGATTACGGTGAGCAGGAAGCGAGTTTTGAGGAAAAGGTTGAGCAGGTCTATACCCTGCTGAAAAACCGTGAGGCAGTCGTCGTCTACTCAGAACTGCATGAAACCGTGGATATCAAACCGACGCGATCACTCGGTTAATACCCCCTTCTTGACCAAGTCACCAAGACCCTGTTAACTGATTGCATCTTTCTAAATTGACAGGGTTTGTCATGTCTGCAAAGCATCCCATAATTGCAGTCACCGGTTCATCCGGCGCAGGAACGACCACCACCTCAGATGCCTTTCGCAAAATATTCAACATGATGGATATCAGCGCGGCCTGGGTGGAGGGTGACAGCTTTCACCGTTTTACCCGCCCAGAAATGGATGTGGAAATCCGCAAGGCGCGCGAACAAGGCCGCCACATCAGCTACTTCGGACCACAGGCGAATGACTTTCCACGCCTGGAATCCTTTTTCAAAGAATATGGTCAGCAAGGCACGGGGAAATTCCGCCGCTATCTGCACACTTTTGATGAAGCTGTGCCTTACAACCAGATGCCCGGTACCTTTACTGCGTGGCAAGATTTGCCGGATAACACCGATCTGATGTTCTACGAAGGGCTGCACGGTGGCGTTGTTGACGGCGATATCAACGTCTCCCAGCATGTCGACCTGTTGATTGGCATGGTGCCCATCGTCAACCTGGAATGGATCCAGAAATTTGTCCGCGATACCCGCGATCGCGGCCACTCCCGTGAAGCAGTCATGGATTCGATTGTCCGCTCCATGGATGACTATCTCAATTACATCACGCCACAGTTCAGCCGCTCCCATATCAACTTCCAGCGCGTACCGACGGTGGACACCTCCAATCCGCTCAATGCCAAGGGTATTCCGAGCCTCGATGAAAGCTTCGTGGTGATCCGTTTCCGTGGCATCAAAAAGGTCGATTTCCCGTATTTGCTGGCGATGATCCAAGGCTCATTTATGTCCCGCCATGACACCCTGGTGGTGCCCGGCGCAAAATGAGTTTTGCCATGGAGCTGATTATCCGCCCGCTGATCCAGCAACTGATTGAAACCGGGAAGATCAGTTAACCCACCGTCCACCCGCCCAAGCCTGTCATCGAAAAACACGATGACAGGTTACGTTTTTACTCATTAGCCCGATAACCGATCCTGTCCTTTACTTGATAAGGCGGCTGTTATTCCGTCGCCACACTTATTCAGAAAGCAATGTCACCAAAGAGGACAGAGCCATGTCACTGAAAGGATCTAAAACCGAGCAAAATCTGAAAGACGCCTTTTCCGGAGAAAGCCAGGCCAACCGCCGTTACCTCTACTTCGCATCAAAAGCTGACATCGAAGGCTACAACGATGTTGCCGCCGTCTTCCGCTCAACGGCCGAAGGGGAAACCGGTCACGCTCACGGGCACCTGGAATACCTGGAGGAAGTGGGCGATCCGGCAACCGGTCTACCCATGGGGAACACGGTAGAGAACCTGAAAGCCTCCATCGCCGGTGAAACCCACGAGTACACCGACATGTACCCGGGAATGGCTGCGACTGCCCGTGACGAAGGGTTTGACGAAATTGCCGACTGGTTCGAAACACTGGCAAAAGCGGAGCGAAGCCACGCCAACCGCTTCCAGAAAGCACTCGACAACCTCGACAGCTGAACCTGAACGGGCGGCACACTGCCGCCCTGCGTCCACCCCGACAACGTTTCACCCTCAACGCTGCGACGCCAAGGAGCTGTGATGAAAGAAAAACGTGAAGGCGGAATTGAAGCCCCCACTCGCCATGCCATTGATTGGCAATCCCCCGATTTTTACGATCGCGACAAGCTTAATGCCGAGCTTGAGCGGGTGTTCGATGTCTGTCACGGGTGCCGTCGCTGTGTCAGCCTGTGTGATTCGTTCCCGACCCTGTTTGACCTTATCGACGAGTCGGAAACCATGGAAGTCGACGGTGTCGACAAGAAGGATTACCAGAAAGTCGCCGACCAATGTTACCTGTGCGACATGTGCTACATGACCAAATGCCCGTATGTGCCGCCCCATGAGTGGAGATAGACTTTCCCCACCTGATGCTGCGCGCCAAAGCCGTGAAATTTCACGAAAACGGCACCTCCACGCGCGACAAACTGCTGTCCAACACCGATTTGGTCGGTGGGCTGGCCACCATTCCGGTGGTGGATATCACCGTCAATGCCCTGAACCGCAATGCTACTGTCCGGGGAATAATGGAAAAAGCCGGTATCCATAAAGACGCCATTGTGCCCACCTACGACAGTAAAACCATGCGAAAGCGCGTTGCTCCGCTGGCACGTAACCTTTCCCCGGAGCCAGCCAATGGCACCACAGGCAAGGTAGCGCTTTTCACCACTTGCTACGGTAACTACAACAGTCCCGAGCTGGGCGAAGATTTTTTCCATGTATTCCAGAAAAATGGCATTCACATCGAAGTGGTCGGCAAAGAGCGTTGCTGCGGCATGCCGAAAATGGAGCTGGGCGATCTCGACAGTGTCAGGCGCGCCAAAGAGGAAAATATTCCCCAGTTGCTGGCGATGGTGGAGCAAGGTTTTGACCTCATCGCGCCGGTGCCCTCCTGTGTGTTGATGTTCAAACAGGAATTGCCGCTGCTGTTTCCCGACGATCCGGATGTCGCCAAAGTGCGGGACGCTTTCTATGACCCGTTCGAATACCTGATGCTGCGACACAAGGCAGGCAAACTGAACACCGATTTTACCCAGCCGCTTGGCGATATCAGTTATCACGTCGCCTGCCATTTGCGGGTGCAGAACATTGGCCTGAAAACTGCCGAGCTGTTAAGGCTGGTACCGGACACCAACGTCGCGCCGGAGCAGCGTTGCTCGGGTCATGACGGCACCTATGCTGTAAAAGTCGAAACCCATGACAAAGCGGTGAAAATAGGCCGTCCAGTCGCCAAAAAAGTGAAGCAAGCCAATGCCGATCACTTTGCCAGCGATTGCCCGATGGCGGCTTCACACATCGCCAAGCTGGCGGACGTCGATAAGCCCATTCATCCGATGACATTGCTGAGAAAGGCCTATGGCCTTTAACTGACAGGAGCCCGTTATGCAAAAACTGACCGTCAACGATCTGATGTCGCTGGAAGATTATGCCCGTGCCCGAGCCCAGTTTCGCCACACCGTGATGCAGCAAAAAAAGCACCGGTTTATCGCCCTCGGGGCTCATGCGCGCCTGTTGTTTGAAAACCGCCAGACCATCCAATACCAGATCCAGGAAATGCTGCGCATCGAACGCATTTTTAAACCGGAAGGCATCGAGGAAGAACTCAGTGCCTACAATCCGCTGATCCCTGACGGCTGCAACCTGAAAGCCACTCTGATGCTGGAATACGCGGATCCCGATGTGCGCAAAATGGAGCTGGCAAAACTCATTGGCGTGGAAAACAAAGTGTGGCTTCAGGTGGGCGATGACGAAAAGGTTTATCCCATCTGTGATGAGGATTTGGAGCGTGACAACGAGGAGAAAACCTCCAGTGTGCACTTCCTGCGGTTTGAATTAACACCCCCTATGATAGCGGCGCTTAAAAAGGGCGAAGCTCTATGCAGGCGTCGATCATCCGGCGATGAATGTCAGCCAACCTGTCGACACGGCGGTGCAGCTGGCACTGTCTGAAGATCTTGACATGCCGCCGATGAACTAAAAATAGCGAGCAAAAGGAGGGACTTATCCCTCCTTCTCATTTATCCGGTGCTCGACCGGCGTTGCATCATTGTCAGGCCGCAATGATTTCGTAGGAATGTGTCATCTCAATGCCTGCGCCCAGCATCAGACACACAGAGCAGTATTTCTCCAGACTGTCTTTCACGGCTGACGCTACCAGCGCTTCGTCCAGCGCTGCCCCTTTCACCACAAAATGGATGTGGATGCGGGTAAACAGGCGCGGCGCCTGCTCGCGTCGCTCTGCAGAAAGTTGCGCTTCGCAGCCGATAACCTGTTGCTTTCCTTCTTCGAGCGCAGCAACCACATCCACCGAGCTGCAACCGCCTGCTCCCATCAACACCATTTCCATTGGGCTTGGGGCGTGCGCACCGCCATTACCGTCCATTACAATGTTATGGCCCGAATTGGACAGACCTAAAAATGTCTTATCTCCGCACCACTTGACGCTTGCTTGCATCGCTTTCCTCCACTTACTTTCAGGGTCGTGATCTTGTCCACGTTTTTAGCCTTTAATAGGGCATTAAGTCCATATCAAAATCAAGAAATCGTGCTGGAAAAAGGATAAACTCAATGACTCAAACAGAGAGCTTGTAGCCTGACTGCCGACACTTTATGCTATTGAGTGGAAACTTGCCGCAGGACGGTGGGCTAAGGAAGACTCATCAGGCAACAACTGCAGAGGAAATGAGAAATTATGGTTCCAGGAAAACCTCAAACAGACCCAACACTAGAGTGGTTTCTTTCACACTGCCACATTCACAAATACCCATCAAAAAGTACGCTGATCCACGCTGGTGAGAAAGCAGAGACGCTGTACTACATCGTTAAGGGTTCTGTTGCAGTACTGATCAAGGACGAAGAAGGCAAAGAGATGATTCTCTCTTACCTGAATCAGGGCGATTTCATTGGCGAGCTGGGTCTTTTCGAAGAAGACCAAGAGCGTACTGCCTGGGTTCGTGCAAAATCACCTTGTGAAGTTGCAGAGATCTCTTTCAAGAAATTCCGTCAGCTGATCCAGGTTAACCCTGACATCCTGATGCGTTTGTCTTCCCAAATGGCTCGTCGCCTTCAAGTGACCAGCCAAAAAGTGGGTGACCTGGCGTTCTTGGACGTAACCGGTCGCATCGCACAAACGCTGTTGAACCTGGCGAAACAACCAGATGCAATGACCCACCCAGACGGTATGCAAATTAAGATCACCCGTCAGGAAATCGGTCAAATCGTGGGTTGTTCCCGTGAAACCGTAGGCCGCATTCTGAAGATGCTGGAAGAGCAGAACCTGATTTCTGCACACGGCAAAACTATCGTGGTATACGGCACTCGCTAACGCGAATCTGTCCCAAATAAAAAGCCATCGCATTTGCGATGGCTTTTCTATTTATAGCGTGATCGTGATCGCGCGGATTTTCCTTTCCATTTCATATTTCGGTGCTAATTTTCATGTCAGGAATGTATACCTTTGCATGCAATTGCGCGCAGGATCACCGACATGGATATGGAACACCACATCGTCACCAGCAACGCCAGACAAACACCGAAAATGGCCCCTTGGGGTCAGGTCAGCACTGAAATCACCGGCTTTTCAGACCCCTCCCATTATCAGATGCAGCGTTTGCTGGGAGAGGAAGCCCGCCGTTTGGATATCGCCACCGCCGGGGATGAATGGCCCTTCTCACTGCCTTCGTAAGAGAGCCACTTTCAAAGCCTACTGGTCGGTACTTTCGAAAATCTTGTCTGCTGACGCTTCGACAAAGCCCTGGTAAAGCGTACCGTCGGACAATTCATAGCGCTTGGCAAACTCGTAGAAACCACCGGGTACCGTTTGTTGTCCGTCACTGAACGCAACCGGCACCTTATCTGCCATGGTTGACGACTGCTCCAGGTATACCTCCGGGCTGCCTTTTACTTCCCCACCGGATTCATTGATGGCGAAACCGGCCTGACGCAATACATCGTTCACCGCTTTCACCGATTCCAGCGAACTGAGCTGATTGACGCTTACCGTGAAATGGTTCGCGCCAAAGCCATGTGCCGCCAACCAGCCTGCGTACTCACTTTCCGCTGACAACATCTGGTAGGTGGCAAAATCCACCTCCCACAAACGCCCGCCACTGAGAAAAACCGGGTTGTTCAGCGCACTGTCCTCGACTGATCGACCAAACCGCGCACAGCCTGCTGCAGTGGCGTTGAACACTGCCCCACCAGTAACTCACTGATGAACACCTTCGGAGCCTCGGGATTCGGGTGCTCAAAATGGCGCGCAAACAGCTTTTTGGCTTTAAACAGGTACTCACCCTTGGGCTCATAACCAAGAGCAATAAAAGGCGCGGCGAGACGATCCAGGCCAACTTTAGGCAGGGCAAAGGTTCGCAGCGCAATATGGTCGTTTAAAAGCGGCGCGCCTTCTTCAAGCAGCGCGTGAACTTTTGCCGCCGAAGGGCAAAGCCGAGCGGTATAGTCTTTCCATAACTCATCAAATAAAGCCTGAACGCGTTCCATCACATCCTCCTGAACGGTGTGAGCGGTTAACTTATAGCGAGAGCCTGGGCTCAGTTGTGCGGGCAACGACACGTCTTCCCCTTCCATGGAGGCCATGGGGTATGCGCAGTAATCGGCCGCATAGTAAGCACTCGGACGCAGATTCCCGGATGCACCGGGACCACCGAATGGCGCATCGCCACTGGCACCGGTAAGTTGGCGGTTGCGGTTTACAATCCCGGCGCGGATATGGTCGAGGAAGTATTCCCACTCAGCATCATCCTTTGTCACCAGCCGGCGGAAAGCCCGTACCGGGTGTCATTGGCAAGCGCAACGGCTTGCTCCAGCGAGTCGTAACGGACAACCTGCAGCAATGGACCGAAGTATTCTTCATCCGGCAACTCGGCAACCTTGCTGACTTCGATAATCCCCGGCGTCACGACGGCATCATGCAAAAGTTCCGCCTTCAGCAACGGCTCTCCGCCAAGAGACTCAAGGTTTGCCTGTGCCGCGAGAATACCTTCAGCCGCACGCACAGACACCTGCGCGCCCATAAACGGAGCGGGCTCGTCAAACTGGCCACCGACGCGGATGTTTCTGGTCATTTCCACCAAACGGGTTAGCAGTGCATCGCCTTTCCCGCCATTTGGCAAGTAGAGGCGGCGGGCGCAGGTGCAGCGCTGCCCGGCGCTGATAAACGCAGACTGGATTATGGTGTAAGCCGTCGCATCCACCTCGCCGAAGTGTTCAGAAATCACCATAGGGTTATTACCGCCCATTTCCAGCGCCAGCATCTTACCCGGCTGACCGGCGAACTGACGGTGCAGGATATGGCCGGTATTGGCACTGCCGGTAAACAGCAGGCCATCGATACCTTTGGACTGCGCCAGCGCCTCACCGGTTTCACGTCCACCCTGAACCAGGTTGATCACGCCTTGGGGTAAACCGGCTTCAATCCAGAGCTTTAAGGTTTCTTCGGCCGTTTTAGGCGTCATATCTGACGGTTTGAACACCACGGTGTTGCCTGCGAGCAAGGCCGGAACAATATGTCCGTTGGGCAGATGCCCGGGGAAGTTATAAGGGCCAAACACCGCCATGACACCCAAAGGACGGTGGCGCAGCACGGCCTGCGTACCCGCAACATCTTTGCTGCGCTCGCCGGTACGTTCAGCGTAGGCACGCAGGGAAATGCCGATTTTACCGACCATCGCGGCAGCTTCGGTGCGGGTCTCCCATAACGGTTTACCTGTCTCTTCGGCAATCACAGTCGCGATGTGCTCGCTGTTCTCTTTTACTTTTTCGGCGAAACGTTCCACCAGCGCCTGACGCTCAGCGAAAGGGGTGTTTTTCCAACTGATGAAAGCAGTGCGGGCAGCGGTCACCGCCGCCTCAACCTGTTCCGGTGTGGCTGCCTTGCCAGACCAGACGGTTTCGCTGTTAAAGGGGTTGAGCGATTCAAATTCCTCGCCCAGCCCTTCAATGGCTTTGTTATCAATCCATTGTGTCATTCTCTATTCTCCTACACCGACACCAGTCGCACGGTATCACCGTCATTCACCATCAGGCTTCAGCCACCTCTTTACTCATCAGGCTTCGTTGCGCTCTTCATCCACACCAATCTTGGCGGCCGTCGCTCGGAAATTCTGGAAGTCGCTGTTGCAGATCAGGTAATCCTGGGCGCTGCTATGGGTGGTGATACGCGCCCTAGCGGTGAAAGAGCGGCGGATAGAATCAATATTCTGGCGCAGGCACTCAACCGTTGGGCCGGCATCAAAAATGTCGACATAGCCACGACAGGTGAACCCCTCTTTCTGCAGCAAGTTGAGCGCGGGACGGGTTTTCTCGTGTACCTGCCCTATCACGGCGCGCGCTTCGTCACTGAGCAGACTGACGTAAATCGGCAGTTTGGGCATCAGATCGGCAATAAAGCCTTTTTGTCCGGTACCGGTCAGGTAATCGGCCAGCGTGAAATCGATCGAGAAAAAGTGCTCTTTAAGCCATGCCCAGAAGGGTGAATTACCCGCTTCATCGGACACGCCACGCATCTCGGCGAAAATCACGTCGGAAAATTTTCCGGGAACTGCGCCAGCATCAAAAAGCGGCATTTCGAAAGCAGCTTACCATTCAGGCCACCACGAAATTCCGGGCGCAAAAACAGGGTGCAGATTTCTGTCGCCCCAGTGTAGTTGTTGCCAAAGGTCAGCACTTCCACCACGTTGTGCACGTTGAGGCGGCGAGAGTGGTGGACGATTTTACTGATGTGGTAACTGTAAAACGGCGTGTCAGTCCCAATGGCCGCTTCGATACCTGTGGTACCTGCAACTTCCCCGGTTTCGGTATCTTCTGCCACCATCAAATACCCTTCTGGCCCCGGCCAGACCGCATCATGGGCAAAGCTTTCCAGTGAATGATCAATCCTGCCGCGGATGAGGGTTTCATCCACCGGCAGTGAAGTAAAACCGTGGCCAGACTCTTCGGCACACAGCATCAAGGCATCATAATCCGTGTCCCTGATTGGGCGAACTACCAGCATCCTACATCCTCCTGATGCGTTATCCGGCCTGAGAGGCGGCGATTACGCCGCCGCCAGTTTGGCCAGTGCGCGATCCAGTCGCGCCATTCCTTCTTCAACTTCTTCTTTGGTGATGACCAGTGATGGGGTCATACGCACCACATTGGTACCCGCGACCAGCACCAGCAGGCCTTCTTCCCCGGCAGCCACCAGCACATCACGGGCACGACCCTGCCATTTCTCGTTCAGCGCAGCACCGATCAACAAGCCTTTGCCGCGCACTTCACTGAACATATCGTATTTGGCATTCAGCGCTTCCAGCCCTTCACGGAACCAGCCTCACGCTCTTTGACACCGGCCAGCACTTCAGGCTTGCTGATTTCGTTGACCACCGCTTCTGCGACAGCGCAAGCCAGCGGGTTACCACCGTAAGTTGAACCATGAACGCCCACTTTCATGTGCGCAGCCAGTTTTTCCGTCGTCAGCATGGCGCCGATAGGAAAGCCGCCGCCCAGGGATTTTGCCGTGCTCAGGATATCCGGCGTGACCCCGGTTTGTTGGTAGGCATAGAAAGTGCCGGTACGGCCATTACCAGTCTGGACTTCATCGAAGATCAGCAGCGCATTGTGCTTGTCACACAGTTCACGGACACCCTGCAGGAATGCAGCATCCGGAGACACAATACCGCCCTCACCTTGCAGAGGTTCCATCATGATGGCGCAGGTTTTATCTGACATGGCAGCTGCCAGAGCGTCCAAATCATTGTATGGCAGGTGGGTGACGTTGCCCGGTTTAGGCCCGAAGCCGTCAGAGTATGCCGCCTGCCACCCACAGTGACGGTGAAAAAGGTGCGGCCATGGAAACCCTGGGTAAAAGCGATGATTTCGCTTTTCTCCGGGCCAAATTCATCTACAGCCCAGCGACGTGCCAGTTTCAGTGCCGCTTCGTTGGCTTCCGCGCCCGAGTTGGCAAAAAAGACGCGCTCGGCAAAGCTCACTTCCGTCAATTTCTTCGCCAGACGCAGTGCCGGAGCGTTGGTCATTACGTTGCTCAGGTGCCACAGTTTGTCTGCCTGCGCTTTCAGCGCATCTACCATCACCGGATGGCAGTGACCGAGACAGCTCACCGCAATCCCGCCGGCAAAGTCGATATATTCGCGATCATCCTGATCCCAGATCCGGGAGCCCTGTCCCCTGTCAGGGATCATCGCCATCGGTGCGTAACACGGCACCATGACTTCATCGAAGAGTTTACGTTCCACTTTATTTCCAGCCGTCATCGCTCATATCCTTCTGTCGATCCTGCTATAAGCATAGTATTTACATTTCATTAACCACATCAATAGCAGAAAATTTTAAATCCCAATCTGTTTGCATCAGGGAAATTCACCCGCATGCCATAGTTATGCGTAATTACGCCCAACTTATTAATACTACAAGCGGTAAGAGTGTCTTTCCTGGAGGGAAATAAAACTTTGGCGGGCTGATTCGAGTGAATAAGCTTTCACTGTGGGATGAGGGTTTGAGAGATGTTGAAAATGTAAAAAGAGTGATACAGATCGGCTTTCACCGCTGGGAAATACGGTGAGAGCCAGAATGACAAAGCGGGTATTCAGGCGGTCAGAAAGTTATTCAGCAGTGCATGACCCTGCTCGGTAAGGATACTTTCCGGATGGAACTGCACCCCTTCAAGTGCCAGCGTTTTATGGCGGATACCCATGATTTCGTCAAACTGTCCGTCACGCTCTGTCCAGGCTGTGACTTCAAAACAATCAGGCAATGAGGCGGCTTCTACCACCAGCGAATGATAACGGGTCACCGTCAGTGGATTGTTGAGCCCACGGAATACACCGACATCCCTGTGGATCACCGGACTGGTTTTGCCGTGCATCACTTGCCTCGCACGAACCACATTCGCACCGAACACCTGCGCCATCGCCTGATGGCCGAGACAAACACCGAGGATAGGCAGTTTTCCCGCGAAATGTTCGATAACCTCAAGGGAGATCCCTGCATCATCCGGGGTACAGGGGCCTGGGGAAATCACCAGGTGGCTGGGCGCCATCGCTTCAATGTCGGCGATGGTAATGGCATCGTTGCGATGCACTTCAACCTCTGCGCCCAACTGACAAAAATACTGGTACAGGTTGTACGTGAACGAGTCGTAGTTATCGATAATTAGCAGCACTGTCGGTCCCATAGCGTCCTTCCCGCACAGCAACAGCGGGACTGGGCGCAAATGCTACCACAGGGTGACTATGGCTGCATCAGTAGTCACTGGTAGGCAGGATAGGCGTAGGCCAGGGGGAGCCCAGCCACTCAAAGTAACGCTGGCAAAGCTCTTCACTGTTTTCGTCGATGATGTGTATTAGGCGTGGGTCGGCCAATGTACCTGCCGTCAGGGTCAAGGCTTCTATCGCAGCCAGCACGCGCTCTTCGATACTGCCTGTGCGCTGCTCTATTTCACTGTCCAGCGCCTCCGCCAAGGTCACCACCCGGCACTCTTCAGGAATTTTATCCCCCTGGATTTCGGGAAAACCAGAACCGTCCCAACGGGTGTTTTGTAGGTCAGCAAGGTCACAGCCACACTGGCAAACCCTTTGGTGGCTTCAGAAAGCAGCAAAAGGCTGCGGCTTTCTGCACTGGTCTTGTCCTCTTCATCTTCCCAGAGTTGCCCAATACTGCAGAGCGGATAGGCCAGACAAATGTCCTCTGATTTACTTCTGGTCAGGCCGTATTTCAACGACAGCCACTCGCAAAGCTCTGCTATGCGCGGCGTCGCGACCTCTACGTCATTGTTCTTCAACGCCGCGACCGCCGAAATCTGGTTCATCACCATCTGGTAGTTTTCACGCATGATGTTGGCACGGGCTTCGCCCAGCAGGTTAGCGACCCGGCTTTTCACCAGCTCAGGTGAAACGGGTTTGATGAGAAAATCTGCCGCCCCGCTTTTCAGCCCTTCCACTTCACTCTGGTATTCATCAAGTGCCGAGACAATGATCACCGGGATGTGGGACAGCCCTTTTTCATTTTTCAGTGCGCGACACACTTCATAGCCGTTCATGCCCGGCATCATAATATCCAGCAAGATAAGATCAGGACGTTGCTGCGAAGCCAGCTCAATGGCACGTTCGCCATTTTTGGCAAAGATCAGGGTGTACTGGTCCTGCAAAATCGTCCGCATGACATGCAGGTTGCTCGGTTCATCATCCACCACCAACACTTTATACGCCATAGCCTTGCACTCCCGTATTCTGTGATGTGGGCATCTGCTCCATCACAGTAAGAATCAGTCGATATGCTTCATCGAGATCAAAGTTTTCCACCGCTTCCACAAACTCACCCAACAGAGGTGGCGCGACAAAACGCGCCATCATCGGTACCAGTTCGCGGTAGAGTTTATCGTCGTACTGTCCGTCAGATAGCTTGCTGACAAACAACTCGGTTTTACGTTCAAACACGTCAGGCGGAAGCTGGATAGCCTGTGCTTCCTCTTCCAGCTCATGCTCCCTGACCCCAAGGTAAGCCAGCGCACAATCGAATGTCGCCTGCAGGCATTTTTCCAGCTCAGACAAACGCGACTCCGCCTTGACAACGTCACCGGCTTCGACATACCCCAGAATTTTCAGCAGCTCCAGCTCGATGCATTGGAAGCCGATGCTGTGCGCCGCATCTGCTGCCGATTTAAGTTCATAGCCAAGCGCTTCTGGCTGCTCCAGCAGCATGCGGCCTACCGCTTGGGGTAAGTCGAGATAGTTCACCCTGAACTCCCGGATCACGCTGAGCAGGATTTCCGTCGTCGGCCAGTGCTGGAATGCCCAGGCATCATCGAAATATTCTTTCTCATTACTCGGTGTTGGCATGACAGTGACCCGCGGATTTTCTTCACCACAACAGGATCGTGCCAGCATGCTGAACACATCGTCACGTACAAAGGGCTTGTCGATAACCTGGTTGAATCCCTGTCTGAGCCAATCATCTTCAGGTTTGGGATCCGCAGTGAGCTTCATGGCAACGACGGTCAACGGATCGTCGCGGCATTGAGCTGCCCAGTTACGCAATGTGTCGGGTGACGGATACAGCTTCTCATCCAGGTAAGCATCCAGGAATACCACATCCACCGGCTGGGTTTTCAGTACATCCTCCGCCGATTCGATGTTGGTAAAGGTGAGCACTTTAACGCCCTGACGCAGCAGCATATCCCTCAGCTCCTGCTGGTTGCGCTGCACATCATCGATCACCAGCACTTCAAGGGGGGCAAGGCATAATGAACCACCCTGTCTTCACGGATTTTATTGGTACTTTGGGCTGGGATCAGGGGAAGGTCGGCGTAGACCACCGAATTGTTGACCGTTTCACCGTCAAACCACAGGTGACCGCTCATCAGTTCGATAAGCTGGGTGATAAGCGTCGCTGACAATGTCTGCCCGGTTTTGGCACCCGCTTCATCGTCCTCATCGCGCGCGACCGTGGAAAAACTCGCCACCGCAAACCGCACCATGTCATTCATCGGCAGCACATGAAGTGCAACATAGCCGCTTTCAGTTTTGGTCAACGCACTGCGCATCATGTTCTGCAAAAGCTGCTTTATGCGCCGGGAATCCCCGACATATTGTTCCCAAAGGGTGTCGTCATAGTTGAGGCTGACGTGCAAATCCCGCGTCTGGACGGTTTCACGGGATACAACTCAATCTGGCGACAAAGCTGTACCAATGAAAATTCAGACACATCCAGCGGCAGTGACTGGCTTTCCAGTTTGGAAGTGTCGAGGATATCGTTAATAAGCTTGAGCAGGCTGTTACCTGATTCACGGATCACTTCCAGATGATGGCGGCGTGATGCGTCCACTTCATCGCTGATCAGCACTTCCGTCAGGCCAAGAATCGAGTTCATGGGCGAGCGGAATTCGTAACTCATGTTGCAAGGAAAGAGGCTTTTGACTGGGAGGCCTTTTCTGCCAGGCGTATTTTCTCCTCCAGATCCTCTTCGGCTTCCCGTTTTTCGGTGATATCCAGAATAATGCCGTCTATCCAGGTACTGCCATCCTCCGCCCGGTAGGTATGGCCGATTTCCCAAAACCACTTTTGCTCATCATCCCGGGTCATAAAACGGTACTCACAGTCATAACGTCCGTTTCGCCGGGATGCCACTTCACGCACCTGTCGGTATTGAGAAGTATCAGCCTTGTGGATGCGGTCTGTGAAGTGGGAGACGCCATTTTCACCGGTCAGCACTGAGGCACTGTATCCAGTCATAAATTTTGCCGCTTCACTGATATAGACAATATGCCGGGTCGCACCGGTCATCTCACGAAATGCCATACACGGCAGGTTTGCTACCAGAGAGCGGTATTGTTTGGCATTTTCACGCAGTGCCCAGGCCATATTCCGCTGTTCTGAAATGTCAGAGATGATGCCGACAAACTCGTGCTCGCCCGAATTATCGTGGTGACCAATCGAGAGCCGGACGGGAAGATAGGTGCCATCTTTCCGCTTCCCCGTTACTTCCCGCACAGTGTCCACCACAGATGTCGCGCGGCGTTCAATGTAGTTGTGGATGTACATGTCGTGGCGGTGCTGGTGCTCGTCTGTCACAAGGATGCGGACATTTTTTCCCATCGCTTCTGAAGCGTCCCAGCCAAACATCTCTTCGGCTGCCCGGTTGAAGAAAGTGATGGTGCCTTTGGCATCAATGGCGACAATGGCTTCTGTTGAGGTGTGCAGGATCAGGTTCAGCTTGCTCTCCCCCTCCAACAGCTCCTGGTTTCTGACCCGCATCCGCAACAGGCCATTCGCCAGTTGGCTGAAGGCGACGGTAAAAACGAACGCATAGATTAGCGTCAGGAGAGCATCATGGGCGGCAAAAAAGAAATCACTTTCGCGGGCAGGTTGCAGCGTCAGCATCAGCGAATTTCTTGTCATCAGCGCGCTGAGCAACAGTGCCAGTGCAATGCTTAACCCGCTGATCAAGGCGCCGGAAACGTTACGCTCCCAGCTGGCCCGCTTCTTGTCGGAAAAGCGGGTCCAAACGGCCAACGTCACCAGCAAAGCAATTCCGCCGACGGTGAGAGAGAACAATGCGGCATCAAACTCAACAATCGCGACTTTGTTGATGCTGGCAAAGGCAAACAGGGTCTGCAGCAGCAAGGCAACCGACACCAAAGTGCTTGCAATAAAGATTTTGACCGGCGGATTGACTTCAAAAGCCACCATGCGCAGGGCAAAAAAGTTGAGAGCAAAAGTGATCACCAAAGGAATGGCAACGAACCCGGGATGAAAGCCCAACCCCTGATACGACGTTGAAGAGACAACATTGGCCATAGCCATGATGGCCATGCCGATGGAAAGCGTGAACGCATTAACCGGCGTCGGTGACGCTTCCAGCACCCCAATTTTCTGCTGTTGTAAAGGCCGGTTCAAAAAGGCCAGCGTGGTGACGATAAACGTTGCCAAACCCGCCAACAACAGCAGCCAGGGATCGGTATATCCGTCCAGCAAAGGCTGGGTAGTGACCGGAGGCAGAATAAACAGCGAGAGTGACTCGATTATCGACATGCACCTTTCCGAAACTGTATCAGGCGACGAAAAACCGCCGCATATTCGCAAAATCAACACTTTGATTCAGTATTGAGATATTCATAAAGCTTAGTCGAGAATTTGCAGGCAACCCATTAAACGGGCACAAAAAACAGGCTTCCTGGGAAGCCTGTCCGGAGCGAATAAGAAGATGAAGTGTGGGCGCTTACAGCATCACTTCAGCGTGCATTGCCAGCCACGCAGCACCGCCCGGGTATTGGTATCCAGGGTTGTGGTGCCACAAGGGATCTCAAACAGCCCCCAAATCCGGTACCCGATTTCCACGGAATCTCCGTACTGGACGCCAAGTCGTGAGAAGAAGCCGCTGTCCTGATCGTATTTACGGTTGCCAAAGCCTCTCAGCCAAGGGCGGAATTTATCCGCATAGCCGTTCACCGTCGGCTGCACCCAGAAAAAGGTTTTGTTTTTAAAACGCAGTTTGAATTTCTGCGGTTTGTCCGGATAGTTGAGGCTGATGACCACAGGATCATGATCCGACGAAGAATACGGGTTGGTGGATTTCACCAGATCGCCGGTAAAGCGGCTGGAATATTCAAACAACGTGCTTTCCACCGCGTTGATATGCCAGTCTTCCACGCCCGTGACTTTCTCCAGAACACTGGTATTACCGACTGCATGGTCGAGGCTGCCAAGCTCACCGTCGAAGGAGTATGAGAAGGCATCGTCACCCAGCGCGAAACCCGCAAGGTTAATGTAGCCAAAGCCATTGCCAACCTCCCGAGCGGTATCATCCAAGGTCACGCCCGCAATTGAGGTGCCCGCGGCAGTCACAATCTTGCGCTCAGCACTCGCTGCGTCGTAATCGGTTAATACACGCATTGGGTCTTCCTGCGCGTAGGCATTGAAATCCCCCAGTGCAATCACATCGCCTTTTACGTCAGCAAGGGCATTGCCGAGGGTTTCAGCGGCCGAGACACGGAATTCATTACAACGTCCCTGCAAGTCTGCCGGATCATCATCAAACTCACCGGCAACCCAGTCTTCATAGCAGCCTGAGCCTTTGGATTTGAAGTGGCTGACGGCCACTGTCAACGCTTCTCCCCGAGCCAGACTAAAGGTCTGCATCAGGCTGTCACGCTGGTATTTGTCCAGCTGGCGGGTCTCACCGCCAGGGCTGTCACCACTGATGTGCTGTTCAGGCATGCGGACGACGACCGCCTCCCCTTTCAGCCCGACCCTCGCAGGACGGTAGATCAATGCCACTTGTATCGCGTCAGTACCAAGGAATGCACCTTCTGCCAAATCAGCCATGGCCGGGGTGATATAGGTGTAGTGATCTGCGTCATCCGCAAACTGGGCGTTCAGCTCTGTCACCAGATTGGCCAACGCGCCGTTTTCACCAAAGCCGTTGTTTTCGATTTCCATCAAGCCGACGATATCCGCGTTCATGGCGGTGAGGGCATTGACGATTTTCGCCCGCTGAAGTTCAAACTCAGCTGCATCCTGGGTACCACGGTTACAGCTGCCATTGTCAGCATCATTCTGATCGGCGCAGGTAATATTTAAATCCCCGCCAATCGCACTGGCGCTGGTGAAGTAATTGAGCACATTGAAGCTCGCCACTTTGAGGTTGGTGCCCGCAAAATCCTGTGGCGCTGCGGTGCGGTCTTCTTCGCGGACAAAGTCCCCGGCCACCAGCTCGTTGGTTACCACCAGACGGTAATCACTGAAGCTGTAACCTATCACGCCTTCCATGTTGGTGATGGTATCGCCGATGCGGATGTAGCCCTGATCGGCATCCAGCCCAGGGAAGTATGGCACCACGCCATCCGGTGCTTTTTGGTCGGTTTCGATAAAGAGCTGGTTGGCATCATTGGCGGAGGCCAACGCGGCCGCTTCATCAGAACCTGCGATATACAGCTGGGTAGGTTTGACGTTTGGCGTCTGGTGTGACAACACCATGTTGTTGCGGAAGGCATCGTAGTCAAAGCCGAAGTTGCGGGTCACCACCAGCGCACTGTCCTGGGTCAGGCGCACTTTCATGCCCTCATAACGCTCAAGGCATCATCCAGGGTTTCGCCCTCTTCAACCTCTAGCTCCGTCGCGGCAAGCTCACCGACAGTATCAATGACTTCCCACTGTTTGGCGGAAGCATCAAGCTCAGTCAGGTTGAAATACTCTTTCACTGTACCGGCGACACAAACCTGCATGCCGGGTTCAATGCCATCCGGCGCACTGCCGGTGTAAACAAACAGACCGTCAGAGGTTGATGTATCCCCATCACCGGTTGCGTCTTGCAGCCAGAAGCCTTTGTAGAGACTGGTGGTAACAGCGGTAACTACGCCCTCGGTGTAGTAAGTGCCATCAGCTTCAAAGCTGCCTTCCGGTACCAGTGGACTGCGCTCACCACTGCCTGAATCGCGTAGGTAGGCGTGAGTGTTTCACCTTCACAGCTAAAGGTGTTACCCCCACCGCCATTGCCGTCACAGGCTTCTACGCCACTGCAGCCGAGGCCATCAAAGGTGTCTGTCGCAAAAGATTGCCACTCGGCAGACGCATCAAAGTCAGTGGTTGGGTCGGTGCGGCCTGTACTGCCGTCGATTCGTCGCAAAGTAACGTTCTGCGCAAAATTGCTGTTGTTGCCCAATTGCCCCAGGCTGTCGAGTACATTGTCGCTACTGTCGAGCAAGGCAACCGCATCATTGCCGTTGAAGGTCAGCGAACTTGATGTCTGCTGGGCAATGGCCGAGAGCTGCGGGGAATTGCTGTTGGCGAGGACATAACTTTCACCGGCAGCCAGTGAGCCAGACAGTGGAATCGTCGCGCCGTAGGTTGTGTTGGAATTAAAAGAGATCTTGAGCGAGAGGTCATCCAGCGATGCTGATGAGGTGCCAGTGTTAGTCAGTTCTATGGCTTTGTTGTTAGACGAGCTTCAACATATTCGGTGATCAAAATCTCTGCGCTTGCAGGCAGTGCCATGGCAAGTGCAAGAGCCACCGGGCTCCATGTTAGGGTCTTCATGTGCTGTCCTTGTTTACTGGTGCGGAATATAAAATTTGCAAGTGAAGACTTAAACCTTACAAACCCTCCAGAAACAGGGATGTCAATTCCGTGATAATTCAGTGAATTCGCCATTTCTGGACAGCCGGTGTAAAGCAAAAACCAGCGCCAGATCAGCTCTTCAACACATTATGAAATCGTCTATTAACCCAATCGACAGACGAAAAAAGCAGCGACACATCGCTGCTTTTTTGGGAAATTCAGAGAGGACTTATGGACGCGCCACAAAACCTACGGCTTCGTACACTTTCTTCAGTGTCACAGCCGCACGAGCAGAGGCTTTTTCCGCACCGGCTTTCATTACCTGATCCAGGTACGCGCGGTCAGCGCGGAATTCCTGGTAACGGGTTTGTACCGGCTCCAGCATCGCAACCACTGCATCTGCGGTATCCACTTTCAGGTGGCCGTACATTTTACCTTCATATTCCGCTTCGATTTCCGCGAAAGACTTGCCGGTTGCAACAGACATCAGCCCATCAGGTTCGCAACGCCCGGTTTGGTTTCGATATCAAAGATCACACGTGGCGGCTCTTCAGAGTCGGTCACTGCACGTTTGATTTTCTTGGCGATGGATTTCGGGTCTTCCAGCAGGCCAATTACGTTGTTGCGGTTGTCATCCGACTTCGACATCTTCTTGGTCGGATCCTGCAGGCTCATCACACGCGCACCCACTTGTGGGATGTAAGGCTCTGGCACGGTAAACACATCACCGTAGATGTTGTTGAAACGGGTCGCGATATCACGCGCCAGCTCAAGGTGTTGCTTCTGGTCGTTACCCACTGGTACCTGGTTTGCCTGATACAGCAGGATGTCCGCCGCCATCAGTACCGGATAGCCAAACAGGCCGGCATTGATATTTTCTGCGTGGCGCTGGGATTTATCCTTGAACTGGGTCATGCGGTTCAGCTCGCCCATTTGCGCGTAACAGTTCAGTACCCAACCCAGTTGCGCATGTTCTGGCACGTGAGACTGGATGAACAGGTTACTTTTCTCAGGGGTTACGCCTACGGCCAGACACAGTGCCAGGGAGTCCAGAGTCGCTTCACGCAGTTTTTCTGCTTGCTGACGGACGGTGATCGCATGCAGGTCTACGATGCAGTACTGGCAATCGTAATCGTCCTGCATCTGTTCCCACTGACGCAAAGCTCCAATGTAGTTGCCGATACTGAGTTCGCCTGATGGCTGAACACCGCTGAGTACAATGGGTTTGGTCGAAGGATTACTCATGTTCTTTCCGTTCCTGTCAGTTAAGTCAGCCAGCGGGATACGCTGGCTGTAATATCGAGAAAAATCGAAGCTTTAATTTACGCTGTTTTTTCGGTGCTGAGAACCGTTAATAGCTGGTTGAAGTGGTCAGCCACAAACTCCGGTGCGCTGTCGCTGATTGGCTCACCATAGTTATATCCGTATGTCAGGCCTACTGAAGCAAAACCTGCATTTTTCGCGGCAAGGATATCGTTTTTCGAATCCCCCACCATCAGCATGTTTTCGTCGCTCAGGCCGTGCTTGTCGCGCAGGCTGAACAGACCTTCCGGATGTGGCTTGTTGGTTGGCAGTGAATCGCCGCCAATCACGTCAGTGAAGTACTGTGCCAGATTGAGATCCGCCAGGATTTCCGGGACAAACTGATACGGCTTGTTGGTCACGATACCCAGGGTGTAACCCGCTGCTTTCAGTGTTGCCAGGGTTTCTTTTACGCCAGGGTAAACGATGGTCTTGCCATGGCCGTTGTTGGCATAGTGGAAATCAAAACGCTCGCGCACGTTTTCGTACAGCGCCTGGTCGATATCCGCCTTGATGGTAACGCTCTGGCTCAGGGCGCGTTTCAGCATGATTTCTGCGCCGTTACCAATCCAGTGACGCACTTCGTCATCGGTAACTGTGTGCAGGTTATTGTCTGCCAGTGCCATGCGAATGCCTTCCGCCAGATCCGGCACGCTGTCTACCAGGGTACCGTCCAAATCAAACGCGATGTATTTGATCGCCTCAAAGTTTACCGTCACGGCTTATTTTCCTACTTTGCTCAGTTCCGCACGCATTTCGTCGATCACTGCTTTGTAGTCAGGCTGACCGAAGATAGCCGAGCCTGCCACAAACATGTCAGCGCCCGCTTCTGCGATTTCACGGATGTTATCAACTTTTACGCCGCCATCGATTTCAAGGCGGATATTGCGGCCGCTCTCGTCAATACGACGACGCACTTCACGCAGTTTATTCAGGGTTTCAGGAATGAACGATTGACCACCAAAGCCCGGGTTAACGGACATCAAAAGGATCATGTCCAGCTTGTCCATCACGTGATCTAAATAATGCAGCGGGGTCGCAGGGTTAAATACCAGACCCGCCTGACAGCCATGCTCTTTGATCAATTGCAGGCTGCGGTCGATGTGCTCACTGGCTTCCGCGTGGAAGGTGATCATGGTTGCACCGGCTTTGGCAAAATCCGGAATGATACGGTCAACCGGTTTCACCATCAGGTGGACATCGATCGGCGCAGTAATGCCGTAATCACGCAGCGCTTTACAGATAGGCGCACCGAACGTGAGGTTAGGTACATAGTGGTTATCCATGACATCGAAGTGCACCACATCAGCGCCTGCTGCCAGTACTTTTTCTACGTCTTCACCTAAACGTGCGAAATCCGCCGAGAGGATCGACGGTGCAATGAGAAAATCCTTCATCCTATAGCCTCACTGTAGATATGCCCAAACGACCGGCCGGTGATTGGGGTATCGTCATTACCCGAAAATTCGGCGCAATTCTACCGATTGGCTCGCCCCTGTCTTATCAGATCCTTTGATTCAAACCATAACCGGGGAAAATTGACGCCCATGCAGCTGATGCCACGGGGCTGGACTAAGCTTCGGAGAGAGCAAACAAAACGGGATACGGGATGCAGGATAAGGAGCAACAGGAAGAAAAAGTCGGCTTGCTTGGCGTGGTGAAAAGTGTGGTGGCAGCCATGTTCGGCGTGCAGTCAGACAAAACCGCCAGCGGGATTTCAGGCAAACCAGTATGGTGCCTATCTGCTGGTCGGTTTGGTGTTTGTCGTACTGTTTGTGGTGGCACTTATCGGTCTGGTGTCACTGGTTGCGCCCAGTTAAGGCAACTCAACCAGTTCCGGGGCGAACAGTGCCAACAGTTCGTCGACTTTATTGCGCCCACCGCCATTGCGGCTGATAGTGCGCTTCACTTTCACCATGTTGAAATGCGACCCGTGATAAAGGCTTCGGGTCAGCGCAGTGTCATGGTTTGAAATTAACACCGGGATGTTTTTCTCAATACTCACCTTACGTGCCCATTCGCCAAGCAAAGCCTGGTCATCGAGGCTGAAACCACCACTGGCATAAGTGGTGAAATTCGCCGTGGTCGACAGCGGCGCGTACGGAGGATCGCAGTAAATCACACTGCCGCGACGGGCATTTTTGAAACTCTGCTGATAGCCTTCACACACAAAGGTGGCTTTCTTGGCTTTTTCAGCAAAGAACTCCAGCTCTGCCTGCGGGAAGTAAGGCTTCTTGTACGAACCAAACGGGACGTTGAACCCCCCCTTTTTGTTGTAACGGCAAAGGCCGTTAAAACCATGACGGTTCATGTACAGGAAATACAACGAGCGCAGATAAGGGTCTTTGCTTTGGTTGAATTCTTCGCGCACTGACAGGTACGCCGGTTTCTGGTTATATTCCGGCGTGAACAGTTTTCTGGCGTCTTCGATGTACCGCTCAGGTTCCTGCTTTAGCAGGTTGTAGAGGTTAATCAGATCCGGGTTGATATCCGCAAGGCGGTACTGTTCGAAGTCAGTATTGAGAAATACCGACCCAGCGCCAACGAAAGGTTCAATCAGCTTTTTGCCTTCCGGCAGGTGTTTGCGGATATCATCAACCAGGGAATATTTGCCCCCGGCCCATTTAAGAAAGGCACGATGCTTTTTCATGAATGTGTATCCACCACCACAGCTGTTCGAAAGGTGGCGGATTGTATCTTATTTTTAACCATCAATCAGCGTAATTTCGTGCCTGGCGCGTGCGCAAGCGGGTTAGTTAACCAAAGCTATCTCTTTGTGGATCTGGACGAATGACTTCGCCCACGGCCCCAACGCCTGAATGTTTGCCGGCAGCTGCAATTCTGCGCGGCGAGCTTCGGCAACAGAAGGATAGTCCCCCAGCAACACCATAAACCATGGCTCACCGTTTCGTCGGGTTTCATACACCAAAGCGCTGTCTTCAATGCCGTACTGCTGCAGGAATTCGACTGCCGCGGGCTTAGATTGTAGCGCGGCCAGTTGCAACGCGTAGCGGGATGTTGGCACAGTCAAAAGCATCTGGTTTGCCATTGGCACTTCTGTTGCGGCCGCCGCTGGTGCAGCAGGTGCAGAAACAGGTTCAGGCTCAATGTTGACGGTTTCTTGCACCAGAGGCTCAGGGTTAACCTGAACCAGCTCCGGAATGAGCGGCTCTTCAACGGCACCGGTACCATCACCACCCACTTCCTGTTCATCAATAATGGCATCGACAACTTATCCGCACGACGATGCGGCGGTTTTCATCACGACGGCCGACGGTCAAGCCCTCTACAGCCGGTGTCAGCGGCAACTGGATGGTATCCTCTGCCACTTCTAGCGTGGATGGGTTATCGCCATTTTCTTCACCCGTACCGCCATCACTTGCTGTCGCTGACGGCTTTTCGTGTTCTTCCAAAATAGCGGCCAGTTCTTTGACACCATCCGGCATGGTCTCGGCGACATTCTCACTGTTACCGGTCAGGTTTGGTGACATTGACCACCAGACCAGTCCGCCACCAACCAGCAATAACAACAGAACCAGCAAAATCAGCGGTAAGGGGGAGCGGCGTTTCTTTTCTTCCATGGAAGCGGTCTCCTGTTGTTCCAGCCCTTTAAGGCTCCGGGTAAGGAAGGTAGCGATGCGGCTTTTTCTTTGAGGGCGCGTCGCTGGGCGGCATCCAACTGTCGGCTCACCATCATGACTTCAATGAACATCTCGCGTTCACTGTCAGACAGCGGCTTATCTCAAGCTCCAGCGGTTTAACGCCCTGACCGTAAGAGACTTTGTGCAGCCACTTATTCAGTTTGCCCCGCAGGCTGAACAACAATATGTTGATTTGCCAATTATCACGACGTTGAGCTTCAGTCACCAAAGCCCACAATTCGGCAATAAGATTGGCACTTAGGCGCTGTGCGTCATCAATCACAATCAGGGCGTGGACACTGCGGCCTTCGAGCATATAGTCAAGGCTTTGCAGCATAGGATCTTGTTCGTTGAACACGCCATCGCGCACGATCTGACGCAGAATGATCGCACGGTGCTGTGCGTCTTGCTGACTGGGATTACATAAGAGGAGCGACTGAACCGGTTCATTGGCCCAGTTTTCAAGGTAACGCTCGCTCAGCCAGGTCTTGCCCGCACCGGGCTCGCCGGTAACTTGAACAAGATTCGAGCTGAATCGGGTAAGAAACTGAATTCTCGACAAGAGTTGGATCTGGCTGTCCAGATCCAAAGCGATCATTTCATGAGAGCCTGTCATATACAAACCCGCTTAGTGTGTCTTGATGACCTCAGCAAGCGTTTCGGGTGTCACATTCGCAACCACTTCCGCCGTACCAATCGACGTTGGCAGCACAAAGCGTAGTTGCCCGGAAAGCACTTTTTTGTCACGTTTCATGTGCTTAATAAAGGCATCATAGCCCATGCTTGTTGGAGCTTTCACGGGAAGTTTGGCTTTTTCGAGCAAGGAAGTGATACGGCTAACATCTTCTTTCACCAACAGTTGTTGGTGCATCGCTGTGACTGCCGCCATGACAGTGCCGGCTGACACTGCCTCGCCGTGTAACCAGACGCCATACCCCATTTCTGCTTCAATCGCGTGACCAAAAGTATGACCAAGATTGAGCAGGGCACGCACGCCGGACTCTTTTTCATCTTCGGCGACAACGTCCGCCTTAATTTGACAGCAACGTTTTATGGCTGTCACCAGTGCTTCCGGCTCCAACGCATTGAGCGCCTGATAGTTGTCTTCCAGCCAAATGAAAAAGTCACGATCTGCAATAATGCCGTACTTAATCACTTCCGCCATACCGGCCGCGAATTCACGGGCAGGCAGCGTCTGCATGACATCAATATCAATCACTACCGCTTTTGGCTGATAGAATGCCCCTATCATATTTTTGCCAAGCGGATGATTGACTGCCGTTTTACCGCCAACCGATGAGTCTACCTGAGACAGCAAGGTGGTAGGTACCTGGATAAAATCAACACCCCGCTGGTAGCAAGCTGCCGCAAACCCGACAACATCCCCCAATCACCCCACCACCGAGTGCCACAATAAGCACATCCCGGCCATAATTGCCTTCCAGCAAAAAGGTATTGATGATGTTGAATGTTTCCAGCGTTTTGTATTGCTCGCCATCCGGCAGAGTTAACAAAGCTGGCATGCCGCCAGCTTTGTTCAGGGTATCCATTAAACGATCAGCATAAAGAGGCGCCACAACATCATTGGTCACCACCACCACACGACGCCCGTTGGCATCAGAGAAATAGGCAGGGTCGGAAAGCAACCCTGCGCCAATTGAGATGGGGTAACTTCTGTCGCCCAGACTTACATTGATCCGTTCCATGGATTCCCTTCAGTAATTAGTGATTTTCCAGCAATTCAATGATCTGGTTTGCCACAACTTTGGCACTTTGATCATCAGTACGCACAACGTAGTCCGCAATCTCTTCGTACAGTGGATTGCGCTCTTCTGCCAGCGCTTCCAGCACTTCACGAGGTTGTTCGGTTTGCAGCAGAGGACGTTTTTTGTCGCGCTGGGTACGCGCCAGTTGTTTCTCAATGGTGGTTTCAAGGTAAACCACGATACCGCGTGCAGACAGACGGTTACGGCTCTCACGGCTCTTAATGGAACCACCACCGGTTGCCAGAACGATACCTTGTTTTTCAGTCAGGTCGTTGATGACGTTCTCTTCGCGAACGCGGAACCCCTCTTCACCTTCAACATCGAAAACCCATGCAATGTCTGCACCTGTGCGCTCTTCGATCACAGTGTCAGAGTCGAAAAATTCCATGTGTAGTTGCTGTGCCAGGTGTCGACCAATTGTGCTTTTGCCAGCCCCCATTGGACCTACAAGAAAGATATTTCGTTTTTCAGCCATTTTTAGCAGTTTACGCGCGGTTAAATGAAAACAACACCGCCCGCAGGCTCGTAATTCGAAAGCCCGAGGCGCCAATTTCCTCACAGATATTTCGTGATCAGACCAAAAATTATCTCAGGTCAACTGGTCTTTTGGCAACTCTAAATGCGCCAGAAGGCAGGTTTAAATTCGAGTTTGCTAGGAAAGAACAAACAAAAGGGGCAGAAACTCACCTTTAGCGTGACTTCCTGCCCCTGAAGAAACAATCTAACTGTTGAACGATAACACCATGAAAGGCAAACGATTACTGCGTGATGATTCGCGGTGTCACGAAGATAAGCAGTTCCCTTTTACCCATGGTTTCGTAGTTCCGGCGGAACAACTGACCCAGACCGGGAATATCACCAAGCAATGGGATTTTATCCACGCCTTCCATCATCTCATGCTGGAATATGCCACCCAGAACGACGGTTTCGCCATCATTCACAAGAACCTGGGTTCCGATACGCTGGGTGTTAATCGCCATCGCCTCGCCGGTGCCCGCTTTAACGGTCCCCGCTGGTTTGTCCTGGGTTACCTGCAAGTCCAGCACCAGTTTACTGTCCGGGGTAATTTGTGGTGTCACTGACAGGCTCAGTACCGCTTTTTTGAACGACACCGCTGCCGCACCGCTGGATGAAGCCTCAAGATAAGGCAGCTCCGTACCTTGCTCGATGTAGGCTGCACGCTTGTTGGTGGTCAGCAGGCGTGGGCTGGAGATAATTTCCGCTCGGGATTCAGCCTGAAGCGCGGAGAGTTCAAGATCCAGCAGTAAATCCTTGCCAAGGTTGGCCACCTGGAACGCAATACTGGCGGCATTTGGGCTGGTCGCAGCCAGGTTCACATTGAGGAAGTCGTCAACAGAGATACCATCAGACTCTCCGTCTGCATTGAAGTCCAGGCTGTCATCCCAACCCATATTGCCTTCAATCGAACCACCGACAGTGAAGTCACCGTTGGTGTTTGCAATCCCCCAGCGTACACCGATTTCATCCAGTGTACCCTCATCGACCGTCACGATACGCGCTTCGATTTCAACCTGATCAACCGGCACATCAAGCGCCTGAATCATCGATTTAATCACTTCAATATTGTCGGCCAGATCTTTAATCACCAGCGAGTTGGTGCGTGGATCCACCGCGATACTGCCACGTTCTGACAACAGGGAAATCCCTTCATCGTCGTCATCGCTGTTGCTGCCGCCGCCCAGCATCTCTTCGAGAACCTCAGCGTTGGCATATTTGATCTGGATTACTTCCGAGCGCAGGGACGCCAGTTCGCGCTCCTGGCGGCGTTTCTCCAGTACCAGTCGCTCCTGCTCATCCAGTTCTGCTTTGGGTGCCACCAGCAAAATATTACCCGTCTGGCGCTTATCCAGCCCTTTTACCTTAAGGATGGTATCCAGCGCTTTTTTCCAATGCACATCGTCCAGTCGCAACGTCAAGCTGCCCTGCACCGTGTCGGAGACGACCAGGTTAAAGCCATTGTGCTCAGCCACCATCTGCAGCACGGAGCGAACCGGGATATCCTGGAAGTTGATGGAAATATTCTTACCCTGACGGCTTTGCTTAATCGAAGCACTTTCCCCTGACGGTAATGAGGTAAAAGGAAACACCTCGACGGTCAGGACATTATTGTTCTGGTAGTAGTCATAGCCAAAAGGGTCTTTGGTGACTAGTTTCAGAAGAACATCGTCGTCTCGGGAAGATACATCCAGTCTCTGCACCGCCTTTTTCAGCTCCAGCAGACTGCGGGAGCCAATCAGGTTGTCTTCAACCTCAGTGCCTTTCAGTACAATTTCAAGTACACCGTCTTTTTTGTTGAAGTTGGTGACAACAGATTTGTCTTCCAACGTCAGAGACAACAAGGCTTTGCCGTTCTCTCCGGCCGTTACCTCTACATGGTGCAGCTGGTTGGCTGCCATCGCCAAGGGTGACAGCATCAACGCTGCAAAAACCCACGGCATAAACC
The DNA here is from genome assembly GCA_001310415.1 of Enterovibrio sp. JCM 19048. Lineage (GTDB taxonomy): Bacteria > Pseudomonadota > Gammaproteobacteria > Enterobacterales > Vibrionaceae > Enterovibrio > Enterovibrio paralichthyis. Next base: position 129,477 of record BAXE01000010.1, on the reverse strand, counting down.
GACGGGATACTCCTCGGCTTCCTTTCCTCCGGCTGATCATGATGTTTCCTTTTTAGTTGTTATTCAGAGCCAATCTGACGTTTCGCACCTGCCAGCAACCCAATCCGTCCGGCAAATGTTCAGTGATAGAGAGTGTGTGTTGACTGATGCTGTCTACCCGTCCCCGGTTGTTACCCAGAACGCGTCCAACGCCCACACGGTGAATAGAAGTGTCCGGCGCTTCAACCAGTGCCCAATAGCTGCCTGGCAGACCGATAACACCCTTAAAAGCCAAAGAGGAGAGCTCATAGCTTTCCAACAGATCTTTACCCGGCAAGTTTTCCGGCTGCCAACAATCCCCTTGCGCAAGTTGTTCCGTTTCGGCCGCTACCGGCAACACAAAAGGATCGGTGTCAATGTCCGGTGAGAACGCCATCGGGAAATACGTCGGTTCAGGAGCAATGGTGTCGCCGTCACTTTTGCCGCAGCATAGGTCTGGACAATAAAACGCTCCAGATCCTGCTGTTGGCCGTGCTGCCAACAACCGCTCAACATCAGGGTGAAAGGCAAAATCCGCCACAGGTTCATTGCGTCACCTCCTGCGGTTTTTCATAGCGGTAAGTGTGCGCTTCAACAGCCAGGCGCAAGGTATCGCTGTCATCGGTTTTGCGCTGCAAGGTGAAATCCTGCAGGGTCACGATACGGGGCATTCTCGCCAGAGCCGCTGAAAACTGCCCCATGTCTCCATATGCTCCGGTCAATTCAATATCCAGCGGCACCTGATGCAACCAGCCAATATTCTGGCCTTTCTTCCAGTTCAATTTTTCAAAGTTCAGATTGTATTGAAGGCCCGTATCGTTAATGCCAGCAAGAAGCAACGCCAGTTCATCCTCCGCAGGGAGTTGCTGGGTCAGGTGAGCATAGAAACGTTTCAACTCCTCGACTTGTTCATCGACATCGGGCAGCGCGGCAACCTGCTCCGCCTTGATCCGGAACTGGGTGCGCAGCAGACTTTCTTCCTGTTTGGCCAAATCCACATCCTGTTTCAACGGCAATATCAGCAGAAACAACATCCCCACTAACACCAGCGAGCCAATAACAAACAGCAGCACGTTTTGTGCAGCAGCCTGCCATTCAGGTATTTCATCAATCTCCCAGTCACGCCAATCAGCGGCCATTTTCTTGCTCCTTAGGCAATTCGGGAACGATATAACCGTTTAAGTCGAACGTAGCCCGGAAACTTTTGGCGACCATCGCAGGGCTGCCTGCATCATTGATAATGGAATGGATTTGCACATTCGAGGCTCCGTTGTCGCCTTCCAGCAAGGCCAGTAGGCTCGCCAGCTTGGCATTGTCACGACTGCGCCCTTCGATCGCGACCTTGCCTTTAGTCAGTGTCACCCTGTCCAACACCACACCGTCCGGCGTCACTTGAGGCAACAGGTTGAACAACAACGTGGCGTTATTGCGTTGTTTCTGCAGCGAGTTCACCAGCATGAGACGGCGATGAAGCTCGTCCCGCTCGACTTCGCGGCGGGCAAAATCTTTCAGGGTGACGTTTAACGCATCTATTTCCTGTTGAACCCGGGCATTCCGTGCTTCTTGCTTTCTCAGCTGCCAATCAACAAACGAATAGGCACCACCAGTCGCCAGCATCACCAGAACCAGAGCAAAACCGGCTTTGTTAAAAAACCGTTGACGCGTCGCCTGGCGTGACATTTCGCGCCAGGGAAGCAAGTTGATATTAGTGATCACTTTCTACTCCCCTCAATGCGAGGCCAATGGACGTGGACCAAGCCGCTGTAGACTCAGAAAGCTTATCTATCAGTTTGGGGGAGTAACTCAGTCCTTGAAGCGGATTCAGCGCCCTGACACGCCAGTTCAGCAGCTTTTCAAGCTGGAAAATATCAATTTTTCCTGCACTGTCTCCCGACAGCCAGACAGAGGAGACCGGCGCACCCTGGACCTGGGTGGCAGCTAACTGATATTGACGCTGCACCGTGTCGGCCAGGGTTTCCGTATACCTCTCCCTTGCTTCGTCGGTGACCAGTTCCATGCCATCAAAGGGTGCAGCCAGCTCCCGGTAAAACTGTCCACCTTCACCATTTCCAAGGCAGATCTGCAGGCGTTCTGCGCCAATATCGATCATCATGGAGACTTCACCGCTATGCCGCGATGCTGAATGCTGGCTGTAGAGGCGCATCAATGCATGTGTCTGCAGCTCAATCACCGAAAGCTTATAACCGTTCTCTGACAACCCTTTGAGGGTGTCGGCGATAAGCGGCTTACGGCAGGCATACACCTCCACCCCTTCGGTTTCGGGTAACGCACGGTAGTCATACAGCAGCTCATCCATTGAGATGCCAAGACTTTCAGAAAGTTGAAGCCCAACCTGCACATACTGCTCGTGCTCCGGGATATCCAAAGACGCCGGAAAACGTTTCACAGCGACGTTGCTTTGCGGCACGCCCATAATTTGATGCTTGGGCCACTGCACGGTGCCTTGCAGGCTTTTCGCAGCTGTTTTTTACCGACTTGAGCGCATCATCAAGCGAGCCGTTGCCGCGGGGAGCAGCAACCAACGCTTGGAGTTTTAAAGCTTTACCACGCCTTTGGATCATTGCCGCTCGCACCGTTTTCGTGCCCACGTCGATCCCCATGGCCGTTGTTCCACCGAACATCAAAAATGCCACCATCTAAAAAGTCAGCATCAAGTAACTTTTTTGAAAGTTCTCTCCGCAGATTCGTTATTTTTTGTTCAGTTCTCTTTATACTACGGACACTAAAGGTTGAAACGACGCGATATAAAAATTACGGGAAACATCAAGTGAAGTTCATTAAGCGACTGCTTATTCTTGCATTAATTTGCATATTACTTGGAGTGGGTACAATTTTTGGTTTCTACATGTATGTGAAACCAGAATTGCCGGATGTAGCCACACTGAAAGACGTGAAACTGCAGACCCCCATGCAGGTGTATAGCGCCGATGGCAAACTGATTTCCCAGTTCGGTGAAAAGCGCCGTATTCCGGTGACTTATGAAGAGATCCCGCAGGATTTGATCGACGCGCTGATCGCAACAGAGGACAGCCGTTTTTACGACCACCCGGGTATTGACCCAATCGGTATCACCCGTGCAGCGGTCGTTGTTGCCTGTCGGGCAGTGCCAAGCAGGGTGCAAGTACCATCACCCAGCAGTTGGCGCGTAACTTCTTCCTCTCCAACGAGAAGAAGATCATGCGAAAAATCAAAGAGATTTTCATCGCTATCCACATTGAGCAACTGCTGTCAAAACAGGAAATCATGACGCTTTACGTCAATAAGATTTTCCTGGGTTACCGCTCTTATGGTTTCGGCGCTGCCGCGCAGGTGTATTTTGGTAAGAACTTGCAGGATCTTACCTTAAGCGAAATCGCCACCCTGGCCGGTATGCCAAAAGCACCATCGACCATGAACCCTATCTATTCGCTGGAACGCGCCACTAACCGCCGTAACGTGGTGCTGAAGCGTATGCTGGATGAGGGATACATCACCCGCTCTGAATACGAGCAAGCAAAAGCTGAGCCTATCGTTGCCCGTTACCACGGCGCGGAAATTGAACTCAACGCCCCTTACATCGCCGAAATGGCGCGCGCATGGGCTGTGGAGCATTACGGCGAAGATGTCTACGAGTCAGGCATTAAGGTATACACCACTGTTGATTCACAACTGCAGGTGGCAGCGGAAAAAGCCGCGATCAACAACCTGCTGGGTTACGACGAGCGACACGGTTACCGTGGCGCAGTGGCGACCCTATGGAAGGATGGCGCTGAGCATGGGATGCTGCGAAAATTAAAAAGCATCTGGACAACCAACCGACCTATGGTGAACTGAAACCAGCGGTAGTCACCAAAGTGGACGCCAAAACGGCAGAGGTTGAGCTTCAGGACGGACAGATTGCTACCCTACCGTGGGATGGTATGAAGTGGGCACGTCGTTATAAAACCGATACCCGCCAGGGGCCTGCCCCTAAACAGGCGGCCGATATTCTGGTCGCAGGTGAGCAAATTTGGGTACGCCAGGTTAATGAAGCATGGCACCTGAGCCAGGTACCAGATGCCAACACTGCCATGGTGGCAATGTCGCCGGAAAACGGAGCGATTAAAGCGCTGGTAGGTGGGTTTAACTTCATTCACAGCAAATTCAACCGTGCAACCCAGTCTGTGCGTCAGGTCGGCTCCAGCATCAAGCCATTTATCTACTCGGCAGCGCTGGATCAGGGCATGACATTGGCGACTCTGGTTAACGATGCCCCGATCAACAAGTGGGATTCCAGCCAAGGTACTGCGTGGCGTCCGAAGAACTCACCACCGACATACAGTGGTCCAACCCGCGCCCGTATCGGTCTGGCGCAGTCCAAAAACGTGATGGCGGTGCGCGTGTTGCGCCGTGTCGGTCTGGATGAAACCATCGACTTCCTGACCCGTTTCGGATTTAAAAATGACGAGCTTCCTCGCTCTGAAACCCTAGCACTGGGTGCAGGCAGCCTGACCCCGATGGAAATGGCGCAGGGCTTCAGCGTGTTTGCTAACGGCGGGTACTACCTCAAGCTTATTACATTGGCAAGGTTGAAAACCCTTTCGGCGAAGCGCTTTACACCGCGCATCCGCAGACTATCTGTCGCAGCGACTGCGACAACAGCTCCAAGCTGCATTCAGACAACCTGAAGGAAGAAGAAAACCTGCTGGATCAAACGGCCGACATGGAAAACGAACCCGAGTTTGCCCCACAGGTGATCAGTGCACAAAACGCGTTTTTGGTGCGCGAGATGATGGAAGCGAATATCTGGGGTGGTGGCGACTGGCGTCAGGGTACAGGCTGGAACGGTACGGGCTGGCGTGCACAGAAACCATTGAACCGTCGCGACATTGGCGGCAAAACCGGTACAACCAATGACTCCAAGGACACTTGGTACAGTGGTTTCGCACCGGGTCTGGTTGCCACGGTTTGGGTCGGTTTTGACGACCACTCACGCGAGCTTGGCAGAACCTCCTACAACGCCAACCTGGATAAAGAACAGGTATCCGGCGCGGAAGCGGGCGCGAAAACCGCGCAACCTGCCTGGATAGACTTTATGATCGACGCCATGGTGGATGTGCCAGAGCAACGTAAAGACGTCCCGGCTGATATCGTGAAGGTACGTATCGACAGAGCGACAGGCCTGCTGACCCGCAAAGACGATGCCAGCTCGATGTTTGAGTATTTCGTGAAAGGCACGGAGCCGACAGAATACGTCTCATCCGCTGCCACCAGCGGGAATATCTATGAATCAGAAGGCGAAGAGCTGTTCTGATTGTCCTGAAATGAACAAAGGCGCCGGATGGCGCCTTTCTTTTTACCTTTAAGCTGCGGCGGGGTTGCAGGTGCCCTGCATTGCATCGGCGATTACACCAGCCAGCTTCTCGTAGCGAGCACGCAGCGGTGAGCCGGGGCGGTAATCGAGTGTCACCAGACGCTGTGGCTCCGGGTCAACCGCTTTCACATACACCACGCCATCACGGTGCATGCTTTTTGGAACGGAAAGTTTCGGCAACAACGTAATCCCGGTTTGTGCAGCCACCATGTTACGCAGGGTTTCCAGGCTGGTCGCCCGGAACCGGGTATCCTCGTTGGCACCGGCAGCAAAGCAAAAGCCCATGGCCTGGTCACGAAGGCAGTGACCATCCGCCAGCATCAACAGGGTCTCGCCGTGGAGATCTTCCATCGGTACCGAGGAAGCTCCTGCCCATTTGTGCCCTTCCGGCAACGCCAGCAGCATAGGCTCAAGGTAAAGTGGGATCTCTTTAAAGTGTTCGGTTTCTTTCACCGAGGCCAACACAATGCAATCCAGCTTCCCTTCTTCCAACTGCTGAACCAACTGGTGGGTTTGCGCCTCGTGCAGGAAGAGCTCCAAATCCGGAAACGCCTTTTTAATTGCGGGCACAATGTGAGGCAGGAGATAAGGCCCCACTGTCGGGATAAACCCGATATGCAACGGTCCAGACATATCCTCACCCTGCTGGCTTGCCATCTCTTCCAGCACTTTCACTTCCATCAGGATCTTTTGCGCCTGATGCACCAGTTGCATACCGGCATCGGTAAAGAGCACCTTGCGGCTAGTGCGCTCCAAAAGCACCACGCCCAGTTCATCTTCCAGTTTCCGGATTTGCCCACTGAGTGTCGGCTGACTGACAAAGCACGCCTCAGCCGCCTTGCGAAAATGCTGGTGCTCAGACAAAGCCACCAGATATTCGAGATCGCGAATATTCACACTGCCCCCTTTGATAGGAATCACTTATCAAAATGATAAACCCAATCAATTAGATCTATCTACCCCAATCCCCCTAATATACACACATCGACCGGGAACACCGGGTTAAAAAATTAATAAAACAATCAATCTTAAGGGGTATTACCATGGAATTTATCAACAAAGAAGGTCAGAAAGTACCAAACGTCACCTTCCCAACCCGTCAGGGCGATGCGTGGGTTAACGTGACTACGGACGAACTGTTTGCAGGCAAAACGGTGGTTGTTTTCAGTCTGCCGGGCGCTTTCACCCCGACTTGTTCTTCAACCCATCTGCCTCGCTACAACGAGCTGTATTCAGTGTTCAAAGAGCACGGTGTGGATGACATCCTTTGTGTATCAGTCAACGACACCTTCGTGATGAACGCCTGGAAAGCCGATCAGGAAGCAGAAAACATCACTTTCATTCCAGACGGTAACGCAGAATTTACCCGCGGCATGGGGATGGCGGTTGCGAAAGATGATTTGGGCTTTGGTGAGCGTTCATGGCGCTACAGCATGCTGGTTAAAGACGGCGTCGTGCAGAAGATGTTTATCGAACCAAACGAACCAGGCGACCCGTTCAAAGTGTCAGATGCAGATACCATGCTGGCTTATGTAGCACCACAGCACAAACTGCAAGAATCAATTACGGTATTCACCAAACCAGGTTGTCCATACTGTTCAAAAGCAAAACAGCTGCTGATCGATAACAAGCTACAGTTTGAAGAAATTGTACTGGGTCAGGATGCAACCACGGTGAGCCTGCGTGCAGTCAGCGGCCGCGACACCGTTCCTCAGGTATTCATTGGCGGTAAGCACATCGGTGGCAGCGACGACTTGGACGCATACTTCGCATAACACCGAAAAGGGCAGCGTTGGCTGCCCTTACTTTTCCTGAGGTTGTGGGTAACTGGATTGATTTGGAGAACAACAATGAAAACCTTGAATGTCGACGTAGCAGTGATTGGTGGTGGTACCGCAGGTCTGGGCGCATACCGCGCAGCGAAAGCGCACACTGACAGTGTCGTGATTATCGAAGGCGGCCCTTATGGCACCACCTGTGCCCGGGTTGGTTGCATGCCATCAAACTGCTCATCGCTGCTGCGGAAGCCGTTCACCACATTGAAAAAGCACCGGGCTTCGGTGTCTACCCTCAGGGTGAGATTAAAATCAACGGCCGTGAAGTGATGGATCGGGTTAAACGCGAGCGTGACCGCTTTGTCGGATTTGTCCTCGAAGGCGTCGACGACATCCCGGCTGAAGACAAAGTCGCAGGCTATGCCAAGTTCATCGACAACAACACCCTGGTGGTGGATGGCCACACCCGTATTGAAGCCAAGCGCATTGTGATTGCCACCGGCTCACGCCCAACCTGGCCTGCACCCTGGAACGATTTGGGTGACCGCCTGATTGTGAACGACGACGTCTTTGAGTGGGACGACCTACCAGGATCTGTCGCTGTGTTTGGCCCAGGCGTCATTGGCCTGGAGCTGGGTCAGTCTCTCCATCGACTTGGTGTCGATGTGAAAGTGTTCGGTGTCGGTGGTCAGGTAGGCCCATTGACTGACCCGACAGTCATGGCATACGCCGACAAAGCATTCAGCGAAGAATTTTATCTTGATGCGGATGCCAAGGTAGAGGAAATGGTACGCGAAGGTGACAAAGTCCATATCCGCTACCTCGACAAACAAGGTCAACCTCAGCGAATGGAAGTGGACTATGTACTCGCTGCAACCGGCCGCCGTCCAAACGTGGATAAGCTGGATATTGAAAATACCAATATCGAACTTGATGCGCGTGGCGTACCAACCGCAGACCCGTACACCATGCAGACCAGTGTGCCTTCGATTTTCATCTCGGGTGATGCGAGCAACCAAATCCCACTGCTGCACGAAGCGGCAGATCAGGGACGCATTGCCGGTGACAACGCAGGCCGCTTCCCGGATATCCGGGCCGGACTTCGCCGCAGCAAAATAGCTGCCGTGTTTTCTGATCCACAAATCGCCATGGTGGGTGAAAGCTACAAAGAGATCACTGAACGTCTGGGTAAATGCGGATGTTTTGAAACCGGTGTGGTGTCGTTTGAAAACCAGGGACGCTCACGTGTCATGCTGCGCAACAAAGGCATCCTGCATGTCTATGGCGAGCAAGGCACCGGCCGCTTCCTCGGCGCGGAAATGATGGGGCCAAATGCTGAGCACCTTGCCCACCTGCTGGCATGGGCACACCAGAATCAGATGACGATTTCGCAGATGCTGGACATGCCGTTTTATCATCCGGTGATTGAAGAAGGCGTCCGCACTGCACTGCGTGACCTGAACGCCAAGCTGCACCTTGGCCCTGAAATGATTAAGCACTGCCTGGATTGCGGTCCGGGCTGTTAAGAAGCAAATACCTTTTCATCCCCTTACGTTGCACGCACTGCAACTTTGACACCGCACTCTCCCCAAGAGTCGGTAGATATCCCAACATCCTGAGTGGGATTGGTATCTGATTCGCCCGCCTTTACGGCGGGTCTTTTTGTTTGTAGTCTGCTGACAGTCCTGACTAATTACCTGATCCATCATGAGTTGTCGCTTTTGCAAAGACGCATCCCACTCCATCCGCGCCAAATTGGGGCGCTGTAAGCGCTGCATGATCCAGCTCACCATCATGAACCTGATCCTCTGGCCATGCTGGTTTTTCGGATTCAGTGACACGCCAACGTCGGTAGAGTCGATTTCCCTGCTGTTTGCCGCAGGTGCCAGCGCCATACTGCTGGCTGCACACCTTATTTTGATGCCTTTTCGCAAAGCGCCAGACCCCAAGCCATAAGCCAAACGCGGCAACCCAGACAAAAGCCTCCTAACCGGACGACAGAATAAAAAAACCGGCCACAGGGCCGGTGAAAGGATGCAACTAGGATCAGGCTACATTGGCTTTAGCAATCAGCCTGTCCTGATCAAAGGTAAACTCAAGCGCCACTTCATCACACGCATGCAGGCGTGGACAACGTTCGCAATCTTTCATGACTTTTTCCGGCAGCAGGGATTTTGACGTTGGAATGAAGCCTTGACGCATAAAGAACTCGGGAACACGGGTCAAAACAAACACTTTTTTGATCGCCATGTTCTTGGCTTTTTTCAGCAGGTTCTGGACGATAGCACTGCCCTGCCCCTGATGCTGCCAGCCGGCTTCCACGCCAAGAGAGCGCACTTCTGCCAGACCAGAATCATAAACATACAGCGAGGCACAACCCGTCACTTCGCCCTGATGCTCGGCAACTGCAAAAGAGCCAATATCACGCACCAGTTCATTGCGCTCACGCGGCAGGTTTTCACCCAGCCCCGCCCAGTAGGCCACCATACCTTCAATGGCATCGAGATCAGTGAGACGGGCACCGCGCACTTTTACCTGCGGTGAGTAACGTTTTTCCAGACGTTTTTCTGCCTGGCTGATAGCGTATTCCACCTGATTCGGTGCTACACCACCCAGGGCGCAGCGTTTCTCCAGACAGGAATCAATAGTCAGGATGGGGTAAACATCTTCATCAATCACCGGTGAGAACTGCTTCATCTCTTCCAGCGAAAGCTCTTCCAATGCACAGCCTTTTTCAATCGCGGCAACAACAGCTACCCCAACGATATGGTGCGCTTCACGGAACGGAATACCCTTGGCAACCAAATAGTCCGCCAGCTCGGTGGCATTGGAATACCCCTGCATCGCCGCTTCCAGCGTACGGGCTTTGTTGATTTTGATGCCGTCAAAGCAAAGCGCTGCCATTTCAATACAATCAAACCAGGTGTCGAGCGCGTCAAACAGCCCTTCCTTGTCTTCCTGCATATCTTTGTTATAGGCCAGTGGCAGGGCTTTCACCGTCATCATCATGGCTGACATGGCGCCATAGACGCGGCCGGTTTTACCACGGATAAGCTCCAGCGCGTCCGGGTTTTTCTTCTGTGGCATCAGTGATGAACCAGAAGTGACCGCATCAGCCAGCTCCACAAAGCCGGACTCGCCGGAGTTGTAGAAAATCAGGTCTTCGGCCATGCGCGACAAGTGCAACATGGAAATAGACGCCACTGACATCAGCTCCATCACGTGGTCGCGGTCAGAAACCGAATCCAGACTGTTACGGGTGGCGCGACGAAAACCCAGGCTGTGCGCCAGGGATTCACGGTCAATCGGGTAAGCCGTGCCCGCCAATGCACCTGAGCCCAATGGGCAGGTGTCGAGGCGGCTCATGGCATCGCTCAGGCGCGAGTAATCACGCTCAAACATTTCCACGTAGGCAAGACACCAGTGAGCGAACGTCACTGGCTGGGCACGTTGCAGGTGGGTATAACCCGGCAGAACCGTGGTCTGGTTTTCTGCCGCGACTTTCACCATCTGGTTTTGCAGCTTGTCGAGAGCGAGAAGCAGTTGCTGTCCCTGCTGGCGACACCACAGCTTGAGGTCAGTGGCGACCTGGTCGTTACGGGAACGGCCGGTGTGCAGCTTTTTCCCCAAATCGCCCACTTTGGCGATCAGTTGCTGCTCCACCCAGCTGTGGATGTCTTCGGCGTCAGATTGCAGGATTTGCTCGGGATCTTCCATCACCGCCAGCTTGATCTCGTTGAGCGCAAGCTCAAGGCGCTGTTGCTCAATCTCTGACAGCACGCCTACCGAGCGCAGTGCCTTCGACCAGGCAATCGACCCAACGATATCCTGCTCTGCGAGGCGATAGTCAAAACGCAACGAATCGTTGAACTGCTTAAACCGTGTGTCGGCCGCCTGACTAAACCTTCCGCCCCATAACGCCATACTTACTTCTCCTTAAACTCGATTGCTTCCAGCTGCTATTTTTTCTTTTGTTCGTTCAGCGCACGGATACGGCTCGACAGCGAGTAGAGACGGATAAAGCCGCCAGCATGGCTGTGATCGTAAACGTCATCTTCACCAAAGGTGGCAAATTCTTCCGAATACAGGCTGTTGAGCGAGCGCTTCTGCACTACTGTAGCCTGTCCTTTGTAGAGTTTCACTACCACTTCACCGGTCACAGCTTCCGCCAGGGAATCCGCTGCCGCCAGAATCGATTTACATAGCGGGGTAAACCAACGGCCATCGTAAATCAGGTGGGATGCTTTCAAGCCCAGCTCTTCACGGAATTCAAAGCAGTCTTTGTCTAGTACCAGTTGCTCAACGCCACGCAGCGCTTCCATCATGATGGTGCCTCCCGGGGTTTCGTAGCAGCCACGGGACTTCATGCCAACCAGACGGTTCTCGACGATATCAATACGGCCGACACCGTGACGCGAACCTTTCTCGTTCAGGGTCGTCAGCACCTGGTAAGGGCTAAGGCGTTCACCATCAACCGCAACCACTTCACCTTTTTCTACCAGCAGTGAAACTGTTTCTGCCTGATCTGGAGCCTGCTCTGGATCGACCGTCCACACCCAGCAGTGCTCGTTAGGTGCGTTCCAGGTATCTTCCAGCACGCCACCTTCGGTGGAGATGTGCCAGGCATTGGCGTCACGGCTGTAGATTTTTTCCAGCGATGCCGTACATGGGATATTACGCTCTGCCAGGTAATCCAGCAGGGCTTCACGTGAGCGCAGGTTCCACTCACGCCAAGGGGCAATCACTTTCAGGTGCGGCGCCAGTGCGGCGAAGGCACTTTCAAAACGCACCTGGTCGTTACCTTTGCCGGTACAACCATGGCACAGGGCATCTGCGCCCACTTCCAGTGCACATTCCACCTGCGCTTTGGCGATGATCGGACGCGCCATAGAGGTACCCAGCAGGTATTTGCCTTCATACATGGCACCGGTTTTCAGGCTTGGGTAGATGTAATCCGCCACCATCTCTTCTTTCAGGTCAGCGATGTAACAGGCTGACGCGCCAGATGCGATGGCTTTCTCTTCAATACCCACCAGCTCTTCTTCGCCCTGACCAACATCCGCAACGAATGCCACCACTTCACAGTCATAGTTTTCTTTCAGCCATGGAATGATTGCCGACGTATCCAGACCGCCAGAGTATGCAAGTACTACCTTTTTGATATCGCTCATTTCAACTTCTCCTTGTTCACCGCTCTGACGGTCAGTACAGGCGGTAACGACTAATAAATATTGTGTAGTTAAACCGTGAAACGGGTGCCGATGTTGCTGCCGCCGAACAGTTCAGCCAGCTTGTCGGGATAGCGCCAGCTGGCGACCTGAATAGGACGTCCCAGCGCTTTTGCCGCTTCGAAAGCCGCTTTCACTTTGACGATCATGCCGTCAGTGATCACGCCGCTTTCTATTAATTCATTTGCAGATTTCTCATCCAGGCTTGGCATCAGCTTGCCTTTACCATTCAGTACGCCACTGACATCAGACAACAAAACCAACTCGGCATCCAGTGCCGCTGCTACCGCTACCGCTGCCTGATCGGCATTGACGTTCATCAGCTCGCCTTCAGCATCGATTCCGATAGAGCTGATGATAGGCACTGCGCCAGTCGACAATACCGCTTGCAGCACGGCAGAGTCACCCGGCGCTGCATTACCCACATTGCCAAGCTCAGGGTCAAGTTGAGTCACCTTACAAAGGCCACCGTCGGCAAGACTCAATCCAACCGCATTGATGCCACATTTAATCGCTTCTGCTTGCAGCAGTTTATTTGATGTACCCGCTAGCGCACCCGCGACCACATTGATCTGATCTTTTGGCGTGACTCGCAAACCCTGCTTTTTTTCCACCTTCAGGTTCAGTGCTTTCATCAGGTCATCCACCAGATAACCACCACCGTGAACAATCACCAGATCGCGTGCGGCAGATTGCTGATACTGGCTAATGGCAGCAAACAGCTTATCCAAGGTTTCTGTGCAAGACAGTGCCGCACCACCCAGCTTTACTACTAACGGACGTAAACTCATTGCAACTCTCCTACACAATCGCCGTGAGTGGCGAAAATCCAAAGCGAATGTTTATGCACTGCATTGCCTGACTTGCAGCACCTTTGAGCAAGTTATCGATAGCAGATGTCAGAATCACGTGCTGTCCTTTCACCGACCAGCCAATATCACAAAATCCGGTATTTTGAACAGATTGCAGCTTCGCGCTTTCACCGGCGCCCAATGGACGAACCAGCGGTGTATTTTGATATGCATTTTCAATCGCTTTGGAAACATCAGCCTCACTGACTCCGTCTGCGAGTTTGGCGGTGATAGTCGCCAGAATGCCACGCTTAAAATTGCCAAGGTGCGGGGTGAAAATGACATCGCATCCCAGGTGGGCAGCAATTTCAGGTTGATGGCGGTGAGTAAACACCCCATACGCATGCAGGCTCACTTCACAAAAACTGTTGGTCATGGACGCTTTGCGACCTGCACCGGAGACACCGCTAACGGCATTAATCACCGGCCACTGGGACAAGTCCAGCAATCCTGCCTCTACCAGCGGCTTCAGCGCCAATTGGGACGCCGTTGGATAACAACCCGGAACGGCAACCAAATCAGCTTTGGCAATTGCCGCTTCATTCCACTCAGCAAGACCATAAACCGCTTTGTCCAGCCAATCATTGAACTGATGGGTAAAACCATAGAAATCGGTATAGAAGCTGTCTGATTGCACGCGAAAAGCCCCTGATAAGTCAAAGACTTTGCAGCCTTTTGCGAGGAACAGTGGCGCAATATCGTGACTCACCTCATGGGCTGTCGCCAACAGGACGACATCAGCCTCTTCGGCTACGGCATCCACATCAACCAACGGCAAAAGCGGCAGGTCAACCAGGCCTTTCAAGTTACCGTGCAAAGCACTGATAGGTTTGTTGGCATCCGAACTGTTTTCAGAGACATACAGGCCGGTCAAGGCCAGCGACGGATGCAGGTGTACCATTTTGGTCAGCTCAGCACCGGTATATCCACTGGCGCCGACAATCACTGTCTTTAGCATGAAAGTTCCATTTTTATAAACGATTGAATGATGACACATTCAGCTTGTTCAGCTGCAAGGGGGCAGGCACGCCCAACGGTTTAACGTCGGCGTCGTCGCTGGAGAAGGGGTGTGAAAAGTTTTTCCATCTTAGTATCGTACCTTTTTGTTGCATCCATGCGCTTTCACAAGCTTTTTATAATTGTTTATTCATTTATAATGAATTTATATGTGATTTTTAACGTGAACGAAGCGCCATGTCAACACCTTGGACAAAATAAACCCAACGGGAACAAAACAGCCACATTCACCCCGGTTCGCTGTATGTCATGTGTAATTTTTTTACATCTCCCAGAGCCCCTGTATTTACGGGCTTTGCGGTAAAAATGAACATAATTAATATGACTATGATTGACCTTGGGTAGCCTGATTGGCTAGATTGAGCCATTACGATTGCAATTTGGATGTAACAAAGTTACGAAACGGATGCCTTATGAATGACAAGTACGACGCTCTAAAAAGCAATGTCAGCATGCTGGGTCACCTGCTGGGCAACACCATTAAAGGTGCTCACGGTGAAGAATTGCTGGCCAAGGTAGAAGAGATACGACAACTCTCTAAGTCTGCCTCATCAGGAAACAGTGACGATCACGCCAAACTGATCGATGTCCTGCAAAACCTGCCCAATGACCAATTGCTGCCCGTAGCGCGCGCATTCAGCCAGTTCCTCAATCTGACCAACATCGCCGAACAATATCACTCTGTCTCCCGTCACTGCGAAGAAGCGGTCTGTAATCCAGATAGCCTGGACGACCTATTCATGCGTCTGCAAAACGCTGATGTGACCGACAGTGACAAGCAAAAAGCGGTTGATGACCTGAAAATTGAGCTGGTCCTGACTGCCCACCCGACCGAGATTGCGCGTCGTACCACCATTCATAAACTGGTGCAGATCAACAAGTGCCTGTCCAAGCTGGAACTTGGCGATCTTTCTTCCAGCGAGCGCGACAAAGCCGAACTGCGTCTGGAACAACTTATCGCTCAGGCCTGGCATTCGGATGTTATCCGCAAGCAGCGCCCGACCCCGTTGGATGAAGCGAAATGGGGTTATGCCGTCATCGAAAACAGCCTCTGGCAGGCCGTGCCGGAATTCTTACGTCAATTTGACCAGAAGATGAAGCGCCACCTTGGCCGCAGCCTGGCCGTAGAGTCCTCCCCAATCCAGATCTCAAGCTGGATGGGCGGCGACCGGGACGGTAACCCGTTTGTCACTGCTGAAGTCACCCGTGAAGTGCTGTTGCTGTCACGCTGGAAAGCCGCAGACCTGTATCTGGGCGATATTCAGGAACTCATCAGCGAACTTTCAATGACCCGCTGTAATGACGTGGTTCGTGCCATGGCCGGTGACGAGCATGAACCGTACCGCGCTATCCTGAAATCGCTGCGCACAACACTGAACAACACCTTGGAATATCTGGATGCACAAATCCATGGTCGCCGTAACGACGAGAAGGATATTCTTACCAACGTCGACCAGCTGTGGACACCACTGCATGCCTGCTACCAGTCACTGCATGAGTGTGGCATGGGCATTATTGCCGATGGCTTATTGCTCGATACCCTGCGCCGTATCCGCACCTTCGGTGTGAATCTCATCAAGCTGGATATCCGCCAGGAGAGCACCCGCCACGCAGACGCTATTTCTGAAGTGACCCGTTGTCTCGGCATGGGCGATTACAGTCAGTGGAGCGAGCAGGACAAGCAAGCTTTCCTTATCCGCGAACTGAGTTCAAAACGTCCATTGCTGCCACGTGACTGGGAGCCGTCTGACAACGTACAGGAAGTGCTTGATACCTGCCGTATCGTGGCGCAACAGCCACGCGAAGCCCTGGGCGCCTATGTAATATCGATGGCGCGCACTGCTTCTGACGTGCTGGCTGTGCATCTGCTGCTCAAAGAAGCTGGCTGCTCATTCCGTATGGACGTTTGCCCGCTGTTCGAAACCCTGGATGACCTCAACAACGCCAAATCCGTCATCAGCCAGTTGCTGAGTATCGATTGGTACCGCGGCTTTATCCAGAACTTCCAGATGGTGATGATCGGCTACTCCGATTCGGCCAAAGATGCCGGTGTGATGGCCGCAGGCTGGGCTCAGTACAAAGCGATGGAACAACTGGTCGCGCTGTGTGAAGACGCCGGTGTCGATCTGGTGCTGTTCCACGGCCGTGGTGGCTCCATCGGCCGCGGTGGCGCACCTGCACATGCCGCACTGCTTTCACAGCCACCCCGCAGCCTGAAAGGCGGCCTGCGCGTAACTGAGCAGGGCGAGATGATCCGTTTTAAACTGGGTCTGCCAGATGTCGCTATCCAGAGCCTCAACCTCTATGCCAGCGCGATTTTGGAAGCCAACCTGCTACCTCCACCAGAGCCGAAGCAGGAGTGGCGTGACCTGATGGAAACCCTGAGTGAGGTTTCTTGCGAAGCCTACCGTGACGTCGTGCGCGGCCACAAAGACTTTGTGCCGTACTTCCGTGCCGCGACCCCTGAAATGGAATTGGGTAAACTGCCGTTGGGCTCTCGCCCATCGAAACGTAACCCGAACGGTGGCGTAGAAAGCCTGCGTGCTATTCCATGGATTTTCGCCTGGAGCCAGAACCGTCTTCTGCTGCCTGCATGGCTGGGTGCCGGTCAGGCAATCCAGTTTTCCGTTGACCACGGCCACCTTAACCAGCTGGAAGAAATGTGCCGCGAATGGCCATTCTTCTCAACCCGTCTGGGTATGCTGGAAATGGTGTTCACCAAAACGGATCCGTCGATTTCCAAATACTACGACGAGAAGCTGGTTGACCCATCCTGTGGTCTTTGGGTGAGCAATTACGCGACCGCCTGGCACAGGACATCAAAGCCGTGCTAATGGTGGAAAACAGTGACCACCTGATGGAGCAAAACCCATGGGGCGCCGAGTCTATCCGCTTGCGGAGCATTTATGTTGAGCCACTGAATATGCTGCAGGCTGAGCTTCTTTGCCGTACCCGCTCGGCGGAAGGCGAGCACAGCGATCTGGACGAAGCATTGATGGTGACCATTGCCGTATTGCTGCGGGCATGCGCAACACCGGATAAATGAGAAATCGATTCAAAATTAAGAAAGGCTGCCAAGTTGCAGCCTTTTTTATTTTTGGTAAGCCTTTTTCGTTTGTTGTTGCATTGATAATGTTATTAGTATGTTGAGTAGCCAGTGTGCAAAGTCGCGTCGACCAAGCACTAACTGGTAATACCGACAATTAAATTGCCGTTTTGGTGTCTGATAGAGCGCATTTTTCACCCTTCTTTTTGGGTGACCTGTTGGCAACACACGCCCTCTACAGACATAGAAAAACGCGACGATCCACCCAGTGTTGGAAGATAAACACATCGCCAAAGAGCGACATCCCAGGGCGAGGATCGCCTTTTTTGATATTTTGGATAGAAGAGATGTCACTACCGCATGTAATTCTAACGGTGCTCAGCCACCGTGACGCAACAGGTTATGATATAACCAAAGAGTTTTCTAACGCTATCGGCCACTTCTGGAAAGCCAGCCACCAACAGGTCTACCGTGAACTCAACAAGCTCGCCGATATGGGCGCGGTAAGTTGTCGTCTCGAACCTCAGGATGGCAAACCGGATCGCAAGGTCTATTCCATTACAGATATCGGCAAACAAAGCTGTATGAATGGTTTCTGATCCCGGCCAAGCACCCGACTGACCGCGACGAGGTGTCCGCCAAATTGCTGACCTGCAGCATCTTTGACCCGGCTCCTATGATCGAGCACATCAATGCCTGATGGAGGAGGCACGCTTAAAACTCAGCCAGTATCGCGATATGGAACGCCACCACTATGCCGATCTTTCCCTGCTTTCCCGTGAAGGCCGGTTGGAAAGACTGACACTGCGCAGGAATATACTGCGTCAGGAAGCGTGGCTGACCTGGGCTGAAGAAGTACTGATCGAGCTCAGCGCCATGGAAACCATGGTGGCAAACCACAAGATTGCCGCCCACAACTGATCCCCGATGTTTACTGGGGTTAACCGAAAAAAACCGTCGCTGAAACGACGGTTTTTTTATGTCTGCAGAGCCACGTTATTTCAATTAACCCTGAGGTCTGACACCCAGAGTGTGGCAAAGCGCATACGTCAGCTCTGCGCGGTTCAAGGTGTAGAAGTGGAAATCTTTCACGCCCTCACGGCTCAGCACGCGCACCATATCAATGGCGTTGCTGACACCCACCATCTGACGGGTAACCGGGTCATCATCTAACCCTTCAAACTGCTTGTGCATCCAGGCAGGAATACGCACGTTGGTCATCGTGGCAAATCGTGACGCCTGCTTGAAGTTAGATACCGGCAAAATACCTGGAATGATTTCGACATCAATCCCTGCTGCCGCGCAGCGGTCACGAAAACGCAGGTAGCTTTCCACATCAAAAAAGAACTGGGTGATGGCGCGGTTGGCACCGGCATCCACCTTGCGTTTCAGGTTGATAAGATCTGCCTGTGCACTTTTGGCTTCTGGGTGCACTTCCGGATAAGCCGCCACAGAAATATCAAAGTCAGCTTCACCTTTGAGCAATTCAACCAAATCCGCGGCATACATATCCGGCTTCTGACTTTTCTCAGGCAAATCACCACGCAACGCACGATATGACGGATACCGCTGTTCCAGTAATCGCGGGCGATTTCACGCAGCTCATCACGGCTTGCATCGATACAAGTCAGGTGCGGTGCCGCTTCAATGCCCGTTTCCTGTTTGATACTTTTGACGATGCCATGGGTACGGTCACGCTCACCGGAGTTGGCGCCGTATGTCACGGACACAAACTTTGGCTTGAGGTTTTTCAGGCGTTGTACTGATGCCCAGAGCGTCTGCTCCATCGCTTCAGAGCTTGGGGGGAAAAATTCGAAGGAGACATTGATGTCGCCGTTCAAGTCGGACAAATTCTGATTCAGCGCATCCAGGTGGCTGGCGTGTGAGTAACCCATAACGTCTCCCTACTTCGGCATTCCGCGCCGAGAAATCCTTTTCAATGCCGACATCCATTTGGACGTCTATATGTCTAGATATTGTCTTGCGGTCAATTTAAAGTCAACTGACTTAAATTGAAATTTATTCATGATGATCATGCATCGTCTTCAGCATATAAAAAAGCGGAGGTTTCCCTCCGCTTTTTTTCACATTCCTATTTCAGGAGTGCCGCTATGCGATTGAGATCGGACAGCAGTGCCCCGGCGGTCACATCCCGCCCGGCTCCGGGCCCGCGGATCACCAGCGGATTCTCACGGTACCACTGGCTTTCAATCGCAAAGATATTGTCGCACGGCAGGAGATTGGCCAGCGGATGCTCTTCAGGCAACACTTCGATGCCCACACGTGCTTTGCCTTTGCGTGACAGCCGTGCCACATAGCGCAGCACCCCGTGCTCTTTACGCGCTTTGTTCCACCACTCCTCCAGCACATCGTCGAGTTCGCTGCTGTGATCCAAAAAGGCATCGAGTGACAGTTGGCTGAGGGATTCCGGCACCAGGGATTGCACCTGTACCTGCTCTGGCTCTAAATCCAGACCTGATTCACGTGCCAGGATAACCAATTTTCGCATGACATCCGCGCCGCTTAAATCTTCACGCGGATCCGGCTCTGTCAGCCCCTGTTGCCAGGCCTGCTCCAACAGCTCACTGAATGGGATTTCACTGTTGTACTGCTGGAACAGCCAAGACAGGGTACCGGAGAAAATGCCGGAGATTGCCGTTATCTGATCGCCACTTTCACGAAGATCACGCACCGCGTGGTTAACCGGCAGACCAGCTCCGACGGTTGCATTGTAGAGCCAGAAACGTCCGGTTTTCGCAAATGCATCCTGCACTTGGTGGTACAAATCGCCATGCGCAGAGCCAGCAAACTTATTGGCAGAAATCAGGTGATAGCCGTGTTCTGCCAAATCCGGATATTGCAGTGACAGCGGTGCACTCGCCGTCACATCCAACACCACAATTTCATCGTAAGGATGGTTGAGCAGGTGTGTCAGCCACTCGCCACCTTGGTATGGGGTAGCCATTTCATCAAAGCGTGTCATCACGCTTTCTGCATCTATGCCGTTAAAGTCCACCCACAGGCTGTCGCTGTCGAGGACAGATATCAGCTCAAAACTCATGCCATGTCGCTTTTCCAACGCCGCTTTTTGCTCGGCAAACAGCGACAACCAGCGGCTGCCGATATTACCTTTGCCAAGCAGTACCAGACCAATGCTCCGCTGCGCCTGAAACAGGGCACGGTGAATGTCCGATACCAACGCTGCGGTATTGGTTTTGCGTAGGATTGCCGCAATGCTCAGGCACTGGCAGATTCAGAAATAAACTCAATGGGCTGACTGCGAAGCTGCTGGTAGAAACCGTGGCAATGTACCGGGTTAGCCGTCACCCCAGCTCCCACGGCGGCAACCATGCTGTAGCCTTCGCGCAGACGGATATCCGCGGGCACACCGGCATCCTGCAACTGTTCGAGCACACTGTTGACCACCTCGGCCGTATAAGCCAGTTGGATACGGTGCTGATCGGCGCTGTAGGAAGAAGCTAAAGGCAGAATTTGGTTGCGTACCAGCAAACGTTCGATGTCCTGACGGGCTACACCGAAGTCATGGGATTTCGGTACATCCAGCTGCAACAGGCAAACCTCACCCAGTGAGGTGATAATTTTTGCGCCGCGACCAGATGCCAGTACCCGCTCGATACGGGTAGAACCGGATTCCGGGTCGTAACTGCAGCGCAGGTTCAAATCGATACAGCTTTGGGCCACCGGCTGGAGTGTGCGGGTATGCAGCACAGGCGCTGCCAGACGGGCAAGCTCTGCCGCTTCATCAAGACGCAGCAAAGGCAACAGGCAGGCATCACCCACTGTGCGCGGATCCGCGCTGTAGACACCGGCAACGTCACTCCAGATAGTCACACGGCTGACATCAGCCAAGGCACCGATAATGGTGGCGGAGTAATCCGAACCGTTACGGCCAAGCAGGACGGTTTCACCGGCGCTGTTTTGCGCCATAAATCCGGTGATCACGATGCGGCGTTTGGTGTGCTGAACCAGTTGTTCTTTCAGAAGAGGCCAGGAGCTTGCGCGATCTACTTCCGGCTGTGCGCCACGTTCAGCGCGCAGGAAGCGGCGCGAATCGAGCTGTACTGCCGGTAACTCGCTTTGGCTGAGCAAGGCAGACAACAGGCGCGCAGACCAGACTTCACCAAAACCCTGGCTCCACGCACGCTGCGCTTCCGTCAGCGGGTTTTCGCCCGCTTGAGCCAAAGCGCTGAAATCTTTATAAAGCGCATCCACCAGCACCTGCTTTTGCTCGCCTTCAATCAGGTTTTCAATCAAGTCCTGCTGGTATTTACGCAAGCTTTGCAGGCTTTCATGTGCCAGGCGGCCATCTTTGCCCAACAGACCAATCCACTCAATGAGATGGTTGGTGGTTTTTCCGGCCGCAGACACCACAATGATGTCTGTGTCGCCACTGTATTGACCCAGGATACGGGCAACACGGCGAAAACAGTCAGGATCGGCAAGGCTGCTGCCACCGAACTTGTGTAACTGACGGGATGGCGACTGCTGAGGGGATACTACTTCAACCGCACTCATTGCTGGCTCTCTCTTACTATATCGAATGCTTGTTTCAGGTCGGCGATCAAATCGGCCTTGTCTTCCAGGCCGATGGACAGGCGCAGCAAGGTCGCTGCAATGCCCGCTTCTGCTTGCGCTTCGTCCGACATGGCTCGGTGGGTCATTGAGCCGGGTGCGTGACTAAGCTTTCCACGCCGCCCAATGATTCGGCCAAAGTGAACAGCTTAAGTGAGGCGAGGAAAAGTTTCAGCTCACTTTCGTCACCTTTGAGTTCAAAGCTCAACATTCCGCCAAAACCTGCTTGTTGTTTCTTCGCAATCTCATGACCCGGGTGGGTTGGCAGCGACGGATGATAGATAACACTGACCAAAGGCTCCTGTTTCAGGAACTCAAGGATCGCGCCACTGTTCTCTTCATGCATGCGCATTCTGGCACCCAGGTGCGCAGTCCACGCAGCGTCATATAGCTGTCGAAGGCATTGCCGGTTGCCCCGATACAATTCCCCCACCATTTCAGTTCTTCATACAGCTCCACTTCTTTGGCAACGACAACGCCGCCGACGGTGTCGGAATGACCGTTGATAAATTTGGTGGTCGAGTGCACGACAAAATCCGCACCAAGATTCAGGGGTTGCTGCAGCACCGGTGACAGGAAAGTATTGTCCACGCCCACCCAGGCACCGGCAGCGTGGGCCTGTTCGCAAATCGCCGCCACATCAACCACACGCAAAAGCGGGTTGGAAGGCGTTTCCACCCACACCAGTTTGGGCTTTTGCAGTAAGGCTGCTTCGAGTGCCTGGGTATCATTCTGGTCAACAAACAACACCTTGAATGCCCCTTTTTTGGCGCGCGAATCAAACAGGCGGTAGGTACCACCGTAGCAATCGTGCGGCGCCACGATCAGGTCGTCAGGAGACAATAGCGCGAGTAAAAGGTTGATAGCAGACATGCCACAGTTGGTGACAACAGCGCCAGCGCCGTTTCCAGATCCGCCAGCGCACTTTCCAGCAACGCCCGGGTTGGGTTGCCGCCACGGCATAGTCGTATTTCGGCACCGCCCCAAACTCTGGGAACTCGTAGTTGGTTGATAGGTAAAGTGGAGGCACAACGGCGTGATGCTGTGAATCAGTGGTGATGCCGGTACGGACGGCGATGGTCGCGGACTTCTTGTCGCTCATGGTGTGCTTCCCTGTCTGAATTTGATCGTATGGCGCGGCGTTTTATTGAGCGCGCTCTGATGACAATTTGTTCAACCTTAACCACTCAAGACCAGGACGTCAATCCCTCTAGACGTCTATATGTCTTTACATATAGCGGTTAACATCGCTAGAATTTGGTTTTCATCCAACCTGGGCGCGTTGTCTCCGGCGTTGGCAGCGATTTAGACCCTATACTGCTAAGAAGGTGAACAATGGCAGACTGGAATGGCGAATATATTAACCCTTACGCCGAGCACGGTAAAAAGAAAGAGCAGGTCAAGAAGATCACCGTTTCTATCCCGCTGAAAGTGCTGAAAATCCTGACTGATGAGCGTACCCGCCGTCAGGTAAACAATCTGCGCCATGCCACCAACAGTGAACTGCTGTGCGAAGCATTTTTGCACGCCTACACCGGTCAGCCCCTGCCAACGGATGATGATATCCGTAAAGACAAAGCCGACAGTGTCCCTGCTGAAGTGAAGCGGATTATGAAAGAACTCGGCATTGAGTTTAACGAAGAAGAGTATTGATTTCGTTAGCGCTGAGACAGAATACCAACAAAAAACCAGCCGATTGGCTGGTTTTTTGTGCTTGAAGAAACGCGGTGAATTACGCTTCTTTGTCCGCCATGTAGTTTTCCGGCATGTCGATGCGCGCAACGCCCGACTCCACCGCAGCAACCGCAACCGCTTTCGCAACACGTGGCAACAGGCGTGGGTCCATCGGTTTTGGAATGATGTATTCTTTACCGAATTCCAGCTTGTCAACGCGCGCCGCCGCCAGTACTGACGCAGGCACAGGCTCTTTCGCCAGTGCACGGATAGCTTCTACCGCTGCCAGTTTCATTTCATCGTTGATGCGGCTTGCACGGACGTCCAGTGCACCACGGAAAATGAATGGGAAACACAGCACGTTGTTCACCTGGTTCGGGTAATCCGAACGGCCGGTACCCATGATCAGATCATCGCGCACCGCGTGAGCCAGTTCCGGTTTAATTTCCGGATCCGGGTTTGAACACGCAAACACGATTGGCTTGTCAGCCATCAGCTTCAGCGCGTCAGGCGGCAGCAGATCCGGGCCAGACACGCCCAGGAAAATGTCCGCACCTTCAATCACATCTTCCAGCGTACGCTTGTCGGTGTTGTTGGCGAACAGTTGCTTGTATTCGTTGATGTCGTCACGACGGGTGTGGATAACGCCTTTACGGTCCAGCATGTAGATCTTCTCACGCTGTGCACCACACTTGATCAGCAGCTCCATACACGCCACAGCCGCAGCGCCTGCGCCCAGACATACGATCACGCTTCGTTGATATCTTTGCCCTGAAGCTCCAGTGCGTTCAGCATACCTGCCGCCGTCACAATCGCCGTGCCGTGCTGGTCATCGTGGAAAACCGGCACATGACAGCGCTCAATCAGCTGTTTTTCAATTTCAAAACAGTCAGGCGCTTTGATGTCTTCAAGGTTGATACCACCAAAGGTGTCAGAAATGTTGGCAACTGTATCAACAAACTCTTCGATGGTGCGGTGTTTCACTTCGATGTCGATAGAATCAAGACCGGCGAAGCGTTTGAACAGCAGCGCCTTACCTTCCATTACCGGCTTGGACGCCAGCGGGCCAAGGTTACCCAGACCCAGGATTGCGGTACCGTTCGAGATCACTGCAACCATGTTGCCTTTTGCAGTGTATTTATAAACATTGTCAGCGTCCTGCGCGATCTCACGCACCGGCTCAGCCACGCCCGGGCTGTAAGCCAATGCTAAATCTTCAACGGTGTCTGCCGGTTTGGTAAGTTCTACAGAGATTTTGCCCGGTACTGGATACGCATGATAGTCCAGCGCCTGTTGGCGTTTGTCTTCAGACATGAATATGTTCCTGACTGTAATTGTTATTGGCTGAATACCCTTGTGTTTGATTGCCCCGCAAGCAGAGGTAAAAACAATCAACAAGGTACGGCATTGCGCATTCCCACGTGGATGCTCAAACGGCATCTTCATGCAGATAGTCTTTGCTCAGGGCATAGCCTGCATTGCTTCCCTATTTGGCTTTCCACCCTGTCTTAACGAGTGTAGCAATTCAGTATGACGCAATGGAGTCAACACTGGCGAAACAAAGACTACAAAATGGTAACGCAGCGTGAATAGCAGAACCAGCTATTCACTTGGATAAACTGTAATAGTCTACCTATACTGAGGTTGTAAAAGGTCTTACAAGCTGTATCAGGCAACAAAAAAGGGTGCTTTCGCACCCTTTTTTCATAAAACCGCAATTACTTGCTGCTAAGAACGCCGAAACGTTTAGTGAAGCGATCAACACGGCCGCCAGTGTCAACTACACGCTGAGTACCGGTGTAGAATGGGTGGCATTTGTCACATACGTCCAGGTTGATGTCGCGACCCAGAGTAGTGTTGAATTCAAAAGTGTTGCCGCAAGAGCACTTAGCAGTTACTGCTTTGTATTCTGGATGGATACCAGCTTTCATAGGGATAACCTCAATTTAAAGGCCGTGTCGCTCTCCCGAGGCTATCGGGCACCACACGTGGTTAACAAACATTTGTAAGGCGCGAAATTCTAATCAAGGAGACCTGTGATCGCAACTTTTTTGTTCAATTCTTTTTCGCCGTTATCTAACCGTCTGCCTGCAAAGAAAATTCAACCTCGCCTTTCCGCTTTGCCCTGCCCTAGGTACACTGTGGCCAGCCAAACTACTCAACGGTTACCCTGAAAATACCCATGACGCCAACCATTGCCCACGTCGCGCTGCCCGTGCCGCTGCACAAAACCTTCGACTACCTTGTTGCCCATGACATGCCGGTGGTAGGCGGGCGGGTGCGTGTGCCTTTTGGTAAGCAATATAAAGTGGGCATTGTCACAGGTCTGGGCAACACCTCAGAGTTTCCCCTAGAGCAACTCAAGCCTATCAATGCTGTGTTGGACTTCGCTCCCCTTTGGACGCCTCCTTTATATAAGGTGCTCAACTGGGCCAGCCGCTACTATCAGTATCCACTCGGCGATGCACTGGCAACTGTAATGCCGGGAGCCCTGCGCAAAGGCAAGCCTGCACACCGTGAACGGGAAAAATGCTGGCAACTAACCGAGTCCGGCAAAACGCAACCGCTCGCCGCCCTTACCCGCGCGCCCAAGCAGGCACGGGTACTCTCTTTATTACGCCACGGCGCAATGAACCACAGCGCCCTGCTGGAAGAAGAGCTTAACAGCACCGTATTAAAAACCGTGGAAGACAAAGGCTGGATTGAAGCGGTTGAAGAGAAAGCGGCGAAGCTTGGCAGCAGGGCTATGCGGTGGTCGAGGAAAAACCGAAGCTTAACCACGAACAGCTATGTCGGTGGCCACCATCAACGCCAACCCGGAATTTGCCTGCTACCTGATTGAAGGGGTGACGGGCTCGGGGAAAACCGAAGTGTACCTCAACCTTCTGGAGCCAGTATTAAAGCGGGGTCAGCAGGCGCTTATCCTGGTACCGGAAATCGGCCTGACGCCACAGACCATCAACCGCTTCAAGCGCCGTTTTAATGTGCCTGTCGTGGTACTGCATTCCGCATTGAATGAGACCGAGCGTCTAAATGCCTGGCTGGCTGCGCGCGACAACGAAGCTGCAATCATTATCGGTACCCGCTCGGCATTGTTCTCGCCCTGCAAGTCCCTTGGCATCATCATCGTCGATGAAGAGCACGACGCCTCCTATAAACAGCAGGACAGCTTCCGTTATCACGCCCGCGATCTGGCAGTGATGCGCGGGCACGAAGAAAATATCCCGTAGTGCTGGCTCAGCGACACCCTGCCTTGAAAGCCTGCACAACGCCAAAACCGGGAAGTACCACCACCTGACGCTCTCGGTCCGTGCCGGCAACGCAGTGAAAACCCAAAATGGCGTATTGGATATCCGCGGGCTGTATCTGGAGGCTGGGCTTTCAGCGCCGCTGATCGCTGAGATGCGCAAACACCTGTCGCAGGGCAATCAGGTGATGCTGTTTCTGAATCGCCGTGGTTATTCACCGGCGCTGATGTGTCATGAATGTGGCTGGCTGGCCGAATGCAAACGCTGCGATGCTTACTATACCCTGCACCAGAGCAGCAACGAATTGCGTTGCCACCACTGCGGTTCGCAACGCCCTATTCCGCACCAATGCGAAAGCTGTGGCTCGACCCAGCTCATCAGCGTAGGCGTCGGAACCGAGCAACTGGAAGCGCAGCTCTCCACCCTGTTTCCGGAATACAAGACTATCCGTATCGACCGTGACAACACGCGGCGTAAAGGGTCGCTTGAGGCTTACCTCAATGCCATCCACAACAAGGAATACCAGATACTGATTGGCACCCAGATGCTGGCCAAAGGCCACCATTTCCCGGATGTCACCCTGGTGGCCTTGGTGGATGTCGACAGCGCACTGTTCAGTAATGACTTCCGCGCCCCGGAGCGCCTGGCGCAGCTCTTTATCCAAGTCGCCGGACGTGCAGGACGCGCCAGCAAACCCGGGTACGTATTGCTGCAAACCCATCATCCGGAGCATGCCCTGCTGCAGTCACTGATCCGAAAAGGCTATGACACCTTTGCCGCCGATGCACTGAAAGAGCGCCAGCAGGCTCACCTGCCGCCTTACAGCTACTTTGCCCTGCTACGGCTGAAGCGCACCAGAGCCACGAAGTAGAACAGTTCCTCCATCAGGCGCGAACGGCACTGGAGGCATTCCCCATCCATGATGAAGATTGCGCAGTGATGGGACCGGCACCGGCACCGCTGCACCGTCGTGCCGGGCGGTATCGCTGGCAGTTGATCTTCCAGGCACCTAACCGACGGATTTTGCAACAGAGATTGTCAGTTGCTTTGCCCTCCATCCGCCAGCTTCCACTGGCAAAAAAAGTGCGCTGGTCCGTCGATATCGAACCCCAGGACATGAGCTGAGCAAATTTCATTCAGTTAAGCCGACTGAGATCACAGTATTCTTGCAATTACTGTTAACATGACCATGTTTAATACATCGTCATCAGATTAAGATATGGCAACTGGACAAGAAATGTCTCACTGCTGTAGGTCCCGTCTGGGAAGCATTGCCATTAAATAACGAGCAAGAGGATTAACACTATGGCGACAATGAAGGATGTTGCCCATCTCGCCGGCGTCTCCACGGCGACGGTATCCCGTGCGCTGATGAACCGGAAAAAGTCTCAGCGTCGACCCGCAAGAAAGTAGAACAGGCCGTAATGGAAGCAGGCTATAGCCCTAACTCCCTGGCCCGTAACCTGCGCCGTAACGAATCAAAGACCATCGTGGCAATCGTCCCGGACATCTGCGATCCCTACTTTACCGAAATCATCCGCGGTATCGAAGAAGCGGCGATGGAAAATGGCTATCTGGTGCTGCTGGGCGACAGCGGACAACAGGAAAGCCGCGAAAGTTCTTTCGTGAATTTGGTGTTTACCAAACAAGCTGACGGCATGCTTCTTTTAGGTACCGATCTTCCTTTCGACGTCAGCAAACCGGAACAAAAGAACCTGCCACCGCTGGTGATGGCGTGCGAATATGCGCCGGAACTCGAACTGCCAACCGTGCATATCGACAACCTAACCGCAGCATTTGAAGCCGTGAACTACCTGACCCAGGTCGGTCACAAGCAGATTGCGCAGATCACCGGTGAGCCGGATGCGGCGCTGACCCAGTTCCGTACCCAGGCTACCAGCAGGCGCTTCGCCGTGGGGTGTCACCATCAACCCCGCGTATACCGTCACCGCAGACTTCACCTTCGCCGGTGGTGCCCGCGCCATGACCAGCTTGTTGTCGCTACCAACCCCGCCAACCGCGGTGTTCTGTCACTCTGATGTGATGGCGATTGGTGCGATGCAACAGGCAAAACGCCTGGGCTTCCGAGTACCGCATGACATTTCAATCGTCGGTTTTGATGACATTCAGTTCGCTGAATACTGCGATCCGGCGCTGACGACGGTGTCGCAGCCACGCTATGACATCGGGCGTCAGGCAATGCAAATGTTGTTGAAGATCCTGAAAGGCAATGATGTGCAAGCAGGTTCACGCCTGTTGGATGCCCAACTGGTCATCCGCGAAAGTGTGGCACCACCGTCACGCTAATCGGCACTGAGAGGTACTGGCATGCGCAAGCGCAAGCCAGTACCATATACGCTTTATTGAGCAGAAAAGACATTCAATTCAGTGGCAACCCGAGATTACGTCAAACGCGGCAAAGCACCACGTAAACCCGCCCGCAATACCAAAAAGCAGCCTCCCAAATCGGCCTTTCCCATTAAATGGACGCTGATCGCCCTCGCTTTGGTCGCAGGCTTTGGTTATGGCCTCTATTATCTGGCGACCAGTGAACCTCCTGCGGAAGAAAAAGTGGTCGCGCCAGCGAAACCTGTTTCCAAGCCGGTGAAAAAAGCCGAGAAAGACATTCCGCCGAAACCGGAAGAGAAGTGGACCTACATTGAAGAGCTGGAAAACAAGGAAGTGGTGGTGGAAGCCAACGCACCGGAAGTCTCCAGCCGCCCTTACCTGATGCAATGCGGCGCTTACCGCAGCGCAAGCCAGGCTGATGAACGCAAGGCCATGATTGCCTTCCAGGGGCTGGAAAGTCATATCAAAACCAGCCAGGGTGAAAAAGGGATTTGGTACCGTGTCGTGCTTGGCCCTTACACCATGAAGCGCGAAGCAGAGCGTGACCGTAACCTGTTGCAACGCTCTGGCATCGAGCCATGCGCCATTTGGTACTGGAACTGATAACAAACCAACCACTTGAAGGGTGATCTCGCTTTTCTGCCGCGGATTGCCCTTGATTTTCCTTTTCCCTACCCCCACCTTTGTGAGTAACAACCCAACTCTGGCAAAACGCCAGATCGCAAAGAAAGAGGTTCTTCCGTGACAACTATCGTTTCTGTTCGCCGCAACGGCAAAGTAGTGATCGCCGGTGATGGCCAGGTGTCACTGGGTAATACCGTCATGAAAGGCAATGCCCGCAAAGTCCGCCGCCTATACAACAACAAGGTACTGGCAGGTTTTGCCGGTGGTACCGCTGACGCCTTCACCCTGTTTGAACGCTTTGAGCGCAAGCTGGAAATGCACCAGGGTCACCTGACCAAAGCGGCAGTAGAGCTGGCGAAAGACTGGCGTACTGACCGCGCGCTGCGCCGACTGGAAGCCCTTCTGGCAGTCGCGGATGAAACGGCATCTCTTATCATCACGGGTAACGGTGATGTGGTTCAGCCTGAGCATGACCTGATTGCCATTGGCTCAGGCGGCAACTTTGCCCAGGCAGCGGCAACCGCACTGCTGGAAAACACCGAACTGGATGCACGCGAGATTGCGGAAAAATCGCTGACTATCGCTGGCAACATTTGTGTGTTCACCAACCAGTTCCACACCATCGAAGAATTAGATTACTAAGCAGGATTCACAGTATGTCTGAAATGACCCCACGCGAAATTGTCTCTGAGCTGGACAAACACATTATCGGCCAACACAAAGCCAAGCGCGCGGTGGCGATTGCCCTGCGTAACCGCTGGCGCCGCATGCAGCTAAATGAAGATCTGCGCGCGGAAGTGACCCCGAAAAACATTCTGATGATCGGCCAACCGGTGTGGGTAAAACCGAAATCGCCCGCCGTCTGGCAAAACTGGCGAATGCTCCTTTCATCAAGGTAGAGGCGACCAAATTCACTGAAGTGGGTTATGTCGGTAAAGAAGTGGAAAGTATCATCCGCGACCTGACCGACGTGGCGATCAAAATGACCCACCAGCAGGCGATGGAAAAAGTAAAATTCCGCGCAGAAGAGCTGGCGGAAGAGCGCATCCTGGATGTGCTGCTGCCACCACCGCGTGATGCCTGGGGCCAGAACGAAGAGCCAAAAGCAGACTCAGCGACCCGCCAGAGCTTCCGTAAGAAAATCCGTGAAGGTCAGCTGGACGACAAAGAAATCGAAATCGATGTAGCTGCACCCCAGATGAGCATGGAAATCATGGCGCCTCCTGGCATGGAAGAGATGACCAGCCAGCTGCAAAGCATGTTCCAGAACCTGGGTGGTGGTAACACCTCGAAAAAACGTAAGATGAAGCTGAAAGAAGCCCTGAAAGCAGCCACCGAAGAAGAAGCGGCTAAGCTGGTGAATCAGGAAGAGCTGAAAGAACAAGCCATCTTCGCGGTAGAAAACAACGGTATCGTGTTTATCGATGAGATCGACAAGATCTGTAAGCGCGGCGAAAGTTCAGGCCCAGACGTTTCCCGTGAAGGCGTTCAGCGCGACCTGCTGCCACTGATTGAAGGCAGCACAGTGTCAACCAAACACGGTATGGTGAAAACTGACCACATCCTGTTTATTGCTTCCGGTGCGTTCCAGGTGGCAGCACCATCTGATCTGATCCCTGAGCTTCAGGCCGTCTGCCAATCCGCGTTGAGCTGGAAGCACTGTCGTCTTCAGACTTCAAACGCATCCTGACCGAGCCAAATGCATCGCTGACCGAGCAGTACATGGCACTGATGGCACAGAGCAGGTGAACCTCAGCTTTACCGAAGACGGTATCGAAGAGATTGCAAGCGCTGCGTGGCGTGTGAACGAGAAGACAGAGAACATCGGTGCCCGCCGTCTGCACACTGTGATGGAACGTCTGATGGATGAAATTTCCTTCGACGCCAGCGAGCGTAACGGCGATGCGTTTGAGATTAACGCCGCCTACGTGCGTGGTCACCTTGAAGAGCTGGTTGACGACGAAGATCTGAGCCGCTTTATTCTGTAACGGTTCAGGTTATTGAAATCAAAAGGGCAGCATATCGGTGCCCTTTCTCGTTTCTGGATGCTCCCTATACAGGTTTGGCATTGCCCCGCATCGCAAAAACACCAATAATGTCGCCTGCTTCCAACTTTAAGTGCCAAGGCTATGTCTGCTTCCACGTTTAAAACCTGGCTTGACGCTGCGCGTCCAAAAACCCTGCCGTTGGCTGTGGCCTGCATTCTTTCCGGCAGCGCAGTAGCGGCCAAGTCTGCCCATTTCTCTTTTGCCCTGACAGCGCTGGCGTTGATCACTGCCCTGCTGTTGCAGGTGCTTTCAAACCTTGCCAACGATTATGGCGATGCCGTAAAAGGCACGGACAACGATAACCGTCTCGGCCCAAAGCGCGCTATCCAGCAAGGCCTGGTCACGCCCGATACCATGAAAAAAGCCATGATTTTCAATGTGGCACTGACTGTCGTCGTCGGTGCGGCACTGGTTTTGACTGCTTTTGACAAAGCCGCCGATATACTGAGCTTTATCGGTCTCGGTGCCCTCGCCATCATTGCCGCTATTTGCTACACCGTCGGCAACAAACCCTATGGCTACAAAGGGCTCGGTGACCTTTCCGTATTGATCTTTTTTGGCTGGCTGGGTGTGGCAGGCACTTACTACCTGCAAACCGGCATGATAAGCCTGACATCTGGTTGCCAGCGACGGCCTGTGGCCTGTTGGCCGTTGGCGTGCTCAACATCAACAACCTTCGTGATATCGACAACGACCGCGCCTGTGGCAAACACACCCTGGTGGTGCGCATGGGCCCGCGCTGGGGACGCTTTTATCATCTGGTATTGCTTGGCAGTGCCTACCTTTGCCTGACACTCTTTACTCTGACCAACCCGGGCGGCGTATATGGCTGGCTATTTATGCTATCTCTGCCGCTGGCCATCAAGCATGGCATCGCGGTTTTCACCTCGGCGGATGGCGAAACCCTACGTCCGATGATGGGAGACATGGTCAAAGTGGCGCTGCTGACCAACGCCCTGTTTGCGGCTGGCATCTTAATAAACTAATACAGCAAACCCGGCGCCCGGGGGATTTGTGTGGTCAGTCATTGCAAAGCCCCGGCTTGTCGTATACTTTTTTGCAATAGGCAGCGTCTCGCAACTGCAGATCCTGCCAACTTTCGGCCCCTTACTGCCAAAAAGAGAAGTCTGACTATGGAATACAATACCTCTGAACTGTGTGACATGTACCTGGATCAGGTTGATGTTCTCGAGCCAATGATGAGCTCATATGGCGGTCGTAGTTCGTTTGGCGGCCAAATCACTACCATCAAGTGTTTTGAAGACAACGGCCTTATCCGTCAGATGGCGGAGCAGGACGGCGAAGGTCGCGTGATGCTGATTGACGGCGGCGGTTCACTGCGCCGTGCTCTGGTGGACGCAGAAATCGCGTCACTGGCGGCAGAGAATAATTGGGAAGGTCTGGTTGTGTACGGTTGTGTGCGTGACGTGGATGCCATTGATGAGCTGGATATCGGTATTCAGGCGCTGGCGTCTATTCCGGTTGGCGCAGATGGCCACGGCATTGGAGAGAGTGATGTGCCGGTGAATTTCGGTGGCGTCACCTTTATTCCAGAAGATCATCTCTACGCCGACACCACAGGCGTCATCCTGTCGCAAGAACCTATCGATATCGAGTGACAGTAAAACGCTGATAGAAAAACAGAGCCTGAAGGCTCTGTTTTTTGTTATTCAACTTCTTCAATCTTGCCAAGCAGACTGCGATGCGTTGTTGCCACGCTTCCTGATCCGCTTTAAGACGCGCATTTTCCTGCTCCAGCGCATCACGGCTTTCACGAACGGTGTCCGACTCACGGCCCAGCGTTTCGTTTTTCTCTTTCAGTTCTTCGATTTCCATCTGCAGCAGAGAAATGGTATCTACTGCCATCTGAACTTTGGCTTCAAGCTGCTCTAAAATTTCCAATGACATCAAGGCCACCTATGTTTTCCAACATCCAAGCGCTACGCGCAATATTCGCCAAGGCTTACCCGGTAAGGCTGGGCCTGCTGTAGCAGGCTCTGGCACCCTGTGCGTCCCAGAAGGCTATTCTAACTGCGCAGGACGCCGGTCGCACCTTTGGAATCAATATTTCTCACACAAACGAGCAAAAAATCAGCATTTATTCGCATCAATAACCCTTTGTTTTGACGGGGCTTGACACCTGACGCCAAATAAATGACTAAAAATGCGATATCACTCAATTTCTATTCACTCATGTCATGATAGGGTTATCAGGATCGTATCTCTCTTGGTTGACACCAAGACTTGCCGGAATCGGCCGGGCTGACCGCCATCGCGTGTCAGCCTTTTTCTTTTCTGCCTCCCCGTATGCAACTGACCTCGTTCATGTAAGCGCTTTAGTGCGCCCTGCTGCATATCACCCCGAACCTTAAACGCTCACCAAACGCTCATTTAATGAGCGAACGCACATTTCGTGCTTTCATGACTTCACGAAACAGGTTTCCCCTTTAAAGTAAGATCCAACATCAGGTGCCACCGGCACCGCCAACCAACGCTATGCTAAGAAGAAAACTGCAAGGAGACGCCATGAGCACCGAGCCAAAATATATTGTCGCACTCGATCAGGCACCACCAGCTCCCGCGCCGTAGTCCTTGACCATGACGCCAATATTGTCACGGTTGCCCAACGGGAATTTGCGCAGATATACCACACACAGGCTGGGTAGAACATGATCCGCTGGAAATTTACGCCACCCAGATGGCAACACTGGTGGAGGCGCTGGGGAAAGTCGGTATCCGTTCAGATGAAGTGGCTGCTATCGGTATCACCAACCAGCGCGAAACCACAGTGGTCTGGAACCGCCACACCGGCAAACCGATTTACAACGCTATCGTCTGGCAATGCCGCCGCACTGCCGCCATCTGCGAGCAGCTTAAAGACGATGGCTACGAAGACTATATCCGCGACACCACAGGCCTGGTGGTCGACCCCTATTTTTCCGGCACCAAAATCAAATGGATACTCGACCATGTCGAGGGAGCGCATGAACTGGCAGAAAAAGGCGATCTGCTGTTTGGCACCATTGATACCTGGCTTATCTGGAAAATGACTCAGGGGCGCGTCCACGTCACTGATTACACCAACGCCAGCCGTACCATGCTGTTCAATATCAACACCCTGGAATGGGACGAAACCCTGCTCAAAGCGCTCGGCATTCCCGCGTCCATGATGCCGGAAGTCAAAGCCTCGTCAGAAGTCTACGGCAAGGCCAACCTGGGGGGCAAAGGCGGAACCCGGGTGCCGATCGCCGGGATCGCCGGGGATCAACAGGCTGCCTTGTTCGGCCAGATGTGTGTGGAAGCAGGCCAGGCCAAAAACACCTACGGCACCGGCTGCTTTCTGCTGATGAACACCGGCAAGGAAAAAGTCGCGTCGCGCAATGGCCTTCTGACCACCCTCGCCTGCGGCCCCAAAGGCGACGTTGCCTATGCACTGGAAGGCGCTGTATTTATGGGCGGCGCTTCTATCCAGTGGCTGCGTGATGAAATGAAACTGCTGACCGATGCGAAGGACTCCGAATACTTCGCCACCAAGGTCGACAGCAGCAACGGCGTGTATGTGGTACCGGCATTCACTGGCCTTGGCGCACCGCACTGGGACCCTTACGCCCGCGGTACCATCGTTGGTATTACCCGTGGCGTCAACGCCAACCACATCATCCGTGCCACGCTGGAAAGCATTGCCTACCAGTCCCTCGATGTGCTGACCGCCATGGAAGCGGATTCCGGCATCAAGCTGGATTTTCTCAAAGTTGACGGCGGCGCTGTAGCCAACAACTTCCTGATGCAATTCCAGTCCGACGTGCTCAACACCGAAGTGCAGCGTCCTCAGGTCACCGAAGTCACCGCCCTGGGCGCCGCCTACCTCGCCGGTCTTGCCGTTGGGTTCTGGTCATCGATTGATGAACTGAAAGACAAAGCGCAGATAGACCGCGTCTTCACCCCGTGTGATGACGACGGCAAACGCGAACGTCGTCACCGCGGCTGGCAGCGCGCAATTGAGTGTGCCAAAGGCTGGGTACAGCACTGAGAAACCAGCGGGTATCTGACCGACGTCAGCTACCCGCCCAAAAACGCAAACGTTTCCTTTTTGCTTGTGTTAGAATCCGCGCCGAGTTTTCAGTTACCCGCCGTGGTGGCGTGTAACACCCCATTTTCACTAAAAAAATTCTCTGGAGATCGGATGAAACGCGATTTGGCGATGGCTTTTTCACGCGTCACGGAAGGCGCTGCACTGGCGGGTTACAAGTGGCTGGGCCGCGGTGACAAAAATGCAGCAGACGGTGCCGCCGTTGAAGTAATGCGTATTCTGCTGAACAAGACCGACATTGAAGGTGAAATTGTTATCGGCGAAGGCGAAATCGATGAAGCGCCTATGCTCTACATCGGTGAGAAAGTGGGCCTGGGTGGCGATGCCGTAGATATCGCGGTTGACCCAATCGAAGGCACCCGCATGACCGCAATGGGCCAGTCAAATGCCCTGGCTGTGCTGGCGGCGGGTGAAAAAGGTACTTTCCTGAAAGCACCGGACATGTACATGGAAAAACTGGTGGTCGGTCCGGAAGCCAAAGGCGTTATCAACATCGAACTGCCACTGCGTGACAACCTGATCAACATCGCCAAGGCGCTGGGTAAATCGCTGGATGAGCTGGTCGTCACCACGCTGGCAAAACCACGCCATGATGACACTATTCGTGAAATGCAGGAAATGGGCGTAAAAGTCTTTGCGATTCCTGACGGTGATGTTGCAGCCTCTATCCTGACCTGTATGCCAGACAGCGAAGTGGACGTGATGGTCGGCATCGGCGGCGCACCGGAAGGTGTGGTGTCTGCGGCCGTGATCCGCGCACTGGGTGGCGACATGAATGGCCGTCTGATCCCACGTCATGAAGTGAAAGAAGACAACGAAGAAAACCGCCGTCTGGGCGAAATCGAAATCGAGCGCTGCAAAGAGATGGGTATTGAAACCAATGTCCGCCTGACCATGGAAGACATGGCGAGCAGCGACAACGTGATTTTCTCTGCCACCGGTATTACCAAAGGTGATCTGCTGGAAGCATCACCCGCAAGGGTAACATTGCCACCACAGAAACCCTGCTGATCCGCGGCAAATGCCGCACCATCCGCCGTATCAAATCGACCCACTACCTGGATCGTAAAGACGACGCGGTAAAGGCTATCATCCTGTAATTTTGCCGGATGAACGAATAAAGAAAGCACGCCCAATGGCGTGCTTTTTTGTGCCCAGCCAACAGTGTCAGGCTTTGCCTGCCGCCGGAGGCTCACCTTTTTTCACCCGCTTGAACAGTGCCAGTAACGGAATGAGCACGAAGTAGGACACCATAATAAAACCAAAGGTGTAGACGAAGGCCAGCAGGGTTGATTGCTGCTGAAGCATGGATGTCAGGTTGGCGATAAAATCTGGACTGGTCACGCTGGTGCCTGCGTGGCGGCGTACTGCTGAACCAATGGGTTATCCGGTGTCAGTCCACCTCCCAGCGCATTCCACTCTTTTTGCTGGATTTGGCTGAAATAGGTATTCACGATGGAAATCCCGAACGAACCACCCAGTGTACGGCACAGGTTGAAAATCACTGCCCCGCCCACAGCCTGGTTCGGTGCCAGTGTGGCGTAAGCCAGCTGGCTCAAGGGTGCAAACACCAGCCCATGCCTGCCCCCTGCACGATACTCGGCATCAGCACCCAGAACATGTCGATATCCAGCGAATAGCGCATCATCAGGAAGCTACCGATACCGTTGAGGATCAGCCCACCACAATCAGCATACGCGGGTCGAGCCGGTCAATGATCCGCGACAGCGAGAGCAGCACGATGGCCGACGTCAACCCGCGCGGCGCCATCATAAAGCCCGTGGTTTCCACCGGATAATTCAGCAACTGCTCCAGCATCATCGGCTGCAACTGGACAATGCCGAACATGCCCATGGAAAAGCCGGTCATCACGATGCACGACAACGCGAGGTTTCGGTCTTTCAGTAGCCACATCGGCGCAATATCGCCTTTGGTACGAAACGACCGCGTAAGGAAAAAGACCCAGGCGATGGCGGAAATCACCGTCGCAAACAAAATCGTATTGGAAGCAAACCAGTCGTCCTGGTTCCCGCGCTCCAGCACCATCTGCAACAGGCCAATCCCGATTGCCATACCAAATACCAATGGCCAGTCGACCGTCGCCTTGCCTTTGCCATCGAGGTGGACAAAGAAGAACAGCAGTGCCAGACACAAAAATCCCACTGGGACGTTCACATAGAATATCCAGCGCCAGTCCATGTTTTCGGTAATAAGGCCACCCACGGTCGGGCCAAGAATGGGGCCAAGCAGCACCCCGACAGAGAAGAGCGCCATGGCTTTACCGCGCTCTTCCTTAGGATAAATCTGGACCATGATCGACTGGGAAAGCGGGATCACTGAAGCACCGAACGCCCCCTGCATGATGCGGAAGGTCACCATTTCGGTCAGCGTATCAGCCTGACCACACAGTGCAGAAGTGGTAATAAAGCCCGCGACTGACACCAGCAGCAAGCGTCGCACACCGAATTTCAGGCTGAGATAACTCGCCAGCGGAATACAAATCGCTTCGGCCATGGAATACGAGGTCAGCACCCAGGTCACTTGCTCGGAGGTGACGCCCAGTGCCCCCATCATGTGCGGCAAGGAGACATTGGCGATGGTCATATCCAGCAGCACCATGATGGCGGAGAGCATCACCGCCAGCGTGACCATCAGGCGCGCCGAGCCGGGCTCCATCGCCAGTGGTGCATCGGCGGCCTTACTGGCTGTCATCGGCTTTAACCTTGCTCAGGGTATCGATAGTCACTGTCGCACTGGCCCCCACACGCAAAGGTGGGCAGTATCCGCTGGATTGATTTTCAGTCTGACCGGGAAGCGCTGCGGCACTTTCACCCAGTTACCGGTGGCATTTTCCGGCGGCAGCAGGGAAAACGACGAACCACTGGCCGGGGAGATCGCTTGCACCACGCCGGAGTAGGTCGTATCCGGATACATATCCAGCACGATGTTGGCCGTCATCTCGGGCGTGATATAGCCAAGCGCATCTTCTTTGTAATTCGCCTCAACCCAGAAAGAGTTGTCTTCAATCAGCGGCATCATGGAAAGGCCGGGAGAAACCACACTGCCGGGACGAACATTCACATCCCCGAGGGTGCCAGACGTCGGTGCCACAATGTTGGTATAAGAAAGGTTAATAGCGGCTTCAGACAACGCAGCGGCAGCCTGTTTCACGGCCGGTGCCTGGCTGCCGGTGGCGCCTTGCTGACTGATCAATTGCGCCATGCGCGCCCGGGCGGCATTCACATTGTTCTGTGCCGAAGCGAGCTCGCTTTTAAATCCGTACCGGTTTGTGCCGGCAATAGACCTTTCGCCACCAGCGCCATGTTACGGGTGTATTTTTCCTGCGTATCCAGAAGCTGTGCCGACGCAGACTGGATTTGCGCGCTGGCTTCAACAATCGCATCGCCCGTGGCTTTGTTTTCTGCCAAAGCGTTTTCATAGGCTGCTTTTGCCTGCTGCATTCTCGCCTCATACGGCGCCGCATTAATCCGGGCAATCACAGTGCCCTTATCCACGTGCTGGAAATCCACCACGTTGACTTCTGTCAGTTGGCCGCTGATCTGTGGCGCGACATAAAGAATATTGCCGTGAACATAAGCGTCATCGGTACTTGGGTATTGATCCTGGTGACGGACGTAGAAGAAAGCCGCAATCACCAACACCGCCAATACGGCAGCAAAAATGGCAACATTGCGAAAAGGGAATGGTTTTTTATCCGACATGCATCCTCCCGGCGGGTGCGGCGATTTTCCTTATGACAGACCCGTTGTCTGTGTGATCTGAAAAGAGTCTAGTCAGGGAATATTTATCAGGGGGAACGCATTATGCGATCTGATTGCATTTATCACCCAGTTTTAAAGTTGCAACATTACTTCTCACTTTAATGACAGCAACATGCAGCGTGACGCATGGAATCCGGCGTAATTTTCACCGCATGAGCGGAATATTTACACCGAAATAAATAAGTAAAGACATTGCTTTATTTACCACCCCGCCCTCATAATGAAGTGAAAACACGCCGGTTTTAATCGATTACGGCGGGTAGCCAAAGAGAGGGAGTGACAACAGCGCGATGAAAACCGTCGATAAAATCCTGCAAAGAATTAAGCGAGAAGGTGCGGTATCCGCTCGCCAGTTGGCTGATGAAATGGGCATGACGACCATGGGGATCCGCCAGCACTTGCAGGCCATGGAAGATGATGGACTGGTGGACTTCAGTGATATTCGCGTCAAAGTCGGCCGTCCGACCCGTCACTGGTCACTGACTGCCGAAGGACACCGCCGTTTTGCTGACAGCCATGGCGATCTGGCCGTGTCAGTGATTGATTCAGTGCAAACCCTGTTTGGCGACGAAGGGCTGGAAAAAGTCATCCAGCAACGCCAGGAAAAAACCTTGCAGCATTACCGCGACATGCTCAAAGATTGCCATAATTTAAAGGCCAAACTTGAAACCTTGGCGTATCTTAGAGAGAAAGAAGGCTACATGGCGGAGTTGCAGGAAACCGATGATGGCTTCCTGCTGATTGAAAACCACTGCCCGATTTGTCAGGCCGCCAAACGCTGTCCATCACTGTGCAATTCTGAAAAGCAGATATTCACCACGGTACTGGGTGATGAATATTCGGTCACACGTGAAGAACACATTATTCAAGGGCAGCGCCGCTGTACCTACAAAGTATGTGCGAGAGAGTAACAGGTAATACACCACCGTTCTGAGGAGGACATATGGCCAACTGGATCAAAGCGGAAGTCATTGAAAATCGTCGCTGGAACAAAGATTTGTTCAGCCTCATTCTCCACGCTGATGTTGATCCCTTTACCGCAGGCCAGTTCACTAAACTCGGAGTGGAGATTGACGGCAAAATCATCCAGCGCGCCTACTCTTTCGTGAATCCTCCCGGCGCCAAGCACCTCGAAATTTATGCCACGCGGGTTCAGGACGGGTTGTTGTCCCCCCGGCTCCATGCGTTGGAAAGTGGAGATTCAATCCTGATCACCAAAGAATCCAGCGGCTTTTTTACCTTAGACGAAGTGCCACAAAGCGAGCACCTTTGGCTGCTTTCCACCGGCACTGCTATTGGCCCTTACCTGTCGATACTGCGTGAAGAAGCCGTTTGGCAGCGTTTTCGCAAAGTCGTGCTGGTGCACGCGGTGCGCTTTTCCGCCGATCTCAGCTATCAGGCAGAAATTAATGAACTGCAGCAAAAACGCAGCGACCAAATCATCGTCCAGCCCTTTGTCAGCCGGGAGCCCACCATGGGTGCGTTATCTGGCCGCATCACCCATGCACTGGAAGATGGTTTGCTAGAGCGTGCTGTGGGGCTGAAACTGACGCCGGAAAAAAGTCAGGTCATGCTGTGTGGCAACCCACAGATGGTGAAAGACGTGCGGGCGCTGTTGCTGGAGAAAGGGCTTGAGAAAAACCTGCGCAAGAAACCGGGGCACATTACCACCGAGCAGTACTGGTAAGCCGGGCGCCAAGCAACCCTGAAACGGAGCACCTCGCTCCGTTTTTTCATTCCAGCGAAATGTGAATCCCTATTTTCATTTTTCTTAATATTGAGACCACAATTAACCGTACGCCATGTTTTTGGTTTCAATCAGATAATTATCTGTATCAAAGAAAAAACACACCCTGCCAGTTAACAGTTATCGTCTCATTTATGAGTCAAAAGCGTGATTGTGTGCTCATTTTTCCACCGTATAGTCAAAGGCAATCCATGCGCAACCACAGGAGTATTTGCCATGAAAACGTTGCCTTCATTTGACGAATTAAAAGCGTTGGCGGAAAAGGATCCACAGGCCTTGGAAGCACTGCGTATCAAAC
The DNA here is from genome assembly GCA_001310415.1 of Enterovibrio sp. JCM 19048. GTDB lineage: Bacteria > Pseudomonadota > Gammaproteobacteria > Enterobacterales > Vibrionaceae > Enterovibrio > Enterovibrio paralichthyis. The sequence goes on along the minus strand of BAXE01000010.1, from coordinate 87,736 downwards.
TGAGCGAAGAAGTGATTGAAAGTGCCAGTGAGCAGATGCAGCCGAAACTGCGCGCTCAGATGACTCACATCAACCGCGTCATTGCCACGGGGAAGAATCCTAACCACGTGAATGCGCTGCTGATGAAAGAGTTGATGCGTCAGTTTGACCGTTTCTCGACTGCCCTGAACAACCCGGCGGCGTTGACAGAGCGCACCGCGACCGTGACGGCATTCCGTCCCCGCGAAACCCAAAATATGGCCGTGGAAGGCTAACCCACACTTTTGAGCGGTGGTTTACCGCCGCCGCCCTTTTTCTTCCACGCCAACAGCGGTTAGCCGCGACTAGCGTTTTACCTTGGCGTACCAGCGCCTGTCCATGTCTCGGACATCCACACTCAGGCTCGCCAGCTCCGGGGCATGCTGTTGCAAAACATCAAGCAACGCATGGCTCAGGTTGTGCTTCTGATTTTCATCCCGACCATCCAGCAATAACAGGGTGACATGGATAAAATTGACCTCATCTTCCCGCTCTCCCACCAGCCAGTCATGGCAGGCATAGGCGCGGGATTTCACGTCAGACGCATCAAAAATACCACTACCGACTGCCGTCTGATGCAAATCTTCCAGTAGCTGGCCCACGTTCACCCGCTCGGTGACCGGGTCGCTGTATTCCATCACAATATGGGGCATAACTGACTCCTTGTTACGATAATGAGCCACTTTACCCCAGCATTTCAGACGATGGTTACTGAGACAGTGAATATTCTCACCCGATCACACCCCGTCGACGTTTCGCGTCAGGTACCGAACCGAAAATTTATAACGAAATTTTGTTACTCAAAGGTTCACATTTGACCGTAAAACGAGTACAAACGATGGCATTTATGATTTTGAACAGGGAACGCTGACAGCGACGCTGTTATCGTTCGCCGAAACTGAATTTCTATAATTGGATTACGGAGGAATTCCTATGCGCCGTCCATTGGTAATGGGTAACTGGAAACTGAACGGCAGTAAAGCCATGGTAGCAGATCTGATCAAAGGTCTGGACGCACAACTTGCTGGCGTTGAAGGTGTTGACGTAGCTATCGCACCACCAGTGATGTACCTGGATCTGGCAGAGCAACTGCTGGGCAAAGCAGAAAGCAAAATCCTGCTGGGCTCTCAAAACGTTGACGTTAACGCAAGCGGCGCGTTCACCGGCGACATTTCTCCAGAAATGCTGAAAGACTTCGGTGCGACCCACATCATCATCGGTCACTCTGAGCGTCGTCAGTACCACGAAGAGTCTGACGAGTTCGTTGCGAAGAAATTTGCATTCCTGAAAGAGCACGGCCTGGTACCCGTTCTGTGCATCGGTGAATCTGAAGCACAAAACGAAGCGGGCGAAACCGTTGCAGTATGTGCACGTCAAATCGACGCAGTGATCAACACCCAAGGCGTTGAAGCACTGAACGGCGCAGTTATCGCGTACGAACCAATCTGGCAATCGGTACCGGTAAAGCAGCAACTGCAGAAGATGCACAGCGCATCCACGCAGAAATCCGCGCACACATCGCAGCGAAAAGCGAAGAAGTGGCGAAGAACGTTGTTATCCAATACGGCGGTTCTGTTAAGCCAGAAAACGCAGAAGCGTACTTCGCACAGCCAGACATCGACGGTGCACTGGTTGGTGGCGCAGCGCTGGACGCAGTTAGCTTCGCAGCCATCGCGAAAGCAGCAGCGGCAGCAAAAGCGTAATTTAACGCTCGCTGACACTGAGAAGGAGAAGCCTAGGCTTCTCCTTTTTTGTTGCTTTATCCCTGTCTCACCGCTCGCTATACTGCGCCTTTTCCAGCAACGGCGAATTCGCACCATGTTTCACATTGCACTGCACGAACCCCAGATCGCGCCGAACACCGGCAACATTATCCGTCTTGCGGCCAACACCGGCTGTCAGTTGCACCTGATTGAACCACTCGGTTTTGATTTTGAAGAGAAGAAACTGCGCCGCGCCGGGCTGGATTATCACGATCTCGCCAATGTGACCCGCTATCCGGATTACGCGACGTTTCTGGAAGCCATGGGCAACCGCCGCATTTTTGCCTGCACCACCAAAGGCAGCCGCCCGCATTCGGATGTGAGCTATCAGGCCGATGACGTATTCCTGTTTGGCTCAGAAAGCTGTGGTCTGCCGGATTCTGTGCGCGATGCCTTTGCACCGGATCACCGCATCCGCGTACCTATGATGCCGGCCAGCCGCAGCCTGAACATTGCCAACTCAGTAGCCGTGATTTGCTATGAAGCCTGGCGTCAGATGGGATTTGAAGGCGGGATATAAAAAGAAAGAGCAGGGTTTTCCCTGCTCTTTTGCTATCAGGCTGCCAAGCCCACCGATTGCCGCAGATTTTGAGCGATATCGGTCAGACGGTGGGTTGCCGCCAACAGGCTGTCGACCTGAGAGGCACTTTCTTCTGCCATCTCACTGATCTTGTTAACATTGATATTAATTTCTTCCACCACACCGCTTTGCTCTTCCGCAGCGCTCGCCACCAGCAAATTCATGTCGGTAACAACGGATGTCGCCTGGCTGGCCTGATTCAGATAGTCAGCAGACTGATGGGACAAGGAAATCGTCCTGTCCCCCATCTCGCAGCTTTTCTGCATGGTATCCACCGCCTCTTTGGTCACGCCGGTCAGCTGCGCGATCATGGTTTCAATTTCCGAGGTGGAGTCATGGGTGCGCTGCGCCAGACTACGGACTTCATCAGCCACCACCGCAAAGCCACGCCCCTGCTCACCCGCTCGCGCGGCTTCAATGGCGGCATTGAGCGCAACAAGTTGGTTTGCTCGGCTATGCCTTTGATCACATCCAGCACCGAGGTGATATTGGCACTGTTTTTCTCCAGCTCAGTCAATGCGGCGCTGCTTTGGGTCAGGCTCTCTATCAGACGCTGGGTCTGGCTGACCGCTTCGCTGTTCACCCGCTGACATTCTGACGATTTACCGGATGCTTCTTCCGTTGCCTGCTGGGTTTGCGAAGCATTACTGGCAATCTCTTGCGCGGTTGCCGACATTTCGTTGACCGCCGTCGCGACCTGCATAATTTCACCGCTTTGCGCGTCACTGTTGAATTTCACTGCATCGGCCGCCTGCTCAAGCACAGCAATAGCGGCAGACACATCCTGCGCGACTTTGGCGATCATCTTGTTGGTACTCTGTCGCGTTCCTTCCAGGTTTTTCTGCAATTCACCGATGATCCCGGGCTCATCTATCACGGTGACATGGCTAAAGTCACCTTCCGCCTGGACATGCAATGCATCGGACACTTTGTTGAGACCGTCGTAGATACGCGCAAGGATGATGCGTGAGATGACAATCGATACCAGCGCAGCCACAAAGGCAGCTGCAACCACGATGACTTCAAGCAACACCGCCTGTGCTTCAATGCTATGGACGGCCTCTTCAGTAAAAACCTCAATGTCCCTCAGCAGCTGATCTGCATAAAGGCTTAATGACTCTCCTTCTGCACCAATGGTTTCGTCTATCGCCTCAGCCTGCGCAATGTTTCCTGCATTCAAGGCAACAAACGCTTCCTGCACTTTCGCCTCCCATTGGCTGTGGCGCTGCGCCAACTCACCCAGCTTTGTATTGGTCTGCTTGAACATCTGCTGCTCTTCCGGCGAGCCTTTCAGAGCCGCGGCAGACAAGAACTGCTCTATGTTCTGGAGTTGCTCCCCCACTTTCTCACCGGTCGATAGAAATTCGGATTTTTGCGCTTCGTAACGGCCGGTGTACTTGGGATCTGCCTGCGCTTCAATCGCAAAGCGGAATGCGCGGTTGTAAGCAATCCGCTGCTGCAACTGATATTCCACCGACTGCGCAAGGGCAGTGATCGCAGGGATGTCGCGCTCAGCGACACCTTTGATGTGGTTTTCCGTGGACGACAGCTTAAAGAAAACGAAGGCCGCCACCACGACCTGAAGGGAGACAACGACGGCAACAAAGAGCGTTAGCCGTTGTTTAATTGTCATTTTTTGGGATGACATACTTTGACCTCGTTGCAAACTTCGTGATCAACCGCGTTGCGTGCGCACCATCGCACCGCAAACGCACTTATACAAAGGTTAGCAAGGTGTCTTATTTTTGAGATATTTATCGCAGAAATTTTGTTTCCATCTGTTAACAGGCGGCTACCTTAGCGACTGCTCTCGGGTTGTAGCCTCTGCCTCGATATTCAGATGGAAGAAAGTACAAGGCGACATTCAGCCGCCTTTTTTCTCGCTCAGGCGAAACGTCAGGGTGATCGTCAGCCACCGGTTTCATTCAGACTGGCCGAGGCTCCCCACTGTGTTGACGCATGGCACTGTCAGTAATGGCAAGACCCAGACCGGTACCACCGCTTTCCCTGTCACGTGCCGTTGATACACGGTAGAAGGGGCGGAAAATATCACCCAGCATAGCTTCCGGTACCCCTTCTCCATCATCACTGACGGATACGTTGAGGGTGCGCCCTTTCACATCGAACTGCACACGGATTTCATGATGGGCATATTTGATGGCGTTGCGCACCACATTCTCAAGCGCACTGCACAGGAGATTACCATTGCCTTCGATATGGGCATTCGGCAAAACGTCATGGATCAGTTTTTCTGGTGTTGGCTGGCCTCAAACTCGGCATCGTCCATCAAGGTTTCCCACAACTCTGACAGGGTATACACATCACGCTCAGCATGGCTGTTAAGTTGCATTCGTGAAAGCGACAACAGGTCGGCAATCATCTGCTCCATGCGTTCCGCTTCGGTATCAATCCGTGTCAGGTTCGGGCTTTCCCCTTGCTTGCGGATAGCCAGGGCATTGGCCATCCGAAGGCGGGTCAAAGGAGAACGCAACTCATGAGAGATGTCCGACAACAGCCGTTGCTGGCCGCTGATCATCTGGTTCAGTGCCGTCACCATCTGGTTAAAACTCGCCCCAGCCTGCTGAAACTCCCTTGGACCATTTTCCAGCGATGGGTCTGTTTCAAACCGCCCTTTCGCTACCCGCTCTGCCGCCATCTGCAACCTGTGTGCCGGACGGGTCACGGCCCATGCCAACCAGAGCAATAACGGGGTGCTGACTAGCATGGTCACCAGCAGCAACTGGAAAGGACGGTCAAGGATCTGGACAAAAAAAGGCGGTTCATCACGCCAGACGGTGCTGACATACATCAGCGCCTGGGCGTTTCCATCTTCAATCAGAAAAGGGCCTGCCAACATCCAGCGTCCATAGAGGCGCTGCAAAGGATCGTTGGTGTCATCCGCCACCGTGACAAAATTCTTGAGAGCCCGACCCACGCCATGATGAGCCCGCGTCAACAGTTCACCATCCAGCGAGGTAAAATACAGGCGCATTTTGTCCCGCTCCGGTTGCTCTTTCTGCACCCGCACGAGCTTGGTCTTGAGCGTACCCGGCATATGGGCGACCTGGGTTGAAACCCGCTCTGCGACCTCTGTCAGCTCCGCTTTCATCGATCGGGGAACGTCATGTTGCACTCTCGGGTCACTGTGCTGGGCAACCAATACAGCAATCAGCACCAGCAACAGGGTGAGCCAGAAAATGGCGAAGATACGCCCGTACAGGCTTTTAATGGTTGGCAGCCGCATTATGCCTCCACCAGCAGGTAACCGCGGCCACGCAGGGTTTTGATACGCGGTTTGCCGTCTTCTCTTTCCGGCAGCTTTTTACGGATATTGGAGATGTGCATGTCGATGGCGCGGTCGAAAGGTGCCAGGCGCTTGCCGAGCACATTCAGGCTGATATCGGCTTTGGCGACTATCACGCCGGGCTGCTTGACCAGATACGCCAGCAGCGCCGTTTCCGTGCCGGTCAGCTCAATCAGCTGGGACTGGCAATACACTTCCATCTTGCCCGGGAAGATAACGATGTCCTGGTATTCAAGCTTGTCCTGCGTTTCATCACTGCCTTTTTCCTCGCCATTGCTTTTGGCGGTACGGCGCAAAATGGCGCGCATACGTGCCAGCAGTTCACGGTCACTGAACGGTTTTGGCAGGTAGTCATCCGCGCCAAGCTCCAGCCCCATCACGCGGTCAATCTCTTCGCCTTTGGCGGTCAACATCAACACCGGGGTTTCCCATTTTTCACGCAGGCGGCGCAGGGTCTCCATCCCGTTTAACACGGGCATCATGACATCCAGCAATACCAGGTCTGTGTCTTCATTGATTTTATCCAGCCCTTCCTGACCGTGGTTGGCAATGCGCACCTGATACCCTTCCAGCTCAAGGAGATCCTGTAAAAGACCGGTCAGTTCAGTGTCGTCATCAATAAGAAGAATGTTTGCCATGGTGTATGCCTTTGCCCTTTTCGTTCGCTTTAGTATCTGCCATTCGCCGCAGCGATGCTATCTGTCAGTAACTGGTTTACCTGCCTTTACATTGCTTTACGTAACAGTCACACCGGTTTACATCCCAGTGGGTAAAGTTACTGACAACAAGCGAGACAACAAACCGGAGAGAACACCATGAAAATGTCAAAACGTATTGCAGCAACCGTTATCGCACTTCCCCTGATGCTGGGTTCAATGTCTGCCATGGCTTTCGGCGGCAAACATCACGACGGTGAAGGCATGCGCGGTGACCACGGTATGATGGGCAAACAAATGCTGCGCGGCATCGACCTGACCGATGAACAGAAAGAAGAACTGCAATCCCTGCGTGAACAAAACCGCGAAGCGATGAAAGCCAACAAAGGTGCCTTTCATTCTGAAATGATGGCTGAGCGCCAGCAAATGCAACAACTGATGCTGGCTGACAATTTCGATGAAGCCGCAGTGCGCGCGCTGGCAGAGAAGATGGTCGACCAACAGGTTGAACGCCGTGTCGCCAAGATGAAGCAACAACACGCGATGTACAACATTCTGACACCGGAGCAAAAAGCCCAGGTGAAGGAGAACATGGCTGAGCGCGCAGAGCGCATGGCTGAACGCATGCAGGAGCGCGGAAAAAACTGCCGTAATAACTAATTGTTAGCCTCACCATCCCCCCATGCCGGCGCACCGCCGGCATGATGCGTTTTCGCCCTGCGGACAACAGCACACGTTAAATCGTCGTAAAAAAACGTTATACTGCCCGTACTTAAATTACGCTGATGGTTCTCATGACAGAAAGATACGCCCGACTTGTTCAGACGGCCGCATGGGCCGCAACAATCACCGCCTCCTTCCTTTTGCTGATGAAGCTTGTCACCTGGTGGTACACCGGCTCCGTCAGTTTGCTCGCGTCGCTTGTCGACTCCACCATTGACCTCTTGGCCTCCGTCACCAACCTGGTGGTGGTGCGTTACGCCCTGCAACCGGCGGACGAAGAGCATAAATTTGGTCACGGTAAAGCAGAATCTCTTGCCGCGCTGGCTCAGTCGGCATTTATCGTCGGTTCGGCGTGTTTCCTGCTATTGAGCGGTGTACAGCGTCTATTCAACCCTACAGAGCTGAACCATCCTGAAGCCGGTGTACTGATCAGTGTTATCGCAACGGCCATTACTGCCGTTCTGGTACTGTTCCAGAAATGGGTGGTGCGCAAAACCGGCAGTCAGGCCATTGCCGCCGACTCTCTGCACTACCAGTCTGATCTGTTGATGAACATTGCCATCATCGTCGCGTTGGGGATTTCTTGGTACGGCTTCCCAGTCGCAGACGCCATTTTCGCTATCATCATCGGTATTTTCATTACCGTCAGCGCCATGAAGATGGCGCACGATGCGGTTCAGTCGTTGCTTGACCGCCAGTTGCCGCTCGAAGATCAGGAAAAAATCATGATGCTGGCGTCGACAGTGGCAGGCGTTGAGGGCGTGCATGACCTGCGTACCCGCCAGGCAGGCGCGACGCGCTTCATCCAGTTGCACCTGGAGTTGGACGACAACCTTAAGCTGGTTGATGCGCATCTGATTGCGGATGCCGTCGAGGACAGACTGGAAGTGGCTTACCCCGGCGCTGACATTTTGATCCATCAGGACCCGGTCTCAATCGTTGGAAAAACACCACGCGAGCAGGTCTGATCTGCGAGACGGTGCCAACATTTGCAACCGTTACTGATATTTATCAACGAAAAACGTTAGCAAAATTGTAATAGTCTTTCATAAGTAGGAAAGTTACAGTTTCAAACACGTTGTCAGCAAGCTAAACTGGCACGTCAACGCATGCAGAGACAACCCGCGTTACCCGATAAGACTTTTCTTGGGGAAAGCCTGGGAGTGAGGAAACCTGTCTCAACATGCGCTTAATGGATTTGAAGTTTCAATTCCCAAAGTCAGAGGGTAACCATGGTTAGTAAAATTGGTGTTTTGACCAGTGGCGGTGACGCCCCGGGTATGAATGCAGCGATTCGTGGCGTTGTGCGCGCCGCACTGAGCGAAGGTCTAGAAGTTTACGGTGTATATGACGGCTATCAGGGCCTGCACCAGAACCGCATTGAGAAACTGAACCGCACCAGCGTGTCAGACATCATCAACAAAGGCGGTACCTTCCTGGGCTCTGCACGCTTCCCAGAATTCAAAGACGAGAAAGTTCGCGAGCAAGCTATCCAGAACATGAAGATGCACGGCATCGATGCACTGGTAGTGATCGGCGGTGACGGTTCTTACATGGGTGCGAAGAAGCTGACTGAAATGGGCTTCCCATGTATCGGTCTGCCAGGCACCATCGACAACGACATCCCAGGTACTGACTACACCATCGGTTACCTGACTGCACTGAATACCGTTGTTGAAGCGATTGACCGTCTGCGTGATACCTCTTCTTCTCACCAACGTATTTCTATCGTTGAAGTGATGGGCCGCCACTGTGGTGACCTGACGCTGATGGCCTCTATCGCAGGTGGCTGTGAGTACTTCATCACTCCGGAAATCGGTCTGGACAAAGAGAACCTGATCGCGAAGATCAAAGAAGGTATCTACAAAGGTAAGAAACACGCCATCATCGCGATCACTGAGCTGATGACTGAGTGAACGAGCTGGCGAAGTACATCGAAGCAGAAACCGGCCGTGAAACCCGTGCAACTATCCTGGGTCACATCCAGCGCGGTGGTCAACCACGCGCATTCGACCGTATCCTGGCGTCACGTATGGTGCTTACGCGGTTGAACTGCTGGTAAAAGGCGAAGGTGGCCGTTGTGTGGGTATTCAGCGTGAAGAGCTGGTTCACCATGACATCATTGATGCTATCGACAACATGCGTCGTCCGTTCCGTCAGGATCTGTTCGATGTCGCGACCAAGCTGTTCTAATCCAGCCTGTGTCTGCATAAAAAACGGAGCCTTGCGGCTCCGTTTTTGTTTGTACTGTATTCAGGAAGTCCAGGTTAGATCCCGTCCCCTTCGATAAATTCGCTGCCACCGTTGAATTTCTGATCCATGTCGAACGAAGGCTTGTCACTGCTTGGGGTGCCAACAATTTTGGCTGGCACACCCGCTGCCGTTGTATGTGGCGGCACAGGGATCAACACCACAGAACACGCGGCGACTTTCGCGCCCTCACCCACTTCGATATTACCGAGGATTTTCGCCCCTGCACCAATCATGACACCGGTGCGGATTTTCGGGTGGCGGTCGCCACACTCTTTACCTGTACCACCAAGGGTGACGTCCTGCAGGATAGAAACATCATCTTCAATCACTGCTGTCTCACCAACGACGATACCAGTGGCATGGTCAAACATGATGCCACGGCCAATTTTCGCAGCAGGATGCACATCTACCTGACAGGCAACGGAAATCTGGTTTTGCAGGTAGACCGCCAGCTCGCGGCGTCCGCGGTGCCAAAGCCAGTTGGCGACGCGGAATCCCTGCAAGGCATGGAAACCTTTCAGGTAAAGCAAAGGTGTGGAGTAGAGTTCAACCGCCGGATCACGTTCGACCGTCGCACAGATATCACAAGCCGCAGACGCCACAATGCCAGGGTCTCCGGCATAGGCTTCTTCTATCACCTCGCGTACAGCCATTGCCGGCATACTTGGCGTCGCCAGTTTGTTGGCCAGAATATAGCTCAGCGCACCGCCCAATGAATCATGCTTGATAATGGTGGCATGGAAAAAACTCGCCAGCATAGGCTCGTGCTCGGAGTGCTCCTTCGCTTCCTGCTTGATGGCTTTCCACACTTTGTCTTGCTGACACTTCTTATCGCGGCCTTCACCACATGTCCGTACCATTGTTCGTACCTATTTCACATCAATCTTATCTGCATCTGTTTACACCACGCATTCCATGCTGGCACAAATAGAGTGTAAGTGTGACACAGTTACGCAGGCAACCCAATGTTCCTTACGCCTGTCTGGAGTGGTTGACTGCGCTTCCTGTCATTTGTCGCAAAAATAAAAAGCGCGGAAGAAACTCCCGCGCTTTCAGGGGACGCTTTGCGCCCCGCCCGATTCAAGGGTAATTATTCAGACGTGCGCTGACGTGCCAACAGATCCTGCGCTGCCTGACGAGCATCTTTACCTTCATAAAGCACCTGGTAAATCTGCTCGACAATCGGCATTTCCACGCCGGTACGTTTGGCCAGTGCCCGGACTTCTTTGGTATTGCGGTAGCCTTCGACCACCTGACCAATTTCGTCCTGCGCCTCATCCACGCCTTTACCCTGACCCAGCGCCAGACCAAAACGGCGGTTGCGGGATTGGTTATCGGTACAGGTCAGTACCAGATCCCCCAAACCTGCCATGCCCATAAAGGTCTCACGCTCTGCGCCAAGCGCCACGCCAAGGCGGGTCAGCTCAGCCAGGCCACGGGTAATAAGCGCCGTACGGGCATTGGCACCGAAGCCAATGCCGTCAGACATACCTGCGCCAATGGCAATCACGTTTTTCACCGCGCCGCCTAACTGCATACCGATAAAGTCGCTGTTGGCGTAAACGCGGAATGTACGCGCACAGTGGATTTTCTCCTGCAGATCAGCCAAGAATGCTGCATCCGGCGACGCGACAGAAATGGCCGTTGGCATGCCAGCAGCCAGCTCTTTGGCGAACGTTGGGCCAGACAATACCGCCAGCGGTACAGCTTCGCCCAGTTGTTCACGCGCCACATCCTGCAACAGACGGCCAGTTTCCGGCTCCAGACCTTTGGTCGCCCAGCAGATACGCTGGTCGTCACGCAGGAAAGGTTTCACCTGTGCCAGCACCAGACCAAATACATGGCTTGGCACTACCACCAGAATGTCACGGCTGGCCTGCACGGATTCTTGCAAATCCGCACTCAGGATCAATGAATCGGGGAATGCGACACCCGGCAGAAACGCTTCGTTAGAGCGATCAATTTCGAGCTGCGCCATATGCTCCGGCTCGTGTCCCCACAGCACCACATTGGCACCATTGCGCGCCAGTGAAATGGCAAGGGACGTCCCGTATGAGCCCGCACCCAGTACGGTCATGGCAACATTGGCCTTGGCGATTTCTGTCATCAGTGTCGACCTATCAATTACTTAATTACGCGTCTGCGCCGTCTTTCGCCTGCGCTTGGTTTTGCAGGTAGTTCATGAACAGCGCATCAAAGTTTACTGGTGCCAGGTTCAGTTGTGGGAAAGTACCTTAACAACCAGGCTTGAAATGGTTTCGCGCGCGTATGGGAACAGGATGTTCGGGCAGAATGCACCCAGCAGTGAGCCAGTTGTGGCGCTTCCATACCGTCAACGGTAAAGATACCGCCTTGCTGTACTTCACACAGGAAAGCATTGTCTTCACCGTTTTTCACGGTCACAGTCAGACGCAGAACCACTTCGTAAACACCTTGGCCCAGTTCGCGGCTTTGCGTGTCCAGATCCAGGTTTACATCTGGATTCCATTCTTGCTGAAACATTTCCGGAGAGTTTGGCGCTTCAAAAGAAACATCTTTCAGGAAGATACGTTGAATAGCGAAGTTCTGTTGCGCTGGTTGGTTGTTTGCTGCTTCAGCCATAGTGATAAATCCTTGTTATTAAGAACAAATGCTTTCACGCATTTTAAAATGAATCAGGCAGCTCACCGAGCTGCCCTCAGAAGAGTTTACCCGCGTGTGGTTACTTTTTCTTCTTGTTGCGGATCAGAGGCAGATTTGCTTCGTTCCACGAGATCAGGCCGTCTTTCAGAACGTTCACGTTCTCAAAACCGGCTTTCGCCAGAGCGTTGGCACTTTCAATTGCTGTCTGGCCACTCTTGCATACCAGAATGATTGGGTCGCTTTTGTGCTTTTCAATCTCAGCGGCGTTGTTGGCTTTGATCTCTTTCGCCAAAACGTGAACTGCGCCTGCAATATGGCCGGCACGGTATTCGTCACGGGTACGGACATCAACAAATACACCGTTCTGGCGGTTAACCAACACGGTTGCATCACTTGGGGTAACGATTTTATACGGTGCGGTTTTCTGTTTGATGACTGACATAATCAGTGCAACAACCAGACCAGCCCACACCAGGGCCAGGATCAAGTTGCCTTGAACAAATTCAATAAACTGCTGCATAGCTCGCTTCTATTTAGTGTCGGCAGAAAAAACGACCCCGAGTATAACCCCTCAATCTCGCAAATACAGCATGGGCTTGGATTTCCATGCCCCCGCTCACTGACAGCAGAGTCAAAAAGGTTGAATTCGGTCACATTCGCCCCAAGGTATCTTCTATACCGGGCGTAAACGGCTTTTTTCGCGGTGTAAGTCTCTGAACTGTTTACTTACTACAAAAATTTGTCACGCCTTCTCCATAGCTGAGATTATTTCGAAAAGGTAAGACACCCCGAAATACGAGAGACAGCAAGGCCTGAGCGGCTTTATTGCAAATTTTGTTGAAGTTTTAGCGAAAAAGTTTGCCTACTGCTTAACCAACAAAATGTAGTAAAGTTACGCTAATTCACGAACATTGAAATTGACATAAAGAGGACACCGTATGTCTGCTAAGAAGCCTTTGGCACTCGTTATTCTGGACGGATGGGGTTACCGCGAAGACAACAGCAACAACGCAGTTGCGAACGCGAAAACGCCTGTTCTTGATGGCTTGATGGCGGGCACCAGCACCCTGATCTCTGCATCAGGTATGGATGTTGGTCTGCCAGATGGTCAAATGGGTAACTCAGAAGTCGGTCACACCAACATTGGTGCAGGCCGCATCGTTTACCAGGACCTGACAAAAATCACCAAAGCTATCCAGGATGGTGAGTTTTTCGATAACCCTGTACTGACAGGTGCTGTCGACAAAGCAGCAAAAGCAGGCAAAGCGGTTCACATCATGGGCCTGATGTCTCCAGGCGGTGTTCACAGCCACGAAGACCACATTGCAGCAGCGGTGGAAATGGCGGTTCAGCGCGGCGCTGAAGAAGTGTACCTGCACTGCTTCCTGGATGGCCGTGATACGCCACCACGCAGCGCGAAGAACTCTCTGGTACGTTTCGACGAACTGTTCGCGAAACTGGGTAAAGGCCGCACAGCGTCAATCGTTGGCCGTTACTACGCGATGGACCGTGACAACAACTGGGATCGCGTAGAAAAAGCCTACGACCTGCTGGTTGAAGCAAAAGGTGCATTCACTTACGGCTCTGCTGTTGAAGCGCTGGAAGCGGCTTACGCACGTGACGAGAACGACGAGTTTGTTCAAGCGTCTGAAATCCGTGCAGAAGGCCAGCCTGTTGCATCGTTCAACGACGGCGACGCTGTGATCTTCATGAACTTCCGTGCTGACCGTGCGCGTCAAATCACCCGCACATTCATGCCTGAGTTTGACGGTTTTGCACGTAAGAAAGTGGCTGACCTGGCTGACTTCGTCATGCTGACTGAATATGCAGCAGACATCAAAACTGCATGTGCATACCCTTCAGATAACCTGGTAAACACCCTGGGTGAATGGCTGTCCAAGCAAGGCAAAACCCAGCTGCGTATCTCTGAAACCGAGAAATACGCGCACGTGACTTTCTTCTTCAACGGCGGCGTTGAGTCTGTATTCGAAGGCGAAGAGCGTGCACTGGTTGCCTCACCGAAAGTGGCGACGTACGACCTGCAACCAGAAATGAGCTCAGAAGAGCTGACTGACAAGCTGGTAGAGGCAATTAAGAGCGGCAAGTTCGACCAAATCATCTGTAACTACCCGAACTGTGACATGGTTGGCCACACTGGCGTATACGATGCAGCAGTAAAAGCCGTTGAAGCGATCGACCACTGCATCGGCCGTGTTGTTGAAGCCATCAAAGAAGTTGACGGCCAACTGCTGATCACTGCAGACCACGGTAACGCAGAAATGATGGTTGACCCGGAAACCGGCGGTATCCACACTGCACACACCAACCTGCCAGTACCACTGGTTTACGTGGGCAGCAAAGAGATCGAACTGGTTGAAGGCGGTAAACTGTCTGACCTGGCTCCGACCATGCTGGCTCTGACTGGCGTTGAAGCACCAGCAGACATGACTGGTAAGCCTCTGTTCGTTGCGAAATAATCTTCGCTTCTGAAAACAGCCAGAAACGCGCTCTCCGGGGCGCGTTTTTTATCCCTGTCTGACAAACCCTGCCGGTTTCTTTCTAAAATAGACGGCGAATTAAATGTTTAACTTGCGAAGCTAGCGCGCCATCAGTGGTGCACAGCCAAAAGCGGATTGATATACTCCGGACATGAAGCAAAGAACCCTGCGTCACCTCCCTTCTTTTCGCGCCAGTGCAGCATTATGCGCTGGCGTTTTGCTGTGCCTGCTGGCAAGCCCAGCGATACAAGCCAGCGACGAGCAGCTTTCCGGGATGAAAAGTGAAATCTCCCGTCAGCAGCAACAGTTGAATGCCAATGCAAAGAAGCTCAACTCACTGCAGGCAGAGCTTAAGTCGCAGGAGCAGTCTATTGCTTCCATTGCCAAACAGATGCGTGAAGCCAATGCCAGCCTCGCTGTCACTGACAAAGAAATTCAGGTGCTGAACCGTGAAAGCCAGCGTCTCGAACAACTCAAGCTTGGCCAGATGGAGCTGCTAAAGGAGCTTTTAAACAGCCAGTACCGTCAAGGTGAGCACAGCCAGCTCAATGCCCTTTTAAGTGGCAAGGACACCGCCAAGATGGATCGGATGACCGTCTACGCAGAGCGCCTGTCCAAAGCGCGTACCGAAGCCATCAATGAACTGTCTGCCACTGACACCGAATTGCAGCTCAAACGCCATGCGTTAGAAACGCAAACGGCCAAACAAAAGGCGCTGATCGCCAGTCTGGCTGCTGATAAAGCCAAGCTGGAAAAAGAGCAAAGCGCCCAGAAGAAAACCGCCAGCGCTATCCGCCGCCAGATTAACAGTGACAAAGCTACCTTGCTGAGCTGAAAGACAACCAGCAACGCCTGACCAAGGAGCTGGAACGAGCAGCAGAGCAGGCACGCATCGCCGCCGAAAAAGCCAGAGTCAAAATGGATGGCCTGGCCAAATACAAAGGCCGCATGCAATGGCCGGTAAAAGGCAAAGTGCTGCATAGCTACGGCAGTGCACAAAGCGGACAACTGCGCTGGAACGGCATGGTGATCGCCGCCAAAGAAGGCAGCGAAGTAAAAGCAGCGCACGACGGCACTGTGGTGTTGTCCAACTGGCTGCGCGGCTACGGCTTGATGGTGGTGGTTGACCACGGCAAAGGTGACATGAGCTTTTATGGCTACAACCAGGCGCTGCTGAAAAACGTCGGTGACACGGTAAAAGCCGGCGACCCTATTGCTCTGGTGGGTAACAGTGGCGGTCAGGATGACTCCGCGCTCTATTTCGAGATCCGGCGCAAAGGCAACGCCACCAACCCCAGCCCCTGGCTGACGCGGTAGCGTCAAGAAGGTCACAGATGCAAAGGATTGTCACTGTCACCGCCCTGCTCCTTCTCTCTTGGTCTGCCTTGGCGCAGGCCAAGCCAAAGCTTGCCATTATCATTGACGATTTGGGCTATGACATGATGCCGCGCGAAGTGGCTGCATTGCCGCCGCAAGTCAGTGTTTCCGTTATTCCCTTTACCGAATTCGACACCGCAGTTGCTCTCTCCGCCCTCAGTCAGCACCGCGAAGTGCTGCTGCATTTGCCGATGCAAAGTCCTGACGGTACACCGCAGGAGCCGGGAGCGCTAACCCTTGCCATGACGCAAGCAGACATCTCCCACGCGATCCGCGAAGCCCTGTACCGGGTGCCTCAGGCGGTGGCGGTGAACAACCATATGGGCAGCTTACTCACAGAAAAAGATCAGCCTATGCACTGGGTGATGGCCGAACTGAAAACCCATCAACTGGCTTTATCGACAGTCGCACCACCCCGAAAACCGTCGCCCAACGCATCGCCAAAGCACACGGCCTTGCCACCAACCGCCGTCACGTGTTTCTCGACCATATCCAGACCCGCGCTTTCATCGACCAACAGCTCAGCCTTGCCGTCCGCCAGGCCAAGCGCCGGGGCATTGCCGTGGTGATCGCCCACCCTTTTCCGGTCACGCTGCAAACCTTGCAGGAGGCGTTGCCACATCTGCAGGATGAAGTCGAACTCGTACCGGTTTCACTGGCGCTCAAGCATTAAAAAAACCCGCCGAAGCGGGTTTTCTATCTTGAGCTGCAGTCAAGTGGGCGTTTAGACAAGGCAGAGTTCGCGATGCATAGTTCCACTATGTGAGTCGAACGATAACGCCGTATAAATGCCCATATGACAATGCTATTTGGTCCAGTCGAGGATTACCTTGCCCGACTGACCCGAACGCATCACGTCGAAGCCTTCCTGGAACTCATCCACGCTGTAGTGGTGAGTGATGATTGGGCTCAGGTCCAGACCAGACTGGATCAGGCTCGCCATCTTGTACCAGGTTTCGAACATTTCGCGGCCGTAGATACCCTTGATAACCAGACCTTTGAAGATCACCTGGTTCCAGTCGATACCCATGTCTGATGGCGGAATACCCAGCAGCGCGATACGGCCACCGTGGTTCATGGTTTTCAGCATGGAGTTGAACGCTGACGGGTTGCCGGACATTTCCAAACCCACGTCGAAACCTTCACGCATGCCAAGCTCGGCCATCACGTCTTCCAGTTTCTCTTCTGCCACGTTCACTGCGCGGGTGACGCCCATTTTACGTGCCAGTTCCAGACGGTATTCGTTCACATCCGTGATCACCACGTGGCGCGCGCCAACGTGTTTTGCTACCGCTGCGGCCATGATACCGATTGGGCCGGCACCGGTGATCAGCACATCTTCACCCACCAGGTCGAACGACAGCGCAGTGTGCACCGCGTTACCGAACGGGTCGAAGATTGACGCCAGATCGTCAGAAATATCTTCCGGGATCTTGAACGCGTTGAACGCTGGGATCACCAGGTATTCAGCAAACGCGCCTTCAC
The DNA here is from genome assembly GCA_001310415.1 of Enterovibrio sp. JCM 19048. Taxonomy (GTDB): domain Bacteria; phylum Pseudomonadota; class Gammaproteobacteria; order Enterobacterales; family Vibrionaceae; genus Enterovibrio; species Enterovibrio paralichthyis. The sequence goes on along the minus strand of BAXE01000010.1, from coordinate 70,457 downwards.
GGTTTACACCCACACCGATAGTGTTACGGCACAGGTGGGTGCGGCCAGCACGGCAGTTGCGGCAGTGACCACAGGTGATGTGGCCTTCGCCTGAAACGCGGTCACCAATGGCAAAACCACGCACTTCCTGACCGATACCCACCACTTCGCCCACGTATTCGTGACCGACAACCATAGGCACAGGAATGGTTTTTTGTGACCACTCGTCCCAGTTGTAGATGTGAACGTCAGTGCCGCAAATCGCGGTCTTGCGGATTTTGATCAGCAGGTCATTGTGACCCAGCTCTGGCAACTTGGTCTCTGTCATCCAGATCCCAGGTTCTGCTTTCAGTTTTGCCAGCGCTTTCATTTTGTTCGTCATCGTCTTACTTACCCAATCAGGTTCATTTCTTTACCGACTTTGATAAAGGCGTCGATGGCCTTGTCCAGTTGCTCACGGCTGTGCGCAGCGGACATTTGTGTACGGATACGCGCCTGACCTTTTGGTACAACCGGGAAGGAGAAGCCCACTACGTAGATACCTTCTTTCATCATGCGCTCAGAAAATTCTGCTGCCACTTTGGCATCGCCCAGCATCACAGATGATCGCGTGATCAGCACCTGCTAGGGTAAAACCCGCTTCGCTCATGCGTGCACGGAAGTGGTTGGCGTTGTCCCAAAGTTGGTCACGCAGCGCGCCGCTTTCTGCCAGCAGATCAATCACGCGGATTGAGGCAGACACGATAGCCGGTGCCAGTGAGTTGGAGAACAGGTATGGACGCGAACGCTGACGCAGCCAGTCGATCACTTCTTTCTTGCCCGAGGTGTAACCGCCTGACGCACCGCCCATGGCTTTGCCCAGGTACCGGTGATGATGTCGATGCGGTCAATCACGTCATGGTATTCGTGGGTACCACGGCCGTTTGCGCCCATAAAGCCCACGGCGTGAGAGTCATCGACCATCACCAGCGCGCCGTATTTTCCGCCAGATCGCAAATCGCAGGCAGGTTCGCCACCACGCCGTCCATAGAGAATACGCCGTCAGTCACCACCAGGGTGTTGCGCGCACCGGCTTCTTTAGCCGCGATCAGTTGCTGCTCCAGCTCTTCCATGTTGTTGTTGGAATAGCGGAAACGCATCGCTTTACACAGGCGCACGCCGTCGATGATTGACGCATGGTTCAGCGCATCGGAAATGATCGCATCTTCCGCCCCCAGAATGGTTTCAAACAGGCCGGCGTTGGCATCAAAACAGGAGGAGTACAGAATGGTGTCTTCCATGCCAAGGAAAGCAGAAAGTTTCTGCTCCAGCACTTTGTGTGAATCCTGGGTGCCGCAGATAAAGCGCACAGAGGCCATACCAAAACCGTGCTCGTCCATGCCTGCTTTCGCCGCTTCAATCAGCGCAGGGTGGTTTGCCAGGCCCAGGTAGTTGTTGGCACAGAAGTTCAGGACTTCGTCACCGGAGGTCACTGAAATGTTCGCCTGCTGGGCAGACGTGATCACGCGTTCATCTTTGTATAGGCCTTCAGCTTTGACTTCTTCAAGCTGCTGGCGGATTTGCTGGTAAAAAGCGGCAGTCATCGCTCACTCCATCAATGGAAACAGGAACAGGTTGGGCATTATCGCATTTTGCTGATAACACTATCAGCAATGTGACACCGAAAAGCCGATTCGTCTAAAACAGAATCAGCTTACAGTATGACATATCAGTATGAAGGTCGATGATAGAGTTGTGTGAAAGGTTGCGTCTATGTAATTAGTACATCTTATTGCACTGGATCACGCCTGCCCGCTTATCGTCTGGCTGCTTTCCATACGGGTGCGGTAATGGCTGACAAGCTCTGCAACCACGGCACGCCCTTTTTCGGTGGTCATTGGCGACACCATATTTAGGATTTGCAGCACGCCCTGGTAGATCACCAGCGGGGTGACTTTGGCAGCCGGAGCCTGGGCGCTTTGGTAGAAAATCCAGCTTGATGCCACCAGTTTCAGGGTGCTGCACAAGGATTCAAGCTCTTTGTTATCCATATCCAGCCAGCCGGTATCTCGGAATCGGCTCAACATGGTAAACAGGTTCGCTTTCAGTGCCTGCTGAGCAGCCAGGTATTTCTGCTGCAGCTCGGCATCGCGGCTTAAAATATCGGGTAGGTTGGCGTAGAAAAAGCGGTACCGCCACATCAACTGGAAAGTGGCATCAAGGTATGCCAACAGGCGCTGTTCATCAGATTCCGCAGGCACTTCCGGCTGGAAACCCATGGAAAGATCGCGCGCGTATTGATCAAAAATACTGTGTATAATCTCTTCCTTATTACGGAAGTGGTAATACAGGTTTCCCGGGCTTATTCCGAGATCGGCAGCGATGTGATTGGTGGTGACGTTTGGCTCACCCTGCTCGTTAAAGAGCGCCAGCGCAGAATGAATAATGCGATCACGGGTTTTCATGGTTAAACTGCTATCCTCAAGCCCAGAAAGGGAAATAGTATCACAGCCGCCAACAATGTAATGGCGGGTCTTCTCATAATTCAGGTCAACAGAATTTAGGTAAAGATATGATTATAGTGACTGGCGGCGCGGCATGATCGGCAGCAATCTGGTTAAAGCGCTGAATGAACAGGGCTACAACGACATTCTGGTTGTCGACAACCTGAAAGACGGTACCAAGTTCATCAACCTGGTTGATCTGGACATTGCTGATTACATGGATAAAGAAGACTTCATCACCCAGATCATGGCGGGTGACGACTTCGGTCCTATCGAAGCAGTATTCCACGAAGGTGCATGTTCTGCGACCACAGAGTGGGACGGCAAGTACATGATGCTCAACAACTATGAGTACTCAAAAGAGCTGCTGCATTACTGTCTGGAGCGCGAAATCCCGTTCCTGTACGCATCTTCTGCGGCAACTTACGGCGGCCGTGACCATGACTTTATCGAAGAGCCACAATACGAAGGCGCGCTCAACGTTTACGGTTACTCGAAGCAGCTGTTCGACAACTACGTACGCCGCATTTGGCAGATGCTGAAGCACACGGCGAAACCCTGTCGCAAATCACCGGCTTCCGTTACTTCAACGTCTACGGCCCACGCGAAAGCCACAAAGGCAGCATGCGTCGGTGGCATTCCACCTGAACAACCAAATCAAAGACGGCCACAACCCGAAACTGTTTGAAGGCAGCGATACCTTCAAGCGCGATTTCGTTTACGTTGGCGATGTGTGCAAGATGAACCTGTGGTTCTGGCAAAATGGTAAATCCGGCATCTTCAACTGTGGTACCGGCCGCGCAGAACCGTTTCGCGCAGTGGCAGACGCGGTGATCAAGCACCACGGCAAGGGCCAGGTAGAAGAAATTCCATTCCCGGATCACCTGAAAGGCCGCTACCAGGCTTACACCCAGCTGACCTGACCAAAGTCCGCGCCGCTGGTTACCCGCACGAATTCAAGACCGTAGCGGAAGGTGTCGCTGAGTACATGACCTTACTTAACAAGTAATGGGCAAAAACGGGCCACGGCCCGTTTTCTCTTCTGACAGGCAAAGTAAAACATTTCCTTATGAGCAAAGATTCAACCACCAGCTCTTACCTGCCAACTTTTGAGTGGGCCTTTGTGCACCCACGCTATTGGGGTACCTGGCTGGGCATCCTGTTTGCCGGCATCTTGGCATTCATCCCTTTCCGCCTGCGTGACAAACTGGCTGAGTTTCTCGCCAAACGCTTGGTGAGAATGAATAACCGCGCCAAAAAGCGTGCGGTGGCCAACCTTGAACATTGCTTCCCGGAGAAAACCGAGGAAGAGCGTTTCGCGATCCTCGAGCAGAGCTACATCAATGCCGGCTGCGTCATGCTGGGTTTTGCCACCATCATGATGCGCAGCAAGCGCTATCTGGAAAAACGTACCCTGTTCCGCAATGAGGAAATCCTCACTGAACTGGTCGACAAAGGCGAGAAGGTGATCCTTCTGGTGCCTCACAGCTGGGCGATTGATTACCCTGCGGTGCAGCTCGCTTCCCGTGGTCTGCCGGTGGCAGCCATGATTAAAAAGCAAAAGAACAGAGTCGCCGACTGGTTGATGAACGTGCAGCGCCTGAAATACGGCGGCCGCACCCACGAACGTGCAGACGGCATCAAGCCTTTATCAAATCGATTCGCGAAGGTTACCTGGGTTATTACCTGCCGGATGAAGACCACGGCCCAGAGCACAGCGTGTTCGTGCCTTTCTTCGCCACCCAGAAAGCCACGCTTTCAGGCCTGGGTAAACTGGCCACACTCAGCCGCGCCAAGATTGTGCCGCTGATGCCGGTGTACAACCGCGAAACCGGTAACTTTGAAGTGATTGTGCAACCACCGCTCGACCCATTCCCATCCGGCAGCGAAGAAACCGATGCCCGCATGATGAATGAGCGTATCGAGCAGTTTCTGGCGCAGGACCCGGGGCAATACATGTGGATCATGAACCTGCTGCGCTCGCGTCCGGATGGCACCCAGCTTTACTAGGAAAGGAATTCGATGAATATTTTGATGGCCCTCTCCCAGTTGGAAGTGACCGGAGCTGAGGTATACGCAACCACAGTGGGCAATGAGCTGACCCAGCGCGGACACAATGTGTTTTATGTCTCCGATACGCTGACCAAGCCACACGACGGCCCGTTTTCAAACTGCGCTTTAACAAGCGCAGTATTCCGCGCCGTTTCTGGCACGTGGCCTATCTGGTTTACCTTATCAAAAAGCACAATATCCAGATGGTGCACGCCCACTCCCGCGCCTCAAGCTGGAGTTGTCATGTTGCCTGTAAGCTGACCGGCACCCCAATGGTGACCACCGTTCATGGCCGCCAGCCTGTGCATGCCTCGCGTAAGAAATTTCACGCCATGGGCAACAAGGCAATGCCGGTGTGTGAAGCCATTTACCACCAGTTGATTGACGACCTGAACGTTCCTGCAGAAACACTGGAGGTCAGCCGCAACGGTATCGATACCGCGCGCTACCAGTGGGTGGACGCACCGCAGAACAAGCGCAAAGTCATTGCTATCATCGGCCGCCTGAGCGGCCCCAAAGGCGACCTTTGCTACCGCTTGCTGGGTGAATGCGTCGATCTCGAAAAATACGACGTCAAAATCGTTACCGGCACGACGCCGGATGCACGCTTTGACAAGTTCAAAGGCAAAGCCGATTTCGTGGGTTATGTTGACGATGTCCCCGCCATGATGGCCAATGCCGACCTGGTCGTTGGCGCAGGCCGCGTGGCCATGGAATCACTATTGTGCGGCCGCCCTACCCTGGCCATCGGCGAAGCCATCAATATCGGCCCTGTCGACAGCGACAATATCCGCCACGCTATGGCAACCAATTTTGGTGACATCGGCAAGAAAGAGCTGGATATCGACTTTTCCGAGATCCCGGCGCAGATTGAGCTGGCGCTGGCTTCGCCGCATTGCGACCCAGCCGCAACGGAAACGGTCAAGCAAAGCTACGATCTGCAAAACATCGTAACCCATATCGAAACCATCTATCAGTCGGTTTATGTCTATACCAAGCGTAAAGACATCCCGGTGCTGATGTACCACCGCTTTATCGACAATGACGCAGGCAAAGGCAGCATTGGCCCTTACCTAGACATCAAGATGTTTGAAAATCACCTGAAGCTGCTAAAACGCCTGGGGTTTGAAACGCTGACCTTCTCAGATCTCAAAGAGAAGAATCTCATCTCGCGTCTCGAAGCCGGAAAGCGTTACTGTATGCTTACAGTAGATGATGGTTTTAAAGACAACTTCACCCTGATGTTGCCTCTGCTGAAGAAGTACAACTTCAAGGCCGTGGTTTACACAGTGACAGGCGTGGACTTTAACCGTTGGGATGTTGAACACCCGCAAACCCCGGAAAAGCGCTTTGATCTGATGACAGCAGAAGAAATCAAAGCCATGGCTGATTCTGGACATATCGAATTCGGCGGTCACACCCTGACCCACCCGCATCTCGATACCCTCAGCCGCGAAGAGCAATTCAGGGAGATTGCGGAAAACAAAGCCCAACTGGAAGCATTGCTCGGCCATGAGCTGGTGTCATTCGCCTACCCTTACGGTGACTGGAACGAAGACAGCAAAGCCATCGCTAAAGAACTGGGTTACACCTTCGCCGTGGCCACAAACAGCGGGCCGCTGGCCGTACATGAAGACCCGTATTTGATTCGCCGCATCGGTATTTTCCCGCGTACCGGCGTGATGTCACTGGCACGGAAAATCACGGGCGGGTATTTGTTTAGGAAACTCAGTCCTAAAAAAGACAAGTTCGCCAAATGGAAGTTCCTTGCCCGCAACGAGGTAAAAATTCGTAAAGGCAATCGGGTGGAATTTGGCACCAAAAACCGTATCCGTAAATGTACGGTTGCCATCCACGGCTCGGGAAACAAACTCGTCTTTAAAGATGGTGCGAACCTGAAAGGCGTTCACATTGAGTTAGATGGAAACAACTGCACCCTGATCATTGGTGAGCGCTGCGTAATTGGCGAAGGATGCTATTTCTCGGCACGGGAAAATGGCACAACCCTCACCATTGGCAACGACTGCATGTTTTCACGTAACGTCAAACTGATGACCAGTGATGGCCACGACATTACTGACAAATCGACAGGCGAACGCCTGAACCAAGCCAAAGACATCTCTATTGGTGATCGCGTCTGGCTTGCCGATGGCGTAGTCGTGCTTAAAGGTGCGACCGTTGGCAATGGCTCAGTGGTTGGTATCAACAGCACTGTCACGAAAAGCATTCCTGAAGGTTGCATCGCAGCCGGAACCCCGGCAAAGGTAGTTCGCAACGACATTCATTGGGACGAAAAACTGACCTACTAATATGAATATTTTGATTATCGGTCCCTCTTGGGTGGGGGATATGGTGATGTCCCAGAGCTTTATAAGAGGCTGCTTGAAAAACATCCCAACGCGCAAATTGATGTACTAGCTCCAGCTTGGTGTAAGCCAATTCTTGAGCGTATGCCAGAAGTTCGCAATGCTATTGAGATGCCAGTGGGGCATGGCCAGTTTGATTTAACGACCCGCTGGACACTTGGGAAAAATCTTCGTAGCAATGGTTACAGCCACGCCTATATTTTGCCAAATTCCGCCAAGTCAGCGCTTATCCCACTGTTTGCAAAAATACCCAAGCGAACGGGCTGGAAGGGAGAAATGCGCTACGGGCTTTTGAATGATCTGCGCCCAGACCGAAAAGTCTTCCAGTACATGGTTGAACGCTATGTGGCGCTGGCGCACAGCAAATCTGACATGCTTTCCGAAGTCTCGTTGGCCGATACGCCTTTTCCTAAACTGACTGTAGATTTAGCTAACCAACAGGCGTGTTTGGAAAATTCGGCATTGATACTGGCAAGCGGCTTATCGGTATTTGTCCCGGTGCGGAATTTGGTCCAGCCAAACGCTGGCCTGAAAACCACTATGCTGACGTTGCCACCAAACTGATTGAAGCGGGTAACCAGATCTGCCTGTTTGGCGGACCCAAAGATACCTCTGTTACCCAGAGCATTGTTGACCTTATCCCCGAGGATTTGCAGCGTAACTGCTTTGATCTCGCAGGCAAAACATCACTCATTGATGCTGTAGACATGCTTGCAGCTTGTCATACCGTTTTTACCAACGATTCAGGGTTAATGCACGTAGCAGCATCGGTAGGCGCAAACATTGTCGCGATTTACGGCTCCAGTTCCCCGCAATATACGCCTCCATTGACGGACAAAGTCCAGGTGGTGAATACCGATATTGAGTGCCGCCCTTGCTTTAAACGGGAATGCCCATTTGGACATTTGAAGTGCCTGAAAGACCTGGCACCACAAACTGTATTAAATCTTTATCAACATCCTTCGCAAAGCGTTCAACCGGATAATCAATGAAATTCAGCAAAGCCCCAATTTCGTCTAAGTACGCTTGTTTTGAAAAAGGCGCGTACCTGTCTAAATCGGCAAAAAATTACCTTAATAACGATTTTGACCCTGCCAAAATCAAAAAAATCGCGGTTATTCGACACGCAGCGCTTGGCGACCAAGTCATTACCCGTCCTTTTCTGGTTGAAGCGAGAAAGTTTTTCCCGAACGCTGAAATCACGTTGGTTGCATTGTCGACTTATCAATATGGTATGCCGTCAGATCTCGCCGACCGCACGGTTGTGTTGCATGGCCGGGATAGAAAAGGACAAATTTCCTTCTCCGAGAAAATGGCCAATTTTAAGGAAGTCGGCGATCAGGATATTATTTTTGACCTTGCGGGAACCAATCGCTCCTATTGGGTGAATTTACTCAACAAAGCCAAACTGAAAGTTGGTTTTCCTTATAAAGGCTGGCTGCGAGGCACCTTGTACAATGCTGCGGTGTGGCGTTCTGACTTCACCCCTGAAGTGGAAGTTATGCTGGATATGCTGCGCCTGCTTGGCCATAACCCAGCGCATCGCCTGGACTTTGCTTACCCTGACCACAGAGATTTGGTCGATAACGTCAATCCTTACATTGTTTACTTCAATGGCGCCTCTCAGCCACGAAAAGTATTAAACAATGCTCAAATGGAAGACCTGCTTAAGCACGCAATTAAAGCCTACCCTGACCACCAGCATGTGTTTCTGGAAGGGGTAAAAGACAACGAAAAAGGCGACTACCTGTCGCACCTGCTCGAAAATGATAATTTCAAAATCCAGCCAAGCTTGCCATTGGATGAGCTTTTAACATATTGCGCGAAGGCTCAGGTGGTTGTTGCGCCGGATACCGGTGTCCGGAACGTTGCTATTCCACACACACACCGACAGTCGGCATTTTCTATGCCACGGTACCGTTCCGGTACACACCGCGTTATGAACCGGGTCACGTGATTGTGATGCATGCGGATACCACCATTCCGTCAACGGAAGATATCTTGCAAGGTGTAGCAGACGTTTTAACGCTAAAAGTGACACGAAAGTCCCTCGAGCCAAGCGAGCAATAACGATTACAAGGTCTGAGCCCTTAAGATGAACAAGATTGTCGATTATTTATTGGGTCTACCTAAAACCCTGTTCATAAACTTCCGTTTGTGTCGACCGATTGATGCTATCAAATTGCCGATTGTGGTTTCACGCAAAGTAAAACTGGCTTCTTTAAAAGGAAAGGCCACTTTTGAAAAAGTCCGTCCTGGTATTGTCAGAATTGGATTTGGCAGCGTTGAAACCGTTGACTATCAATATGAACGAACAGTGATTTACGTCTCCGGTCATATGCATTTTAAAGGTAAGGCGAAAATTGGTAAGGGCTCTCGTTTATCCATTACAGGTAACGCAACGTTTGGAGATAAGTTTCATATCTCTGCCGCAGGAAAAATTATCTGTAGAGACGAAATAACATTTGGCTCTAATGTACTTATCTCGTGGGAAACCTTGATTACTGATACTGACCATCATGCCGTTTTCGACAATCAGACGCAGCTGCATTTAAACCCAAATAAAAAAGTCACAATAGGCAGTGATTGTTGGATAGGAGCTAGAGCAAATCTCATGAAAGGTACGGTATTACCCAACAATACCGTTGTAGGCACAGCCAGTGTCGTGACAAAACCTTTTTCGGAAGAGAACACCTGCCTGGCAGGTAATCCCGCCCGCGTTGTCCGTTCAAATACCTATTGGCGTGAATAGAACATAAATAGGGTAAAACTTGAGCCATCAAACGATTTGATGGCTCAAGTTTTCATTTTTAGAGTGGCCTCCCCTGTTTTTTGTTAATCTAGCGCTTTCTCGCTTGCGCGACATATTTCCACTATAAACAGGCGCTTTTTTAAGATTATGGACAGTCATAACAAGCCTTCCATTTCTATCATCTGCCCGTGCTATAACGAGCAGGAAGTTCTCTCCACTTTTACCGACAAAATCACAGAAATTTTGCAATCAACGGGGCTTTCCTATGAATTGCTGTTTGTGAACGATGGAAGCAAAGATAATACGCTCGAAGTCTTAAATGATCTGACAGAGAAGACTCCTTCTGTCCGGGTAATCAACCTGTCCCGTAATTTCGGTAAGGAAGCAGCATTGACCGCTGGGCTTGATCTCGCCAAAGGCGAAGCTATCATTCCCATTGATGCCGACCTGCAAGACCCGCCAGAGCTTATCCACGACTTTATCCGCGAATGGCAAAAAGGTTATGACGTGGTGGTCGCAAAGCGTATCGACCGCAGCAGTGACACCTGGGCGAAGAAAGTCACCGCGAACCTGTTTTACAAGTTCCACAACAAGATTGCGAAAATAGAAATTCCTGACAATGTCGGAGACTTTCGTCTGATCAGCCGCCGTGTGGTAGACGCGATTCAGCTTTTGCCTGAAAACCAGCGTTTTATGAAGGGCATTTTTTCTTGGGTGGGCTTTAAAACGTCGGTGGTTGAATACGTTCGCCAGCCACGTGCTGCCGGGGAAACCAGTTTTAATGGCTGGCGCCTTTGGAACTTTGCCCTTGAAGGCATCACCAGTTTCAGTACTGCGCCACTTCGGATCTGGCTTTACCTGGGGATCTTCTTTTCCGGTATCGCTTTCTTGTACGGCAGCGCCATCATTTTGAAAACCCTGTTTTTTGGCGTTGACCTGCCAGGTTATGCATCCATGATCACTGTGATTCTCTTCTTTGGAGGAATACAACTGATTGGGCTTGGGGTGATGGGCGAATACATTGGCAGGCTGTATATGGAATCCAAACGACGGCCCGTCTACATCATCGAAAGCGACTCCGCAGATAAACAGGGTGAAGCGCAATAATGACGTCCTTGACTGAGAAACTGTTGGCTCACCGCATCGTGCGTTTTGGCTGACAGGCGGTCTGGCATCCCTGACCCACATTGTGGTTGCCTTTGCCCTGCTTCGCTTCCTGACCACCAGTGTGTTCATTGCCAATCTGGTTGGCTTTGGTTGTGCGTTCGGATTGTCTTATTTGATGCAGTCGCTGTTTGTCTTTCAAAAGTCGCTGTCATTAAAAAATGCAACGCGCTTTTTTGCCGTGCAGTTTTCTGCGCTCATCATCTCACAATTGATCAGCGAATTGTTCCAAGGCACAAACAGCTACCTGCGTGTGCTGCTGGTCGTGTTTATGATCCCGCTGGTCACTTATTTTATCCATCGCTTTTGGACTTATAACGAGAATCCCCCTTCCCAGGGTTAACTTTACGGACAAACCATGAACCTGAATTCATTTTCCCGCCACGCCACATGGATGCAAAGAGCCGGCTTCTTTGCGGGACTCCTTCTGGCCGTACTGTATGCCAGTAACCAGATCATCACCGGCGACCAGACCCAAATGCTCTACAAAGGCTATCTGGGTGCCTATCAGGATACCTGGCTGGCTTTTGGTAACGCGGCCAGCGCCGTCGGCAATGTTCCCGGCTCCCTGTCAGCTGGATTGTCGGCTTCCCCATTATGCTGTGGGACAGCCCATGGTCTCCGATGGTGGCCATCATCGCGCTGCGCGTGATCTCTTATCTGCTGTTTGATGCAGTGATCAAATCAGTGTTCAGTATGCCAGTGCGTGTCCTGTTTATGGTGGCGTACTGGCTGAACCCCTGGCTTTTGTACGACAGCACTATCTATAACCCGGCTTACCTTTGCTTTTTTACTGCACTTCATTTTTGGTCAGCGTTTAACCTGCGTGACAAACCGGCATTTGGCTACAGCTTCCTGCATGTTCTGGCCATTGGCGGCGCCATGCAATTCCACTACTCCTGGCCGGTTCTGGCAGTCATTTCCTGCTATCTGCTGTACCGCAAAATGGCACACCCGAACTGGGCAGGTGTCATCACTGCTGGTGTTGTGTTGCTGGTTTCCCTGATCCCGTATTTTCAGGAATACGCCGTTAACGAAGAGATCAGCCGTGAGAGTGACCGCTATATCGGTTACGGCGCCGTGCATGTTTATCCGGTGCTGAAAGCAGTGCTTTACTGGTTCAGGTACAGCTCTACTCTGTTCTCAAACCGCATCATTACAGATGTCACCTTTGATTGGGTCACCACCATCAGCTGGCTGCAAATGGTTCTGCAGTATCTTTGGCAAGCGGTGCTTTACCTTGTCGGCGCTGCGACGGTGGTGCTGTCCGTGCGTATTAACTGGGCATCATGGAAAGTCATCAAGCCACGCATTAAGCGTGATACCGCGATTGAGGACAACCAGCAGTGGCTGCTGTTGTTTGCCGTAGCGACCGTGTTGGCCATCATAGTGAACGCCATGCTGTCGCCGATCACCTTCTCGTACTGGCACCTGATCCTGACTTTCCCGCTGGCGCTGATCCCGCTGCTGGTGAAAGCAGAGTCCTGGACGCAGACCATGCCAGAGCGTTTCACCAAAGGCGTACTTGCCCTTGCTGCTTTCTTCCTGGTGGTCAACCTGGTGGCATCTCACGACAGCAATAAGTACTCCTACAAAGTCGACTACGTAGAGCAGGTTCAGCAATACCTGAGTGATCAGGGGCTGACCCGCTAAAACCGGATTTACAACCACATCGAAAGGGCTCCGCAAGGCGCCCTTTGTTGTACACTAGCGTCAGATTCACTGATAAGGCTTGATTGTGCGCATTCTCTACACCCTGTTGCTGGCCCTCGCCGCTCCCTTTCTACTTCTCGGTCTGTACCGGGCCAAAGACGGTAAACCTAAAGTTGGTAAACGCTGGGTAGAACATTTTGGCTTCACGCCAACACTCGCCAGTGAAAAGCGCCCAATCTGGATCCATGCAGTGTCGGTTGGTGAAGTGATTGCCGCCAAACCTGTCATCGCGGCACTGCAAAAAGCCTATCCGCACGAGACCATTCTGGTGACGACTACCACAGCCACAGGGGCTGACATTGCCTCGAAAATTGCAGGCATCGAGCACCGCTACATGCCGATTGATTTTGCCTTTGCTGTGCGCGGCTTTCTTCGTCGACTCAACCCCAAAATTCTGCTGATCATGGAAACCGAGCTGTGGCCAAACACGCTGGCGACGGTAAAGAAAGCCTCTGTTCCAGTTGTGGTGATGAATGCGCGCCTGTCGGAAAAATCCATGAAGGGCTATCAGCGCGTCCAGCCGCTGTTTAACCTGCTGTCGAAGAATATCGACCATGTACTGTGTCAGTTTGAGGAAGATGCGCAGCGCTTTGTCACCCTTGGTGTGCCGCAGAGCAAGGTATCCGTATCCGGCTCAGTGAAATTCGATTTACCACCCTTTGATGCCAGCGATGAAGCGGTAACCGCACTCAAAGCACAATGTGGTGAACGCCCGGTCTGGGTTGCCGCCAGCACCATCCGGGGGAAGATGAAATCCTGCTCGATGCCCACCGCCTTCTACTGGCGCAAGCCCCAACACACTGATGATGTTGGTGCCAAGACACCCAGAACGCTTCAGCGCCGTGGCCGAACTGGTCAGGGAAAAGGGCTTTACGCTGGCAAGACGCAGCAAAGAAGAGTTCATCACGCCGCAAACCCAGGTCTACCTTGGCGATACCATGGGCGAAATGATGAAGCTGTTTGCAGCCTCAGATGTCACTTTTATGGCCGGTAGCCTGATTGGGGATAAGGTTGGCGGGCACAATCTGTTGGAGCCGGCATCCTTGGCCAAACCGCTGGTGACAGGGCCAAGCTACTTCAACTTTCAGGTAATTGCCGAGCAGCTGATTGAAGCCGGCGCCTGTGAGGTCTGCCAAGAAAGTGAAGAGATTGCCGCGCACATTAGCGCGCTGCTGGATGACAGTGGCAAGCGGGAGAAAGCGGGCACTGCCGCACTGGGGATTGTGGAGAAAACCGCGGCGCGGTAGCGAAAACCCTTGAAACTGTCGGCGTCTGGCTGAAAAACTAAGTCCGTTTTATTAGCTGATAACCTTGCATCAGGGCATCCCAATCCGCTGGCTGCCAGCGGATCTGAAACCGTCCCACTTCCTTATTGAATGAACGCTGTAAACGACTCAGGTTTGCCGCTTTCCAGCTGTCGCCATCGCGGCGGCCGCACTTGTCAAAATCAATCAGCCAGAACTGGCCTTCATTATCGAGCAGGATATTGTGGATATTGAGGTCGGTATGGCACACCCCGGCATCATGCAGTTGGCGCACCAGACGGCCAACCGCCCGGTATTGCGCCGGTGTCAGCGTTTCTTCTGTCAGGATACCAACCAAATCCCGCGCACCATCGATTTTTCCACCAGGATATCGGCCTGATAGGTCAACCCTTCGCGAACGCTCTCGCCGCCAGTGGACGCGGCACGGCAATGCCCGCCTCCCGCAAATAATGCAGCAGGTTAAACTCTTCCGCGGCACGGGTGCGCTCCCAGCCGGTAAACAGATAGCTGTCTTTCACCAGCTTGCCGAACAGGCCGCCACGGCGGTAATGCCTGAGCGCGGCAGGCACAGTTTCCGTCTGCAAAAACCAGGTGGTGCCTCTTCCTGTGGCAGAGCCCAACACCGCATCCTTTTGCTGCCAGAAGGCAATATCAAAGCAAAGCTCCGGCTTCTCTTTCAGCAAGGTTTCGTCAAACCAGATATGGGTATTGTTGAGGCTTAGTCGCTCCACGGAAGCTCCTTTTATGGGATTGGGCGTGTTGTCGATTGGCCGTAAACGGCGGTTGCATTTTACATTGCGGATCGGCAACTGCATAATTTCAGCCATCATAACCACATAAGCATACCCATGGCCTTATTTTCCACGCCCCCACAGTCACTGTGCGTGCTTCGTCTTTCAGCGATTGGCGACGTTTGTAACGCAATCGCAGCCGTGCAGGCTATCCAGTCACAGTGGCCCGACACCGACATCACCTGGATTGCAGGCAAAGCGGAAGCTGCCCTGCTGACGCCTTTGCTCCCCTCGGTGAAGGTGATTGCCTTTGACAAGAAACAGGGCTGGAAAGGCATGCAAGCGGTATGGAGCGCACTGAATGGCAAGCACTTTGATGCCCTGCTGCACATGCAATCTGCTATCCGCGCCAGCCTGCTTTCAGTCGGCATCAAAGCCAAATACAAACTCGGCTTCGACAAAGTGCGCGCCAGCGATCTGCAATCCTGGTTCACCAATACCAAGGTGCTGTCGCCACAATCGCTGCATGTGTTGGATGGCTTTATGGCGTTCACTGAAACCTTGGGTTTGAAAGCACAAACCCCATCATGGACACTGCCGGTATCGGACGCGGACACCCAATGGGCAGCCGGGCAGCTCACCGACAAACCACTACTGGTTGTTGCGCCCGCGGCCAGTAAAGCCTTCAAGAACTGGACGGCGGAAGGCTATGCCGCGGTGATCGAACATGCGCTGCACAAAGGTTTTGACGTTATTTTGGCTGGCGGCCCGGGGA
Source organism: Enterovibrio sp. JCM 19048 (assembly GCA_001310415.1). GTDB lineage: Bacteria > Pseudomonadota > Gammaproteobacteria > Enterobacterales > Vibrionaceae > Enterovibrio > Enterovibrio paralichthyis. The sequence goes on along the minus strand of BAXE01000010.1, from coordinate 55,177 downwards.
AAATCGAAATTGAACTCGGTCAGGCAATTGAGCGCCAACTTTCCCGCCCGGTCAAAAACCTGATTGGCAAAACCAGCCTGCTGCAACTGCTGGCTTTGGAAAAAGCCGCGGCACTGGTTTTAGCCCCAGACAGCGGCCCTGCGCATCTTGCCAACGCGGTAAACACTCCGGTGATTGGCCTTTACGCCCACCACAACCCTGCCCGCACCGGGCCTTACAACTGGCGACAGTATGTGGTGAGTGTGTACGCAGAAGCGATTAAAGCGGAAACCGGAAAATCTGTGGATGAGGTTTCCTGGCGTACCCGCGTCAAAGACGAAAACGCCATGCAACGAATTACGATTGAATCGGTGATTGCCCGTTTCGACGAAGTCACTGAAAAAGAGGAACTGCTATGAGCCAGACAACACGCGCCACCATCAGCGCCATTATCATCACCAAAAACGAAGAGCAGATCCTGCCAGAATGTCTGGCGTCGCTCGACTGGGTCGATGAAATTGTTGTTGTGGACTCAGGCAGCACTGACAACACAGTAGCCATTGCAGAAGCTGCAGGCGCGAAAGTCTATGTGAACGCCGAGTGGCCGGGGTTTGGCAAACAAAAGCAGCTGGCGCAAAGCTATGCCACCAAAGACTGGATCATCGCGATTGACGCTGACGAAGTGGTTTCTCCTGAGCTCAAACAAAGCCTGCTAAAGCTGCTGGAAAACCCACCGGCAGACACCCTGGTTGAAGTGAATGAACTGACCTGGGTCTTTGGCCGTTTCCTTCGCCATTCAGGCTGGTACTACAGTCATGTGCGCGTTTATCCGCGTGTATACACCCAGTATGACGATGCGCTGGTGCACGAGAAAATCATCCGCCCGGAAGGCGCGAAAACCCTGGTATTGGACGGCGACCTGCTGCATTACTCCTACCGCGATCTGACCCACTATCTGGTGAAATCAGCCCACTACGCCAAGCCTGCTGATGGCCGTGAAGCCAGAGGCAAGAAAAGCAGCATCAGCCAGGGCTTGCTCCACGCATTGGGCTGCTTTTTGAAGATGTATGTACTGAAACGCGGCTTTCTCGATGGCAAACAGGGCTTTTTGATTGCGGTGTTGTCAGCGCACTCCACCTTTGTGAAATACGCTGACCTTTGGATCCGCAGTAACGACAGTCGCGCGGCTAAATAACCCGCGCCAGAAACCCATTTACATCCGGCAGGATGTCATTGACAGCAATCTTTGACATGTCTGCCGCTTCTTCTTTGTCTTTAGCCACTGGCGGCGCGAAAGCCATATGTCGCCCTTCACTGTTGATGGGCTGCCAACGCAATGGCGTCGCGCTGCGTTTGGCCGGGAAGAAGCCGATGGTCGGCACATCCACGGTAGCGGCAATATGCAATGGCCCCGTAGAGCCCGCGATAAACGCGCTGGCACAGGCAATCGAGCGGGTGAAATCCTCTAACCCGTTGTTCTTGTCATACACCACCGCCTTAACGCCGTTTTGTGCCAGCAAAGCTTGTAGCTCGGCCGCTTTCTCTGCTTCACCAGGGCCAGCCGTCAGCACCACTTCAATGGCACTCTTTTCGCAGATACCCGCCACCAACGCGCAATACTGCTCAAGCGACAGGTTGTTTGCCGAGCCGCCGCTGCCTGCATGCACATAAAGCCATGGCTTTTGCTCGTCCAGACCCAACGCCCCCAGCCAGTTTGGTTTTCTGCTCGTTCAGTACTTCAGCACTGAATGTCAGGTAAGGTGCGCAAGGCTCTTTAACGGGTACCGACTGTTTAGCTAAAAAAGCGCGGATAAGGTCGAGGTTATATTCAAACTCAGGCTTGGCTGATTGCGAGCGGCGCTGGGTAATGCGGTGGTTATACAGGAACTGGGAAATCTTGGTCGCTGGCGCCAGACGGAACGGGATCCCGGCTTTCCACACCAAAGTAGCGTTATAGCTGTCGGAAAAAAGACAGATTGAGGCATCAAACCCCTGTGCCTTAATGTCAGCAACCAGCTGCTTTTTGCTTTGCTTGTCGGCTTTTTTTCCGCAATCCACCAGCACCTTATCAATCGAGGGGCAAAGCTCAGCCAGCGCCTTGGTATACGAAGGCACCAATGCCGTAATTTCTGCGCCCGGCATCGATTGCTTGAGCATGGCAAAAGCCGGCCACGCCAGCATAAAGTCGCCGATTTTATCGTTTCTGATGACAAGGATTTTTTCATGGTGGATACCTGGTTCCGACGTTCTGGCCGATCATACCTGATGCACCTTCATCCGCTAAGCCTTGGATAAAAAGAAAAAGTGTCGGACAGGCAGATATTTTCATCACCCCAACTCAAGGCGGGGAATCAAATTCAGTGAGTTTTTGATAGCATGTCGCCAGTTTAGAAATTTGCAGGATAAGACTGTGAGCAGAAAATCCCTGACCCGTGTGATTTATCCGGGTACTTTCGACCCTATCACCAATGGCCATGTTGATCTGGTTGAGCGTGCCGCCGCCATGTTTGATGAAGTGATTGTCGGCATCGCGGCAAGTCCAAGCAAGAAGCCGTTGTTTGACCTCGATGAACGTGTAGAGCTGGCCAATGCCGTCACAGCCCATCTGGATAACGTGAAAGTGGTGGGTTTTTCCGGCCTTCTGGTGGACTTTGCCAAACAGTACCAAGCGAATATCCTGGTGCGCGGCCTGCGCGCGGTGTCAGACTTTGAATACGAATTTCAGCTGGCGAACATGAACCGCCGCCTGATGCCGGAACTGGAAAGCGTGTTCCTTACCCCGTCAGAAGAGAACTCCTTTATCTCTTCCACACTGGTGAAAGAAGTCGCCCTGCACGGCGGTGACACCAGTGGCTTCGTGCACCCGAAAGTGCTGGAAGCGCTGAAAGCACGCCTGAAAAAATAAATGCTGTCGCTATTTAAAAACTAAAGCCCGCGTTTGCGGGCTTTAATCTTTCTGGCATTCAGGGCAAAACACCGTATTGCGCTGCCCTATCTTCACGCTCTGCAATATCTCGCCACACTCAGGGCATGGCTTTCCCTGCTTGCCGTAGACCAAGAGCTCCTGGGCGAAGTAGCCCGGCTTACCGTCAGTCTGGGTGAAATCTTTCAGTGTGGTGCCGCCCTGCTTGATAGCGGTTGCCAATACCTGCTTGATTTCATCAACCAATAGATTTGCATCGTTGAGGGTCAGCTGCCCAGCCGGACGCTTAGGATGGATGTTGCAGATAAACAGCGACTCATTGGCGTAGATGTTCCCAACCCCCACCACCACGGCGTTATCCATAATGAACTGCTTGATGGCGGTGCGTTTGCCGCGGCTTTTATCAAACAGGTACTCACCGGTGAAATCATCGGTCAGCGGCTCCGGCCCCAGTTTCCCCAACACCGCATGCTCGCCACCTTTGGGCTGCCACAACCAGGCTCCGAAACGGCGTGGATCGTTGTAGCGGATCATCTTGCCATTACTGAGGTGCAAATCGACATGATCGTGCTTGGCCGGCGGAACGTCGCCATCGAGCACCCTGAGGCTGCCTGACATGCCCAAATGAATGAGCGCCTCACCGGCATCCGTTTCAAGGATAGGTACTTGGCACGGCGCTTCACCGCGCGTATCTCCTGTCCTTCCATATCATGGATATTTTCAGGCACCGGCCAGCGCAATGAAGGCTGACGGACATCAATACGGGTCACCACCTGCCCCAGCGCGTGCGGCTGGATACCGAGGCGGCTGACCTCAACTTCCGGTAATTCTGGCATTGTCTTCCTGTCAGTTGGCGAGCGGGAAGAGGTAGTTTGGATCAACCGAGACGGCAAGCCAACGGTTTTCCCAGTTTTGCAATAACCAAAATTGAGGTAATTCGTAGTAGGTCAGGCGAAGCGGCTCTTCATCAGCACCGAGATCCACGACCAGAGTCGACGGTGAACGCAGCGCAGGCTTGAGTTTGTCGTAAGTGGCTTTATCGATTTCCGTACCGGAAAGGTGTATCCAGCGATTGGCCAGGTCAGTTGCAGACACCGTCAGTTTGGTATCGCTCAGCCAAGGAGATGCTTTGGTCAGGGTAAACTTGGGGAATTGCAGCGCTTTAATCTGCAAATTATCAGGCATCAGCGCAATCACACCATCTGGAGTGACCTGCTCCGTGTCCTGGGACTGTTCCAATCCGGCGATATGGCTTCGCAGATAAGTCGGCAGGTTCATCAGGGCGATGAACACCAATACACCGAGGATCAATATATTGTTGAAGGTTCTGCGGGACGGTCTTGCATGATTCACTCTCTGTACCAAGCACTTAGGTAAGTGTATATGCCCAACCGCCCGTTTTACAGATATAAAAAACCCAGCCAAAGCCGGGTTTTTTACAAAAAGCAAAGACCAATTACTTGATTTTAGCTTCTTTGTACATAACGTGTTGACGAACAACTGGATCAAATTTCTTGATCTCGAACTTGCCCGGCATGTTACGTTTGTTTTTATCAGTAGTGTAGAAGTGACCAGTACCAGCTGATGATACCAGGCGGATCTTCTCGCGAATGCCTTTAGCCATTCTTTAAGTCCTCTTAAACGTTCTCACCACGGGCACGGATGTCTGCCAGAACAGAATCAATACCTTTCTTGTCGATGATACGCATACCTTTAGGGGTAAGGCGCAGTTTAACGAAGCGGTTTTCGCTTTCTACCCAGAAACGATGAGTTTGCAGGTTCGGCAGAAAACGACGCTTGGTGGCGTTATTAGCGTGAGAGCGGTTGTTACCAACTACAGGACGCTTGCCAGTTACTTGGCATACTCGTGACATGAATGTCTCTCCAAATCGTTTCAGCTCGATATCAACCTTGTCCGCCAGTCCTGCAAACAAGGTCAGGCTCTAGGTCAAGGCTATCAAAGGTGGCGCATTATACTAACTGTCTTTCCATTGCTCAAGTCCCGAGCAGATCCTTTTGACAGTTTTTGATCGTTTTTTAGCAACCTAGGTGACGTTGACCTGAGGCAAACCTCACTCGCGCCCAGAAAAAACGCCGTTTCAAGAAACTTAGCAGCTTTCAACCGAATCAGAGAGAAGGGATAAATACGATCGATGCTATTTGGAAAATAGCACCTAAATCCAACCACGCTCCGCGAAAGATACCACATCACCGTCCCCGATCACCATATGGTCGAGCAAACGAATATCAACCAAAGCCAATGCATCGGCAATTCTGGCGGTAATATGGCGGTCTGCCGTGCTGGGTTCTGCAATGCCAGATGGGTGGTTGTGCGCCAGAATCACAGCGTTTGCACCCAGATCCAGTGCGCGTTTCACCACTTCCCTTGGGTAAACATTGGCGGCGTTGATGGTGCCTTCGAATAAAATCTCGTCCCGAATCGGCCGGTGCTGGTTATCAAGATACAACACCAGAAACGCCTCCCTTGGCCGGTCACGTAACTTGCTGACAAATAACGCGCCGTATGTGAGGGGCTTGTGAGTCCGTCATCACGGGAAAGGGTCTCCCCGAGGTGGCGCTTGCTAAGCTCCAACACGGCCTGAAGCTGGGCATATTTGGCTGAGCCCAGCCCCTTTCGCTGACAAAACTGCGTCTGGTTGGCCTGCATCAGCCCCGCAGCGATCCGAAGTCTTTTAGAAGGTAACCGGCCAGCTCAATCGCATTCATACCCGCCACACCGGTACGCAGAAAAATCGCCAGCAACTCAGCATCTGTGAGGGATTCCGCCCCTTTTGCCAACAGCTTTTCTCTTGGGCGGCAGTCTTCCGGCAGGTTTTTCAGTGACATAGCGTATTCACTTTTCCATCAAAATTTGCAGCCTTCAGGCCATATAGAGGAGCGTCAACCTTTGTCTGCGCAGCTTGCGATAAATACCGGATGCTTTTGGCTGTGAGTATCTGATTAATTACATTTCATTTTGGGATCTCTCCGCTTTCACAATCAGCGGGGAGATAGCAGGATTGGTTGCGCTTTTATGTTATCTTTCCACCCATTATTCACTTGGTGAAATGAGTTATGGCTCAGAAGATTACCCAATCCCTGTCGGGAAAACGCATTGTGCTCGGCATCAGTGGCGGTATCGCTGCCTATAAGTGTGCTGACCTTACCCGCCGCCTGATTGAGCGCGGCGCCGAAGTCCGTGTAGTGATGACCAACGCGGCGAAAGAGTTCATTACCCCGCTGACCATGCAGGCAGTGTCCGGTCACCCGGTGGCTGACAGCCTGCTTGACCCTGCGGCGGAAGCCTCCATGGGCCATATCGAATTTGCCAAGTGGGCAGACCTTGTCCTGCTGGCACCGGCAACTGCCGATCTGATTGCCCGCGTTGCTGCCGGTATGGGTAACGACCTGCTTTCTACTCTGTGCCTGGCCACCGATGCGCCGATTGCCGTCGCCCCGGCGATGAACCAGCAGATGTACCGCGCAATCGCCACCCAGGAAAACCTGGCCACCCTCAAACGCCGTGGCTACCCAATTTGGGGACCAGCAAGCGGTGAGCAAGCCTGTGGCGATGTTGGGCCTGGCCGTATGCTTGAGCCTTTGCAACTGGTTGCTCTGGTAGAAGAGTATTTCACCGAGGGTGACCTGACCGGCACGTCCATGCTGATCACCGCTGGCCCAACCCGCGAAGCCATCGACCCGGTGCGCTACCTGACCAACCACAGCTCGGGCAAGATGGGCTACGCGATTGCGGAAGCAGCAGCCAAACGCGGCGCATCCGTGACGCTGGTGAGCGGCCCGGTCAACCTGCCTACGCCGCAGGGTGTAACCCGCGTTGACGTGGAAAGCGCTCAACAAATGCATGACGCCGTGCACGCACACGCTAAAGCGCACCAGATTTTCGTGGCCAGCGCCGCGGTTGCGGATTTCCGCCCTGCCAACGTCGCTGAGCAGAAAATGAAGAAGAAAGAGGGCAAAGACGACATGACCCTCACCCTGGTGAAAAACCCGGATATCGTGGCGTCTGTGGCCGCATTAGCTGAAGGTCGCCCATTTACCGTAGGTTTTGCCGCGGAAACCCAGGACGTTGAGCAGTATGCGCGCGACAAACTGACCCGCAAGAATCTGGATCTCATCTGCGCCAACGATGTGTCCCGCGAAGGTCAAGGCTTTAACAGCGACCAGAACGCGCTGCACCTTTACTGGCCGCAAGGCGACAAAGCCCTGCCACTTGCCAGCAAAGCAGACATCGGCAACCAACTCGTCAGCGAGATTTTTACGCTTTACAGCAACAAATAAAACTTTCGGAAAAAGACCATGAAACAGATCGATTTGAAAATCCTCGACCCACGTGTGGGCAAAGAATTTCCGCTGCCAGCGTATGCAACTGAAGGCTCTGCAGGCCTTGATCTGCGTGCCATCCTCGACGCGCCAGTGACCCTGGAGCCAGGCCAGACTGAGCTGCTGCCAACCGGCCTTGCCATTCACATCGCAGACCCTTCACTGGCGGCGACTATCCTGCCTCGCTCTGGCCTTGGCCATAAGCACGGCATCGTGCTAGGTAACCTGGTGGGCCTGATTGATTCCGATTACCAAGGTCAGCTGATGGTTTCTTGCTGGAACCGTGGCAATACCACCTTCACCATCGAGCCGGGTGAGCGCATCGCCCAGCTGGTGTTTGTGCCTGTGGTACAGGCATCTTTCAACATCGTGGAAGACTTTGACGCGACAGAGCGCGGCGAAGGCGGATTTGGTCATTCTGGCACCAAATAACACGCCTTTTGCGCAAAGAAAACGCCATCAATAACAAGGCGTTTTCTTTGCCTTATTCACGGTTTCAGAGATTCCTTTAGGCATCGGTGCCGAACAAGGTGCATTATTCTTTTAATACAGAAAGCCGATCGCTAAGATAGCGGCTCTACAGCCGAGATTTCGGGTCTGTGACCCCAAGAACAACAAAGGAACCATCTATTCATGGCTGGCCCAAAAAAGCAGAATCGCAGAGAAGAAATTCTTCAGGCTCTGGCCCAAATGCTGGAATCCAACCAAGGCAGTCAGCGGATCACCACCGCCAAACTCGCCGCACAGGTCGGCGTCTCTGAAGCCGCGCTGTACCGCCATTTCCCGAGCAAAGCGCGCATGTTTGAGGGATTGATTGAGTTTATTGAAGAATCGCTCATCACCCGCATAAACCGCATCCAGAACGACGAAAAAGACACCCTGACCCGTCTTCGCCTTATTCTCCAACTCCTGTTGGTATTCGGTGAGCGTAACCCGGGACTGACCCGCATCATGACAGGTCATGCCCTGATGTTTGAACAGGACCGTCTGCAGGGGCGTATCAACCAGCTGTTCGAGAAAATCGAGAGCCAGTTGCGTCAGGTATTGCGTGAACGTCGTTTGCGAGAAGGCAAAGGCTTTCCGGTGGAAGAGTCTGTATTGGCTGCGCAGTTGCTTGGTCAAGTGGAAGGCAGTCTGAACCGTTTTGTCCGCTCAAATTTCAAATACGCGCCAACCGCGGAATTTGACCAGTACTGGCAACTATTGAGCGCACAACTGAACTGATTGTGCTGCAAATGGCATTAAAAAGGCTGCATCATGCAGCCTTTTTTGTCTTTACCGGAAACCGCTTAGATGCCGTATTCCGCGCGGTAAGCTTTCACCGCCGCCAGTTGTTCTGGATTGCTGCCCTGCTCTTCCAGGTAAGTCACCAGATCGCCCAGGCTGATGATAGACACCACTTTACAGCCGAAGTCGCGCTCCACTTCCTGAATCGCAGACAGCTCGCCCTTGCCTTTCTCCTGACGGTCAATCGCCACCAGAACGCCCGCCAAATCCGCACCGTTCGCCTGGATAATTTCCATCGACTCACGAATCGCCGTACCCGCAGTGATCACGTCGTCAACCAGCATGACGCGGCCTTCCAGCGCGCTGCCTACCAGGTTGCCGCCTTCGCCGTGATCTTTAGCTTCTTTACGGTTAAAGCAGTAAGGCGTATCCACATCGTGGTGCTCTGCCAGCGCAACCGCGGTGGTGGTCGCGATTGGAATGCCTTGTAAGCCGGGCCGAACAGCAGATCGTAGTCGATGCCGGAATCTACCAGTGCCGCCGCGTAGAAACGGCCCAGACGCGCCAAATCCCTGCCTGTGTTGAACAGACCGGCATTAAAGAAGTAAGGCTCTTACGGCCAGACTTCAAAGTGAATTCACCGAACTTCAGTACTTCTTTTTCCAATGCAAATTCGATGAACTGACGCTGATAGGCTTTCATTTTCTCTCCTGTCGAATAAAAAACCGGGGCAATCGCCGCCCCTTCTACAATCCGGTTAAAAAAAGCGGCTCCAATAGAAGCCGCTTTCTCATCAATCAATTAACGATGCTTTCTGAATAGCTACGATGTCCTTGATGCCCTGGGTGGCCAGCGACAACATGGCGTTCAGCTCTTCAGCGGTGAACGGCTCAGCTTCCGCCGTGCCCTGCACCTCAATCATGCGGCCATCTTCCAGCATGACCACGTTCATGTCGGTATCTGCGGCGGAATCTTCCACGTATTCCAGATCGCAAATTGGCGTACCTTCAAAGATACCTACTGAAACCGCCGCTACGTGGCCTTTCATTGGGTTTTCTTTTCAGTTTGCCTTCATTCACCAGCTTGTTCAGCGCATCGGCCATTGCCACGCTTGCGCCAGTGATAGATGCAGTACGGGTGCCGCCATCAGCCTGGATAACATCACAGTCAACAGTGATAGTGAAATCACCCAGCTTGTCGAGGTTAACCGCCGCGCGCAGGCTGCGTGCGATCAGGCGCTGGATTTCCATGGTACGGCCACCCTGCTTGCCGTTTGCCGCTTCACGGCGGTTACGGGTGTGGGTAGCGCGTGGCAGCATGCCGTATTCGGCAGTCACCCAGCCTTGTCCCTTGCCTTTCAGAAAGCGTGGTACGCCATCTTCAACGCTCGCGGTACAGATAACTTTTGTGTTGCCAAATTCCACCAGCACAGAACCTTCCGCATGGGCGGTAAAGTGACGGGTAATGGTAACTGGACGGATTTGACCAACTTCTCTGCCGCTAGGACGCATAGACTCACCTGTTTAAATCTGCTGAATTTCGTTAACCGGCGATTATAGCGACTTCACGCCGCTGGTGCTAATACAATGCCGTTTTTCAAAGTGAACTGTCGTCCTGACGCATCTGACTGACATCCCTCACCAGAAAGGCATATAATGACGCAAATTTACCTTCGATGAGTGAACTTCAATGATCCACAGTATGACTGGCTATGCCCGACGTGAAATCAAAGGCACCTGGGGTACCGCCGTTTGGGAAATCCGCTCGGTTAACCAACGTTATCTCGAAACTTATATCCGTATGCCAGAGCAGTTCCGTGGCCTTGAACCTATCATCCGCGAGCGATTCCGCACCCGTCTGGCGCGAGGCAAGGTGGAATGTAACCTGCGCTTTGAAGCCAATGCGTCAGCCAATACTGAGCTGAAAATCAATGAAGCGTTGGCAAAACAGGTTATTCATGCTGCGAAATGGGTAAAAGAAGTGTCCGGTGAAGGCAATATCGGTCCTTTCCAGGTACTGCAATGGCCGGGCGTCATGGCCACTCCAGAGCAGGACATGGACGTGATCAACAAAGCCCTGCTGGAAGGCTTTGACGAAACCGTTAACGATTTTATCGCAGCGCGCGCAAGCGAAGGCGACAACATGAAAGCGCTGATTGAACAGCGTCTGGATGCTATCGCGGCAGAAGTGGTGAAAGTACGTGGCAAAATGCCGGAAATCCTGCAATGGCAACGCGACCGCCTGATCAACAAGCTGGAAGAAGCGAAAGTTGAGCTGGATGCCAACCGCGTTGAGCAGGAAATTATCCTGCTGGCACAAAAGTCAGATGTAGCAGAAGAGCTGGATCGCCTGAACTCACACGTGTCAGAGACCAAGAAAATCCTGGCCAAAGGCGGTGCTTGTGGCCGTCGTCTGGATTTCATGATGCAGGAGTTCAACCGCGAATCGAACACCCTGGCATCAAAATCAATCAGCACCGAAATCACCGCATCAGGCGTTGAGCTGAAAGTTCTGATTGAGCAAATGCGCGAGCAGATCCAGAACATCGAATAAGCATAGTCACCCTTTGCTTTTGACAGGCTCCCTTCGCGGAGCCTGTTTTGTTTCTGAGCATTTCTCTTCAAATGTACAATAATCTGAGCATGTCAGGTCTATCTACTTGTGTCGACTGGACGTTTCCCCAATAATGTTACGGTAACATTGAAGGTGGCTATCAGACATGTCGAATCAAAAGAAAAACCGCACCACACTGCAGGATATCGCTGACAAAATCGGCATCACAAAGATGACGGTCTCGCGCTACCTTCGTAACCCAGACTCCGTGGCAGCGAAAACCCGTGACAAAATTGCCCTGGCGATTGAAGAGCTGGGTTATATCGAAAACAAAGCGCCGGCCATGCTGTCCAAATCCTCCAGCCGCGCGATTGGTGTCTTGCTGCCTTCCCTGTCGAACCAGATTTTTGCCTCCTTTGTGCAGGGCATCGAGGCGGTGACCAAAGCCCATGGCTATGAAACCCTGCTGGCGCACTTTAGTTATGATGAAGTGGAAGAGGAGCAAAAATTGCCTCCCTGCTCTCCTATCAGGTCGATGGCCTTATTCTCACAGAAAGCCACCACACCCCGCGCACACTGCAGATGATCAAAACCGCAGGTCTGCCGGTGGTGGAAACCATGGAAATTCCCGCCCAGCCGATTGATATGGTGGTGGGGCTTGACCATGTCGCCGCCTCCTATGATGTCGTCACTCGTATGCTTAGTGCGGGAAAACGCCGCATTGCCTACTTCGGTGCCCGTCTCGATACCCGTACCCGTCTGCGGATGGAAGGCTACGACAAAGCCATGCTGGAAGCTGGGCTGACCCCGGTACATGTTCTGACCGAAGAGCACTCGAGCTTTTCCCTGGCGCATGATCTGCTGACGCGGGCACTGGCAGAGCACCCGGATCTCGACGGCGTATTCTGCACCAACGATGACATTGCTATCGGTACCCTGCTGAGCGCCACGCAGCGTGGCATTCAGATTCCGCAGCAACTTTCAATCGTGGGTTACAACGCGCTGGATATCGGCCTGTCGGTCAGCCCGAAACTGACCAGCGTCGACACGCCGCGTTATGAGATTGGTAAGAAAAGTGCCGAACTGTTGCTGGCGCGATTGAAAGGCGAAGAGATAGAAGCAAGCGTGGTCGACCTTGGCTACCGCATCACGGAAGGCGAAAGTCTGTAGCCTCTGCATAGCGCATACAAAAAGGGCAGCCCACCTGGCTGCCCTTTCCATTTTCATTACCACATTACACGATAAAGCTCGCGCCTTCTTCGGCGCTGGTGACTGTCTGGCGCATGACACGGAACAGATTGCGACCCCAGCTTTGCTGCAGCGCTTCCGTATCCAGCTCCATCACCTCACGCCCTTGCATGTCGCTGAGGTTATTAAGCTCACCGGTCTGGCAGTTGAGGGCGATCAGGTCGCCATCGCGCACCAGGCCAATCGCTCCGCCACGGATTGCCTCTGGTGACACATGGATAGCCGATGGGATTTTGCCTGACGCACCGGACAGTCGGCCATCGGTGACCAGCGCCACCTTAAAGCCCGCTTTCTGAATGTTGCCGAGAATAGGCATCAGCTTGTGCAGCTCCGGCATGCCGTTTGCCGCAGGGCCATTGTGGGTCACGACAACAATGCAGTCTTTGTTCAGCTCGCCGCGTTTATAGGCGGCTTCCACTTCATGCTGGCACTGGAACACCACCGCAGGCGCCTCAATCACGCGCTGCTCTTCTTTTACCGCAGAGACTTTCACCACCGCACGGCCGAGGTTGCCGTCCAGCACGCGGGTGCCGCCCGTGCTCTGGAACACCTCATCATCCGCCGCGATCACAGAGGCATCCAGGGTACCGCTGCATGGCAGCCAGCTCAGGGTGCCATTTTCCAGTGAAGGCAGAGAAAGCTGATCTTCAAACTGGCCGAGTACCGGCAGTACATCCGTGTGCAGCAGGCCGGAAGTTGTCAGGCGGCGCAGCAGCGCAGGCACACCACCCGCTTGCTGGAAGGCATTCATGTCTGCCGGGCCATTCGGGTAAACGCGTGCCAACAACGGCACCACCTCAGACAGATCGCTGATATCCTGCCAGGTCAGCTGGATGCCTGCCGCGCGCGCGACCGCCAGCATGTGAATGGTGTGGTTGGTACTGCCACCGGATGCCAGCAGTGCGATGATGCCGTTGATCAGGCTCTTTTCCGTCACCACATCGGCCAGCGGGCGGTATTGCGCTGACTCTTTGGTCATCGCCGCAATTTTCAGTGCCGCGTGATCGGTCAGGGCATGGCGAAGCTCAGAGTGTGGGTGGATAAACGCCGAACCCGGCAGCATCAGACCCATGGCTTCAAACACCAACTGGTTGGTGTTGGCGGTGCCATAGAAAGTGCAGGTGCCCGGTGCGTGGTAGGCGCGGCATTCCATATCCAAAAGCGCTTCTTTGCCCACTTCGCCCGCCGCATAACGCTGGCGAACGTCCACTTTCTCTTCATTGCTGATACCCGTTGGCATCAGGCCCGCCGGTACAAACGCCGTTGGCAGGTGAGCATAAGTTAGTGCGCCCATCAGTTGCCCCGGGGCGATTTTGTCGCAAATCCCCAGCAGCAAGGTAGCATCAAACGTGTTGTGGCTCAGTGACAGCGCCGTGGACTGCGCAATGAGGTCGCGGGAAAACAGCGACATATCCATGCCGGGCTGGCCTTGCGTCACGCCATCACACATGGCCGGTACACAACCTGCCACCTGCGCGGTATGCCCCTGTCCTGCCAGCGCTTTTTTAATCTGCGCCGGATAATCCTGATATGGCTGGTGCGCGCTCAGCATGTCGTTGTAGGCGCTGATAAGCGCAACGTTGGCGCGGGTAAAATCGAGGATGGATTTCTTTTCTGCCGAGCAAGACGCCGCCACCGCATGCGCCAGGTTGCCACAGGTCAGTTGGGTGCGGCCTTTGCCTGCTTCTTGCTGGGCACGGGTACGCGCCAAAAAGGCATCGCGGGTCGCGCGGCTGCGTTCAATCAGCCTCTCAGTAATGGCTTTGACGGTTGCATTGATCATTGTGCCATCTCCTGCTGGGCCAGCACGGCCGTAACAGATCGATCAACCACTTCTTCCAGAGTGCAATCGATATCAATAAACAGGGTTTTTGGTTCGCCTTCCGGGCGCTCCAGAGTTTCAAACTGGCTTTTCACCATGTTTTCTTTCATAAAGTGACCTGAACGGGCGCGCATGCGCTCCATGATCAGGGCCATGTCACCGTCCAGAAACAGGAAGGTGACGTTCTCGTTCCCTTCGCGGATTTGGTCGCGGTATTTTTTCTTCAAGGCTGAGCAGACAATCACACCATGCTCGTTTTTGCTTTCAAGGCTGTAAGCTGCGTCGCGGATACGCTCCAGCCAAGGTGCGCGGTCATCGTCATTCAGCGGCTGACCGGATGCCATTTTTTGAATATTTGCACGGGGATGCAGGTCGTCCCCATCAATGAATTTGCGGTTAAGCTGCTTTGCCAGCATTTCGCCTACGGTCGTTTTCCCACTGGCGCAAACGCCCATAACGATGACACTACTTCCAGCCATGACTAATCCTCTATACCAAACTTGCGCGTGCTCTCAATTTTGGAATTCTCAGCGCGATTGGGGTTTATCTTACGAATGTTATCGGTAACATGTTACCGGTAACTAAAACAAATGTGAACTCACACACAAACAAAGCCAATCGTGAAAGGTGTATATATGGAGCAGTTTGTTCAAGCCTCTGACCCTACGTATCTGCTGACAGTCGCCACTCTTGCTATCGCGGCGCTGCTGGTTCTGATCATCAAAATGAAAGTCCACGCATTCGCTTCACTGACCATTGTCAGCCTGGGCACTGCAATCGCGACCGGTGTCGCTTCTGAAAAAGTGGTTCCGACCATGATGGGCGGCTTCGGCGGCACCCTGGCATCGGTAGCATTGCTGGTTGGTCTGGGTGCATGATTGGCAAAATCCTGGAAGTGACCGGCGGCGCAAAAGTGCTGGCAGACACCTTGATTGGCCGCTTCGGCGAAGACAAAGCCCCGTTTGCACTGGGTGTGGCGTCACTGCTGTTTGGTTTCCCGATTTTCTTCGACGCCGGCCTGGTAGTGATGATGCCTATCATCCTTAGCGTCGCCGCGCGTTTTGGCGGTTCACCGATCAAATACGCCCTGCCTGCAGCCGGTGCTTTTGCGGTCATGCACGGTTTCGTTCCTCCACACCCTGGCCCAGTCGCTGCCGCAGAATTCCTTGGCGCGAACATTGGCTTGCTGCTGGTTGTCGGTATCCTGGTGGCGATCCCTACCTGGTACTTCGGCGCATACCTGTTTGGCCTGTACGCGGGCAAGAAATTCGACATTCCCCTGTCGAAAGCCTTCTTTAACAGCGACACCATTGTTGACGAAAACAAGCTGCCTAAGTTTGCAACCGTGATGGGCATTCTGGTGCTGCCGGTACTGCTGATCTGTCTGGATACCGGCCTGCACACGCTGTCTGTTGCCGGTGTGATTGACGGCAAAACCCCACTGGTCGAATTCCTGCGCATGCTGGGTAAAACCCCGGTAGCCCTGCTGATCACCCTGATGGTGTGTCTGGCGGTATTTGCCAAAGATTACGGCATGGCGAAACTGGAAAACTGTGCGGCGATTCGCTGGCACCGATTTGTGGCGTGGTACTGGTGACCGGTGCCGGTGGTATGTTTGGTGGCGTACTGCGTGCAAGTGGCATCGGTGATGCGCTGGCGGGCGTGCTGACAGACACGGGTATGCCGGTTATCTTTGCCGCCTTCGTTATTTCAACCTGCTTGCGCGTGGCGCAGGGTTCAGCCACCGTGGCACTGACCACCACCGCTGCCCTGATTGCCCCGGTGGTTGCCGCAACCACTGGCCTGAGCGAGCTGGATCTGTGCTTTATCGTGATTGCTATCGCGTCCGGTGCGACCGTGCTGTCCCACTTCAACGATTCTGGTTTCTGGCTGGTTTCACGACTGCTGGATATGGACGAGAAGACAACACTGAAAACTTGGACCGTAATGGAAACTTTGCTTGGCGGCATCGCATTCATTATCGTAGCAACATTGAGCTTTATTCTTTAAGAGGTTACCCATGAAGACCCTTGAACAGCGTCTACAAGAAATCAAAATCGTTCCTGTGATTGCCATCAACGACGTGGCACACGCGCTGCCACTGGCTAAAGTCCTGGTGGAAAACGGCCTGCCATGTGCCGAAGTGACCTTCCGTACCGAAGCGGCTGCCGAGTCTATCCGTGTCATGCGTGAAGCCTACCCGGAGCTGCTGATTGGTGCGGGTACTGTGCTGACCACTGAACAGGTCGACACGGCGATTGACGCAGGCGTGGATTTCATCGTGAGCCCAGGCTTCAACCCAACCACAGTGAAATACTGCCAGCAGCGCAACATTGCTATCGTACCGGGCGTGAACAATCCAAGCTGGTTGAGCAGGCGATGGAAATGGGTCTGAAAACCCTGAAATTCTTCCCGGCTGAACCTTCAGGCGGCGTGAACATGCTCAAAGCCCTGACCGCCGTTTACCCGGTTCGCTTTATGCCAACCGGCGGTATCAGCCCGGCAAACGTCGGCGACTACCTCAGCATCAAGAGCGTGGTTGCGTGCGGCGGTACCTGGATGGTGCCAACCGACCTGATGGACAAAGGCGACTGGGACGGTCTGGCTGCGCTGGTGAAAGCGGTAGCTGACCTGCACTGATCGTTAAAGACGGATTGAAAAGCCGGGCCATCGCGCCCGGTTTTTTCGCTTTATTCCCCCGGCACCTGAATTCGGTTAGGGGCTGGCGCAAATATCCGTTATCCTAAAAGTGGAATTCAAATTTTGCGTGGTCCGTGGTAATCTGCGCGCCCTTTAACCTCACAGTGATCTGAACCATGAGCCAAGGTACGCTTTATATCGTGTCAGCGCCCAGCGGTGCCGGTAAATCCAGCCTGATTTCCGCGTTGCTGAAAGACAACCCTCGTTACGACATGAAAGTGTCTGTTTCTCACACCACCCGTGCTACACGTCCGGGCGAAGAGAACGGTGTTCACTACCATTTTGTATCGGTTGACGAATTCAAAGCCCTGATCGAAAAAGACGCGTTCCTGGAATATGCCGAAGTATTCGGTAACTTCTACGGTACATCACGCCTGTGGATTGAAGACATGCTGGCCAAAGGCGTCGACATTTTCCTCGACATCGACTGGCAAGGCGCCCAGCAAATTCGCGAGAAAATGCCGAACGCGAAAAGCATCTTCATTCTGCCGCCGAGCCGCGAAGAGCTTGAGCGTCGCCTCAATGCCCGCGGACAGGACTCAGACGAGGTTATCGCCAAACGCATGGAAGAAGCCGTCTCTGAAATTTCTCACTATAACGAGTACGACTACGTTATTGTGAATGATGATTTTGACGTGGCCCTGATGGACATTAAAGCCATCCTCCGCGCTGAGCGTATGACACAGGACAAGCAATACAGCCGCCATCACGACATGATCGACAGGCTGCTGGCACCATAAAAGACTGCAACGACCAAAGATGTTGGTTGTTTAGGTCAATGCGCTTTTGTATAATTTTCGGTCATTTTGATTTTATTACTTACTGGAGTTCTTCATGGCACGCGTAACCGTTCAAGACGCTGTTGAAAAAATTGGCAACCGTTTCGATCTAGTATTGGTAGCAGCTCGTCGCGCACGCCAAATGCAAACTGGTGGTAAAGACGCACTGGTTCAGGAAGAGAACGATAAGCAAACCGTTATCGCTCTGCGTGAAATCGAGGAAGGCCTGATCACTAAAGACATCCTGGATGCACGTGAGCGCCAAGAGCAGCAAGAACAAGAAGCTGCTGAACTGGCTGCAGTAAGCACCATCACAGGTTCACTTCGCTAATCTAACTTCAGGGAAACAGGCAGATTGTATCTTTTCGATAGCCTGAGAGAAGTCGCCGCACAATACTTGCCGGAGCAGCACTTAGAGGCGCTCCGGCAAGCGTATTTGGTGGCGCGAGACGCCCACGAGGGGCAATCCCGCTCCAGCGGGGAACCCTACATCATCCACCCTATTGCCGTTGCCCGCATTCTGGCGGAAATGCGCCTCGATCACGAAACCCTGATGGCAGCCCTGCTGCACGATGTGATTGAAGACACTGAAGTCACCAAAGAAGACTTGCAACAGCGCTTTGGCGATACCGTCGCCGACCTGGTGGATGGGGTATCCAAACTCGACAAACTCAAATTCCGCGACCGTCAGGAAGCGCAGGCGGAGAACTTCCGCAAGATGATCATGCCATGGCCCACGACATCCGCGTCATCCTTATCAAACTGGCGGACCGCACCCATAACATGCGCACACTCGGCGCACTGCGTCCGGACAAACGCCGTCGCATTGCCCGTGAAACCCTTGAGATTTTCTCTCCCCTTGCCCACCGTCTCGGTATCCACAACATCAAAGTGGAACTGGAAGAACTCGGTTTTGAAGCCCTGTACCCAACCCGCTACCGCGTATTGCGCGAAGTGGTGATCCAGGCGCGCGGCAACCGCAAGGAGATGATCCAGAAAATCCACGCGGAAATCGAAGGCCGTCTGCAAGATGCAGGAATCAATGCCAAAGTGCTCGGCCGCGAGAAGAACCTGTACTCCATCTACAACAAGATGAAGAACAAGGAGCAGCGCTTCCACACCATCATGGATCTTTACGCTTTCCGCGTGATTGTCGATGACGTGGACACTTGCTACCGCGTATTGGGCCAGATGCACAACCTGTACAAGCCACGCCCGGCCGGATGAAAGATTATATCGCGGTACCGAAAGCCAACGGCTACCAGTCCCTCCACACCTCCATGATTGGCCCGCACGGCGTGCCGGTGGAAGTGCAGATCCGTACCGAAGATATGGATCAAATGGCGGACAAAGGTGTGGCTGCGCACTGGGCTTACAAAGACGGTGCCGACCGTCCAACAGGTGGCACTACCGCACAGGTGCGTGCACAGCGCTGGATGCAAAGCCTGCTGGAGCTTCAGCAGAGCGCCGGCAGCTCATTCGAATTCATTGAGAGCGTGAAGTCAGACCTTTTCCCGGACGAGCTTTCGTTTTCACCCCGAAAGGCCGCATTGTGGAATTGCCGGTCGGCGCCACCGCAGTGGACTTCGCCTATGCCGTGCATACCGATGTGGGTAACTCCTGTGTCGGCGCGCGCGTCAACCGCCAGTCCTACCCGCTCAGCCAACCGCTGAAAAATGGCCAGACGATTGAAATCATCACCGCTCCGGGTGCCCGTCCTAACGCGGCGTGGCTCAACTATGTGGTGACATCACGCGCCCGGACTAAAATCCGTCAGGTACTGAAAACCAAGCGCCGCAAAGAATCCGTGATCCTCGGCCGACGCCTGCTCAACCATGCCCTGGGTGAGCGCAGCGTGCAGGATATCGATCCGGAAAACATGCAGAAAGTGCTGAGCGATCTCAAACTGGAAGCCGTGGACGACCTGCTGGCCGATATCGGTACCGGCGAACTGATGAGCGTCGTGATTGCCAAACGCCTGCTGGGTGATGCTGACAGCCTTGAACCACAGGGCGACTGTCTGCCAATCCGTGGCGCTGAAGGTATCTTGCTGACTTACGCTAACTGCTGTCGACCTATTCCTGGTGACCACATCATTGCACACGTAAGCCCGGGTAAAGGCCTGGTGATCCACCGTGAGGAATGTGCCAACATCCGCGGTTACCGTCAGGAGCCGGACAAGTACATGGCTGTCGAGTGGGCCAAAGATATTGATCAGGACTTTGTCACCGGCCTGCGTATTGATATGCAGAACCATCAGGGTGCCCTGGCCGACCTGACCAATACCATCGCTTCGACCGGCGCCAATATCCAGGGGCTGAGTACCGAAGAGCGCGACGGACGCCTGTATACCATTTACGTTAAGCTGACCACCAAGAATCGTGTCCATCTGGCCAATATCATGCGCCGCATCCGCATCATGCCGAATGTGGTCAAGGTAAACCGTCAGAAGAACTGACACACTGGCAGCTTCGCTGTTTAAGCTTTAACGCCCGCCCACCGCGGGCGTTTTTATAACGAGTAACACCATGACACCAGAACGTTTTACACGCATCCATGAAGTGCTGGCGACCCGCCAGCCGGATCTAACTGTGTGTATGGAAGAAGTCCATAAACCAAACAATATCTCCGCCATTATCCGCACCGCTGATGCCGTGGGCGTTCATCAGGTACACGCGGTATGGCCGCGCAACAGCAAAATGCGCACTCTGGGCGGCACCTCAGCCGGTGCCCGCAACTGGGTGGATGTGGTGACCCACGACAACACGCCGGAAGCCTTTGCCGAACTGAAAGCCAAGGGCATGCAAATCCTGGTGACCAACCTGTCTGACACTGCCGTCGATTTCCGTGAAATTGATTACACCAAGCCCACCGCGATTGTTATGGGACAGGAAAAAACCGGGATCAGCAAGCAAGCGCTTGAATTGGCAGATCAACACATCATCATTCCCATGTTAGGTATGGTACAGTCGCTGAATGTATCGGTTGCCAGCGCCCTCATCCTGTATGAAGCGCAGCGCCAGCGCCAGAGTGCGGGCATGTACCAGCGTACCCGCACCCTGATCCCACAGGACGAAGTTGACCGCATCCTGTTTGAACGCGGCCATCCGGTGCTGGCAAAAGTGGCCAAACGCAAAGGCCTGTCTTACCCGCCGCTTGATGACGAAGGCCAGATTGTGGCTGACGAGGCGTGGTGGGCACAGATGCAGGCAGCCAAGTAATATTTGTTCAGGAGAGATGAAAGCATCATGCGCGCGTCAATGTTGGATGCTGTTCCCGTCACGTCGCTGACCGGTGTCGGCGGCAAAATGGCAGAAAAACTGGAAAAGCTCGGGCTGTTCACCGTGCAGGATCTGCTGTTCCATCTCCCCTACCGCTACGAAGACCGAACCCGCATCTGGCCTATCATGAGCCTGATGCCGGGTCAGCACGCCACCGTGGAAGGCGAGGTGGTCAGCAACAACACGGTCTTTGGCCGCCGCCGTATGCTGACGGTGAAAATCACCGACGGCAACGGCTCGCTTACCCTGCGCTTTTTCAATTTCAACGCGGCAATGAAAAACAGCCTGGAACAGGGCAAGCGCGTTAAAGCCTACGGCGAAATCAAACGCGGACAGGGCGGACTGGAAATCATCCATCCGGAATACAAAGTGTTTTCCGAGCCGACAGAACTCGCGCTCGAAGAAACCCTGACCCCGGTTTACCCGACTACCGAAGGGCTTCGCCAACTGACGCTCAGAAACCTGACCGATCAGGCGCTGGCACTTCTTGATGGCGCGGCGGTGCAGGAACTGCTGCCGGAAGGCCTGTACGACCGGCAAATTACCCTGCGCGATGCATTGAAAATCCTCCACCGCCCAACACCTGATATTTCCGTTACCCAACTGGAAAACGGCGAACACCCGGCGCAAAAACGTCTGATCTTGGAAGAGTTGCTGGCACAGAATCTCTCTATGCTGGCAGTGCGCAGCAAGCTGCAGCAAGACCCAACCTATTCCCTGCCACCGTCAACGGATTTAAAACCCAAGTTGCTGGCTTCCCTGCCATTTAGCCCAACCGGCGCGCAATCGCGCGTGGTGGCTGACATTGAACGCGACATGGGTGACAACAAACCCATGATGCGTTTGGTTCAGGGGGATGTTGGTTCAGGCAAAACCCTGGTGGCTGCCCTTGCCGCACTTCAGGCAGTTGAGCAGGGTTATCAGGTTGCCCTGATGGCACCGACTGAGCTTCTTGCTGAACAGCATTCCATTAACTTCGCCAATTGGCTGGAGCCGCTCGGAATTTCCGTCGGCTGGCTGGCAGGAAAACTGACCGGCAAAGCCAAAGAAGCCCAGCTGGAAAAAATTGCCAGTGGTGAGGCCAAGATGGTGGTTGGCACCCACGCCCTGTTCCAAAAGCATGTCGAGTTCGACAAGCTGGCACTGGTGATCATTGATGAGCAACACCGTTTCGGTGTCCACCAGCGTCTGGAGTTGCGTGAGAAAGGGATGAAGCAGGGCATTCACCCGCATCAACTTATCATGACAGCCACGCCTATCCCGCGCACCCTGGCAATGACAGCCTATGCCGATCTGGATACATCCGTCATTGATGAGCTGCCACCAGGCGCACGCCAATCCAGACAGTCGCAGTGCCGGACACCCGCCGCATCGACATCATCAACCGCGTCCATGCCGCCTGCATCGAAGAAGGGCGACAAGCCTATTGGGTCTGTACCCTGATTGATGAATCTGAAGTGCTGGAAGCGCAGGCGGCGGCAGAAACCGCCGATGACCTTTCACGCGCCCTGCCGGATTTGAAAATCGGTCTGGTGCACGGCCGGATGAAAGCGGCAGAAAAGCAAGCGGTCATGCAGCGTTTAAAGCCGGGGAACTGCACCTTTTGGTCGCGACGACAGTGATTGAAGTCGGTGTGGATGTGCCCAATGCCAGCCTGATGATCATCGAAAACCCGGAGCGTCTCGGTCTGGCGCAGCTTCACCAGCTTCGCGGACGTGTGGGTCGCGGATCGGTCGCCAGCACTGTGTGCTTTTGTATCACGCACCTTTGTCAAAAACCGCCACCCAGCGTTTGGGCGTGTTGCGAGAAAGCAGCGACGGCTTTGTGATTGCCCAGCGAGACTTGGAAATCCGTGGACCAGGCGAGCTTCTCGGTACCAAGCAAACTGGTATGGCAGAGTTTAAAATTGCGGATTTGGTGCGGGATCAGAAACTGATCCCCGAAGTGCAGAAACTGGCGCTTTACCTGCACCAGAGTTACCCGGAAAACGCCAAGGCAATCATCGCCCGCTGGCTAGGTAACAAAGACAGGTACAGCAACGCATAAGCCAGAACAGGAAGGGGCGGCTCAGTCGTCCTCTTCCCAGTGTTGCATCACCAGCGCCATCACTTCCGATTTGCTGTACCCCACTTCACGGGCGTCTTCCAGCAAGGCTTTGAGGGTCGGCTCAATAAAGGCAAATCTGTCCTCCATTCGCTCATGCAGCCCTTCCCGCGCCACCACCATACCCACACCGCGTTTGCGCTCCAGCCATCCTTGCTTTTCCATGTTCTGGTAGCAGCGGGAAATGGTCATCGGGTTGATATTCAGCTCTGCGGCGAGCTTCCTCACGGAGGTCAGTTTTTCCCCGGGAATAAGTGTACCCGCCACAATCTGGCGCTGAATTTGCGTCATCAGCTGACGGAATTTGGGGGACGGGTCCTGCGGGTCGATGATTATCTTCATTATTTTCATCCCTGCTGTATCGGCGCTTTATTACAGTATTAGCAGATGACTCAAATATGAGACAGAAAGTCACAGTAAAAATTCATTTCACGTGACGTCAAAAACAAAAAAAGCGCAGACCCAATAATGGCTGCGCTTTTCAATTCTCAGTCTTCGGGATTAACGTCGCTGTCTGACCGTTTTCTTCGCCACCGGCAACACAATCTGCGCCCGCAAACCGCCACCGGAGCGGCCACTCAGTTTCAGCGAGCCTTGGTGCTGCTCGACGATGCGTTTCACGATCGCCAGACCCAATCCGGTTCCCTCGCTGCCTCGGGCTGTATCGCCGCGGGTAAAGGGCTGCAACACGGTTTCGATCTGGTCAGCTGCGATACCGGGGCCGTTATCTTCCACCGCAATCCACTGGTGACGGCGATCTGCGAGGTGCCGGTGCTGATTTTCACCCAACCACCACCGTAACGCACTGCGTTCACCACCAGGTTGGTCACCGCGCGGCGGATAGCCACTTCGTTAGCCTCCAGCCTGCCGACCAGTTCCCCTTTGCTGAACTCCAGTTCATGCCCGGTTGCCCCGTCAGCGACAGAGACATCTTCTGCCACCTGGTTCAGGTCAATCGCTTCCATGTCTTGCAGCTGTACCGAGCGCAGGTAGTCCATAAACTGGTTGATGATCTCGTTACACTCTTCAGTGTCCTTAATCATGCTTTCCGCGAGGTAACTGTCCTCCGGCGACATCATTTCCGTCGCCAGACGGATACGGGTCAGCGGGGTACGAAGGTCATGACTGACCCCGGCCATCAACAGCGCCCTGTCCTCTTCCAGTTTGCGGATCCCCTCGTTCATCTGGTTGAACGCCTTGGTCACCGCTCGGATGTCTGACGGCCCCCGCTCAGGCAGCGGCGGCGGGAACTTTCCTTTACCGACATTTTGTGCGGCGTGTTCAAGCGCAGCCAGCGGCCGGTTCTGCGCCTTGATAAACATCCAGCCACCACCGATAAACAGCAGGGCGATGGTCATGGAATAGAAGAACAGCGGCTGGAAATCCCCCGGCTGCAATTCAGAGAGCGGTATGCGCATCACATACCCAGGAAAAGCGTCACTTTGCAGCCAAAGCACATAGTTTTTCGAGGCCAGGCTTATACGCGCCTCGGTGGGCGAATTGAGTTTTTCCGACATGTCCTCGGTGAGGTATTCCACCGGCACGGCATGGTCGAACTCATTCATTACCTTGGGCTCAGACGTCTCATGCAGGGTCACGCCCAACTTGGCCAGCAACTGGCGGCGCAACAGCTCATCCATGTGATACACCTTGCCGTCCGACAGGGTCACATTGTCCTCCAGCATCACGGTAATTTCGTGGGCGAGGATTTTGTTGAACTGCTTGATGCTCGGCAGCAGGGCGTAATTGAGGATGATGAGATAGGAGAAAATCTGGCTGGCGATCAGAAGGCCAGCCATTACCACCAGTGTACGGGCGAAGTTACTGCGTGGGGAAAAACGCATTAATTACGCGTCCCCGTCCGGCACGAACACATAACCCAGTCCCCAAACGGTCTGGATATAACGCGGTTTGCTCGGATCTTCTTCAATCATGCGGCGAAGACGCGAGATTTGCACGTCAATTGAGCGTTCCATTGCCGAATATTCACGGCCACGAGCCATGTTCATCAGTTTGTCGCGCGACATCGGCTCACGGGCATTGGTCACCAGCGCTTTCAGTACCGCAAACTCGCCGGAAGTCAGTGTCAACGGTACATCGTTGCGGAACATTTCGCGGGTGCCGAGGTTCAGGCGGAACTGGCCGAACTCAACAATCTTCTCTTCGCTTGATGGCGCGCCCGGTGCTTCTACCGTCTGGCGGCGCAGCACTGCGCGGATACGTGCCAGCAGCTCACGCGGGTTAAACGGTTTTGGCAGGTAATCATCCGCGCCCACCTCTAAGCCCACGATACGGTCGATTTCATCGCCTTTCGCGGTCAGCATCAGGATCGGCAGCTGGTTGTTCGCCTGGCGCAAACGGCGGCAGATAGACAAACCATCTTCACCCGGCAGCATCAGATCGAGCACCATCAGGTGGAAATTTTCACGGGACAACAGACGGTCCATCTGTTCAGCATTAGCCACGCTGCGCACCTGAAAACCTTGCTCAGACAAATAACGCTCCAACAGCGAACGCAGACGCATATCGTCGTCAACGACCAGGATCTTGTGATTATCTTGCATGACTTACCTTTACTTTGCGGATGACCGAATTGGCATCAATATTAAAGCCTGACCCGGACAGTGAACATCAGAGCGGCGTGCAATGGGAAGAAAAACTGTTACCAGTTGTAACCGATTTTGCCTGCCAATAACAAAGCGTTTCCCGCTTCCGTGTAACGTTCCGGCATAGCGCCGCTTTAATCGTATCGCCAAAGCGGTTATAACACTTGCCGGAAAAGCCACAACGCGCTCGGACGTAATAATGAAGAAAACCGACCTGGTCACCCGAGAAGGTTATAACAAACTGAAACAGGAACTCGATTTCCTGTGGAATGAGCGACGCCCGGAGATCACCAAGATTGTCTCCTGGGCCGCCAGCCTCGGCGACCGCTCCGAAAACGCTGATTACACTTACAATAAACGCCTGCTGCGGGAAATTGACCGCCGCGTGCGTTACCTCAGAAAACGCCTCGAAATCCTGCGCGTGGTTGATTACAACCCGCAACAGGACGGAAAAGTCTTCTTCGGTGCCTGGGTAGACATCGAAAACGAAGATGGCGACACCCTTTCTTTCCGCATCGTCGGCCCCGACGAAATTTACGGCCGTAAAGACTACATTTCTATCGACAGCCCAATGGCACGCGCCTTAATTAAAAAAGAAGTCGATGAAGAAGCCGTGGTGCAAACCCCGGAAGGGCCGAAAGTCTGGTACGTCAACACCATCCGTTACCAGCAAGACGAACAGTAATAACGCGCCCCGGCGTGATAACGCATTCAAGGAACAGCATGACTACTTCCATTTACCAACAAATCGCCAATGAACTGAATGTCCGCGAAGCGCAGGTAACTGCTGCGGTTACCCTGCTTGATGATGGCAACACGGTTCCGTTTATCGCCCGCTACCGTAAAGAGGTCACCAACGGCTGGATGACACCCAGCTGCGAAATCTCGAATCACGTTTAGGTTACCTGCGTGAACTGGAAGACCGCCGCCAGGTGATCCTCAAATCCATTGATGAGCAAGGCAAACTGACCGACGCGCTGAAAAAAGACATCCTCGACGCTGACAGCAAAAACCGTCTGGAAGACTTGTACCTACCGTACAAACCCAAGCGCCGAACCAAAGGCCAGATCGCCATTGAAGCCGGTATCGAACCGCTGGCGACCCTGCTGTGGGAACAGCCTGATCACGACCCGGAATTGGAAGCGGCGAAATACTTCAACGCTGAAGCAGGCTTTGCCGATACCAAAGCCGTGCTGGACGGCGCCCGTGCCATCCTGATGGAACAGTTCGCCGAAGATGCCGCGCTGCTAGATAAAATCCGCCGTCACCTGAACCAGCATGCGGAAATCCAGTCCCGCGTAGTGGCAGGCAAGGAAGAGGAAGGCGCGAAGTTTAAAGACTACTTCACCCACGATGAACTGCTGAGCAAAGTGCCGTCGCACCGCGCGCTGGCCATGTTCCGTGGCCGCAACGAAGGCATCCTGCAGCTGTCACTGAATGCCGACCCGGGTCAGGATGAAAAATCTACCGGCTCATACTGCGAAACCATTATCTGTGACCACTTCGGTGTAAACATCGGCTCTGCCGCTGCAGACCGCTGGCGCAAGCAGGTGGTGAGCTTTGCATGGCGTATCAAGATTTTGATGCACATGGAAACCGAGCTGATGGGCAACCTGCGCGAGATAGCAGAAACCGACGCATCAAGGTCTTTGCCGACAACCTGAAAGACTTGCTGATGGCAGCACCTGCTGGCCCGCGCTGCACCCTGGGTATCGACCCAGGCTTCGCACCGGCTGTAAAGTGGCCGTGGTCGACAACACAGGTAAGCTTTTAGATACCGCCACCATCTACCCGACCCCGCCGCAGAACAAGATTGCGGAATCAGCGCGCGTGGTGATGGCGCTGGTGAAAAAACACGGCGTGGACTTGATTGCCATCGGCAACGGCACCGCTTCCCGTGAAACCGACGCTTTTGTCGCAGGCATGCTTAAAGACGCCGGTGAGAAAATCCAGACTGTGATGGTCAGCGAAGCCGGTGCGTCGGTTTACTCGGCATCAGAGCTGGCGGCAGCAGAATTCCCGGGGCTCGACGTGTCGCTGCGCGGCGCGGTTTCTATCGCCCGCCGGCTGCAAGACCCACTGGCAGAGCTGGTGAAAATCGATCCGAAATCCATCGGTGTGGGCCAGTACCAGCACGATGTAAGCCAAAGCCAACTGGCGAAACGTCTGGATGCGGTCGTCGAAGATTGTGTAAACGCCGTCGGTGTGGACGTGAACAGTGCCTCGGCAGCGCTCCTGACCCGTGTGGCAGGCCTGTCGACCACCATGGCCGCCAATATCGTTGCCTTCCGAGATGAAAACGGCCGTTTTGAAGACCGTAAAACCCTGCTGAAAGTGCCGCGTTTGGGGCCAAAAGCATTCGAACAGTGTGCAGGCTTCCTGCGCGTGATGAACGGCAAAAACCCGCTCGACGGCTCAGCGGTGCACCCGGAAGCGTATCCGGTCGTCAAACGCATTGCAGAGAAATCCGGCAAGGCGGTGGATGCCATGATTGGCAATTTCGACTTCCTGCGCGCCCTGAAAGCGTCGGATTACGCAGACGATACCTTCGGTATCCCAACCGTGACCGACATTCTGGCTGAACTTGGCAAACCGGGTCGCGACCCGCGTCCAGAATTCAAAACCGCGACCTTTGCCGATGGCGTGAACGAAGTGAAAGACTGATCCCGGGCATGGTGCTGGAAGGTGTGATCACCAACGTGACCAATTTCGGCGCGTTCGTCGATGTTGGCGTGCATCAGGATGGTCTGGTGCACATTTCCGCCCTTTCCGACAAATTCATCTCCGATCCGCGCGAAGTGGTGAAAGCCGGTGACGTGGTGAAAGTGAAAGTGATGGAAGTGGACTTGCAGCGCAAGCGTATTGCTCTGTCGATGCGCCTGAGCGAGGAGCCGGGTTCAGACAGCAAACCGGCACGCGAACCACGCCCACGTAATCAGGAACGCAGCTTTAGTGGCAACAACCGCAGCGACAAACCGCGCGGTGGCAACAATGCCCCATCGCCGTTTGGCGGTGCCTTTGCCGATGCGTTTGCCAAAGCCAAACGCAACTAAGCGGCTCACTGAGCGGTAAAAACAAAAACAGCGCCAACCGGCGCTGTTTTTTATTTGGGCTTTGCTAGATAACGATCAGCACTTCTGACGGCACATTGGCCACCGACGATTGCTGGTAGCGCATCGCCACCACAGCACCCGTTCGCTGGGAGTCTTTCAGGGCTTCGATTTTATCCAGCACTTCCTTCGGCAACTTGAGTTTCATCGCATAGCCGTTTTCATTTTGCGGCACATAGGCGTCGCTAGACAGCATCGATGAGAGCTGGCTGAGTGTTTCATGGGCGGCAAACTGCGCGCCGTCAAACTGACGGGGCTGGCGGGAGAGCTCGGCGTAATCCGGATGCTCAGAAGCATCCCAGGAAGGCTTGCGAAGTTGCTTCTCTTCCTGTGTAACCGGCTTTTCTTCGGCGCTGGCATTGGGTTGGCGTGCAGGGACAATTTTTTCGCGCACGCGATTTTCCCGCGCAACTTGCTCCGTTGGCGGGTTCACTGACGGTACGACAGCCGGTATGCTGACGTTTGCGGGCGAAATGTTCATGCCAATGTTACTCCAAACATCGACCGAAGGCCTTGTCGCCAGCGAGCATAGCGCGGGGAAACCCCGCGAATGCGCGTGCTATATCTCTATAGCGAAACTAGACCAATACTGCGATCAGTCCACCAATGGTACCCAGTGCTGACAGCACCTGACCGGCGGAATACGCAGCATCGTCGTTGCTTTTCACTTCATCGGGATGGTCCATGCCCAGTGCCCCATAAGTGAAAGACTCAACTTGAGACGAAGATGTCTTGCCTTCGGCTTCCGTTGTTTTGTTAACAGCCTTACCTTCAGACACTTCCTTGGCGACCTGTGCGTAAGACTGTTTTGCATTCTCATTTCCCTGCACCTGCTCCGCTTTTGCTGCGTTGTTCACAGACGTGGGTTTGGCGTAAGGATTCTGAGAATACCCAACGTTACCTATATTCATTATGGTCTCTCCTGATTCCATAGCAAGTAACTTGAATAAAGTATCGGCAGCTTCGGTATAAAATTTAGCCCCGATTCACTTTATTTCGCCACTTTCCATTAACAGGACGGCAAACATTCTCCGCAAAAGGCCAGTAACGCCTGGGAAAAATGGTCGGGATCCGAGATAAACGGTGCGTGCGATGCGTTGGCAAAAATTTGCCGCTGCGACTGCGGTGCCAGAACATCTAGCTCTTGTGCCACTTTTACCGGCACAAGGCCATCCAGCCGACCGTACATTCTCAGCCAAGGCATTGAGATTTCACGCAATCGGGGCCGCAAGTCAGCATCGGCAAGAATATTAAGGCCAGCGCTAAGCGCCTCGGGTTGCGGCGACGGGTGAGAGAGGACCGCCTGCTTTAACCACTTAATATCTTGCCTTGCTGTTGGGCTCCCCATTGCCTGAAGCGCCATAAAACGTTCAACTGTCGTCGTGAAGTCGTCAGCCAACTGTTTCGTAAACGCCTGCAATACCTCGGGTTTAATCCCTCGCCATCCGTGTTCTGCAGCAAACCGGGGAGAGCTGGCAATGGTCACCAACCCTTTCACACGCTCAGGTGCGAGAAGTGCGGCTTGGGTGGCAATCATGCCCCCCAGCGACCAACCGGCCCATACCGATCCCTGCGGTGAATTATTAAGCAAGCACTGTGCCATTTCCTCAAGCGAGAAGCTGTCAGTGGGTTGGCTGAAACCGTAGCCGGGCAAGTCCACACAATGGACGCGGTAGTGCGGCGTGAGAGCCGGCAGGATGTTTTGCCACACGGCACTGTTCATCCCCCAGCCATGAATGAGAATCAGATCGGAGCCTTGGCCTTCCGTGTGCCAGTAGAGTTTGGTCGTCATTTACACTGCCTACATTCGTCTATCAACAAGCATATCCTTGATGTTCAGCGCTATCTTACGTGCCCTGCCGCTACGCTGTCAGCTTTGTCATCACAGGTTGGATCAGCATCAATACCCCTGGTGCAAAAGCTGCCACGCGAATTTGCCGCGTCCCCCGCGCTGTTTGCACTGCGGTTTACCGACACCCTATGAAATGGAGAGCTGTGGCCGCTGCCTGAAATCGCCCCCTTTGTGGAATAGCCTCAGTTGCGTCAGCAGTTACACCTTTCCCTACGACAAGCTGTTGCACCGCTTTAAGTATCAGGGACACTACTGGCTTGCGCCCTCTCTTGCCAAACTGCTGGCGACAGAAATCGACCAACCTGCGCCAGTATTGCTACCGGTTCCCATGCAATGGCAACGGCATTGGCGGCGCGGCTTTAACCACAGCAATGTGCTGGCGCATCACCTTGCGCGGCAGTTGCAGGTGCAATATGAGCCAATGTCTTAAAACGCGATCGTGCCACTCGCCAGCAGCAGGGATTGAACCGACAATCACGGTTAAGCAATCTCAATAACGCTTTTTCAATCAAAGGGGTAATGCCTGAGCACATTGCCCTTGTCGACGATATTGTCACCACCGGCACCACACTCAACCAGCTCTGCCGCCTGCTGCGCGGGCACGGTGTAAAACGCATCGATATATATTGTGTTTGCCGCACCCCGCCACCAGCGGATTAGTCACTGCAGCGCAAGAAACCGCACTGCTTCAGGGGTGATAGTGAAAGAAAACAAGCGTACAATGTCATCAGTTAACGGATAAATCAGGTAAGAAACCGTGTCACAAATTATTATTTCAGAAAATGCACAAAGCCATTTTGTGAAGTTGCTAGAGCAGCAACCAGAAGGCACTAATATCCGCGTATTCGTGGTTAACCCAGGCACGCAAAATGCAGAATGCGGCGTTTCTTACTGCCCTCAGGATGCAGTGGAAGCGACCGACACCGAAATCAGCTTCAACGGTTTCTCCGCGTATGTGGATGAGCTGAGCCTTCCATTTCTGGAAGATGCAGAGATTGATTTCGTCACTGACAAGATGGGCACACAACTGACCCTGAAAGCACCCAACGCAAAAATGCGTAAAGTGTCTGATGACGCCCCACTGATGGAGCGCGTGGAATACGTTATCCAGACTCAGGTAAACCCTCAGCTGGCAGGCCACGGCGGTCACATCAACCTGATTGAAATCACCGAGGATGGCGTTGCTGTCATCCAGTTTGGCGGCGGTTGTAATGGCTGTTCAATGGTTGACGTTACCCTGAAAGACGGTATCGAGAAGCAACTGCTGGAAGAATTCAGCGGTGAGCTGAACGCGGTACGCGATGTGACTGAACACGCGCACGGTGATCACTCTTACTACTAAGTGTGGATCGAATTGGAAAAGGCGCCGGTGGCGCCTTTTTTATTTCTCTTCCTATCCATGTGATGCAGTCAGGAAGGTTTGGTGACGCCACTGGTAAACAAACAAAGTCCCCAGCGTCAGCCCGCGCAGCGCCATAAACCCCAACATGGCCGCCCAAAGCGCATGATTACCCAAACTGCTTAACGACCACCAAATCGCAAAAAAGCCGGCCATGGCGACAAACATGGTATTGCGCATTTCGCGCCCCCGTGTCGCCCCGATAAACACCCCATCCAGCAGAAAACACCACATCGAAACCAGCGGCATGGCAATCAGCCATGGCAGATAAATCATTGCCTGCTCCCGCACGGCAGGAATGTCCGAAATAAGCTCGACAATGGCATTGCCACCAACGAGGAAAGCGGCAGTGATCAAAAGGGAAATGATCAGGCTCCAGAAGGTTGTTGCAGTCAGGGAATCGAGCAATTCATCGCGGTTTTTCGCACCCACAGCTTTGCCCACCATGGCTTCCATGGCATAGGCAAAGCCGTCCATGGCAAACGAGACCAGCATCAGGAAGTTCATCAGCACCGCGTTGGCCGCTACCACGTCATCACCCAGGGTCGCGCCTGAAACGTCATAAAGGTAAACGCCAGTTGCAGGCACAGGCTTCGCAGGAAAATGTCCCGGTTGAGTTTCAGCAGACGTCCCATGCCGGAGGAGGCCTTCTTCCATTGTTCAAATGGTGAAGGCAACAGTTCGCGCTGCCAACGCTGGGCGACAAAATAAAGTCCCAGCGCCATACCGCTGTAATCGGCAATCACACTTGCCGCTGCCGCACCCTGCACTTTCCAGCCAAAGCCGACCACGAACAACACATCCAGCACGATATTGATAACGTTAATCAGAATAAGCAGCATCATCGGCTTTTTGGCGTTCTGTGCGCCGAGCAGCCAACCCATGATCACCAGGTTGGTCAGCGCCGCCGGTGCACTCCAGATCCGCACCGAAAAATATTCGTCGGCATAGCGCTTCACTTCCGTGCTGGCATCACTGTAGCTGAACACCAGATCTGAAATCAGCGGATGCAGGGCAACAATGGCAAGCGCCAGCAACCAGGCCAGCGACAGCCCCTGCAGGAAAACATTGGCAAGGCCGGTTTTGTCATTGGCGCCATAGGCCTGCGCCGTCAGACCCGTGGTTGCCATGCGCAAAAAGCCGAGTACCCAGAAGGTTACAGCAATCATGGTGCTACCGACGGCTACTCCGCCAAGATACCAGGCGTGATCGAGATGGCCGATAACCGCCGCATCCACCAGCCAAGTAAAGGCACAGTGATATTGGAGAGCACCATGGGAAAAGCGAGGGAGAACACCCGCACGTGCAGGGCCTTTTGTCGAAGCGCAGACAGCATAAATTGGCTCAGAAGTTCAATCAGTTGACCGGAGTTTATCAGAAGCGGCGGGTTAAAAAGACGGTACCACCCGATGATTCGCTGTCGCGGACAAAGCCGTTTTTCTCGAGCACCCGGATAGACGCTATGTTTTCCGCGTCAGCCCCTCCCGACAACGAAGCAATGTCACCAGCAGCGTGGCAAGCTTCAACCAGACCGGCCAGCATTTCACTGGCATAACCCTTCCCTGCCAGGCTCACCAATCACATAACCAAGGCGCAGGTTCAGCATCTGGTCCGTATTAACTTCTGAATACAGCAGGATAAACCCCACCAGCGTGTGGCTTTCGCGCTCAGTCACGGCAAGGAAATCCGCCTCTTCACGAGTCGCCTTCAGCCAGCGGCTGGCAGCGTGGGCATCTGATGCGGCCTGAATATCAGGGGGTAAATGCTGTTTGACTGCCGGGGTGAGCAGCGCCGCAAGTTCTCCGGCAAAGGCCGGGGGAACAGTCGCTGACAACAACGCCGCGGCTTCGAGCCGCGGCGTTGAAAATGAAAGGGTTGAGTGAGACATCCTTGCCTGCCAGTTTCATGCGTTGTGATACTAAGTCAGAGCATACCACGCATGATCCGCCAGAAGGGCGACAAAAAGCCCGAACACGTGCAGATAGAATATTTGAAGGTTTGCCACGCCAGCCCTTTGCGATCGGCGAATTTGAGCTGCCAGGCGTACCAGACAAAACCCAGGTTGAGCGCCAGACTGCCGACGAGATAAATCACGCCGCTCATGCCTGCAAGCCAGGGCAACAAGCCAACGACAACCAGCAGCATGGTGTAGAGCAAAATCATGGTTTTGGTAAATTCAATGCCGTGGGTCACAGGCAACATTGGCACGCCCGCTTTGGCGTAATCTTTCTCGCGGTGAATAGCGAGCGCCCAGAAATGCGGTGGCGTCCAGGTAAAAATCAGCATCACCAGCAACAGCGCATGAGGGTCAAGCGTTCCGGTCACGGCTACCCAGCCAAGCAGCGGCGGCATCGCCCCGGCCAGACCGCCAATCACAATATTCTGCGGCGTGGCATGTTTCAGCCAGACCGTGTACACCAGCGCATAACCAATGAGGCTGGCGAAGGTCAGCCAGGCAACCAGCGCATTCAAGATCCAGAGAACCGCGAAGCCCGCCACCATCAGCAGGCAACCGAACATCAATGCCTGCGTTGTACCTACTCTTCCCTTGGCAACTGGACGGTGAATGGTTCGCTGCATCTTCTGGTCAATACGCCTGTCAATCACATGGTTAAACACTGCTGCCGCCGCAGATTGCATGCCAATCCCGAGCAAACCCAGCACAACGACGTGGCAGGTGGCAAGGCAGGCACGGCAAGGCACATTCCCACCATAGCCGTCAGCAGTAGCATAGCGACCACTTTGGGCTTGGTGAGCTCAAGGTAATCCCGCCAGTGCGGTATTCCTGCAGTGGAAACTCTGTTGGTGAGCGAAGGCGATGATGATTTAGCCATGGCTTAACCTCCCAGTATCCCGGAGTGAAGAAGTGGTTGCCGTCAAAGGCCGTGGAGAGAAAACCCCAAGCACAGTGCGCACTGTCATCAGCAACAGTAGTAAACCACCAAGATTGTGGGCGACGGCTACCGGCAACGGTAAATAAGCCACAACATTGGTCACACCGAGGGTGATTTGCAGCGCCAGCGCCGCACCGAGCACCCATGACGCCCCACTCCCCAACGGCTTTTTAACCGCAACTGCAAGCAGCAACACCAATGCGGTTACCAACATGGCACCCAGGCGTGGGTAGCATGGATAGTCACCCGCTGATCAAACCCCAGCACGCCATATTGGTAAGTGTGATTTTCCGGACTCACCGGATGGAAGGCATCGGGGTCATATTTTTCCACCCAATCCACTTCGCATACCGGAAGCTGGGTACATACCAGTGCCGCGTAGTTGGCGGATGTCCAGCCGCCAAGTGCTATCTGCATCACCACCGCCAGCAGCGCCGCGAGACTCAAGGCTTTGAGCTTTCCGCCTATTGCCGGACGCCCAGCAGCATCACAGTCTTGCTGTATGGTGCTATCGATGCGCCTTCGTTCCATTAAGGCCAGCAGAAAAAGTAGGGTGACTGTGGTAAAGCCGCCCAGCAGGTGCCCCATCACCACCACCGGCATCAGGTTCATGGTGACCGTCCACATCCCCAGCGCGGCCTGAAAGCACACCACGCCCACCAGCAAAGTGGGCAACAAGCGGTAACGCCCTGGGACACGCCATGCCAGCACAGCAATCGCGGCAATCACCAACCCAAGCGTACCCGCCACATAGCGGTGGATCATTTCATTCCAGGCTTTGTGGACTTCCACCGGCGCGTGGGGAAAAGCTTCTGTCGCCTTTGCGATTTTTTCTTCTGAATGTGGCACGGTGAGAAAGCCATAGCATCCCGGCCAGTCCGCAACCCAGCCCGGCTTCGGTTAAACGGGTGTAGCACCCAACCCAACCACGATGACGGAAAGCAGTAATGCACCATAGATAAGAGCCAGATAGCGTTTTTCTTTATCCATATTCACCCTCTTCCTCAACCCACTTT
Source organism: Enterovibrio sp. JCM 19048 (assembly GCA_001310415.1). Taxonomy (GTDB): domain Bacteria; phylum Pseudomonadota; class Gammaproteobacteria; order Enterobacterales; family Vibrionaceae; genus Enterovibrio; species Enterovibrio paralichthyis. Next base: position 19,344 of record BAXE01000010.1, on the reverse strand, counting down.
GGACAGTTTCATCAGTTTGCGAAGGTCGCTCAAAAGCCCTTTGCTCTGGGTGATCTGTGCCGTTTCCTCTTCCGGGACGGGATAGGCAAGGATCAGATTATTCAGTGGGTCGACGAGGTAGATGGCAGCGTCTGCGTAAGGAAGGGCAGCAATGTCCTGCTGCTGCACAGCATCCATTTCCTGCAGGGTGACATTGTCGCCCTGTGTCACACCGGCCGACGGCGGGGTGAGGAGGATACTGGCCACCCTGTCGCGCTCACGTCCTACCGCGACAGGGATTTGATTCAACTGGAACAGGGCGCTTTCGCAGCGGCGATCGCAGTCACCGTTCAGCGCATAAACTAACCGCCACTGGCCGGTGTGAGGCAGCCAGTCTGCCTGCACAGCTTCGGCCAGAAGTTCTCCGTTATTGGTGACACCTTTATGGAACCAGCCCATTTCGAGCACCAGTTTGGCCATGGCAACCGGTAAAACAAACACCAAGGTAACCAAGAGTAACGCTTTCTTTCCCTTCATCGCGACGTCCTCCTCCACCAGATGCCAAAACCCACCACTACCACCAGAGCCAATCCAAACCACTGCGCGGCGTAGGCATAATGTTTTTCGGGTTTCATCACCACCGGCTCCCACACAGGAATGGCCGGCTGTGAAAATGTGTTGTCGGCGCTATCCACGGCATTGACCCTGACCACCCAGGGAGACAATGTCAGCCCCATCGCCGATCCAAGCTGTGAGGGTTCAATAGTCTGAACCCGGCGCGGCCAGCCCGTCTCGGTATTGCTTCCACCCAGCACGATCCGCTCGGAAGGCTTGTCCAATACGCCCCTGATGCCCTGAACCGAAGAAAGAGTTGGCAATTCGGGAAGTGACTCGCGGCTTGCCGGTGCCGCGACCCATCCCAATTCTGCCAGCACCCACTGTTCGCCACTTTGAAACGGTGCAAACCAGCGGTAACCAACACGTCCTTCGTGGGTCTGATTGTCCAACAGCACACTGCGGTCTTCTGCAAAACCACCGCTAAGTGAAACCCCGAAACCCTTCCCGTCTGCCGCCTCCAACGAAGTCGCTGTCTGTTGGCTTTTCATTGCCAACGACTCCAGCAGTGCCGCTTTTTCTGCGCCACGGGACATTTGCCACAACCCCAGCTTGACCAGCAGCACAGTCGCCACCACAGTGAATAGAAGAAAACCCACTCTTCTCAGTGAAGGTTTGCCCTTTGAGGTCGCCCTTTCACCGCGTTGATCACCGTTTTGACTCTCTGGAGGCGATATGCTGCTCAAAGGGATCCTCGTCTGTCTGCTGATATTTATTATCTACAACCTGTTCCGTGCGCTGCCTATCCTGGTGAAAGGGAAATCGGATGTCCCGATGTCGCGCTACCTTGGTCGCCGCGTACTGTTTTCGGTCATTGTGTTTGTCATTCTCCTGATTGCGCTGGCAACGGGCGCGATTGAACCAAATCCACGCCCTTACTGACCGCTAGAGAATGTAGACAAACACAAACAGGCACAGCCACACCACATCCACAAAGTGCCAGTACCAGGCACCCGCCTGGAAGGCAAAGTGGTGCTCAGGCGTCATATGCCCTTTCATGACTCTGAGCCAGATAATGAACAGGATGACTGACCCCAAGAACACATGCATGCCATGAAAACCGGTGAGCAGAAAGAAGGTATTGCCATACACCCCCGAATCCAGACGCAGGTTCAGCTCTTCATAGGCATGGATATACTCTTCAGCCTGCAGGCCAAGGAAAGTCCAGCCCAGCAGAACAGTTAATGCCAGGAAGATTTTCAGCCGTTGGCGGTTGCCCTGCTCAAGGGCGACATGGGCAATATGAATGGTGATGGAAGAGGAAAGCAGGATAAGGGTGTTGATCAGCGGTAAGCCCCACGCCCCCATGGCTGTGGTTTCCAGACCACCCGGCGTTTTCTCCAGCGGCCAGGTCGGAATGAAATCCGGCCACAACAGCTCGGCCGTCATGGCGTTGTTGCTCGCGCCGCCCAGCCAGGGCACAGCGATCAACCTTGCGTAGAACAGCGCGCCAAAGAACGCGGCAAAGAACATCACTTCCGAGAAGATAAACCAGCTCATTCCCTGGCGGAACGAGCGATCCATCTGGTCGGAATACAGCCCGCCGAGAGATTCACGAATCACATCGCGAAACCACCCCACCAGCATGATGATGAGTACACCGAAACCGGCGAAAAGTAGATACGGGCCGTTGCCGCCAAAAAGGCCAGCAACCGTTGAACCGGCACCGACCGCAATAAAGAACAGTGCGATAGCGCCGACAATCGGCCAGCCACTTTGCGCCGGAACATAGTAGTGTTGGTATTCCTGTTGGACATCGTTTTGCGTTGGCGTTGTCATGATGACCTCACTGCGTTTATTGAGTCACAGGCTCGGGTTTAGCGCTGAACAAGGTGTAAGCCAGCGTCAGGGTGCTGATGTCTTCCGGCAGTGCCGGATCGACATAAAACACCAGCGGCAGCTCGGCATCTTTTCCGGCTTCCAGCGGCTGGCGGTTAAAACAGAAACATTCGATTTTATTCAGGTACTGGGCAGCAAGCCCCGGCGTGACAGACGGTACCGCCTGCCTACCGCACTTGTCGCAGTATTGTTTTTCGCGTGATAGGCAATAGTCCGGGTTTCTCCCGGGTGTACTTTGACTTTCTGCACTTCCGGCACAAAATCCCACCCCAGACCCGGGTTGATATAGGCAACAAACTCAACCGTCACCGTGCGGGAAAAGTCCACCTGCTGGCTTTCAACCGCCACACTGTTGTCCGTTTTGCCATTGATGCCTGTGATATCACAAAACACGTCATACAAAGGCACCAAGGCGTAGGCAAAACCAAACATCAGGAATGCCATGCCAGCCAGTTTCAGTGCTGAGCGGCCGTTGTTCTGGGTCTGTTCCTGATCACTCATACGCCGTCCTCAATCGATTTTCGGCGGGGTAGCAAAAGTGTGGTAAGGCGCAGGCGATGGGATCGTCCATTCCAGGCCTTCAGCACCTTCCCAGGGTTTAGCCGGTGCAGGCTCACCGCCACGCACACATTTAATCACTACGGCCAGGAAAATCAGCTGGGAAAAGCCAAACAGGAAGCCGCCTACACTGACAATGGCGTTGATGTCAGCAAACTGCAGCGCATAGTCAGGAATACGGCGCGGCATGCCGGCAAGGCCAAGGAAGTGCATAGGGAAGAACAGGATGTTGACCGAAATCAGTGAGCACCAGAAATGCCAGTTGGCGAGTTTCTTGTTGTACATATGCCCGGTCCATTTCGGCATCCAGTAATAGGCCGCTGCCATGATGGAGAAGATGGCACCAGAGACCAGCACATAATGGAAATGGGCAACCACAAAGTAGGTGTCATGGTACTGGAAATCTACTGGGGTAATGGCCAGCATCAGGCCGGAAAAACCGCCAATCGTGAACAGTACAATAAAGGCCAGCGCAAACAGCATGGGGGTTTCGAACGTCAGCGAGCCCCGCCACATGGTCGCCACCCAGTTAAACACTTTCACCCCGGTTGGCACCGAGATCAGCATGGTGCAGTACATGAAAAATAGCTCGGCAAACACTGGCATCCCGGTGGTGAACATGTGGTGCGCCCAAACCAGGAAGCTCAGACCGGCAATAGACGCCGTCGCGTACACCATAGAGGCATAACCGAACAGCTTCTTACGCGAGAAGGTCGGAATAATGGCCGAGATAATGCCAAAGCTTGGCAAAATCATGATGTAGACCTCAGGGTGGCCAAAGAACCAGAAAATATGTTGGAACATCACAGGTCGCCACCGCCTGCAGCATCAAAGAAGGAGGTGCCGAAATACTTGTCCGTCAGCACCATGGTGACCGCCCCCGCCAGAACCGGCATCACGGCAATCAGCAAAAACGCGGTAATAAACCAGGTCCAAACGAACAGAGGCATTTTCATGTAGGTCATGCCCGGTGCACGCAGGTTCATGATGGTGACGATAACGTTGATCGCCCCCATGATGGAGCTGATCCCCATGATGTGAACGGCAAACACAAACAATGCCGTGCTGTCTGGCGAGTAAATGGTGGAAAGCGGCGCGTAAAAGGTCCAGCCAAAATTGGGGCCGCCCCCTTCCATAAACAGAGAGGAAAGAAGCATCAGGAAAGCGAAAGGCAAAATCCAGAAACTCCAGTTGTTCATCCTTGGCAGCGCCATGTCCGGCGCGCCAATCATCAACGGCACCATCCAGTTAGCAAGGCCGGTAAAGGCCGGCATTACGGCACCAAACACCATGATCAGGCCATGCACTGTGGTCATCTGGTTGAAAAAATTCGGCTGGACCAATTGCAAACCCGGCTGAAACAGCTCAGCACGGATCACCAGCGCCATTGCCCCACCGACCATAAACATGGTGAAACTGAACACCAGATACATGGTACCGATGTCTTTGTGGTTGGTGGTCAGCAGCCAACGCATTATCCCGCGCGTTTATGATCGTGGTCGTGGCTGTCATGGCCGACCTGATCCGGCGTCATATCTGTCATGGGTTTGCCTCCTTAAAGATCGTCACCGTTCAAAACGGCATTGATCTGCGATGCCTGGATAGCATCGCCGGTGTTGTTGCCCCAGGCGTTACGTTCATAAGTGATAACCGCAGCCAGCTCTTTCAGGCCCAGCTGCGCCCCAAAAGCCTGCATGGCCGTGCCCTGCTTGCCATGGATCACGATATTGAGGTGATCGACCATGCGCTCAGGCTTGGTTGCAATCTCAGAGCCTGCCAGACCCGGGAAGACGCCCGGTAAACCTAGGCCATTAACCTGGTGACAGGCAGCGCAGCGGGAGTTGTAAACCTCTTCGCCCAGTGTCATCAGCTCATCCATATCCATGTTCATCGCCAGCAGTTTCTGCTCTTCATCACGCACCTTCTGCTGCTCGGTCGCCGTGGTCTGAACCCAAGATTCAAACTCGTCCACCGGTTTGGCAATCACCACAATCGGCATAAAGCATGGTCTTTGCCGCAAAGCTCAGCACACTGACCGCGGTATATGCCGGGCTCATCAATGCGCGTCCACGCTTCATTGATAAAGCCGGGGTTGGCATCTTTCTTCACCGCAAATGCCGGCACCCACCAGGAGTGAATGACATCTTCCGAGGTGATCAGGAAGCGCACTTTCTTGCCTACCGGCAATACCAGCGGACGGTCAACTTCGAGCAAATAGGTTTCACGCTTTTTCTGCTCACCTTCAATCTGTGCCGGGGAAGTTGCGAGCAAGGAAAAATACTCCACGCCCTGGTCAAAATAGCGGTAATGCCATTTCCACTGGGAACCGGTGATCTGGATGGTGATATCTGAATCGGATGGGTCTTCCATCGCCAGCAATACCTTGGTGGCGGGAATTGCCATGGCTATCAGGATGACGAAGGGGATCAGGGTCCAAAGGATTTCCACCTTGGTGCTTTCGTGGAAATTCGCTGCCACCGCGCCCTTAGATTTACGGTGGTGGATAATGGCCCAGAACATCAGACCAAAGACCACAACACCAATCGCAACACAAATCCAGAGGATGGTCATATGAAGGCCATAGACCTTCTCACTGATCTGCGTGACGCCGGGAGTCAGGTTAAAAGGCGAGTGTTCATTTGCGGCCAGCGCCGTGAAGGATGGCAGCATAGCAATGAAGAAAAGCAATTGGCGAGTCGTCACCGCGTCCCTCCTCGTATCGTTCATACCACAATTTGGACTGTGAACTGGGTCAGGAAAATAGAAACTTCGGTTAACACTTTGTTTACAACTAAAGCTAGGCAAGGAATAAGCAAAGAACAAAAAATGTACAGTGGAAAACATAAAAACATGATATCTGCCACGAATTTACGAGATGAAGACAGATGTATCATCATCAATGAATCCGGGCGTATTTGGCGCGAGGCGAGAGTGAGAAAGGGATGGGAAAGAGACAGAAAACCGCACTGAATAAAATGGCCTGCACCTTTCGGTACAAGCCATCGCTTGTTAACAGAATGTGATAATTAAAATCACATCCAGTCGGTATTTCGGATCACACCGACGGCAATGCCTTCAATGGTGAGATTTTGCTGGGTCAGGTCTACAACTATTGGCGCAAACTCTTCGTTTTCGGCATGCAGCCAAACCTGGGTGCCTTTGCGCTCCAAACGTTTAACCGTGACATCGTCTTCAACACGCGCCACCACGACCTGTCCGTTGCGGACATCCTGGGTTTTGTGCACTGCCAACAAATCGCCATCCATGATGCCGATGTCTTTCATACTCATACCGTTAACGCGCAGCAGGAAATCTGCATTTGGCTTGAACAGGTTAGGGTCAACCTGATAGTGCATTTCCACGTGCTCTTGAGCAGGATAGGTTCACCGGCAGCCACACGGCCAATCAGTGGTAACCCTTCCTCGTCGTTTGCAGCTTCGGTTTCCACCAACAGGCGGATCCCGCGCGATGCACCCGGCACGATTTCCAATACACCTTTACGCGCCAGCGCTTTCAAATGTTCTTCAGCGGCATTGGCTGAGCGGAACCCCAGTTCTTTCGCGATTTCAGCACGCGTTGGCGGCATACCGTTATCGTCGATTTTTGCTTTGATCAAATCAAAGACTTGCTGCTGTCTAGCGGTTAACGGCTTCATAGTTTGACCTGTCTTTTTATACAGTTAACTGTGAGTATATCCAGTGTTTAACCACTTGAAAAGGCGCATTTTGCATCAATTGGCTCCATTCACCGTGCCGCGGTCACAGTTTTCATTTGTTGCAATGAAACACGAATGCGACACATCTGCTGCAATACCCCTGAGAAACGTGTCATTTCGCTGCAAGTTCGGGGACGATTTCTGCTAGACTTGCGTCGCACAAAATATAAGAGGCTGCGCTCAGATGTCTGCTCGCCAATCGATGTATCACAAATTATTGAATTTACCGCTGTCGGTGCTGGTGAAGACCATCAGTATTCCGTCAGACCCCATCGCCCAGCTGGACCTCGACCTGTCCCGCCCGATGGTTTATGTACTGCCATTCCGCTCTCATACCGACCTGCTGACCCTTCGCAGCAGCTGCCTGCAACTCGGCCTGCCTGATCCGCTCGAACCGCTCGAGCTGGGTGGAAAAACCCTGCGACGCTATGTGTTTATCTCTGAAGGTAAGCGCATGTTTGAAAGCAGCGATCCGGTACCTCAGGAATCCATCGAACTCTTTACAGAACTGCTGGAGCTGCACAAACGCGACAGCGAACTGGATATCCAGCTGGTACCCGCTTCTGTGGTATGGGACCGCAACCCAGGCAATGAATCACGCCCTGCGGCGGCGACACTACAGGCCATGAACGGCCTGCAGAAGTTCTACACTATTTTGACGTTGGGCCGTGACAGCATGGTGCGCCTGAGCAACGCAGTATCCCTGCGTTACATGGCGGACAAGCATGGCACGGATACCACCATCGCCTACAAACTGGCGCGTGTGGCAAAAATCCACTTCTCACGCCAGAAACTGGCAGCATCCGGCCCGAACTTGCCAAACCGTCAGGCTCTGTTCAAGCGACTGCTGGCATCCAAAGCCATCGACAAAGCGGTACAGGACGAGGCAGAAAGCCGCAATGTACCGGTTGAGAAAGTGCGCAAAGAAGCCATCGACATGATGGAAGAGATCGCGGCAGATTTCTCACCAAGCCTCATTCGCTATGGCGATCGTGTCCTGACTTGGCTTTGGAACAAGCTGTATCAAGGCATTAATATCAACAATGCAGAGCGCGTGCGTAAGCTGGCCCAGGACGGTCATGAGATTGTCTATGTGCCGTGTCACCGCTCACACATGGATTACCTGCTGCTGTCTTACGTCCTTTATAAAGAAGGTCTGGTACCACCGCACATTGCCGCGGGTGTAAACCTGAACTTCTTCCCGGCAGGCCCGATTTTCCGCCGTGGCGGTGCATTTTTCCTGCGCCGTACCTTCAAAGGCAACCGCCTCTATTCGACCGTATTCCGTGAATACCTCGCCGAGCTGTTTGCCAAAGGTTATTCCGTCGAATACTTCTCCGAAGGCGGCCGCTCACGCACTGGCCGTTTGCTGCCAGCGAAAACCGGCATGCTGGCCATGACTATCCAGGCCATGTTGCGTGGTCTGAAACGTCCTGTCACCCTGGTGCCTGTCTACATTGGCTATGAGCACGTGATGGAAGTCAGCACCTACGCCAAAGAGCTTCAGGGCAAGCGCAAGGAAAAAGAAAACTTCGGCCAGGTGGTGGGTATCGTGCGCAAGCTGCGTAACTACGGCAAAGGCTATGTGAACTTTGGCGAACCGATCCCGGTGAACCATTTCCTGAATGAGAAAGCACCGGAGTGGCAAAAGGACATCGACCCGATTGAGCCTCAGCGTCCAAACTGGCTCAATCCTGTGGTGAACGAGCTGGCCGACCGCATGATGACCAAAATCAACGATGCTGCTGCTGCCAACGCCCTGACCTGTGTGCCACAGCCCTGCTGGCCTCGCGCCAACGCGCGCTGAGCCGTGAAGCGCTGGAACAGCAGCTGACGATTTACCTTGAACTGCTGCGTCAAGTACCGTATTCAGCAACCAGTACAGTACCGACAGACTCGGCGCAGGAGCTGGTTGAGCACGCACTGAGCCTGAACAAGTTCGTGGTAGAGAAAGACTCTTTGGGTGAAGTGATTTCACTGGACCGCCATCAGGCGATCCTGATGACCTTCTACCGCAACAACATCATCCACCTGTTTGCGATCCCATCATTGGTCGCGCAGATGCTGACGTTCAAGACCAGTGTCCACCGCAGTATGCTGTTTGACACAGTACGCCGTCTCTATCCGCTGCTGAAAGCAGAGCTGTTTATGAGCTTTGATGATGCGTCACTGGAAAGCTATCTGGATGCGACCCTAATTGAGATGGAGCGCCAGTCGCTGATCATCGTTGACGGTGAAACCATCAGCCGCAACCCGGCGAAGCTGACCCAGCTTCAACTGCTCGGCCGCACTATTGCCGAAACGCTGCAGCGCTATGCAATCACCCTGGCCCTGTTCAGCCATGAGCCAGACACGTCGAAGTCCGACCTTGAGCAGCAGAGCCAGATGATGGCACAGCGCCTGAGCCGCCTGCACGGTATCAACGCGCCGGAGTTCTTTGATAAAGGGGTGTTCTCTACCCTGCTCAACTCACTGCGCGAAGAAGGCTACCTCAATGAGGATGACCATGCCCGTACCGACAAGGTGGAAGCGCTGCGCGAATCTGTCTTCGGCCTGATCTCGCCGGAAGTACAGCTCACTATCGAAGCGATACAGAGCCACCCTGCAGAATAAGCCCCAACAAAAAACCCTCGCCATGCGAGGGTTTTCTTTTTCTGATGCCACCAGTGTATTACTTAAGAATGACAGCCAGCGCGAAGCCAATAAAAATCAGCATCCCAACATAGTTGTTATTCAGGAAGGCTTTAAAGCAGGCATCGCGCTCACGTTGGCGTGCCAGCCACTGCTGGTAAACAAACAGAGCAGAAGCCGCAAGCAGGAACCAGTAATAGACGGTGGCAAGCTGGCTCAGATAACCCACCAGCGTCAGCAGCAGTAACGTCACCAATTGCAGCAGGCCAACGGCGATTTTGTCATATCTGCCAAACAGGATGGCTGAAGACTTGATGCCAATTTTCAGGTCATCATCACGGTCAACCATGGCATACAGAGTGTCGTAGGCCACTGTCCATGCCACGTTGGCGAGAAACAGCATCCAGGCGACCGGTGGCAATTCACCGGATTGCGCCGCATACGCCATCGGGATCGCCCAGCTAAACGCCATTCCCAGTACCAGTTGTGGCATATGGGTGTAACGCTTCATAAAGGGATAGACCGACGCCAAAAGCACGGCGACAACAGACAATTTGATGGTGAGGGGGTCGAGGGTCAGCACCAGTAAAAAGGCGCCGAGGATAAGAAGGCCGAACAAGGCCAGCGCTTCTTTGGCTGTCACCAGACCGGATGGCAGCGGACGTGCTTTGGTGCGCTTCACATGACCGTCGAAATTGCGGTCGGCAAAATCATTAATCACACAGCCTGCCGCGCGCATCATCACCACACCCAGCACAAACACCACCAGCACATTGAGTGAAGGCAAGCCGTCTGCGGCCAGAAACAGCGCCCAGAGTGTTGGCCAGAGCAGCAGCAGGCTGCCAATTGGCCTGTCCATTCGCGTCAGCTGCCAGAAAGCACGGGCTTTGGCTGCATCCATTTAGCCTTCCTCCTGATAAATCGGTGCATGCGGCAGGAACAATTCAGATACCAGCATCGGTTTTTCATTTACCCACAGGCGTGAACGGCGCGCCAGCAAAACCGTACCATCAATGGTCAGGTGTGCCACTTCTATCGCATCGCGGCGAGCATTGGCCTGGTTAAATACCGGTGTCCAAGCGGGACTGCACCCAGCTCCGCAATGTCCTTTTCCTGCTCGGTCAGGGTAGACATGGGTACCAGGGTACGGGCACACAGCCAGGTAGTATCATCACCGGAAAGCACCACCTCTCGCACCATGCAGGTTTCGTCACCCAACAAGGCACGTTCACTCTCTGAGAGTGCCCCACGCTCAATTTCATGCAGTCCTAATACGTCGACAGTCAGGGTGTCGCAATGGGCTTTCAAGCGTTCCGTCATGGAGTGACGCTCTAGGAGCCAATTTCCTTCCCATGTTGGTTCCAGCCGCTGCCAGTCTGGTGTCTCCCAGTTTGCCTCCACCAGAGCTTGTATGTGTAATTGCTTGAAATCTGACATGTTATCCTGAGCCAAAGAGCAAAAAACCACAAAACTTTCGCCGAATCGGCCAATAATGTTTAGTATTAGAAGTGCGCTATTGTACACAGCTGTGCCTGCTCGCGCGCAGCTAAACTACCATAAGAGATTGATTAAATCCGGGGTTTGGCAAAAACCATGAAAAAAAATATCACCGTTGTTTTCGCCTTGTTCTTGTCGCTGCTGTTTACCGTCCCTTCCGTCGCTTCGGAGGAAGATGAGGCACCGCAATTCAGTTACTATACGATGGAGCCTGAGATCACCACCAACTTTATTACGGAAGGTCGAAAACTCGGATTTATCAATATCCGTGTCGATCTCATGGTGGATGACCCGTCATTGATCCAAATGCTGGAGTATCACCAGCCGCTGATCCGCGACACCATTATCGAGGTGTTGAGTCAGGAAAATGAAGTGCGTGTGAAGTCGCTGTCCGGTCGTGAGGCGATACGCAAAGCTTGTCTGGAAAAGGTCAATGAAATGTTGTTGGCTGAAACCAACCAGAAAATACTGGCAGATTTGCTGTTCACCAAATATCTCTACCAATAAAACGGCTTAACCGATAAAGGCGTACCTAGGTACGCCTTTTTTGTGTTTCTTCGTAGTGAGGTTTGCGCCCTGCCGTCAGGCGGGTATTGTCGCGCTGTCAGCAATGGTCGCATGATGGCTTACAAGATAATCGGCCACAGCTTGTTGCTCCTGTTTGGAGAGGTACAATCCCAGCTTGGTGCGGCGCCACAGCAAATCCTCTGCCGTCTGCACATATTCTGCCGCCACCAGATAATCCACTTCCCGCGCAGTCAGTCCGTGACCAAAAGACTGCCCAAGCTCTGACGCATCTTTCACGCCATCCAGCCAAACCCAGACACGGCTGCCATAGGTGGTCGCCAGACGCTGCGCAGTAAAGGTATCCATCCATGGGAAGGTCGCAGCCAGTTTTTTCTCCACGTCCGCGGCAGAGGAAATCCCCTCACCGCCCGGCAAAGCGCTGTTGGCCGTCCAGTCCTCTCCCATATCAGCAAAGAACGGCGACAGCTTGTTCACTGCAGCTCGCGCCAGTTTACGGTAGGTGGTCAGTTTACCGCCGAAAATAGAAAGGATCGGTGCATCACCGCCATTGTCTTCCAGCTCCAGCGTGTAGTCGCGCGTGATCGCCTGCGGTGAGTCTGACTCATCATCACAAAGCGGGCGCACACCGCTGTATGTCCACACTACGTCATTCCTGCTGAGGGGAGATTTGAAGTGCTGGTTGTAAACGCTCAGAAGGTACTCGACCTCTTTGTCTTCAATCGCCACATCGCGCGGGTTGCCTTTGTATTCGACATCCGTGGTACCAATCACGGAAAAGCGATCCAGATACGGAAGCACGAAGACGATGCGCCCATCTTCGTTTTGCAGGATATAGCACTCGGTTCATTGTGTACCCGTGGCACCACGATATGGCTGCCCTTGATTAAGCGGATACCACGCGGGGATTTGAGTGATGTGCCTGATCGAAAAATTCTTTGACCCAAGGACCCGCTGCGTTAACCAGAACTTTAGCTTTGCGGGTGAAAGTAGTGTTGGCAATTTCATCATGAACCGTCACTTCCCAAAGGCCATTGTTGCGTTCGGCACGGGTGACTTTACTGCGGTTGCGCACCTCCGCGCCGCGCTCCGCCGCATCCATGACATTCAGGATCACCAAACGCGCATCATCCACCCAGCAATCCGAGTATTCAAAGCCTTTGGTGATGTTTGGCTTCAGCACTGAATCCTCACCGAAACGGATACCTTTACTGGCCGGTAATGTAGTGCGCTTGCCCAGATGGTCGTAGAGGAAAAGGCCGATACGGATCATCCACGCAGGACGCAAATGGGGGCGGTGCGGCAGGCGAAAACGCATTGGCCAGGCAAGGTGCGGGGCTTTTTTCAGGATCACTTCCCGCTCAGCCAACGCTTCGCTGACCAGCCGGAATTCATAGTGCTCAAGATAACGCAAACCGCCATGGATAAGTTTGGAGCTGGCAGATGACGTGGCAGAAGCAAAGTCGGCAGCATCATACAGTCCGACACGCAGACCCCGGCCACTGGCGTCTGCTGCAATACCCGCCCCATTAATCCCGCCGCGACCACAATCAAGTCGAGAATGTCGTTATTGCCCTGCAGCTCTTTCGTTTCCATGCCATCTCCCTATTGCGTTACGCTCACATCAGGCGCTCATTCGAGCATTTAACTTTCGATTTCGAACATTCTAGTACAGAAAAGCACAAGACCCAATGATCAAATGACGAAAATTTCCACGAAATGTGCGCACAAAAAACCGCCTTGCGGCGGTTTAGTACTGAATGCATGCGGTTAGCCGATCACTTCAATCCGTGTCCCGGCTTCTTTAAGCAGCCCTTGTAAGGGCTCAGGCAAGGGGGCATCCAGGAACAGGTGATCGATTTGGGTCAGGTTACCCACGTTCACCATGCGTTGCGGCCAAACTTGGTGTGGTCAGCCGCAAGGAGGACAGAGCGGCTGTTTTCCATGATCGCCTGTTTGACACGTACCTCATGGTAGTCGAAGTCCAGCAGACTGCCGTCAAGATCAATGCCGCTGATCCCGAGAATGCCGAAATCCAGACGAAACTGGGAGACGAAGTCCAGCGTCGCTTCCCCCATAATGCCACCGTCACGGTTACGCACTTCGCCGCCCGCCATGATGATGCGAAAGTCCTCTTTCGCCATCAGGATACTGGCGGCATTGAGGTTGTTGGTCACAATACGCAGATCCTGATGGTTCAGCAAAGCACGTGCGACAGCTTCCGGCGTGGTACCGATATCGATAAACAGGGTCGCACCGTCAGGAATATGGGCGACCAGCGCCTGCGCCAGTCTGTTTTTGGCCTGCAACTGCATCTCTTTACGCGCATTGTAGGCCGTATTGACGGAGCTGGATGGAATGGTGGCCCCGCCGTGCTGGCGACGGATTTTGTTTTCTGTCGCCAGTTCATTGAGATCGCGGCGGATTGTCTGCGGGCTGACATCAAAATGCGCCACCAAATCATCGGTGCTGACATACCCCTTGCTGCGGACAAGGTCGAGAATTTCCTGATGGCGTTGTATCTGTTTCACTGCATCCCCTGCGTAAAATTGTGCATCGCCACCAGTTTACGCTGCAAGATTGCCAATGCCAACGTGAAGCACACAGGCTTTATGTGGCTTTGCGAAGCTTGGCATCGAACAGCCCGATTGCACAGCCGGAAACCAGACCAAACAGATGTGCCATGTTGGCAATAGCCATGCCAAACGGTTCGAAGAATCCCACCACCAGCCACAGCAGCATAAAACCGACATAAGCAGGCTCGATGGAAAGACCACGCTCAGGTGCCAGTGTGCCCATCAACCACAGATAACCCAGCAGTGCATAAACGACGCCGGACATCCCGCCGAAAGCTGGGCCATCAAATACATATTGGCCAAGGCCGGAGAACAGCGCGGTCAGCAGGAACAGTTGCATCAATTTGGCACTGCCAGACTGTTTTTCAATCCGCCCGCCAAGTACCCACCACCACAGCAGGTTGAAGATGATGTGGGTGGCAGAAAAATGCAGTAAAGCATGGGTAAACAGCCGCCAAAGCTGCCATTGCTGTGATTCACCGGCAGGGAAATGCAGCAGGGAGAAAACGTCGTTGCCAAAGCCAAGGGTCAACCCGGCATAGACAACAATACAGACCACCATGATAAACAAGGTGAAGGGCCCTGAATTTTGTTTCAGGGACGCCATTATCCCTGGCGCGGGTAGTAGAAACGGGCAGTACGGCTTTCCGCCATGTCCCAGGAGGCGGCCTGATACTTTTCCGCCATCGGGTTTTGCAAAAACGCCTCCAGTTCGGCATGCGCTTCCACCTCAAGCTGGCTGTCAGCCAGCCAGAGGGCAAACTGCCCCTCGCCCTCGGGCATCAGTTTGATGTCGATATTGCGTGAAGCCATGTAATCAATGAAAGCCTGTGCCGCACGCGGGTTGGAAAGTGCAATCAACCGTACCATAGTGCCCCTTCTTAAAGGTTATTCAGTTCCTGCTGCTACCGGTAAAGCCTGTCGAAGCCAGGCAGCAAAGCCACCATCTACACTGTACACCTGCTCAAAGCCTTGGTTAACAAGATATTGTGCCGCGCCCTGACTGCTGTTGCCATGGTAACAGATCACCAGCACGGGCTGGTCGTAATCCACCTCTTGCGTAAACTGCACCAGGGTGTCGTTGGTCAGGTGAAATGCCCCCTGTGGATGAGATTGCTGAAATGACTGAGGATCCCGGATGTCCGCCATAACAGCGTGATGATCATCACTTTCCAGCATTGCCAAAGCATCGGTCACAGAGATATGCGCAAATTGTTCCATGAGTTATACCCTTTCCACTCCGTCATAGTATCCAAAGGTTTGAGCCATTCAATGCGCCCGGAACCTGTAATGCTCCATTGTACATGACTTTTTTCTTAAGCTTGCCACGAAGAAGTTACGGGCTTTGTATGCTTTTTCGCCACCTGTGGAAAAGACTGTGGATTGCGTTGATAAAGTGGGATCAGAAGAAAGGATCCACAACATATAGTGTTGATCGTAATAAAACTGTGGACAACTGATCCGGACACAGGCAAAAAGCGGATCAACAGGCACAAAAAACCGGCAAAATGCCGGTTTTCACCATCGGGCTGGGGGCGATCACAGAGCGTCGCCCACCGCCTCTTTCAGTTTACGCATCGCGTTCTTTTCCAGTTGGCGAATACGTTCTGCAGATACCTGGTAGTGATCAGCCAGTTCCTGCAATGTTGCTTTGTTGTCGTCGTCCAGCCAACGGGAACGGATAATGTGTTGGCTGCGCTCATCCAAACCTGACATGGCCTGGCTAAACGACGGTTTGCATGGTCTTCCCAGTTCTGGGATTCCAGATTTGTCGCGACATCTGAACTTTTGTCTTCCAGATAGAAAACAGGCGCTACGGAACCACCGTCACGCTCGTCGTCATCAGCGCCGGCGTCAAACCCTGCATCTTGCGCAGCAAGACGGGATTCCATCTCACGGACTTCCGCCGCATCAACGCCCAGTTGCTCCGCAACCATATTCACTTCTTCGGCGTTGAACCAACCCAAACGCTTTTTCGATTTACGCAGGTTGAAGAACAGCTTGCGTTGCGCTTTGGTGGTCGCGACTTTCACGATACGCCAGTTTCGCAGGACGTATTCGTGGATTTCCGCTTTGATCCAGTGAACAGCGAACGACACAAGACGCACACCCACTTCCGGGTTAAAGCGCTTAACGGCCTTCATCAGACCGATGTTGCTTCCTGAACCAGATCAGACACTGGCAATCCGTAACCGGAATAACCACGGGCAATATGAACAACAAAGCGAAGATGAGAAAGGATCAGGCTTTTTGCCGCATCCAGATCTTCTTCATAGTGCAGACGTTCTGCCAGCTCGCGCTCCTCTTCCGCAGTCAGCATTGGATAGCTGTTTACCTGCTGTAGATAGCTATCAAGGCTATCTTGGGAGATGGGGGCCAGTGCATACATCTCTGCTGTCATTTTCACCTCTTTTCGAATCATTCGAACATTTTTACGCCATTCAAGGCGACCGACATACTCTACTTGAGTTCAAAAAAACTGCAACCCTGAGTCGATGTCATTCCTTTTCAGACCTGCCAATATTAAACAGGTTCAATATCCCGCAAATGTTTTCCCGTCGCCAGACGCGCTGCCAACCAGCCAATCAGCCCTGTCACCATCAGAAGAATAAAACCTTCATCGATGCCAAGACCCATCAGCCTGAAACCACTGCTATATAATGTAGCCAATTTTGCCACGGCTGCGTCAATCAGCAGACTATTCACGGCAGTGACCAACCAGGCAACCACGGCGCCTGCCAGTGCCAACCATACGCCAGTGTATAAGTACGGGCGAAGGATATAGCTGTCAGTGGCACCCACCAGCTTCATGACCTGAATTTCCTGCTTTTGGTTCAACACCTGTAAACGCAGGGTATTGCCAATAATCAAAAACACTGCCAGTAACATCAGACCGGAGAACACCCAGGTTAATGTCAAAATCAGCGACTCGATGGCAGCGAGGCGCTGGAGCCAGTCGCTGTCGAGGCGCACTTCTTCCACTTCAGACTGGGTACGTAGCTTGGATGCCAACCCCGTCACGTCTTCCGCCTGATCACTGACCGGCGTCAGCACAACCACTGCGGGTAACGGGTTGTCATCCAACAAACTCACGGCCTCTTCAAAGCCCTGAATTTGGCGAAGCTCGGTCAAGCCGTCTTCCGGCGAGATAAATTCCGCTGTGGCCACTTCCGGCCAGCCTTTGAGAGTATCACCAAAATCCTGCGCACGGGATTGTGGCATCGACTCCAGGTAAACCGTCAGCTGGTTTGGTGCCTGCCATTCAGAGGTCACTGCCACCACATTTTTGGCCAGCATAAACAGGGTTGCCGGCAGCGCCAGCGCAAATGCCAGCGCCAGTACAGTCAGTACATTGCCCAGCGGTTTTGCCAACAGGTCGCGCAGCGCCTGACCACCTTGCTGCTTATGCAGCGAGAAATAGTTAGCCACGCACCACCTCCGACAAATGACCCTGGTTAAGCTCAAAACGGCGCATGTCATAGCGGCTGAGCAATGACGTATCGTGGGTTGCCATCAGCACCGTCACGCCCACCTGGTTGAACTGACGGAATAGCTCCATGATTTGCGCCGACAGTGCTGCATCCAGGTTACCGGTTGGCTCATCCGCCACCAGCACCATAGGCCGGTTGACCACAGCGCGGGCAATACCGACGCGCTGCTGCTCACCACCGGAAAGCTGGATGGGCAAACATCCGGCTTTATCCAGCAAGCCCACTTTGTCTAGCGCCGCTGAGACACGCTTTTGATGTCGTTTTCGCTCGCCTGTTCAATACGCAGCGGCAAAGCCACGTTGTCGAAAACGCTGCGGTCCATCAAAAGCTTGTGATCTTGAAAAATCACACCGATATGACGACGCAGGAAAGGGATCTCTTTTCGGCTGATCTGGCCGATATCATGGCCGTTAAACAGGATTTGCCCGTCACTTGGCCGTTCAATCGCACACAGCAATTTCAGCAGGGTGCTTTTTCCCGCGCCAGAGTGACCGGTAAGAAACGCCATGTCGCCTTTGGGTAAGTGAAAACTCACTTTCTGTAATGCCTGTTGCCCACCGCGGTAGGCTTTACTTACCTGCTGAAACTGGATCACGCCGGTCAGTCCTCCTGACTAAACAGTGCTTCGATAAAGTCTTCCGCCACAAACGGGCGCAGATCGTCGATGCCTTCACCCACACCGATATAACGGATTGGGATATTAAACTGATCAGCAACGGCGAAGATCACGCCACCTTTCGCTGTACCGTCAAGCTTGGTCAGGGTAATGCCTGACAGCGGCGCGATGTCGTTGAACAGACGCGCCTGGCTGATCGCGTTCTGGCCGGTACCTGCGTCAATGGTCAGCATGATTTCATGCGGCGCATTCTCATCAAGCTTTTTCATCACGCGGACGATTTTCTTCAGCTCTTCCATCAGGTTAGCTTTGTTTTGCAGACGGCCTGCCGTGTCAGCAATGACCACGTCGACGTTACGTGCTTTTGCAGCCTCAATCGCGTCATAGATCACTGATGCACTATCTGCACCTGTGTGCTGGGCGATCACAGGCACGTTATTGCGCTCACCCCATACCTGCAGCTGTTCAACCGCTGCGGCACGGAAGGTATCACCTGCCGCCAGCATGACGGACTTACCCTGTTGCTGGAATTGTTTGGCCAGCTTACCGATGGTGGTGGTTTTACCCACACCATTCACGCCAACCATCAGAATAACGAACGGGCCGTCTTTCTTTTCCACTTCAAGCGGTTTTTCTACCTTGCTCAAGATTTCAGCCATCTCTTGTTTGAGCAGGCCGTACAGCGCTTCACCGTCTTTCAGCTCTTTACGCGACGCTTTGTCGGTCAGGCTGTTGATGATCTTGGTGGTGGTGTCCATGCCGACATCAGCAATCAACAGCTGCTCTTCAAGTTCTTCAAACAGCTCATCGTCGATTTTCTTGCCACTGAACAGACCAAAGAAACCGGCACCCAGGTTGGCTTTGGTTTTTTGAAGACCGCGCTTCAATCGGGCGAAGAAACCTTCGCGCTTTGGTTTTTCCTGCTCAGCCTGTACTTTGGCTTGTGCTTCCGCTGCTAAACGGGCTTCTTCTTCGGCTTGTGCCTTAGCTTCGGCTTCTGCAGCCAGACGTGCAGCTTCCTCGGCTTCTGCCTTGGCTTGTGCTTCCGCGGCCAGACGTGCGGCTTCTTCCGCTTCTGCCTTCGCTTGGGCTTCCGCCGCCAGACGCACTGCTTCTTCCGCCTCTGCCTTCGCTTCGGCTTCTTCAGCCTCTGCCTTCGCTTGCGCTTCCGCAGCTAAACGCGCGGCTTCTTCAGCCTCTGCCTTCGCTTGTGCTTCCGTCGCCAGACGTGCAGCTTCTTCAGCCTCTGTCTTCGCTTGTGCTTCCGCTGCTAAGCGCGCCGCTTCTTCCGCCTCTGCCTTC